>NZ_JANZNQ010000002.1 GCF_027257955.1 Zhongshania aquatica | reverse complement strand
AAGGCGAGTTGATACGAGGAACTAGCTTTCAATCTGGCGATGAACTGAAGTATGCTTTAGCTCGTTATATCAACAACTTTTATAATAGTAAAAGGCTGCATTCGGGAATTGGTTACTATTCCCCAATAGAATATGAGCGAATGGCAGCATGAAAACTAATGTGTCCGTTTTATTGGGGTAAGATCAAACTCTGTTCCGTTGGCTTTTATTTGTGTAAGTTAATACAAATAAAAGCCAACTACACTCCGTCGCCATAGTCAGGCGTTATGCGTTACAAGGAGAGTTAAGATGATACAAGCTGCTATAGGTGCATTGATCCTGCTTGGGATCTATAAGTTCATGAACTCAAAGAGTGAGTATGAGATTACGTGGTGGCTGGCTTTCGTGTTTATATTGGTGCCAGGATTTTTGCTCTTTTTGCTTAGTATTGGTTTGAACTTGCTGAATGTATCACCTGCATTTAGCTTGTTTGGTTATCTTTTCTACTTTGCAGTGCCATTTCTAATTCTGAAATATGGTCTTGAATTTGAACGCTCTCCAGCTATTAAATTCTCTGCAGTTGTTCCAATAGTTGCCATAGTCACTGAAATTCCATTTGTAATGCTTCTTGGTGCGGGCAATGCATAACAATCACGCGCAGTTGGCCGCTGAAAAGCGCGGCGGGACAGCTAAATTCCCACACTTTTTTGTGCAATCGCTTTGCTCATTCTTGCACAAAAACGCGCTCCACTTTGTCTGCCCCCGTCTTGGGCGTTATACATAGAGAGTGAATTTGTACTACGGATATTTGATCAATTTTTATTACATTATATGGCTCTTATGTGCCTATATTCTCTATCGTATTGTAAGTGCTGAAATTCTTGTATTACGCATTCAATATCATCGCTGTGAGAATAAACGTTCCTTTGTTTTGCGACGGGTTGTAAGAATAATCGCGGCTCTAGCGGCAGTCGGTTTTGTAGCCTTTGCAAGTTTCTACTATTCCGAGTTGGCCTCTTCAATGAGGGAGAGAGCGAAAACTGAATATTCATTAACTGGTGCGCCAAACAAAATTTTGTGTATGGCGGTTACTGCGAATCAGTTTAATGGCAGCTTGCTGAAACAAACCATGTACGCACCAGAGTTTTACGCACAGTGCATAGAAAGAACCCCTTCAGCGCCAAATAGAGATTTCTGCGGTTTCGTTGAGTCGGAGCGTGAGTTTATGACGCGGTGTAAACAGCTTGGCATACAAGGTTGGCATTGCACTCTTTTGCATTGGAGGGGTAAGGAGCAATGTTAATGCCTGGTAACAAGTTTGGAGTTCAACGTAAAAAACTGCCGCTTCGCTCTGGGTTTTCGCGCTTGCTTGAGGTGTGAGCAGACCTACAAGACGCCGCATCATTTATGCTTGTCTATCATTATCCCTAGCAAAGTCGTCTTGCGGCGCAAAGAATTATAAGTAACTAGTAGAAAGACTTTAGTTGGTGCGTTAGAAGCAACTTGTCAGTTCCCATCTCGGTATAACACCAACCCATTACCCATCTACATTAGCCGCGCTTAAAAATGCGGGCTTTTCACCGCCGCCGTGTACTGTCACGGTAGAGCCGCTGACATAGGCGGATAGGTCGCTGGCCAAAAATAGGCAGGCGTCACCGATATCTTCTGGGTTTGCCATTCTGCCGAGTGGGATGGTGTTGCCGACGGCAGAAATGCCAGCTTCGTCGCCGTAGTGAAGGTGGGCTTGTTCGGTACGGATTAAGCCGGCGATGATCGCGTTGGTTCTTACTTTAGGCGCCCATTCGACGCCCAATGAGCTGGTTAAACTCACTAGTCCGGCTTTTGCTGCGCCGTAGGCTGCGGTGCCCGGCGAAGGCCGCACGGCACTGACCGAGGCGATATTGATAATTGCACCGCCGCTGTCCTGAGTTTGCATAATACGATTGCAGGACTGGGAAAAATTCAGCGGGCCGAGTAGGTTGAGTCTAATGATTGATTCTGAAAAGCGGGGTGATACGGTTGCCGCGTCTGCGGCGGGTGCGCCACCAGCATTGTTTACTAGCACGTCTATGCGGCCGAACTCACTCACAACGGTGTCTACAAAGGTTTGAATGGCGTCTGCGTCGCGAACATCTACTTGGTAAAAGACTGCGCTTTTATTGCCAGCGCTTGGCAAGGTTTCGGGTTCGCTGCGGCCGCAGATAACAACGTTGGCGCCATTGTTTAAAAAACGCTCAGTAATACCGCGTCCGACACCTTTGCCACCGCCGGTAACGATAACGACCTTTCCACTGAAATCGAGTCTGTTCTGCATTCTAGCTCCGCAATGCACATTATTATGAGGGTGATCTTTTGTATTGGGCGATCTCTTCGCCTTTGGGCTTTTTGTGCCAGCAAATAAAATCGCGGCAAATTTGGTTCTGAGTTTACCGCATTTTAGTCGGGGTTAAACGCGCTGGGCGCTAATTGGGTTTGTCGTAATATGGATTAAACCCTTGCAGGCTGTGGTTTGCGACGATGTTTTGATGGAGGGTAGTCTGAAGAGACTAATCTGAAATAGGTAAACCTTCTCGCTTAGGTCGTTGGTGGGCTAGCTTCTGCTAAGGTAACTGGATTCTGACGCCTCTCACGATATTGACTAATTTGCCACTTTGGAACAGAGAGGCAAAACGATCGCTAATGTTTAAGGATCGACCGTTTTTGTCAGTATTCGCGATGAGTTAAGACGTATACACTAAACTTTAATAAGCGTGGTTGCTGACTGTTCGGCCTTGGTATTAAAGTGGCGGAGCGCGACCGATGAAGAGATCAAATAAATCGTAAAGAGAGATGTTTGCATGAGCGAAAATAAGGCAGTAGTGGCAATTCTTGGCGGCACGGGTGGTTTGGGTACAGGATTGGCGCGGCGTTGGGCCGAGGCGGGTTATTCGATCATTATTGGTTCGCGCACCCAAGATAAAGCTGAAACAGCCGCTCAGGCCTTGCGTGATCTCATGCAGGAGCGTGGGATCGGTAATGTGTCGGTCTCTGCCATGGATAATGTCGCAGCAGCGCAAGCGGCGGATATTGCGGCGTTAACGGTACCATTTGCTCATCATGCCGACACCTTAAATAGCGTGAAAGCGGCGTTGCAAGGCAAGATTTTAATCGACGTGACTGTGCCTTTGGTGCCGCCTAAGGTGGCTCGGGTGCAGTTACCTGCCGAAGGTTCTGCTGGTCAGATTGCCCAGAATATTTTGGGTGAGGGTGTTAGCGTGGTGTCGGCGTTTCAGAACGTAGCAGCGGTGCATTTACAAGATGGCCAAGGCATGGATTGTGATGTGTTGGTGTGTGGCGATAATAAAGAGGCGCGGGCTAAAGTCATTGAGCTAGTTGAAGCAGCCGGCTTGCGCGGTTTTCACGCGGGAAGTATTGCGAATGCGGCAGCGGTTGAGGCCATGACCTCGCTGTTGATCTTCATCAATAAGCAGTATAAATGCCACGCAGGTATTAAATTAACGGGCCTAGATCATTAATTCGAACATGGTGAAATCCCTCGTTCTTCATGCAGTGCCGGGTATTCCGATGGTGGAGCCCGGTGATGATATTGCTGAGTTGATTCTCGATGCGCTGGCAGCTTTGGGGCTGACGCTGCAAGACGGCGACGTTTTGGTATTAGCGCAGAAAATTGTCTCTAAAGCAGAGGGGCGTTACGCCTATTTGAATGAGATTGAACCCAGCGCCGAAGCCCGTGAGTTGGCCGAGCGGTGCGAAAAAGATCCACGTCATATGCAGGTGTTGTTGAATGAGTCCCGCGAGGTGATTCGGCGGCGCCCCGGCGTTGTGATTGTTGAGCACGTTTTGGGTTATGTTCACGCCAATGCAGGTATAGACCGGTCTAATATTAGCAGTGACGACCAAAATCCACGTTTATTACTTTTACCCGAAAATCCTGATCGCAGTGCGGCGTCTTTGCGGTCGGCGGTTTTGGAGCGCACTGGGGTAAACGTCAATGTTCTCATTAACGACAGCGCGGGTCGGGCGTGGCGCAATGGCACTCTAGGATTTGCCATTGGTACTGCAGGCTTCGAGGCGGTGGAAAATCGTATTGGTGAACAGGATTTGTATGGTCGGCCGCTAGAGATTACTGAAGTGGCGGTAGCCGATGAATTAGCGGCGGCGGCGTCTTTTATGATGGGGCAGGGCGACGAGGCATTGCCGCTGGTTATTATTCGCGGCGCAAAATTGCGTGAATCGACGGCGGGCTCTGCGGCATTAATTCGAGATCGAGAAAAGGATATGTTTCGCTGATGGTCGATGCAGCACAAGGAGCGCAGACAGAATTTAAGGGCAAGGTATTGGCATTGAGTGGCGGCGTTGGCGGCGCAAAACTGTGTCGAGGTTTGGCCGCGAGTTTATCGGTAGAACAACTGACTATCTTAGCGAATACCGGTGACGATTTTGATTATTGGGATTTGCGCATTTGTCCCGATTTAGATTCGGTTATGTACGCCCTTGCAGATTTAAATGACGAGGAGCGGGGCTGGGGTTTGCGCGATGAGACCTGGCGTACGCTTATTGCCATGCGTAGATTGGGTGGCGATGAATGGTTTCAAATTGGTGATCAAGATTTAGCGACCCATGTATTGCGAACGCAGTTATTGCATGCGGGGCATTCTTTATCGGCGGTGACCAAGCAAATTATCAATGGTCTGGGAATACGGCACAGCCTGCTGCCAATGACTGAACAGCCGGTTGCCACCAAAGTGAATACGGATCAGGGTTGGCTAGATTTTCAGCAATATTTTGTGCGTGATAAATGTCAGCCAGAAGTACGGGAATTGTATTTTGAAGGTGCGGACGCGGCGGTATTGAATCCCCAAGTTCGGCAGCTATTAGAAGATGAAGACTTAGCGGCAATTGTGGTGTGCCCGTCTAATCCTTTTGTTAGTATCGATCCCATTTTAAGTTTGGCTGATTGCCGCAGCTTGCTAAAACACTCGGCTGCGCCGTTAATTGCGGTGTCGCCGATTATTGCTGGCCGCGCGGTTAAAGGGCCAGCGGCGAAGATGATGCGTGAGTTAGATATGCCCGCAACGGCCTTGGCGGTTGCCGAGTATTACGGTGATTTACTCGATGGTTATGTTTTGGATGAGGCCGATGTTGAGTACGCCGATGCCATCGTCGCTATGGGTATAAAGGTATGCGTGGCGCCGACCTTGATGACGACACTCGACAGCAAGATCGCGCTAGCAGAGTCTGTATTAAACTTTGCGGCCAGTATTAAAGCATAAAGACATCCGGCGAGTTTCTCGTCGAAAAATTGCGATAATAAATACAGCGGATAAAAGCGTATAACACTATGTGGGCACTATTGCCGTTAAAAGATTTTGTGCAGGCTAAGCAACGTTTGACGGGGTGTTTGACCGTGTCGGAACGACGTGGCTTATTTCACGCCATGGTTGAAGACGTGCTGACCGTGTTGGCAGCGCACTCTGGCTTTGAACGTATTGTTGTGGTGTCAGATGATCCGGCAGCCCAGTTATTGGCTGAACACTATCGTATAGATTGTTGGTCAGAGCGGGATTTAGGCCTCAGCGGTTTAAATGGGGTGGTATCTGCAGCGCTGAATAAAATGGCCGTGCTTACCGCAAATGAATCACACCCTGTGGCCGCGATGGTGGTGCATGGTGATCTTCCGCTGCTAGGCGAACAGGAATTAAATGTGCTGACGGCTAAGCATCAATTATTGATGAAAGAGCATCGCTCGGCGGTAAGCATTGCCACAGATCGCCACGGTCTTGGCAGTAATATTTTAGTGTGTGATCCCGCCAGCGTGCCCGCGTTAGCCTATGGGCGTGATAGTTGCGCGATACATTACCAAGAGGCGGTGGCAATGAATTTACCGGCACAAATTATTTCATTGCCAGGCATTGCTCAAGACATTGATACCCAAGAGGACCTGTCCCGTTTGTTGGCTTTATCACCTAACAATGCGGCGCAACGAACATTGGCGTATCTGCACCAGGCGGGTATTGCGCAGCGCTTGAGGCAATTAGATAACGAGGCGGCAAACACGTCTGCACAAGCTTGGAGTGCGGTATGACGAATGCGATATCTGGGCTTGAAACAATAGACTCTTTGTTGTCATTGTTAAGCGAAGAGGGCATGGACGCCGAGCACGCAATGTTGCTGGCCGATATAGCAGAAACAGACGCTTTAATGACGGCCGCCGCGGGTTTGCGTGACCGTGGTTTTTACAACGGCGTCAGCTATTCTCGTAAAGTCTTTATTCCGCTTACTCATTTGTGCCGCGATGTCTGCCATTACTGCACGTTTGCAAAAACACCGAAGAAAATAGAACAGGCGTATTTACCGGTTGAGCAAGTCTTGGCGCAGGTGAAGGTTGCCGAAAGCATGGGTTGCAAAGAAGCCTTATTCACCCTTGGTGAAAAGCCTGAGTTGCGCTATAAAGCAGCGCGAGACGCACTGGCGGAGATGGGGTTCGCTAGCACCCTGGAATACCTTGCCCATGTTGCTGGTAGGGTGCTGGCTGAAACCAATGTGTTACCCCATATCAATGCAGGCTGCATGGATGATGAAGAAATTGCACTGTTGCGGCCGGTGTCGGCGTCAATGGGCATCATGCTTGAATCGGCGTCTAGCCGCTTGTGTGAAAAAGGCATGCCGCATTATGGTTCGCCAGATAAAGACCCAGTACTGCGTTTGGAGACAATTGCTCGCGCTGGTAGAGCGTCGGTGCCGTTTACCTCAGGAATATTAATTGGTATTGGTGAAACCCGCCGCGAGCGGGTGGAATCTTTATTGGCATTGCGAGAACTGCATCGGCGCTACGGCCATATTCAAGAAATTATTGTGCAGAATTTTCGGGCTAAACCGAATACCAAAATGGCCTCTGCGCCTGAGCCAGATTTGAACGAGTTACTGTGGACTATTGCCGTTGCACGATTAATTTTTGGTGCGCAGATGAGTATTCAAGCACCGCCGAATTTAAGTCCCGGCGTGTTGCCGCAACTGGTCGCTGCAGGTCTAAATGATTGGGGTGGTGTTTCGCCGCTCACACCTGATTTTGTTAATCCCGAAGCGCCTTGGCCGCATTTAGAGAGCCTCGCTAAAGAAACTGCGGGCGCGGGCAAACATTTGCATGAGCGCTTAACTATTTATCCGCGGTATGTGCGGCAGTATGAGCGCTGGCTAGATCCAGCCTTGCACACCAAAGTGCTTCATTACAGCGACGCACAGGGCTTGCCCAAGGAAGATAGTTGGGTTGCTGGCCAAGATTTTGAGGCGCCTGCGGTGGACTTGGATTTACTCGGTGCTGATCAACAAACGCTCAAAAAATATGGGCCAGTATCACGTGATATAGCTATCTTGATTGAGCGTGCGTTACGCGCAGAGGCATTGAGCGAAGAGGATGTTGTGCGTTTGTTTAGTGCTCGCGGTAGCGATTTTTCCGCAGTATGTTCCGCCGCTGATCTGCTCCGTGAGCAGCGCTGCGGCGAGCGTGTGAGTTATGTTGTTACGCGCAATATTAATTACACCAATGTTTGTTATTTCAAATGTCAGTTCTGTGCGTTTTCTAAAGGGAAACTCAGCGAGAATTTGCGCGGTCGCCCCTATGATTTGTCCGGCGAAGAAATATCTCGCCGCGCAACTGAGGCTTGGCAGCGCGGTGCAAGCGAGGTGTGTATGCAGGGGGGAATTCACCCTGAGTACACTGGCCAGACCTATCTCGATATTGTCGCAACGCTGCGCACGGCGACACCCAATATGCATATTCATGCTTTCTCGCCCTTGGAGGTTTGGCAGGGCGCTGAAACCCTTGGGTTAGATTTAGAAACATATTTGCTGAAATTAAAAACAGCGGGCTTACACACTTTGCCCGGCACCGCTGCCGAAGTATTAGATGACGATGTGCGAGCGGTTTTGTGCCCAGATAAAATTAACACTGAACAATGGCTTGCGGTGATGGCGGCGGCGCATAAAGTGGGGCTGCGCTCTACGGCGACGATCATGTACGGCCACGTCGATAACTATCAGTCTTGGGCGAAGCACCTTCTTCGTGTTCGGAATTTACAGGAAAAAACCGGGGGCTTTACTGAATTTGTGCCGCTGCCCTTTGTACCACCGGAGGCGCCAATTTATCTTAAAGGCAAGGCGCGACGCGGACCGAGTTTTCGCGAGGCGGTGTTGATGCATGCCGTGGCTAGACTCGTCTTTAACGGTTTAATCGACAATATTCAGGCGTCTTGGGTGAAGATGGGTGAACAGGGCGTTGAGGCCTTGTTAAACGCAGGTGTAAACGACCTGGGCGGCACGTTGATGAATGAGACTATTACACGGGCTGCTGGTGCTGTACATGGTCAGGAGGCCGCTCCGGCATTGATGGAAGCGCGAATTCTTCGTGCGGGTCGTGTGCCTTTTCAGCGTAATACGCTTTACGGCGCAGCCGATGAACAACAGGCCCAACGCTCGCGTATCGCGGCGCCCCTTGAAGAGGTGGTGAATACACCGGCGCATAAATACGAGCGCAGTAAATTGGCTAGCGACAGCACCTTGATCGCTGTCAGCTAAGCCTCTCGCAGTGGATGAAATCAAACCAAAATAATAAGGATAAATGATGGGAACCTACGCACTCACTGGCGGCGCTACGGGTATCGGTGCCGCGATCAAGACCCAACTCCGCGAAGCCGGTCATCAAGTCATTGTTGTCGATCTTGCCGAGGGCGATATTTGCGCTGACTTGTCTGAGCCATCTGGTCGTCAAAAAGCGATAGATGGTATTCACGCATTGGCAGCGAATGGTCTAGATGGCTTTATTCCCTGTGCCGGACTTGGGCCATCGGTTCGGCCATTTTCATTGATTACTAAGGTAAATTATTTTGCGGCGGTAGCCATAACAGAGGGTGTGCGGGATCTTTTGGTGCGGCGCAAAGGCAGCGTCGTCATGATCTCTTCCAACTCAGCTGCCATGGTTGGTCACGATGAGTATGTCGATTTACTGCTCGATGACCGTGAGACTGAGGCCTGTGAATTGAGTGATAGCAAAGATGGTCATACGGCCTATGCGGGTTCAAAACATGCGCTTAGCTGTTGGTTGCGGCGCAATGCGCCAGACTATGCCCGTCAAGGCGTGCGATTAAATGCGGTGGCGCCGGGCATAATTGATACACCACTGAGTAATAAAGTCCTTGCTGATAAAGAGCTTGGTCAAGTTATGAAGGATTTCGGAGACAGTGTTCCCCTAGGTGCAATTGGCAAACCTGAGCAGATCGCCGATGTGGTGTGTTTTATGCTGAGCGGTAAGGCCAGTTTTATGGCGGGATCTATCGTCTTTGTTGATGGTGGTCACGACGCGATGTTGCGACCGGATCAATTCTAAGTTTGGTATAGCTGGCGGTTTTACTGCCAGCCTATACGCCAGTGGGTCTGGTTTTTTAAATCTCGCCAGTCAATCTCAAATTCCCGTTTCGTCATAACGGCTTCCATTAGGCAGAGGACTACGAGGCCGTTTTCGTCGTATTCCACTTCCCGAACAAGAAAATGTTTTTCTTTGTGTTGGGGGTGGCTTGATGTCCATTTACTGTTTAGAAGCTTTTTGGGGTTTAAGCTGTTCACTTGAATCAAATACCCTCTAATGGCTTAAAAATATGAATTGCTGTTATCGCAATGGTTACGAATGTGGCGGCTAACTAGATGTTCGCTTTATTCTCGAATTCAGGTTTCGCCCTTGGAAATACCGCATCTTAGCTTGATAATGCCTGCCGACGGTCGATCTTTATGACTGTAATGCTGGAGTTTAAATGTCGCTAATCTCTCCCCTTATTCCCATTATTCTGCCCGTTATATTCTGCGCCGCCATTGGCGTATTTTGGGTTCGGTTTAAGCAACCCTTTGATCACGAGTTTGTGCGCCGTATTGTACTGTGGGTAGGTGCGCCTGCCTTGATTGTGGGCACCTTGGGGCAAACGGTTATTTCATCTGACCTTCTTCAGCATGTATTGCTTGCCAGTGTTTGTATGTTGGCGTTTTCTGCGCTTTTTGCCGCCGTTGCCTGTTTGGTCTTGCGCATTAATATGCGTAATTTTGTGGTGCCCTTGGTATTTGGCAATTTCGGTAATATGGGGCTGCCGCTGTGTCTTTTTGCCTTTGGTCAAGAAGGTTTGGCGATTGGTCTGGGTATCTTCTTAACCACAACGATTGCCCATTTCTCCTTTGGCGCGGCGGTGCTGAGCGGCAAGGCTATGGTGAAAGGGGTGCTTAGCTCTCCCATTATTTATGCTGGCATCATCGCGTGTCTGCTTATTTTTAATCATTGGAGTCTGCCGGTATCGATCCAGAATACCCTAGGTTTGTTGGGTGGGCTTTCTATTCCCCTTATGCTGATTACCCTAGGTGTGTCATTGAGTTCGCTTAAGCTAAATGCGGCCGGAAAATCAGTTGGGCTGGGCGTGTTGCGATTATTCATCGGGCTAGCTGGCGGTTTTGCCGCAGTCTATGTTTTGAATCTGGAAGGTCTGGAGCGCAAGGTAGTGCTATTGCAATCAGCGATGCCTGCGGCCGTGTTCAATTATTTGTTGGCCTTGCAGTACAATCGTGAACCGGATGTGGTGGCGGGAATAGTAGTCAGTTCAACCTTGATCAGCTTTATCAGTATTCCGGTCTTACTGTATTTTTTAGGTGTGTAATTAGGGGGGCTAAAGAAGGGCGGTGATTTGAGCCGCCCTTCGTCAAATATTATGGCTAGCGTACGATGATTTTCTTTTTGGCTCGATCAATTTCAGACTCTAGTCTTTGGTAGATAGCCTTTACATCAATGTCGGCATCAACCGCTGCGCGGCTTGATATTTGGGTGACGGGGAATATGGCCTCATCTTTAAAGGGCACTTCCAGTGCGCGACTGCGCCCGACTCGGTCAGTATAAATTACCCATTTCAGATTATTCTCTTTAAGCAGGTGGTCGCCGATGACAATGCCCATTGCCTGAAGAAGGCGGGTTTGGTCGCCGGTGACGATTTTACGGTCTAGCAAGGT
This sequence comes from Zhongshania aquatica, assembly GCF_027257955.1. Lineage (GTDB taxonomy): Bacteria > Pseudomonadota > Gammaproteobacteria > Pseudomonadales > Spongiibacteraceae > Spongiibacter > Spongiibacter aquatica. The sequence continues at coordinate 309,948 of NZ_JANZNQ010000002.1, read as the reverse complement.
TTGGATTAGACGCAAATCATTGTCGCGGCTCTCGCCAAAACTTCTGCCAAGCTCCATGCGACTTAGGTCGTTTAGTTGGTTTCGGCTGTCCTCCATGTATTTTTCATCTGTTGGTGTCATGGGGTCTGTCCGCCAAGGATCGGCTATACTCATCGGCGCCAAAATGAACAGTAATACTATGGCTAGGAAACGCATTGGGTTTTCTCCTGTCTCAGTTCGGCAAAACATGGGTTTTACATGAGAGTTTGACTGCGCGAAAGTGAATTCGTTTCGCGAAAGTCGCTAAGCGTAACTGGTTTACATTCATTTGTCCCTTGAGCTGCGTGGCACTGGCCAGTACCATTAGCGGCTTGCACCAAAATTGGAGATACCGGCATGATTTCGGGTAGTGTGGTTGCCCTAGTAACCCCGATGCACAGCGATGGCAGTATTGACTGGCAAGCGTTGTCGCGTCTGATTGAATGGCATATAGAACAGGGTACAGATGGGATAGTTGCGGTGGGTACCACCGGTGAGTCTGCCACTCTTGCGATGGATGAGCATAAAATGGTCATCAAGGCATGTGTCGATCAGGTTGCTGGACGTATCAAGGTTGTTGCGGGTACCGGTGCAAATTCGACCGCTGAAGCGATTGAATTGACGAAAGTAGCCTGTGAGGTTGGCGCAGATGCTTGCCTATTGGTTACGCCTTATTATAACAAGCCCACTCAAGAGGGGTTGTATCGTCATTACATGGCGATTGCTGATGCAGTCGATATCCCCCAGATTTTGTACAATGTGCCCGGCCGTACAGCTTGCGATATGTTGAATTCAACCACCATACGTTTAGCGGAACATCGCAATATTATTGCGATCAAAGACGCCACTGGCGATTTAGCGCGTGGGAAAGAATTGATTGACGCGGTGGGAGACAAGATTGATGTATTGTCCGGCGATGACGCAACGGCAGCAGAATTAATGTTGTTGGGTGGCAAAGGCAATATCTCGGTGACGGCAAATATTGCTCCTGCGGCTGTAAAAGCAGTGTGTGTTGCGGCCATGTCTGGAGATAAGGCAGCGACTGCCGCCGCCGATGCACCCTTGCGAATCCTCCACGATCGCCTATTCGTAGAAGCTAACCCAATCCCCGTAAAATGGGCGTTGTTAGCCATGGGTATGATGGAAGACGGTATTCGTTTGCCGTTGACTCTATTGAGTGAAGCGGCACAACCTCGGGTCGCCGAAGCGTTAACGCAAGCAGGATTAATAGACTAGATGAGCAATTTTATGTGCAGCACCGGTTTTCGATTAACAATAATAAGTCTGGGGCTGACGCTATTGTCGGGCTGTTTTGGTGGTGATGGCATGTTCCGCGACCGCGGACAAGATTATCGTAAGGCCAAGTTGACTGCGCCGTTGGTGTTACCACCTGGGATTAAATCAGAAACCCTTGATGATCAGTATGTGGTGCCTGGCATAGAGACTCACAAGCCGTTGCCGGGTAAGTTTGAAGTGTCTCGCCCTGAGTCGCTGGCGAAAAACGTCGGCACTTCAGAGGTGAAAATTCAGACCTTAGAAGATCGTAGCTGGATTTTAATGGACGGCGACCCGAACCAAGTTTGGCCTCGGATGCGGGTTTTCCTTGGTCGGGCAGGTTTAGAAATTGCTAAGGCTGATGGTAAGGCTGCCATTATTGAAACCCAGTGGCGAGATCCCGATGGTGACGGCGCGAGCCGTGAACGTTTTCGCTTCCGCCTCGAAGAGGGTGTGCAGCAGGGCACTAGCGAAATTCATGTACTGGTGCAGATTAATGGCAATGAACAGTGGCCAAAACAGTCGGATAGTTCAAAACGTGAATCGCAAATGGTTCGCGTTGTTGCCCAGTATTTAGCTGATCAAGAAACCGCAGGTGCGGTGTCGATACTTGCGCAACGTTCTGATAGCAAGGGTAAAATCTTTATTGAAGGGGGCGATGGTAGCCCAGATAGCCGACATTTATTGTTGCTGCTTCCTCTTGACCGCGCTTGGGCTGCGTTAGGCTTGGCTTTGGTGAAAGCTGGCTTTGAAATCGAAGATGACCGTCGCGAAGTGAATAAATACTGGTTGACCTATGTCGATCCAGAAATCGAGCAACCGGGTTGGTTTGCTAAAACCTTTGGCGCTCGCCGTAACGGTTTGAGCCGCTACGTAGTTGAAATGAAAGAAATGGGTCCTGAGGAAGCGCGGATCTATTTAAATTACCAAAAAGGCCGTCGTCTTCGCGAAGCTGAGCGTGAAAGGCTGCTTAATCGCATTATGGGGTATTTGTATTAGTGCGCTTTGCATCACTGGGTAGCGGCAGTAAAGGCAACGCTACCCTGCTTGAGACAGATCAGAGCTGTGTGCTAATCGATTGCGGTTTTACCATAAAGGAAACCGAACGGCGCATGGCGAGATTGGGGCGATCACCGACTGATTTGGCAGCAATTTTGGTTACCCATGAACACAGTGATCATATTAAAGGTGTGTTGCCACTCGCGCGTAAATATAAATTACCTGTCTACTGTAGCTACGGTACCGGTGAATATGGCCAGCTCAGGCTTTCACATCATTGGCGCAATATGGAGCTTGGGCAGGAACTTGATATTGGCGGAATTGCGGTCACGCCGGTAGCGGTGCCCCACGATGCACGTGAACCTTGTCAGTTTGTTTTCAGATATCAAAAAAAAACATTTGGGCTTCTCACGGATTTAGGTAGTATTACGCCCTTCGTTCGGGAGCACTACCGACGCTGTGATGCCTTGCTTTTAGAATGTAATCACGATGTGACTATGTTGGCCAATGGCCCGTATCCGTATTCTTTGAAACAACGGGTGGGAGGCGATTGGGGGCATTTGAATAATCAGCAGGCGGCGAGTTTACTTGCCGAGGCAGAAGTGGGTCATTTGCAGCATGTGGTGATGGCCCATTTGAGCGAGCAGAATAACACCCCCGCATTGGCGAGGGCGGCAATAGAACCTATGTTAGCAAACAGTGACGCGCTGCTGTCTGCTGACCAAGAAGCTGGTTTCGACTGGCTTGAAATAGCGTGATCTTCTTGTGCTAATGAGGCAAACCATGGAAAAACGCGAAGAGTTGTATTCCGGCAAGGCTAAGTCAGTCTACAAAACTGATGATCCTGACCGTTATATCCTCAATTTCAGAAACGACACCTCAGCCTTCGACGGTTTGCGGGTAGAGCAGCTGGATCGCAAAGGCATGGTGAACAATAAGTTCAATGCTTTTATTATGCAGGCGCTGCAAGCTGCCGGGATACCCACGCATTTTGAAAAACTGTTGTCTGATAACGATGCCTTAGTTAAAAAGCTGGATATGCTGCCTATCGAATGTGTGGTGCGTAATATTGCTGCGGGTTCGATTGTTAAGCGTTTGGGTGTTGAGGAAGGTAAGGAATTGAACCCACCGACCTTCGAAATGTTTCTTAAGAACGATGCCCTGCACGATCCCATGATTAACGAATACCACATTCGCTCCTTCGGTTGGGCCAATGATGCTCAATTGGATCGTATGAAAGAGCTGACCTTTCAAGTGAACGATGTGCTCAAAGCCATGTTTGCTGATGCCGGCATGTTGTTGGTTGATTACAAGCTTGAATTCGGTGTGTTTAGTGATGGCCAAATTCATTTGGGCGACGAGTTTTCTCCCGATGGCTGCCGTTTATGGGATGCTGACACCCGCGAAAAACTAGACAAAGATCGCTTCCGCCAAGGTTTAGGCAATGTGGTTGAGTCATACGAAATAGTGGGTCGTCGTTTAGGCATAGATTTCGACGCCTAAATTGCACCGCGACGCTAGAATTGTCATATTGACCGACTATTCTAGTGTCATACTTCGTTTCAACATGATTGTCCTGCAGATCTAATACTTAATGACTAGATTGGCCCATAAGAACCGCATATCGCTACTGGCAGTATTATTACTTTGCCTTAGCTGGTCTGTTTGGCTGCAGGGTAATCACGTCCATGTTGCAGATCACACGGCGCTCGACGTCTGTGTGGCCTGCCATTATAACGCTGCCGCTTTACCGTCCACGGCAATAAGTGCTGAGATTACCCGCACTGTTGTCGAGGTCAGTGATATTGTTGCAATTGCAGTGGTCTTGCCGCTGCTTCCGCTACGCCCTCCTGCTCGTGCCCCGCCTGAAAACGTTTTCGCTTAATTATTTGGAAATATCGAATCGCTGATTGTTCACTGTAACGTCTAGTTACTGGTTGCTTTGCTGGTTGCAGTTTGTGGCAATCAAAGAGCTTCACCGCGCCTAATGCTTAATTCGGGTTGAGCTTCGCTATTTCCTAATCAACAAAATGACTTGGTAGCGCCTTGCGCTGCCGATTGCGATGACGTGATACACGGGAAAGCTTTCTAATGAAAAAATATTTATTACCGCCGTTGGTGGTGTTTGTCGCTACGCCTGCTTTTGCCAAGGAAAATACTCGTTTGGAACATGTGTTGGTGACTATGCCCATGCATAAAAAAGAAGCACAGACCGCGTTGCCGGTAACGGTATTAGATGGTGATGAGTTGCGTCGGCAAGCAGCCGCAACAATAGGCGAGACCCTAAATAATTCCCCTGGGCTAAGTAGTGCTAGTTTTGGTCCGGCGGTCGGGCAGCCAGTCATTCGTGGCCAGCAGGGCCCGAGGGTGCAAGTACTACAAAACGGTCTACCGGCACTAGATGTGTCTAGCAATAGTGCAGATCACGCACTGTCGGTAGAGCCTGTTCTGGCAGATAGTATTGAGATATTGCGTGGCCCGTCGACCTTGCTTTATGGCGGTGGCGCCATTGGTGGGGTGATAAATGTGGTGGACGGTCGTATTCCCGTTAAGCCGATAGACGGAGTGAGCGGAGTCGCGGAATTGCGCAGTAGCAGTGTTGACGATGGTCGTAGTGGCGTATTTCGTGTTGATGCTGGTGACGGTAATTGGGTAGTACACGTTGATGGTTTGTATCGAGATTGGGCAGACCCAGAAATTCCAGGCTTGGCAACTAACCCGCGTAATATTGAAGATGTAGATGAGAGTACCGACGGATTTATCGGTAATGCCAATGGCAGAACTCGACGTTTAACTGTCGGGAGCAGCTATCACTTTGACGAAGGCTACTGGGGTTTGAGTTACACCGAGCTCAGTAACCACTATGGTATTCCATCGGGTGTCCATCATCATGAGGAGGACCACGACGAAGATGAGGATCACGCTGATCACGAACATGAGGAACATGGTGAGGAAGGGGTAAATCTTGTTATTGATCAAACCCGTTGGGATATGGCAGGTGATCGCCATTTTGATGGACCGATTGACCTGATGCGTTGGCGGCTAAGTTACAGTGATTATCAGCATCAGGAGGTAGAGGCAAATGGCGCGATTGGTACTACATTTAGCAAAGAGGCATGGGCTGGGCGTATAGAGCTTTCCCATAGTCCATGGGGACAATGGCATGGAGTTTGGGGGTTGCAATGGTTAAATGCAGATTTCTCCGCGTTGGGGGAGGAGTCGTTTGTACCTGAAAATACCACCCAAAGCGTCGGCCTATTTTGGCTTGAGGACTACCACGCCGATAAGTGGACTGTTGAGGCTGGTTTGCGTGCGGATATTGATCGTCTTGATATTTCGCAAGGGGTGGCCGATAACCATAACGAAACCAATTTTGGCGCCTCGCTAGCGGGTTTATACGATATCAGTGACGTGTGGACATTGTCGTTGGCATTGTCTGAATCCCAGCGAGCGCCAAATGCGGAAGAGCGATATGCGAATATCGGAAATACAGCGGATAGCTATGTGGTTCATGGCGCGACTGGCGCTATCGAGGTGGGAGATGAAAGTTTAGTAACAGAGAAATCACGGAATGCTGATTTAAGCTTGCGCGGAGATCTTGGCGATTTCAGTGCTAAATTGACCGTATTCCATAATCAGTTTTCTGATTTTATTTATCTCGATAATACTGGTTTGCAAAGCGGTGATACTGATATTTTGCAGTATCGCCAGCAGGACGCGGTATTTAAGGGCGCGGAATACGAACTTACTTACAATTATTCACCCGTAAATGCAGAACACCAATATGTGCTTACATTATTTGGTGATCGTATTTCGGCAGAGTTGGATGATGGGCAAAATGTGCCACGCTTGCCACCAGCGCACGACGGCATGAGCATTGGCTGGGTTTGGCAAGATTGGCAGGCGGATGTTAGTTATGTGCATGCGCAAGCCCAAAATAAGCCGGGCCTGAACGAGGCATCCACAGCGGGTTATAGTAGAGTAGATGCGAGTGTCTCTCGTGACTTTGAGTTGGCCGGTAATGATTACACTATTATGTTGAATGGTCGTAATTTGGGCGATGAAGAAATACGTAGCAGTGCATCATTTATAAGAGACTATGCGCCGGAATCTGGACGTAATATCGAGCTGGTGTTTCGAGTACGTTTTTAGCGGTCGGCCATAAAAATTCATATTTTTGACAACTTCTTATAATCCGCTATTTAGCGGATTTTTTTTAGCCGTGAAAAATATGAATAAAAGTAAGGTATTGTTAATAAGTCATAGTTTTGTGTTTAAAAGGAACAATCGCTAGGTTCTTCTTGTCAGATATCGGGAATGCAGAAATAAAACGACACATGTATTTTTTATTGTGGTGTTAATGTCTTAACTATATGGAGTAAAAGACTATGAACAAAGATCAAGTAGAAAGTCATTGGCGTGAATTTACTGCAAAGGTAAAGCAGCAGTGGGGTGATCTTACCGACGATGAAGTATTGCAAGCAGAAGGCAATATTGATGAGATAGCTGCAAAAATACAGAGAAAATATGGCGACTCTAAAGAATCTGTTGCTAAAAAATTAAATCAAATTATGGAGAAATTTGAAAAATGAGAAATATTCTTAGAAGTATGAAATCGACACGGAATAGTAAAGTTTTAGTTGCCTTTTTTCTGATAGCTACAGCGGTTTTTGCCGTTAGTGCCTGTGAAGAAAAGGGCGCGGCTGAAAAAGCTGGGGAGCGAATTGACCAAGGTATGGAAAATGTTGGTGACGCTTATAAAGAGGGCGTTGAAGAAGTAAAAGATGAAATAGACGACCATAGCTAAGTCTATTTGTAGTTGGAATCGGGTAAAGCCGATTCTGATGTAAAAAAGCCGGCTGGTGTGAAATTGCAAGATGCAGCTTCATGTCAGCCGGCTTTTTACATGGGTAAAAGAACGCTTAGCGAATATAATAAGGGAGTCAATTATACAGGGTAGTGTGTCTGTGCAGTCTTATTCCTCGCGTCTTGATCGATTTATTAGTGTCCAAATGAGGATTAAGCGCGGTGATGTGCGTGGTCTTCTTGCGAAGAAACGGGTTAAGGTCGATGGCGTGATTGTTACTGAGATTGCCTACCCGATTGGACAGTTTTCCCACGTCGTTGTAGACGATACGGTTTTACAGGCCCGAGTGCCTTGCTACTTGATGATGAATAAGCCCGCTGGTGTGGTGAGCGCGACCAAGGATGCACATCACACAACGGTCTTGGATTTACTTGTTGATCCACCGTCTGTTGATTTACATATTGCTGGCCGTTTAGATTTTAATTCTACGGGGCTATTGTTGCTGACCAATGATGGGCAGTGGTCACGTGCTTTGAGTTTACCTGAGCGAAATATCGAAAAGACCTACACGGTCACCTTAGCAGAGCCTTTGGATGAGCGTTATGTCGATGCATTTCTCAATGGAATGTATTTTGATTACGAAGGTATAACAACGCGCCCTGTTAAATTAGAGATTCTTTCTGACTACTGCGCTAGATTGCGTTTGGTAGAGGGCCGTTACCATCAAATAAAGCGTATGTTTGGTCGATTTCAGAATGAAGTATTAACTCTGCATCGCCATTCGGTCGGGCCTGTTGAGCTGGATCTTGGTTTGGCTCCCGGACAGAGCCGATATTTAAGTTCAGAAGAAGTATTTAGTTTGTCGCTTGACTAGACTGTGTTTTAGATTTCAACAGTCGCGCTATTTCGCGTGTACTTATTCTATACTTCATCGCCTACATAACCGCCGCTAATTTGGAGCGTGAGCCAAATATGGCTGATTTACCCATTCAATCCGTGATTCCTGATATTTGTTCTGCTCTAGAAACTGGGCACGAGCTCGTATTGGAAGCGCCTCCCGGTGCTGGTAAAACGACGCTTGTTCCCTTAGCGTTATTATCTGAGCCATGGCTTGTAGGGCAACGTATTGTTCTTTTAGAACCCCGTAGAATTGCAGCAAAATCCGCTGCCACACGAATGTCCTTCTTGCTCGGTGAGCGGGTTGGCGAAACCGTGGGCTATCGAATGCGGATGGAAACTGTGGTGGGTGAAAAAACGCGCATAGAGGTTGTGACCGAGGGCGTGTTGACGCGCATGTTGCAGGACGATCCCTCGTTGGCGGGTGTGGGATTGCTCATTTTTGATGAGTTTCATGAACGCAGTCTAGATGCAGATTTGGGTTTGGCATTAACACTTGAAAGCCGAAAATTATTTAATGATTTACGTGATGTGCCGCTAAAACTACTTTTAATGTCGGCGACATTAGATGGCGATAAAGTTGCGGCATTACTCGATGGCGCGCCGGTAGTGCGCAGTGTGGGGCGTCAGTTTCCGGTTACTTTGCGCTATGGTTCTTCATATCGACCAGAGCAGCATTTGATTGATCGTGTTTGTGCGACGGTGCGACAGGCGCTGGATGAAAATAGTGGCAGTATCTTAGTCTTTCTCCCTGGGCAGGCAGAGATACGGCGTTGTGTGACGGCATTGTCCGGCGAGTATTCAAGTGACAAGGTGATACTGACACCACTCTATGGCGATTTGAGTCTTGCGGACCAGCAGCGCGCTATTGAGCCGACCGCATCTGGTGTCCGAAAAGTGGTGTTTGCCACCAGTATTGCTGAGAGCAGCTTAACAATTGATGGTATTACAGTTGTCATTGACAGTGGATTGTCTCGAGTGCCTTCTTTTGACCCCCGAACTGGGATGAGTCGCTTAGAAACTCGGCGCCTGTCTCGCGCCTCTGCTGAACAACGTGCTGGCCGCGCGGGGCGACTGACCGACGGTGTTTGCTATCGACTTTGGAGTGAGTCGCAAAATAATGAATTGCTGGCGTTTAGCTCGCCAGAGATTGCACAGGCCGACTTGGCCAGTCTTTGTTTGCAATTACAGCGCTGGGGAATCAGCGACCCGGGCGAGTTGCGTTGGATGGACATACCACCGGCTGCGGCGTTTCAACAGGCATTAGATTTACTTGGTGTCTTAGGTGCAATAGAAAAAAATAACAAGGGTTTTGGTATTACCCCGCACGGTGAGGCGATGGCGAGCTTGCCGGTACATCCTCGTTTAGCACATATGTTGATCAAAGGTCGTGAATTAGGCCATGCAACATTCGCATGCGAGTTGGCTGCTATTTTGAGTGAAAGGGATTTTGCTCCAAAGGGAAGTGGCGATATTCTTTTGCGTTTGGAAATGTTGCGTGGAGAGCGCCCTGTAGAACGTCAATCTAAAGGCGTTATAGCGAGGATAAAAAAACAGCAGCAGCAATTTTTGCGCATATTGTCACGAAGCACTATTAAAGAGGCCAGCGTTGGGCTTGCTGGTGTAGATGAAGGTTTGTTATTGGCCTTTGCTTATCCTGATCGCATTGCCAAACAGCGCCGAGTTCGCGGTCGAGACTATGTGTTAAGTAATGGCCGAGCCGCAATGCTTCAGGAGGGAGACGGTTTAAATTCTGCAGCCTATCTAGTCGCCGCAGCGCTTGGCGGTACAACGGGAAGTCGCAGCGATACCATTTATTTGGCCGCCGAACTAGCCGCTACCCATTTTGATAGTACCTTAGCTGACATGGTGGAAACCCATTGCATCGCAGAATGGAGCGAAGCTAAGGGACGATTTATAGCAGAGCGACGTCGCTCAGTAGGCGGACTCGTTCTGCAGAGCGAGACGCTTAACTCGGTGCCGGAAAATGAAAAGCGAGAGGCATTGCTCGCGTTTGTGCGTCGGCGTGGATTGGATCTTATGGATTGGCCTGAGGCTGTTCTGCAGTGGCGAGCGCGGGTGACTTTGTTAGCGCAGCTAGGGTGTGAGCCGGGCAATTGGCCTGATGTCAGCGACGAAGGTTTGCTTGCGAATTTAGATGCGTGGTTGTCACCCTATTTGATTGGGGTGAACTCAATGCAAGATATTCGGCGTTTGGATTTAAGTCGGATGTTGACTGCGCTATTGGACTGGCCGCAGAAGCAGGCTTTAGATGCTTTGGCGCCTGAGTTATTTTCTGTACCTTCTGGCTCAACGAAGAAAATAGACTATTCACAATCACCGCCGGTATTGGCGGTGAAATTACAGGAAATGTTTGGCTGCCACGAAACACCGCGGGTGGCGAATGGTAAGCAGGTGTTGACGGTACATTTGCTTTCACCTGCACGCAGACCTTTACAGGTTACCCAAGATTTGGCTGGTTTTTGGCAGGGTAGTTACCAAGATGTAAAAAAGGAAATGAAGGGAAGATATCCAAAACATCCGTGGCCGGATGATCCAACAACTGCCGTTGCGACTGCGCGCCTAAAACCTAGGCCTTCTCAAAAATAGTTCTTCGCGTGTTTTCTCGGTAAATAAAAAGCCCTGCCAGCTTTGCGCTGCAGGGCTTTGGTCTTAGCGGTAATTCATTTTAGAAACGAACTGCTGCGCCAAGAAGAATGCCATCTGAATCTACATCAACATTATTGTTCTCAATACTGCCGTCAAAGATCATAGCAAAAACTTCAACCTGCTCAGTTGGGAAGAAACTGGCTTCGATGCTAATAGTATCGCTGGAGGTATCACCTACATCGAGAACTGCCGCGTTCAAGCCAAGACCAAACATCGAATTAAAGTAATACGTACCGCCAACTGCGATTTGAAAGCCGCTGTCGTTGTCGGTATCGATATAGCCAACGTCAACATCAAAGGCAACAGACGCGCCTTGGTTCAATGCGTTTACGCCGTGAAACGCAACGTTAAGGTAATCTACGTCAGTATTGTTGTCGTCTTCAGAGGTGTAGCTTACTACGACGTCGGTGTTTTCGTTTAAATAGGTGCCCACGCCAATGCTAACGGTGTCGTCGTCACTGTTACCAGAGTCTACGTTAGTCCAATCCGCTTCAATGATGATATTTGTCGCGGTGACAAAACGGCCGCCGAAACTGGTGGTATCGACATCGTCAGCACCAGCTAAGTCTGGTTCGACGCTAAGTAAGCTAAAATTAATAAAAGAGGACTTGTCGAGGAAGCTGGCTTCTGCCAGTGGGCCTTTACTGGTATCGACTCTGTCGAAGTGGAACTCACCGGCTATGCCAAAGCCGTCGTAGTCGATATTGGCAATTTCACCGTCGGTATAAACACCGCCCACCTCAAATTGATAATCTGCGTATGCTTGGCCCGTTGCTGCCAACGCGATGGCACTTGCTAATAATATCTTTTTCATTTTAGTTACTCCCCATAAGAACTGAGCACCACGATATATTTCGTTTGTGACACAGCCATTTCCTTTGTGTGATATTTTTATATATATCCGTATTTGGGTGCACCAAAACAAAGCATGCGCTTGTTTTTGGCGCAACCGACGGAGAGAGTAACACAGGGCGTTTTAGCTAGGGAGTGGTCAATGCTTGGTAATATTGCAATAAAATGGTGCGATCTTGATAAGCTATGTTTGGCGTCCGTAATTCGCGTATTGGGCTAATACGTCACACATTTCTTGTTCACTCAGTAGGCTTGGGCCGCCGTTTTGCAAACTGAAATAATAATTCGCTGCCAGTTCCTCTACTTCTTTCGCAAGCGCAAGTGCTCTGATGGGATCACTGCTGTATGCAATCTGACCGTGGTTTGCGAGTAAGCACGCTTTACGATCGCTAAGGGCTAAGCTAACAAGCTCAGACAACTCTTTGCTACCGTATATAGCATAGGGAGCGCAGGGAATTGAGTTACCACCCGCAATGGCTACCATATAGTGGAATGCCGGTATTTCTCTTCGCTGGCAGGCCAATACAGTGGCAAAGCGCGAATGACAGTGGACTATACCGCCCGCATTCTGGTGATCTTGGTAAATTTGCCAATGCATATGCCATTCGCTTGATGGCTTTAATTGGCCCCCGGCGATCTGACCATCGGGACTGATGTATACCAACTCAGCAGGACTAGCGTTGGCGGCTACTTGTCCTGTGGCAGAAATTAACATGCCGCCATCGCTTGTTTTGACAGACGCGTTGCCACTGGCGCCGGGGCTGAGTTGCGCGCTGCTCATGCCGTGTAATGCGGCAACGAGCTGGGCGCTCTCACTACTTGAGCCCATTACTGGGCGTCTCGAAGCGCCTGAATTCGTACTTCTAGCGGTGGATGCGAACTGAATAGGGCAGCCAAGTTTGTTTTCTTCTGGCTACTGATGGCGAGAGCGGTCATTTCGCCGGGCATATCCACGGGTAAATCCTGTTGGGACTGCAGGCGTTGCAGTGCAGCGATCATATCGTTGCGACCGGCAAGGCTGGCGCCGGCCGCGTCGGCCCGAAATTCACGCCAGCGCGAGAACCACATGACGATAGTTGACGCGAGAATGCCGAGCACCATTTCTGCAATGAAGGTCGTAATGTAAAAACCAATGCCGTGGCCGCGCTCTGTTTTAAAGACGGCGCGGTCTACGGTGTGGCCGATAATGCGAGCGAAGAACATCACAAAGGTATTCACTACGCCTTGAATTAGGGTCAAGGTGATCATATCGCCATTGGCGACGTGGCCGATTTCGTGGGCGAGTACGGCGCGTATTTCATTGGGTTTCATTTGTTTTAGCAAACCCTCTGATACGGCTACTAAGGCAGAATTTTTGTTCCAACCTGTCGCGAAGGCATTGGCCTGTGGTGAGGGGAATATACCGACTTCTGGCATACCGATACCGGCTTTTTGCGCCAATTCGGCAACGGTCTCTACCAACCAGCGCTCGTTGCTATTGGCTGGTTGTTCGATGATCTGAGTGCGTGTGGACCGCTTTGCCATCCATTTGGAAATAAACAGCGATACCAGTGATCCCGCCATGCCGAACACGGCGCAAAATACCAGCAGAGAGCTTAGGTTAAGATCAACGCCGTTTTGGGCCATGATACTTTCAACACCGAGCAAACTCAGGGTAATACTGGCTACTAGAACAATGGCCATATTGGTGGCTAGGAACAGCAAAATACGCATCATTAGGTAAGATTCCGGTAAATTGATACTGACTATTAGATGGTGGTTAGTGAGCTCAGTTTCAAGTTAAAGAGTATTTTTTTCATCGGTCTCTACAGCCAAAGGTTCGCCTTCACCTTTATCTGAATTGCCGCGATCTGCGTCCGGGTTTTCCTCGCCCAGTAAATCCTCATGTTGACTCATGATAGGTGGGCCAGCTTCCACTTTAGGTTGCGCGCTATCATCGGTTTCGCACTCTAGCGGGTGAGCACGTAGTTCAATGTTTTTGCTGCTTTGCTCAAAAACCATATTGATGGCTTCATCGCGATGAACAGTGCGAAATAGTACGCGTTTATCGCGACCATCAACCCATTCAAGTTGCTTGCTTAGGTAGTGTCCGTGCTGATTTTGAATAACAAATACGTTCGCCATTGATACCTTAAATCGTGTTAATTAGAGAGAATGAAATTAATTTTAACGTGTTTGAAGTGTCGCTTGAACACGCGCTTTTCATTTATGCGATGTTGTCATCTAATAACGTATCTTTGGCGTGATTGATCTGGCTGGCCAGAAAATCATTGCCGCCCCGGTCAGGGTGGAATTTTTGCATGAGTTTGCGATGTGCGCTAATGATCTCTTCTTTGCTGGCGCCAGCCTGTAAGCCAAGTGTTGATAGTGCTTGGGCTTTATTCATTGGCATGGCTGAGGCTGTGGGCTGGGCTTTTTCTGCGCTGTCTTTTTGTTTGCTAGTACCGATGCGATGGTAAATATATTTCAACGCCAACTGGCGTACAAAGGGCAGTGCACCGCCAATAATGCCAGCAATCAGAGGAACACGGCCAGTGATTGACAATAAGACCAGTGCTGCCGCACCCAAGCCAATAAGCAAGGTCATGTAATAACCGCGTCGTTCTTCTGGGGGTTTACTCTGCACAAGTTTTACAAATCGATAGATGCCGTATAAAACGACGACGGCGAAAAATAGGCGAATGATCATGTTATTCCTTATGGGCGGTAGAAAGCTCTGCCGTGGCTGTTATTATGCCTGCCATCGCAGTTTTTAGCTGTGCTAAAGTATAAAGCCTTGTGCGTCACATACCCACTCTTGTGGCCGCTGTCTTTATATGTTGAAAACGGAATTTTAGATGTCCTCTGGATTTTCTCCAGCACAACGCTTTGTGCTTTTTCAGTCACTGTATCAGGCCCGCCAGTCCGGTGAGAATAATTGGGACCAGATTGTTGCCTTACTGAGTCAGGGGCAGCAGGCTGCCCGTCGAGCGCAGTTAGATGATGTGGCCGCTAAATTTGCAGATGGCCAGAGGGTGGTGCTGGAAGAGTTGCGTGATGGCGGTGTTTTTCTTGACTGGGAATTGCAGTTTTTGCAGTTGGGCTTAGCGGTTGGCAATCTCGCTAAAATGTATTTGCGTCTTGCCGAACACTATCGATTGCAAGCCGAATTTCAACAGCGCTTAAAAGATCACGCACGTCTTCCTCTTTTGCTGGTAATTCTCTGTGCAGTCCTGCTGCCGTTGTCGGGTTTGGGCGCTGGAGTGTTTACCTTGAGCGAGACACTGCAGGCATCGGTAGCGGGTTTACTACCCGTGGCGATGATATATGGCGCGCTGCTGTTGGTGTTACGTTCTCGCAGTTTACGAAAGGGTTTTGTGGGGCTGGGTTATCGTATTCCTGGGCTTGGTGGCGCACTGTCGCAATACCAAAGCTACCACTATATGAATCATATCGCCGACTGTATTGGTGCTGGATTTACCTTGCCTCAGTCGCTAAAACAGTCTGCTCGGCGCTTGCCAGATGCACCGATCAATCGTCGATATTTTAAGTTGGCAGCGGAAGTGGAGGCGGGGGAACGATTTTCCACTGCACTGTTACGCAGTGGGGTTTTAGCGGGGGTGGAGTTGCCGTCTGTTTCTAAGATGGGCGATGCCAAGCAGGTGCCAGCCCAGTTGGGCTTGACCATTCATCGCACTTGTGAAGATCAATTAACGTTCTGGTCCGGCAGCTTGCCGTGGTTGTTGCTGGGGTTACTGCCTTATACCGTCTTGATTAATGCCTGGTTTCTCGGTCGCTAAGCTGCTCGAGTTCCTTAACATAGTGACGGCGGCCAGATAATTCACTTTCAATTGCAAAACGTTCAGTATTGCTCTGCCATTCGGCGTTTTTCAATAATTCCCACAACTTACGGCTACATAGGTTCTTTACGTTCATATCGTTACTTTGTTTGTTCATTTTTTTCTCCTTCGCGCTCTCTGCGCCTTCTTCCATCATCTTCTTGCTTCGGTATTCGCTACCGATAACTACTATCTCTGTTGTCTGTGACAGCCTAATGACAATGTTATTTTTAGTTTAAGTACTATGTGATTTATTGACCATTATTGGTGCGACCACGTGTGTAGGTCGCTGCATAGGTCATCAAAATAGTGGTTTTTACAACACCTGCTCGGGTGGCCTGAATAAAACCATCGTATTTTGAGCAACTGATCCGAAGTGTCGGTGTAAGCACCTGCGGTGCTGAGAACCTTGTTACGCGGGCTTTTACGAGGAAAAGCGAGCCAATATGAGGTTATTATCAATTGCCTAAATCTGTCTTTTAACATCCTATGTACGCATTTGGCGTTATTTAGGATGTTTGTTCAGACACTTGTGTGCAAGCAAAGTTCAGGCCAGCCAATTAAATGGCGCTGACTGAGAAAAGTCAAGATGGCTTGTGAGGGTGGTTTGGGGAGAGGGTTTGGCCAAATCCAAGCAATACTCGGCAATCGTGCCGAATATTGCTTGGGTGCGTCTTTAAAAGGTAAAGCGAATGCGCCAGAAGAAGTCTGCCTCTAAAGCATCTAGTTCGTCGCTATTAGCCACATCGTCGTAAACAGGCAGGGCGGCAACAAACTCTGTGAATAGGTAGTCGCTAAATTCTATTCTTAACTTAACACCGGCATCGGCGATGCTTTGAACATCTCCCAGCTCACTATTGGTATTGTTAAACCACGCAGCACCGTACTCGATAAACGCAGACGGTGAAATTTTAAAGTCGTTAAACGTAAAGGTTTTCTCCAGACTGGCATCTACGTAGTAGCCTTGATCACCGATTAAAACGCCGGGTAAGTAAGCGCTTAGGGTGTTCATGCCACCCAATACATATTGCTGCTGCTGTGGCAGCTGCTCATCGGCAAATTGGCCATTGGCAGAAAACGACAGAACGGTGTCATCTGCAATACCAACCATATACCGCGCGTTGGGTAACAGGGCGAGGAATTCCGCCGTACGTGCTGCCGGAACTACATCTGGGACAGCCGTGCCAGGAAATTGAGTTTTGTAGGCGGCCTGGTATTCGTCGTAATTGTCCAGCGTGCCACCGTCGCCATAACCGGCTAAAAAGTTCAGGCCGACATAGAGTTGTGCCGCGGGCAATTCCTCGGTTTTGTACTGCGTTTTTTGATATTTAAGTCCAATGTCGATGACCTGATAGGTTTCCTCAAGTAATTTTCCTTTGGTTCCTGCCTGTTCTAGGGTGGAGTCAGTATGGGTAAGCTTCTCAGTTAAAGAGATACGTGACTCGACGTTGCTGAACAGAATTTGTTCGCCGTGGAACGCGGCTTGGAGAATTTCCGCATCAAGATTTACTGTCGTGATCGTGGTCGTGGTGCCACAGTCTAGTAAGCCCAGCAAACATAATCCCTGCCGAGTTTGAGCAAATTTAGGGTCGCGGCTGTATTCAACATACGACAAGTCGATGCCGTATAGGCCGCTAACAAAGGGGTGATCAATGGAGAGACTGAATTGATCGAGGTCTTCACCGTCGCGGGATTCGCCTAAGTCTGTAAACGCAGTTTGGTAGGCAAGAGACAGCTCTGTGCCACTTTCAAAGCGGTGTTTAACACCGGCTAAGCCGAAATAGCGGCCAAGGAAACGGCTGCCTTTGTTGTTTGCCTCTAAAATAAGGTCTGTGCTGTCGTATTTTTCGACAGCGGTTTTTGTCATGACCAAAGCAACCGCATTGGTGCCGGTTTCTTCGTATGACATGCTGTATTCGTAACCGCCGCGCTCTGCTTTTAGGTTCGCTAGGATGCGGGCTTTATCAAATTCGGAAAAACTTAAATCGGTGTCGCCGTTAAGGCCGTCAAAGTAGGGAAGAATATCCGCATCTGCTTTAATTTCTGACAAGGTGAGTTGTTCGACAAACACCACCACGTCGTTGCCTTCTCGGGCATAGCGCACTCTGACGAGCAAGTGGCCGCTTTGGTAGTAGCGTTTGGTCAGATTGATGATACCTTCGGCTGGCGTTTTGGCGGCGCTAAGAACGCCTTTAACATCGCTGTCTGATAGGTAGCGGTTCCCTAAGACCCGCACATTGGTGCCGTTGATGGTAGCTGAGATCTCGGTGGCAGAGACTGCGCTGTACGCGCTGACCTGTGCGGGGGTTGCTAACTGTGGTGGTATTACCGGGGGCAAATCGATTGCCATGGTACTCTCCCTAAAAAGTAAAAGAATTCATTAGCCCGCCTTGTGACGGGCCGCAGGTGTTGTGGTTACTCGGCGTTGATTATTGACAGTTCGACGCGGCGATTTTCTGCACGGCCTGCATCGCTAAGATTGTCGGCAATGGGTTTGCTTTCGCCGTAACCCTGAGCACTTAGGCGATCGCTTTCTACGCCATGGTCGGTCAGGTAACGCTTTACTGATTGCGCGCGGTTTTGCGATAAGTTTAGGTTGTACATGTCGCTGCCTTTGTCATCGGTATGGCCAGCTACTTCGATCATTTTAGCGTCAGATTGTTGGATTACCGCAGCGGCTTGATCGAGAATTCTGGTGGCGTTTGCAGTTAGCGTAGCACTGTTAAACTCAAAGAAAACACCATCCAAACGCAGCGGTGCAGCTTCACTGAGGTGACACCCGTTGGCAAGTACTGCTTTGCCAATGGGTGTTTCAGGGCATTCATCTTGCTCGTCACACACACCATCGGCGTCCTGATCTGCGCAGCTACCTTGGCCGCTGTTGGGGTTGCTCGCCATCAGGTCGCGATCTAGCAGTGCAATCAGTGCTGGTTGATCGAAGGGGCCATTCCCTAGGCCGCCGCCTAAACTGCCGTTTCCATTCACGCCGCCACCGAGTGTGTCATTCACAATACCGTTGCCGTCACTGGTGTTGGTGTCGTTGTTGGTTAGTGCGTCTTCCAAGCTACCGCCAGTGAGGTCGGCTACCGCGCCATCCAGTGGATCGGTGATAGGCGCTGCCATCGACAAGATTGGATCTACTGCAGGTGATAGCGCAGCGATTAGCTCTTCGCCCAGTTGGCTATCAACCACATCGGTTAATGGGTTTAGGCCTTCGTCTAGTGAGTCAATTAATGGAGCGAGTGCATCACCTGCGAGCTCGGTTACTAGTTCAAGTGGCGATGTTTCACCGGTATCCCCACTGTTGCCGGCGAGCAAATCATTGACAATGCCATCACCGTCAGCGGTGTTGTCGTCGGTATTCGTCAGCGCGTCCTCAAGACTGCCGCCGGTAGCATCCGCAACAATGCCATCGACAGGGTCGGTTACTGGTTGTACAGCATCTAGTAACGGATCTACTGCTGGTGCTAAGGCATCTAATAATGGCTCCCCAACTTGATCGTCAACTGCATCAGTAATAGGGTCAAGTGCTGTATCTAGGGCTGTGACCAGATTGTTGATTGAGTCGCCTAAGGGGCCAGTAATGGGGGCCAAGGCAGAGCTCTCTCCGGCTTCGCTGCCACTGTCGGTGTTTTCACTGCCGCCGCCAAGTAGGTCATTGACGAGGCCATTTCCGTCCGTGGTATTGTCATCGTTGTTGGTGAGGGCGTCTTCTAAGCTGCCGCCGGTTAGGTCGAACACTAGCGCATCAACAGGACTGGTAACGGGCTCAAGTGCGGCTAATACGGGCTCGGTAACCGGTGTTAGTTGCTCAAGAACTGGCTCTAATAGCTCATCGTCAACCACGTCAGTCAACGGGTCTAGGCCAGTGTCGATAGCGTCGATTAATGTGGCTAAGCCTTCACCAAGGGAGGTGGAAATTGGGCCGAGAGGCGAGGTTTCGCTGCCATCGCCTGCTGATGACGCGCTGTTGCCGCCAAGTAAGTCGTTAACAATGCCGTCGCCGTCAGCGGTGTTGTCGTCGCTATTCGTCAGGGCATCTTCAACACTACCGCCAGTTAAGTCTGCGATTAAGCCATCCACTGGATCGGTGACAGGTTGTACGGCATCCAGTAGTGGATCGACGGCAGGCGCCAAGGCATCTAATAGTGGCGCGCCAAGCTGATCATCGACCGCGTTTGTAATCGGGTCTAATGCGGTGTCTACAGCTGTAATAAGGTTGTCTAAGGACTGGCCGAGTGGTTCGGATATCGGGGCCAAGATCGATGCCTCTCCCGCTTCGGTGCCGCTAGCGGTGTTGGCTATTTCGCCACCGAGAAGGTCGTTTACGACACCGTTTCCGTCTGCAGTATTGTCGTCAATATTTGTTAGGGCGTCCTCAAGGCTGCCACCGGTCAAGTCGGCTACTAGGCCGTCTACTGGGTCCGTGACAGGCTCAATAGCCTTAAGCAAAGGGTCGGATACCGGTGCTAGTGCGTCGAGAACTGGTTCTAGTAATTGATCGTCAACGACGTCGGTAAGTGGGTCTAGACCGAGATCAATGGCGTTGATAAGAGGTTCGAGTGATGCACCCAAAGCAGCGCTGATCGAACCGAGTGGCGACACCTCGCCAGCCTCTGTGCCGCTGCCGGGAACCTGTGGTCCGCCGAGTAGATCGTTAACAATGCCATCTCCGTCAGCCACATTTTTATCTATATTGCTCAGTGCGTCGCTTACGCTGCCACCTGTTAGATCAGCAATGATGCCATCAACGGGATCGGTTACCGGCTGAAGAGCGTCGAGTAGTGGATCTGTAATTGGCGCTAGTGCACCAAGTAATGGGGCGCCGAGCTGGTCGTCGATAGGGTCTGTCAGTGGGTCGAGCGCAATGTCTACGGCATCAACTAAAGGCGCAAGTGAGTCACCGAGAGGTTTGGTGATGGGGGCTAGAATCGACTTGCTATTAGCTACACCTTGGGCGCTTTTGGGTGCCAGTAAGGCGCCTATATTGAGAATTCTAGTAACGTCTTGTGCATTGGCGGCGGAGGTGAGTGAGAGGCTCGCTGCGGTGGATAAAATGATGGCAGATGCAAGGCTTGATGGCGGTTTTAAAAACATAATACTGTTCATCCTAATTAGTCGATAATTCCAATTCCAATCCGTTAAATCGTACTTGGAGTCAGTTCGGCGCAGATGCGTATGCTAACGCAGTATTATAGTTTTGCTGCGAGGTAAGTATAAGTGCGTATGGCGTGAATACTATGCATGGTTCTTGGGTAGTTTTGAGATCTGTATCACAGGTTTCTATAAAAGGGGGTAATTTTGACGGTTTTTGGCATGGTGATTTCGGTTAACTGTCAGTTGCTACTCTTTGTGACATTTTTGTTACTCTGAAAACGGACTCATTAAGTGGCGTTTTGTAAATTTTTCTGCGCACGCTTGTCGTTGCTTGCGACACTTTTGTTTCAAGACATTATTTGCAATAAAAAGGCCAGCGCACGTTTATGCTCGCTGGCCTAATAGTCTCTGTTTAATAATGCAGTACGTATTAGTTAGCTATCAATTACTGCATCTACAAAGTAGTGATCAATCCCATTTATCCGTTCTTTTACCAAGCCATGGCAGTCTGTTTCGAAGCCTGGGAAGCGAGAGTTAAAGTCGCGTACAAATTGTAAATACCGAACGATGGTTTTGTTAAACCGTTCGCCTGGGATTAATAATGGAATACCCGGCGGATAGGGTGTCACTAGCATTGCCGTGATCCGTCCTTCCAGTTCATCAATCGCCACGCGCTCAACTTGTCTGTGAGCCATTTTCGACCATGCGTCGGCCGGAATCATTGCGGCCTCCATTTCAGACAAATACATCTCGGTAGTGATGCGAGCGAGATCGTATTCTTTATACACATTGTGGATATTGCTACATAGGTCGCGCAAGCCAACTTTGTCGTACAGTGGGTATTTTTCTGCAAATTGCGGCATTACCCGCCACAGCGGTAAGTTTTGATCGTAGTCATCTTTAAACTGTTGTAGTTCGGTTACCATCGAATTCCAGCGGCCTTTCGTGATGCCGATGGTGAACATGATAAAGAACGAATACATGCCCGTTTTCTCAATAATGATACCGTGTTCTGCTAGGTACTTACTGACAATTGAGGCTGGAATACCGATGTCGTCAAAGTTTCCGTCGACATCCAAGCCTGGCGTGATGATGGTGGCTTTAATGGGGTCGAGCATATTGAAGCCCGATTCAATTTCACCAAATCCGTGCCAGCTGTCGTCTGAGTGAATGACCCAGTCGTCACGATCGCCAATACCTTCTTCTGCCAGTGTTTCTGGTCCCCACACGCGGAACCACCAATCGTCACCATAGTCGGCATCAACTTTGCGCATTGCGCGACGGAAGTCCAAGGCCTCAAGAATAGACTCTTCTACTAGTGCTGTGCCGCCTGGTGGGTCCATCATCGCCGCAGCCACGTCACAGGACGCGATAATCGCGTACTGAGGGCTGGTAGATGAATGCATGAGGTAAGATTCGTTAAACCTGTGGGTATCTAGCTTTCTTTGGGTGCCGTCCTGTACCAGAATTTGCGACGCCTGCGACAACCCAGCTAATAATTTGTGAGTCGATTGCGTTGCGAATACTAGCGTGTCGTCTGAGCGCGGACGACCAGAACCAATTGCGTGCATATTGTGATAGAAGGTATGGAAGGCTGCGTGTGGCAACCACGCTTCATCGAAATGCAGGGTATCGATGGTTGAGTCGAGAATGTCTTTTATCTCTTCGACGTTATACACAATCCCGTCGTAGGTGCTTTGGGTTATGGTTAAAATCCGCGGCTTTTTATCGACTGCATCCCGGGCAAACGGGTGCTCTTCAATCTTTTTGCGAATCGCGGCGGGATCAAATTCGCTCTTTGGAATCGGGCCGATAATGCCGTAGTGGTTACGCGTTGGCATTAAGAACACCGGTATAGCGCCGGTCATAATAATGCTGTGCAGAATCGATTTGTGACAGTTGCGGTCAACGACCACGATATCGCCGGGCGCGACGGTAGAGTGCCACACCACTTTGTTTGATGTTGATGTGCCGTTGGTAACAAAGAACAAATGATCACAGCCAAAGATACGGGCGGCATTGTTTTCGCTGGCACTGACCGGACCTGTGTGATCCAGTAGTTGCCCAAGCTCTTCTACCGCGTTGCACACGTCGGCGCGCAGTAAATTTTCGCCAAAGAACTGATGGAACATCTGCCCAACTGGGCTCTTTAAAAATGCCACGCCGCCGGAGTGGCCGGGGCAGTGCCATGAATAGGAGCTGTCGCTCGCGTAGTTCATCAGAGCTTTGAAAAATGGTGGTGCTAACGACGACAGGTATTTGTTTGCTTCGCGGATGATGTGCCTAGCAACGAACTCCGGGGTGTCTTCAAACATATGAATGAAGCCGTGCAGTTCGCGCAATATTTCATTAGGAATGTGGCGCGAGGTGCGTGTTTCACCATATAGGAATACCGGGATGTCAGTGTTGCGTTGGCGTACCGCGGTCATGAACTCGGCGATGGACTCCAGCGCTTGACCAACGGTTTCGTCACTGCCGTCACCGAACTCTTCATCGTCTATCGACAAAATAAAACAAGATGCTCGGCTAGCCTGTTGGGCGAAAGCAGTTAAATCGCCGTAGCTGGTCAGGCCAACGATTTCCATGCCTTCTTTACTTATGGCATCGGCAAGATCACGAATACCTGAACCTGAAATATTCTCTGAGCGAAAGTCTTCGTCAATGATGACAACGGGGAAACGAAATTTCATTTATACGGCCATTGTTGGTGTTTGGCGATTCCCGATATGTTATCGGGCCCTTAGTTAACGCGTTGGCGATAGTTTACGCTATTTTCGCGAGCGCTGATTTTGAAACCTTTTTATGGTTTAGTCTCGTCATTTTTCTACCCTATCAATAATCTGTGACAGCTGTCAGCCATTGAGGTGCAAAAAGCGCTCTGGGCGACGAATGGATAGTGGGGGATATTGCTGGGTTGCGACACTGTGTTTACAGTTGAATACCAGCAAATTCGGGAGCTTGCTGGTATTCAAGCTTATCCTAAGCTGTCCACAAGGTATTGTGGAAGCGCGAAGGCACCCATGTGAAGGGCTGGATTGTAGTAACGCGTTTTGATGCCACTGGCAAGGTAGCGATTGGTCAGCGTACTTAAATCGAGTTCGCGTGGTGCACTGGTTTCACTGGCCCAAGCAAAGGTCATAATACCACCCACATAGCTTGGCACTGCGGCTGCGTAAAACGCAGTATCGGCAAATAGTGGCGACAGGCGTTTATAGGTAGTACTCACTTCTTCAGGCTGCATAAAGGCAACGCCATTTTGTGCTGCAAATATCCCGCCCGGCTTCAGGCAACGCTGAATACCCTGATAGAACGGCGATGTGAATAAAACTTCACCTGGCCCGATCGGGTCAGTGCTGTCAGACAAAATAACGTCAAACTGGCGATCGCATTGCGAAACAAAATCAATGCCGTCACCGATCACGATTTCCGCACGTGAATTTTCATAAGCACCGGCAGAATGATTGGGCAAATATTGTACGCACATGTCGATCACGGCCTGGTCAATTTCAACCTGTACAACGCTTTCAACTTCGGGGTGTTTCAATACTTCACGCAATAAGCCGCCGTCGCCGCCGCCAATAATAAGGACATTTTTGGCATTGCCGTGGGCAAATAAGGGTGTGTGCGCCAGCATCTCATGGTAGATGAACTCGTCGCGTTCGGTGGTTTGAATAATGCCGTCGAGCGCCATTACTCTGCCGAAGCTGCCGGATTCAAAAATGATTAAATGCTGATGCTCAGTCTTGCTTTCAAACAAGACCTCGCGAACTTTAAAGCCCTGATGGTAGGCGTCGTGGAGTGTTTCGTCGAACCACTCAGACATCGTCCATTCTCCCGCGCAGGTTTTCACCTACCTCGATACGCGAGGGGGAGAAGGCCTTTTGCAGGATTTCCACTGCCAGTTCGGGCTTGGCGTCACCGCACATGAAGACATCAAACGCAGCATAATCGCGTTCTGGCCAGGTGTGGACGCTAATATGAGACTCAGCTAACACCGCAACACCTGAAATACCACCGTTGGGGGTAAAGTGGTGCATATGGATGTGCAGCAACGTTGCACCACATTCTTTGACACAGTCAATGAACGCTTTTTCCATGCGGGGAAGCTCATCGAGATGGGAGGCGCCCCAAAGGTCGATGATAAGGTGTGTGCCTGCGTACGCTACGCCGTCACGAAGAATGAAGTGGTCTAGATTTTCGTCCGATTGTGTAATCGGATTACACGTGGCTGCGCCGGCCTCCAGAGAAGGCATATGATCTAAGCTTTTCATTTAGCATAAATCCCCCGCGTTGGTTAAAGAGCCGGCGATTTAAACGTGTTTCACCCCAAATAGCAATAAAAAATCCCGGAAAAATCCCCCTGCTGGCCGATGCCAAAGTCATTGAGCAATCAGTGTTTTTTCGTGATTAGCGGGGGTGGCGGCATACGGGGTATTCAGGGCATAGTAGCGCTAGGCCACGAACGTTTTCAGAGGAGCCCGAAAAATGAGTATTTTTGATCGCTATCGCAAACCTGCCGTGATTCCGAGTGCTGATCAGGCCTTGCCAGGTCGCGCCGAAAAAATGGCAGTACCCGCCATGCATACGGTGTTAAAAACCTCGCTAACGCCACCCTTCCCAGCGGGTATGGAGCAGGTTGTGTTTGGTTTGGGCTGTTTTTGGGGGGCCGAGCGTAAGTTTTGGCAACAGAAAGGTGTTTACACAACCGCCGTGGGTTACAGCGGCGGGCACACTCCGAATCCGACGTATGAAGAAGTTTGCTCGGGTATGACTGGCCACAACGAAGTGGTGCTGGTGGTATTTGACCCCGGACAAGTCAGTTTTCAAACTCTGCTTAAACTATTTTGGGAAAGCCACAACCCCACCCAGGGAATGCGGCAGGGTAATGATGTCGGCACCCAGTATCGCTCTGGTATTTACTGCTCTACGCCTGAGCAGCAAGAGAAAGCCAAGGCATCTTTAGTCGTGTATCAAGACGCCTTGGCCAAAGGGGGGTTGCCAGAAGTGACAACCGAGATTGTGATGGCCGGTGAGTTCTATTATGCCGAGCCTTACCACCAGCAATATCTCGATAAAAATCCCGGTGGCTACTGCGGTTTGGGCGGCACAGGTGTGAGCTGCGCTTTGTAAAGGAGGGAGATGCTTGACGGGAGACGGAAAATGCAAAGAAACCGGGCTTTCGATTTTGTAGCGTTTCCCGTCTCCCATTCAGCGTTTTGCTATTAATTCCCCCGCCATTTCATTTGATAAAGGTCGTGACGGCGATCACGTAAGTTCTGCACCGTGCCGCTGTTGCGAGCTATCCGTAAAGATTCAGGACGCAAATCAGCAATGGCCACGGTTTCCACATTCGGGGTGGTGTCGGCGGCGATACCATCACGGGCAAAATGGAAGTCACACGGTGTGAGAATGCAACTCTGCGCGTATTGAATATCCATATTGGCCACGTTGGGTAAGTTGCCGACATTGCCAGACATAACCACATAGACCTGATTTTCAACGGCTCTAGCCTGACAGCTATAGCGCACTCGCATATAGCTTTGGCGCTCGTCGGTACAGAAAGGCACAAACAGAATTTCCGCGCCCTGATCTACCAAGTGACGACCAAGCTCTGGGAATTCAGAGTCGTAGCAAATTAACACGCCGATGGGGCCGCAATCGGTATCGATAACTTGTAACTCGTTGCCACCTTCAATATTCCACCAATACACCTCATTTGGCGTGGGGTGAATTTTCGCCTGCTCATCGACGCGTCCGTCGCGATGGAAGACGTAGGAGATATTTTCAACCCTGCCGTTGGCGACGCGAGTAGGGTGCGATCCACCAATGATATTGATGTTGTATCGCACGGCTAAGTCTTGCATCGCTTCAACGTAGCGAGGCGTATATTTGGTCAGTGCTTCGATAGACTGAATCGGTGTTAACTCTTGATCTTCGATAGACAGCAACTGCAGGGTGATGAGCTCCGGGAATACCACAAAGTCGCCTTTGTAGTCGGCAACCACGTCGACAAAGTATTCGATGAAAGACATGAACTCGACGAATGAGGTCACGCGCCGCTGCATATATTGCACCGTGCCCACCCTGACAGTGTCTGGTTGACGACCACCATGACGTTTTGTGTGCGCGACATTCGCGGCAGTTTCAACTTTCGGGTTGTGCCATACCAGATGCACGCCATAACCCATTGAGTCTTTGTCATCGACCAAATAGTTTGGCATGAGGTCGATGACTTCAAAATCATTGCGGAGCTGGAACGACAATACTGGGTCCCGCGTTCTTTGATTTACCACGGCGTCCAGGTAGTTTTCGGCGGTGCCATATTTTTTAATGCGTCGCGCCAAACTTGGTAGGCGACCAACAAAAACAATGCCTTTTAAGCCGAGTTCTTCACACAATTTTTTACGGGCATTGTAGAGCCGCTGACCAATACGGTAGCCGCGAACGCTGCTGTCTACGCACACCTCCATACCGTATAGCCATTCCCCTTCGGGGTCATGTCGGGTGCCGTAGCCATTTGCTGTAATAGACGCCCAGCTGTGTGGTCTTAAGCAGACCTCGCCGCTGACTCGAAAGGTCGCGCAATAGCCGACAATTTCTTCGTCTAGGGTGACTGCGAATTTCCCCTCAGCGAAATTATTAAGTTGGCCGCGTAATTCAGCGCGAGAGTAAGGGTCAATACCAGTGCCGGTGTAGACGCGCTTAGATAGCGCTGCAATTGCCGGTATATCTGCCAGTGTTGCGGTGCGAACCCGCAGGACTTTGCCAGAGGCAGCAATATTTTTGCTGCCCGCGGTTGTATTTGCCATGGTAACGTTCTCTAGTTTGGGCGAGAGTAGCGATTAAGTTTTACTTTTACTGGACGCGCTGCGGCGGGTGGGAGCAGCTTTACTAGCCGCTGGTTTTGGAGCTTTTTCGTCGCTTGTGGTCGATGACTTTGTTTCCGCTGCGGTTTTATCGGCGGCCTTGCGACTAGTTGCAAAGCCACTGAGAGACTTAAGTACCCGCGCCGATAAATCGATGGTTTTCATGCCCTCAGTAAATGCCGTTTTGGCCATTTGCTGAATCATTTCTGAGTCGCCTTCACCGATACGTTTGTATACCGCATCCCAGAGTGGCTGAGCGTCTGGAAGCCCAACCAAACGACGCATTTCTTCTGGGCTTATTTCCACCTCGACATGAATTTTCATACACCATGCTCCGTATTATATTCCGCAGTCAGTATGTCACTGAGTTGCGTATCTTTGCTAGCGAGAATCCAGCGTTGAGCGACTTTCATGGGAATTAATGTAATCACGGCGGCATTTAAAAACTAGAGGAAGCCGCCGTGTTTCCCACAAAACTATTCAGCCAACTCTGCAAGAACATACTGCAAAATGCCACCGTGACGAAAGTAAGACATCTCTTCTCGCGTGTCTATCCGCAGTGTTCCCAATACTTCGTGACGGCTACCGTCGTTTCGTGAGAGCACTATTCTGACCTTTTGCTTTGGCGAAAGTGTAGCTTCACACGCCACAATATCGACGTATTCGTCGCCCTGAAGGTCTAGCATTTCTTGCGGAATTTCTTTGTCGAACTCGACCGGCATTACTCCCATACCGATCAGATTCGAACGATGGATACGCTCAAAGCTTTCTGCAACCACCGCCTTTATACCGAGTAATAATGTGCCTTTTGCCGCCCAGTCACGACTGGAGCCAGTGCCGTATTGCTTACCGGCAACCACCACCAGCGGTGTTTTGCTTTCTAGGTATTTCATTGCGGCTTTATAGATTGGAATCACGCTCTTGCCGTCAGGCGATAGGGTATAGCCGCCCTCGCGATCGACGAGTTTATTGCGAAGCCGCGTATTGGCAAAGGTGCCGCGTACCATCACTTCATGGTTGCCACGGCGCGATCCGTAGGAGTTGAAATCATCCGGTGCGACGCCCAAGCTTTGCAGGTAGTGACTTGCGGGACTGTCTGCCGCAATTTTTCCTGCTGGAGAAATATGATCGGTGGTGATGGTGTCGCCAAATAATCCGAGGATTCTCGCGCCACGCAGGGTAGGGAATTCCTCCCCAGCGAATGAGGGCGATTCAAAAAAGCTAGGTAAGCGAATATAGCTAGAATCTGTCTGCCATTGATAAGTGTCGGTTTTTTCAACTTCTATGGCCTGCCATTCTTCGGTGCCGAGATACACATCATCGTAGGCGTCGCGATACATGCTGCCGCTGACTATTTTGCGAATCTCATGTATTTCTTCATTGCTTGGCCAGAGGTCTTTTAGATACACCGGCATATCGTTGCTGTCGGTACCTAGTGGATCCTCTTGCATATTCAGCAAGGTGCTTCCAGCGAGTGCATAAGCAACAACGAGCGGGGGAGATGCCAACCAGCTCGCCTTAACTTGCGGATGTATGCGTCCGTCGAAATTACGATTGCCAGACAGCAGTGCAGATACCACCATATCTTTGCTGTCGATGGCGGTGGCGACAGGATCCGGCAGCGGACCTGAGTTGCCAATACAGGTAGTGCAACCATAGCCGACAAGATCAAATCCCAGCGAATTTAAATCCTCCTGTAGGCCGCTGTCCGTCAAATATTTGCTGACGACTTTTGAACCTGGTGCTAAAGAAGTCTTCACCCATGGCTTAACACGAAGTCCCCGTTCGCGGGCTTTGCGTGCAAGCAATCCGGCGGCAATCATCACGTCTGGATTAGACGTATTTGTGCAGCTGGTAATGGCTGCTAAAACGACATCGCCGTGATGAAGTTTTAGATTCATATCAGGGATTTTTGCCGTTTCGTTTACATCTCTATCATTTGCTTTTAAGTAGTCACGCATGGCTTGGCCTAAATCACCCAGCGCTACTCGATCTTGTGGCCGACTTGGGCCAGCTAAGCTTGTCTCTACGGTGTTTAAGTCGAGTTTGACGGTGCGGGTAAATGTAGGTTGATCGCCGGCATTTCGCCACATTCCTTGGGCTTTGCAATAGGCTTCGGTGAGCGCGATATTCTCGCTGGCGCGTCCGGTCAGCTTCATATAGGCGAGGGTGGCCTCATCAACAGGGAAGTAGCCGCAGGTTGCGCCGTACTCTGGTGCCATATTGGCGATGGTTGCACGATCAGCAACGCTTAATTCGGCCAAGCCGTCGCCATAAAATTCTACGAATTTTCCGACGACGCCCTCTTGGCGCAGAATTTGTACAACGGTCAATACTAAGTCTGTGGCGGTCACGCCGTCTTTTAATTTACCGTTTAATTCAAAGCCAACTACCTGTGGCAGCATCATTGAATAGGGTTGTCCCAGCAGCGCGGCTTCGGCCTCAATACCGCCGACGCCCCAGCCTAATACACCCAAACCATTTACCATCGGGGTGTGGCTGTCGGTGCCCAGCACCGTATCGGGGTAGACCACGCCTGCGTCATTTTGCCAAACCACCTTAGCCAAGTACTCAAGGTTGACCTGATGGCATATACCGGTGCCTGGCGGCACCACATTGAAATTTTTGAATGCCGACTGGCCCCACTTTAAAAAGCGATAGCGTTCATCGTTGCGCGCCATTTCGTTGGCCACATTTTCGCCAAAGGCTTGGGGTGATCCGAACTGATCAACCGTGACTGAGTGGTCAATGACTAAATGCACAGGAATCTGCGGGTTAATGGCAGATACATCGCCACCGCGCTTGGCCACGGCATCACGCATGGCGGCTAAATCGACAATGGCGGGAACACCGGTAAAATCCTGCATCAGTACCCGTGCTGGTGAAAAGTTTAGGTCTTCTCCGCCATCGGGTTTATCTAACCAGCGTGAGAAAGCGACAATAATATCTGCATTGACTGAGTCGCCGTCAAAATGACGCAGTTGATTTTCCAGCAGTATTTTCAGCGATTTTGGTAGTTGTGATAGGCGGTCATCACCTAATTTGTTGATATCGAAATAGTCGTAGTCTGTGCCGTCAACTGTCAGTGTGGTGCGCAGATGGTCGGTTGATTGCATTGCAAACTCCTTTGGCCAAGGTAGCTAAATACTGTCTACCCTAGCACAGACCATAATAATTGCAGGACTATCCCAAAAATTGTGTGTTTTTTGTACAGGCTGACCTGTCGTTATTCAGAGATGTGCGGGAAAAAACCGCCGACGGAGATCGGCGGAAAGACGTAGCGATAACGCATACTCGCTACGGGACTCAGGGACTCGGTTTGGCTGTTTTAGCGTATAAATTGGTTCGCGAAATCATGTAGTTGGACAATTTTTTGCTCGACGCTTTGTGTGTCTGGTTTGCCAGAGTAGGCATTTCGGAAAGCAATATGACATTCGTCTACGCCTATTTCAGCAAGCGTATCTTGGCCGTTCTGGGTATAGGCATCGATAGAGCTCACGTGGATAGCAAACGGTAGATGATCTCTTTGAGCTTCTTTTCGGTAACTATGGAGTTTATCGATTAAACCGCGGTATTCCTCAGCGCTTGCGCCAGCGCCTATCCAACCGTCGCCCAACATTGCGGCGCGTCGCAGGGCTGCATCAGAATGCCCACCAATCAATATCGGAACCGGTTCTGCTGGGACTGGGCACAATTTTAAGCTCGCGATGGAAAGCTGTTTGCCTTGGTAAGAAAAAAACTCACCGGACAGTAGAGCTCTAATAATATGAATTTGGTCATCAAAGCGCTGCCCGCGCTTTTCCCATGGTATCTGACAGGCCTCGAAATCCTCTGGCCATGGGCTGAGACCGACACCAAAATCGAATCGACCGCCGGTAATGACCGCAAGGGTAGATAGTTGTTTTGCAACAACAACTGGCTGGCGCACGGCCAGTTTATAAACGGCGGTATTAAAACGAATTTTCGACGTGCGTGCGGCAAGATAGGGAATCATCACCAGCGCATCTGCGAAGGGTAAGTCCTTCAAAAATTCACGTGAGCCACTGTCGTTGTAGGGATACTCAGAGGACGAGTGCTCTGGATAGCAAAGGCTGTCAGGAAAGGAAACACTGTGAAAGCCAGCTTCTTCTGCGGCAATGGTTAAAGGCAAATATTGCGAAAATTCGCACATGCTTGGGTTGTAGCTAAATCTCATTATATTCCCCAAAAAATGCCGCTTAGGATGGATTTGCATTCGTACTCGGAGCGATAAGCGGATACAGGCATTCTATTTTCTCTTTGCGGCGGCGCTTAGCACGTTTCAAGTCAATTTCGTAAGCAATATGAGTCAGGCCAACCGCGTTGGCGAAAATGTCTATAAATCCAGTTGGTTTTGTTGTCTTTATCTTTCCGCTGCAGAGCTACCATCATTCTTAAATAAGGATGCTAAAGGTGGTGGTGACATTGCAAAACTTGAAAAATAAAACGGCCATTGTAAGTGGTGCTGGCCAGGGAGTCGGCCGAGGTATCGCGCTTTCGCTGGCAGCCAGCGGGGCGAGTGTCGTCTTATTAGGACGCAGCTTGGAAAAGCTTAACGCGACCTTGGCCGTGATAAGCGAAATGGGGGGTAGCGGATTAGTAATTTCGCTTGATGTTAAGAATAGTGAAGAACTGGCACAGGCGGTAAGCACCGCAGTTGCGGAGTATGGCGGCATCAATATTTTGGTGAATAACGCGCAGGAAGTGCCGCTAGGAAGCTTGCTAGATGTTGACGAAAGTAAGATCGAGGCGGGATGGCAGTCCGGCCCGATGGCAACACTGAGATTAATGAAATTATGTTATCCCCATCTTCGCGGCGACGGCGTGATTATTAATTTGGCGTCCTCTGCAGCAAAGCGCTGGGACATGAGCGGCTATGGCGCGTATGCGGCGGTAAAAGAAGCAACGCGATCATTAAGCCGCGCGGCGGCATGTGAATGGGGCGCCGAGGGGATTCGCTGCAATGTGATTATGCCCCATGCAATGTCTCCGGGCTTAGCGTGCTGGACCGAAAGCAGGCCTGAAGAAGCGGCGGAATTTATCGCAACGATCCCACTGCGCCGCATTGGTGAATGCAAAGAAGACATCGGTGACTTCGTCGCCATGCTGTGCAGTGATGCCTGCCGGTATGTAAATGGCCAGACTATTGGCTTGGATGGCGGACAAGCGTTTTTGGGTTAAATATTCCCTGAATACGGCGTTCAGTTTTGGCGCCGTCATTCAGCGACAGAAGGAAATAGTATGGGGCTGTATATAGTGAGTGGTGCCTCGTCGGGAATAGGCGCAGCAGTCTGCCAACGCTTGATTGACGATGGTGAAACGGTGATTGGTCTGGACAGGATTAGCGCGCAGATAAATGCGGATTTGGTGACCCCATCCGGTCGAGAAAATGCGGTGGCGCAGTGTAGAGCGCTTGCCAAAAGCGGACTTGATGGATTGGTATGTTGTGCTGGCGTGGGAAGTACGTTTAGCGATGTAAGCGCCATTCCACAGGTAAATTACTTTGGTTCAATCGACTTGGTAATAGGGCTTGGCGATTTGTTAGCGATGAAGTCTGGAGCGGTGGTATTGGTGTCGTCTAACTCGGCATCGCAGTCAACTGAAATGGACTACGTCAATGCTTTGCTAGCAGCTGATCGAAATGGCATCGCGGAAAGTCTACTCAAAATCACTGGGCATGGTGCATATAGTGGCGCCAAGCAGGCAATATCAAAATGGATGCGCCGCAATGCGCCGGACTATGCACGCCGCGGTATTCGTTTAAACGCTGTGGCGCCCGGTTATACCCGAACCGCAATGACTGCTGATGCTGAAAATCATCCAGAGTACGGCAAGGCTATTGCGGAGTTTCTATCGACTATTCCGCTTGGGCGTGCTGGTGAGACCCGCGATATAGCGCAGGCTATCGGCTTTTTATTAAGCAATGAGGCGAGCTTTGTAACGGGCTCAATTTTATATGTCGATGGCGGTCATGACGCCATGTTTAGACCCGATAGCTACTAGGAGATCGCAATGGCAACGACACAAGATTACGGTCTGGGACCAGAGCAATTCCCTCGCGGGTGGTTTTTGATTGCAGAAGCAAGTGAGTTGAATCACAAACCGCTAGCCTTGCACTTCTTTGATAAGGATTTAGCTTTATACCGGGGTGAGAGCGGTACCCCGATTTTATTGGATGCACACTGTCCACACATGCAATGCCATATTGCGGCCGGCGATAGCGCTGTGATCGCAAAAGATGGTGCTCAGATCGAAGGTGACTCGATTCGCTGCCCCTATCATGGCTGGCGTTTTGGTGCTGACGGCGTGTGCGACGATATTCCTTATTTCGACGGGCCTAAACCTCGCTCAGCCCGACTTAAGAGCTATCCTGTTCATGAGTCCTTAGGCTGTATATGGATGTGGCATGATCACGCAGGCGCGGGGCCTTCCTATAGAGCGCCACATTTAGCGCAGTGGCAGCAGCCACAATGGATACATTGGGAGCTGGATCATCTCGGTGAATTAGACGTACACCCTCAAGAAATCATCGACAATATGGCTGATGCGCGCCATTTGGGGCCGACACATGGTGCGCCCTGCGAGTACTTTGAGAACGAATTTCGTGATCATATTTATATTCAGCGTCAGGGCGGGTTTCATAAGGAGTATCAAGCTATGTTGCAAACCACTACTTGGTATACCGGGCCGGGAGTGTTGCTGTCTCATCAACGATTTGGTGACATTGAAAGTATCGAGCTAATCGCAAATACGCCCGTTACAGATGGTCGCGTTAAATTGTGGCATGGCTTATTGGTTAATAGTGGGGTTGATCAACCCAGTGATATTGACATTAACGAAGCTCGACAACTCCAAGCTGGCGCCCTTGATTCGTTAGCCGCAGATTTTGGTATTTGGAAAAATAAAAAGCCAGCGCTGCGAGTTTTGCAGTTGAAGAGTGATGGTCCTTTCAATACAGGGAGAATTTGGCACAAGCAGTTTTATCGTGGGAGTGACGATGCTATTGCCATTCAAGAGTCCGTAAATGGAATCCATCACACCGAGGGATTGGCGCTGCCACCCCTTGAGAGTCGTTGCCAAGATAGAGAACTAGGCCTTTTTGGCGGTGGTGGGTGAGTTTCTTAGGGCTATAGCGAGTGAGCAAATTCGATCATATTTATGAATGATTTTGTAGTCTTTATTTATTGCCTAAAGCGTACTCTAGATACTGTAAAAGCATAACAACGCATTATGAATAAACCATGTGGTCTCGGTGTTCTACCTTAAAACACTAATAAGACGGAAGATGAAAATGAATAAAAATACAGTGGCAAGCAGCCTGATATGTATCGGAATGGCGTTACCGGCGGTGCCGGCATTTGCCGCGAACCCCATGATGGAGGAGGTGGTTGTTACTGCGAGGAAGCGCGCTGAAAACTTACAAGAAGTACCGATGGCGGTGAGCGCGTTCAGCAGTGATCAGCTTAAAATTGCACAGGTTAGTGACATTACTGATTTACAAAGAATGACACCCAATGTGGTGTTAAGTGATACCGGCGGCTTGGTTGCCGGTGCGGTACAGGTATTTATTCGTGGTATTGGTAATGATCCAGGCTTTGATCAGGGTGTCGGCATTTATATTGACGATGTCTATTTAAATCGCACCACCGGTTCGCTATTGAAGGCCTATGATATTGAGCGTATTGAGGTATTAAAGGGGCCTCAGGGTAATTTATATGGCCGAAACACCATTGGTGGCGCTATCAAATATGTAACCCGTAAACCCGGTGATGAAGTCATTGGCGATATCGGCGTAACGCTCGGATCGTTTAATGCGCGTGAAGTATCGGGTGGGGTTTCCGGACCGCTCACTGAAAGTGGATTGTATGGCGGTGTAGGTTTTGTAAAAAGCCAGCGCGACGGCATTCAGACAAATGTCAGCAACGGTGATGAATATTGGACGGAAGACGTAGGCGCATTCCGTACTAATCTGCTTTGGCGTATTAGTGATAGTCAGGAGTTGTCGGTCAGTGCGGACATAATGCAAGATCACTCTGATCCGCGAGTTCCTGTGCGTATCGCCATTGATAAAAATGTGTTGTCCGGTATCGATTTTGTCATTACTGGAGCGAATACCTTTCTCGGCGGTACAGGTCTAGAAACAGTGCCAAATGATTCGAGTTTACCTAGCGATAAAGACAATATTAATTCGGAGTTTAAAAGCGGTTTCGATCAGTATCAAATTGAAACATCTACGTTTGCTGTTAACTACGTCGCTGATTTTAACGAGCAGTGGACGATGAAATCTGTTACGTCATTGCGGAAAATGGAAAACAATCAACCCTTCGATTTTGATGGCAGTGATCAGCAGTTTATTACTACAGAACGTCCGGTAGAAAGTAAGGATTTCAGTCAAGAATTGCAGTTTAATTATAGTGCCGAAACCTTGAAAGGCGTAGTGGGTCTCTACTACCTCGACGGTGAGCAAGATTATAAAAACATTACGCGGCAGTATGCACGTTTACGCGCGATTCAAACCCATACTTTGGATACCTTCTATGACAATCAGCAGGTAAAATCTAAGTCAATTTATGGCTCCTTAGACTGGGATTTCATGCCCGAATGGCAGTTGTCGGTAGGTGCGCGCTATACCAAAGACAGCAAGTCGATAGAACAGCATTCAACGTTAACGCAGGGGTTTTACGCGCTGGCTCTATTGCAAGGTTTTCCTGCAAACGCAGTGGTAGCCGTTGCGCCAGGTCAGGAAGCACTGGCAGAAACTCAGCCAATGTTTGCCGGTTGGGCAACGCCGTATACGCGTTACTTTGAAACCACAGGTCCGGTTGATACCGCGGCGTCTGACGATTGGAATGAGCTAACACCCGCGATTAAGCTGTCGCATTTTTATGACGAAGATACACTGTTTTACGGTGGCGTATCGGGTGGTTTCAAAGCTGGAGGATTTCAAACGCAGGGCGGTTTAACAACACCTTTCGATCCAGAAACGGTAATGGCTTACACACTAGGTATGAAATCGACATTGATGTCTGGGCGTCTAAGTTTGAACACCGAATTGTTTTACAACGACTATCAGGATAAACAGTTCACTTATGTATATTTAAGTGGTTCCGATTTACTCCAGTCGGTAGATAATGTGGGTGAAATGACTGGGCAGGGTGGTGAGTTAGAATTACGCTTCTCGGCAACTGATAGTGTGTTACTCGGTTTTAATGTTGGCTATCTAGACAGTACAGTTAAATCCTATAAAACCACTGATTCAACTGGTCAGAGTGTAGATATTGCCCGCTTCACTGAGATAGGGTTTTCACCCAAGTGGACAGCACAGCTGAACGCGCAGTACCAAACGGAGCTAGCTGACTACGGCACTATTACTGCCGCTGGTAATGTGTCGTGGAGAACCTCCTCATATACCAATAGCCCCATCGATACGCGCACCCAGTTTAGTGATGTTCAGCAACAGGAAGAACACTATCTACTAAATGCCTCGATTGCCTTTGAAACCAAAGATCGTCATTGGAACGTGGCTTTGCAGGGTAAGAACTTAGAGGACAAACGAGTGCTTACCAGTAGTTATGTTGTCGGACCTTTTGTGACCGGCGGTTACAATAATCCTAGGACCTTGGCCCTATCTTTAAGTTATAACTTCTGAATTTACGGAGCTCTAGCATTAATGTGGAGAATAAAAATGGCGACTTTGAGTCGCCATTTTTATGTTCGGAATACAGTGTATAAAATCTGAGTTTATTCGTTTTCTTCTAATTGCGTTCGAAACTGCTTGGGCGTTATGCCAGTCCAATTCCGAAAGGAGCGAATAAACGAACTCGCTTCTAGAAAACCAAGCTGTTCGCCGATCTCGTGAATTTTCAGTTTTTCGTTCCTAAGTTGCCGCATTGCAATATCGCAGCGGTATTGATCCTTGAGTTCTTGGTAGCTCGTGCCTTCGCCATGTAATCTGCGGCGCAGGCTTGAGGGTGACATGTGAAGATTTTCAGACATGCTTTCAAAGCTCGGCAGGCTGCCGTAGCCACTCTTTGCGAGTAGCGAACGTATTGCGGCGCCGGTGCTTGCTGGGCGCGAGTCTTGCGCGATGAGCGAATAGACTGCATTTTGCAAAAATGCTTCAAGTGACTCAGGCGTATGGACAGTGCGGTATCGCAGGCATTCCGTGCTAAAAAACAGTGAGGTACTGTCTGCATTAAACTGTGGTTCTACTCCTAAAACCTTACTGAGACTCTCTGTGTAGGCGTCGCTAATACCGGGAGCAGAAATAGTGAGTGAATCGATTTCAATGTCGCGACCGACAAGCCAGCCCATAAATGCGTGCCATACTCGCATACCAGAGGACTTGGCAACTGTGTCGGAATACTCTGTACGGTCCCAGCTATCTGGCGTGAACTGTCTACTTAGTTTGTCGCCATTAAATTCATAGCGCAATTCAGCAAATTCTGGATGCACATGTACGCTGATTTTGTAGCCAGTTATTGGGTATAGCAGTTTTAGGTAGCGCTCTGAGCGCAGTAAGGCTTGCTCCAGATCTTGGCAATTGATGATGCTGTAGCACATGAATCTGAACACATCACTGCCTATGCCTGCGCCCCATGGCACCGACATATCTAATTCTTGTAGCGCCTCTGCTGCATTTTCATATAGTGCTGAATATTTATGCCCGGCAACGACGCTGTCACTTGCTGCAGACATTATTCGATCAAAGTCGATGCCAGAGCGCGTTGCCATTTCGCGGGCATCAATTCCTACTTTTTCAAGGTAATCAAGCAAGCGGCGAAATTTTCCCACTGAAACATTGTGTAGTCTGTTGAACGTAGTCATATATAGACCGTTATATTTATAAAATCTGAATGGTGCGAAATGTCGGCAATTCTGAAAGATTTTGTGCTTTAGAGAATTATTGTGAGGGCTAATATGAAGGCATAGATAATCATAAGTCAATTGTGCAAATGGGGTAGGCGGTATGGGGCTCACCGAACGCTATATTTTGAAAGAGTCTTTAGGGGCAGGTATCAGCAATGGTGCCGCTAACGGTGCGTGTGCGTGGTACTTGAGCGCAGGAAAGTCAAGTATCCCGGTTTGGCAAGTTAATGGCATGATGATTGATTTTCCCGCAACCGGGCTGATTCTTGTCTTTTTATTCAGTGTGATTGCACTGCCCTTACAAGCCAAGAAAACATTGAAGAATGGGATTGTCTTCAGCAGTGTTCCCCAATCAGTGTATCGCGTCCGCCATTTTCTCAAGCCCTACAAAAATAGTCTTAGAGCTACGGTTTTGGCTGTTGTAGCAGCACTTTTGTCAGTGCCAATACTCGCTGCACTCTTCTACCTAACTGGTATATCTGAGCTAGCAAGATTCGATTATACCTTGGCGAAAACGCTTTACACCGCAGCGCTATCAGCCTTGCTTATGCCCCTGTTAATAGTTCTGGCGACATGCCCATATGAACGAAAAGATAATATGAAAGGAGAGTACTTGTGAGCGAAGACCTTGTTAATAAAGTTGCGTTAGTAACCGGCGGTGCGGCCGGAATTGGACGCGCTATTTGCGAACAATTGGCACAACAAGGTGCTTCTGTAGCGGTGGTTGATATAAACACCGAAGCTGGTGAAGAGTGCGTTGCCATATTGCGGGAGCGCGGCACAAAGGCAGAGTTTATCTATTGCGATGTGAGTTCAGAATCCGATGTTGCTGAGATGCTTACTAAAACTATTCGTATTTTTGGGCGTTTAGATATTGCCTGTAACAATGCAGCAGTCAGTCGCGGGAATGGCCCTATTCATGAGTTTACCCGCGATGTTTTTGATCAAACATTGGAGATGTGTTTAACCAATACGTGGCTCTGCATGAAATATGAGATTGAGGCGATGCTCGCTCAGGGCGGCGGTGCGATTGTCAATATATCGTCGAATGCTTCATTGCGCGGTCAAGCGTTTAATACTGCTTATGCCGCAGCGAAAGGTGGCGTCAATATATTAACGAAGAGCTCGGCGGCGGAGTATGCCGCACGTGGCATTCGTATTAACGCGGTATCTCCCGGTGTGATCCGTACTCCGGGGTTAGAAAAATATTTCCAAGAACAGCCTAAAGCTGAAGAGCAAATGAACAAAGTCACACCCATGCGCCGTCTTGGCGAGCCGGCGGAAATTGCTCAGGCTGTTGCATTTCTTTTATCCGAACGTGCGTCATTTATCACCGGTCAGCTATTGTCTGTTGATGGCGGCGGCGCAATAAGGGGTTGATCATGTCTGAATTAAAATCGGTAATTGCATCCACTAAGTCCGGTGCGGTTCGCGTTGATTTGCCAATGCCATTTGGATGGTTTCAAGTTTTGTATTCGGCGGAGTTAGCGGTGGGCGAGTCCCAGCCGCTGTCGTATTTTGGTTCCGATTTAGTGATATTTCGTACTGAATCCGGTCTCGTTAAAGTGCTCGATGCCTACTGCCCACATATGGGTGCGCATCTTGGTTATGGTATCCGCGATCAAGCCGGCGGCGGCTCTCGCGTTGTCGGTGAAAGTATTGTGTGTCCCTTTCATGGATGGGCCTTCAACGGCGACGGTGAATGTACCGATATTCCCTACGCCGACAAAATGCCACCACGGGTTGCACGTTGTGAAAAGGTCACTCTGTCTTGGCCGGTGCGTGAAGCCAATCAATGTGTCTATGTGTGGTATCACCCGCAGGGAGTTCAGCCACTTTACGAGCCACCACTTATTGAAGAAGCATCGCCGGAAAATGATGCCTGGGGCGAACTCAAAATATACGAATGGGATATTGATACTCATCCTCAAGAAATTGGCGAGAACGCGGTTGACGCAGCTCATTTTCGTTTTGTACACGGCACACCTCAGGTACCAGAACCCACGGTAATGCGGTTTGAGGATCACTGTCG
The DNA here is from genome assembly GCF_027257955.1 of Zhongshania aquatica. Lineage (GTDB taxonomy): Bacteria > Pseudomonadota > Gammaproteobacteria > Pseudomonadales > Spongiibacteraceae > Spongiibacter > Spongiibacter aquatica. The sequence continues at coordinate 269,730 of NZ_JANZNQ010000002.1, read as the reverse complement.
TTTTGGTTTGTTAGAATCTGAAATGGATACCCCTAGAGGCAGAGTGAAAGGCCGGATAGAAAATAGCAGTGTGGGCGCCGGTCTTTCTGTAGTGCGCTTTAGCGGTATTTGCGAAACGGTGCTGATGGCGAATTTGACGCCGGTTGAAGACGGATTAACACGCGCGAAATACGCGTTTATTCAGCGCGCCGATGCCGGCGCCAGTGCAAGTCGTGTTGGTCAGGCGATCATTGATGATATTCGTCAGCAAATGGAAGAAGACAGAATTATCTGGGCACGTAAGCGCTATCTGGAAAAACCAATGCTGTGCGATGGCGACGGCCCATTTGCGAAATTTAGACGCTGGTATGGTCAATTCCTGATCTCGGACACTGCTAATGATTAAGTATAAAAATATCGATCCTGCTTATGAACAAATGTTCTCGGCGGGGAGTATTGCTGGTTTATCACTGCGTAATCGTATCGTGATGGCAGCGATGGGATCTGAGTTCGCTGAAGATGACGGTTCATTGAGTGAGCGAGCAATTGCTTACTACGAGGCACGCGCTGCTGGCGGCGTGGGGTTGATTATTTTAGAAACCTCCGCTGTGTCTTGGCCCAAAGGGGCTACTATGCCAAACATGGTTGGTTTTTCGTCGGATCAATATTTGGTCGGATTAAAAGCGCTTACAAGCCGGGTACATGCGCATGGCGCGGCAATTGCCGCGCAATTGAATCACGGCGGTAAAGTGGCGCAAGAAGACACGGCGGAAGGTCGGCCTATGTTAGTGCCGTCTAAACCGGCGAGGCGGCGGGGCGATATGCTAGAAAGTCTGACGGCGTGGGAAATTTCTAACTTTGTGCGCGCTGCCGGGCCAGATGGCAAAGGGCCAAGCTACAAAGAAATGGATCAGCGCGATATCGACTGGGTAATTGCCAGCTTTGTTAGCGCTTCCCGGCGTGCGGTCACCGCTGGTTTTGACGCGATAGAATTACATGCCGGACACGGATATTTAATTGCCTCATTTTTGTCTCCTTATAGTAATCGTCGCGAAGATCGCTATGGTGGTAGCGTAGAAAATCGCGCACGTTTATTAGTAGAAATTATTGCCGCGATTAAGCAAGAAGTTGGAAATGATTTTCCTATTATTTGTCGACTCGATGCCCATGAATACCGTGTTGACGGTGGTGGTCGAATTGAAGACAGTGTCGCTGTTGCACGCCTGCTGCAAGAAGCAGGTTGCCATGCTATTGATGTTAGCGCCTACGCAGATAATTCCAGTGCTATTGGTTTTACAGAGGCGCCACTGGTGCACGAACCCGGTGGTTTTATTCCCTTTGCGAAAGCCATCAAAGCTGTGCTGAGTATTCCTGTTATTGCGGTGGGTCGTATCGAACCAGATGTCGCAGAGCGGCATATTAAAAGTGGTAGTTTTGATTTTTTGGCGATGGGCCGCAAGCTGTTAGCTGACCCCGATCTTCCAAATAAGCTTCGCGATGGTGCCAAAGACAGTATTCGACCCTGTATATATTGCTACGTGTGTGTCAGTCAGATATTTATAAATCAAGCCCTTTGCTGTGCGGTAAATCCTGCAACAGGCCATGAAAGTGACTTGGGACAACTTAGTTTGACGCATCAGCCGCGAGACATTGTCGTCGTCGGCGGTGGACCCGCAGGTATGGAAGCCGCAAGGGTGTTGGCGGCGCGGGGTCACAAGGTTCGTTTGTGGGAGCGCGACGATGTCTTGGGGGGTACGGCAAGAGTTGCAGCACTGGCTTATGAACCTAACGGACGTTTGATTCCCTATTTAAGCAAAGAGCTTGATGCCCTTCCGGTGACGATTGAGTTTGCTAGGAATGCCAGTGCTGATGATTTACTAAGATCAGGCGCTGATACCGTGATACTGGCGACAGGCGCCCGACGTAAGGCACCGGAGATTTTGGGGAAGTCACTTTCTCATGTGTTGGACGGTGAAGAGTTGCGCGACATGTTGTTTGCTGGCGAGGCTAACGGCAAATTGAATTGGCACCAGCGCGTCATGATAAAGCTATCTCATCTATTTGGGTTGAGTCGCAACATCGATACTTTGCGAATGCTGAGTCACTGGTATATGCCTCTTGGTAAGCGAGTTTGTATTCTTGGTGGTGGCTTGGTCGGTCTTGAAGTGGCGGAGTTGTTGGCAGAGCGCGGCCGTAAAGTGACAGTGCTGGAAGAGGGGGCTGACCTCGGTGCGGAACTTAGTATTGTTAGACGTTGGCGTGTTTTGCATCAGTTAAAAAACCACAGCGTTGAACTCCAGCGAAATGTGACGATAAAGAAAATTACTGAGGCAGGGGTCAAATATGTACTTAACGATAATGACGAGTTCGCACCGGCAGATAATGTGATTATTGCGCTGGGTGCAAAACCTGATACTCAGCTAAGTGAATTATTGGCAAGCGGTGGGCTTGAAGTGCATCGTATTGGTGATTGTGCGGAAATAGGCTATATCGAGGGGGCGATGCGAAGTGCACGTGAACTTGCGGTGAGCTTGTGAGAGATCACTTTTGGGGCCTGTTGTTATGAGATCGATCGTTTTACGCCTAATACTTGCCACCTTTTTGTTGATCGTAGGTGTGTTGATTTCGGCTTATTTTTATTTAAAAGGAAACGTGCCTAGCTTGCCTGAAGAGCAGGTTTTTATTCACGGCAATATATTGACGATGAATGGGAATAATTCAATTGTCGAGGCTATGATCTTACGTGGTTCCCAGATTGAATTTCTTGGCAGTACAGAGGAAGTTTTAAAGCTGAAGGGCGCAACAAGTCGCATTTATGATTTACAAGGTAAAACCTTGGTGCCGGGGTTTATTGATGCCCATGGCCATTTTCCGGGCACTGGGTTGCGGGCCGTCGGCATTGATTTAAGTAGTCCGCCGCTTGGCAACGTGACAAGTGTTGCTGATATTCAACAGAAATTGGAAGCCAAGCTTGCCACCCTTGATGATGGCGAGTGGTTATTTGGCTTTGGCTATGACGATAGTTTGTTGAAAGAGCACAGGCATCCGAATCGTCATGATCTAGATGCGGTATCGACAGAGCACCCTATTTTTTTATTGCATAGCTCTGGGCATATGGCATTGGTCAATTCTGCGGGCTTAGTTTTAGCTAATATAAGCCGAGAAACTCCTGATCCAGAAGGGGGAGTTATTGGTCGCAATTCTGACTCGGGTGAGCCTAACGGTTTATTACAGGAACATGCGACCGATTTAGCTGCAAGTTTGGCGATGGATTTTTCGCCATCGGATTTTTTGGCTATGGTTGATGATGCTAGTCAAGCCTATCTCGCAGCCGGTGTCACTACAGTGCAAAGTGGCGGCGTAGATCAGTCCTTATTTTCTGGGCTGAGATGGCTGTCTAAGTTGCAGCGTATTCCGCAGCGCGTTGTGGTGTGGCCGCTGAGTGCAGAAATGTCATCGACTTTATTGAAAGATGATTTCTCTTTGAGTGATATAGAAACTGACAAGTTTTCTGCGACTGCGGTCAAGATTATTGTTGATGGCAGTATTCAGGGATATACAGCATTTCTAAGCGAGCCCTATTTCCGCCAGCCAGAGGAGGAAGCGGCTGATTACCGTGGCTTTGCAAGAGTTAGCCAGCAACAATTGGATGTTGAGGTACAGGGCTATTATTGTCGAGGATATCAAATTGCGCTTCATGGCAATGGTGATGCTGCTATCCAGATGATTTTAGACGCGGTGGAAAAAGCTCGTGGTCAATGCGCTCGCCGTGACACTCGAACGATTTTGGTTCACAGCCAAATGGCGCGAGTTGACCAATTGCGAAGAATGAAGGATTTAGAGATATCCCCAAGTTTTTTTGTTGCTCATACTTACTTTTGGGGTGATCGTCATCGCGATCAGTTCTTGGGGCCGCAGCGCGCTGCGCGAATTAGTCCCCTTCAAGATGCCCTTTCAGATGACTTACGTTTTACCCTGCATTTGGATTCCCCAGTAGTGCCAATGGATGTGGGGCGCCTTATGTGGTCAGCGGTTACCCGGCAAACACGAAGTGGTTCTGCCTTAGGTGGTGATCAACGAATTACGCCACTTCAAGCGCTGCGCGGTGTCACCATTGACGCGGCATGGCAAAGTTTTAAGGAAAAAAACATAGGTTCATTAGAAGTGGGTAAACAGGCAGATTTTGTCTTGTTAGATCGCAATCCACTCGGTAAAAATTCTGATTTATTGAATTTTAAAGTTGAAAAAGTATGGATTGGTGGGCGCTGCTATTTTGAGCTTGGCAGTCGGCATTGTAGCTTCGCTGCAAAGTAATCATAGAATAAGCAGGAGTAAATAATGAGCAAACGATTAAGCGGAAAAGTCGCGATTATAACCGGCGGTGGGCAGGGTATTGGCGCAGCGACTGCAATTCGGTTTGCCGAAGAAGGTGCTGACGTGGTGATCTGTGGTCGTCGTATTGAGCCCTTGCAAAGTGTGGCTAAGCAGATTGAGGAGCTGGGTGGTCGCTGTCTGCCGCTATCGGTAGATGTCAGTAAGGAAGACGCTGTAAAGCAGATGGTTGTCGATTGTATAGCACGTTTTGGCAGACTGGATATTGTGGTGAATAACGCGGTGCTAATGGTGCCAGCCATGTTGGCAAATCATAGTGCAAAACGGTGGCATCAGAATTTTCAGGTTTCTTTAGATGGCGCGATGTATTTAATGCGCGAAGCCTACCCGCAGCTGGAAATGAATAGTGGCACAGTGGTCAATGTATCTTCGGTATGCGGTCTAGCTGGCTCACCGGGCACTGCGGCCTACAGCGCTGCTAAGGCGGCAATGATTGCTTTGAGCCGCAATGCCGCTATCGAGTGGGCACCAAAAATTCGCTGTAATGTCGTGGTTCCCGGTGCATTTTTAACGCCTGCGATGACCTCGGTAAATCCTGATGAGGAAAGCCAAGCTAAGACTGGCCGCACGATTCCCTTAAAGCGTATAGGCGACCCGAGGGAATGCGCCAATGCGATCTTGTTCTTGGCGAGCGAGGAATCATCCTATATCACCGGCGCAGTTCTCCCTGTTGATGGCGGTCGTATGGCGGAACTCAATACTGGCTCGGCGAGCTGGGAGGAGTAATTGTGGCTGAATCATTAGAAGCGAGAATTGATAGGCTTGAGTCCTTGGATGAAATTCGGCAGCTTGTAGCAAAGTATTCGCTGTCTTTGGATATGCGTGATTTAGACGCCCATGTGAATTTGTTCGCTGCGGATATTCGGGTAAGTAAAGAACATAGTGGACGTGCTCATTTAAAAGCGTGGGTCGACGACACCCTGCGTCATCAGTTCACCGGTACCTCCCACCATGTCGGAAATCACATTATCGAGTTTAGTGACCCGGATCATGCAGTGGGTGTGCTGTATTCTAAGAACGAGCACGAATGCGGCGGTGAATGGGTGATTATGCAAATGCTGTATTGGGATGATTACCAGCGCATCGATGGTCGCTGGTACTTTCGTCGTCGTCTGCCATGCTACTGGTATGCCACCGATCTGAATAAGCCACCGATAGGAGATATGAAAATGCGCTGGCCGGGACGAGAACCATATTACGGCGCATTTCATGATCTTTTTCCAAGTTGGCAAGAGTTTTGGCGTGCTGCGCCGTCAGATCTGCCAGAGGTTGCCGCCCCAGCGTCGGTCAATGAATTTTTGAAAACGATGCGGCGGGGCACCGCAGCACCTAAAATTAGGGTGAGATAATGCATTTATTTAGTGAAGTTAAGCTGGGCCAAATTAGCCTAAAAAACCGTTTGGTAATGGCGCCGATGACCCGCTCAAGGGCCGATGCCGATGGCGATATGCCTAATGCCTTAATGACTGAATACTATCGTCAGCGCGCGTCGGCGGGATTGATTATCACCGAGGGCACACATCCCAGTGCAGAGGGTAAAGGCTATTGCCGAACCCCTGGCCTGTATACGGATGCACAGCAGGCTGCGTGGTCTGCAATTTGCGACGCAGTGCATGCCGAGGGCGGCAAAATTGTGTTGCAACTGATGCACTGCGGTCGAGTGGCTCACCCCGATAATAAAGCGACGGGGGCGAGAACTTTGGCGCCATCGGCGATCACCGCCAACGGTAAGATCTATACAGAGCAGGGGATGCAGCAATTTGTTGCGCCCGTCGAAATGACTATTGACGACATTCAGTGCACTATTCTGGATTATGTTGCAGCGACAAAACGCGCCTACTCGGCGGGATTTGACGGTGTTGAATTGCATTGCACCAGTGGCTATTTGCCAGCGCAGTTTTTGTCTACGGGAAGTAATCAGCGCAGCGACGCCTATGGCGGCTCGCTTGTAAACAGATTGCGGTTTGTATTGGAATTATTGTCCGCGCTTGCAGCAGTTGACGGTGCAGATCGGCTTGGAATAAGAATATGCCCCGGCAATCCCTTTAATGACCTGAGCGATGCCGACCACGTTGAGACGTTTTCAGCATTGCTTGCTGAACTCGATAAAATCGGATTGGCGTATTTACATGTCATAAGAATGCCGTCTCTGCAGGATAATCTTGCGCTGGCAAAGGCCCATTTTTCCGGCCCCTTGATCATGAATGACAGCTACCACTGCGAGTCAGCAGAAGCCGCCTTGGCTGACCCACAAATAGCAGCCATATCCTTCGGGCGTGCGTTCATCGCTAATCCTGATTTGCCCCGCCGATTTCAACAGTCGCTACCTTTGGCAAATATCGATCCCTCTACTCTCTACACTGAGGGTGCGCCGGGCTACGTCGATTACGGGCCTTGGGTTGAGTAGCGCGCAAATACCTCATTGGTTTACGTTGTTTTAGCACCGGGAGCTAAAGATAGTCCCATGAAATCCATCGGCACAGGTTCTGTGTAAAAAGATTCAGAACTATGGTGCCATTTTTCTAATGAATTTATGTTTCCGCTGTGGTGTAATCATGGCGTTTTGAGGGGTGTCGGCCCCAGAGAGACCACCGACACCTGCAACCCAACTCGCTGTTAATAATAATTTGAGGGGGCGCATTGAAAGCCACTAACATCCAAGACCCCGAGTATTTTCATAAGGTGGTCGACTGTCAGTATGCCTGCCCGGCACATACGCCGGTGCCAGAATATATTCGTTTAATTGCCGCTCAGCGTTATACCGACGCTTATATGATTAACTGGGAGTCTAATGTATTCCCCGGTGTGCTTGGTCGTACCTGTGATCGGCCCTGTGAGCCAGCTTGCCGACGCGGACGTATCGACGAAGAACCGGTCGCTATTTGTCGGCTTAAACGGGTCGCTGCTGACAATAAGGGCGATATCAGCGATCGTATGCCGATTATCCCCAAGAAGAAAAATGGTAAGCGAATTGCTCTGATTGGTGGTGGTCCAGCGTCATTAACCGTTGCCCGAGATTTGATGCCATTGGGTTATAGCGTTGATCTTTACGATGATCAGCGTGCTGGCGGCGGATTCATGCGCAGCCAGATTCCGGCTTTTCGACTACCGGAAGAGGTCTTGAATGACGAGGTTAACCGCATTCTCGACATGGGCGTGATCACCCATTTCAACCACTATGTAGACAGCCTTAAAACGATTTTAGACAAAAAATACGACGCTGTCTTTATCGGTAGCGGCGCACCCCGTGGTCGCGATTTAGATTTGCCCGGCCGCCAAGCCGCCGACGCCAATGTGCATATCGGTATAGATTGGTTATCGAGTGTGGCCTTTGAACATGTAGAAAGCGTCGGTAGAAAAGTGATTGTGCTCGGCGGTGGTAACACGGCGATGGATTGTTGTCGTACCGCTCGACGTTTGGGTGGCGACGAAGTCAAAGTGATTGTGCGTAGCCCTTTTGCGGAAATGAAGGCCTCGCCTTGGGAAAAAGAAGACGCTGCGCATGAAGGCATTCCCATCATGGATAATCATGTGCCGCAGGAGTTTATTGTTGAGGACGGTCGCTTGGTGGCAATGCGCTTTGACCGCGTTAAGGCTGTTTATGACGAAAGTGGTTCTCGCCGATTAGTCTCTACCGGCGAAGAACCAGTGATTGTGCCCTGTGACGATGTTCTGGTCGCTATTGGTCAGGAGAATTCTTTTCCGTGGATAGAGCGTGACGTTGGTGTTGAATTTGGTAAATGGGATATGCCCATCGTCGATGAAACGACCTTCCAATCAACAAATCCGACAGTGTTTTTTGGTGGCGATTCAGCGTTTGGCCCACAGAATGTCATCACCGCCGTTGCCCATGGACATCAGGCGGCGATCTCTATAGACCTGCACTGCCAGGGCGAGTCGGTTGCCAAGCGACCACCGCCGGGAGTGACCTTGGTTAGTCAGAAAATGGGTATCCACGAGTGGAGCTACGATAGTCAGGTTGAAAATGACGACCGCTATCAGGTTCCCCAAGCAGAGCTGGAGTTCACCCTTAGTAATCGCAAATTAGAAGTGGAACTTGGCTACGACGCTACTACTGCTTTTCAAGAAGCTCAGCGTTGCTTGAATTGCGATGCGCAAACCGTGTTTTCGGAAAAACTCTGTATTGAGTGCGATGCCTGCGTTGATATTTGTCCCACTGATTGTCTGAGTATTGTGGTGAATAGCGCCGACGAGGATCAGGTTCGTCAAACCTTAAAAATGCCTGCCAACAACACCGAGCAAGATATTTATGTGTCGGCAGATTTGCGTACCGGTCGCGCCATGATTAAAGATGAAAACGTCTGTTTACATTGTGGTCTTTGCGCGGAGCGTTGCCCAACAGCGGCGTGGGACATGCAGAAATTTTATTACTCGGTGAGTAAAGCGGGGCAGTGCGGCTGATATGAAACGCATCGAAGCAGTAAACGATTTCGTTATTAAATTTGCCAACGTAAATGGCACCGGCTCGGCCAGTGCTAACAATATGTTTGCAAAGTCCTTATTTCGTATGGGTTTACCGATAAGCCCGAAGAATATTTTCCCGTCAAACATCCAAGGTTTACCAACGTGGTATGAAGTGCGGGTGAATGAAAAGGGCTATCTCGGCCGTCGCGGCGGCGTGGATATGATGGTGTGCATGAACCCACAAAGTATGGCGAAAGACATACAAGAAGTGGAGTCCGGCGGCTATTTCTTTTATGACTCCAGCAAGCCTTTAGACTTGCGAATGATGCGCAGCGATATCCATTTTATTGGCGTGCCATTAAAAGATCTTTGTCAGCGCGAATATACCGATGCACGGCAGCAGCAACTGTTCAAAAATATAATTTATGTCGGCGCGTTGTCGGCATTGCTCGATATCGAATTCGATGTGTTAACAGGCTTGGTGTCGGATCAATTTCGCGGTAAGGAAAAGTTGATAACCCCCAATGTTCGCGCACTGGAAATTGGTTATCACTACGCGATTGAGCATTACAAATGTCCTCTGGGAATTCGGGTTGAGCGTCGTGATGCGGTGGGCGATCAAATTCTTATAGACGGTAATACGGCTGCATCGCTTGGTGCGATATACGGCGGCGCAACAGTTGCGGCCTGGTACCCCATTACGCCATCGACGTCGGTGGTGGACGGCTTTGACAAATACTGTAAACGTCTGCGTATTGACCCCGGCAGTGGCAGTAAAAATTATGCCATTGTGCAGGCTGAAGACGAGTTAGCTGCCATCGGTATGGTGATTGGTGCGAGCTGGAATGGCGCTCGCGCATTTACCGCCACCAGCGGCCCCGGTATTTCCTTGATGAGTGAATTCTTGGGCTTAGCTTATTTTGCAGAAATTCCTACCGTGCTTATCGATGTGCAACGAGCAGGGCCATCAACAGGTATGCCTACTCGCACTCAACAATCTGATGTGCTGGCCTGTGCATACGCTTCCCACGGCGATACTAAACACGTTTTGCTATTTCCCTCGACCCCGCGTGATTGTTTTGAAATGACCGCGCAAGCATTTGATCTGGCGGAAACACTGCAAACTCCCGTGATAATGTTGACGGATCTCGACCTGGGTATGAACGACACTATGTCACCGCCGCTGGTGTGGGATGACACCCGCGAATATGAGCGCGGCAAGGTGTTTAACGAAGCGCAGTTAGAAGCCATGACCGAGCGTTTTGGTCGCTATTTAGACGTTGACGGTGACGGCATTCCCTATCGCACTTATCCGGGTACTCACCCGACCAAGGGTGCATTTTTTACCCGCGGAACCTCGCGGGACGAATATGCGGTGTATACCGAAGATGGTGACGCATACGAAAAAAATATGCAGCGTTTGCTGACCAAGTGGGACACCGCTAAAAACCTCGTTCCCATGCCAGAGCTGATTGAAGCCAGCAAGGGCGGCACGAGCGTTGGTGTCATTCACTTTGGCACCAGTCGCGACGCCACACTGGAAGCGGTAGATAGTTTGGCTGCTGAAGGCATTGCCGTTGACACGCTGCGGATAAAGGGGTTTCCTTTTCATAAATCAGTCGATGCCTTTATCGAACAGCACGATACCGTGTTTGTTGTCGATCAAAACCGCGACGCACAAATGCGAACGCTGTTGGTGAACGAGTGTTTGGTGTCACCGCGGGATTTAATTTCAATCTTAAATTACAACGGCACGCCTATTTCTGCGCGCAAGATTCGCGAGGAAATTATTGCGGTGTTGCGAGGCGACAATGTTCGGCCGCTACATAAAAAGAAAATGGCTAAGGAGTCTGTGTAATGACGTATATTCGTCCCGCATTTCGCCATCCCGATTTACCGCGCAACGATCTTGGCTTTACTCGTAAAGATTACGAAGGCGCTATTTCTACCTTGTGCGCAGGCTGTGGCCACGACTCAATTAGTGCGGCCATAGTCCAAGCTTGTTTTGAACTGTCGATTGCGCCGCATAAAGTCGCCAAACTTTCCGGTATCGGCTGTTCGTCTAAAACCCCAACTTATTTCTTAGGTAACTCCCACGGCTTTAACTCGGTTCACGGGCGCATGCCGTCGGTGGCAACGGGTGCGAATCTTGCCAATCGGGATCTGATTTATGTTGGTGTGTCTGGCGATGGTGATACCGCGTCAATTGGTATGGGGCAGTTTACCCACGCAGTGCGCCGTAATCTGAATATGATGTATGTGGTTGAAAACAACGGCTGCTACGGTTTAACCAAGGGCCAAGATTCAGCGACTGCCGACATAGGGTCTGCTAGTAAAAAAGGCGAACCTAATCATTTTGAGCCGATTGATCTTGCAAGTATTGCCCTACAGCTCGGTGCTACCTTTGTGGCGCGCAGTTTCTCTGGTGATCGCGAGCAATTGGTGCCGCTTATTAAAGCAGCGATTAGTCATCGTGGCTTTGCCTTTATTGACGTGATCTCGCCCTGTGTGACTTTTAACAATAACCCTAAATCAACCAAGGGCTATGAGCACGTTCGTGACCATCTTGCGGCGACGGGCACGGTAGACTTTGTGCCGTTTAAACAAGAAATTTCAACAGAATACGAGGCGGGGCAATCTAAGGAGGTGACACTGCATGACGGTTCAGTGGTCCATCTTCACAAGGCTGACCCAGAACTTGATATACATAGCCGCCGTTCTGCCTTGCGTCTCATAAAGGACTATAAAGCCAAGGATCAAATCCTCACCGGCCTGTTATTTATGGATGAGGACTCACAGGATTTACACGAGATTCTCGGCACCAGCAAAACACCGCTGCGTGACTTGGGTGTTGCAGAGCTTTGTCCAGGGCAGAAGGTTTTGGACAAATTAAACGAAAGTCTGCGTTAGCGTTTCAGATCCTAAACGGCGTCTGCTTAGCGTGTCTTAGTGAGCAGGCGCCGAAGTCGACCACTTCTTGCTTTATCCTTTCCCCGTGCTTTAAGCAGCCCGGTGATCATGCCGTTGATTTCGTCTGCAACCTGCTGGCGCAGCGGAATCATCGTTTTCTGTGCCAGTTGTTTGCCTTTGTATTTACTTAGATCTAGCGGTTCGCCAAACTGGATATAGCATTTTTGTGGTTTTGGAATCAGCGTACCAAATACCCCTATGGGTAGCGGCCCCAAGAGATCACTACGGGTATTCTCATTCAGCACGCCGAATTTGGTTAATGCTCTGCCTACGAGGGTGTTGGGTAAATCTTCACCTTCGAGCAGGTGGTCGTAAAAATCCTCTGGACCAACAATGGCGGTCGGCACAATGGTGTAGCCGTGTTTGGCTGCCAGCTTGATGAATCCGTAACGCTCTTTCCACAGCAGCTGGTATTTTTTGTCGGCGGTTTTGGTGGCTTCATGGGCGCCACCGGGGAACACCATAAGGTCACTGCCGTTTTCCATCAGTGCAGAACAAACATCTGGATGGCCAATAACAACGCCTTGGTTTAACAGCAGATTCTCGTTAATTGGATTCCACAAAAACTTGTCGCTGAGTGCACGTAAAAATCGGCCTTGTTCGACCAGCATGGGAATGCCAAAAATTGGACCATCGATCGCATACATCGCGTGATTCGCGACAAAAAGACAGGGCTTCTCTGGAATCTTGTCGGTATCAATGAGCTGCGTTTGGAAGAAATGCTTGATGAATTTATAACTTATTTTCCGGAACCGTGATTTTGGAGGTGTCACCTTTAGTGCTTTGTCGATATAGCGAACGAGATCGTCCCCGCTATAGGGTACAGCGTCTTTATCGGTAAAAGCCATTGGGTGATCCTAGGTTACAGTCAAGCGGATCGGTATTTTAGCAGAGCAAGAGGGGAATAGAAATTTAGTCGCTCGCCGATTACTTCTTGCCGCTAATGTCAGCCCTGCTCGGCAGAAACTCATCCAGCTTTCCCTGCCATTGCTTACCTACTTCTACCCTTATATCTTTAGCTGTAATCGTTTCGCCACATTCGGAACAATTGGTTGTGGGGTGCATCTGATGGCCGCAGGTTTTGTGGATGTGGATGATCGGCGCGCCGCGGTCGTCGCTCATGTGTTTGTCGCCCCAGCTAACTAAGCTCATTATGACGGGATGTAATTCCAGTCCTTTTTCGCTCAGCCGATATTCCTCTCGCAATGGACGTTCTTGGTAGGGCGATTTATACAGAATGCCATAACTAACCAGTTTCTTAAGCCGATCGGTGAGCACGTGACGAGTAATTCCAAGTCGTCGCTCAAAGGCATCGAATCGCCTCACTCCAAGAAAGCAGTCGCGCAGTATCAATAGTGTCCAGCGGTCACCTACGACGGCAAGTGTGCGTGCGAGTGAGCAGGCTTGTTGATCGAGTTCTTCCCAGCGCATAGAAAAGTCCTGTGGTTAGTGTGCATAGAATAAATTGACAAGTTCTAAAAAGGAACTTACATTTTGTTAGTTCCAAAAAAGAACTTATGGTGTTTTATATGGCTAATATGCAAGACGTACCTCCCGTGGCGGTGGTGATTGGCGCCGGTGATGCGACTGGCAGTGGAGTTGCTCGGCGTTTTGCGCGCGAGGGGTTCACTGTCGTGGCTACACGTCGCAATGCTGATGCTTTGATACCCTTGCGTGAAGCTATTGAGGCCGAAGGCGGTATTGCTCATGCCTTAGCATGTGATGCCCGCAACGAGGACGCCATGGTTGAACTCTTTGAGTTTATAGAGCGAGATATAGGCCCTGTCGAGGTGGTCATTTTCAATATCGGTGCGAACGTAATGTTTTCGATCACTGAGACAAGCGCTAGGGTATATAAAAAGGTGTGGGAAATGGCGGCATTTGCGGGCTTCCTAGCTGGCCGTGAGGCGGCAAAAGTAATGTTGCCGCGCAATAAAGGTACAATTATTTTTACCGGCGCAACCGCTTCGTTGCGAGGTGGGAGCGGGTTTAGCGCCTTTGCCAGTGCTAAATTCGCGCTACGTGCATTGGCGCAAAGTATGGCGCGGGAGCTTGGTTCGCAGGGTATTCATGTTGCGCATTCGATTATTGATGGCGCGATTGATACTGCATTTATCCAAGAAAATTTCCCTGATAAATATGCCACAAAGGCTCAGGCTGGAATTCTTGATCCCGAACACATTGCCGAACAGTATTGGCAAATTCATAGCCAGCCAAAGGATTGTTGGACCCATGAATTTGATCTACGACCTTGGCAGGAAACGTTTTAATAGGAATTAAAATAATGACTAAATCAGTGGAATTCTTTTTTGACGTAGGTAGCCCAGCAAGTTATGTGGCGTGGACACAGTTATCGGCTTTAGCGAATCGCACAGGTGCTGAGCTTGTTTTAAAACCGATGTTATTGGGGGGCGTATTTAAGGCTACTGGGAATCAGTCTCCGGCAATGATCCCGGCTAAGGCAAGTTATATGGTAATGGACTTGCAGCGAGCGGCGGATTTTTACGGGGCGCCGTTCCGGTTTAATCCGTATTTTCCGGTGAACACGTTAATGCTGATGCGTGGCGCTGTCGCTTATTTAGATAGTCCTAAGTTTGACACTTACATAAGTGCCATTTTTACTGCGCTCTGGGTGGATGAAAAGGATATGACAACCGTGGAGGGCGTGAGTGAGGTCTTGTCTACTGCGGGTTTTGATCCCGCTGAGGTACTCGCTCTGTGTGAGAGTGATGAAGTTAAAAGCCGCTTAAAAGACATTACTAATGATGCGATAGAGCGTCGCGTATTTGGCGCGCCGACATTTTTTATTGGTGAAGAAATGTTTTTTGGTCAAGATAGATTGGATTATGTAGAGCGCGCCTTGCTACAAAAATAAACGGCCAATCAAGGTCGACACTGCGGTTTCCGTTTTCAAAATTCGGGGGCCGAGGCTAAAGCTTTGCATGCCCGCTGCTATAAATTTTTCGCATTCGTAGGGAATAAAGCCGCCTTCTGGGCCAATGGCGAGCAGGCATTCTTGCTTTATGGATTGCGGTGGGCCTTGGTCTGCATAGGGGTGAGCTAGCAGCCCTATTTTATTTGCTAATAAGCTTGGCAATTCATCTTCAACAAAGGGCTTAAAACGAATTGCTCGGTGCAGCCTGGGTAATACGGTGTCGCCGGCTTGTTCCAAGCCTTCTAACATGGCTTTGAGTAGTGCTTTGTCATTGAGCAGAGGACTCTGCCAATAGCTTTTTTCTACGCGATAGCTGTTTAGCAAAATGATTTCTGCTGCGCCCAATTCCGTTGCGGCGCGAATAATTCGTTTTGCCATTTTGGGACGTGGAAGCGCGAGCAGGAGTGTCAGCGCTAATTTAGCCGGTGGCGGGGTGTCTAGTGTAAATTCGAGGCTGACATTCGCATCGTTTATCGCAGTGATTTCAGCGCTACCTGTTAGTCCGTTTAATAGACCAACCTTGAGCGTGTCACCGCGGGTGGCGCGTAAAACGTCGCGAATGTGTTTTGCGCGCTCATCATGCAATGTAACGTGATGAGCGTTATCAGGATGTTTGCCTAAGTCATCAGGCTGCAGGAGCAGCAGGTTCATTAGGCAGGTTCTGCCCACAGATCGTAGTCGTCGGAGTCGATAATATTCACGACTAAAGCATCGCCGGGTTTTACGTCGGTGAAGCCATCCAGGTACACCTTGCCGTCGATTTCGGGTGCGTCGGCCACACTGCGGCCAATAGCGCCTTCTTCATCGACGGTGTCGATGAGGATTTCCTGTTGGGTGCCGATTTTGGCGCGTAGGCGCTGTGCTGAGATTTCTTGGGCGACGACCATGAACCGCTGCCAGCGATCATTTTTAACATCCTCTGGCACCTGATCTTCCAGCTCATTGGCAGTGGCACCTTCAACAGGTGAGTACTCAAAGCAACCCACGCGATCAAGCTGCGCCTCTTTCAGCCAGTCTAGCAATATCTGGAAGTCTTCCTCGGTTTCACCGGGGAAGCCGACGATAAAGGTGGAGCGAATGACCAAGTCCGGACAGATCTCGCGCCATTTCTTAATACGTTCCAAGGTTTTTTCTTGGTGTGCTGGGCGCTTCATGGCTTTTAGCACTTTCGGGCTGGCGTGCTGAAACGGAATATCTAGGTAGGGCAGAATTTTACCCTCGGCCATTAACGGGATGACGTTATCGACGTGAGGATAGGGGTAAACGTAATGCAAACGTACCCAAACGCCCATTTCACCTAGTGCCTCGCACAGTTCGAGCATGCGCGTTTTAATGGGGCGGCCGTCCCAAAAATCCAATTTATATTTGGTGTCTAGGCCGTAGGCACTAGTGTCTTGAGAAACGACTAAAATTTCGCGAACGCCTGCGTTAACAAGGCGCTTGGCTTCTTCTAGCACGCTGCCGATGGGGCGGCTGACAAGATCGCCACGCATCGACGGGATAATGCAGAAGCTGCAGCGGTGATTACAGCCTTCGGAAATCTTTAAATACGCGTAGTGACGTGGCGTGAGTTTAACGCCCTGTGGCGGTACTAAATCTATAAAGGGGTCATGTTGTTTATTTGCTGGTGCCCATTCGTGTACCGCACCAACCACTTCTTCGTAGGCGGCGGGGCCACTTACCGCAAGGACATTGGGGTGAACAGCGCGAATTTTTGCGTCATCGCCCATGCAGCCGGTCACAATAACCTTGCCGTTTTCTTTTAAGGCTTCACCGATGGCGTCCAGCGATTCCTGTTTGGCGCTATCGATAAAGCCACAGGTATTCACCACCACCACATCAGCATCGTCGTAATTTGGCACAATATCGTAGCCGTCGATACGCAGTTGGGTGAGAATACGTTCGGAATCGACCAGCGCTTTGGGGCAACCCAAGCTCACAAATCCAACCCGTTTTCTAGCGTCTGTCATACTCATATTGCGTTCTTACCTTGCGGGCTGTAGTGAAAATGGGAAAGGGCGCGATTTTAGCACGACAGATCGCCTAGCCATATACGGAGAGCAAGGGTTTGCTGCTGGGGATAACGTTAATAGTGCTGAATGGGGATGTATTTGAGGTCATAGTGGCGTAATGAGGGCTGGAATTTACGTTCGGCTGGAGTATTTCGGTGCTTAGGAGCATTGGATATTCCCTTGGCCGTACTTAACCGTGTATTTGTAGCTAAGCTCGCCGGGAACTAGAGTGAACTGTGGCGGTCAATTGCAGGGCTCAGCAAGGCCTGTCTGGAGAGGGTATGACGCCAGCGATAAATTTAGTGAAAAAGCAGAAATTAGCTCATGTTGTTCATGAATATGTGCACGATGCTGCCAGTACATCCTATGGTTTAGAGGCGTCAGAGAAACTCGGAGTTGCGCCGCAACAGGTCTTCAAGACCCTAGTTATCAGGCTGGACGCTAAGACCCTAGCCGTCGCGGTATTACCCGTTTCTGAGCAGTTAAGTATGAAGCAGGCCGCAAAGGCGCTGGGCGCAAAAAAAGCGGCCATGGCTTCGCAGGTGGACGTAGAGAGAAGTACTGGCTATGTGCTCGGTGGTGTTAGTCCCTTGGGGCAAAAGAAATTATTAGCGACGGTAATAGATGAGTCGGCACTGCAGTTTTCTACCGTTTATATCAGTGCTGGCCGCCGGGGCTTAGAATTAGAATTAGCGCCCGAGGATTTGCGGTCAATAACACGCGGCGTCTTTTTCAAGGTCGTTTAAATAGGCGGTTTAACGATAGCCGACATAACAGAGTGAATAGGGAGAAGTGATATGACTAGCTCAAAGAACTCAACGGCGAATGCGCTGATTTTGGGTGTGTCTCTGGTGTTAGGGCTTGCTGTACTCGGCCTACTGTTGGGTACCGCGGTGACGCAATATCGGCAGTTTGAACGCAGTGTCACCGTAAAAGGTCTGTCTGAGCGAGAATTTACCGCCGACGTTGCGATTTGGCCTTTACAATTTACGGAAGCGAATAACGACTTACCAAAGCTCTATTTGCTACTGGATGAACGGGTGGCGACGATTAAAACCTTTTTGCGTGACAAGGGCTTTAGCAGCGACGAAATATCAGTTTCTGCGCCTGCAATTACCGATAAATCGGCACAGCAGTACGGAAATAACGGCGGTTCTCCTTTCCGCTATACCGCGGAACAGACCGTGACGGTGTACTCTGAAAATATCGATAAAGTGCGTGAAGTAAGCCGCCAATTGTCTGATCTGGGCAAAAAAGGCATCGCCTTCAACGGTAACAATTATCAGGCCCAGACTGAGTATATTTTTACCAAGCTTAATCAAGTTAAACCGTCGATGATTGAGGAGGCGACTCGCCAAGCGCGCGCCGTTGCCGAAAAGTTCGCTGCCGATTCAGACAGTGTGCTGGGTAAGATTAAACGTGCTTCACAGGGCCAGTTTTCGATTAGTGAGCGGGACAAAAACAATCCTCATATTAAAAAGGTTCGGGTTGTTTCGACGGTGGAATATTACCTTTCTGATTGATGTTAATGCGGTATTGCAACGAGGCGGTGGGTTTTAGTGCGTGTGAATATGCGGTGTGTGAATTTGTCTTCGGGCGTGATGAGGTTCGTGTTAGCACTCAGTTTGCTGGGTGCTACCGCAATAGGTTTTGCGGAAACAGATGAGGTCGAGTCCCCTGAATCGTTGAACGTGTTGCGATGGCAGGGCGCCTACCAATCTCAAAAACTCAATCTGGATAAAAAATTGGCCGGCCGCTTGCCCGACGGGTTCAAGGCGGGACTCACCTCGCTGGCGTCTCAGCAACAATTCCACAGCGATCGGCCGATTATGGGCGTGCTGTTACCCGGTGCGAGTTTAGATTCTACTCAGGCCATCAGTCTGTCTAATTTTAAAAAGGGCATGATTGAAGTGGAGCTTGCCTTCCGCTTGAAGCGAACCATAAAGCATCCTGTGGCGGATGTGGAAAGCCTAAGAGCACTGGTCGATGTTGTTGCGCCCGCAGTTGAATTGCCAGATGTTGGATTTAAAGTTCAGGGCGCGCCTACGGTTTTTGACATCGTCCGCGCTAATGCGGCGGCGCATAGCTTTGTGGTTGGCACGCCAGTGACTGCGGCCAGTATAGATGTCGAGGCCGTCACGGTAGGTTTGCATTTCGATGATATGCCCCTGTTTGCCGCTCAAAGTGATTCATTAATTGGCGGACAGTGGCAAATGTTACTAAATTTGATCAATGAGCGAATTGAGCAAGGCTGGGTTATTTATCCAGACCAATGGCTGTTAACCGGCGCTATTGGGCAAATGCAGCCACTAGCGTCCGGGCGCTATTATGCGTCCTTCGGCGACTTGGGCGAGTTGTCGCTGCTGGTGGAACCGTAAATACCTCGATAACTTTTGATATTTTGCTGGCCTTAAATACTGACAATAACTTCTTCGCTGTAGTGCCGAATAGGTAAATGTTTTCGCAGCGCGTTGAGCAACTGCTGACTGTCATCTTTATTTAAAAAACCGCCAATAATAACCTGCTCGCCACAGTGGCTAAGGCTTATTTTCAGCGGATCCCAAGGATGAGGCAACACTGTGACCAATACGCAACTGGTTTGTCGAGGCCATCGCCAGCGCCGTTCACACTGTTGATGTCCAACATCAATGCTCAGGGTGGTATCGCTAAGACTGACAATTTGTTGAATTTGTAGTGTTTGAAAAACGCGGCTCATAATTAGCCACATCGCCAGTAATTCTAAACCCATAAAGGGTAAAACCATCCATGCACCAACCGCAATAAACCCCGCACTAAAGAGCGCATTAACGCTCATTACTGCAAATATGATGCGACGGTTCTGATCCCAGCTAGCAGAGCAATTTGGACGCAGAATAATTTCTGCATGTTGCTCGTTACCGCGGACATTGATCATGATGCGTAGCTCCTGTCCTAATTTGGGTGTATTGGCATCGGTGTATAGTTGATTTATTGAATGTTCTCTTTACACCTTTTTATACAGCATCAAGGCATTTCGAGTTGGGTCGCCATCTTGATAGAACTTTTCGCCGAAGTTTTGAAAGCCTGAGCTACTTAACCACTCGTCTAAAAAAGCCAAGCTGTAAAAGTGGCGCAGTTCTTTCGCGTTGTACGCCCAGCTTTCGTCGGTGCCCATATTGAACACGTCGTGAGCAAGACCAACCATGGCCTTCATGTCGTCGTTATGGGCGTCGTGATCCCTAACAATCAAGTGAGCGCCTGGCTTCATGGCGTCGCGGATAGAACTAATAAACTGCTCCCGTAGCGGCAATGGGCAATGGTGAAAGCCGATGTACACCGTAACCAAATCTAAAGAGTTTTTTGGAATACTTTGTGACAGTGTTGCTGTGTAATTGGCCAGCGGAATGTAGTTTCCCGCCAGCATTATTTGACCGCGGTCGAGCATGTCGGTCAGCGAATAACTCGGTGGCTGGTCAGCGAGAAAAAAGCGCTCCCCGACTATGTCTAATGATTCTTCGAGGGCGTCTAAGTATCGCCCTGTCGAGCCTATCTCAAGGTAGCCTTCATATCGACGCTGAGTATCTAACAGTTCGCAGGTTTGGCTGAGCATTGTGCGCTTTTGTTTGGCTAATGCCGGTAAGGCAAATGTTAATTCCGATAAAAACGGCTTAATATCGCCAATGTGCATTTGTAGTTGCTTGTAGACATTTTCGTCTGCGCTATAGGATTCGGCAAAACTTTGAATGAGGGCGTGAAATTCGTTTTCAGGATAAAGATGAAAAACGTTAACCAGAAAATTGAAAAACTGGTCTCGCCGCTCATTATTGCGGTAGATGTAAGAAAAATTACCGCCAGCGGTATCATTCACCAATGCGGCGACGGTTGGGAAGGGCGTGACAGCGCTATCAGTATCGGCAATTGAGTCGCCATTTGCGCCAAAAACAGGCGGAGTAAGTAGCGAGATTGGCAGTAATGATAGGTATTTCGCAAACTGTCGTCGTGAAATATTATTCATATATTTGCTCACTGCGTTAACAGGAATTCTGCTGTTATACATTAAAACGGGAGTTTGAGCTTGTCCGATTTTTCTACTTCAAAATGGCGTCGTAGCGTTAGCCTATGTTGGCGATTGATTAAAAGTATAGTCTTGCTCGCGGTGTTTGTCGCAGTGTTGGCTGCGGTGGCGACCACGGTCGTGGTTATCCGATCTGGGGATGACGAGTTTGTGGCACCACGCCTGGTACATGTTGTTAATGATGTGACGCATTTAAACGCGGTGCGGGTAGGTAGGGTGATTGCTCCGCAGAGCGTCGAGGAAATTCAAGATGCGATTCGCAGTACCAGCGGGCGTATTTCAATTGGCGGTGGACGCTATAGTCAGGGCGGCCAGACCGCTTACCCAGACAGTCTTCATATTGATATGCGCCGCTTTAATAAAGTATTGGCGCTAGATACGGTTCAGAAACAAGTCACGGTGCAGTCCGGTATCAGTTGGCGGCAATTGCAGGCTGAAATCGATCCCCATAATTTGTCGATAAAAATCATGCAGACCTACGCCAACTTTACTGTTGGTGGCTCGCTAAGTGTCAATGTTCACGGTCGCTATATTGGCGAGGGGCCATTGGTTGGTTCAGTGTTGAGTCTTAAATTAGTGTTGGCCGACGGATCAATAGTTGATGCCTCTCCCACGGAAAATGCCGATATTTTTTATGGCGCCATCGGTGGGTACGGCGGCCTTGGTGTTATCACTGAGGCGACTTTGCAGCTAGAAGACAATGTCCCAGTAGAGCGCAGAGTTAAGGTAATGCCGATCGAGAAGTACGCGACGTATTTTCGTGATGCTATCCGCGATAATAACGAAGTGGTGTTTCACAACGCCGATATCTATCCCCCCGATTTTACCGAGCTACGGGACGTGAGCTGGTATACCAGCGATAAGGCAGTGACCGAAATTGAGCGGTTGATACCACAAGATAAGGGCTATCGCTTAGAAGTGGCGCTAGAGAAATTTGTGGCCTCGTCCAATTTTGGCAAATGGGCGCGTCAGCATCTGATAGACCCGATAGTGTACTTTCCCACAAAGGTTGTGTGGCGAAATTATGAGGCCAGCTATGACGTTGCTGAGTTAGAGCCGGATGACCGCTCAGAGTTCACCTACGGTCTGCGTGAGTACTTTGTGCCGGTAGAGCGGTTTGACGAATTTGTGCCGCAAATGCGTGACATTTTTCAGCGTAACAAGGCCAATATTATTAACGTTAGTATTCGTCACGCCAAAGCTGATACCAACACGCTCTTGTCCTGGGCGCGGAATGAGGTGTTTGCCTTTGTGGTCTACTATCGTCAAGGAACCGACGCCGCTGCTAAAGAGGCGGTAAGTGTGTGGAGTAGTGAAATGATCGACGCGGTAATCGCGGTGGGCGGCGCCTACTATTTACCGTATCAATTACAGGCCAGTACCGAGCAGTTTAAGGCCGCATACCCAGGCGCAAAGGACTATTTTGGGCTTAAATGGCGACTAGATCCTAATAACCGCTTTGTGAATATGCTTTGGGCCAAGTACTACCCCTTCAATACGGATTTAATGTCTGAAGCTCGTCAAAATGTCACAGATTATTATCGGCCAGTAGAACAAACCTTGTTGACCATTCCTGAGTGGTATTTAGTATTTCAGCCCAAGGAATATGCAGACTACTTGGCTGCAGGTGGTGACCCCAGTCGCTTTCCGTTTATGGCGAGCATTGAGGAATATTGGGCTCTTTACGACCGAGTGGTGGCGATTAGCGCAGAGAACTACCCGGCTAATTCGGAATATCGCACCATGCTGCGGGTTATCGGCATTAGCACAACTCTAGAGTATATGCTGAAGGGTGCGTATGAAGGCAGCGTCGGGCGCTTCAGTCGCTGGCTGGCAGATGGCGAAGACACGCCAGAAGATATATTGGTTCAGCAGGCCCATCGCGCTTACAGTGAATTAATATTTGACGAGCCTTGGTATGAATTTGACTTTGCTAGCTGGCGAGATCGAATTTGGCAGGAAACACCCTGGTGGGGTGAACACGCGTTTCGCAAATGGGAGCGGAAACTGTTTTTTAGTGCGGAGTTTACCGTCAAATCCCTTTATGCCAAATTAATCAAGTACGCTGCGCAATCAAACTACGGAGAGACCGATAAGCGGATTTACCTCACCGCGCAGCGAGTCCAGTCCAATAGCATTCGCCTACCGAAAGAACCTGAGGGCGCAGAAATTATTGCAACAGGTGGTGATGACTACCTGATGTCAGTACCCCGCTGGGGCGGCTTTACCGCGATTATGCCCCAATTTTTGAAAACCGAGTGGACGATCAGTGATATCTCTGGCAATCACCAAATTGCGGTGTCTTTGCTGACAGATACAGGCGCTGATATTTCTAAGTTGCCGGCGCAAGAATTGTTTCGGTCGAGCTTGGTAACTAACACCAGTCAGCAGCGCGTTGTCGCTATGGTCGCGGTATCTGATCTGTCGCAATTTATACTTGATGTGCAAAGCGCGGGGTTCAGTTTAGAACATATATTTGATTATTAGCTGTCGAGGGCGTGTCAGATTTACGCTCCTGACACGCCTTGCATAAAAAACAGTGAATAGCGTCACTTAGCTAGGTCTTGTCTTGTTCATATGCGCTGCTGGGCTCTTGCTAAGTTTTTAAAAGCTGGTAGTCTCACTCCAATGAATTGTTTACTATTTTCTGCAGTTAAAAATTTCAATTTCGGTGCCGTTTGCGCTGGGATTTCTGCCGCCTTCCTCTCCTAAGGCGATTGAGTTTTACTCAGTCGCCCGCAATGCTCTCAATCTAATTTTTTAATTATTAGTAGCCGATATTATTAACTATCGCTGAGTTTTGCTACGGAGAACATCATGCAAGATTTGTCCCATATTCCTATTTTTGTAAAGCAAACCGATTATCAAGTTTTAAGCGAATTTATACGGCGCAATCGCTCAGATGCGGCAAAAGATCTGCAGTCTGAATTGGACCGAGCGGAAATCGTTGAAGATGCTGATTTTTGCAACGATTTTGTCTGTGTAGATTCGCAAGTTACCTTCCTAGACTTGGATTTACTAACTGAAACCAAGGTGACCTTAGTGATGCCTTGGCAGGCAAACGTCACCTTATTAAAAATATCAGTTCTGTCACCGGTGGGTTGTGCGCTTTTGGGCTTGCGTAAGGGTAGTGAAATAGAATGGCCTTTACTCAATGGAAAGGTCCGGCGCATGTCTGTACAGAGTATCGATATTCCGGTCTGTAAAAGCGAGCGCCGTCAAACGGTGAGGGTGGGATAGGGGTTGGTTTATAGCAAATCCTTTCGTGCCAGCCAGTCGCCACAGAGATGAATCGCTTCTTTTAGCTGTGCTTCTTGGCCGAAATAATAATGTGTGGCGCCCTTAATCTCGTGCATTTCCTTGTTGTCGTGGGCGATGGCGTCAAATATCCGCGTGGTGTGGCTCGGCGTGCAGGCGTCATCGGCGCTATTACCAATAACCAAAGCGGGTACGGTAATGGCCTGTGCGCAGCGTAAGCCGTCGGCATTGGAGTCGTCGTAACTCCATTGTGACAGCCAGCTACGCAGCGTGCAAAAGCGAGCAAGTCCGACGGGGCCATTATTGACCACCTCAGGATCGCCTAGGTAACACCAGCGCGGCTTACGGTCATTGGCATCGATGGTGGGGTCCAGCCAGCGAGGATCGGCCATCGTGCCATGTACTACAAAGGCGAATTCATCATTCGGGCGGCAGCTGTCTTTTAAATCTGCAAGCTTGTTTTTAACCCACGCCGTAATTTTGCGATTGCGGGCAATTTGGGCTGCTCGATAGCGTGCTAAAAATGCGGCGGAATAGGGCGGCTGATTGGGGTTTTGCGGATTGTATAGATCGAGTTCAGGATCGCGCTGGCTTGGGTCTTGCTCGTCTAGAACAGAGGCGTCCATCCACTCCGTTAAGGTATGTGTGCGGCTAATGTGGGCGGCCAACATCATAATACCGTCGGCGGGAATTAAACCTTGTATTGTTAGATCCACAGCATCACCAGCGGGTGTTTCGGTGATAGTGGGGTTCTCGGCCTGACTTTGGTAGAACATCGACAGCGAGCCACCGCCACTCCAGCCCGCCAAAATAACCTTGTTGAAGCCGAATTTCTCTTTGGCGTGACGAATGCAGTTGCCAAGGTCAATGACGACCTTCTCCATGATTAAGGCGGTATCGTTGCCGGGGTAGCGGCTCTGGCAGTAAATAACGGGATAGCCAGCTTTAGCCAGCTCGGTAATCATGGGCAGGTATTCGCCGCCGCCCACGGGGTGCATAAACACAATAACATTATTGGTTTTTGGCTCTGCTGGGCGCAGCAGGTGCGACTTAAGTGCGCCAAAGTCCATCGGACCGCCGTAGGTTTCTTTAAACGGGCTTTTGTCCTGATAGAAAATTAAATAGGGTACGCGCTCGTAGGCTTTTTTCTTATTAGTCATGGCGATACTCGCTGTAGATGTTCAATAAAATGATAGTTAGCAGTACACCAATTTCCAGATTAGTTGTCAATTATCTTTACTATTTTGGGTGCGGTTAAGCTAGGTGTTTTGCCCATATACGACATACAATAGAGCCTGCATACAAAACTGTTCATATAAAAAGCTTTTTCTTGGCGAGCGTTTCTA
The DNA here is from genome assembly GCF_027257955.1 of Zhongshania aquatica. Taxonomy (GTDB): domain Bacteria; phylum Pseudomonadota; class Gammaproteobacteria; order Pseudomonadales; family Spongiibacteraceae; genus Spongiibacter; species Spongiibacter aquatica. The sequence goes on along the minus strand of NZ_JANZNQ010000002.1, from coordinate 244,359 downwards.
GCATCGTTTTGGCCAAAGTAGAGAATGGAAAATTGAATGAAAAAAATAGCCGAGCATCAGGACTTTTTAATTGGCACCTTAGCCTATGCCCTGTTTTGGATGGATGAGAGTCTGCAGGCGAGTCTTGAGGCCGCGGGCTGGGAGCGGATGAATCGCACCAAGTCGATGATTATGATCAGCGTTACCGTGGGTATTAACCGTCCTGCTTTTTTGGCCCGTAATTTAGGTGTCAGCCGGCAGGCTATTCATCAGCTACTACAGGGCATGAAAGACGACGGATTACTGGAGCTAGTGCCAGACCCCGATGACCGACGGGCTAAAATTGTTCAGTTTAGTAGCGCCGCTGACAGAATTCGTCAAGACGCTGAAAAAGCGATTATTGGTATAGAAGACGAACTCGGTAACCGCATTGGCAAGGCGCAGTTAAAGCAATTGAAGCAGGCGCTCAGTAAAGGCTGGGGACCAATTGTGGTTGTGCCGCCGGTCTAACGTTGTGGGCTTTTCGGTACTGTCCGCTTTTTAGCGGGCGCGTTTATCAATTTTAGCTGCACCAAAGGTTTCTTCTTTGAGTGGACGAGTTTTTTCGGTCCACGCTGCCAAAGAGCTCCTCGCGTCGTCGGTGTGCTGTTGCATTAGTGACGGGTCTTTCGCACGGCAGGTAATTTCGACCTGTATGCCGTTGGGGTCGTACATATAGACCGAGTGAACAAAACCGTGATCCACCGGGCCAAGGCAGGTTTTTCCCGCGTCGTTAATGCGTTTGTGCCAGGCTAACAAGTCGTCCATGCTTTCCGCTTCCAGCGCCAAATGCATATCGAAACTGTCTTTACGGCTAAAATCCGCTTCTTTTGAAATGCCGGGTTCGTCGAAGAAAGCTAAATAGTTGCCGTCTCCCATTTCAAAGAAAATATGCAAAAAATTGCGGTTGCGACCAAGACCTTCGCCAAAGTCGATGTCTTCTTCAAAGGCTGCTGCTAATTTTAGTCCTAGTATGTCTTCGTAAAACCAGCGTGTTTGCTCGGCATCACGACAGCGATAGGCGGCATGATGAATATTGTTTAATGGCTTTAATGATGAAGTCATACTTATCTCGCTACTTTAGGCTAGGCTTTCGTTGTTATTGTTAGTGGGTCTTGGCGATAATATGGTTATCATATATAAAGTCAATTTACTTGACAATAAAAAGGCGTCTTGTTTGTATTGTCGACGGTCATAATCATAAAAATAGGAGTGTGTCGTGAGCGGATCGGCAGCGTGGTTTGGGGTGCGTCAACGAACTAAGGAATTTTTGGAGCAGCGTATATACCCTGCAGAAGCGGTATTGCAGGGAGCAGAGAAAGCTGCCTCCGAGGCAAAGCTGGCGGAATTGATGACCGCCGCCAAAGCCGAGGGACTCTGGGCTTTGGGGCACCCGAAAGACATCGGCGGGCAGGGTATGCCCTTTCTCGATTATGTGTATATCAATGAAGTAATTGGTCGATCTGAGTATGCGCAAAGGGTGTTTGGCACCTATTCACTGCAAGACTCGCTGATGCTCAAACAATACGCATCACCACAGCAGCAAGAGCAGTATTTAAAGCCTTTAGTGGCCGGCGAAATTTGTCCGAGCTTTGCGATGACTGAGCCTGCCCTAGCGAGTTCAGACCCTACTCAATTACAAACCAGCGCGGTGCTTAAAGAGGGCATGTGGCGAATAAATGGCCACAAGTGGTTTACCACGGGGGCGGATATTGCTGCTTACACCACCATTATGTGTCGTACCGAGCCCGATGCGCCGGACCACAAAGCCTTTAGTATGATTCTTGTACCCACCGACAGTGTGGGCTACGAGATAGTGAGAGATACGCCGCTTCTAGGCATGAGTGGCGGTCATTTTGAGGTTAAATATAAGGATATTCGCGTGCCGGAACATCACCTTCTCGGCGGTCGCGGAGAGGGTTTTGTGATTGCCCAACGACGCCTAGGGCCAGGGCGAATTTTTCACTGCATGCGTTGGCTGGGGCAGGCCCAGCGGGCCTTCGATTTAATGTGTGAGCGGCTGCACAACCGCAGTGCCTTTGGTTCTAGTCTCGCGGATAAGCAACTCATGCAGCAGCATGTGTTTGATAGTCTTGCTGAAATTCAAGCGTGTCGGCAGCTCACTTTGCATGCCGCCCGTTGTATAGATAGCGGTGATGCCGCGCGGGTCGAAATTGGCGCTATTAAAGTTGTCGGTGCGCGAATGCTTCATAACGTGGTGGATCGAGCAATTCAGGTATATGGCGCGGCCGGTTTAACCGACGACACGCCATTGAGTCGGATGTATCGTCATGCCCGTGAGGCTCGCATATATGACGGCCCAGATGAAGTGCATATCCAATCGGTGGCAAAGCAGGTGTTAAAACGCTATCGGGATAATGGTCTAGGCTGGGATTTTGGTGAGCGTGACGAAGAGTGGGCGGGTGATTTGTGAGCGCGGCATCAGCAGAGAAGGGGGAAGACCATTCGCCTGAGCATTTAAAAACACCTCTAGAAAGTGTACTCACCAATCTGTGGGATGAGCCCGTTAGTATTCAAGGTTTGCGAAGGTTGACGGGCGGTGCTGCCGCCCAGACTTGGATTTTTACGGCCCTTAGTTCTCGGAGTGAACAGGCGCTCATTCTTCGTCGCGGTCACGACGCCAGCCAGTTCGGTGGTGCACTTAGTAAGTCGGCTGAGGCTAAGGTGATAGGTGCGGCATTTGATGCCGGAGTACCTGCGCCGGAGATAATAACTGAGTTGCAAACTGGGGACGGCTTAGGCGAAGGGTTTTTGATGCGAGCGATTGCAGGGGAGACGTTGCCACAAAAAATAATAAAAGATCCACGCTACGCACAGGCGCGCGAAGAGATGGCGGGGCAGTGCGGTGATATTTTGGCGGCCATTCACGCCGTGCCCTTAGATGCTTTGTCGGGACTACATCACGCCTTGGCAGCAGATCAGATTGAATTCTATCTGAAAGCCTACCGGAGTTATCAGCAAGCCCTACCAGTATTCGAATACGCTTTCCGTTGGCTTGCTGAACATATTCCGTCTTGCACCGAGGAAACCTTGGTACATGGTGACTTTCGCAACGGTAATTTAATGGTGGGCGAAGACGGCATTCGTGCCGTGCTCGACTGGGAGCTGTCTCATATCGGCGACCCGATGGAGGACTTGGGCTGGCTCTGTGTAAATTCATGGCGATTCGGTCGCATCGATAAGCCTGTCGGTGGCTTTGGTGATCGTGCCAGTTTATATAAAGCCTATGAGCGCGCCAGCAGCAGAGAGGTTGATCCTGTGGCGGTTAAATTCTGGGAATTGTTCGGTGTGCTTAAATGGGGAGTCATCTGCCTATACCAATGCGATATGCATTTGAGCGGCCGTGAGCGCTCGCTGGAACGGGTGGCTATCGGCCGCCGTGTTTCAGAATGTGAGCTAGATATTCTCGATCTTTTGAGGGGTGAATAAAATGCCAGTCAATCAGCCCAATGTCAGTCAATTATGCGAAGCACTACAGGAATTTTTAGAGCGCGAAGTCACGCCTGCAGTGGCGAATGACGGATTAAAATACAAATTGAAAATAGCGATGAATGTCTTGGGAATTATCGCGCGTGAGTCTGAGTTGGGCGAGGGTTTTAGGCATTTAGAGCACTTGGTATTAAGTGAGTATCTAGGTTGTGATGTCGAAAGCACTGATCCTAAAAGCTCCGCCTCTGAAAGTACGGATGTAAATCAACGACTGCTAGACCGCATCCGCAGCGATGATATATCGAGAGAAGATGATTTACTTGCGGCTTTAGAACGAATTGCCGTCGCAAAAATGGCGATAGATAATCCGCGTTATGCCAGTTACTTAAAGCACGTTGATGTTTAGATTCTAGGTTTAGGGCGTTCGCTTGCTGCTCGGTTTGAATCCCGCTTTTGAGCTCACCGAGCATCGCAAAAATTCAATGGGATGTTTTTCGCGAGGACTGTCTGAGCCGAAGGCGAGTTCCGCAGCGATCCCATTGAATTGTTGTGAGCGCAGGGTACCCGAAGGGTGAGTGATCGCGGGCGAATTTCTTGCTTACTTCTTTTTTCGTAAAAAGAAGTAAGTCGCCCAGCTAGGGCGAAACGGAAGCTAGCGCAAATCTGTGTAATGATGGACGCTGATAATTTTAAGGTGTGGCAGTTCTGTGGCTGTGGAATCGAAAAGTCGGAGCTGGTAAAAAGCGAGCGGGGAAAACATAGCCGGATGGAAGCTGGTAGGTTTTTCTGCCGGCTCAGCGCGCGTCGCACCCGTTGCTTTGCAGTTTTGGTGAAGCCGTAACTAAGACGCTGTCGTCATGACTGCGTTCGTTAACTACAAAATATATATAACGAGTGCCGGTCAAACGAACGGATATTCCCTATATTCCTGCCTGCATAGCTTTTCTTGATTTTATCGCGTTTTTTATAAATTTTAACGAGTTAAGAAATTCGTTAATGTCTAATTTAAGCTCTAGCACCGCTTTTCGATGAATCAACACCCAGGCTATGATTGTCGCGATATTGGTGCGGGGTCACGCCAGTCCACTTTTTAAATGAGCGGATAAATGCGCTGGGCTCTGAGAAGCCAAGTTGATACGAAATCGTTTTTATCTCCCGATTGTCGTGTAACAAATAGCCAATCGCGGTATCTCTTATTAGTTCATTTTTGATCAATCTGTAATCACAGCCCTCTTGCCGTAGTCGTCGGCGGAGAGTTTGCGGCGTTAGGCCAAGAGATTGGGCCATGTCTTCATAGCTCGGTATTTCCGGTAAAGATTTTCGAATGATACGCCTTATTTGCTCGGTGTAGCTGCTTCCTTGATTTGGAATGTGGAGAAACTCGCTGGGTACTCGAGACAGGTAGTCGTCTAGCTCGGCAGTGGAGCGAATAATGGGCAGGCTGAGGTACTGACGGTGAAACACAATTTCACTGTGGTCTTGTGCAAAGCGGGTATCGCTGAAGAATAGGTAGTGGTATTCGCCGCTGTGACTTGGTGCTGGGTAATTTAAATTCACGCGATGAAGGGGGATTGAGCTACCGGTGAGCCAGCATAAAAAGCGGTGATTTATCATGAGGTGCTGTTCGTAAACCCAGTCCGTCAAGGTCAGGCCAAGATCGGCTTGTAGTCGGTAGCTTATATAATCGCCGCTACGAATTAGTGCCAAGCTAAAGCCAAAATCGAATAAATTATAAAAGCGTACATTGCGCTCTATGGCCTGTTCTAAGTCAGCAGCGGTTTGTTGGTAGTGAGCTAGAGCGTGGAATGTACCGTGTTTTTGGGGCTGCGGATAATGTCCCATGCCCTCATCGCCGGTGGCGTCGGTAATCCACTTGTTCAGTTGAGAAAGTTGGGTTGGGGTGACCCTCGCTCTTTGACTATTGATCGTTTTCGGGTCTATACCGGCGCGTTCCAGTAATTCATCGCAGTAGCGCTTTGCTAGGCCGCAGCCGGATACCATATTGCGTATAAAAGCGATTGAGATGGTTCTGTTTTCCATAAAACACCGAGTGAATTTGGCGAGCTAGTATCCCTGCAGACCAATTATTTGCCGCCGGCGCATACCTTAGAGTATTCGATGTTAACTTGTAACATAATGTCTATCGTATGTCATTGACGGTCATTGCGGAAACGGGCCGAGAGGGCGACTCTCTTGTGCACGTAATAATCATGTCAGTCAGGGACAATTCACTATGGCTAATACAGCTTACATCTACGACGCAGTTCGCACGCCGCGCGGCAAGGGTAAAAAAGACGGTTCGCTACATGAGGTGAAGCCGGTAGATCTTCTTGCCGGTTTACTTAACGGTCTTCGCGACAGGCACAATCTTGATACTAGCAAAGTCGATGACGTCATTATGGGATGTGTTACTCCCATTGGTGAGCAGGGCTCATGTATTGCTAAAACAGCCCTATTGAAAGCGGGCTGGGATGAGCGCGTTGCGGGTTTTCAGTTAGATCGTTTTTGCGCATCGGGATTAGAGGCAGTAAACCTAGCGGCTCAAAAAGTGGCTTCAGGTTGGGAAGATCTGGTTGTTGCTGGTGGTGTTGAGTGTATGTCACGTGTGCCAATGGGTAGCAACGGTGGCGCTTGGGGTGAAGATCCGCAGACTGCTTTTGATAGTGCCTTTGTACCGCAGGGTGTTGGCGCAGACTTGATCGCAACCTTGGCAGATTTTAGCCGCGAAGATGTTGATAAGTTTGCGCTTCGTTCACAGCAGAAGGCGGCTGCAGCAAGAGCAGCAGGTTATTTCGATAAATCGGTAATGCCGGTTAAAGATGGAAATGGCGTGACGATTCTTGAGCGCGATGAGTTCATCAAGCCAGATAGCACGCTAGAAGGCTTGGGTCGTTTAAAGGCGTCGTTTGAGTTTCACGGTTCCTTAGGCTTTGACGATATTGCAATTAGCAAGTATCCCCAAGTTGCCAAAATTCATCATATCCATACCCCAGGTAATTCATCGGGTATTGTTGATGGTGCGTCTGCGGTACTTATTGGTAGCGAGAAAATTGGTAAAGAGCTGGGTTTAACAGCGCGCGGCCGTGTTGTTGCCACAGCAGTTACCAGTACAGAGCCAACGATTATGTTGACTGGGCCTGCTCCCGCTACTTGGAAGGTTCTAGAAAAAGCGGGCATGTCCATTGACGATATCGATTTGTTTGAAGTGAACGAAGCGTTTGCCTCTGTCGTAATGCGTTTCCAAAAAGAAACCGGTGTTCCCGATGAAAAAATTAACGTCAACGGTGGCGCTATTGCGATGGGGCATCCACTTGGTGCGACCGGCGCCATGTTGGTTGGTACTTGCCTAGATGAGCTTGAGCGCCGCAATTTGCGCTTTGGTTTGATCACCTTATGTGTCGGCGGCGGCATGGGTATCGCGACCATTATTGAGCGGGTTTGAGATCAGCTTTTGCTAATACATTTGGCGGCTGATCGCTCGATCTAGCATCAGCATAGACGACAAAATTAAAGAATAGGTAGCGCAATGAGTGGAACATTTAATTACGTAAAAGACAGCAAGAATATCGTTACAGTGACCATGGATATGAGTGGTCCGGTTAACGCCATGAACGATGAATACATCGAGTTAATGAGTTCTACCGTCGAACGTTTAGAGGGCGAGCGTGAGAGCATTGCAGGTGTTATTTTAACCTCTGCGAAAAGCTCGTTTTTTGCTGGTGGTGATATTAAGAATATGCTTAAGGCAGTGCCGGGTGTTGATGAACCCGCCTTGTTTGCGCAAACAGAGTCTATTAAAAGTTTGTTGCGACGCTTAGAAAAATTGGGCAAACCCGTAGTCGCGGCAATTAATGGCGCGGCGTTAGGTGGCGGTTATGAGATTTGTTTAGCCTGTCATTATCGGGTGGCTTTGAACGCGCCTGCGGTTGCAATTGGTTTGCCAGAAGTGAGTTTAGGACTTTTACCTGGTGGCGGGGGTGTTGTCCGTTTAGTTAGCAAAATGGGTGTTGAGAAAGCCATTATGCCTTTACTAGAGGGCACGCGTTTTAATGCAGAGAAGGCTGCCGCGTTCGGTTTGGTTGAAGAGTTGGCCACAGATACAGACGACATGATGGCTAAGGCAACAGCGTGGATTTTAGCAAATCCTGAGGCCGCGAATCCATGGGATATCAAAGGGTTTAAAATTCCTGGCGGTGACTTGCGCAAACCAAACATTGCTCAAATGATTCAGGGCGCAGTGCCAATGCTGGCGCAAAAAACTAAAGGTTTGATGCCCGCGCCGGAAAAAATTCTAGATGTTATCGCGAACACCCTACGGGTCGATTTTGACACTGCGCTGCGGATTGAAAGTCGCGCGTTGACCAGCTTGGTCACCACGCCACAAGCTAAGAATATGATGACGTTCTTTTTGCAGATGAATCAGGTCAATGGCGGTGGCAGTCGCCCGAAAGATATTTCGAAAAGCAAAGTTAAGAAGGTCGGTATTTTGGGTGCCGGTATGATGGGCCAGGGTATTGCCTATGTGTCTGCGCGCGCGGGTATTGATGTGGTGCTTAAGGATATTAGCCAAGATGCCGCAGATAAAGGTAAAGCATACACAGATAAGTTGCTGAGCAAGGCAATCAGTCGCGGCCGTATGAGCGAAGAAAAGAAAGCCGACATTCTTGGCCGCATTACCGCAACCGTGGATGCTAATGACTTGCAGGGCTGCGATTTAATTATTGAAGCGGTGTTTGAAAGTGTTGATCTTAAACACGCGATGACCAAAGAGCTTGAGCCATTGCTGGCCGAGGGTGGCGTTTGGGGGTCAAATACGTCAACGCTTCCCATTACTTTGCTGTCAGAAGCGTCAGCTAAGCCAGAAAATTTCATTGGGATTCATTTCTTCTCTCCGGTAGATAAGATGCCATTGGTTGAAATTATTGTGGGCGATAAAACTTCAGCCGAAACATTGGCTAAGGCCTTTGATTATTCTCAGCAAATTAAGAAAACACCGATTGTTGTAAATGACTCTCGCGGCTTCTTTACTTCGCGGGTATTTGGCACCTTTATCGATGAAGGCGCGATCCTAATTGAAGAGGGTGTTGAGCCAGTACTGATTGAGAATCTAGCTAAATTAGTTGGTATGCCTGTTGGTCCCTTGGCTGTTCACGATGAAGTTAGTCAGCAGTTGACTACAAAAATAGTCGCAACCAACCGAGAGCTTAATGAGCGTCTTGGCGACAATATGAGTGTCGACACCGCAACGGCTCGTATGTCAAAGATATTTGTTGAGGAATACCAGCGTAACGGTAAAGCCTACGAAGGTGGCTACTACGATTACGCGGCTGATGGCAGTAAAACCCTTTGGCCAGCCATTCACGAGCGTTTTGCGAAGACTGATGTTGCTATTCCTAACCAGGACATTAAAGAGCGTATTTTGTTTAGGCAGGTAATTGAATCGGTTCGCTGCTTGGAAGAGGGTGTATTGAAATCAGTTGCCGATGGCAACATCGGTTCAATTATGGGTATTGGCTTTCCTCCCTATACCGGCGGCGTGTTTCAGTACATCAACACCTATGGGCTGCAGAAGTTTGTCGACCGAGCGACAGAATTGAGCGCTAAGTATGGCGAGCGGTTTACACCACCGGCCTTGTTGCTGAAAAAAGCGTCTGATGGCGAATTATTCGCATAAGGTTTAGCAAATAAAAATAGCTGGCGGTGAGTAATTCCACCGCCGAATTAAATGCAAAACAAAGCCTAATTTTTACGACCATATTATGGTGAACTTCGTAAATATAAGTGCTGAACCGGAGTACATTCACTATGTTGCCGCGTAATTTTACTGAAGAACAAAACATGTTTCGCTCCGCCTACCGCAAGTTTTTGGAGCAAGAGATTCAGCCAAATTTAGAGCGTTGGCGCGAACAGGGCATTGTCGATCGCGAGGCATTTACCAAAGCGGGTGAGCAAGGATTTTTGATGATTTGGCCGGAAGAGCAATACGGCGGCATGGGCGAAACGGATTTTCGTTTTGAACAGATAATCATTGAGGAAACCAGCCGGATTCACGGCGGTGATTGGGCGAATACCTTACACAGCCGTTTGGTCGGTCCTTATATTAATCGTTTCGGTAATGACGAGCAGAAGGCGCGTTTTCTCCCCAAGTGCGCAAGCGGTGAAACGATTCTTGCGATTGCTATGACGGAGCCTGATGCTGGCTCGGACTTGGCGGGTATGCGTGCAAATGCCAAAGACATGGGCGATCACTGGTTATTGAATGGCACAAAAACCTATATTACCAATGGTATTAATTCAGACGTGGTGATTGTTGCGGCGAAAACTGATCCTGAAAATAATCCCTATGCAGTGGGTTTGTTTTTGGTTGAGCGTGGCATGGAAGGCTTTGAGCGCGGACGCAATCTTAAGAAAATGGGTATGAAGGCGCAGGATACTGCTGAGCTGTTTTTTAAAGATGTTCGTATTCCAAAAGAGAATGTATTGGGCGATGCCACTAAGGGTTTCATCTATCTGATGGAAGGCTTGGCGGAAGAGCGCTTGATTGGTGCGTGTGGGTTCTTGTCCGGAGCGCATCGCGCTTTTGAAGTGACTCGCGAATTTACTATGGAGCGTAAAGTCTTCGGTAAGCCGCTGTCTAAAATGCAAAACACTGAATTCAAAATGGCAGATTTACGCACCGAAATCGACGTTGCCCAGGCCTATGTTGATCAATGTGTGGTTGCTCATAATGCGGGTTTGCTGACCTCTGAGGACGCTGCCAAGGCCAAACTTTATACCAGTGAGTTACTCTGCAAAATGGTTGATGAAGGTGTTCAGCTTCACGGGGGCGCAGGCTTTATGGATGAATATCCGATTAGCCGTATGTACACCGATGCACGTATTACTCGAATCTTTGCCGGTAGTTCAGAAATCATGAAATTAATTATCGGTCGCGATTTGTACTCGGATAAATTTGTCTCGTTCTTTGAATAATTTATAGGAAATTAGTGATGGATATTAATGGAAAAGTAGCGGTTGTTACTGGTGGCGCGTCAGGCTTAGGTGAAGGCACTGTGCGCGCCTATGTTGCCAAGGGCGGCAAAGTTGCGATTTTTGATATGAATGACGAGCGTGGCAATGCCATCGTTGCGGAGCTGGGTACGGAAAACGTTAGCTTTCACCATGTGAATGTGGCGGACGAAGACTCTGTAGTTAAGGCTATTGCAGAGGTTATGGCGAAGTTCGGCGCCATACATATTTGTAATAACTATGCAGGCATCGGCAATGCGATGAAAACACTGGGCAAGCAAGGTGCTTTCCCATTGGATGCCTACAAAACCGTCATCAATGTTAATTTGATAGGCACATTCAATGTGGCCCGTCTTGTCGCTGAGCAAATGGCCAAAAACGAGCCTTATGATGGTGCTAATGCGCGCGGTGTCATTATTAATACGGCGTCTGTTGCGGCGTATGAAGGTCAAGTTGGTCAGGTTGCTTACAGTGCATCTAAAGGCGGTGTAGTAGGTATGACCTTGCCAATGGCGCGGGATTTAGCGTCTTACGGTATTCGAGTTAATACCATTGTTCCAGGTCTTATCCACACACCGTTATTCGAAACACTGTCTGAAGTGGCTTACAAATCCTTGGAGGCCAGCGTCGTTAATCCTCAGCGCTTAGGTCGTCCGGACGAGATCGCCCACTTGTCAGTAATGATGGCGGAGAATGAGTATTTGAACGGCGAGTGTATTCGGCTTGATGGTGCCATTCGTATGCAGCCTCGTTGATACGCGAGGTATTTTGATTTGGTGTCGGCAGCGAGTTGATTTGACTCGCTGCCGAGTTTTGACGCTTTGATTTGCATTTGATATCACATAAGAAGAGAACCCGTATGCACGCAAAATTCAGCCCTGAGGAATTGGCATTTCAGGAAGAAGTTCGCGGATTTATGCGCGACAACTTCACTCCAGATCTTGCCGCCCGTATTCATCATCCTAAAACTTTTCGCGATGCTAGCGTCGAGTGGCAAAAGCTACTTGATGGCAAAGGTTGGGCTGCCAATGGCTGGCCAGTCGAACATGGTGGTACGGGTTGGAGTGCAACCCAAAAGTATATTTACACCACCGAATTGGCCGCGGCTGGTGCTCCTGATGTGGTGCCGATGGGTATAAAAATGGTGGCGCCAGTTTTGTACAGCTATGGCTCAGAAGAACAAAAGGCGCGTTTTCTTCCTATAACCAAATCTTCAGATATCTGGTGGTGCCAAGGCTATTCCGAACCGGGTGCTGGCTCGGATCTTGCCGCCTTACAAACCCGCGCGGTGCGTGATGGCGATGATTATATTATTGATGGTACAAAAATCTGGACGACGTTTGCGCAATACGCTGATTGGATATTCTGCCTTGTCCGCACTGACAATACCGGCAAGCCGCAGCAGGGAATTTCCTTTTTACTCATCGACATGAAATCGCCGGGTATCACAGTGTCACCGATCATTTCTGTGGATGATGAGCACCATTTAAATGAAGTGAATTTTGAGAATGTGCGGGTGCCTGTGGCAAATCGCATTGGCGATGAAAATGAGGGTTGGACTTACGCCAAAGCCTTACTGACCTACGAGCGCACGGCATTGTCTGGTGTGGGATATTGCAAACGTAAATTGACCCATATTCGCCAATTAGCAAGTCAGGTGTCTGCAAGTGGGTCTCGCTTAATTGATGATAGCGATTTTCGTGGGCGCCTAGCCGACGTGGAAATGGAAGTAATGGCGCTAGAGTTTTTAGAACTTAGAGTATTAAGCGCTATCGATAGCGGCGGTGCGCCGGGTATGGAGTCGTCATTGCTCAAATTAAAGGGCACTGAAATGCAGCAAGCTGTTCAGTCTCTGCAGTGGGATGTTGCCGCAGGATTCGGAGGAATATCGCCTGATGCCGACGATGAATTGTGGGAAAGCGACGGTAATAAAGCGCGACGTGAGTATATGTTTGGCCGGGCCTGCACCATTTTTGGCGGCAGTAACGAAGTACAGCGCAACATCATTGCTAAATTCGCGCTCGGTCTACAAGCGCGCTAGGGGGCTTAAGAATGGATTTTTCATTAACTGAAGAACAAGTCATGCTGAAAGACAGCGTGGCAAAATTTCTGGCAGACAATTATGCGCCGGAGCAAAGAGAAGCCATCGTAAAAAATGAGGCCGGATATAGCGCTGAACACTGGGCGACGTTCTCTGAGTTAGGCTGGTTAACTATTCCTTTTTCCGAGGCTGACGGCGGCTTCGGCGGCAACGTTGCTGATGTATCGGCGGTTATGGAGGAGTTTGGTCAAGTCCTTGTTGTTGAACCCTATTGGTCATCGATTGTGCTGGCGGGCCAACTAATTGCGCGCTCAACAAACGACGACCTTAAAAGCCGCGCAATGCCGACTGTAATATCTGGTGAAGCCCAGTACAGTTTTGCATGGCTAGAGGCGCAAAGCAGTTTTTCATTAAGTCACGTCAGTACTACGGCAAGTAAAAAAGGTGATAGTTATCATCTAAGCGGTGAGAAAAAATTAGTACTCAACGCCAAAGCCAGCCACTTTATTGTGGCGGCACGTAGCTCCGGTGATGTGAATAGTGAGTCTGGTATTAGCTTGTTTGTTGTAGATGCGACTAATCCCGCACTGAAGATAGAAACAGTTCGTTTAATGGATGGACAGCACGCCTGTAATATTCAATTTACCGATCTAGTTATAGACCAAGCTGATATGTTGACCCAAGAGGGAGATGCGTATCCCTTGATCGCCGAAGTAGTTGACGAAGCCCTAGTGGCATTGTGCGCAGAGGCAGTAGGTGCGATGACTTATCTGTATAAAGCAACCGCTGAGTACGCCAATACGCGTAAGCAGTTTGGTGTGACTATTGGTAGCTTTCAAGCGCTACAGCATCGTATGGTCGATATGTTCATGGCCACCGAACAATGTCGTTCTCTGCTCGTTAGAGCACAATGCGCTATATTGGATGGTAGCGAGGAGCGCAGCCAAGACGTCGCCGTACTGAAAGCGATGGTCGGTAAGTACGGCCGAAAAATTGCTGAAGAAGCGGTGCAATTACATGGTGGTATGGGGGTAACGAACGAAATGCCCATCGGTCATTATTTGAAGCGTTTAATGATGATTGATATGTATTTTGGTGGTTCAGATATCCATCGTCGTCGCTTTAGCGACATGCGATATCTTTAACCTTTTCCAGCAAATAATAACGATATAGCAGAGAGAAACGATGAAGCTATTTAATAATTTGAACGATCATACTAAGTTTCATGCGGGTATTCGCGGCCACATAATGATGGCCAGTGACGGTAAAAAATCGCTGACTTATGCTGAGGCTTGGGACTATATCAATGTCATTGCTGCGAACATTCAAAGCAGCGGTATCGCAAAAGGCGATCGAGTGGCGGTATTGGCTAAAAACTCGGTGGATAATTTGTGCCTCTTCCTCGCTTGCGCGCGTATTGGTGCGGTCGTTGTTGGATTGAACTATCGTCTGGTACCTACCGAAGTTGAGTTTATTGCCAGTAATGCGAATGTGCAGATGTTGTTTTTTGACCAAGAGTTTGATGGTCTTCGCGGCGAATATTTGCGTTCAAAAACCTGTGTTTGTATTGATAGCGATAGCAGTGCGCCAAAATTAGATAGCTGGCTGTCTGACACCGCGACCTTGAATGAAGTCGAGATAAGTGGCGACGATACCCTATTTCAGATGTATACCAGCGGTACTACCGGTTTGCCCAAGGGTGTACTTATTAGTCACTACAATGTACTGGCCAATACTTATCAAGCGCCGATGACGACAGGTGTTGGCGCCCGTGTTGGCGAGCGCTCTTTAGTAATAGCGCCCACTTTTCACGCGGTCGGTTTAGTCGGGTCGCTAATGGGCGTCATCTATGGCAGTTCGTTGATTATTCATCGTGATTACGATCCGGTGGGCATGATTGAAACCCTTGCGAAAGAGCACATAAACACCGTGGCGGTTATTCCGGTCATGCTGCAGTTTTCTTTGGCGATGGTTGCCAATATTAAGGACTACGATTTTTCTGAGCTGCATACGATCAACTATGGTGCGTCACCTATCTCAGAATCATTATTACAGCAGTGTATGGACGCGTTTGGCTGTGACTTCGTTCAAGGCTATGGTCAAACAGAGTCGACCATGGGCTTAACCTTTCTCACTGCCGAAGATCATAAAATGGCATTAGCGGGACGTCCTGAGTTATTGCGCTCATGCGGTCGCGCGGTGTTTGGTACTGAGATACGGATTGTTGGTAACGATGGCCATGAGTTGCCCTTGGGGGAAATTGGCGAAATCGTTGCCAAAGGTCCACAGGTGATGCAGGGCTACTGGAAGAATCCAGAAGCGACAGCCAAAACAGTGGTCGATGGTTGGCTGCATACCGGCGATGCTGGGCGTATGGATGAAGAAGGCTACATTTATATTCAAGATCGCGTTAAGGATATGATCATCTCTGGTGGTGAGAATATTTATCCTGCTGAAATTGAGAATTTATTAATGTCTCATGAACAGATTCAAGACGTGTCTGTTATCGGTGTGCCCGATCAAAAGTGGGGAGAGATACCTCTTGCGGTACTTGTGTCTGGTGGTCAGCCAGAGCTTAGCGCGGAAGAGTTGACGAAATTTTGTCGTGGCAAACTTGCGGGTTACAAGATTCCTCGCAAAGTAGAGTACATTGCCGCTCTGCCTCGTAACCCAACTGGCAAGGTTTTGAAGAAGGATATTCGGGTGATGATGGCGGAGAAATATCCGCCTATCGCCTGAGGCATCTCTGCAAACTCTGGTGCATCACTAAGTTGCGCAGAGTTTCTTAAGTCATTTTTCGACAAAGCTCTACCCAAAACTCAACGGCCGCTTTTTTATGTCGTTGCTTGGGTAGGGCAAAGTAGAAGGTTCTTGTCATATCTCGGTTTGCTAGGGTGAGCGGTACTAAATCGCCGTTGCGAAAATCGTTTTGCAGTACAACCTTAGACAAACATCCGATTCCCAGTCCAGATTCCACCGCGCTTTTAATCGCTTCGTTGTGCTTGAATTCTCGGTAAATTTCAATGTCTGGCAATAAGCCCGCAAGTGCCCGGTCGAATGTGAAGCGAGCGCCTGAATCCGGCTCCCTTAAAATCCACCGTGCTTCCTTAATGTCCTTATCCTTGAGGACTCCCTTCTGTGCCAGCGGGTGAGAAGCGCTGCAAAACACCACTAGCTCGTCTTCTTTCCACGGTATCAGCTCTAGCTCGCGGTGCTGGACTTCCCGTTCAATCATGCCAACGTCAACTTCATAATTCAGGACCTTCGCGACGATGTCGGGAGTGTTGGCGGTTTCAAACTGTACGTCGGCGTCGGGGTAGCTTGCTAAATAATCCGCGAGGTAGCGCACCACAAGATGGTTGCCGATGGTAAAGCTTGCACCAACCCGTAAATGGCCGATGTCGGCATGACGTTTTAAGGCGTCGTCGAATTGCTGGCAGTGGGCGAACAAGGTTTCTGCTTCTTTGCGCAGGGTGTGGCCGATCGCATTGAGCTTAATTTTATTGCCTTGGCGGTCAAATAGGTTGACGCCGTAAGCCTTCTCCAGGTTTTGCAATGAGGCGCTGGCCGCAGATTGGGACAGGCATAGTTGGTCTGCCGCCTTGGATACACTTTGGTATTTGGCGACCGCGAGAAAGATTTCCAATTGCCGGATGCTGAAATTCACCGAGTATAACTCCACTTTTTAAGCGCGTACTGAAGTGTAGCTGAATAGGGTGCCAGTATCGATAAAATCGATACTGACTATAATAATATCCCGTTTTACTTGTGATCATAATGCTTTTAGTATGGCCGCCTGAAAAAGCGATGGTCGCCGTTTTTTGTTCGCGATAAATGCAATCAAATTGGTGTGAACGAGCTTTAGCAAGACAATTTAGCACTACTCTGTGGAGATAGAAGAATGACCGAAGTAAAAGCAACGAATGTGTATTGGCATGATGGCGAAGTCAGCCGCGAAGACCGCAATAAGCTACTTAAGCAAAAAGGCGCCACCCTGTGGTTCACCGGTCTGTCTGGCAGTGGCAAGAGCACCGTTGCAGTGGCTTTGGAAAAAGCACTGATGGAAAAAGGCCATCTTTGCTACCGTTTAGACGGTGATAACATCCGTTTGGGCATCAACAAAAACCTTGGTTTTAGCGCTGAAGACCGTACCGAGAATATCCGTCGTATCGGCGAAATCTCTAAACTGTTTGTCGACACTGGCGTTATTGTATTGTCTAGCTTTGTTAGCCCTTACCGCGCTGACCGCGACATCGTTCGTGAATTGCACGATGCCGGTGACATGGATTTCCTCGAAATTTTCGTTGATGTGCCATTAGATGTAGCCGAGCAGCGCGACCCTAAAGGGTTATACAAAAAAGCCCGCGCAGGCGAGATCAAAAACTTTACCGGTATTTCTGATCCATATGAAGCGCCACTGAATGCCGAGCTGGTGTTGAACAGCCATGAGCAGAGCTTGGAAGAAGAAGTGGAAATTCTGCTGGCGATGATGACCGAGCGCGGAATTATTTAAAGCGTGACGGACGTCAGGCGACTGACGCCTGAGTCGCATTTATGTTTTCGTCCGACGTCAGACACTAGACGTCAGACTTTCTAACTAACGGAGTTATAAAAATGATCAAACCACATGGCGCCGACGAGCTTAGCCCATTATTCGTATACGACACTGAAAAACACCACGCATTGAATGCAGAGGCAGAAACCCTGCCTTCGCTATTGGTGAGTTCTGCGGCGGCAGCTAACGCCGTTATGCTGGGTGCGGGTTACTTCACCCCATTAAAAGGCTATATGAACCTAGCCGATTCTTTGGCGGTAGCCAAAGACCTTTGCACGACTGACGGTTTATTCTGGCCCGTGCCTATCGTTAATCTGACTAAAGATGCTCAGGGCATCACTGCTGGTCAGCGTATTGCCCTGCGTGATCCTAATGTCGAAGGCAATCCCGTTCTGGCAATCATGGACGTGGAAGCGGTTGAAAGCGTTAGCGCTGAGCAAATCGATTTTATGGCTGAGAATATTTTCGGCACCTTGGATGACAAGCACCCAGGCGTACAAACTTTTAAAGCGCAGGGCAACACGATGTTGTCTGGCCCAATCCAGGTTCTGAACTTCTCGTACTTCCAAGCCGACTTCCCAGATACTTTCCGCACCGCGGTTGAAATTCGAAACGAAATTGCAGAGCGCGGCTGGGAAAAAGTGGTTGCTTTCCAAACTCGCAACCCAATGCACCGTGCCCACGAAGAACTGTGCCGCATGGCAATGGAAGATCTTGGCACCGACGGTATTTTGATTCACATGCTGTTGGGTCAATTGAAACCAGGCGATATTCCTGCTCACGTACGTGATGCGTCTATTCGTAAAATGGTTGAGGTTTACTTCCCTAAAAACACAGTGATGATCACTGGTTACGGCTTCGACATGCTTTACGCTGGTCCTCGCGAAGCGGTATTGCACGCACTGTTCCGTCAGAACTGTGGCTGTACTCATCTGATTGTTGGTCGTGATCACGCTGGTGTGGGCGATTACTACGGCGGTTTTGATGCGCAAACTATTTTCGACGAAAAAGTTCCAGCAGGCGCAATGGATATCGAAATTTACCGCGCAGACCACACCGCATACTCGAAGAAACTCGACAAAGTTGTGATGATGCGCGACGCGCCAGATCACAGCAAAGAAGACTTCGTATTGCTGTCAGGTACTAAAGTACGTGAAATGTTGGGTGCTGGCATTGCGCCACCGCCGGAGTTTTCACGTCCAGAAGTGGCTAAGATTCTGATGGACTACTACCAGATTGAAGATGCTAAGGCTTAATCGCTAAGGCACTATCGATCGTGTAAATAAAAAAGCCGGAGCTAATTACTCCGGCTTTTTTATTGTCTAAATGGCTGGTTTTAATCGCTTGGCATGGTGGCGGTTTAACCGATAAATGGTTTGCTGATGCCACCTTTTATTATGTCGTCCTGTCTCAAGGTTGGCTCAGTCGGGTCTTTTTCTCGCTCTTTGAGTAAGGCGTATAGCCGTTCTTCATCGTCCGGCATGAGGCAGGACAGAACGATGTCCATTGGGGCATGGCAACGCGTGGCGTAAAACGCGGCCCGAGCGCTGATCTGTTGTTCTATTAAATGTTTAAAACTGGTGTTGGCTTGTTTTAACTCACGCTGTAATTCTGCTGTAGAAATTTTCAGATAGAAGGCCAATTCATCCTCAGAGCAATGGGCAAAACGCAGTCGTTCATCGATGAGCAGGCGACACCTCTCGACAATATCTCTGCCGTGCAGTAATTCCTCTTGTAAGCCCCTTATGTGTACTTCCATGCTTCGCAATAACATCGGGTCACTGCTGCTGATGCTGAATTCCAAATAATCTACAGGGAAAGAGATGCTGTCATTGGGCTGATCGAAAATAAGCTCGCAATCAAAAAAATCGCGGTAGGTTTGTGAAAATTTGGCGCCGGGATCAGAAAAACTAAAGCAGACCTTCTTGGGTTGCCATAAATGACTCGATAGGGTGTTCAACAATAGAAACATCTGCGCGGTGCCAAGTAGGTTCCGCTGTCGGTAATACTTACTGCTAAGGCTGTTGGCAGACTTGACTAAGGTAACTTGCTCGTCGCAGATGTCGTGCCGCCAATATCCGGTGTCTTGGTAGTATGCACTGTAGTGGCTGGCGTGTTCTAAACCGGTTTTGAAATCCGAGCTAAGTGACATTACCGTGGTGGGCAGGCCCAGTTCAGGTGATTGTAGTTTGCTGGCAATATGGAGGGCGAAATCTTGGCAGTGATAGTCTTTGGCAATGGTTTCTAGTAAATAATTGAGTAAATGACTGGGTACAAAATGATTGGGTAATGTCAGTAATTTGGCAGGTAGGCCGGCTTTACTCGCGGCGTCCTTGAGATCGATGCCTAAACTTTTACACGCTTCAAATAATGCATGCAGGACGTCCTCGTCTTCAGTCAGAGTGTGCTTCATATCACCTACTTCTTGTCGTTTTCTTGGTCTTTTCTTCATAGCAAATTTTATGCCGAATATTCTGCAGGGTGTGACATAAATCAGTTTGCCGGAGAGCGTTACGCAATGTGGGGGATTTCTCAGAAAGGCCAAATTGGTATTTACGTCTCAGCTTACCACTTTCTGGTATTTGAAGAGCAGTGTGAAATAGCTGAAATAAGAAGATTTCTTCGAAATTAGCAAATAGGGTGTAATCGCTGATAACATCGAGCTACTTTGTGCGTAGATTCTGCGTACTAAATGATAATAACGATGCGTAAGAGAGGTGGTGCCGTGGGATCTACAAGCAAACATTTCCGTACCTGCAATTTATGTGAAGCGATGTGCGGTATCGAAATCACGGTGGAGAACGACAAGATAACGACCATTAAAGGCGACGAGCAAGACAGCTTTAGCCGTGGTCATATCTGCCCAAAAGCGCTTGCCCTAAAAGACTTATATGAAGATCCAGATCGAATCCGCACACCCATGGAGAAAGTTGATGGTGAGTGGCGGGAGTTGTCTTGGGAAGAAGCATTAGACAAGGTCGCGTCTCGCATCAAAAGCCTGCAGGCTGAACACGGTAATGATTCCCTGGGCGTTTACCTTGGCAACCCCAATGTTCATAACACTGGGTCGCTGTTAATGAGCGGCGGGGTCTTACGAGCCTTAAAGACCAAGAATAAGTTTTCGGCAACCTCGGTAGATCAGCTGCCGCACCATATTGTGTCGTGGAAGCTATTTGGTCATCAATTGCGGATTCCGGTGCCGGATATCGATAATACCGATTACTTTTTAATGTTCGGCGCCAATCCTTTGGCATCGAATGGCAGCATTATGAGCGTTGCTGACGTAAAGCAACGTCTTAAAGATGTTCGCAAGCGCGGCAAAGTTGTTGTGGTTGATCCTCGCCGCACAGCGACGGCGGAGCTGGCCGATGCGCATCACTTTGTACGCCCAGGTACAGACGTACTGGTTTTACTGGCCATGTTAAACGTGCTGTTTGCAGAGGGACTGGTTAATACCGGCAGTTTGGCGAAGCATCTTGATCAGGGGCCCATGAGTTTAGCCGATAAATTCGGCGCCTATAGCCCAGAAATGGTGGCTCCTTTGACGGGCATGTCCGCCGAGGTCATTCGCGGTTTGGTGAGAGAGTTTTGTGCTGCTAAAGCGCCGGTAATGTACGGCCGCTTAGGCGTGTCTGTGCAGGAGTTTGGCACCTTAAGCCAGTATCTCATCATGTTATTTAACATTTTAACCGGGCGTTTGGAT
This sequence comes from Zhongshania aquatica, assembly GCF_027257955.1. GTDB lineage: Bacteria > Pseudomonadota > Gammaproteobacteria > Pseudomonadales > Spongiibacteraceae > Spongiibacter > Spongiibacter aquatica. The sequence continues at coordinate 223,584 of NZ_JANZNQ010000002.1, read as the reverse complement.
AGTGTTGGCGGCTTGATGTTTACTAAACCAGCGGTTGATATTCTTGCCCAAAGTGGCAAGGGAAATATGGGGCGCTTCCATAGCCGCGTGCGGGGCCTGCCAGAATTTAATGGTGAGCTGCCAGTTGCGGTTTTAGCCGAGGAGATTGCGACGCAGGGGGAGGGGCAGATTAAGGGGATGCTGCTAATGGCCGGTAATCCGGTATTGTCGACGCCTAATGGTGAGCAGTTAGATCGCGCATTTAAAGGTTTAGACCTGCTAGTTGCTATCGATTTTTATATTAACGAAAGCAGTCGCCACGCAGATTTTATATTGCCGCCGGTAAGCCCACTTGAGCGTGAGCACTATGACGTTATTTTCAATGTTTTGGCGGTTCGTAATAACGCCCGTTATGCCAAAGCGCTGTTTCCACGACGGGCGGATGCGAGACACGATTGGGAAATTTTACTGAGCTTGCGTGATCGCCTGCAACCAGCACGAGGGCTCAAGGATAAGCTGAGTAGGCAATTACTTCGTCGGGCTGGACCATCTGGCCTGCTCACGTTGCTGTTGCGTCAGGGGCCTTATGGGGGTGGTTTAAACCCCTTCAAAGGATTGTCTATGGCGAAGCTCAAAAAATCACCACACGGTATCGACTTGGGTGCACTCAAGCCCGCTCTGCCGAAGGGTTTGTATCATCGCGACCGAAAAATCCACTTAGAGACAGAATTCTTTCTTAAGGATTTAGCGCGGGTAGACGCTAAATTTTTGAATCCAGACAAGAAGCCAGAACAGTTTTTACTTATTGGTCGCCGGGATGTGCGCAGCAATAATTCGTGGCTTCACAATAGTCACCGCCTGGTGAAGGGCAAGTCGCGCTGTACCGCCTTGATAAATCCGATTGATGCGCAGGCGTTGGCAATTGCAGAAGGGGACATGGTTAGGGTGAGTTCGCGGGTTGGTAGTGTTGAGTTAGCCGCGCAGCTTAGTGATGAAATGATGTCGGGCGTAATTAGTATTCCCCACGGTTGGGGGCATAATCTCGGTGGTACGCAATGGCAAACAGCGGAAGCCCATGCCGGAGTCAGCGTGAACGACCTTACTGATGAAATGCATATTGATGAGCTATCGGGGAATGCCGTGCTGAACGGTGTGCCGGTGACACTGATGGCAGTTCAAGACAGTACTGCCATCAGCGCCTGAGGTTTTATGATTTTCGGCTGGGGCGCTGACTGCGTATATACAGGGCTTCTACTTTTTGTCGCGCCCACGGCGTGCGCCGCAGAAACTTTAGGCTAGATGACACACTAGGGTCGTCGGTAAAGCACTTAATTTTTACCCGGCGTCCCAGTTCTTCCCAACCGAATTGGGCCTCTAGTTTTATAATGACCATCTCTAATGTTAAGCCGTGCAGAGGATCTTTAGAGCCGGGGGACGATGGCCTTGTGTCTTTGTCTTCAGGATTCATCGTGGTTATCGTCGATAGCTTCAATATCATCGCTGTCGGTGTCGACAACACTAGCCTCAGCTTTTTTGACGCGAATTTTAAAACCAGCAATGATTTTGCCATTCAGGTTTTGCATTGCTACTTTGGCTTCGCCAGCCTTGGGCATATTAACAAAACCAAACCCTTTAGATAGTTTAGCCTCTTCGTCTCTGACTAAGTTCAGTGACTGCACGCTACCAAATTCTTCAAACAGATCTAAAAGCTCAGCTTCGGTGGTGGTGCGGTTTAAATTGCGTATCAATAATTTCATTGCTGTACCGTCGTAGTCATATGGCGTGGATTATAGCTGGTATGGATATTATCTTCGCCTGCTATCTTTGCAGGAAAACATTCCTGACGACTGTTCGTGATGCGTTAAATATCCTAACATCGTGGCCCTTATTCATTGCCGACATAATTTTTGTGAGCTTATCTTCATCGCCACTCGTATTAAACACCAGTGCAGCCAGCGCAGAGTTAGCGCTTCGGTTGGGCTTAGCCTTGGTCGACGATTGGAGCGAGCAAGTGAATCAGTTGCACGTATTTTATGAGGCGGATCGCTTAGTTGTTGGTTTGTCGTCGGTGAACCGCGAGCATCCGGTCGCTGTGGATTTTGTATTGGCGCAGCGCAATCGCCATCCGGGTAAGGAGTTATTGATAAAGGCGGTTGGCGGCAGTCGCAATCGCGCTAGTGTGCTGGATGCGACGGCAGGGCTTGGTCGGGATAGCTTTGTGATGGCCAGCAATGGCTGCACCGTCACCATGTGCGAGCGCATGCCGGTGGTAGCGGCACTGCTGGCCGACGGTTTGCGCCGAGCCGAGCGTTCCGAGGAGTGTTATGAGATTGCCAGCCGCATGCGTTTACATGAATTGGCGGCGGCGGATTATTTAACTAGCTTAGCGGCGGAAGACTGTCCTGACGTGGTTTATTTAGATCCGATGTTTCCTGTATCCGGTAAGTCGGCACTGGCGAAAAAAGAAATGCGTTTGTTTCATTCCTTGGTTGGTTTAGATGAGGATAGTGGCGCTTTACTAGATTTAGCCTTGCAGCGTGCAAAGCATCGGGTGGTGGTGAAGCGGCCACCTAAAGCGGCCTATTTGGCAGAGCGAAAACCGCAGTTGTCAGTTGCAGGAAAAGCGGTACGCTTTGATATATATCCCTTAAAGGCCTTTCCGAAGTAAGGCCTCGCCGGACAAAAAGAGCAATTGAAGAACGTGCATTTCAACAGCGCGCTACGGCAGTAGCGCCTTTAACATGCCTTCGTACATCAGCGATAATTTATCTAAATCCTCAGCTTTAACGCATTCGTCTACTTTATGAATGGTGGCATTAACCGGCCCTAGCTCGACAACCTGCGCACCTGTCGGCGCGATAAAACGGCCGTCGGAGGTGCCGCCCGCAGTGGATAAAATTGTGTCGGTGCCTGTTACCGCCTTAATAGCAGTTTGTGCTGCTTCGACCAACGGACCTTCGGCGGTTAAAAAGGGCTGACCGCTTAAATTCCAATCAATGCTGTAATCCAGTTGGAACTGATCGAGTATCCCTTGAGTGCGGGTTTTTAATATATCCGCTGTTAGTTCAGTAGAGAATCGGAAGTTGAAAACAACCTCCAGTTCGCCGGGGATGACATTGGTTGCGCCGGTGCCGCCGTTGATATTCGAAATTTGAAATGAGGTTGCGGGGAAAAAGTCGTTGCCTTCGTCCCATACTTCAGCCGCAAGTGCGGCCAAGGCCGGTGTTGCGAGGTGAATTGGATTTCTTGCCAGATGTGGGTAAGCCACGTGGCCTTGAATGCCGCGCACTTTCATCACCGCGCCCAGCGAGCCGCGGCGGCCATTTTTTATCACGTCGCCGACATTGTCGGTAGAGGATGGCTCGCCCACCAAACACCAGGTGATTTTCTCGTTCTGCTGTTCCAACCACTCAACGACTTTAATGGTGCCGTTAATAGCCGGGCCTTCTTCGTCGCTGGTAATTAAAAATGCGATGCGCCCGCTGTGGTCAGGATTGGTTGCGACAAAATTTTCGCAGGCGGTAATCATTGCTGCCAAGCTGCCCTTCATGTCGGCGGCGCCGCGACCGCGCAACATGCCGTCTTGAATGACTGCCTCAAAGGGCTGGGTTTGCCAATTGGCAGCGGGACCGGTCGGCACTACATCGGTATGGCCAGCAAAGCAAAATATCGGGCCGCTACTGCCGTGTACTGCCCAGAAATTATCGACATCACCAAAACGTAATGACTGACATTCGAAGCCTATTTTTTCTAGGCGCGCCATCATAATGGCCTGGCAGTCGGCGTCAGCTGGTGTTACAGAGGGCCGTTCGATGAGTTCGCAGGCAAGTTGTAAAGTCGGAGAGAGCGATGTCATAGGGCGGTGTCGGCTTCTTTAAAGGGTCAGATATCAAGGCGGCTGCCATTGCGTAAGCGCGGTATTCTAACAGAATCTAACTGTGCATAAAGGCGCTTTAGCCCGAGTGACTAGGACTGACCGAAACACTCATTATCACCTCGAATGAGTGGAAATGTCATAGAGGGTGCTGGGCAGCTTGGCTATTATCAAATGCCTAAATGGTAATGCTGCCCGCAATGCAGATAGCGTAAGGCGGCATGCTTTCAAAAACCATAATGAGAATCAGAGGAAAGGCTATGAGCATGGATTTGGACATCGCGTCGGCTGCCGCCGAATTCGACTTTGCAGATCAGGATATTCCACAGCGACTCCGTCATTGGGCGCGGGTGAAACCCGACCATCCCTTTATGATTTGGGAGCCGCGTTCCGCTGAAGATCAAAGCTGGACCTATAAAGCCTTCGACGAAGAAACCAGCAAAATCGCTGCGGGACTTTACGCTAAAGGTGTTCGCAAGCACGATAAAATCATGATTCACGCGGAAAACTGCCCTGAAATGGTATTGGCATGGTATGCCTGCGCCAAAATCGGCGCCGTGGGTGTGACCACAAATACCCGCAGTGTGGGGGGTGAAATCGAATACTTCGCCCGTCACACCGAAGCGGTGGGTGCCATCACTCAGCCAAAATTCATAGAGGAAGTTCGCAAAAGCGCCACCAGTCTGAAATGGATTGTTAGCACCGATAATAATTCGGGCGAAGTCGCAGAAGAGTCGACTGATGGCGTAGATGCGTTTAGCAGCTTGTATGGCGACGCTGCCGCGCTGCCAGAACGCCCTGCTGAGCCTATGTTACCTGCAGGAATTATGTTTACCTCAGGCACAACCTCATTGCCAAAAGCGGTCGTACACACCCACGCCAACGCCCTGTGGTCTGGCAATATGGGCTCACAGAGCATGGGCATGAATACTGACAGCGTATATTTGGGCTTCTTGCCCTTCTTCCACGTAAACTGCCAAAGCTGGGCGTTTTGGGGCTCTCTCGGTGTCGGCGCGACGGCGGTATTGCTACCTAAGTTTTCAGCCAGCCGATTCTGGGAAATTATCGAGAAGCACCAAGTTAGCCACTGCTCAATGATTCCCTTTGTCTTTAAAGCGATTGGTATGCAAGCGGTGCCCGAAAACCATAGCTTAAAAGTCATGCCGATGGGGATTATTTGGAAAGAAATTGAAGGCTGGCTCAAGGCCAAACCCTTTGCAAGCTGGGGCATGACGGAAACCGTTACCCACGCCACCCGTTCCGATTTCGTGAGTGATTGGCCGCAGGGCTCTATTGGTAAGCCCACACCCGGCTACCACTTGGCGGTGGTGAATCCAGAAACCGGCGCTATGTGCAAAAAAGGTGAAATTGGCGAGTTGTGGGTGCAAGGTACACGCGGTGTAAATATCTTCCTCGAATACTATAAAAACGAAGAAGCCATGGCCAAATCCTTTACCCCCAATGGCTGGTTTAAAACCGGTGATATGGTCAGCGTTGGTGACGAAGGTAACTTCTATTTTACTGACCGAGACAAAGATGCACTTAAAGTTGGCGGCGAGAACGTATCGGCCCGTCAAGTGGAAGAAGTGTGTATGCAAGTGCCGGGCGGCGGCGTAGGTGAAGTGGCGATTGTTGCGAAATCCCACGAGATGTTAGATATGGTGCCGGTGGCCTTTGTGATAAAGGGTTGGGGAGCGCCAGAGGATGAAGCGGCATTTGGTCAGGCAATTATCGATCATTGCAAAGCCAATCTCGCCGACTTTAAAGTGCCTCGTGCCGTGTATTTTGTTGAAGAGTTTCCGCGTGCGACCTTAGAGAAAGTGGCTAAGAACAAGCTGCGTGAAATGGCTGACGAAATGCCGCTATAACTGGTGTGCAGAGATAGCGAGCTACACGAATATGTCGTGTTGCTCGCGCTCGGTTTTAGAATTTTTTGCCTATGGAAATGGCAATATTACTGACTTCGTTGTCGATGTCGTATTTGGTTTCCATATTTGTCATAGTGAACTCAATATTCGAAAAAATAGTTTCATTGATATTGAATTCAATTCCTACACCTGCGTATATATCGTTTCTTTCGTCGGTGGCTGAGAAGATCTCTCCTGAGAAAGCGCTATCTGTTTCGGTGAATTTTATGTCCCACTTTGAGATACCTAGACGGCCTATCAAGTTGAAGTCTTCGCCGATTGGGAGTGACCCTTTTATGCCTACTGACAATGCGTCGGATTCCCATTTATCCTTAATGGTGTCGCCGAAGCTGTCCACGAAGGTGTCTTCTGCTTCACCGTAGTTCTGATACGAAAACTCTATTGCAAAACTAGTATTGAACGCGTAAGTCAGTCTGGCGCCGAAGGAGCGATCATCTCCAGAAATACTTAAATTTGAGTCAGACAACTCTTGTTCTGCAAAGCCGAGCATGAGCTCTCCAGACCATTGTGTATTAGCGTGAGAAAGTGAGGACGTAAGCACTGTTGCTACGAAAAGGGGATGAGCAAGTTTCATTAAAATATTCCTGTGTTTTATTACCACGTGCTCCAAGCATTCGTGGTGCGCATGCAGGCGCAGTGCATTTTTAGCAGAGCTGGAAACTAGAATATATAGGGGTAAGTCGAAATATTAGCGGATGAGTGAGGTTTTCTCCGTCTTATGTGGCATGCTGATTTATCTGTGACAAAGTGGTGGGTATCGGCGGAGCTATGTTGTTAAATTCTTTGGTCTCTTTAATGTGTTAGTAAAATTTTCCAGCATAAATTATTATTTTTGTTGTATGTTGAGTATCTATTCTTTGTTCCAAAATTGCTCACGCAGTGCGGTATTGAACGTAACGATTCGCATATATGTTTTGGTGACTATTGTTTTAATAAGAAATACGGAGCGCTGCCAGTTTTACACAGTCGAATGTGAGAGCTGGAAAGGATGAATTCGTGAAAGAGGGCGGGCTAATTCGTGCTATTTAGTACACTCATAATGTTAACGCCCGCCATCGACGAGTTATACTTGTTGATAGAAATTATTCAAAACTTTGGCTTGGAATTCTTACTTTACCCAAATTTGTTTTGAATTCACAAATTCTCTAATGCCGTGTGGTCCTAGTTCACGGCCGTAGCCCGATCCCTTTATGCCACCGCTTGGTAGACGCGAATCGGTTTTAACGATGCCGTTGATGGCAACTTGTCCCGCTTCTAAACGGTTGGCGATATTGGTGGCTAGTTCTGAATTGCTAGTCCAAACAGCAGCACCTAGGCCGTAGGGTGTTTCATTGGCCAGTTGTACCGCTTCTTCAACGTCTGCGGCACGTATTACCACCATGACCGGCCCGAAGGTTTCCTCTTTAAATGCGCACATACCTTCGGTCACGTCGATAAGCAAGGTCGGCGGGTAGAAGAATCCTGCACCGTCATTTAGCTCGCCACCTAGCAGACATTTGGCGCCGGCCTTAATGGTTTCGGTGACCTGTCTATGTAGATTCTGGCGGAGATCGTCGCGGGCTATCGGGCCTACATCGGTGTCAGCCAGCAGTGGGTCACCGGATTTAAATTTGGCCATACGAGTTTGCAATTTCTCGACGAAGACGTCGTATACCGCGTCTTCGACAATAATGCGTTTTGCGGCGATACAAGATTGGCCTGCGTTGATCATTCTAGACAGGGTGGCAATATCAGCGGCGGTCTCTAGGTCTGCATCGGCGAGAACAATGCATGGGTCGGAGCCACCCAGCTCAAGTACCGTGGGTTTAATTTCCGAACCGGCAACAGCGGCAACAATACGGCCAGCATTCCCTGAGCCGGTAAACGATACAGCCGCGATGCGAGGGTCGCGTATTGCGGTTTCGATAGTGTCATTGCCAATAGGTAGGTTGACGACGATGTTTTCGGGGGCGCCCGCGTCGGCGAATATTTTTGCGATGGCAATAGCGCAGCCGGGTACATTGGGGTCGTGTTTCATTACGCAGGTATTGCCAGCCATCAGCGCCGGAGCCAAGTAGCGAAAAGCCAACCACAGCGGAGCATTCCAAGGCAAAATGCCCAGTAGGGTGCCTAGCGGTTGGTGGCAAACATAGCTATTACTCGCGTCAGAAGGCAATGTTTGAGCTGCTAGGTGTTCAGCAGCGTGGTCGGCGTAATACTCGGCGCAGCCGGCGGCTTTTTCGACTTCAGGGCCACCTTCTTTTATCGGTTTCCCCATTTCAAGGGCCATTAATTCTGCCAGAGTACTTTTTTGCTTACGTAGTTCTGCTGCCACTGCCCTAAGTGTTTGTGCGCGTTCATCAAAGCTCAGGGCCTGCCATTGGTCGGCGGCGCGGTAGGCGTCGCCAATACGCTCGTGGAGTTCGGCATTGTTGAGAGTTGGATATTCGGCAAGAATTTTACCGGTGCATGGGTTTGTCGATGTCAGCATGGCTACCTCGTTGTCATTTTGATCGGGCGTCGAACGCCTGGCGTGGACTCTCTCGGCGTTTTACGCTGGAATAAAATAATTAATCGCCGCTTTTTGCTTTGTTTTTGTCGAGACTACTGGCGTCGGCTTTTTCTCGTTTGTTTTTTCGGGCCTCGTCAAATTCCAGCAGTGCGGGTTCGGGCTGATTGGGTTTTACGGTGAAATCTTTGTCCATGGTAAAAAAGGATTCGCAGCCGTCATCGGTGATGTAAATCGTGTCTGAGATACCGCAGGTTTTGTCACCATCAACGCCCCACATCCATGGAATGATATGGAAGGTCATACCAGGTTGCAGTACGGTGGATTCGCCCTGCTTGAGGCTGACGATATAACCCTCGTCCCAGCTCGGCGGAAACGCGATACCAATAGAGTAACCGGAGCGGGTAATGAGTCGGGCACCGCAATCGTTGTCAGAAATAATATTACGCACCAAATTATCTGCGTCAGACACCGTCATTCCGGGTTGTACTTTTTCGCGCACCGCTTGCAGTGCATGCTTCATTTTCTCCTGCGCGTGATGCATTGAGCTGCTTAGTTCACCGAGTACTACGGTACGCATCATCGCGGTGTGGTAACGGCGATAGCAGCCACCGACTTCTAAAAAGATATGTTCTCCCGGTAGCACGGTTCGGCCTTCCCACGTGGCATGGCCAATCATGGTGCGCGGCCCCGAGGTGACGTAGGGCATAACCGCAGGTGGTTCGCCGCCGGCACAGAACATAGCGGCACTGATGGCGGCGCCTATTTCATTTTCTGTTACACCTGCTTGGCAAGCATCTATACCGGCTCGCATGCCCGCTTCAGTAGCGAACGCGGCTTTGCGCATTAATTGAATTTCTGCCGGAGATTTGCAGATACGGCCCTGCTCCACAATACCAAAGCAGTCGAGTAGCTTTGCTTCTGTGAGCGTGGTGTGAATGCGGTCCTGTTGGTAGGCTGGGAAGAAATAGCTATTTCGTTCGTAGCCGATACGTTTATCAGAAAGTCCAAATTCCCGCAGAGCATCTACCAACATTTGTATTGCATCGCCAGTATCGGGATAGGGGCGTGTCCGCTCTACCCAGGTGCGGGCGATGATGTTTGATTCCTCAAGCGCACGAGTAATCATGAAAGGCTCATCGTCTAACGGTACAACTAAAGCTTGAAAAAACGAGTAACCGGTAGTTTGGTAGTCCGTCAGATACATGATGTTCTCAGGGTCTGAAATCACCACGGCATCTAAGCGTCGGTCAGCAATACGCTGTCGTAAGCCCGATAGTCTGCTCTGATATTCTTCAAACGGAAAAGTCATGTCATCGCGAGCGATCATGCGGTAGCCTCCATAACTTTAGTGGTTTTACGCACCAAAATATCTAAGCCTTGCTCGAGATCATCATCTGGAATAGTCAGCGGTGGAATCAGTTTAACCACACGGCCGCCGGTGCCGCAGCTTGCGATAAGCAGGCCTGCGTCAAAACAGCTGTCTACTATGGCTCTGGCGTTCTCGCCATTACCTACATCTAAGCCGAGTATCATGCCCGTACCGCGAACGGCAACGGCATCGAAATTTTTCTCTAGCGGTGCAAGTGCCCGCGCCATGCGTTCGGCTTTTTCACCGACCTCGGTCATCAGTTGATCATCTTCAAAATAACTTAAGGCTTCTGAACCCGCTATAAAGGACAGAGATTGACCTCTGAACGTGCCTGTGTGTTCGCCGGGAGACCAATGTTTATCAATTTCGGGCTTGACGAGGTTCAGTGCCATCGGAGTGCCCATTCCACCAACGCCCTTGGCGAGGCAGACGATGTCAGGATCGAGATCCATATTGTCGAAACTAAAGTATGAGCCAGTGCGTCCGCAACCGACTTGTATATCATCAATAATTAACAGTGCGCCAACATCTTTCGCGAGTTTCGCTAATGCGTGTAGCCACTCTTTACTAGCTACGTTGACGCCGCCCTCGGCCTGTATAGTCTCGACTAAAAAGGCCGCAGGTGGTGCGATACCACTAGAGGCATCGGCATAAAATGCAGTTAGCTGCTCGAGATATTCAGTGCATCCAAATTTATGATGCGAAACGTGATTGAGTGGTACTCCCGCCGCACCGCGAAAGTAGGCATTGGCAGTACAAGCTAAGGAGCCTAGTGTCATGCCGTGGAAACCATGGGTGAAGGCCGCAATTTCTTGTCTACCTGTTGCACGCCGCGCAATTTTGAGTGCGGCTTCAACCGCATTGGTGCCCGTTGGACCCATAAATTGCATCTTGTGGCTCATGTTGCGGGGTTCAAGGATGGTTTTTACAAACCGTTCCATAAAGGCGCGCTTTGCCGTGGAGTGCATGTCTAGAGTGTGGGTAACACCATCTGATTCTAAGTATTGGATCATGGCTTTTTTCATGCGCGGATTGTTGTGTCCGAAGTTTAAAACGCCGGCACCGGCGAAAAAATCGATATACTGTTTGCCGTCTTCGTCGGTTTGGCGTGCATTGCTGGCTTTGTCAAATACCACAGGATAAACCCGGCAATAGGCGCGGATGTCGGATTCACGTTGTTCAAAAATACTCATAGGAACTCCTTCTTATCAATAAGGTCCGCCACTGACTCGACGGTGCTATTTTCAGATGGTTTGTTGTGCGGGGTTTTCTGGTGTTGTAACGCCACACAGGCGAGAAAATAAATTGCTCACTAAGGGGATTAACTTGTCATTAAAATCGTAGTGCGGACTGTGACAAGGCACTTGATGATGCTCTTCGCCATCGTTCGCACCGATAAGCGCAAATGCGCCGGGAATTTCACGCAAGTAATAACTAAAATCTTCAGATGCCATAATGGGCGTGCGAGTATTGTGTTCAATGGCCTCGGCACCAAAGGATTCTTGCCAAAGCGTGCGAACGTGCTGAGCTTGCGCGGGGTGATTGATGGTTGGATGGTAGCGCGGCGTTATCTCAACATCACATTCAACACCGTAGCTTTGTGCAGTTTGCTGACTTACCTCGGTGATAAGTGTATTGATTTGGTCGCGGGTGGCTTGATCAGGAACTCTAATACTGCCACTTAATACGGCTTGTTGGGGAATAATTGTTGGGCCGCTATCTGCCAGAAACGACGTGACGCTAATTACAGCTGCTTGTTGTGGCGCTATTCTGCGGCTAACAATTTGCTGTAGTGCAAGGGTAATAGCGCTGGCGGCTAACACGGGGTCGCGGCACAGTTCTGGTTGGCTAGCGTGACCGCCTTTGCCATTCACCGTAATGGTGAACGTGCCATTGCCACACATGACAATATCGTTGGGGCAAACAAGTTTCCCGAACGGTATCGATGGCCAATTATGCCATCCGTAAATTTCGTTGATGCCGTCTAATGCGCCTTCATTAATCATTTCACGCGCGCCGTGTCCGCCTTCTTCTGCTGGTTGGAATAATAATGTGACCGGCATCGATAGACTTTGTTCATTATGTTTTAACCACTGCGCGGTAGCTAACAGGGTGGCAGTGTGCCCGTCATGGCCGCATGCGTGCATGCAACCAGGTTTTGTTGATGACCATGTTTTGCCGGTTTGCTCAACAATAGGAAGGGCATCGATATCACCACGCAGGGCAATATGTTTTGCGCCAGGTGAAATTGTCTTCGGCTGCAGAGTGGCTATAGTCCCAGTCCCCGCGCATTTGCGCCAAGGTATGGCTAGCTGAGTGAGGGTATTACGCACCGTTTCAGCAGTGCGAACCTCTTGCCAGCCAGGCTCGGGGTGGGCGTGTAAGTCGCGGCGCAGAGTTTGCGCGGCAGACATTGTGTTCAACCAATAATTAGACATTACGTTTTTACTGTGGCACAGCTTTTGCGTTGTAGCAAATTTACTTTTAATAATTTTTTTAAAAAAATCCTTGAGTGGTAAGATTTGGTGCGATTTACAATTATTCGCTGCATTTGCAGTCAAAAAAATAGGGAAATTATATTTTTTGATAAAATTTCATTTATTTTAAAACTTATTATCGTCCCGTACGGCGGTACTTTTAGCTTTATTTGAAGGTTTTTTTGACCTTTGGACGGCACAATACCTGCATGTTTGACAATATGAAAAGTAAGTGCGGCAAAATATATTCCAATCTTTATGTGATTTTGCTGTGTAGTATGTTGGTGTTATGAATTTTTTATAACAGCACCCGGAGTCTGGTGGGAGCTGGGCTCTGCGTTCAAACGCAGGTATCTATAATGCTTTTAGCAACAGATTTAGACGGTACATTTCTCGCTGGTGACAGTGATCAACGACTAAAGCTCTATCAACTGATAGCGGCGCATCCCGAAATTAAGCTGGCCTTTGTGACCGGTCGCGGTCTTGAGTCCGTGCTGCCACTGCTTTCTGACCCCACTATCCCCGCGCCTGATTACATTATTTGCGATGTCGGTTGCACAGTGGTGGATGGTCATACACAGCAATCTATTCAGCCACTGCAAGGTGAAATAGATCGACGTTGGCCAGGTGAACACGTGGTTGAACAGGCGGTAGCACACATACCCGATTTACAGCGTCAAGATGTTCCACAGGAACGTCGCTGCTCTTTCTTTTGTGGTGCAGAGGCAGTAAGCCTTGATCTGGAGGAGGCTGTACGCGAGCTTGATTGCGACTTGTTGTATTCCGCCGACCTGTATTTAGATATTTTGCCTAAAGGTGTAAATAAGGGCTCGACTCTTCGTGGTCTAGTTGAGCATCTAGCTATTGGCGATGAAAATGTCTTGGTTGCCGGTGATACCTTAAATGATCTGTCGATGTATGAGCATGGTTTTATCGGTGTTTGTGTCGGCGATTCTGAACCCGCTTTGTTGAAAGGGACAGAAAATCGTGCCCGGGTTTATCATGCGGAACATCCGGGCTGCGGTGGTATTTTGCAGGCCTTTGAACATTTTGGTTTTCTTGGTATGGCGGGAATGGAGGCAGAGCAGCGCGATGTAGCGGTGCCGGGAAAGTCTGATCTGGTGATTGTGTATCACCGCCTGCCGTATGAAGAAACTCGTGAGAATGGCGTGACTACCCGTCGTAAGCCGACCTCGCCAAACGGCATTATTCCGACCTTAATGAGCTTTTTTGCCGATGGTCGAGCGGGGTCATGGGTGGCGTGGTCTGTTCATGAGCCTGGTGATGGGAAATTTGAAACCCATACAGAAGTGGACACGGTGCAGTACCCCAATCTTGTCGCGTCCCGTGTGGCGCTCAGTAAAAATGATGTAGATATCTTTTATAAGAAATTCTCTAAAGAGGCGTTTTGGCCTACTTTGCACACGTTTTGGGAGCGGGCTACGTTTAGAGAGGATCATTGGCAAGTGTTTATGGATGTGAATCGACGCTTTGCCGAAGCGGCCGCTGCCGAAGCGGCCGAGGGCGCGACGGTTTGGATACACGATTATAATTTGTGGATGGTGCCCGCGTTTTTACGCGAGATTCGCCCAGACGTGGTCATCGCCTTTTTCCATCACACCTATTTTCCTTCAGCCGACGTGTTTAACGTTATTCCTTGGCGCCGAGATATTATCGGTAGCCTTTTACAGTGTGACTATATTGGCTTTCATATTCCGCGCCAGTCCGAGAATTTTGTTGACGTAGCTAGGGGCGTGACACCGCTGGAAGTCACCGCGAAAATGAATTGTGCGCCGCGCTTTTTCACCTACGGATGCGCTGTCGGGCTTGATGAAATGACCACCGAAATAAAGGTTAATGATCGCCGTATTTGTTTGGGTGCGCATCCTGTTGGCTTGGATTTGAAGCGGGTAGAAAATGCCTTGAGTGATGCAAAAGTTCAGCGACGCATGGAGGAGTTGAGAGAAGAACTACAGGGTACTCGAATGATTTTGTCGGTGGGTAGGCTCGATTACACCAAGGGGATATTAGAGCAGCTTGAGGCCTACGAGCGTCTTTTAAACGAATACCCTGATTTGCACGACAAAGTCACCCTCATGATGGTCTGTGTGCCTGCGGCAAGTGAAATGACCATCTATCGCGATTTACAGCATCAGATCGAGCAGGCGGTGGGTCGCATCAATGGCCGATTTGCTAAAGTAGGCTGGACGCCTTTGCAGTTCTTCTTCCGCAGTCTCCCGTTTGCCGAGTTAGTTGCCTACTACAGCATGGCGGATGTTATGTGGATAACGCCGCTGCGAGACGGACTCAATTTGGTCGCCAAGGAATATATCGCTACTCAAGGTATGACTGACGGATCGGGCGTATTAGTGTTGTCCGAATTCGCTGGTGCGGCTGCCGAATTACGCGGACCAATTTTGGCCAATCCCCATGACCGCAATGAGTTAGTTAAAACTTGTTATTTAGCGCTTACTCTCAACCGTGAAGAGGCGCGCAGTAGAATGCGTGAAGCCTACGAGGTGGTGCGTCACAACGACATAAATGTGTGGGGAGAAGAGTTTATGAGTGCTGTCGACGCTTGCCGCAGCGCCCGAAAAGCATCTCCGTTGAGCGAGGTGCCCTCTAGGGTTGCTTAGCTTGGCTGTTCGCGCCCACTGCGGGCGCTCATTTGCTCGCCAGAGTGTGAGTGGACACTGGCTATGATTCTTGTAATGCAATATACGTTCTAAGTACGCAATCATTGCGACGGCACATTCCCGCTGATACGCAGGGGTGATTTCACCATGCAGAAAATACGATAGGCGAAAGGGGGTCTTGTGCAAGTTGCCATAGTGCTTACTCTCCGGTTGTGTGAATGATGGGGGCTATCTGGATTCGCTATTGTTGGAGGGTATTGCCGCGAATATTACGCCTATCAATATTCCTATCGTGACTGACCAGTAGATTGACGAGTGCAAAATTTATAATTCAACATTTTATAGTCAGGGCAATGGCGGCCATGAGTTCACTCGCGTGCTGACTGAGGTTGAGCGGCGTGCCATTAAAGAGTATTTGAAAGCACTTTAATTGCATTAGAAGTTTTCTTTTGTGGCCAAGAGAGTGGAGCGTTTAGAATTGATTTATCGTTTCGGAAGCTTGTTACGGGCGATATCCGTGATTCAATTTTCAGCGACGCCATGTCTTACCTGCGGCATTTAGAAATGGCATGTTTTAGTTAGGGCTAAATTATGCTCAATAATTATTAACCTAGCGACGCCATCGTTAATGTTAATGTAGCTTCATCGTTAATAATCTCTCGCCATGGATCACCCGCCTCGTAACCGGAGATTCGGAGCCAGCGGTAGTGTGGTAGCAATGTATTTGCTACCACACTGCGTTGGCGCAAGTCTAATATCCAGCCCTGCACTTCAACCACTAGGTGGCCGCTGCGGCCAAGTTCGCAGTAAACTAGTCGGCTTGCTATACCCATATCTCTAAGTAGAACTCTACAAGCTAGACAAAAACCATCGCAGTCGTCGCGTAGCCACTGATGGCCGTTGTATCCTGGTGGTGGCATGTCCCAGCTCTCGCCGATGTCATTTGTTTGTACGAAGTGTTTGCTCACGGTTCTATGGATATATTGCAGCTCACTTTTTAAGTCGCTCATTCTAGCAATCCCCCCGTTTGTCTTTTGCTAACAGCTCCTGGCAACCCTTGGGTGCTTTAACTACCACGCCTATGCTAAATGGTTGCGGTTCTATGCTGCTGCACCCGTTTAGCCCCAAGCTTGCGACGCCAAGTGTTACGCCGAGGCTGATTAAGAAGCGTCTTCTAGTTTGCGTTTTCATGGTGACAATCTCCTGTCGCATTCCTTGGGGCTAGTTTAGGTGGGGATTTATGTCTGCTACAGTGTCTTATATGACATATAAAGTGTTATATACGCCATTTGAGTTTTTCTGCTTGTCGCTAGCTGATTTAAGGGTATATTGGCGTATATGGCACTTATATTGCCAAAATTACAGGTTAGGAGAGGTGTGATGAGTCGGCGAGTGTTCATTCTGGCGGTGGATGGTGCTATGGCTGGTGGCCTAGTTGGTACTCGTGATTTGTTCATGGTCGCGAATATGATTGCTAAAAACACAGCGAAAAGCGCAGCACCATTATTTGATGTGCGTTTTGTGTCTTTAGATGGACGGTCGATAGAGTGCGCTAATGGATGTCGTATGGATGTCGATGGCAGCGTCGAGGAAGTTCGCTCTGGTGACACGCTATTTAGCCCGGGTTTTATGATTCCCAAGGCGGCTAGCGTGTCTGAAAATATATTGCGTTGGGGTGAGCATGTTGATTGGCTGCGAGAGTATGGTCGGGACTTGGAGTTGATTGCCACAAATTGCAGTGGCAGTTTTGCGCTTGCCGAGGCTGGGTTGTTAGAGGGTGGTCGAGCGACGACGGCGTGGTGGTTGCAGAGCGAGATGCAAAGGCGTTATCCCACTATTCAAGTAGATACCGATGCTATATGCGTATACTCCGGCAATGTTTTAAGTGGCGCGGGCTCTAGTTCATTTTTTGATGTTGGTCTTAGTGTAATTGAGAAGTATGCCGGTAAACCTTTTGCGCGATTGCTGGCTAAATATATGATGCTGGATAGCCAGCGTCATACACAGGCGCCCTATGCCATTTTGTCATTATTCGATAGCAGTGATGATCTGGTTAATAAATCTGAGCAATGGATTCGCTCGAATTTGGCGCGCGACTTTAAAATAGAAGATTTAGCGGCGAGTATGGCCGTGAGTCCCCGTACCTTAATACGTCGTTTTCAAAGCGCGATTGGGGAATCTCCGCAGGGTTTAACTCAAAAGCTTAGAATAGAGCGCAGCAAAATTTTATTGGAAACCACACAGTTGCGATTTTCAGAAATAGTGCAACGCTGCGGATATCAAGATGAAAGCGCATTTAGGCGATTGTTCAAACGTTATTGTCAGATGACGCCGCGGGAGTATCGTCAACGCTTTGTTCGTGCCGCCTAAAATTTATATGTTTGGCTGGGTGAGTTTTGACTAAAGCAATATCGGCTTGATTATCATTTAACAGGTTGTTTATACGTCTTATTGTTTGTTAATGACGAGAATATATCGATTTTTGCTCAAGATGTACCGTCCTGATTTGCATGCTTGCCGAGCAATGGTTATGGTTAACTATCACTCACAGACCGGAGCCGTCCTATGGCCTTGCGCAATGCTGTGCAGATGATTTGCTATCCCAATCGTCTTGGTAATAACCTCAAAGATTTACATACCGTCATTGAACGGCACTTTTCAAATGCAATCGGTGGTGTCCATATTCTGCCGTTTTTTCCTTCAAATGCTGACGCGGGATTTTCCCCGCTTACTCATAAAGAAGTCGATCCTGCCTACGGTGACTGGGAAGATATTGAACGTATTTCTTCAAAATACGATCTTTGCTGTGATGTGACTGTTAACCATATTTCTGATGAGTCGGAAGAGTTTAAGGACTTTGTCGCCAAGGGCTACGAATCTGAATACTCAGACTTATTTGTTCACGTCGAAAAGTTCGGTGACATAACCCCAGACGATTTAGCGAAAATTCATATCCGCAAAGAAAAAGAGCCATTCCGTCGGGTAAACTTTGCCGACGGAAGCACTGGTCGAGTGTGGTGTACCTTCACCGAACATCAGATCGACTTAAATTATGAGTCTGAGCTGACCTACCAGCTGATGGAAAACTATATTGGCTTTCTCGCCCAGCGAGGTGTGAAGTTGTTTAGGCTTGATGCCTTTGGGTATACCACCAAGCGTATTGGTACGAGCTGCTTTCTTGTTGAGCCAGATGTTTATCGAAACTTAGATTGGATAAACGGCGTGGCGCAACTACACGGCGCCGAGGTTTTGCCTGAAGTTCATGACCACAGTAGCTATCAGTACGCCATCAGTCGTCGAAATATGCATCCCTATGGCTTTGCGTTGCCGCCGCTTTTATTGTTTTCTTTATTAGACGCCAATAGTGTCTATCTTAAAAATTGGCTGCGCATGTGTCCCCGCAATATGGTCACCGTTTTGGATACCCACGACGGTATTTGTATTCCTGACGTGGAAGGGGTCTTACCCGAGGAAAAAATCCGCGCGCTTATTGATAATATTTCCAGTCGCAGCGCCGACCCGATATTACGGCGCTCGGCTGCCAATATTCACAGTGTTGGCGCAATTTACCAATTAACGTGTACGTTTTATGACGCGTTGATGCGCAATGATGATGCTTATTTAGCCGCGCGCGCTATCCAGTTTTTTACGCCGGGGATTCCGCAGGTGTATTACGTGGGTTTGTTGGCTGGGTGTAACGACAATGAGTTGATGGAGGCCACTGGAGAGTTGCGAGACATCAATCGCCATTTCTACAGTATGGATGAAATCGACGAGGCGGTTGAGCAACCGGTTGTGCAGCGATTGCTGTCATTGATGCGATTTAGAAGCAATTACCCAGCCTTTGATGGTCATTTTGAGCTGGGATATTCCAATGACTCCAGTGTATCAATGGCCTGGCGGCATGGGGAATATTACTGCCATTTGTTTGTTGATCTCAATTTTAATACCGCCACGATCACTTATCTGGACGAGGAGTCTCTAGCTGAATGTCGCCTGCAGTGCTAACGCTCAGGCGCGTTGCTCTGTGTAAGTCCTGCATTTATAAGGGTATTACACAGGGATTTGGTAGCAATAGGGGGTAGACAAGCATGGAAATGTCTATATACTCAGTGCAGCTAGAAAGTTCGACCTATATTTATGTACACCATTTCGAAGTCCTGTCTGTAGTTTTCGTCCTGTACTTCATAAGTAATAGAATCACTTCCAGCCTAACCGATCTTATTTTAGATCAAAATTACCTTTGAATATTTCAGGATTAAAATTATGTCTACTACTACTGGCACAGTAAAATGGTTCAACGAATCTAAAGGCTTTGGCTTCATCGAGCAAGAATCTGGCCCAGACGTTTTCGCTCACTTCAGCGCTATCTCTGGTTCAGGCTTCAAAACTTTGGTTGAAGGCCAGCGCGTACAGTTCACTGTTACTCAAGGACAAAAAGGTCCTCAAGCAGAGAACATCGTAGCACTGTAATTTGCTATGGGCTGGGCCTTCGGGTTCCAGCCAGCTTCAAACCCTTGTGGATTGAATGCTAAAGGGGCAGGACCTACGGGTCTTGCCCTTTTTTCTTTTCAGCAACACTATTTATTTTTGCGTACATTGCGCCACCGCCGCGTATTCATTCTGGCGGTACTACAGGAAAAACACCGTGAGTCAGCTAGAATTCTCCACCCTTCCGTTAAATCCGGCATTATTAGAAAACCTGATCTCCTTAGGTTATACCGAGATGACCCCCATTCAGGCCAAGGCCTTGCCGCACACCTTGCATGGCAAAGATGTGATTGCACAGGGGAAAACCGGCTCAGGTAAAACCGCCGTGTTCGGATTGACCCAATTACAAAAGTTAGACGTTAAACGCTTCTGCGTGCAGTCTTTGGTGCTGTGCCCAACCCGTGAGTTGGCAGACCAAGTGGCCAAGGAGTTACGCAAATTAGCGCGTACCATCCACAACATTAAAATTCTGACCTTATGTGGCGGTATGCCATTTGGGCCGCAAATTGGCTCTTTAGAGCACGGCGCGCATATCGTCGTGGGAACGCCTGGTCGAATAGAAGAACACGTCCGTAAAGGCACCTTAAAACTCGATAATGTGAATACGCTGGTATTAGACGAAGCGGATCGCATGTTAGAAATGGGTTTTCAAGACTCGCTAGATACCATCATTGGGTATATACCCAAAGAACGGCAAAGCCTACTGTTTAGTGCGACTTATCCTGATGAAATTCAGGATGTTGCGATGCGTATCATGCAGCGGCCCTTGCTAGTAAAAGTGGAATCTACCCACGATAACGACAGCATCGCCCAGCATTTTTTTAAAGTGGCTGATAATACCCAACGTATTGTCGCGGTTAAGTTGCTGCTGTTGAGATACCGTCCCGACTCAACGGTCATCTTCTGTAATACTCGCCACGAAACCCAGCAAGTCTGTGACGATTTGCGAGAGGCTGGTTTCAGTGTTCAGGCATTGCACGGCGACCTTGATCAAAAGATGCGTGACCAGACACTAGTGCGCTTTGCTAATAAAAGTGTGTCTGTGTTGGTTGCGACGGATGTCGCTGCGCGGGGCTTGGATATCGACGCCTTAGACGCGGTCATCAATTACCATATCGCTCGCGATGCCGAAGTACATATTCATCGTATTGGTCGTACTGGCCGCGCTGGTGGAAAAGGCATTGCGTGTAGTCTGTATACGGATCGCGAAAGCGCCAAAATTGCTCGTATTGAAGAAATGCGCGGTAATAAAGTGGTTCCTGAAGCCTTACCTGATATCAATCATCTCGATAAGCCGACCTTCAAGCCACCGATGGCTTGTTTGCAAATTGACGGTGGCAAAAAGCAGAAAATTCGCCCTGGCGATATCGTCGGTGCGCTGACCGGAGAAAATGGTATAGCAGGTACCGACGTGGGTAAGATCCATGTTTTTGACAATACCGCCTACGTTGCAGTGCGCAATGATGTTGTAGCCGATGGTCTTCGTAAGCTAAGCGAAGGTAAGTTAAAGGGACGTAATTTCCGCGTGCGCCGTATACGGGGCTAGTCTGTCATTGCGGAATGCCTTCAAACGTCGTGTTGATGGCACTCCGCAGTTTAAAAAGAAAAGCGATACGTTCGAAGGAGGGTGAATGATGTCGTCAAACAAAATCCTTATATTTGGTAACTCCGGTTCAGGAAAGTCAACCTTGGCGTGCGCCTTGGCAGATAGCCGCGGCCTTGCCCATCTCGATTTAGATACGCTCGCTTGGTTACCGACTTCACCACCCCAGCGGGCGCCGCTTGCTGACGCAAATACTCATCTACAGATGTTTATCCGTAGCGACGCGGCGATTGGTGGCTGGGTAATCGAAGGGTGTTACACGGACCTTCTAGGGCTGGTCTCTGAAGACGCCGATCAAATTATATTTATGAATCTGCCGGTGGAAGCGTGTATTGCCAATGCGCAAGCGCGACCCTGGGAGCCGCATAAGTACATTTCAAAAGCGGCCCAGGATGAAAATTTAGATATGCTGCTTGGCTGGATTGCGCAGTATGTTGGCCGCGATGATGAATTTTCGCACGCGGCCCATTTGCGGTTTTATGAGCATTTCGATGGGCCCAAAACTATGTTGACCCAAAATGCCGAACTCGCAGATATTGAGTGGTGAGCGGGTCTAAATTTTGCTCAGTGATTATGTCTAGTTAGTTTGTCTAAGATACCCATTGCAAAGGCGGAAATCACAAAAGTTAAATGAATCAATACATACCACATCAGTTTTTCGTTTTCGATTTTATCTGCATTCATAAATACTTTTAATAAGTGAATAGACGAAATCGCAACGATAGAGGCGGCAACTTTATTTTTAAGGCTGCCGGTATCAAGTTTTCCAAGCCAGTTAAGTTTATGGTCGGTATCGTCTAAATCGATCTGTGAAACGAAGTTTTCGTAGCCCGAAAACATCACCATTACAAGTAGCCCTCCCACTAACGATATATCGATGAGAGAGAGAACTAGCAGCACTAAGTCCATCTCAGATGTTTCGAATATATGGGGGAGAACGTGAAATAGCTCCTGGAAAAATTTGATGGCTAGCGCTAATAACGCAAAGCTTAGACCAAGATAAATGGGCGCGAGTACCCAGCGGGCTGAGTACAAGATACGTTCAAAAACTCTTTCAAGCATGGTGTAAATACCTAAACAGCGAATATGTCGATTTTCCGATAGGCATTTTAGTGGCGTCTGTTGTTGTCTGAAAGGGATTTAATGAAATTTGAATAGAAAGTGCGACAGCTTGCGTGCAGATGTTTCTATAAATAAGGCATGCGTGATTTACCGCTAAGTGATATTTCACGCATGGTATTTTGAAAAGCTTATGACACCTTGGGTGCGCTCCGCGCTCTATTGCCCGCGCTACTGCGGTTACCACTGGGGCGACTATTTCTGTTACTACGATTAGCGGGGTTGCCCGCAGGGCGCTGACCGTCGCGGTGTTCGCTATGGTTCGGTCGAGGCTTGCGTGAAGGACGTTGATTAAGGCGTGACTCCGGTAGCGGGTGGGTCGGTTCGAATCCCGCTACGGTTTCGCGTGGCAACAGCTCTTGAATCAAACGTTCAATATCCGCTAATAATTTGAAGTCGTCTGAGCATACCAGTGATATGGCGCTGCCTGTTGCACCCGCGCGGCCTGTGCGGCCAATACGGTGAACATAGTCCTCTGGCACATTGGGTAGGTCGAAATTGACCACCTGTGGAAGCTGATCGATATCCAAACCGCGTGCGGCAATATCGGTAGCTACCAATGCCCGAACCGCACCGCTTTTAAAATCGGCAAGGGCTTTAGTGCGTGCGCCTTGGCTTTTGTTGCCATGAATCGCAGCAGCGCCGATACCGGCTTTCTCTAAGTGCGCAGCTAATCGGTTAGCGCCATGCTTGGTTTTTGAGAATATAAGCACCTGTTGCCAATCGTTGCTATGTATTAAGTGGGTTAGCAGACCCGGCTTTTGGCTTTTATCTACCGGATAAATACATTGGGTCACGCTTTTCGCGGTCGTGTTTTCAGGACTGACCGAAATCTCTACTGGATTGTTGACTATGCCCTTGGCCAATTCGCGAATATCACCAGAGAAGGTCGCGGAGAACATGAGGTTCTGACGCTGCTTTGGTAATACGGCGAGGATCTTGCGAATGTCATGAATAAAGCCCATGTCCAGCATGCGGTCGGCTTCGTCCAAGACTAAAATTTCTAATTGTTTAAATTTGACGGCGTTTTGATTGTATAAATCCAGTAGGCGGCCGGGGGTGGCAACGAGTACGTCCACGCCACGGCGCAGTTTGATCATTTGCGGGTTAATTTTAACGCCACCAAACACCACAGCTGAACGCAGTGGTAAATGCTTTCCGTAGGTTGCAACACTCTCACCAACCTGCGCCGCTAACTCGCGGGTAGGGGTAAGAATCAATACCCGGGCTTGGTTGGCCTGCGCGCGCTCGCCGCGTGACAATAGTTCCAGAATCGGCAGTGTAAATCCGGCGGTTTTGCCGGTGCCGGTTTGTGCCGCTGCCATAACATCTCGGCCCTCTAAAACGGCGGGAATGGCTTGGGCTTGGATTGGAGATGGTGTGTCGTAACCTTGCTCGGCCACCGCGGCCAAAATCGGGGCAGATAAGCCCAGGGAGGTAAAACTCATAAAATGATCTTCTCAATAGTGTCGCATGTCGCGGCGTGATGGTCGTTGCCATGGTGACAGCGGGCGTGCAGCTTACTGGATAAGGGGCTTTGGCGCCAGACTTGAAGTGTGTGAATAGGGCGCAATACCAGTTACGACGCGGGTTTGGTGTCGATCAATGCGTAGAAAGGATTGGTGGGGTCGTGACTAATTGCAGTGAAAATAAGCGCCAAGTCATTTAAACTCGCGCATCGTGTTTGCTCTGGCAGGAATATCGTCGAGCGTTATTAGAAATCCTCAGGCCAAAAGACCCATACAGATGTTGAATCCACATTTAAAGAAGGAAATCGCTAAGCGCCGAACCTTTGCGATTATCTCCCACCCCGATGCCGGTAAAACGACGATAACTGAAAAGTTGATCCTGCTTGGGCAGTTGATTCAGGTGGCGGGAACGGTTAAAGGAAAGAAAAATGACCGAGCGGCGACTTCTGACTGGATGAGCCTGGAGAAAGAACGGGGTATTTCGGTCACTTCCTCAGTTATGCAGTTTCCGTATAAAGACCGTATTGTTAACTTGTTAGATACACCTGGCCACGAAGACTTCTCGGAAGATACATATCGTACTCTGACGGCGGTTGATTCCGCGTTAATGATTATTGACGGTGCTAAAGGCGTCGAAGATCGTACTATCAAGCTAATGAATGTCTGCCGTTTGCGCGACACGCCGATCCTCAGCTTTATTAATAAAATGGATAGGGATATTCGCGATCCCATTGAATTACTTGACGAGGTCGAGAGTGTTCTAGGTATCGCCGCTGCGCCGATTAACTGGCCGATCGGTATGGGGCGTGATTTTAAAGGTGTATACAATTTGTACACCGATGTTATTCATGTGTTTGAGCCCGGTAAGGGTTCGGTAATCGCGGCGGATATCCAAATCCAGGGTTTGGAAAGTGCTGAGGCTAAAAAGCTGCTCGATGATGAATATGAAAACTATCTTGAAGAAATTGATTTGGTGCGCGGTGCTAGCCACGAATTTAATCTTGAGGATTATTTAATGGGCAAGCTCACGCCGGTCTTTTTTGGTACCGCATTGTCTAATTTTGGTGTTCGGGAAATGTTGGACGGCTTTGTAGATTGGGCGCCAGCGCCCTTGAATCGAGAGACGGATCAGCGCGAAGTTGATGCTAAAGAAGACGCCTTTGCCGGCTTTATCTTTAAAATACAGGCGAATATGGATCCAAAGCACCGTGACCGTATTGCCTTTATGCGGGTTTGCTCTGGTACCTATCGCAAGGGCATGAAAATGCGTCATGTGCGTATTGGTAAGGATATTAAAATTGCCGATGCGGTGAGTTTTCTTGCTGGTGATCGCGAGCTTCTAGACGAGGCGGTTTCTGGCGATATTATTGGTTTACATAATCACGGTACCATCCAGATTGGGGATACGTTTACTGAGGGTGAAGACCTTAAATTTACGGGTATTCCTCACTTTGCACCAGAATTGTTTCGGCGTATTCGTTTGCGTGACCCGTTAAAGTCTAAGCAGTTACAGAAGGGCTTACAGCAGTTATCTGAAGAGGGCTCTACTCAGGTGTTTATGCCCCAGCGCAATAGCGATTTGATTGTGGGGGCCGTGGGTACACTGCAGTTTGATGTTGTCGCCTATCGGTTAAAAGATGAGTACAAGGTTGAAGCCCTGTATGAGCCCATAAATGTGTATACCGCTCGCTGGGTGGATTGTGATGATCCGAAGAAATTCGAAGAATTCAAGCGTAAGTGCGCTGAAAACCTCGCCTTGGATGGCGGGGGACATTTAACTTATTTGGCGCCAACACGGGTTAACTTGGCGCTCACTGAGGAGCGTCATCCGGAAGTGCGCTTTAGAGCAACCCGAGAACACTAGAAGAATAAAAGCTGACTCTAAGCTGAACGTGACCACAATATCTGAAATTAGTTGTGGTGAAAATTACGGGATTCAATACTTGTCACACTGCCGTGCTTCCCTACAATGGGAAGCACATAAAAGCACAACAAAACAAATCAAACGGGGATATAACATCATGAAAATGAAAGACATCGTAATTGCAGCAACATTAGTGGGTTTGAGTAGCAGCGTTATGGCTGCTGAAGGTAGCTTTTTGAGCCGTATTGGTTTCGGTGGCGACAGTTCTAAGTCAGAAGCCAAAGCAGAAGCTAATGTGAGTGTTGATACTAATATCGACGAGAAAGCAGCTGCGGCGAAGGCAAAAGCAGAAGCCAAAGGTGAAGCGATGAAAGCTGACGCTGAACAGAAAAAAGCTGAAGCACAAGCTAAACGCGACGAAATGAAGGCGAAGGCTGAAGCTGAAAAGGCGGAAAGAGAAGCGGCTAAAGCTGAGCGTGACGCCAAGGCCAAAGCCGACGCAGAAGCCCGTGCTCAAGAGCGCGCAGAAGCTAAAGCGAAAGCAGAAGCATCAATGGAAGAGAAGAAAGCAGCTTTGCGTAGCCTGACCAATATCAAAATTAATGCAAATGTTGAAGCGGGTGCCGACGCTCAGTAAAAATGACGTCAACTCGTTTTAGGAAAGGGGCCCATTGTGGCCCTTTTTTATTGCCTGCTTGATGAGATGGAGGAGTTAACTGACAATAGCGCTACTGTTATTGGATATTCCCTATTTGTGAACAACTCAAGCAAAAGTATTCGTCTTGATCGTTATTTGTCGAGCGTGACGGATTACTCCCGCAGTGATGCAAAAAAACTGATTAAGGCCGGTGGTATCTGCGTCGATGAACAAGTAGTCAGGGACGTTAGCTTTCTGGTCTCTACCGAAGCGAATGTCACCTTGCAGGGCGCATCATTACGCCCTGCGTTACCACGTTACATCATGCTGAACAAACCCCAAGGCTATGTGTGCGCTGCCCGTGATCGCCGTCATTCGACGGTTTTAGATCTGCTTGACGAGGATAACCCGGAACGTTTACATGTGGCGGGACGCTTGGATATTGATACGACAGGCCTGGTGTTACTAACCGACGACGGAGCATGGTCTCACGCGGTAACCTCACCCCAACGTCAATGCTGGAAAACCTATTACGTTGAAACAGCAGACCCCATTTTAGAGCGCAGCCAAGTGCATTTTGCCCGTGGTGTATTCTTGAAAGATGACAAGGCGCGAACCCTTCCCGCCGAATTAACATTAGTAGACGAACACACAGCGCGACTTAAAATTTGTGAGGGACGCTATCATCAGGTCAAACGGATGTTCGGCGCCGAAGGTAATTTAGTTACTCGTCTTCACCGGGAGGCTATCGGCGACATCAGTTTGGATTTGGATTTGGCGGAAGGTGAGTACCGTTATTTAACGCCGGAAGAGGTTGCCAGTGTCTAGCTCAAGCTCGAATAAAAAGATTTTATCAGTCATAGCGGGTGTTAAGCGGAAACGGATTATATGAGTAAGCAGTCTAATAGCTCCGGTCAAAAAGGTGCTGCCACCGCGGATACGGCACTAGTTGCGCTTTACCGCCAGTTTGCCAATATGGTCGCGCCTGTGTGGTGGTTTGCCGACGAGCATATCGCTGATCTGCCAATGCCGGCATCCCTGAATGACTGGCAGTGTTTTACCAATCGCTGTGATATTGCCGGTCAATTGCGTGTGGCGGGTTTCATTACTGAGCTTAGTGATTTCGATACTTCAGCGGCGTTGAGTGCGCCGAAAACAGTGTGTTATCGCGTGTCGAAGGAAAAGGCGCTGGTTCACTATCTGATAAATCAAGCGCTGTCTGCTCTGCCGCTCGGGGGGCAATTGGTGTTGGCCGGTCATAAAAATGATGGTCTCCATAATTACGCGAAAAAAGCCGCGGCCTTGGTCGGGGCGAGCGCAGAGATCAAAAAACACGACGGTAGCGCCTATATTGCGACCTTGACGAAGGCCAGCCAGCCGACGGAGAAATTGCCTGATAGTGATTACACCCAGATTCAAGAGATTGCTCAGGCACCGAGTTTGTTTTCCAAGCCGGGTGTTTTTGGCTGGCAGAAACAGGATCGCGGCAGTGCTTTATTAATAGGACAATTGCCGAGATTCTTAGGGGCCTCTAGCAATACGCCGCTTACCGTCGCTGACCTAGGCTGTGGCTATGGTTACATTACGGTCATGGCGGCCCAGCAGCTGCCCAGTGCGACTTGGTTGCTGACAGATAACAATGCAACCGCTTTGTTAGCTGCTCGAAAAAACTGCGATACATACGGTTTAAATGCAGAAGTGGTATTGGCAGACTGCGCTGCGGGTTTAATTGGGCCGGTGGACGTGGTGTTGTGTAATCCGCCATTTCACCAAGGTTTTGCGGTTTCTGGTTCGCTGACGGATCGGTTTCTTGCTGCTGCCCACCGCTTGCTAGCCAATCAGGGCAGGGCATTGTTTGTGGTGAATCAGTTCATTCCTCTTGAGCGCAAAGCCCTCGGCCTATTTAGCACTAGCGAGGTGTTAGTCGAATACGATGGTTTTAAGGTCGTACAACTGCAAAAGTAGTTGTCTTACTATTTATTGAATAGCTGCGGTGGTTGCGGGTTCCGCGCCGTCTATCGGTGGTGCTACCGGATTTAAAATCTCGTCTGGCAACTCTTCTACCGTTGGAATCTCATCGATATCTCCGTCACAGGCGCTGCCAGAGTAGATGGCGCGTTTGATCAAGCCCTGCGCTAGTAATGATAAACCGCCAGTGTATATCGCTGCACCGGTAGATAAACCCGAGGTAAACATACCTGACGGGTCAGCCACAATTTTCGGTTTGCTAAATGTGCCGCCTAGGCGCACGAGCCCGGCAGCTGCGCCAACATTTATTCCTACGCCGGTGCGTGCAATCGGCGAGACACCAAGTAGTAGTTCCTCTTTGCCAATATCAATATTGCCCGTGCCTATTATCTTGGTTTGTTCTGTTTCTAGCGCGATACCGTCGTCGCTGAAAAACTTACCGTTAGTGCCTTTAAAATGCACCGCGATGCACTCGATGTCGGTTCTTGTTTTCTTTTCTGAAAACGGATTGAGTTTGTCGATCGTTTCGCTTAGTACGTCTGAGCCAATTAGATTCAGCGCATTGCCCTGTGCTACGAGGTTGGTGATTTTCATATCTAGGTTGGCATTCATGTTCGAAGCGAGCTGATGGGGTGTGCCGCCTTTGCTGTCGGCATCAAGGCGGATGCGCCCCGCGCCGTTATCGATCCCCGCTGCTTTATTTAGCCCTAGTTTGCCATAATCTTCGGCATCGACACTGAATCTAAGGTCTAGCGTCGGTGTGGTTTGACTGGTGTCTAGCTTGAGCGCAATCTTGGCTTCGCCACCGTCGAAGTTAATCGTTGTGTCTTTTAGTTTGAGTAGACCGTTCTTCAAGGTGGGCTTGAGCTTGGCTTTGCGGATGAGATTGTAGCCAGTGTCTATGTCCTCTAGCTGGATTTGCAGTTCTGCGTTTACGGTTTTGAGTACATCGAGCGCGATGGGATCATTGCTAATCAGTTTTTGCTTAGATGACTTTGGGGTCGGTTTATCTTCTACCGGCTTTTCATCGCTGGCTACTGGGTTAAGAAAAGCAAGGTCAATTTTTCTAAGTGAAATGCTGCCCTTCAGACTGGCGATTTCTGTGGCGCTGGCAGCAGGGTTAAAGTGTAGGTCTACGTCAGTGCTTTGTTCGCCGAGCGCGCTATTTCCTTTAATGGAGTAGCTGTTCGCGGTGGTTTTTATCGCCGCATCTATGGAGAAAGCGCCGGCCTCCTGCCAAGGAAGCTGGGCGACAGTCCAAATGGCTTGGCTGCTTTCTGCTTGAGCATTTAATTGCAGCTCTGTTCCTGCTACACCATTAAGATTGACCTTGCCGGTGGTTTCCGCGGTAATGCCATGCTGGGTGGTTTTCAGTGAAACCTTAACGTCGCTGCCGGTGGTCTTTACTGCTAGTGGCGTTAGGGACAGGTCGGCGGTGAAGTCCTTGATATCTCGCTTCGTTGCTAATTCTGAAATTTGTGTCGCGCTCAACTTAAGCGCAATGGCTTTCTTTATCGCGATAGTTGATTTAATCCCACTTAGTTGCCAGCCCTGAGCACTCAGTTCATCCACGGTGAGTTTGAGTTGCACATCGGTGTCATCTAGCCAGGCCCAATCCATCTCGGCTTCTTTATTGTCCACTGTGACTGCGGGTGGCGTATTGCTTGGCGCGCTTTCCGATGCCTCTGACGATGGAGGTAATAAACTGTCGATATCCACAGCAGCTGAACGCAAATTGCCATTTACCGCCGAGCTTTCAGCATTTATGTTTAGATCACCCTGAATCTTACTGTCGTTGAGCTGTAGGACGATATCGCTGAGTTCATAGTTTGGGGTAATAGCAATCTTCGCCGACAGTTTGGTGATGGGTAGCTTGGGGATGTCGGTATTTGCCAACTTGGCCAGCGCGTCTGCACTGCGAAGGTCGATGTCAACGGAGAGGGTGCTGCCATCCAAATTGGGGCTGAGAACTAATTGCCCTTTGCTTTTTATGTCCAAGTCTTCGTGATGGAATGAAAGGTCGTAGCCCAATATGCCTTTTTGAGGATCAAAAAGCGTAATGGCGCTGCTGAGCTCGACATGCTGTTCTAGGTAGTCGAGACCGATATAGAAATCACCATTGCCTGCTTCGATGCGCTCCGCCCGCACCTCGGGAAGAAATATTCGGGTCTCTTCGCCTTTCTTGTTGCGCCATTGTAGGGCGACTTCTTTTATCTCGATATGATCAAAATTAAAGTCGCCCGGTAGGAGCGGCCCATCACTTATTTCGTCGGGGACATCGTTATTTGGATCAGTCTTCAACTTGCCACTTATCCAATTAAGCTCGCCGTCCTCGTTTTGTTCTACGTTGATACTTAATTTTTTTGCGCTTAATTGCCAAAAGGGTTTGTCGCCAAATGGGCTTTGGATTAATGCAATGGTGATATCGCCAAGCGAGAGTAATTCGGGGCGTGGCCACTCTGGGTTACTTACCTGCAAACCGCTAATTTCGAAGCGTAGCGGATTCATATGCGACTGAATGTCGATAATGTCGACATCGAGACCGGCAAAGCGTTGCGCGCCGCTGCCGATTAGTCCGCGTAGTAAATGGGGTTGTATCACGCTAATACTTAGGGTCACAAGGACTAGCAGTATGAGTAGGCTTAAGCCTAGAAGAATTTTTTTAATCACGTTGAATACTCTTTTACGGTATTAGGCTTCACGATGCTGTCTGGTGTAAATGTCGCCCAATAGTCTTACGATCATCGGCGTGTTGCAGATGGTGTAATGCGGATGATGCTTGTGCTTACATTAACATCGCGGTGACATAGATGGTACCTTTGCCCTAGTGCTTGACAAGTAACTAGGGCTGCCATGTGATCTGTTTAGCGCTGTGTGTAGGGTATTCTTGCGGCGAGAATACCAACAAATTTATGAGAGATATTTACGTGGAATGGCCTGATAAATTAGTTAGTGGCCGTTTGCTAAAACGCTATAAGCGTTTTTTAGCTGATGTGGTGTTGGACAATGGCGAGGAAATAACCGTTCATTGCCCAAATACCGGCGCAATGACGGGCTGCGCGGTTCCCGACAGGAGGGTGTATTTGCTCAATAGTCATAACCCCAAACGCAAGTATGCCTTCACCTGGGAGTTGGTGGAGAGCGAATCAGGCAAATTGATTTGCATACACTCTGCTCGAGCGAATGGTCTGGTTGCCGAGGCTTTGACGAAAGATATCATCGCGCCGCTGTCTGACTATAAGCACATCCAGCGTGAGAAAGCCGTGGCGTCTGGCAGTCGTATCGACTTTCTACTATCGAGTGACTCTCCTGATATTGCCGATTGCTATGTCGAGGTGAAATCGGTCACCTTGCATTGCGGTGATGGTGAAGGTGCGTTTCCCGATACGGTGAGTACTCGCGCGGCGCGCCATATTGAGGAGTTGGTGAGCTTAAAAGGGCAGGGTTTTCGTGTTGTTTTGCTGTTCGCCGTACTGCACGAAGATATTGATAGTGTTAGACCTGCGATCGAGATTGATCCGCACTATGCTCAGTCCTTAAAGTCGGCGGTTGATAAGGGGCTCGAGGTGTTAGCCTACAAGGCGAGTATCAGTGAACGTGGCATCTCGCTGGTCGAATCGCTGCCGGTCAATTTATAGGTGACGTAATATTATGCGCTTGTTAGCAGCCATTTAGAATTCACCGGTTAGAATGATATTGCCGTCTTCGAGTTTGCTGCTGATTTGTTCTAATGCCTTGCCGTGGCATGGGCCTGCGATACATTCTCCAGACTCAATGATAAATAATGCCCCGTGGGTCGAGCATTGAATGAGTGAGTCGTCGAAGTCTAGAAATTGATCTTCTTGCCAATTGAGTTCGATGCCGATATGTGGGCAACGATTGCGATATACATACACTTCGCCGCGCTGGCGCACCGCAAAAATAGATTTTTCCTGAAACTTAAAGCCCTTGGAGCCGGGGTCGGCAATGTCGTCAATACGGCAAAGTGTAAGCATAGATTCGGGATTCTTAACTAAGAGGTTGGTTCAATTATGCGATCGTCACTTTCGCTTTTAAAGGCATGACGGATTGCCGGCAACATGCGGTCGACCGCATCGCGACCTTCTACAATCGCTTCAGCGGCATAGCTAAATTCCAGCAGCCCAATATGACCAAGTCGTGGCCAGAGCATAATGTCGGCGGGTTCACCTGCAAGTCGGCTGCGGGTGATGCGATCTTGCATAATGTTTATGGCGCTCATCATTACGCCCATTGTGCTTGGGGGCTCTGATTTCTTCGGCGTGTCGGTGTTTCGGAAGTTACTGGCCGCTTCTTTAATTGAGGTGGCAAAGCGACCAAAGGCGGCGCCGAAGAAGGGGTCCTCCTCTTCGCCCTCTTGAGGAAGTAATTCTTCCTCTTCCGATTCCTCTTCTTCAATTGTTTCTTCATTTGCCGGTGCTTTGGTGTCCGTCATCACCCGTTGACGGCCAATTAAATCGCTGTTTAGGTCTACACCGATGATGATGTCGGCGCCTAAGGCACGGCACAGCGAAACGGGAACTGGGTTGACTAAGCCGCCATCGACGAGCCATGAATTACCGAAGGCGACGGGGGTTAGCACGCCGGGGATGGCCATCGATGCTCTTACCGCATCCCAGAGTGGGCCGCGCTGCAACCACACTTCTCTACCGCGTAGTAAATCTGTGGCAACCGCAGCAAAGGGCATATTTAGATTTTCAATATCTGGATTGCCGTATTCGCTTTTAAAGAACTCTATCAGTCGGGTGGCTTGGGCAACCCCGCCGGTGGCGGTTAAGCTGACGCTCATGTAATGGAGTACTTGGGTTGTGCTAAGTGACTGTATCCAGTTGGTGAAGTGCTCAAGTTTACCTGTTAAATAGCAGCCGGCTATCACGGAACCTATGGATGTTCCGCAGATGATATCCGGCTGAATTCCCAGCTCACCTAAGCGCTGAATAACACCAATATGGGCCATGCCTCTCGCCGAGCCACTACCCAGAGCAAGGGCAACTTTTTTATTACCAAGGGAGGTATCATCCACGTTCTACGTACTCCGGAATTTCAACACACATCAATTGTCGGTAGTATGATGCTAGGTTTAGGCACAACTCAACCAAACCGATAATTTGTACCTAAAATAGGGTAGTTATGAGTCGCGATAATATCAGCACCGATTTGCTGTTAGGGCAAGATGAGTCTGCAATGTCTTTGCTGGACGGCGTGTATGTTCATCGGGATATTGTTGCTTCGTTAAGCGCGCTTAAATCAGACGCGGCGGCAGCGGGTTTTGACCTGCGTGTGATAAGTGGTTTTCGGGGCTTTGAGCGGCAGCTGGCGATTTGGAACGCCAAGGCGATTGGCGATCGGCCTTTGTTAGATGATAGTGGATGCGTTTTGGATTGGGCCACTTTGTCGCAGCCTGACGTTATGGCTGCCATATTACGTTGGTCTGCATTGCCGGGGGCGTCGCGACATCATTGGGGCAGTGATGTCGACGTGTATGATGCGGCGGCGGTACCAAGTGATTACAACGTGCAATTAACGCCGGAGGAGGTGGCGGATAATGGCGTGTTTGGCTCCATGCATAAATGGTTAGATAGCGAGTTTGCAGCGGGACGTGGCCATGGGTTTTTTAGGCCTTATAATATCGATCGAGGTGGTGTGGCGCCGGAGCGCTGGCATTTAAGTTATGCTCCTTTGGCATCTCAGTGTGATATTGCGATGAGCGCAGAACTACTTCAGAAAGCACTGGTTAAGCGCCCAGATTTGCAGCTTCGGGATCTGGTATTAAGTGAGTTACCGAATATATACCAACGTTATATCGCGGTGCCGGCCAGTTGTTATCCGCCAGTATACGCAGAGATATTACGATCAACGGAGTCGTTATGAGTATTACCGTCAGCGAACTATGGACTGCCATGACTAAGGAGGGACGAGAGTACGGTCGTAACGAGCCAGTCTTGGCAAGTTTTTATCACGCAAGCATCTTAAATCACGCAAATTTCGCCGATGCCCTGAGTTTTCATATCGCGGCTAAGCTAGATTGTGATTCAGTACCGGCAATGTTGATCAGAGACGTGTTTAATGAGGCATTTGCCAATGATGAACGTATTGTAAATTCTGCGGCCATGGATATTTGCGCGCATTTTGAACGCGATCCAGCGTGCGATCATTATGGAATGCCATTTTTATACTTTAAGGGCTTCCAGGCCATACAGGCGTATCGTATTGCGCATTGGTTGTGGGGGCAGGGGCGAGAGTCCCTTGCTTTATTTTTGCAAAATCGCATTGCCAGCGTATTTGATGTGGATATTCATCCCGCAGCTGTGATTGGTAGCGGAGTGATGGTGGATCACGCCACAGGAGTGGTGATAGGTGAAACCGCCGTGATTGGTAATAATGTATCGATGCTGCATTCGGTCACCTTAGGGGGCTGTGGTAGTGGGCCCGGCACGCGCCATCCTCGTATTTGCGACGGGGTGTTGATCAGTGCGGGCGCAAAGGTTCTCGGCAACATCGTGGTTGGTGAAGGCGCGAAAATAGCGGCGGGAAGCGTCGTGTTACATGACGTTGCGCCGCATTCAACCGTGGCAGGAGTGCCAGCTAAACAGGTTGGCAGCTTATCTGCGGAACTACCTGCGCTGAATATGGATCAATACGTAAACGAAGATAGTTGAAAAATTATTTAGCGCAGCTAGGTAGTTGTGTCAGGCTTATTAGATTACATGTGTTATATTTTGAGCAATAGTGGCTTTATAGAAAAAGCGAGGTTCATGTGAGCGTTAAACTACTGGATAACAAAGCATTCTATGGTTATAGAGTGCGCCGTACGGTGGCGGGTAAGTTGTATCAGGAGTATTTCTCGCTGAAGACTGGAGGCGCACGCCTCGAAGGTAAATCGAAAAGCGATGTTGAACAAGAAGCTCTGTCCCGTGATGCGGTGTTAGAGGCTCAGCAACAGCGTTATTTAGAGGAGACCAAAGAGGATCGTTGCTTTAAAAGCGATGGTACGGTGCGTGGTATTAGCTACTTACTCAAAACTGAAAAGAGCGGAAATTTAACGCCTATATTTCAGGTGGGTGTGGCGTCAAAGGTGGAAAATAAAACAGTATGTACCAGCTTTTCACTTAATGCCCACGGCAGCGATGATGCTTGGCAGCGTGCTGTAGAAGCTTACGCGAAGCATAAGTCGATTCGCAAGAATACTAAGTTATATCAACGTTTGATAAAAGCGATGCCAAACGTCTCTTGATATAGCAATTACTTGCCGTAGGGCATGGCTTGCAAACTTTAAACTCGGGGTCTATGTAAATAGGCTCCGTTTTTTTATGTCGGGCTTTTTTACTTCTCAGAGTGGAGTTTAAATTCTGTGGGGTATTAAGCGTCTAAGGCGGCAGTTCTTACGGGGAGTGTGACGGAGCCGGCGGGCGGCTCCGTGCAGGTGCTTAGCCTTTGTAGGCCGCCGCCGCTTTCATGATTTCTGCTTTGGCTTCTTCGCTGCCAGCCCAGCCATCAACTTTAACCCATTTGCCTTTTTCTAGATCTTTGTAGTTTTCAAAGAAATGCTCAATTTGCTTGATCAGCAATTCAGGCAGGTCAGAAGGTTCTTTTACGTCTTTGTATAGCACGGTCAATTTGTCGTGTGGTACCGCCAGCAATTTAGCGTCTTTACCTGCTTCGTCGCTCATGTTCAAAATGCCGATTGGGCGCGCGCGAATTACTGAGCCTGGTACTACTGGGTAAGGCGTTACTACTAAAACGTCCAGTGCATCGCCGTCTTCAGATAGCGTGTTCGGGATGTAACCGTAGTTCGCTGGGTAGAACATCGGGGTTGCCATGAAACGATCGACCATCAGAGCGTCGAATTCTTTTTCGATCTCGTACTTGATCGGGCTGCTATTGGCAGGGATTTCGATAGCGACGTAGATGTCATTTGGTAGGTCTTTACCAGCGGGAATTTGGTTGTAGCTCATTGTGGGCTTCCATTTCAGATTGCGTTGGGGTTGATAAATCTGCGCAGATTATAAACTGTGTGCGGGTGGATTACCAAAGGCGTGGCGGCGGTATATCTGTTAGAGGGACGAAACAGGGGTAGTTTGGCGAGGGTGTGGAGAGCGGAATAGGGCGATTAACACCCTATTCCGAGTACAGTAAATTAGTACTGGGACTCAGGCATGGCAATGACCATGCCGTCCATTTCATCTGTAATAATAATTTGGCAGCTTAGGCGGCTGGTTTCTTGGGGATCTAGCACGCAGTCAAGCATGTCTTTTTCGGTGCTGTCAGGTTCGCCAGCCTTAGCTACCCAGGCCGGGTCAACATAGCAATGGCAGGTCGCGCAGCTGCAACAACCGCCGCATTCACCCAAAATACCGTCGATACCGTTATCAACCGCAGCTTGCATGATACTGGTGCCGACTTCCGCATGAACTTCCTGGGTCGCACCGTCGTGAGATTTGTAAATAATTAATGGCATGGTATGTTTTCTCGTGCTTTTGATTAGTTGAATACGTCTTTGATTTCAATAGACTCGTCGGCAAGTTTTAGCGGATCTGCATTTTGTCCTGCTGCAAGAGCGCGCTTAGTCATCATGAATTCTTTGGGGCGGTTAATTGCATCGACCGCGATAAGTCGGCCTTCGCAGAAATAAAATGCGGCAAAGCTTCTGCCTTGCTCACTGTCTCCACGGATGACAACTTGATCGAATCCCTGAGACAGACCCGCAATTTGCAGCTTTAGATCGTACTGATCTGACCAAAACCAAGGCAGTGCATTATACGCTTCTGGTTTACCACAAATGCTCTTCGCCGCTATCTTCGCTTGATCGGTGGCGTTCTGTACCGACTCTAAGCGCAGTTTGCGATCGTAGATGGGGTTGTAGTGATTAGTACAATCCCCAGCCGCAACGATGTCTGCGTCATTGGTGGTGGCAAATTCATTAACAGCGATGCCATTGTCTATGGTGAGCCCAGCGGCTTCTGCTAGCTCAATGTTGGGAATAACACCGACACCAATAATCACAAGGTCAGCGTTCACTGTTGTGCCGTCTGCAAGACGCACGCCTTCAACGTGTTTGTCACCGACAATGGCATCTACGCCCGCTTCAGTGCGAATATTCACACCTTCCTCGGTGTGAATACGGGTATAAAAAGCTGAAACTTCGGGGGCGGTAACACGCTGTAATACGCGTTCCATGGCTTCTATTACGGTGACGTTCATGCCAATTTTACGCAGTGACGCCGCTGTTTCTAAGCCGATATAGCCGCCGCCAATAATGACGGCAGACTTACCGGGGCCGGTAAATTTATGGGTTTGCTTAACGTCGTTAAGGTCGCGCATATAGAAAACACCAGCAAGTTCACAGCCGGTGAAGGGGATCTTACGTACACGAGCACCGGTGGTGAGGGCCAGCTTGGTGTAAGAAATCTCAGCGCCGTCTTCAAGGGTGATCTTCTTTGCATCGCGGTTGATGTTGGTCACCCGCGAACCTAATAGCAGGTCGACGTTGTTTTTTTCGTAAAAATCTGCGGCGCGAATCAGTAATTCGTCTTCGGTCTTTTCGCCAACAAAAAACGCTTTGGATAAAGGCGGGCGATGGTAGGGCAGATTAGGCTCATCGCCAATTAGCGATATTTTGCCTTCC
This sequence comes from Zhongshania aquatica, assembly GCF_027257955.1. Lineage (GTDB taxonomy): Bacteria > Pseudomonadota > Gammaproteobacteria > Pseudomonadales > Spongiibacteraceae > Spongiibacter > Spongiibacter aquatica. Next base: position 186,036 of record NZ_JANZNQ010000002.1, on the reverse strand, counting down.
CAGCCTTCTTGTCGCAGGCTGGAGACTAACTGTGCTGCCGCGTGGCTGGCGCCGATAATAATGCAATGATCAGTCATAATAATTTCCAGGAGGCTCTTGTTCTGTTTCATGTTGTCTTGCGGTCTGCCGTAAGACTCATGGATTATGTGTTTTATAGGTACTTACTTTAAAGATACCTACTTTTATGGTACTTCGGTTCGTCCCACCACGGATAGAAATCTGGCATGTGCGTTGACACCTGATTTGTAAACTCCGAGGGCCGTTTCTCTATGAATGATACAACAACTTCAGTGGCATCGCTGCTTCGTCCTCGGCTGAGTATTACCCTGCTGTCCAAACTATGGGCATCCATTGGGTTATTCATATCCAGTCCGCGCCACAACATTTGCCTGATCAGGGCTACGGAAACTGGAGGAGTATTGTCCGCGATTTCACGTGCAATTGCATAGGCTTCAGGAAGTAATTCTTGCTTAGAACACACTTTTCTGATCAATCCGCCGTCTTTGATCTCGAAAATTGGATAAACACAGCCGCTGCAGCACCGTTTATCGCCACAATAATCGGTTTGATGCATTGATAAAGTCGCAGGGTGACTAGGCCGCCGATGTCTCTTACAGATTCGTCGTTGTAATCGAGAGCGTAGTCCGCACGTACTGCAGATTCACCGTCGCCTTGCACGTTAGGTATCTTTGCCAGACGAGAGGTCGGCGCCGGCACAAAATGGGCGGACCGCGCCAGTAATCACCACGGCTTTAACTTTGTCGTCGGCGTCTATATGGTCTAACACCGCAATAAGGTCGTCGGCCATACCGGGTGTGAACGCATTGAGTTTATCGGGACGGTTGACGGTAATCGTTGTAATGCCGTCTTTAAGCTTATAAAGCAGATATTGGAAGTTCATCAACGTTCTCGTCCCGATAGGCAGTTGATTTATTGGCCAGTGAACTTGGCGGCTCGCTTTTCAACAAAGGACGCAACGCCCTCATCGAAATCCGCGGTTTGACCGGCAATTTTCTGGAGTTCACGCTCGGTTTGTAAGCTTGTTTCCCAGTTTGAATCTACTGCTGTCCATACCGCTTTACGGATTAGGCTCAGCGCTATTGTTGGGCCATGTGCGAGTGCAAGGCCGGTCTTAAACGCCTCGGTTTCTAATTGATCGTCAGCCACTACGCGGTTGATTAGTGCCCAATCGAGTGCTTTTTCAGCGCTTAGGCGGTCGCCTGTCAGCATCAGCTCCATGGTGCGTGCTCGGCCGATAGTTCGGCTTAGCAAATGCGTCGAACCACCATCGGGTACCAAGCCTATCTTTGAAAATATCTGTATAAATGTGGCATTTTCGCTGGCGATGATCATGTCGCCAGCAAGGGCGAGTGAGGCGCCGAAACCCGCCGCGCTGCCCCTTACCGCTGAAATCCAGGGAATTGGCAGATTTTTCAGCTTGATCATGATGGGGTTTAGGTATTTTTCCAAAATTAACCCAATATCGCGTTCGCTGCGATCAGCCGACATCGGCGTTAGCGGGTTATTTGGGTTAAGCGAAGCGCCTGAACAAAATCCTCGTCCAGCGCCAGCGAAGATCATGGCGCGTGCATTTTCAGATAGGTAATCAATGGCATCAGAGAGCTCTTTGACCATGGTTGGTGTAAGCGCGTTTAAGGTTTCTGGTGCATTCAGGGTGAGAATACCGACGGATTCGCGAATCTCAACGGTGATTTCTTGGAATTTCATTTTATATCATCCTATTGTATCGGCATCTAATACGACTGTGCGCATACACAGTATGAGTTTTGTCTTGATACCGAGGAGCTGAGTCGCCCGGTATTTTGCATGTCTTGGCCGCAATGCGCCATGCTCAATGGTCTAAAAGTCGGTTTTGCACTTACCGATACAGCGAATTTATAAGCTGAGACGGGTCCAAAGCTCTTCGATTAACGGGTTTTAATACATGGATTAGTCATACCGAAATGTAAAGGTGTTCGCCCTTTAACTTATCTGCGATACAGAAAATTTCGCCGAACCTTGTTATTCTTTGTCGCCGCCCGTTACAGGAAATAGTACAAAAATGCCTCCTATGTCACCGCTACCTTCTTCTTTATGCTGACCGATGAGCAGCGACTGGTAGCGCACCACAGTAGTGGTCACGCGAGAGTAACGGCGGTTGCGGGTGCTGGAAAAACAAGCACAATGGTGCGCTTTGTACTTGAACAGCTTAAGTCAGGTGTTGATCCGCGCCTAATTCGGGTGGTGATGTTTAATAAAGCTGCACAGGAAGATTTTAGTAGCAAATTACAGCTTTCTGCCGGGCCCAGTGTCACATTGCCGCCGGTGCGAACGTTTCACGCAATGGGGCGCAATTTAGCAATTTCGCTGGCGAGGGAGGGCTACCTTCCGACTTTTGATCCGACGCCACTCAGCGATGCTCAAATTGCGATTGAAATGTTGCGCGCGTTACAGGCCTCGGCAGGGACGTCGGCACAGCGCTCAGCCATCCGTGAAGAGCAGCAGCAATGGCTAGATGCTTTTACCGGTTTTGTTGATTTGGCAAAGTCTAGCTTGCATACCCCGGAAACCTGCTTTTTTACGGCGGGCTATGCTGATCAATATCAACTTTTTATTGAAGCCTTTGCTCGTTTCGAAAAATGGCGCAAGGCTGAGGCGAGAGTTACATTTTCTGACTACCTATACGATCCCTGTTTGGCAATCGCCGCTAAGCCAGAGTTGGCAAATTTTCTCGCCAACCGTGTCGAATTGTTTGTTGTAGATGAGTTTCAAGATATCAACGACATCCAGTTTTTTTTGCTGAAAACCCTTGCCGGTGATCGCGCGCGCATGCAGGTGGTGGGTGACGCTGATCAGTGTATTTATGAATTTCGCGGGGCGCGTCCAGAATATATGCTCAAACATTTTGGTGAGAGCTACCCTCATCGCAGCTATCAAATGTCACGTACCTTTCGCTATGGCCATTGCCTTGCTTTAGCCGCGGCACATCTTATCGCCCACAATCAGCGTCGGGAGCCGGTTTTATGTATCAGTGCAGAGACTGCGCCTGAGACTAAAATTGAATTGTGTTTGCAAACGATGGATGGCTTCTCGCTTGCAGAAGTGTGCTTGGCAGAATACAAAAGTGGCCGGCCGTTTCGAGATATGGTGTTTTTGTGCCGGACTTGGGCGCAGGCGGCACCGGTCGAACTAGTGTTGTTACAGCGTGGCATACCAAATCGCATTGCCGGCGGCAGCCGTGTGCTCGAGCGGCAAGAAACCAAGGTCTTGATGTTTTTGTTGCGGGTGATGGCGGGGCAGTTTTTTGAGCAGGATGCCAGCGATTGTGAACAACAAATATATGATTTTTTGCGTTTTTGTGAGTTAAAAATTAAGCACGAGATTTTGCGCGGCTATGCCCTGAGATCATTGCAGAACGGGGCGGGTTTTAATGCGCTGCGGATGTCCGAAGATAGTCTGTCGGTCTATCAAGAACAGCGTCTGCAGCGTGTTGCAGATGCACTTACACGGATTGAAAAATCAGCGTCGGCTGGCGCGGGCGTGGCGGCATTTTTAACCGAGTTAGATCTACTTAAGTCTATTCGCGACAATGCATTGAATAGGGAGGATGGCGAAAACAGAGCGGCGACGGTGAGTGCCTTTGTTAGCTTTATCGCGATGCAGAAAGATCAAACGCCGTCTGCCATGGTCAGCCTCATTGAGGGTTTAAGGGATACAGGCAGTAAACCAAATGACAGCGCCTTGCTCACCGATGCGGTTACGATTACCACAATGCATCGGAGCAAGGGCTTGGAGTGGCCGGTGGTAATTTTACCTGGTTTGAGTGCGCACTATATGCCGTATCAAGCGGGTAATCGGCGGCGACCGGATGATGAACAAGAGGAGTCTGAGCGACGTCTGATGTATGTGGCGATGACCCGCGCCATCAATGCGCTGTATTTGTTTGCGCCTGGTGTAGATTGCCGCAATGGCTGGGATGGCGGCTTACGGCCAGAGTTAAATCTACTTCCCAGCCCCTTTTTGGGTGAAATGAATATTCCATTGGCAACGGAGCTAGGCGCTAGTATTAGTAAAGGCGATTTTGAAAACAAACTTACAATCCCGCAGACCCCAATTTCCTCGCGATATCTCGAGGCTTTGGCGTTAGCTGATGACTTCTCATCTGATAATCGAGGAGAAGCAAGGCTTGATTTAGGTGATGTGGTTCGTCACCGTCATCATGGCGAGGGACGTGTCGTCGCCATTGATGAACATGGCATGGCAGTGCAGTTCGATACCGGCAAAGTGTATTTCTCGTCAATATTAGTTAACCACGTCTTAGACATCATCGATGGGCCAACTGAGGGAGCCGTGTTAAGTGACAATAGTGGCGCTTTCGCCAGTGGCGATGTTTTAGCGCACAGTAAGTTTGGCCGGGGAGTGGTGTCCTCCGTTGACGAACGTTTCATTTATATTCGTTTTCGCGATGGCGACAGAACATTTCGGCGGGACTTATTTCACGCAACCCGTATTGCCTAGTGCGGCTTTGGTTTTTCTCAATGGCTATCGACGAACCATATCGTGGCGAAAAGGTCTGAGAACTATGCGGCGTATTCGCTGCACTCATTTCCTCGGAGGTGGATATGAACAAGATAATGATAAAATGTAATGTGGTGATTGTATTGAGTTTGGCCCTGCTTGCCTGCGGCGTCGTTAAAGACGATGAGATGGGGCTAGATGAACGATTAGCTGAATACGGTTATCGGCCTGGTGAAAATGTTGATCAAATTCAGTCGTATCGAATCAGTGATTGGACCTACTTAGATAGCCAGCACATCATGTTTAGCAACGGCCTAAGTGAACAATACCTCGTGAGTTTAAAAACCAATTGTCGTGAACTACAAAGCTCTCAAACTCTGTTATTCAAAACGCGTAATAGCGCGCTGTCAAAGTTTGACGAGGTTGTTGTGCCGGAGACTGGCGTTTCTAAACACTGCAGTATTGAGTCTATTTCTAAACTGCATCGCACCGAATAGTTCAGCTTTCGATGCTCGCGTGTTTAGCTAGGATACGTCTATGTCGCTAAAATTATTAACGCACTGGTGTTGAGGGTGCGTTAATAATTTTGCAGGCTCTCGCTGAATCCACACTGTCTGCATGCCGCTAGTTGCCGCGGCATCAACCTCTTCAACGATATCTGACACGAACAAAATATCCTCTGCGGGAAGTCCGATGGCTTCTTGTATTGAACGGTAAGAATTTGCATCGCGTTTGGGGCCGGTGGTCGTGTCGAAATAGTCCTTGAACAAATACCGCAAATCGCCCCCGTCATTAAACCCGAAGAACAATTTTTGCGCGTGTACTGAGCCAGAAGAATACACATAGAGTGTCGTCCCATTTTGGTACCACTCGGCGAGTTTTTTCAGTGCGTCTGGATAAATATGCGCTGTGTAGTCGCCATTGCGGTAGCCGCGACCCCATATAAGACCTTGGATCGTTTTTAGCGCAGTTACTTTTTTATCGTCAGCTATCCACCGTAGCAGCTGGGCGACTAACTTCTCGGTGTCGTCGATATCGATATTTGCGTTTTTGGCCACACTCTCTAAAGCAGACTCTACTTCGCTGACGCCGCGCTGTGTGCGGATAAACTCTGGCAAATTCTTTGCGGCGTAGGGAAATAAGACTTTATGCACAAACTCGATGGAGCTGGTAGTACCTTCAATATCAGTGACTATCGCTTTGATCACGGCGTATTCCTTTTATACAGTTCAGGAGTCGAGTCGCGAATAACGCGTGGCGATATCGTTACCAGTGTAATTGGCTATCCAGCCATCGGGATTGTTGAAGAAACGAATCGCGACCAGATCGGGCTGGGGGCCGAGATCGAACCAGTGTGTTGTGTTCGCGGGTACGCTGAGGAGGTCGCCTTTTTCGCAGGTTACTTCAAAAACCTTATCGCCAATATGCAATGCAAATAAGCCTTGGCCCTGAACAAAGAAGCGTACTTCGTCTTCGCTATGGCTGTGTTCGTCTAAAAACTTTAGTCGCAATGCATCTTTCTGCGGATTGTCCTTGGCAATGCTGATGACGTCCACGCTTTGGTAGCCCTGTTCGGTAATTAGCCTTTTGACGTCACTTTCGTATGCGCTTAACACCGCCTCTTGACTGTCTCCCGCGGCAATATCGTTTCGTGTTTGCCACTGTTCAAAGCGGACGCCGACGTTACTTAATAGCTTGCTAATCTGATCTGCGTCACGTGTGCTGGTCAACGGGTGCTTGTTATCGGTATCTGAGAAAATACTCAATTGGCTCATGATGGGCTTCCTATCGCGCTAGACGCGTCAATGCTAATTCGCAATCTAAAAGAAAATCTAAGGCTTCAAGGTTGCGCATGCAGCTGTTTAAATCCTCGGCCCAGCAATACACACCGTGACCGCGAATAATATAACCGGGGCACTTAGGCTGCGTTGCCAGATAGACGTCAACCTCCGAGGCCAGCGAGCTAATGTCTTGGGTGTTGTCAAAAATTGGGATATCGACGCTGGTATTGTGAGTGTTTATGCCATCAAAGGCTTTTAGTAATTCATAATCGCTGAGAGTAATTGATCGCTGTGCTGCCAGTGCTTTCGACAGAACGGTAGCCTTGGGTGAGTGGCAGTGTAAAACCGCACCGACGTTTGGAAAACGCGCATACAGCTGGGTGTGTAACTCAGTTTCTGCAGAGGGCTTGCCGTCACTAATGGCGTTACCCTTTAGATCTACGGCAATAAAGTCTGTGGGGCTGAGTCGGCCCTTATGTTTGCCTGATGCCGTGACGATGGCAGCGTCGAGACTTAGACGTGCGGAAAAATTACCACTGGTCGCGGGTACCCAGCCGCGCTGATAAAGATCTTCGCCTGCGGCTGCCAAGGCAATTGCTTGTTGATAAAAGTATTTACTATCAATCATTGTTCCACCTATTACTTTATTTTCGCTTCAGCAAGGTGCGCAAGTACTTTACTGCGATCAGGCTGATAGATAATGCCGTGTTCAGTGACAATAGCATCTATCAGTTGCGCGGGTGTGACATCGAAGGCAGGGTTGCTGGTGATCACGTCTTCAGGGGCTATTCGCTTACCGAAACTGTGGGTTATTTCATGGGCGGGGCGCTGCTCTATTGGAATTTGCGCGCCGTCAATGTCGGCGTCGAAGGTGCTTGTTGGAGCGGCAACCATGACCTTGACCCCGTGATGTTTAGCAATAATGGCCAGGTTATAGGTACCAATTTTATTAGCGGCATCACCGTTGGCGGCGACGCGGTCTGCGCCGACGATAATCCAGCTAGGTTTGTGTTCGCGCATTAAATGGGCGGCGGCGCCTTCTATAGCCAATGTCACCGGAATACCGTCTTGCATGAGTTCCCAGCTTGTTAGTCTTGCGCCTTGTAACCAGGGACGGGTTTCTCCGGCAAACACCCCACGTATTTTCCCATCTCGGTGGGCTGAGCGTATGACACCTAAGGCAGTGCCATAGCCGCCTGTGGCAAGTGCGCCGGCATTGCAGTGAGTGTAAACAATGCTGTCGGAGGGAATTAAGCTGGCGCCAAAATCACCAATGCGTTGATTAATCTCTAGGTCTTCTGCATGAATTTGTACTGCAAGTGCGGTGAGGGCTTGCAAAAGCTGGCCACCATTGCCGTATTCTTCAATAACGCGGTCGCAGCGCTCTAAGGCCCAGAATAGATTAACCGCGGTAGGGCGGGAATTTGCCAGAGATTCTCTCGCTGGGCCTAAGGCCAAGCACCATGCAGCAACGCTGGCTGGTGACGTGTTGATTTGTTGCGCAGCGAGCACCATACCGTAGGCTGCGGTAATGCCGATTGCCGGCGCGCCGCGTACCACCATGTCGCGAATGGCATCGGCGACAGCAAAGGGATCTTGGTAGTGGAGGTATTCGCATTGGACAGGCAAAATACGCTGGTCTAGCAGTTGCAGTTGATTGTTGGACCAGATGATAGCGCTTGGAGTAGCCACTGATTGCCTCCACTTTTTTGGGGACGTAATTATAAAGCAGTGTGACGATTGCTCCTAGGATTGTTAAAAAGCAATTGTTGTGTGCGGATGTTGCAACGTTTTTTTGTGCTCACGCATCCTAAAGACAGATTTTAACGTCGTAGAAAGTTAACTGCTGGCTATTACATATTAATGGCATACATAAAGGGGTTTTGAATGTCGAATTACTTGGTGTGGTTAATATTGGCCGCACTTATTATTGTGGTTTTAACAGTTGTCGCCGCGCGGCTGCTTTGGCGACTTCGTCAGCAAACCCAGAAAGAGAAAGCGGCCTTGGAAGTGGCTGAGCGAGAGTCTCTTGTGGAGCAACTTGATGCCCAGAATGGCATCGGTATTTTGGCCCGCTGCTATTTAGGTGGACAATTAGGAGCTAGCGAGTTCGCACTGCGTGTGGCGGTGTTAACGGAAACAGCGGCATTAGATCCAGCCTATTCTAAAGATACCACGGTGTTTACTGAAATGGCCGCGGCGTTGGCACATATTCCGACCCATCAGGCTTGGAAAGGCTTAACAGCCGAACAACGCGCCCATTTTGGCGCGGAAATGGCCTTGTTGGAGGGGAAGTATAGTGACCGGGTGCGCGCCGCAGCGGAGGCTTTGGTGGACTAAGTGGCTTAGGCCGAGCTAAGTGATGTTGAGTACCTAGGTGACTTAGACTTCGTAGTTACATAGGCCACGCTAAGCCAAGCTCACTTTTTGTTGACGGGTTTTTGTACCAAGCCACTTAAGCCGTCAACCATGTCTTGCTGGAATTGCAGCTGAGCTTCGAGTTGTTCGGGTAAAAGTGGATCTACACCAAAGATAGATTTGTGCAACGGCGCGAGCGTCACATAGCCCAAAATCATGCAGTGGAAAGCCATAGCCGTGGGTACGTTGATCCACTCTTTGTCTGGGTTGCTTGCCGGGTCACTAATGGTGGAAAAAAATTTCCGGTACCAGCGATCACTCAGAAGATCCAGCGTTTCGTCTCTGGCGAGGGTGGCGTGTTGAACAATTCTAGCGGTATTTGGTTTGTTGGCCAGTAATGACATAACTTGATGAATTTGCTGACGTGTTTCGGTGAAATCAGCGTCGGCCGTCAAACCGCGGGTTGCGTCGGCGAGGGGTGCGAACAGCCTTTGGCAAACTTGTTCGTAGATATCGAACTTATTGTTAAAGTGCTTATAAATACCGGGGCTGCTGATGCCTACCTGAACGGCGATCTCGCTTACTGATGTGGCGCCAAAACCTTGTTGCGCGAAGAGGTCTTCAGCAATGTCGAGAATACGTTCTTTGGTATTGCGGCGGGTAGCCATGTTCTTGTCCTTGTCTTTCGATCTTTTTTTAATAAGTGTTCTGCGGTTGCAATATTATCCACACCAATGCTGCGGCAGAGCCGATACTGGCGAGGAGGAGTCCGAATGCTTGCCATCGATAGCGCCGACTCAGCGATTCAGGTTCTGAGCTTGCAATAATATAGGGTTGGCGGCGATTGGGCGAATAACTGATAGTGTGCACTGGTTCAAGTGCCACGCCATTACGTTGATTGCGCTCGGCTTTACGCATTGCTTCAGCGCGGACCAGCTCCCATTCCTGAAGATCGATGTTGCCGTCGCTATTGCGATCAAAACGGGCGACTAGTTTATCGTAATCTTGCTTCCAATCGGCAAGTATCTTTGCCATTTCGGCTTCTACGACGGCCGCTGGGCTGGGTGGATGGCTGGTTTCAAAAAGTCCAATAACATATAAAAGGTCATCGGCGCAGAGCATTTCCTCGGTGTAGCGATAGCGCTTACCGAAAAGACTGCTTCCCTTTGTCTCACTAGGGTGGCGTGAATTCCCGTGCCATGTTTTTTTACGGATGGCGCTTACCTCAGCGCGGTTTGGCATTACATAGCAATCACCGCTGCCGTCATTCAATATAAAAGCTTGTGTGCTGGTTTTTTTCTCGATGCTGCGCCAGCTGCTGTTTTTACCTGAGGATTCGTAGCGCTCGATATTATAGCGAAACCAAATGCAGGGGGTGTTGGTTAGTCCGCTAAACAGCGTTTGTTCTAGGCCTGTTTTAGCAAAGCCGATGAGCTCTACATAACCTTGGTGGGCGGAGCGAATTTTGGATGTGGGTGTATCTTCAATGACTCTGGCGGCGAGCAGGCTGCTGATACTGCCGTAGGCAGTAACAAGGGATATGACGCTGAAGATCGCCAGCGTAAGTAAGTCTACTTCCATCGCTAGCTAAACAGTGATTTTACGTTGATGTCGGTGATTTCTTCTTTTTTGAATTGCAGTAATTCAAAGGCTTTGAAATTAAACCAACGGGCAATGATGACGTCGGGGAATTGCTCGATACGGACATTGTTGTTATTTACCGCCTCGTTATACACCTCGCGTCGGTCAGCAATAGCATTTTCGAGGGCGGATATACGGCCTTGTAAATTGGTGAAAGTACTGTCTGCTTTTAGATCTGGGTAGTTTTCGGCTAGGGCAAATAGTTGACCCATTGATGCGCGTAGACCTGTTTCCGCTTGGCCCAGCGCTTTCATGTCTTGGTTCGACTGAGCGTCAGCGACGTTTTGTCTTGCTGCGATAACCTTGGTCAGTGTTTCCTGTTCATGACGCATGTACTGCTTGCAGGTTTCAATAAGCTTGGGTAGTTCATCGTGTCGCTGCTTTAATAGAACGTCGATGTTGGCCAAATGTTTGGCAACATTGTGTTTTAGGTTTACCAAACCGTTATAAAGCATGGCCACATAGGCAATGGCAAAAACCAGAAGACAAAGGCTGATAATAAAACCAATTTCCATGTCGCTATTCCTTTTGTTCACTCATTAGACACTTAAGGTTTTCAGTAGATGAGTATAAGGTGAAATTGATAAAATTAGCGGCTGACATCGAAGCTAATATGCATGTTTTTGATGCCATTCACGAAATATGAGCGAGTATAAGCTATGTCGCTACGTAATTTAGGGTTTCGAAGACGTGGAATTATTTCTTCAAACATCACCTGTAGCTCAAGCCTTGCCAGATGTGAACCAATGCAAAAGTGCTGACCTATGCCAAAGGAGCGTATTTGTTGGCTGAGTTTCGGCATTCGCTCGCTGCGTCGTACATCAAAACTCATGGCGTCATCGCCAAAAACCGCTTCGGAGTGATTGACGGCATGATAGTGCAGTATGATTTTGTCGCCAGCGCTAATCTGCTGGCCGCCGAGCTCGATGTCTTCGGTCGCGGTTCTACGCATTTGAATAAACGCGGTATTAAAACGGAGTATTTCGTCGATGGCGTGGGTGATTTTATCGGGGTTCTGAACGAGATACTCAAGTTGGTCTGGGTGTTCCATTAGTAGCCGCATGCCTTGGGAGATAACTGTGCGCGTCGACTCATTACCACCAACCAAAATAAGGATGAACATCCACGCAAAATCTTCTTCAGAGATTGGTTCGTCGTCTACCGTGCCATTCAGTAATGCCCCAGTAATATTTCTCATGGGGTGCTCACGATGTTGGGCGGCGAGTTTGAGTGAGTAATTAATGCACTCGCCCGCAGCAATTTGACCATCTTCAACGCTAACGGCCATGTCGGGGTCGTCGGCAAACATCATGGTATTCGTCCAGTCAAAAAATTGTTTGCGATCTTCAATGGGTACGCCGAGTAGCTCTAGAATCGCCACAAGGGGGAGCTCCGCAGCTATTTCTTCCACGAATTCGCACTCGCCGCGTGCGACAACCCGATCTAGGATGCGTTTAGCGTGATCTCTAAATGCGGGTTCGTAGGTGTTTACGCGTTTAGGTGTAAAGGCCTCGCGAACAATGCGTCGCACTTTTTGGTGTCTGGGTGGATCCATATTGATGATGGTGTGACAATGGATAAAATCGACCTCGTCCTGAGGGATTTCCATCGGAAAGGCTGTTCGCTTAGCCGACGAAAACAGCGCGGGATTTTTACTGACAAAATCTAACTCTTGCTGGCCAACTACTGCCCAATAGGGTACGCCGGTTAGTGGATCGTCAAGTTTGACTACAGAACCCTGTTGGCGTATCGCTTTAAGCGCCTCGTAGGGCATTCCTTGTGCGTAGGTGTCTGGGCTTAACAGGTTGGCAAAGGGGCATTGCGACATAGTTAGATAAACTCAGTTTGCTAGAATATTCTTGTTGGGCCCAAGTAGGCATTGGCGGCGGAGTGCCGCCTCGGCGCGCCTGTATTAGTTTCGCATCCAGTCGGGCGCGGGTAGCCCCATATTCTCTAGGAACACCGGATTAAATAATTTGCTCTTATAGCGGTCACCGTAGTCGCACAAAATAGTGACAATGGTATGACCGGGGCCAAGTTTGCGAGCAAGTTTGACCGCGCCGGCAATGTTGATGGCAGATGAGCCACCAAGGCACAAACCTTCGTGACGAAGAATATTAAAGATGTACGGCAGAGCTTCGGCGTCGCTGATTTCAAATGCTTCATCGACCATCGCCTGACGTAAATTATCGGTGACTAGACTGATGCCTATACCCTCGGCGATGGATCGACCCTCGCCCCGCAGTTCTCCAGTGGTGAAATAATTATAAAGTGAGGAACCCATTGGGTCGGCAATGCCGATGGTCACGTCGGGCTTGTGGGATTTTAACGCACGACTGACGCCGGCGAGGGTGCCGCCCGTTCCAACAGCGCAAATGAAGCCATCTATATTTCCCCCGGTTTGTTCCCAAATCTCTTGACCGGTGGTCGTCTCGTGAATATCGCAGTTGGCAGTATTATCAAATTGCCGAGCCCACACGGCGCCGTGGGGCTCAGTTTCATTTAAGCTTTCCGCAAGGCGGCGAGCAGTATGAATATAATGATTGGGATCGCTGTAACTTGTTGCCGCGACAAGGCGAAGATCTGCACCGTATAAATCGAGTAGTTCTATTTTTTCGCGACTTTGACTGTGTGGCATAACGACGACACTGCGGTAGCCAAGGGCATTGGCAATTAATGTGAGCCCTATGCCGGTGTTGCCAGCGGTGCCTTCAACAATGGTGCCACCGGGGCGCAAGGTTCCTTTGCTCTCCGCATCGCGGATAATCCCCAGCGCAGTGCGATCTTTTACCGACCCGCCTGGGTTTAAAAATTCTGCTTTCCCGAGGATGGTGCAGCCGGTGAGTTCTGATACCTGCTTAAGGTGAAGCAATGGTGTGTTGCCAATAAGGTCTGGCATCGATTTAGCACTAGGCAAACGCATGTTTTTCTCCGTTTTTTGCAGTCTCAATGGTATAGCTGTGAGACGACAGCGGCAATGCTAATTATTAGGTTGGTATGTGCTAATCTTGTTGTTTTATTACACGGCGTTGCTAGACCGAATATCTGTGTATTTGAAAATAATAGTCTTTAAAAGAAGGGTTAGCAGTTGAATAGGTCTGTGTATGCTTAAAATTGTCATTCGAGTTTTGGTTTGCGCCGTGTTTTTTTTCGGTGGTATTGCCCACTTTGTACTTACCGACGACTTTGCTGGTATTGTGCCACCGTTTTTACCGTGGCCAACGGCGATTGTGCTACTAACCGGCGTAGTGGAGTTCGCGCTGGTTGTAGGTATGTTGCTGCCTAGCACGCGTTCATTTACCGGCCGAGCGGCGGCGGCTTATTGTTTGTTAGTCTTACCCGCGAATATTTACCAAGCAATAAGCGATGTGCCAATATTTGGCGGTTCGATTGCGCCAGAGTTACTTTGGTTGCGTATTCCACTGCAATTTGTACTAATAGCTGGCATTTTATGGTCAACAGGTAATAGTGATCGAAAGCTGATCTAAAAGTCTACAGGCAGCGTAAGAGGCCTGAACTAAGGGGTTTATCTATGGCAGATAATGCCGCCGAACCGGAACGCAATGGGGAATTTTGGGCTGATTGTATGGCCCGCGTTGCTGAAAGTCGCGATAAAAGTAGTTTTATGTTGTTGTTTGATCATTTTTCGCCTCGAGTAAATGCTTATTTACTGGGGCAAGGCGCTGCCTCGTCGATGGCAGAGGATCTTGCGCAAGAGGCTTTGTTGGCATTGTGGAATAAAGCCCATCTTTATCATCGAGACAAGGCTGCGGTAAGCACTTGGTTGTTCCGAGTGGCGAGGAATTTGTGGATAGATAAGCTGCGAAAACAGCGTGGTATTGCCTACGAGTCTGACGAAAACTTAGAGGAGACGACGGATTCTGAGGTTCGATTAAATGCAGATGGAGAACGGCTTAAGGCGGTATTAGACACCTTGCCATTGAATCAGGCCCAAGTTGTGTACAAATCCTATTATGAGGGCAAAAGTCACAGTGAGATTGCCGAAGAAACGGGTATGCCCCTAGGTAGTGTGAAGTCGAGTTTACGACTGGCGATCAAAGCGTTTCGTCAGCATTTTGGAGAAAGTGGCGTATGAGCCGTATAGAACATCATCCCCATGAAGATACATTGCTTAGCTACTCAGCGGGTTCTCTGCCCGCCGCGTTAGCCCTTGTGGTGGGATGTCATTTACAGTCTTGCTCGCGGTGCCGCTCGCAGGTTCGTGCGGGGGAGGAGTTGGGTGGCGAATTGATGTCGGCGTTAACGCCGAAATCCTTGTCTGAGCGAGCAAGAGATAATGTGCTGAAAATGCTCGAGCAGCAGGTACAAGGTAGAAATTCTGCTGATAGTGTAGATTTTATGGCTAGTGGTTCAGTGGAAAAGACACCTCGGGCCACTGCCATGCCGTCCTTGCTCGTAAATTTACTGAATGCCGATGATTTTGACGCTTTGCCATGGAAGAAAACCATTGCGCCGGGATTGAAACAAATTGTTCTAGACTGCGACGAAGGTCAGGCGCGTTTGTTGCGGATTGCGGCCGGTCAAAAAATGCCAGTGCATAGTCACCGTGGTAACGAGCTAACCCTAATCTTGAGAGGGGGGTACAGTGACGCGGTGGGCGAGTTCCACGCAGGGGATGTGGCTGATTTAGATGGCAGTACCGAACACCAACCCGTCGCGTTTGACGACATGGATTGCATTTGCTTAGCGGGAATGGACGCGCCGCTTGCCTTTAAAGGGTGGTTGGCTAAGTTGATTCAACCGTTTGTAGGTATGTAGTGTTATCTTGTTGCAGTGAGCAATATGAAAAGAATTAAAAAAGGCAGCCTAGGCTGCCTTTTTTAATACATGTGATTTTAGTATTGGTATATTAAGTCGATACCGTAGCTTCTCGGGTCACCCCAGATGACGGTGCGGTCACTATGCGGCAGGTTATCTACTGCGGTGATCTCAAACTCCTCGTCGCTCAAGTTTTTACCCCAAAGCCCAACATAGAGCGTGCCGTATTTGCTCACCGGGATTTCGCTGAAGCTAATACGGCCGTTAATTAGACCATACTCGCCAATATAAACGTTTTTAGCATTGTCGGTTCTAACACCGCCGCGACGGTTGTCCATATAGTTGTAGCTTAGGTTTACGGCTAATTGTCCCCAATCGTATTGACCAACAGTGTAGTCGGCTGATGCTGTGTAGGACTGTCCCGGTGCCGAATAGAAACCGAAGCTATCGGTGAGGTCATTGCCAAACTCATCTATCGCCTTGGTTACTTCTGCATCTAAGAAGGCATAGTTCAGCATGAGCATGAGGTTTTCTGTAGCAAGGAAGGTGATGTCAGTTTCTACACCACGCATTTCTGCTTCACCGGCATTGGTCACTTTAGTATCAGCAACGGTGCCGCCAAGAATAAAGTTAAGCTGAATGTCGGTGTATTCGCTGTAGAAAATATTGGCGTTGATACGCAAGCGACGATCCATTAGCTCGCTTTTTATACCGGCTTCTAGAGATGCAACCCGCTCTTCGTCAAAGCCGTCAGCAAAACCGAATCCATATACATTGCCGTCTCCCGCTGCGGTTGCGGTGTCGTCTCCCTTGCCGGGCGTACCACTAGCAACGCCAGTACTGCCGCGCTGCGGGTCGCGTGTGTTAAAGCCGCCGGACTTGTAGGCTTGCACGAACTTACCGTAGATATTGACATCGTCAGTTAAGTCAAATTCACCGATAAAGCTAAAGGAGGCATCGTTGAAATCTTTTTGACCCTTTACGTTGTCGAAGCTGCGGTCGCCGGGTAATAAAAATCCAGCTTGCTCAAGCACGGGTGAGAGCGCGCTAAGATTTTCTGTATCGATGGCGAGATCAAGGCTCCGCACTTCAATATATGTTTTGTCTGTTTGATTTTTAAGTGCTTCGCGTGAATCGTCCGAATAACGAGCGCCAAACGTTAGGTGCATGCGCTTATCGAATAAATCTGGTGTCCAAGTGAACTGACCAAAGATCGCTTTGGCTTCGTTCTTAATGTCGTATCGTTGTGACAGCATATTGACCAGATGCACGTCACCCGCGCCGATCAGCACTCCGCCTAGGATTTCGCCCAGCACGGGAATGGGGATAATGCCGTCGCTTATTTTCGCGCTGAATTGGTGATGCAGCGGTGAGTTGTTCTCAGTGGCTTCTTCTTCAAAATAATAGGCGCCCACTATGTAGTCTACGCTGTCATCAAAAAGAGAGCCGCTAAGCTGGAATTCATGGGAAAACTGTTCTTGGGATATAACCGGAATGACTAGCGGCAAGCAGTCTTCGCCTGTTTGTGCGGTTACCGAAGGGCCGCAATATTCATGGGAATCAACACGGTACTCCTCTGAACCTAGACCGCCGCCCAAGTCGGCGTAGGACGCATCTCTAAGTTCTCGGTAGGCACCGATATACTTAAACTGGAAATTGTCAAAATCCTTGGTCAAAATAAATGAGTGACCTTCGATGTCAGTGGTTGAAGCCTCGAATGGTCTTGCTGTCGCCATACTGCTGAATCGTTTATCACTGTGTTTAGATTCGCTTACTGCAAACTCTCGAATCGGTTCCGCTTGACCTTTGTTCTGTATCGCAGGATTTATCGACTGATACATGTAGTTGTAATATTCAAAGCCAGAATTGTCGTAGGCGTAGTCCAGAGACATGGTGCTACTAATATCCCAGCGCAGATCTATTCGGTAACCGTTGACGTCTTTGTCGCCAAAATCCCCGCCTGGGCCAGTATTTTCTATAAAGCCGTCCGACTGCGTGGTGAGGTAGGCCACTTTGGCTGCTATGGTGTCACTCAGTGGGATATTGGCTGAGGTTTTAGAGGTAAACAGGCCGCGATTACCAACAGTGAACTTTTGTTTAAACTCAAAAGCGTCGGTTGTTGGGCGCTTGGTCACTAAGTTAATAGCACCGCCGGTCGTATTGCGACCGTATAGGGTTCCCTGAGGCCCGCGTAGAACTTCTATACGCTGTAACTCAGCAACGTCTAGGGCAGTACCGGTGGAGCGGGCAATATAAACTCCGTCAACATAGATGCCTACCGGTGGGTCTTGAGTCACCTGTACATCGGCAATACCAATACCGCGTATAAATATCCTTAGTGTGGCGTTGTTGATCGGGAAAGGCTCGATGGTCAAACTAGGCACTTTTGAGCCGATATCACCGAGATTACTGATACCGTCGATTTCTAGACGCTCTTCACCGAACGCAGTCAGTGAAATGGGGGTGTCCTGAAGTGATTCCGCTTTCTTTTGGGCCGTGACAATCACTTCTTCGAGGGCAAAACCGCTCTTTTTAGCCTCGGTTTGAGAGAAAGCTGGATTGCTCATTGAGACTGTGAATGCACACAGTCCAGATACTATAGGCGTTAATCTCTTCACTTAAGCGCTCCCGATCAAATTGTTATTGTTTTAATGCCATGCATTAGTTAAAACATAGTAACCATTAAAATACAGCGTAGGCATAATCCGCTTGAAGTAGTTTCGACCGTCTTATTTGATGCTTGCTTGTTCTATAGGCAGAATGTCATCGTGCGGCTCAGTTAATTATTGTTAATGTATTACTTTGCGTGAAGTGGTATCTATGAACTCCTGCATAGCACCTGTTTTTATTGATATTAGTCGGTTTATGCATAAATGCTTGTAATTTTATTACTTTATCGCTCCCGTGGGTGGCTTGCTAATACTTCAGCGATAATTCGAAATGCCTGATGGTTAACTGCAAAGCCAATATGGCTAGAGGTAACGGCAATATTAGTTGTATTTTCAGCCTTCAGCTTTGCAATTTGAGGAGAGACAATACCATCTACTGGGCTGTAAATAGCAGTTGTTGGGACTATGCGTTCGCCATTACTCGCCTGTGACCATGCATCCGTGTCTTGTGATTCGTCTGTGGTGGTGCCTCGATTAAGGCGTTTTAAGATATTCCACGCTGCGGTGCCCTTTGGATCGCCGTAGGGTGTTCCTAAGGTGATAACCTGTCTAATAAGGTCTGGATGGGTTTGGGCAAGTAAGTTGGCATAGTTACCGCCAAGGCTCCAGCCAACCAAGCTTACCTTCCGACCGCTTTTATCTTTGATTTGTTTAATGCGGTCGATTAAGCGCAATAGGATGCTGGCCTGAAACTCATTCATCTCTTCTAAGCTTGTAATTCTCCTCGGGGGTATATTTCTGCCGAGTCGCCAGCGATGAGAACGGTAGCCACGACTTCTTAGGAAATACCTTAGTGGTGCCATGCAACCGTCTGCGCCAGCATATCCTGGAAGGGTAATAACGGAATGCCCGTCGCCCCGTGGCGTGTTTTGCAAAGCGCTAATGTTGCAGGCGAGTTGACTGGCTTCCAAGCTGGCACGCCAAACTTCATTTATTGAATGCAGTAGCGGGGGAGGAGTAACAGTATCCACTTATAATGGCTTCCGTTTAGGTTTTTATTATTATACGCAGTCGGCTCAATACGGATTATTCGTCGACATTGATGTTTTAATCATTCGGAGCAGATTATACGATTTCTACCCGATTGTTTTGCGGTGTACAGCGCTTTGTCGGCGCGTTCAAAAAAGGCGCTTTGATTTGCGTCACGGCTGCGGTCAAATTGTGCGATCCCGATACTTACCGTTAAATCAATGTGTACATCTTCACTGACAATGGTTGGTTGGAACTGGATGGCCGAGCGAATGCGCTCGGCGACGCCCCATGCCTCATTTCTATCGGTTGCAGGTAGCAGAATGACAAACTCTTCGCCACCGTAACGCCCAACTTGATCATATTCACGCAGATTTGTATTTAATAGGTTTACAACATGTTTCAGTGCGACATCTCCTGCCGCGTGTCCAAAGGTGTCGTTGACTATCTTAAAATGGTCTATATCTAAGACCATGATTGAAAAGTTTGAGCGTTTGCGAGTCGATTCGGCAATGCTATTGGCGAAAAGCTCGTCGATCATGCGTCGATTCCAGCATTGAGTGAGAGCGTCTCGCGAGGCGAGCTGGTTCAATGTTTGTTCTAGCCGAACTATGCGACTGCCAGCGGCAATACGCACTTTAAGCACGCGGTGATCAAAGGGCTTGCTCAGAAAGTCGTCGGCGCCAGCTTCCATCGCCTCGATAATGGCTTCATTACCCTCTTTGCCGGTAAGCATAAGAATGTAGAAAAATTGGCCATCTTCGCGCTTGCGTATTGTTTTACATAAGTCTGGACCGCTCATGCCTGGCATGGACCAATCTATTACGAGCAAATGAGGGGTAGTGTCAGTGGCGAGTTTTTGTAGAGCTTGGTCTGCATTTTCAGCTACGACAGGAATAAAGCCCCACTGCTCCAGCGCGGCGCATAGCGCGAAACGAGTGATCGCGTCATCGTCGACGATTAACACATCCATATAGCGTTTATATTCCTGCCATGTCTTTTAATTCAATCACCATTGTATTGAGCTGTGCTTTAGTGGTGTCCCACTCATTCAGCCAGTCGCTAAGCGGCATAACGGGTGCGTTGTTGCCGAGTGCGAGTAATTCTAGTCTTGAGAATTGCTCATAGAAACTTTTAACCGCAAAATTACCGACCGCACTTTTTAGTCTATGTATGGCGATAGATAGACTTTTACGGTCACTTTGTTCGTAGGCTTTCTCGACGCTTCTGATCATATCAGGAAGTTCTGCTAGAAACAGTTGTGATATAGATGCTATCAGCTTGGTATTGTTCCGAGTTAAATCCTGTACTCGGTCATGGTCAAGTATCATTTCACCCCTGTCTTTCTTGTGCCGTCGTTCGCAAAGAGATTGTTTGGTAGGCGAGGGCTGTTAGCTGCCGCACAATAATACACGGTTTATACATTATGGAAACTAATCAGACCTCAAATCGGAAATAGTCTTCTTTGTAACCTCTGTGTATTGAGCAGCTTGATGCATGGCCAATGCCTACTTATTGTGTCGCTGTGATTGTCGACATTAAGATGGGCTGAAGTTATCGTTTAGGCGCTCAATGCGGTAGCGCTAAGTATTAGTGCAATTAATAGGGCTGCTGCGGGCAATACGCCAATACTCATTTGTGCGGCCGCTCCCGACAGACCGAGCAATACGATGTTGGCGGCGACCGGGATACCAATTGTAACGGCTTTAGAGCTAGTCATAGTGCTCTCCTTTATTTTTTCTGTGTACGTTAAATTCAAGTACGTTAGATCGTGAGTAATAGTATAGTTGGCGGGTGCCTATATTCGATTCGAAGTTATACCTATACATCGGTCAATACTGCTTATAATAGAAACCGGTTGTGCTGTGTTGTTGCGCTTGATGAGCGTATTTGGCTTAAACAGGTCTGTATGTATTTGTGGGGTGTAAATGGTTGATTCAGGAGCGCTATTCCAGCTAAGCCCTTTGTTTGCGATAACACTGGTCGTTGTCGGCATTGTTGCAGGGGTAATTAATACATTAGCGGGTGGTGGCTCAAACCTTACACTTCCGGCGTTAATGATTATGGGATTGCCTGCTGATGTTGCCAATGCTACTAATCGTCTAGGCGTATTGATGCAATCGGTGACAGCGGCGAAGGATTTTGATCGCAATGGACAGTTGGCGCGTCATGACCTTTTTGGAATTTTAAAGCCCACCCTGCTTGGGTCACTGGTTGGCGCAGTTGTGGCGGCATTTGCACCATCTGAGTGGCTGAAACCGGCATTGCTGATTGCGATGACGTCGATGGCGTTAATAATTTTAATACGTCCGAGTGTTGTTGCGCCGCCTTTGGGAACAAAAGCAATGTCTATGGATGAGGCGCCGCATGCGCGACTGACATTGTTCTTGGCGGGCATCTACGGTGGTTTCGTTCAGGCGGGAGTAGGGTTCATATTAATTGCCGCACTTGCTGGTAGTTTGCGCTACGATCTCGTTAAAACGAATGCTATCAAAATGGTGTGTACGGCGGCGTTAACTGTCGCCGCCCTAGCAGTATTTATCTGGCAGGGTTTGGTTGCCTGGGTGCCGGGTTTGATATTAGCTGTAGGTACAGTTATCGGTGCAAAAATAGGCGTCAGAATCGCAATTAAGGCAAGCACTAAAGGTTTGAAATGGTTTTTATTTTTGATGACCGTCTTTGCGAGTTTTGCAGCATTGTTAAAAGGTTAGATATTTCGGTCAGTACAATTACGAATATCTAGTCTCCCTCCGAATTAGTCTACTGCAATCATAATCTTTTCCAGCACTCGATCATTTCTGAATTCGTTTGATCTTGGCGATTGCATTTTAACCCCAAAAGAATAAGAGGGCGAGACTAAGTTATGGCCAGCATACTAGCCGTTGATGATTCACCTTCCATGCGCCAATTGGTGTCTATGACTTTGCGTAAAGCAGGGCATGAAGTCCATTCTGTAGAAGATGGTACGGATGCTTTGTCTTTTGCGAAAGAGAATGGGGTAGACGTTGTTCTTACTGATGTCCATATGCCAAATATGGATGGCATTACTCTAACCTCAGAGTTAAGGCGTTTGCCTTCCTATCGATTTACACCGATTCTAATGTTGACCACCGAGTCAGCTTCTGACATGAAAATGCGCGGCAAAGAGGCTGGTGCGACGGGATGGATAGTCAAGCCATTCGACGCTGAGGCACTGTTGCGGATCCTTGATCGTGTGTTAGAGCCAAAAGGGGAGTGATATGTCGCTTGATCTAGACATGGCAGAAATTCACGCAATTTTCTTTGAGGAAAGCGCGGAAGGTGTTGATGTGATGGAGTCGGGTCTATTAAATCTGACCCCAGAAACCACCGATATTGAAACCATTAACAATATATTCCGGGCCGCGCACTCCATGAAAGGAGGTGCTGCGACATTTGGCTTTTTAGACATTTCTGGTTTTACCCATGGTGTGGAAACTATTCTAGACCAGATGCGCTCTAGCCAGCGAGATGCGACGGAAGAAGTCATTGAAGTTTTGTTGGCTTCTGTCGATTGTATTCGAGATATGCTCAATGCAGCCCAGCAACAAAGTGAGGCTGATAAGGCGAATATAGATTCGGTGCAGCGCAGAATAGATGCGCTTCTCAATAACGAAACTGCGGCCGTTAAAGCGCCCGTTGACGTAAAGAAAGTGACGCAATCTTCATCTGGGGCATTGAAGGCGTGGAAGATTCACTACGCGCCCGACGGTAATATTTTCAAGACCGGGAATGAGCCCAAGCGTCTTCTGCGTGAATTGGCGTCAATGGGTGAAA
Source organism: Zhongshania aquatica (assembly GCF_027257955.1). Taxonomy (GTDB): domain Bacteria; phylum Pseudomonadota; class Gammaproteobacteria; order Pseudomonadales; family Spongiibacteraceae; genus Spongiibacter; species Spongiibacter aquatica. The sequence continues at coordinate 163,526 of NZ_JANZNQ010000002.1, read as the reverse complement.
TATCAGTCATTTCGACCTTGTCTAAAGACGCTGACTTCGAAAGCATGGATCCCGAGTCGTGTTATACCTGTTGGGATATAGAGTTGCGAGGTGAGGTAGAAAAAGATGCAATCCTAGAAGTATTCGAGTGGGTCAGTAATCAAAGCGAAGTTAGAATCGAGGCGCTGGAAGTTATGGCGGAGCACATTGTGGTGCCTATTTCTGAATCCGCCAGCGTATCGGAAACTAAGGTAGCTGCGCCGAAGCAGCTTGCAACCCAGTCAGCACCTAAAGATAGCGGATCTATTAGAGTTAGTATTGATAAAATAGATATGCTTTTAAATCTAGTCGGTGAGCTAGTCATTACTCAATCGATGCTTGCGCGCTTTGGTGATCGTGACACCGGAGGTAATGATACACAGGGTTTACGCGACGGACTGCTTGTTCTTGAGAGGCATACGCGAGAGTTGCAAGAAAGCGCGATGCAAATTCGTATGTTGCCTATAGGGGCAAGCTTTAGCCGGTTTAAACGGTTGGTGCGTGACATGAGTACTAAGCTCGGCAAAAAAGTCGAGTTGCAATTGTCGGGTGAGAACACAGAACTAGATAAAACTGTTCTTGAGAAAATGAGTGATCCGCTTGTGCATTTGGTTAGAAATTCGTTGGATCACGGTATAGAAATGCCCGCCGACCGTATTGCGGCTGGGAAGCCGGAAACGGGAATATTGCATCTAAGCGCGTATCACGAAGGTGGAAATATAGTTATCAAGGTTAGCGATGATGGCGCTGGTCTTAATCAGAAGAAGATACTGGAAAAAGCGATAGAGCGAGGTATTGTCGCACCTGGTGAAGTGCTCTCAGATGATCAAATTAATAATCTTATATTTCAACCAGGATTCTCTACCGCAGATAAGGTTAGTGATCTTTCCGGTCGCGGTGTAGGTATGGATGTGGTGCGCCGAAATATCATGGATTTGGGGGGTAGAGTTGATCTCCAGTCAACACTGGGCAAAGGTTCGACGTTAAAAATTCGCCTTCCGCTTACGTTGGCGATACTCGATGGACAGTTGGTTCGCGTTGGCGATCAAGTCTATATCTTCTCGTTGCTATCTATAGTTGAGACCGTGCTTGTATCAAAAGGACAAATTAGTAAGGTCGTTGGCACGGGTAATGTCTATCGCTTACGTGAAGACTATATTCCGGTGATTCGTCTTCGTGAAGCATTTGATATGGCGTCTGAGTCACTGTTTAGTGAGTCAGAGGAGAAAAAAGGCGAGCTTCTAGTTGTGGTTGAAAGTGACGGTAAGAAAATGGGCTTGTTCGTCGATGAGTTGTTGGAGCAACAACAGGTCGTTATAAAAAGTCTTGAGGAAAATTACTTGCCAGTTAAGGGACTTGCGGGAGCAACCATTCTTGGTGATGGGAATGTCGCCTTGATAATCGACGTACCTGGGTTAGTACATAGTATGGATATGCGCCAGTTGGAAAAGACACCGCAGTCAAGTGCGGCTTGATGAATAGAGAGGATAAATCAAATGAGCAATGAGGCCCTACAGTTGTCGCCTTCAGACATGTTGCACGCAGATACAAATCAGTATCTTACGTTTATGCTCAATGGTGAAGAATACGGCGTTGAAATTTTAAGGGTGCAGGGCATCCAAGGTTGGGACACCGTCACGCCGATTCCAAGTTCACCGCGCTATGTCTTGGGTGTAATGAATTTACGTGGCGCGATTGTGCCTATTATAGATTTGCGAAAACGCTTTGATATGGACTCGATCGAATTTGGACCGACAACCGTCATTATCGTTGTTCGGGTTGAAAGCACTGACAAGGGACGTACCATTGGCATGGTCGTAGATGCTGTGTCAGAGGTCTATCGCGTGGACGAACAAACGGTGCAGGCAATGCCAGACTTTGGTGGTTCGGTACGTGCAGACTTCATCAAAGGTTTGTCCACTGTGGACGATAAAATGCTAATTTTACTCGATATAGACAAACTACTGACGATTAAAGAAGTCGCCGCCGTCGCAGCTGCGTGATCGTATTGCATCCTGAAACGTATTTAAAGGGGATATATGGCTGACTCCAGTGAATTTGTGATTTTACTTGATGAACCGACCTCGGCGAATGTGAGTCCGAAAGCGGATGAGTTTGTCTATCTGCTCGATGGTAGCCAAGACGATAGTGGTGGCTCAGATGCTCAAGCCGACAGTATCAGTTTAAAACTTTCGGAGGCATCTACGATTGATACAGTAATGGCCTTGTACCAAGATCTTGCCGAATTAGACGCCAGTGCAGGTAGTCGCATTATACTGGATGCGTCCGCTGTTTCAGATTCCGACACGGCCGTTCTGCAGTTATTGTCATCCTTTGTCCAACATTCAGAGCGTAATGGGCGTGATGTAGATTGGTATCAGCCTTCGTTGTATTTTTGCGACCTAGCAAAGCATTTAGATTATACGAAGTATTTAAAATTAGACTCATTGGTTGAGTCCCTTTAGGGGGAAGACTATGGGCGTGGTTAAAATTAAGAATAATGGACAGTTAGAAAAACCGCTGCTAGGTGTTATTTCGAAGCAAGTTGAGGCTGCGGTTGCTGAAGCTGCCGTGGATATAAGCGGAATGATGTCTTATTTCGTCAAACTTGATGACCAACTGGTCTACCTAACTAAAGCTGGCCTTATTGATGCGTCATCTGCCGAAAAAATGGAGCATGCATTGAATGAAATCGTTGTGCATATGCAATGCTTTGATCTTCTCTCGCAGAAATTAACCCACGTTCAAAGCGCACTTGAGCTCATTGAGAATGAAATTCCTACAGAGCTGAATAATGAGTTGAGCGTGAAGTTATCTGCAAAAATTGCAGATTTATACTCCTCTTCCCAAGAGCTAAACGTTCATCTTGGTTTTGATGACGATACGTCGTGCTCTACATCTGAGCTATTCTAAGGAAATAAATTAGTGCCGCATACTCAGACACAAGTGAATGCGAAGTATCCCGAAATACAGAAACACTGGGATGGTGCGCATGCGGTCTATGCGGCCCGAGTATTGCCTGGGCAATACTATGTCTCTGATCGTGAAGATGAAATGATTACCACGGTACTTGGCTCATGTATCTCCGCGTGCATTCGAGAGCGGGTGCTTAAGTTAGGTGGGATGAATCACTTTATGCTGCCAGAGGGGGATACCAAAATGGATGGTATGGCCGCGCGGTATGGGGCTTATGCGATGGAACATCTCATCAACGACATACTTAAGGTCGGCGGACGGAGGGAAAACTTGGAGGTTAAAATCTTCGGTGGCGGCAGGATGATGAGGGGGCTTAGTGATGTAGGCGGTAAGAATATTTCTTTTGTTCGCAGCTTTCTTGAATTAGAGCGAATAGCAATCGTTGCCGAAGATGTCGGGCTTGAGTTCTCTAGAAAAATAAATTACTTCCCAACGACTGGGCGTGTTCTTGTTAAGAGACTTAGGTCCCTGCACGCGAATATGGTTATTCATGAAGAAGAAGTTTACGAGCGTAAACTACACGACAAGCCAGTAAGCAGCGATATAGAGCTATTTGATTAATTGGCTTTAAAGCTTGAGCTTGCTAAGGGAGAGTTTTTAATTGCAGATGGTTGCGGGTAGGATCGTATCGACGAAACGTTGATTATTTGCTGATAAATATTTTGAGCAAGTCGCCAACCTCGTCTTGCGCGCCGTCTAGAATATCGAAAATTCGACTTTTATCCAATTTTAATTGATCCCATGCACTATCCATTATTGCCGGGCCGTCTTCTAATTTATCGCTTTCAAGCTCAGCGAGTACAGCTAGACTATTTGCTATATGAATGAGCATAACTAAGTCCGGGGTTGGGACTATTTTGTTAGGTTCATGGTGCGCATACAAGCACTCCTGTAGTGACCGAGGTAGCTTCCATTTCATAGCTAGTTCAAGGCCTACGTTGGTGTGGTCGTAGCCGAGAACTTCTTTTTCGCAAAGATACGTCGTGAGACCGTCGAATTCTGAAATGGATTTAGAAAGAAACTCTTCAGATTCTTCCTCAAGACGGCTAAATATAATTAGCTGTCCGATATCATGTAACAGTCCTGCAGTGAAGGCGGCGCCGGCGTCTATGCCTTTACATTGCTTTGCAATCCGTTTAGCGATCGTTGCACAAAGTAGGCTGTGCTTCCAAAAATCCTCAATGCTAATCAGATCATTTGTTAGCGCGTTAAATGAGCGAGCTACCTCAATTCCCATAACGAGTTCGTTGATTTGACGATATCCAAGGCGCGAAACAGCTCGTGAGACAGTGTTTATCTCTACGCCGGTATTTAGGGCGGCACTGTTTGAGATTCGCAATACAGCGGCAGTAAGCGCTGGGTCGCGTTCAATTATGTCGGTAACTTCTTTAGCGGAATTGTCACCCTTGCTCAGCGCATTATTTAAAGCGATGGCTACGTCGGGAAAAGATATTAATGAGGTGGTATCCGCTACCAGTTGCTGCGCATTAGGCATAGTAAAAACACTCGATATTCATATACCTAAGTAGAGGTATATTGACACTTCGGAATATTCGTACAGATTCGGCTTAGTTTAGTCGTTACTCAATAAGTATCATCACTAATAGGGAGATTGCAATTCTTGTGATGAACTGCTCACTAATTATATTACTTCGAATAAAAGGAATAGGAAAATATGAATATTATGGTTGTTGATGACAGCACTGCTATGCGTAACATGATAATACGTACATTACGGCAAGCTGGGTTCGGCGGCAACGATATTTCCCAGGCAGAAGACGGCGTTGTGGCGCTTGAATCGATAAAGAATAAAGTTCCAGATTTAATCTTGGCAGATTGGAATATGCCTAATATGACTGGAATCGAATTGCTTGAAGCGATGAACGAGGAAGGTATTAAAACAAAGTTTGGATTTATTACCACTGAGGCAACAGCAGAAATGCGCGCAAAAGCATCAGCAGGCGGTGCCAAGTTTTTAATATCCAAGCCATTTTCAGTTGAATCCTTCGAAAAAGTTCTAACAGCAATAATGTAATTGGGGCGCCCAAAAATGACGAATCGGCTGATTGTACCAAACGGCGAAAGTGTTTCTGACATGTTATCGATGCTATACGGTAGCGACATCGATACTTCGGAGATACCAGATAAGAAAATTGATGGTGCTTTTGTTGCTAATTTTATAAACGATGATGGCGAACTTGTTGCCTTATGTGCATGTGATCCTGCCTTTGTTGCCTATTCAGGCGCGGCGCTTTCAATGATGCCGGCTGGTGGCGCAGAAGACATGATAAAAAGTGGGGACTTCACTAAGACCTCGGTTGATAACTTTTATGAAGTTATCAATGTGTGTTCGCGGCTGCTCATGTCCGACTCATCTACACACATAAAACTGGATAAGGTCTTTAGGCCAGCTGAAGCGTCAGCAGTATCAGATGGTTTTACTCCTAGAACGACTGTCGGGTTCAAACTAAAAATACCTCGGTACGGCTTCGGAAAAATGCTATTTAGCATTATTTAGAGTTTTCTAACTCAAAACTGTGGGTTGTAATTAATGCGATTTTACACAGCTTTAGGATTCATGTTTATTGCATTAGGTTTAATTGGTGCAGTTCTGCCTCTGTTGCCGACAACGCCATTTATTTTGCTTGCCGCCGGATGTTTTTCTAAGTCATCAGCGCGTTGGCACCGCTGGTTGCTAAGCAATAGATTTTTTGGCCCCTGTATTGAGCGCTGGGAGAGCCAGCGATGTGTTAACTGTAAAACGAAGATAGTTTCCTTGCTTTCGATGGCGATTATGGGATCAGCTTCGCTTGGATTCGCCAGCCACGGTGTGTACTTCAAGGTTGTGGGTGGCGGACTGATGTTAATTGGCGCGCTATGTATTTTGAGGATCAATACGTGTAGATCGAACTCGCTTCTTTCTGGCGCTGTTAAGAGTCCAATAGCCTAATCATGCTTATAGGTGGAAGTGATGTGTTTACTTCGTAAATACGAAAAATCAGGTGGGCTATAAATTGAATACTAGCGCAGACCTAGCAGATCAAAGATTCGAATTTCCTTTTCAAAATGAGCACTTTGAAAAGTTGAAGGGCTTAGTCTTCGAGCACACTGGCATTACTTTAGGTGATGAAAAAAAGCAGCTGACGTACAGTCGCTACTCTAAGCGATTACGCGCTTTAGGTATAACTGACTTTAATGACTACATTGATATTATCAGCTCCGGCGACGAATCGGAGCTGCCATTTTTTATCAGTGCAATAACAACTAATTTCACGAGCTTTTTTAGAGAAAATCACCATTTCGAGTTTTTGGTGAATGAAGTGTCGCGGTTGATAAAGATTAAAAAATCAGTTCGCATCTGGTCGGCTGGTTGTTCTAGCGGCGAAGAGCCTTATTCTATGGCGATGTCTCTACTTCACGGCGTACAGGGTATAGAAACTGCAGATGTCAAGATATTGGCAACCGACTTAGATACTGCAATTTTGGCTACCGCATCTCGAGGTATATATTCTGATGAGCGTTTTGATAACGCCAACGATTCGATTGTTAATCCTTGGATTAAGCGGGGTAAGGGCGAAAATTCAGGCTTTGTCATGATTCATCCAAAAGTGAGAGAAATGATCACCTATCGTCAGCTAAATCTTTTGGGTCAATGGCCGATAAAGACATCATTCGACATTATATTTTGTCGTAATGTTGTTATTTACTTTAGTAAGGATGTGCAGAGAACACTGTTTGATCGATTTTCAAAAAATCAGAGTAAGGGGGGGAAGTTGATGATTGGTCATTCGGAAAACCTCGCAGGGGTTTGCGAGTCCTATCGCTTAATTGGCAGAACCATATACGAAAAAATTTAGTAACAAATTAATAGATGACCAGAGAGTTGACCGAAATGGTTAAAATCTCGGTTTAGGAGATACGAAATGGAAGCGAAAATAAAGACAAATACAAAGGGGCGCGTAGTTTCTAGAGCGGCGACTCCAAAAGCGAAAGCACCAAGCGCGACAAAAGCATCGACCAAGGCGAGAGCTCCTGCTAAAGCGAAGGTGGCACCGCGATCGTCATCTTCTAAGTTAGAGCTTGACGCATTGAAAAAAGAGTTAAGTCAATTGCGGTTGACTGTCGCAGGGGTTATGACTCCGATTATGATGGTGGATAAAAATCGCATTGTAACTTACGCGAATAACGCTGCTATTACTCTGTTAGAGAAGCATTCTAAGGTTTTCTCATCTATTTACTCGCGGTTTGACGCAGGTAACTTAAACGGATTATGTGTTGATCACGTTTTTTCTGCCGATCCGTCATACAAACCGCAGCAGTTGAGTGATCCTACGGTGTCTGCTCGGTCTCTAGAAATCTCTGTTGGCGAATTGGTACTCAATATTAATGTTACCGCCAATATTGATGAGGCCGGTGTACACGTCGGCAGCATACTGGAGTGGCATGACGTAACCGAACAGCACGCAAAGGAAGAGCGAGTTGTGCGGCTTCAGACTGCAGTCGATAGAGCAATGACAGCGATCATGATGATCGATCGCGATTTGGTAGTAACCTACGTTAACGATGCAACCCGCAAATTATTGGCAGGTTACAGCGATGAGCTTCGTGAAGTATATCCGGGTTTTGATGTTGAAAACATTGTCGGCACCTGTATAGATATTTTCCATAAAAACCCGGCTCATCAACGCGGTATGCTAAGCGACCCAGCGAACCTTCCACATTCAGCAGATATCCATGTGGGAAACCTTATTTTTAATATTAATGTTACCTCTCAGATAGGTGCAGATGGCTCTTACATTGGCAATACACTTGAATGGCTTGATGTAACCGAGGTTCGCGCTAAAGAGACCGAAGTGGCGAGATTGCAAACCGCCGTAGGCAGCGCTATGACGGCGATTATGATGGTCGATCGTGATCTAATTGTTACCTATGTTAATGAGTCAACTAGCACTCTATTAGGCCGCCATCGTGATGCAATGGCCGCAGTCTATCCAGGCTTCGACGTCGATAATATTGTTGGCACTTGCATTGATATTTTCCACAAGAATCCAGCTCACCAGCGCGGCATGTTAAGTGATCCGTCTAATCTACCGCACTCGGTTGATATCAATGTTGGTCATCTTATATTCAATATAAATGTTACCGCTCAAGTCGACAAAGTCGGTAACTATATCGGCAACACACTTGAATGGCTTGATGTAACAGAGCAGCGTGCTAAGGAAATCGAAATCGCCTGCTTACAGTCAGCCGTGAATGGCGCTGAAGCCAACTTAATGATGTGCGACGCGGATTTGAATATTACCTATGCAAATCCTGCTGTTATTGAAATGCTTCGAAATCGTGAAGACGTATTGCGCGCTCGATTCCCCTCGTTCTCTGTCGAGAATTTAGTAGGGCAGTCCATCGATCAATTCCACAAGCACCCCGGCCATCAGCGTGGTTTGTTGGCCAATGTTAGCGACCTACCCGCTAGAGCCGAAATAAAAATTGCCGACCTTGAGTTCGAGGTAAATGCGACCGCGATACTCGGAGCAAACGGCGAATATATGGGTAATATGGTTGAGTGGAAGGATATTACTGAACAAAAGGATGCTGAACGTCAGATTGCGTCCTTGATAGAGTCCGCGTCCAAGGGAGAGTTAGGTCAGCGCTTGAATGCAGAGCGTTACCAAGGCTTTATGCGCCGTTTGAGTGTTTCGGTAAATGGGCTTATGGACGCTATTGTTAGTGAGCAAAGCAATGCTGAAAATCAAATTAGCGGTTTGTTGGACAGTGCGATAGCTGGCAAATTGGATAGTCGAATAAACGACAAAGATACAGTCGGTTTCTTAAGCCGCTTAGCTGCAGGTTTAAACCGATTGATGGATGCTATTTCTGCACCTCTAACTGAAAGTTCACGTGTAATGGCTGCATTGTCTGAAGGTGATTTGATTCAGGTTATGAATGGTGAATATCACGGTGAATTTGCCACAATGCAAGATGCTTTAAATCTTTCTGTAAACAATCTGAGAGATATGGTTACGCAGATTCGAGAAGCGGCAACAGGTATTCAAAGTTCCGCATCAGAAATCGCGCAGGGTAACTTAGACCTTTCAAATCGGACTGAGGCGCAAGCAGCGTCATTAGAAGAAACCGCATCGAGCGTAGAGGAATTCACCGCAACCGTTAAGCAAAATGCCGAAAATGCATCCCAAGCTAATACTCTTGCAGCGAGCGCAAGAGGCCAAGCTGAAAAAGGTGGCGAGGTCGTGGGCCGAGCAGTAGGTGCGATGAGAGAGATAAACTCTTCGTCTAAACGCATTTCAGACATTATTGGCGTTATAGACGAAATAGCATTCCAGACTAACTTGCTCGCGCTAAATGCGGCTGTTGAAGCTGCGCGCGCAGGCGAGCAGGGCCGAGGTTTCGCGGTAGTAGCCTCTGAGGTGCGTAATCTGGCGCAACGCAGCGCTCAGGCTGCTAAAGAAATAAAAACACTAATCAAAGATAGTGTAGAAAAAGTGGACGAGGGAACTAAGCTCATTGATGAATCTGGGGCTACACTTGGTGAAATCGTGAGTAGCGTGAAGAAGGTGTCGGACATCATTGCTGAAATAGCCTTGGCTAGCCAAGAACAGGCGTCAGGTATTGAACAGGTTAATAAAGCTATTGCTGAAATGGACAAGGTAACCCAGGAGAATGCCGCTTTGGTTGAGCAGGCGGCAGCGGCCAGTCAATCCATGGATTCCTTGTCGCGTGGGCTGAGTGATCAGATGACTTATTTCCGTACATCGGCTAACGATGTTGCCTCAGTCTCTACCAAGGCTACGCTAACGCCGAAGCCTACTGAGTCTCGTGGTGGTGATGTTCATCGAATCGTTCCTCGCTCGAAACCAACACCAACCAAGCTGCCAGTCCGGAAGATGGCAAGTAATGATCATAGCGATGACTGGGAAGAGTTCTAATTGTAGAGGTATTGCAGCGTGAATATCACACAGAAATTTCGCGCTGCTTCTTCCCTTTCTGAATACGCATAAATTATAAATAATCTGACAGTCCTTATGTGTGTTCTGGGTATTCTGGAGGCTTTATGCTGAATCCCGTTACGCTTGCTGATGGTGCTAAACCGCGAATTAAGGTCTTGGTCATTGATGACTCGGCGCTCATGCGCCATGTTTTGTCAGAAATTTTGAGTTCTGACCCCGATATTGAAGTTGTTGGCGTCGCGTCAGACCCATTCATAGCGCGCGAAAAAATCAAGCTGCTTAACCCAGATGTTCTCACTCTGGATGTTGAGATGCCTAAGATGGATGGCTTGCAATTTCTGCGTAATTTAATGCGCTTGCGACCAATGCCAGTAGTAATGGTGTCGTCGCTTACACAGAAAAATGCCTCGGTTACACTAGAGGCATTAGAATTAGGTGCGGTAGATTTTGTTAGCAAACCAGAAATAGATATCGCCAGCAAACTAAAAGAATATGCTAGCGAGATAATCGAGAAAGTAAAGATCGCTAGGTACGCAACAGTCTCAAAGTTAGTTGAAAGCAATAGTCGACACTCTCGTGAATCCTATATCTCACCAGGGGGGATTGTGACTACGAACAGTAATTTGAACTTTAAAACCACAGATCAGATTATTGCCATTGGCGCATCAACGGGGGGAACAGAAGCTATTCGAGAAGTGCTCGAACGTTTGCCTATTGATACACCGGGAACGGTTATTGTTCAGCACATTCCAGGGATGTTTAGTGGTCCATTTGCTGAGCGGATGAATAAGTGCAGTGCGATGACCGTGTGTGAGGCGGTCGACGGCCAGCGAGTTTTGCATGGGCATGCATATATAGCACCAGGTGATTTTCATTTGAGTTTACGGCGTGATGGTGCCCGTTATTACTGCGTGCTGAGTGACCACGATCCGGTGAATCGGCATCGTCCTTCGGTGGATGTATTGTTCCATTCGGTGGCAAAGTATGTGGGCAAAAATGCTGTCGGCGTTATTTTGACCGGTATGGGAAAAGATGGTGCCGAGGGATTGAAAGCGATGCATGAAGCGGGGGCGAGAACCCTTGTGCAGGACGAAGCATCGTCGATAGTCTGGGGTATGCCTGGCGCTGCTGTTGCGGTCGGCGCTGTTGATGAAATTCTGAGCTTAGGAAAAATATCATCTAAAATTGTAAGTCTTTATGAGGAAATGCGACCGTAAAGTCGCAGTCGCTCGGCAGTGATTTGGTCGAATATTTTTGTTTGTCGATTTCCGAATCATAAGAGTTGTAAATTTTCTTAGACAAACTTCCTCATTGAGTACTGTTGGTTTTCAGGTTTATCAGTTGTTATTTTGGTTATACCTAGTAACGGTTTTAGATATATCTTTGGCTTGATCTTATTGTTAAGCCTTATATCCTATTTAAAAGGTAGTTTATGCATACTCAGAAAGCGTCTGACCTTGCTCGTCGTTTGAGTGCTGCTTACGCTATTTTAATTGTTATCGCGCTAAGTTTGATCCCAATATTTGCCACCGCCTATCTGTATATTTATCAAGACTCGCATTTATTTTTTCACAGTCATAGCGATCATGAAATTGCGATTGTCATAGCGATCGTTCAAAGTAGCTTCATCGCTATAATAGCTTGGCTTTGTTTTCAATATTCCGGCGAGCAATTTTCCCGTTGGTTGGCGCTTGGCTTCTTTGCATTCACTCTTATTTACGCATGTCACGGCATCTTTACCAGAATTTCGTCAATAAATATTTGGCAGTTTGTACTTTATGGTCCTGTTAGTCGCTTGGCTATGATGTCTTGCTTTTTTGCGGGTTTACTTACTTATGGTAAACCTTCTCTGGATGAGGAAAGTGGGCAGCGACGTGGGCGTTGGTTTGTTTGGGTTTCGATACTTCTGTTGATTAATGTTGCCGTTTTTGTATTGGCGTCAACGCCTTGGGCGCCGGATGCGCAGAAGATATTTGAGATTATTGCGCTACTTATTGCCGTGGTGTGCATAGTGATAGTGTGGCGACGGAAGTTAGACTCGCCCTTAATGACAATTTTTTCGGTATCACTATTATTTTTTGCTCAATCTTCTATAGCGTTTCTATTAAGCTCGCCGTGGAATCATCTCTGGTGGTTCGCTCATATTATTTTTGCTACGGGTTTTATACTACTGAGCTATGGCGTTATTAGAGCATTTTTGACGACTCAGTCTTTCGCACTTGTGTTTAGCCAAGATGATTTGATGGGGCAGGTGCAGGCCGAGAAGGATCGTGCGGAAAAAGCCTTAGTTGATTTGCAGTTAGCCTACAATGAGCTGGGAAGTACTAATGACTTATTGCAGTCGGTACTGGAGTCTGCCTCAGAGTTCTCAATTATTGCTACCGATATCCATGGGGTGATAACTATATTTAATAAAGGCGCAGAGCAGATGTTGGGGTACAAATCAGAGGAGGTGGTGGGATTGCGAAAACCCGTTATTCTGCACTCATCTGATGAAATAGAAAGACGTAGTAAAGAGCTTAGTGAAGAATTTGGGCGAGTAATTTCCGGCTTTCGGGTTTTCGTCGCCAAATCGGAAATTGATGGTCATGAGACGAGAGAGTGGACATATATTCACAAAGATGGTCATCAGTTGTTAGTCTCATTGGTGATAATGACGATTCGTTCTGCTAAGGGTGAGATAACCGGCTATTTAGGCATTGCTGAAAATATTACTGAACGTAAGCGTCTAGCTAATTTGAAGGCAGAGTTTATTTCAACGGTAAGCCATGAATTGCGCACACCGCTCACCTCGATAATAGGGAGTCTAGATATAATTCAAAGTGGTGTGTTGGGGCCTGTCTCAGATTCCATTTCGCAAATAATTACTGTTGCATATACAAATAGTCAGCGCTTAAAACTATTGATAGACGATCTGTTGGATTTGGAAAAAATTAGCGCCGGTAAGCTCAATTTTGAGTTTGAATACCAACAGCTCATGCCAATTGTTGCTCAGGCAATCGAGAATATGCGTCCTTATGGCATTAGTCGGCGGATTGATTTGATATTACATCCCGCGGTAGAGAGTAATCTTCTTGTTCGGGTAGACACCATACGATTTCAGCAAATCTTGGCAAATCTAATATCAAACGCCGTAAAATTTTCACCTGTGGATGAAGTGGTAGATATATTTGTCAAAAAACGAAACGATGGCGTGCGTATAGAAGTGTCCGACCACGGCAGTGGTATTCCATGGTCTTTTAGGGCGAATATTTTCCAGCGGTTTTCTCAGGCAGATGGTTCAGATTCTCGTCAACAAGGCGGTTCAGGCTTAGGTTTGGCGATCACAAGTCAACTTGTCGAACATATGGGAGGCTCAATAGGTTTTGAGTCTGAGCCTGGTCACGGGGCTCTGTTCTGGGTTGAATTACCATTGCAGCAACACGTTGAATTAGAGCCGGGGTATTGAATCGGGCCACGTGCTCAGCGGGATAGCTACATAGCACGGTGGCTTAGACTGTCTAACCGCGCTTACTAGTAGACCTAATCGAGTTCACTCAAGTCCCCTATTTTCCGTCGTTGTCTGTTAAAAAATAGGCGCTGAACAGCGAAGTTAAACCGTCTCCGTTGCCCCAGAGTGAGATAGCGCGATTTCCTAACGCCATGCGTGTCAATTCCCCCATTACTAAGTGGGCTATCGCAGCTCTAAGCTCCTCAGGTTCCTGCGTTTTTTGGCTTCCGATCAACGCAGATGAGTCGTAAATGATATCAATGAACTCTGCCAGTTTTGTTGTTACGGGGCCGTTATTTTCTTCTGCTAGCATGGCGTGAACGAGTACACCGCCGACGCCATTCTCTTCGCGCTCTACATCTCTTAGCACGCCGAATATCTTCTGCATCACCGTGGTGTAGTCGCCATCTGTGTCGGAAATGACGCAGAGCAGGCGTTCTCTGGTTATACGCAGAATATCGTCAGTGACCGCCGCGATGAGAGCTTGCTTGGACGGAAAATGATGGAGCAGAGAGGGGCGTTTGATTCCACTTCGAGTTGCTATCGCCTCGAGTGGTGCCGCAATGCCTTGTGCCGCAAATTCAATACGGGCAGCTTGCAGTATCTTTTCGCGAGTTTCCGGGGCATCAATTTGACGTTTGGGTCTTGCCATTACGTGTTCTTCAACTCCTGATAATTAGCGTGGCTTTAAGCGTGGTAGGTGTTCTCATTCTGTATCTTCTCACATATCTACTTTTCAGCGCGCGAGCTTCTTGACATTTAATCTACTCATGAGTAGATTAATCTGAAAAATAACGGCTAACCGCCTCTTAATCTCGCAGCATGTCTTGAGGTAGCGGTTTTTATTCACCTTTATAGTCGAGGGTTTTATGGGCAATATTACTTTTATAGAGCACGACGGCACCGAACATATTGTTGATATTGCCGAGGGGAAAACCCTAATGCAAATTGCTATGGATAACCTCGTACCGGGAATAGATGCTGATTGCGGCGGTTCATGCGCCTGTGGAACTTGCCATGTTATCGTTGACTCCGCGTGGGTAAGTGCCACTGGAATCGCGAGTGATGAAGAGTTGATGATGCTGGATATGACCCCGGAAAAAACTGACACGTCACGCTTGTCTTGCCAAATCAAAGCCTCGCAATCATTGGATGGCGTGGTCGTACGCTTACCTGAGTTTCAAATGTAGGTTTTGTATTGTCTGGTTAAAAACGTGTTCTGAAGTAACTAATAAAAATTATTATACGGCTGAAATCATATGAGTATTAAATCTGAGTTAAAAGAAAAAGGCCGATCTATTATTGAAAAAAGTTCTGCTGCGGTTCCTATACATATGCAAATTAAAGGGGCGCATTTATTTCAAAAAGCTAAGAATACGGTGTTTAAGCGCGAGGGGTTTCCTGCTTTTGTTGAATATGACATTCCAGATGTGATGAGCTTAGAGCTTAAAGATATAGACGTTAGCAATCCCTTTCTGTTCAAGCAAAATTGTTGGGAGCCGTATTTTAAACGCTTGCGTGACGAGCGCCCAGTGCACTATCAAAAAAACAGTCCTTTCGGTGCATTCTGGTCGATAACTCGCTACGAAGACATCCTATTTGTGGATAAACATCATGAGCTGTTTTCTGCTGAGCCAATTATTATGATTGGCGATCGGCCCGACGGCCTGCATGCAGATACCTTTATTGCTATGGACCCGCCAAAGCACGATGTTCAGCGCCAGGCGGTGCAAGGCGTGGTTTCCCCGCAAAACCTTAAGGAGATGGAGGCTCTAATCCGCAGTCGCGCAGAAGATGTCTTAGACAACCTCCCTATCAACGAGCCCTTTGACTGGGTCGAGAGGGTGTCCATTGAGCTCACGGCTAGAATGCTCGCTACCCTATTTGATTTTCCTTATGAGCGGCGCCGTGATTTGGCAAAGTGGTCGGATATTATTGGTGGTGCCGCGCAGTTAACTGGGGGAGCGGGATCTGTTGATGAGAACTTTACGGCTGCGGCAGAAATAGCAAAGGCCTTCTCTGAGCTATGGCGGGCAAAAGAAGCCAAAAAGGCAGCCGGGGAAGAGATGGGCTTTGATCTGATTAGTATGTTGCTCGCGAATGAAGAGACTAAGAGCATGGTTAATAGACCGATGGAGTTTATTGGTAATTTGTCTCTATTGATTGTCGGCGGTAACGACACCACGCGAAACTCAATGACGGGTGGTGTACTTGCCTTGAATCAGTTCCCTGATGAATTTATTAAGCTCAAAAACAATCCGAGTCTGATTCCTAATATGGTGTCTGAGATAATTCGTTGGCAAACGCCGTTAGCCTATATGCGCCGCGTTGCTAAAGAGGATGTTGAATTAAATGGCCAAACTATTCGAAAAGGCGACAAGGTTGTTATGTGGTATGTCTCTGGTAACAGAGATGAACGAGCTATAGATCAGCCGGATCAATTCCTAATTGATCGCAAAAATGCGCGGAATCATCTCTCCTTTGGTTTTGGTGTGCACCGTTGCATGGGTAACCGCTTGGCTGAAATGCAGCTGCGTATATTGTGGGAAGAGATATTAAAGCGCTTTGACAATATTGAAGTGATAGGTGAACCAGACTATGTGCAATCGAATTTTGTGAAAGGTTACTCAAAAATGATGGTAAGGCTTACGGCTAAGTCGTAGATAAAGTTTAGTTTACGTCGTCTTAGGCCTGGTGCTAAACGACGATTTTTGAGTGTAAATGGCTTAATTCTGTGTCAGTTTACATTTTTCTTAGGTTCGTGCTCGGATTTCTATTTTCCGCTTTTCTGTGTGATTAGTATGACTTTTTTGATGGGCGTACCGTCGTAGTTTTATGCGCTGCGTCCATCATGTTTCAGTTAATAATTTCGGAGTTAGAATTTTAAAATAAATACTAATGTGTTTGCATCGCATTTTATTGTTCAAAATATTGCCGTTGGTATTGCGGTATTAACAGATAAGAGTGCTGACCCAGTTTCCCCTCGTTGGTTTGCTTAAGGCAATTACGAAGCAAGAATTGCAAAGTACAGAATAATTTCGATTTGTTCCGTCTTTAGTCTGTATCTGCGCGTTTCGCGTGTGGATGTGGATTATGATCTAAAAGCAAACTTACCTAGTAGTGCTGACGTTTCTAAAACTCTAAAATTTCATATTTAGTTGATTTGAAAGCTGCGAGCCACTCTATCATTTTCTGTTTTCAGTGAGCGCCGCCGCTGTCTACCGGTGCATGTTTACCGTGTATGGGTTTGGTGCCCCAGATGGCGAAAATAAGTACAAGAAACATCATCGATGAAAAAAAGAAAATATCATTCGCTCCTAGTGTGCTGGCCTGCACAGACAGTGTTCGCTCGAACATGGCATTGGCTTGATCACTACTTAAGCCTAGTTGCTGCAAGTTGCGCATGTTATCGGTGTAGATGGGATTGTAGGCGTTGGCGTGCTCCATTAATTGGCTGTGATGAAGAGCCGAGCGACTGTCCCATGCGGTGGTAGCTATCGATGAACCGAAGCCCCCGCAAAGAACGCGCACAAAGTTACTTAGACCACTGGCAGCCGGTATTTGCTCTGGCTTCAAGCCGGACATAATGAGTAGGGTAAGTGGTGTGAAGAAGACCGCCATTGCGAAACCCTGAATATAGGCGGGTAGCACGACGTTCCAGTTATCTACGCCGGAGGTGAATAGCGAACGCATATATAAAACTAGGGAAAATATAAGAAAGCCACAAGTAGCGAGTAGGCGCGCGTCCATGCGATGAATATTACGCCCGACAATAGGGGATAACATTATGGCGAATAAACCCACTGGCGCCATGGCTAAGCCAGCTTGCGTGGCAGTGTAGGCAATTTGAGTTTGCAGCCATAGTGGCAATATCACTATGTTACCGAAAAACGCGCCATAGCCGAGTGAAAGTGCAATTACCCCGCCGGTGAAATTGCGATTACGGAATAATGATAAATCTACAATGGGGTGTTTTTCGTGTCTTTCCCAAATTAGGAAAAAAACAAAACCAATGACTGCAATGATAGACAAGGTAATAATTTGTCCCGAGTTAAACCAATCCAGTTCGCGACCTTTATCTAGCATGATTTGCAGCGAGGCAATCCACAGGACTAAAAGTGACAGGCCAACAGTGTCTACGGGCAACTTTTTAGTCGCGGTTTCGCGTTTTTTATATATCGTCCATGTCGAATAAGTCGCCAATAACCCCAGTGGTACGTTGATATAAAAAATCCAGGGCCACGAATAGTTGTCTGAAATCCAGCCCCCAAGTATAGGGCCAATGACCGGCGCAACGAGGGTTGTCACGCTCCATAGCGCCATTGCTGTTCCTGCCTTAGCTTGAGGAAAACTCGCCAATAAGAGTGACTGGGACATCGGTATCATAGGGCCGGCCACAGCGCCTTGCAGTATCCGAAAGACGATTAGCATTTCAATACTTAGCGCAGTTCCGCAAAGAAAGGAGGCGAGTACAAATAGCAGCGTAGATGTAATAAATAGCCGAACTTGACCAAAGCGTTGCGAGAGCCAGCCAGTAAGCGGTATGGCAATGGCGTTGGATACCGCAAACGAGGTGATCACCCATGTGCCCTGGTTTGCTGATACACCAAGATCACCCGCAATAGTGGGGATGGCCACATTGGCAATAGATGAGTCGAGTACGTTCATGAACGTGGCAAGTGATACCGAGACAGCGCCAATCGCTAATACTGCACCTTGTAATGGTGGCAATGTGGCACCGGCATTTACAGCATTCGCCATATCAACAATTCCTTAGTACGCGGTCAGCGTGGCTAAATTAGAAGGAGCACCGAGATTGTCGCTAATGATTTTGTCTACTAAGGCTTCTGCGGCGTGACCGGCGACATCGTAAACACTCGTTGCATATGTTGCTGTTAGGTTGTCTGACGCTTGAGTTAGTTGCGCGCCGGTGTCATCGCTGATGTCAATATTTGCAATCATCGATAGACCAATGCGTAGTGGATTTGCCTCCAGCTGCTTAGGGTCTAGGGCAATACGCACAGGTAGGCGTTGAACAACCTTAATCCAGTTGCCGGTCGCATTTTGTGGCGGCAGTAAGCTGAACGCGCTGCCAGTACCTGCTTCTAGGCCAACGACGTAACCTTGATACTCAACGTCGCTGCCATACATGTCTGCCGTTAATGTGACAGATTGGCCGATGCGAATATGATGGAGTTGGCTTTCTTTAAAATTGGCGTCAACCCACACTTGATCTAATGGAATTACCGCCATAAGGGGTTTCCCGGGTGCAACGCGCTGACCTAGCTGGACGCCGCGCTTAGAGACATAGCCATCAATAGGAGACAGGATACGCATACGCTGGAGGTTTAAGTAGGCGGAGCGAACCTTAGCTGCGGCAGCTACAACTTCTGGATGGGATTCGATGGAGGTGTTTTCGGTTAGCGCTTGATTGCCAGAAAGCGCTTCGCGAGCGGCAAGTAGGTCTGACTTCGCAGATTTCACGGCGACTTCACTATGGTGCAGTTCTTCGTAAGAGATCGCGCCTGTTTGACCTAGGCCACTGCGGCGCTTTAGATCTGCTTTGGCGCTGTTAAGTGCGGTCTCTCGCAAATCGATTTGGGCGTTAAGCGCATCGTTACCGGTAAACAATGCGCGTACTTTACGCACTGTTTGCGCCAACTCAGCTTGGGCTTGATCCAGCGCTATCTGTGCGTCAGTGTCGTCAAGTTTAATGAGCATTTGCCCGGCCTTTACGCGCTTCGTGTCGTCGGCGTATATGGCGACAACTGTGCCATTGGTTTGCGGCATAACCTGAATAATATTACCAGCTACATAGGCGTCGTCGGTATCTTCATGGTGTCGGCCTATTAAGAACCAATGCGCGAATGCCATAGCGCCAAGGACGATGAAAATAAATCCTGCGGTAAGCATTTGGCGACGGCGACTGCCATTGTTCGCGGACGTGTCGAGAGTAGTTGAATTAGTCATTTGGGCTGCCTACAGAGTCAATCCTTGCGGTAATTATGTTTGCGCCATTCGCTTCTGGACTCGCGCTTTCTGAGCTGACGTCGGTCTCGAAATGAGTGGCTACGGTAGATTCATTAGTTTCAATATTTGGGTAGCCCCCGCCCAAGGCGCGGGCCAACTCAACACGGTTTGTAAGTTCGCGCGCCCGCAGTTGGGATTGAAATAACTGCTGTTGAATGACCATGCTTTGTGCATTTAGCACGCTTAGGTAGTTACCCAGCCCAGCCTGGTAGCGCTGTATAGCAAGATCATAAGCGCTGCTGGCAGCGAGTAAGGCGAGTTGCTGTTGTTCTATTTGCGTCTGTAAAAAACGATAGCTATTCAGTTGATCTGCCACATCGCGAAGGGCGTCAATCAGAGTTAGGTTGTAATTTGCCACGGCGGCGTCGTACTCCGCGTAACTTGTTTTTAAGTTCGCGCGCAGGCGACCACCCTCAAAAATAGGCAGTGATAGTGCTGGTCCGGCGCCGTAATTTTGGCTACTTGAACGTAGTAAACGATCCAGTCCGATACTGGATACACCGGCAAACGCGACCAAATTGATGTTTGGATAAAAGGCCGCTTTGCTTGCGCTAGTGTCTTGCTGGGTAGCTTCTACTTGCCAGCGAGCGGCGACTACATCCGGGCGATGCCCAATTAGCGAAATTCGCAAATCTTTCGGTGCAAGAGCGAGGTCATTGGCATCGCTTGCAGGAAATGTTGCTTTCATGTGGAGCGCGCGATCAGGTCCTGCGCCTAACAACGCGGCCAATGCATTTTGTGTATTGACGATATTTTCTTTTACCATCTCAATATTTGTGCGCGTTATCGGTATTTGAGTTTCTGCTTGCTTGAGCTCAACCTGGGTATCTAGACCTGCATCAAATCGCTGTTTAGTAAGATCGTAGATGTGTTGGCGCTGCTTAAGCGCGCCCTCGCCAATACTTAAAAAATGTTGTAATTGCGCGAGTTGGAAATAGGTTTTAGACACGGCACTCGCGATCATTAATCGTGCGCTGGCTGACTCAGCTTGCGCTGCCGCCAGACGAGAACGGCTTGCGGCAGTGGCAGCGCGGTTGCGTCCCCAAAAGTCTAATTCGTATGTTGCCTGTAGGGTGATATTGCCACTGCTTTGTGCCGTTCCCGCTAGCGACGTTGGATACATACCGTTTTCGGTGTAGTGCTGGCGGGTGGCATCCGCAGAAAGCGCGGCGTTCGGCAGGCTAGCCGCTCGAAAGTAGTGAAGTGAGGCGTTAGCACGGTCAAGCTTTGCGGCCGCTATGGCCAGCGTGGGGCTGTTTTCCAGTGCCTCTTCGATCAAGCCATCGAGTTGCGGATCCTTAAAGCTAGTCCACCATGCCTGGCTTGGCCATGCGTCAACGGTAGGTGCTAGAGTTTGCGCGTTATTTAGGCTTTGCTCAGCGCTGAGGCTCGCCGCGTCGAGCATCGATTTACCGCTGCTGATACCCGCGTAATTTGCGCATCCACCGATACTAGTGATGAGTGTTAGCGTCAATATACTGAGGCAGAGTGAGTTACGTTGGCTAGTCACTATTTTTCCTCTGGGTTGGCTATGGCGTCGGCGTCGTTGATGAGCTTTTTGAGTAAGCGCTTCAATGTCGAAATTTCATCGGCGTCAAAGTTTTGTAAGTGCTGATTTAGTGCATTTATCGCAATGATGGGCATTTTCTCAACGACGAGTTTTCCGTAATCGCTCAGCACAATTTTGATGACACGACGATCCTCAAGGCTGCGCTTTCGGATGATGATTTCCTTCGCTTCAAGGCGATCAAGCATTCGGGTTGTGGCGCCGGTGTCCAGATTAGTCTCTCGTGCCAGTTCCGCCGCTGTTGAGCAGTTCTTTTGCTTTAGTGTCATAAGAAACGCGAACTGTGGATGGGTTAAATCGTAGGGCGCCAGTTGCTTGTCTATGGCGGCGGTTAAGAATCCATAGCAGCGCTTCAAAAGATACCCAATGCTTTCGTTCTGTTGGTAGTCGGCCAAATTGTAAGGGCCGTCTGGATTTTCAACAGCAAGGTCGAGAATATCCATAGGAATCATAATCACAGTCTGTAAATAGGTGTTATGGCAGTATCTGCAGTAACAATAGTTGCCTAGGCAGGCAATATGCCAAGACAATAAAGAAAATGCAAGTCTTGGCGGTATTGCTGGATGGCTGATGGTGTGCTGAGCTGATTATATGACTACGTTGGCGTCCTACTTAGCTAGCGTGATTGCAATGAGGGGGCGAACGTCAAACCCCTGCGTCCCGAACGCAGAGGTCTGCCAAGCTGAGCTACATTCCGTCGCATTAGTGTTTTCCGCTATTAATATAAAAGTAGGGTTGGTGGGGAAGTCCACTGTCAGCACAGGAGGAAGTCCAGTAATTAATGAAAATCATGGGAGCTAGTGTCGACGCTCATGAGGTGGTCGTGGCTTTCAATACTGAAGGCCACGACATGAATCACCGGTGCCGCGTGACCACTTTCTGCTTTTTGTACGCAGCCTTTTATGATCAGTATACGACCTTGTAAGATAGCTTTTTGATAGCGTTCTTGCACGGCGGGCCACACAATAATATTACTGTTGCCGGTTTCATCTTCTATAGTCACAAATAATACGCCCGAGGCGGTGCCTGGCCGTTGCCGGCAGCTGACTAAGCCGCCAATCCGAATAAATCGTCCGTTATGAACTTCACTTAGCTTGTCCGCACGAACACAGTTGGCGAACAGTTTGTGGCTGCGGAGCAGGGCGAGAGGGTGGCGCCGCAGGGTGACACCGGTATGGCGATAATCACTGAGTACCTCTTCGGTTTCGACGGGGGGAGAGAGTTGAATGGTCTCGTCTTGTTTGGCTTGTAAATTACCGAGAGGAGCTGGTGCTTGCCATGCACTGATTTCCCATAAGCTTTGGTAACGGTGCAAATTAAAGCAATGAAACGCATCGGCCTGCACTAGTTGCTGCCAATATTGTTTAGCAATATTGAGCCGGGTGCAAAAATCATCAATGCTGTGGAATAGCGCATCCTGCCGCACTTGGCAAAGTTGTGTAGCGCTGCTTTTGGGCAGCCCCTTAATGAGCCTTAAACCCAAGCGCAGGGCTGGTGCTTGTGGATCACCTTCTAAGTGATGGTCCCAGTGGCTGTGATTAATGCAGATGGCACGTACTTCTATATTGTGACGGCGGGCATCTTGGATGAGTTGCGAGGGTGAATAGAAGCCCATGGGTTGGCTGTTTAATAAGCCGCAATAGAAGGCGGCCGGATAATGGCGCTTAAGCCATGCAGAGGCGTAGGCGAGTAGGGCAAAGCTGGCGGAGTGGGATTCAGGGAAACCGTAGGCGCCAAAACCTTTCATTTGACTGAATAGTCGCTCGGCAAAGGCTTCGCTATAACCCCGTTCGCGCATACCATCGACCAACTTGGCGCGGAATTTTTCTAAATCACCATTCTTACCCCAGCTTGCCATAGCGCGTCGTAACTGATCGGCTTCACCACCACTGAAACCGGCGGCGACCATCGCGAGCTGTATAACCTGCTCTTGAAATACCGGTACGCCGAGGGTGCGTTTTAATACCCGTTCTATGGCCTCGTTTTCATATTTGGCTACGTCCAAACCCTGCCGCCGCTGTAAAAAAGGATGCACCATACCGCCTTGAATCGGGCCGGGCCTGACGATGGCAATTTGAATAACTAAATCGTAAAACGTGCGGGGTTGCAGGCGGGGTAGCATGGTCATTTGGGCGCGGGATTCTATTTGAAACACGCCAACACTGTCGGCTTTGCACAGCATTTGATAGGTGGATGCGTCTTCGGCAGGAATGTCACTGAGCTGCTGAACACTGCCGCCTGCAGCGCTGATATAGCCAAGGCTTTTACGCAGAGCGCTAAGCATGCCGAGGGCCAGTACATCGATTTTCATCATCCCCAGTGATTCTAAGTCTTCTTTGTCCCACTGGATAATAGTGCGCTCGGGCATCGCGGCATTTTCTATCGGCACCAAACTAGCGATAGGGTCGCGGGTAATGACAAAGCCACCGACGTGCTGGGATAAATGACGAGGGAATCCCAAAATCTCATTGAGTAGCGTCATAAACTGCTGAATGGGAATGCTACTGGTGTCGAACTGGGTTTCCTGTAGGCGTTGTATAAAGGTGCTTTTGTCATCCCACCACGCCATATTGCGCGATAGTTTTTGCAGTAAATAATCGTCTAAGCCTAGTGCTTTGCCCACATCTCTCACCGCGCTCCTGCGCCGGTAGCTAATAATAGTGGCGGCGAGGGCGGCGTGCTGACGACCGTATTTTTTATAAATATATTGAATAACTTCTTCGCGGCGCTCGTGTTCAAAATCGACATCGATATCGGGCGGCTCGTCGCGCTCTCTGGAAATAAAACGCTCGAATAATAATTGCCCCCGTGACGGATCGACCTCGGTAATGAATAGGCAATAGCATACGGCGGAGTTCGCTGCTGAGCCTCGTCCCTGACAGAGAATACCTTGGTTGCGGGCAAACTGGACAATATCGTAAACAGTTAAAAAATAGTGCTCGTAGCGCAGCTCGGCGATTAAGGACAGTTCTTTATCGATGAGACTGTTCACCAGTTCTGGTACCCCTTTAGGCCAGCGTCGCTGGGCGCCGTGCATGGTGATTTCGCGGAGAAATTCACAGGCGTTTTTATTGTTAGGTACTACTTCGTTGGGATACTGATAGCACAACTCGGACAAGCTAAATGTGCAGCGTGCGGCAACGCTAGCAGCTTCCTTTAGCAAGTCTTCGGGATAGTCGCGTTGTAGCAAATCTAATGTTTTAAGATAGTGCTCGCTGTTGGCTTGTAACTGTCTGCCAAGGTTTTGCACGGGGGTATTAAGGCGAATAGCGCTGAGCACATCTTGCAGAGGTTTACGCTGCCTATAGTGCATATGAATATTACCGCAGGCAACCATTGTGATTTTGTGCCGCGCGGCGAGTTGATAGCGGGCTAGGTAATAAGGTTCAGCTTGCTGCTGACCGTGTAAGTTAATACCTAGCCACAAGCGATCAGCAAAGTATTGTTTTAGCTCAATAGCGTAGCGCTCTATCGCGGCTTGTTCTGTGGCATCGGACAGAATCCAAATAGCAAAACAGTGCTGACTGTAGCGATGTACATCACTCAAGTTTAACTGGTAGTTTCCTTTGCTACTGTGCAAGCGTGCACGACTGATGAGCGAGCAAAGTTCGGTGTAGGCTTGCCGTATAGGTGCGAGTAAGACGAGATGAATTCCTTCGTCTAGGAAAAATTCGGCACCACAAATTAGTTTTATCCCATGTTCTTTACTGGCGCGGTAGGCGCGTACAATCCCGGAGAGTGAGCATTCGTCGGTAATGGCAATGGCATCGTAGCCAAGTTCGGCAGCCTTGCTGACGAGTTCCTGGGGATGGGATGCGCCGCGTAAAAAACTAAAGTTACTTAGGCAGTGAAGCTCGGCATAAGACGCCTCTGTAATTGGCTTTTCAGACAGCATGGGATTAACCGAAAAAACCGTGTAAATACCAGCGTCGGTTCAGGCAGTCTTTAAATACCCAGCACAGGGCGCCGTGTTGATGACGGGCAATATAATAGTCGCGGGTTTGACGCTGCTGCCACCACTGACCATCAAAGCGTTCGGGACCTTGTAGTAATTGTAGTTTGCCCTGCCAGAATAAACCCTCGCTGGTCTCGGCAATGACTTCCGGTGGATGACAAAGCCAATTTGGTCGAAGTAAATTGTCGGGTTGCGATGTTGCAGGCTCTTCTTTTGCGACTAAAGATCTTGGTTTGCTATGGCTAGTGCTCGTGCTGGCATAGCTATGAGCGTCATGGAGTACCCAGTTTAGCTCTGGGAGGTGGGCGTCCTGCAGGCTAAATTGATGGCAGCGATGCGCGCCGAGTCTGAGCCGCAGCTTATCTAATACCTGCGCTACCTTTTCCTGTTGTTTACCGTTGTTGATAGTGTTGAATAATTGCTCATTGTGCTGCTCATTATGGATAAATTGCGCGCAGTGTAGGCATAGGGTTTCTACTGCACCCTGCAAACTTATACGGTCTAATCGCAACATGACTAATTCTATGAGACGGCGACGATCAAAGTGACGATGGCTTAGTGCTAAAGACCACGCTTCTCGGCTGCCGTCGAGGTAGTGAAACTCCCATTCCAAGTCACGATTCAAACACTGCCGTAGGCGCAAGTAGTGCTCAAGCTCGCTGAGTATCGCGGAGATGGGGAAGCGTAATTGCTGCTTGCTGTGTAGGCCGCCATCAAAATGGCGCAGCGCATTAAAAGTCTCTGGCGGTATAAACTTCGATCGTATATCGCTTTGCTCACCCTGTAGTTTAGCAAGGACGGTAGCAATGTCTTTTCCGAAGCGGCGTTCAAGGGCGGCACGGGGTAGAGCTTGGATATTACCGAGGGTGTGCATCCCCATTTCCTGCAATGTATCCAGCGTTTTTTCGGGTAGCGGTAGCAGGCGAATAGACAGGGCGTGTAGGGCATTCTGTAACGCGTTTTGTTGCAGTTCGCCAGCGGCATTCGCTAGGCTGGTTGGATTTACATTTTTATAGCTTAGCAACTCCGCTGCCAGAGGAGTGCTAGCTATGCCGAGGTGTACGGTAAGTCCACGGCGGCGAAAGGCGCTTATAAACTTACGATACAAACGGGCCAAATTTTTAAATAAGCGCAGTGATGCGCCCAGTTCGAGTAATACCGCATTAGGTGGCGAGAGGCTGACATCGCCACTGAAACGATAGGCCCAGAGAGCGATATTTTCTAAATACTGTTGTTCGCGCTGGCTGTCGCGGGGACGAAGTTCAAGCTCAGCGCACAAGCTCATGGCGGTCGCTACCGACATTCCCGTGGCGATCCCCGCCTGCTGCGCCGCGCTATTCGCCATCACGATAATATTGCCGCTAGTTAGTGCCAGCATACCGCTTGAGTGGCCTTCATTGATGGCATCTAGGGGCAGCATGGGCAGCCTGAGGCATAACCATAGCATCAGTGCGATGACTCTTTGTTGCCAGTCGTCAGCTTGGCGGCCTTATCCGTTAGGTTTGCGCCAGAAAATATCGCGGAGCTGTGGGTGCTGGGTAACAGGCTAACTTTTCGTAATACTTGACGTTGAGTTTGCCGACTAGCGACGGCGGCCGCCGCGTTATATACCGGCCATGTTGTGGCGGCGCGTTGTTGTAAATACAGGGCGGCGGGGCGTGGCAATTGTACTTGCTGCCCAGCATGACCACCTTGTTGCTTAATAATATTAATCTGGAGGGCTTGGTTTGCTGCACATAAATTTAGTCGCAGCGGTGCTGGGGATATTTGTTGGGCAAAGTCGCCGGGACGAAAATGCACATGCCAGCACTGGCCTTCCAGTGCGGCAATATGCAGGCGACGCAGCTGTCGATCATTGAGATTGGGGCTGCTAAACCACGTGAGTACGGAGGCATAAGCGCCACTGCGCAGTAATTCCTCGGCGGCCCATAACTCATCAGCCGTGGCTTTGGGTCTTATCAATAACTGCCGATCTACCGCTAGACCCTGATTTGATAATGCTGGGGTATAGGGTAGATAGGGCGGATTTAACCACGCGATAGGGCGGTCTGCGAGGTGTTCCCGCAGTGCCGGAATCAGCAGCCATAACTCGCCAATTCCATGTTTTCCTAGTAGCTCGGTTGAGCCGCTGCGCGGCCATCCTCCGGTGTGTAGCGCTGTATTCAAGTCCTCAAACCCGGTGCTAAGGCGATCGTTGGCCGCCGCCGTAGGGCGGAGTTGCTGGCCTCGCCAGAGCTTGCGCTCATCGAGTAATTGATCGAGAGGGGTATTTTTCATATTGCCGTACAAAATGGGTCAGCGGATAATTGCTGTATGTATATACAGTATATTAAGTGGCGTAAATGTCAATGCCGATCTAAGGTCGGTGTCTTGTTTTGGTATGGAGCGTCGTTAGTGGGAACGCAGCGGAGGGTGTTTATGTGCTTGTTGCAGGCTTGTCATAAAACCATCCTAATTTTGTCATCTGCTCGGTATAGCATTCGTCGTGCTGAAAAGCGCAGCGCGCATCAGCTTCTCCGAATATAGATGAGCGAAAAGGGTTGTGATATGGATCGTTATATTAAGCAGCACGGCACTTACTCTAACTTGCATCAGCAGCATGCTAGAGCAGAAATATCTCGGCAAATAGACGAATTTTTAAATAACGGCGGCAAAATAGAGAAATTGAACGGACCGCAGTTTCAACCTCATCGCGTTGTACGTATTACGAACGCGATGATTACTGAAGCAATATAGCGGTATTGCGAGTGACATCGTCTTCATTTAGAAAACGATGTCACTTGTTGATTGAAACTTATTTTAGAATAATCATTGCGGCGTTTATTGCCATGATGAGTAGAGCAATAGACGTTAATAAAAATAGCGTAAACCGCACCATCACCTTGTTAATTGTTGACTGTACGATACTGTGAATAATACGGCCACCCACATAGAACCACGCAAGACTTAAGTTTATTCCATCTCCGCCGCCAACTAGGGCGAGTAAAAATGCTGTGGCATAGAAAATGGTGGGTTGTTCTAATAAATGATTGTAGTTATCGGCTTTCCACTGGGTTTTTGCGGGCAGTTTTTTTGCAAGCTCGCTAGTGCGCTCAGCATCTTCTAAGCTAATTTTTAGCTTTGGCATTGTTGATAAACGAGCGACTGCCATCCAAAATAACATGATGAAGGTCCATAAAATAAGTACGATCACCGGCGCGAAAATGGGGGAGTGTTGTAACATGTTGATACCTCATTATTGTTAGGGTTTATATTATGTGTGTAGGTTTAAATTTTTACCATTCTCTACTACTCGCTATTTACGTCAGCTAAGCTGATTTAGATGCCTCAGTGAATCACTTCAGCCGTATAGCGAATTTGCCTGTTTTGAATATCAATACTGGCGCATTTTAGTTTTTGCTTGATGAGTTCATTGAGAGGGGTATTTTCAACGGCAGTTTGTAGGCAATCTTCGGCGAAAACACAGCGAACCTCTAGGCTGTTGGGGAAGCGCTTGAAGTCCGCAGTATGAGTCAACCACAGAAAACCTTGGGTATTCTCTAAGGCAAATTCGCACACCTCGGTGAGCTGTAATCGAATAGCATTCTCTAGTTTTTTATCACTCTTGCGCATGCCGAGACGTATCTGCTGTGTATGGCTGGACGTAAATAGTACGTGTGCCTAGAGGATGGGGCAATGATTAGACGAATCAGAGATGGCTGGGGTTTAAAGGAGATATCAATTGCACTTTCATCAGGTGTCAGGGTCATAATGAACAGCAAACTGTGTTCGTGAATTGAAACTAGGTGATGATAATGAAAATGACAATAGTGATGTTAGCGGCCATTTTACTATTTGGTACCGTAGGTGTATTTGCTAAACCGCCCAGTGGCGAGCTACCGCGTGGCTTACAAAAGCAGGTTGATGAAGGTCGTCAATTACCGCCAGGTTGGCAGAAAAAACTTCAGGTCGGGCATCGTTTAGAGCCTGATATTTATGCCCACAGCCGTGTTGTTGTGCCAGTGGATGATCGCGGTCATATCATTGTCATGGTGGAAGATCGTCGTTTGCGCTTGGTGCAAGCCACCTTAGAGATTGTTGAGTTACTGAATTAGTCTGGGGTTATTGCATGAACATTCATGGAAAAATAAATTATATAGAATTACCCGCTGCTGATATTGAGTCAGTGAAAAGCTTTTTTACTAAAGCCTTTGGCTGGTCATTTACAGATTATGGTCCAGATTACACGGCATTTTCTAATGAAGGTGTAGATGGTGGCTTTTACCGGGCAGATCTTTCTTCCCGCACCGTTAGTGGTAGTGCTCTGGTTGTTTTTTATAGCGAAACGCTTGAGGAAACTCGAAATACGGTCGTACTGTCTGGCGGCACCATTCTAAAAGAAATATATGATTTTCCCGGCGGTCGTCGCTTTCACTTCGCCGACCCTAACGGCAATGAATTTGCGGTGTGGTCAGAACCTGCAGAAAAATAGATTCTGCAGGTTTTTCAACTTTAAATTTTTTCTGCAGCCGGTGATTCAGCGAGGGAGCGATTGCGATCACCGTACTGTTCATCTACCCATTCAGGGTGTTTATAAAGAATACGTAAATCTTTGAAGCGCCAAACGTCTTGCGCCATTTCTACCCAGCCATGAACTTGCAAGTAAAACGGATCATAGGGTTTTGCGGGCATATGGGTGACGCCATATTTAATCTCGCCGGCATGATCTTCATCTCTGAATGTGCCAAATAACTTATCCCAAAAGATAAAAATGCCGCCAAAATTACGGTCAATTTGCGCAGCATTGCTACCGTGATGAACACGGTGATGTGAGGGCGTGTTCATGATTTTTTCTAGGGGACCTAACTTGCGTATTTGTTCGGTGTGTAGGAAGAATTGATAAACCAGATTGCCTTCTATGGCGAATAGTACCCAGTTTTTGTCGAAACCGACGAGCGCCGCAGGTATCCACCACAGCACCCAGCTCCCAGAAAAGGCAAAGGTAAAGTTCTGCCGCAG
This sequence comes from Zhongshania aquatica, assembly GCF_027257955.1. Taxonomy (GTDB): domain Bacteria; phylum Pseudomonadota; class Gammaproteobacteria; order Pseudomonadales; family Spongiibacteraceae; genus Spongiibacter; species Spongiibacter aquatica. The sequence continues at coordinate 133,527 of NZ_JANZNQ010000002.1, read as the reverse complement.
TGCCGTTGAAAAGTTCATGTGCTCAGATGAATGATGCGTGATGTGCCCGCTCCAGAACCAGCGTACTTTGTGCATCATGTAGTGATTGATATAAAAGCAAAAATCAATGAAGACAATTAAGGCCAATATACTGAGTACCGACGCAGCAGGGTTCCATTGCAGGCCGTATTGGTAAACCCACAGGTAAAAGGCCTGGATAAATAGGGCTACGGCGACGCCATCGACTATTTTGTAGGAAAAACCCGCAGCCAAATTCGCCAGGGTTTCTCGGGGATGGTAGACCCCAGTTTTGCCTTTATGACGAATATACAGGTATTCCGCGCCGATAACCCCAAGGAACAGCGCGCCAAAGGCGGTGACAAAAAATAGAGCATGGAGAACGTCTTGCACGCGCAGACCTCATTAAGTATTTAGTAACAAAACCATCCTAAACAGTACGAAGACAATGATATTGACTATTTAAGACAAGTTTTTGACATTTACCGCCATGATCACGATGATGTGCCAAGCATAATTAGAAAAATAGAGTGGTTAGCCTTGTTGCTAGCCAGCGTTAGGAGCAAATAGATGCTTGCGCAATTACAGCTTAGCGGTGATTTGGCGAGTCTGCTTAGGGATTTTTTAGAGCAGCAAGGCGATGTTCACTGCGAGCTATATACCAGTCTGCAGTCTTATAGCCTCAGTAGCCGTATGAGTTTTGCCCAGTGGTGGGTGTTACTGGACAAAATGCAGGCCCGCTTCCCAGACCGTTGTATTGGCTTGGCGCTAGGGCAGTGCGTGCGCTCCAAGCATTTAGGTGTGTTGGGTTATTTGACGTTGGCCAGCGATACTTTGGCCGATGCGCTCACCGCATTTCAGCGTTATCAGCGGTTACTCCACGATGGCGATAAAGCGACGATTAGCATACAAAAGAATGTGATGGTGATAAGTTGGACCAGTGATTTTGGGCCATCGACACAGCTTTCTGACCAAGTACTGCTGGCGGGTTTACTGTCGTTTATTCGGCAGATGACAGCCAAACCACATTTAGCGCCGTTGCGGGTTGATTTTACCTTTGCAGCCCCCGCAGTAAGTGACGAGTACGCTGGCGCATTTAATGCGGAGGTGGCTTTTTCTCAACCCGCTACCGCTATTTATTTTCCGCTCGAATATCTAAGTTTGCCGGTAAGCAATAGCGACGCTGGCTTACGTAAAGTGCTAGAGCGGCAAGCGCAGGCGTGCTTAGCGGTACTGCCAGACAACGAAGATTTTTCTCGGGTGCTGCGCAATGTTCTGCTACGAGCACTGCAAAGCGGCCGAGCAAGTTCCGCCGACGTGGCTGGGATGATGAATATGTCTGAGCGAACCCTATTTAGGCGTTTAAATGAGCAGGGCTTGAGTTTTAAAAAGCTACTTTCACAATTGCGTATGCAGTTAGCGCGTGAGTATCTTGCTGATCCGAGACTTAGCCAAAGTGAAATTGCATTACTACTTGGGTATTCGGAGCAAAGCTCTTTTCACCGCGCTTTCAAGCGGGAAACAGGCCTAACACCTCGTCAATGTCAGTATCGAGCGTCTTAAGTGATTAGTTTTGTTAATGCGCGTGCTATGGAGCGACATTGATATGATCTGCGTTGATAGGAATTGCATCGATAGAAACTGCAAAAATAGGGGTTATTCGTAATAGTGAACAAGGTACAGTCACTTTACTATTTAGCGGGTATTGACGCTGTTGGGCGTTTTATCCCGAATTGTAATATGGGAAGATCGAGTGGCAAAAAAGAAAGATAAAAGCGGTGCATCTCGCTCTCACACGTCATTGTCTAAGCGCAGTGAGGCCGTACCTAGCCTGCTGTCAGCCGCAGCCAAATCTAAATTTCAACAGGCCTTAGCCCATCATAAAAATGGGCAGTGGCATCTCGCTGCACCGCTCTACGAACAGGTTTTGACAGAGTTTCCCCAACACGCAGACTCACTGCACTTACTTGGTCTTGTTGCCCAGGCTTTACAGAATACCGAGCAAGCCTGCACCCTGATTGCAAAAGCAATTAAATTAAATCCAAAAGTAGCGCAGTATCATTTTAACTATGGTGTGGTATTGCAAGGCATGGGTAATGATGTCGGGGCCATAGACGCATATCGTCACGCGATTCGATTAAAGCCCGACTATTACCAAGCCTATGAGAATCTCGGCGTTGCTTTGCAAGATACCGTTAACGACGACGCAGCATTGAAAGCCTATCAGCAGGCATTGGCGTATCAACCCAAGTCCGTGCTGGCATTAAAAAATCTTGGCACTTTATATTTTAAGTCGGGCCATACCACCCTATCTCTGCAATGCTTTGACGAGGCCTTGTGCATCGCACCCGCCGATGCGGAGCTACGCCTAAAACGCTCCGGCAGCTTGTTGCGGTCTGGTCGCTGGAAAGAGGGTTGGCAGGAGTACCGCTGGCGATTCAGTGCTAGCTCATTTCTTGAAAGCAATCCACCGCGCTCAAGGGGCTTGCCACACACCGAGCATTTACATATTGCCGGACGGCGCTTACTTATTTCCTGTGAGCAAGGTTTGGGCGACGAAATTATGTTCGCCTCCTGCTTCGATGATGTGATGGCCCTAGCAGAGCATTGCGTATTGGAGTGTGATCCGCGTTTGGTGTCGTTGTTTACACGCTCCTTCCCTTCGGCAGAAGTCGTGCCTAAGAGTCATGCAAACCCCGTCGGCTTAGATAGTTTTATACCCGCTGGCGATTTGCCAATGCATTTTCGTCGCGGTGATGAGGACTTTTCTGGCCGAGCCTATTTGCACGCGGACACAAGTAAGCAGTCCTTTTGGCAGACAAAGCTACAAGCACTGGGTAAAACCTTAAAAGTCGGTATCTGTTGGCGGGGTGGTACTGAAGTGCGTGCCATGAAAGAGCGTAGTATCGCCTTGAAATATTGGCAGACACTATTCGCTAATACAGATGTGAGCTATATCAATCTGCAGTATCGTTGCGAGGCAGATGAACTGGCTCAGCTTGGCGAGAATGTTCACAGCTTTGCGGACTTAGATGCTTTCAATGATATTGAAAACTTAGCAGCATTGATGGCAAACCTTGATCTTGTGATCTCCGTCGATAATACCACGGTGCATTTAGCCGGCGCGTTGGGCGTACCTGTGTGGATATTACTTCCGCGTGGGGCCGAACGACGATGGACCGACGATAGCGAAAGCAGCCTTTGGTACTCCTCTGCACAGTTATTTCGAAATAGCAGTGGCGTAAATGATAGCTGGGCTGACGTTATGGCTGCAGTCGCTGAGCGCTTAACCAAGCTGAAAATAAAAAAACGCAGTGAATTAGTAATAAGTAACACTGCAGAAGCTCAAGAAGTTACTGCCGTAACATCGGTAACGGCTAAAACCAGTCTATTTTTAAATGACACCTCAGATTGGTATCACTGGGGCTGCAGCGGTACGAGTTTAAGTATTCATCGTGCCCTGCGTGCAAAGGGCTATGACGTAAATGCCGTCCCGATTGCATGGACTCAGAATTTATTAGGCCTACCTAAAAGCCCAGAGGGTTTTGATAGCGACGAGGTGTACGCCGATTTTTGCGCTCAAAATACAGCGTTAATTGAGAGTATAGCCGCCGCGGATATTGTGCTTATCAATGGCGAGGGAACTCTCCACGGAGGCGGAATAGTGCCGGTTGGGCTTTTGTATCTCGCCTTTATTGCAAAAAACCGGTTGGCAAAATCGGTTCAAATAATTAATCACTCCTGCTATCCGCAAGACGCCGATATGACCAGTGATGGCCCCCTAAATCAGCTCTATAAACGGGTGTATCAACAGCTCGATTATATTGCTGTACGAGAACCAGTGAGTTTGCGGCTACTGCAATCTTTAGACATTAAATGCGTACAGAGCTTTGACTGTTTACCCCTTTTTATAAACACGCTGCCCGCATTGCGCAGCGCAGTTGTGACTGATAAACCCTATATCGTGTTAACGGGATCCGTGGTGTGGGGGCAAGCCATAGCGGCGCCCTTAACTCAATTTTTACGAGAGCAACATGCCAAAGGCTATAAGGTTAAATTACTGATTGGTGCCAGTGCGTTCTTGGCGGCTGATGATGTTGCGTTTGTACAATGGATGCAAACAGCCGCAGCCGGGCAGTTTGAATTGTATGTCGCTGACACTGAGCGGGAGTGGCTAGAATGTATCGCCAATGCCGTCTTGTTAGTGTCAGGTCGTTTTCATCACAGTATTGCAGCGGCCTGTTTAGAAACACCGTTTATTGTTACCGCGAGTAATACGCCGAAGGTGGCAGGCTTGTTAGAGTTGCTTGATATGCCAGATGCACTTTTGCAAGCCGACCAATATTTTTACGAACATTTAAATGTCATGGCAGAGCAGCGCCTTCGTGACCCCTTAGCATTTTTGGTCTCTGCCGAACGGCGCCAAGCGCTCCTTAACTTGGCAAAGGCTAATTTTTCTTTTTTAGACACATAGGGCAAGGGGCAACGTTTTCTGGAGCTAGGGTAGTGACAAAGCCCTATCACGTACTAGCTATGCCCCAGTATTTACTGACCTTGTCCCGCATTGTCGCCATTCAATTGGCTGCGTAATTTTTCTACGCGGTCGCGGTTAACTTCAAAGTCATAGTATCCGATACGTGATGAGCTGCGTACATCTGCGGTTTTCGCCGAGGGTGAATACAGTAATTCCACATCATCTTTGTAACGCATTATCGCTGTACTAGTTACGGCATGAACATAGTTGGTATCTTGAGCAACTAGCTTGGTGCGTGGCATTGCCAAAAGTAACTGCTGCAAGCGCTGCCAGTCTTGTGCTGAATTAACTTTGATTGGCGCGATATATTTGCCAGTGTTTTTCTCAGTGCTTGATACGCAATGAGGCGCTGAGGAGCAGGCTTGGAACTTGCCATTATTGACACCAAGCTGCGGCGTGCTGCATGCAGCCAGCTGACCGCCAAGAATCAATACCGTGGCGGTGTAAACGAAATGACGAATTATTTTAGACATGCGGACCTCTGTATTAGGGCTGTAATTCAGCTTCTACGCCGAAAAGTCACTATTGGAGTTTTAGAGCTAACATTTTTTGGTACGTATCTGGTGTGTAGCACTATATTGTTAATGTCGAAAGGCACGTATAAGGCTCAACTAATTTATATTCTAAGCAGTTCGATCTAGCAAAATATCTACACAATATATTTATATAAAAGATTAACTTTGTAGATGCTGAATCCCCTATTTGTGTTGAACAGTTAGGATATTGCTATGTCGTTGTCTTCTTTACACTAGGGGGTGGCGGGGTCAAAAGTTGATCAATGGCATTCTGAACCCGAGCCGCAACAACCCTCAAGGGCAGCGCGGCCAACAGGCAGGCGACAAGGGATCTTGTTCCAAGCACGGGCTAGTTACAGCTTCCGGTATCCAGATTCACGGTTACAGGGTTGCCTGTGCTTAGGTTGTTAGCATCAATGGTCACAGTTTGGCTGGCGGCGCGGTAGCTCCAAGTGGGCGTGCTGCCGTTTACTGTGACTGTCTGTGGTTCTTCAATACCCTTAAAGCGCAGTTCCCAGCTGCGTGAATTCAACGCTCCGTTAAAGTTTTGTCCCTGAGCCGCTCCGATAGTGAGTGTGTGACAGGCACCGTTTGCTGACGACGATAAGGTGATCGGTGTCCAGCGATAAGCACCTTGTTTATAGGCAAAGCCGCGCCCTTCATCTTCATAGAGCTCGAAGTTGCCGTCGGCACCTGGCCAGACATTGATAATTAGATTGTCTTGCGGGCCATGGGCGCTAGTGGGCAGCTGCGGCTGCATGGGCTGAATAGCGCCCTTGCGCATGAATACGCCGTATTCTTCAAGCGGTACGCTGCGGCTGATTTTTCGCGGGCCGGTAAATTCTTCCCCGGTGAAGAAATCGACCCATTCGCCGGGTGGTATCCACACATCGATCATTGCTGGGTCGCCGGGCGCTGCCACCGTGGCGATGAGCATGTCGTTGCCGAGAGTGAACTGGCTGTTGTACTGATAGGCTTCTTCGCTTTCAGGCCATTGCAGGTATAGGGGGCGGGTCATTGGCAGGCCTGTGTCATGTGCTTTGCGACTGAGAGTGTAGAGCATTGGCACGAGTTGGCCGCGCAGACGCAGGAAGTCGCTGGCTACGGTTTCGGCCTTACCGGGATATTCCCAGGGTAGGCGGTCGCCATGGTGAGAGTGCAGGCGAAGGATGGGCTGGAAGGTACCAAGCTGTATCCAGCGCACGTACATGTCGTCGGGTAGATGCTGTCCGGTGTTGAGCCTGTTGGTGCAGTCGCTGCCAGGAAGGGGTTCACCCAGGAAGCTACCAATGTCATGTGAGACATAGGGCAGGCCGATATTGCCTTCGGCAGCCGTCATTGCAGCCTGGGCGGCCATAAGCTCCCACGTGGAGCACGTGTCACCGGTGAAGTGGATGCTGTAACGATGCTCTGCAAACGCGCCTAGGCCATTGTTATCGACGCCGTCGAAACCATTCTGGAATGAGCCGCCTATGCGGGAAAAGGCCGGCCAGCGGGAACCCATGTCTTCATGTTGTTTGGCATAGCCGGCGTTAATCCAAGTGTCGGCAGAAAGACCGGGGGCCTGGGCACGCGAACCTTCGCAGCACCAGTCCAGCCACCAGAAATCGATGCCGGTGGTTTCAATCGGCTCGTGCAGATCAAAGTAGGCGTCGAGTTGCTCGGCTTGGGTCCAGTCGAATATATAGCAGGGTGTTGAGGGATCGGCCTGAATGATACTGCAGGGTAACTCGGCATCATCGGTCATCAGCTTGCCGGTTTGCGCGATTGTGTCCGGGTAGGCGGGGTCAGAGCCAGCAATAGATGGATGAACATTTAAGCCGACATCAATGCCGCGTTCATGCAGCCAGCTGATAAAACCATCTGGGTCGGGGAAGATGTTGCGGTTCCAATCCCAGCCATTCCAAGAGCAGGCATCGTCAAGCGGCGCCTGGATTACAACGTTCCAAACTAGACAGCCCAGTGGCTGGTGTACCCGTTTCCAGTCGGTATCGATTGAAATGGTATCCAGAGGTACACCGTGTGCGGAAAAGGATTCAACTTCGGTACGCCATTCGGCATCGGTGTAGGCCCACCATTTTGAAAACCAAACGCCCAGCGCTTTCTTAGGCAGGAGTGGAGCGGCGCCGGTAAGGGTGCGCAAGTCGCTAAGACCCTGCACGTAATCTAGACCGTAGCCGAACAGGTAGCCATCCTGATAAGTGCCGCCATCATTAGGGCGAACTTCAAAGCCGGCAGGTGTATCTGTGAGTAATACGGTGTTGCTGTCGTTGAGTAGGTACCAGCCTTCACGGCTCAGTACGCCTTCGTGCAATTCCTGCGGGTCTTTTTCGTTGTCGAGGCCTCGACGCCAGCCTCCGAGGTTGCCGGGCTGAGGCGCGAATGACCAGTCGGGGTGGACTTCGATGACTTCACTGCCGCGTAGCACTTCAATTGCTAAATTGTTCTGTTTGAAGGAGCCAGTACCGAGGTTGTAGCGAAGGGTCAGGGCGCTAGTTTTGACGATGCGCACGCCGTCTTCTACACGAGTTGTATAGTCAGCAGAGGCTGGTGGGCGTGTGCCGAGAGTTTGTGTGGGGCGGTCTTCAAACTGACCGTTCTCGGCATATTCCATGCGGACTAGGGTAGGTGAAATAACCGTGAAGCGTGCATTGCCTTCCTGAATGCTGCCGCTATTGGCGGTGTCTTGCTTGGCACTCGAGGCAGAGCTGCCGCCACAGGAAGTGGTCAGCATGATCAGCAGGAATGCGGCGTATTTGATGATGTGCGTAGCTATGGTTTTCATCAGTTATGGGCTCGTTGCAGTATTTAATATGCGTTGTCGGGGGTGCGGAATAAGTCGAGGTTCACGCACTCCGCCATGGCGGCGTAGCCTTCAGGGCTGGGGTGTAGGTTATCGCCGCTGTTGTATTCAGCGGCGAGATAGCCGGGATTCTCAGGGTCTTCGAGGCAGGCGTCGAAATCGACGATGCCATCGCTGAGTTCTTGTGTGCGTATCCATAAATTGACGGTATCGCGACTGTCGCGGGCCTCAGCGGTGCCGTGCATCACATCAATGTCGAAAGGCAGGTCGCCAATCAGGGGCAGGCCATCTATCACCGCGCCTTCGGCTGGTGGGATGGTGCCGAGGGTGATCTTCATGCCAGCCGCATGGATGTCTTCAATCAGTTCGATGTAACCGGCAATCATGTCTTCCGGGCTGGGCGCCGCGCCGGGTTTTGGGTTGCCGAAGTCATTGGTGCCGATCATAGCAAGCACATGGGTCGCGCCGGTAATGGCGAGGACGTCATAGTCCAGTCGGTCAAGCATGGCTACACCAAATTGCGGCAACCAGCCGTCGCTCAATAATTCATTGCCACCTATGCCGGCATTGGCCACCGTTATTGGCAAGCCAGCTTCGTGAATACGGCGCTGTAAGTGGTTGGGGTAGCGTTGGTCGGTCGAGGTCATGCGGGCAGGTTCGCCACTCAGAAACTCGGTCGTGGAGCCGGAGCCATCGGTAATGGAGTCGCCCACCGCAACTAGGGTGGTAACCTTTTGCGCCGCGGCTACTTCAAGGGCCTCGATGGCCAGAAAATTACTGGCGTAGCCGTCGGGGACTGCTTGAAACAGAGTGCCACTCGGGTCGGCGCTGTGATCACCGGGGAGGCTCATATAAAGGATTTCGTCTGCACCCAAGTGGCGTGTGATCTGCAGTGTGATTGCAGGTGCGTAAAAGCTGATGCCGACACGCTCAAAGGCGCGAATCGGATAAGCAATGGCGTCGGTGACAACTGATCCTCCTGCCGGAATGGTAATACGGTTTTCGCCACCCACCGTCAGCAGACATTCGCTGTCAGGTATCAGCTCGGGGGCGCCTGGTGTGACTTCCTTGGCGATGTGAATATTCTCCAGCGTGACAGGTAGGTTGGAGTAGCGATTCGAGAGTTGCAGCCGCATGACTTCGCCATCCCAGTGTGGGGCAAAGAACTGACGAACTGTTAGTGCGGTAATAGGGTGGGTAATAAGAGCGTCGGTGGGTGCAGTGCGCCAGCTGGTGACCATGTGCTGGCCCGCAGGTATTGAATCTACCGTCGAGCAACGCGCTAGAGAATCAAATGATGTGTCGTTGGGGAGTGCGTTGTTAATGCTTGTGTTGCTTTGCTTATTGTCACCGCCGCAGGATGCTATGGCCAGACAGGTGCAAAGTGCCAAGCAGGCTCTGCTAAGTCCATGTAAGGGAGCATATAAACGACAAGCCACAGTGTGGCTTGCTAATAGATATGTCACGGACAGTGCTCCTGCAGGAATATGTATTGGGTCTATATAGGTGTCTGTTTTTTTTATAATCGAGCAGTCATTAACTGACACTGGTCAGTGTCAAATATATATGTGATACTTCATCGTGTCAAATATGTAGCTTTGAGCAAGTAGCCATGAGTTCTATGTCAACAAAATCAGCACCGACACTACAGCGTAGCGGTAAGTACGCTGGCAAGGCCGCGAGTACTCGTCAGGCAGAACGCCGAAAAAAACTACTAGCCGCCGGTATCAAGCTCATTGGTCGCGAAGGCTATGCCGCAACCAGTATCGATGCTGTTTGCCATGAAGCAGGGCTGACCAAGCGTTACTTTTATGAGTCCTTCACCAACAGCGATCAGTTGCTTGTTGAGGCCTATCGGACAGTGACGCAGGAATATCTGAGTACGATAATGCGGGCGACAAGACCGCATCTCAAAGATTCACGCAAACTGGTGCGGGCCGGATTACAGCAATCGTTCGGGTTTGTGAAAGACAATCCGGACAAGGCTCGTCTCATCATGATTGAAGCCATGTCTGTTCGGAGTCAGCTGGGGGAGATGTACGGGAAAAGCTACAACGAGTTTGTGGAGTTACTGGTAGGTTTCACCAAGCCATTTTTGCCTGATAGCGGACCGGGTGACGCCCTGCTCGCTGTCATGGCGAAGGGTGCCGTTGGGGCAATAACGCATTTGTGCCAAGGCTGGATTGCGACTGGCTTCAGACAACCCGTAGATGAGTTGGTGGCGGGAACAGAGCTTATCTTTAGCGGTATGGGGCGGGAGCTGGGGATACTGGCCTGAGCATGTTGAAAAGAAAGTAATTGGTGGAGAAGTGGGGCTTAGGAATGAAAAGCTGGAAAATTTCACCGAAAATCGAGAGTGTATCCAAGTATGTTGAGTGCTATTGGTTTTTGGAAAAGGAGTCGCATGACCACAGCAATATCTATCCTAAGCTTAATCCAGATCCATCTTCCCATTTAATTATTGCTAACTTTAATGGTGTGCACCAGTATACTCATGACCCTATATCCCAAAAAGTTAACGGGAATCACTGGATCTTTCCGCACCTAAAAACATTTACGATGGATCATTCTGATCCATTTCAGATTATTGGAATTAAATTTAAAATAGGGGCGCTTTATTCCTTAGGCCTGCCTTATCTTAGCTCCAGTCTAGATAAGGTTGAGCCTGTTGATATTAATCAACTAATTGGTTTGGAAGAGGTATTTAATTCAGACCAACTATTGACTGACGCTGTAGATCAGAAAATACAAGTATGCAATATACTTGATGAGATTCTATCTCCTTGGTTATTGAGGAGTCTCGAAGATAAACATAGTGATTTAGTTCGTCAAATCTTACTATTACTTAGCGACATCGCAATAACTGAAATTGGAGAAAAGTTGCATCGCTCACAGCGTACTATTGAGCGTAGTTTTATGAGGGTGACCGGCCTAACCATGAAACAAGTCCAATCCATGATTCGTTTGGAGGAGATGCTTAACTATTTGTATCAGCTTAGTGAGGGAGATATTAATTGGGTAGATGTTGCTAGCAAATATGATTTTAGTGATCAGCCCCATTTAATTCGTTACCTTAAGAATTCCATTGGTAGAACACCTGCCGAGTATGCACAAAACCGAGATCTAACGATAGATATCTACGGGAATTTTGAATTCAACTAAAAACTGCCGTTTTTCTTCAATCAATATTGATAGAGGCTCATTAGAATAGCCGCCATCAGTTAACGAAAGCAGGAAAAACGATGAAAATAAACATTCGCCAGTATGTGGCTTCTGATTTAGATGCCGTTCTCGACTCATGGGAAGTTGCAACGCGGTTGGCCCACAAATTTATGACCGATGAATTCATTGCACAAGAGCGCAAGAATGTCGCGGACATTTATATACCAAACACCGATACGTGGGTCGCAGAAATAGACGGCGAAGTACAAGGCTTTATAGCACTCATGGGTGATGAGGTTGGCGCAATATTTCTTCAGCCAGATTGTCACGGTCAAGGTGTCGGTAAAGCGCTAATGGATAAGGCTCAAGAACTACATGGTGACCTTGAGGTGGAGGTATTCAAGGAAAACTCAATTGGACGTAAATTTTATTCAAGATACGGCTTTGAGAATCTAGAAGTGAAATTCCACGAGCCGACTGCGCAGCAAGTATTGCGTCTGAAATTTACTGCTGAAAAGCGCATCTGAAGCCTAGGAGGAATACGTGGATAGTTCGTTGCTTGCGTTAATCAACCTAATAGTCGCGCTACTCGTCGGATCTCTCTGTATACCGCTGCTGCTGGGGAACATTCGGATGAACCACTGGTACGGTATGCGGGTGTCCGAAGCTTATAGATCGAACGAGAATTGGTATCGCATTAACTTTTGGGGCGCGCGATGCTTTATCGCATGGAGCATTGTATTGGCGCTGCTCTCAATCTGCATTCTTCTTAGCGCGAATCTAAATCAAATTATCGGTAAGGCTACTGCTTGGTTTGCTCTCATCTACTTCATACCGGTGTACCAGACATGGCATTTTTCCAAGAAACTGTAAGCTCTCATAAGAGGGAAAAACGCCTACAGACTCCCATGGCAACTGCGGTGCCGTCCTAAATGTGGCAAACAGTTTGAGAGTGATATTAAGAACACTGGAAATTCATAAATGAAAAAAACTACATGGCTGTTTGCCATTATTTTATTGAGTGGTGTGGCAAACGCATATGAAGATAGAGCATCTTCACAAGTAAAAAAGCATATGCTGGTGGAGCTGTATGAGAAGATGGATATTGGTGAAATTATTCGCAGTACAGAGAGGCATGCTTTGATGCCCGCTATAAGAGGTGTAGAAGAGTGGGGTGAATCTGAGCGCCAATGTATAATGCGAGATGTTCACGCCGTCTTAAAAGATCCTATTTTTGAAGCTTTATTAAAGCAGGTGCCAAGCGAGTTGATTGCCGAAAACGTGAGGTTTTATCAAACTGAGTTTGGGCAAAGGGTGAACGTGATAGTAATACACGGCAGAGGCTTATCGGCATTAGATATAGATGAGCAGACGGAATTAAAGCGGAATACCGCAGTTTTGGCATTTCTAAGTCAACTGCAAAAAATAAGTCAGCAAACAATTTTGGATAATATGAAGCCAGCTTTGGGACCTGCTATCTTGGCCTGTACTCCAGAACCCTAAAAATTCAATAAGCAGCGGTGCGCTTATTGCTAACCATGCGTTTAAACGGTTGGTTACGCTCTGCGATTTTTTCCTTAGTTTGCTAGGAGATAGTATGAGCACAAATGTGTTGCTAAGCATTGCCGCAGCTCTCAACGCACTAGTTGCTTTTTTACATATTGGCTGTATCTATTATGGCGCAACATGGTACCGATTTATGGGTGCTGGTGAGGGAATGGCAACTCTTGCAGAAAGAGGCAGCATTCAGCCTACTATCATCACGTCTTTTATTGTATTGGTATTTTCAATATGGACGGTTTACACACTTTCTGGTGCTGGCATAATTTGTCAGTTGCCTTTTCTTCGTTGGATATTATTGGCAATTACAGCAATTTATATATTGCGAGGTGTTACTGGTTTTTTCTTCTACAGTAATCCGTTAGGTAGAAAGCCTAAATTTTGGTTGTGGAGTTCTGCTATATGTTTAATTTTAGGACTTGTTCATTTGTTCGGGCTTAAGGAAGTTTGGGCGCTCATATGATAGTTCGAATTCTACCCAACCTTAGCAATGCTCAATAAGTTTGATTTCAAGATTGTTTTCGGTATCTGATATCCATACAGAATCTTCATCAATAGTGCATTGCAGCCGCATAGTACGTTGAGCGATATCTTTTAGCGCCGTAGAATCGTCGCTATTAATTTCAAAAACTTTAACATTGCCGTGTTGGATAATTTTATTTCGGTTTTCTTCCCACCACATCTGAGCAGTACGGCCACCGTAGATTAAAACAACTACCTGCTTTGCTATGCCTCGGGCTTTGCGAACGCGTTTTTCACTAGGTAGTCCCATTTCAATCCACAGATCGATTTCGCCGGTTAGTGATTTTTGCCATAGATCCGGTTCGTCGTCGGTACTTAAGCCTTTGGTAAATTCAAGGTGTTCGTCGGCGTAAAGTGCAAAGGCGAGAATACGTAACATCATCCGCTCATCTGTTTCGGATGGGTGACGGGCGACGGTAAATTGATGGCGCTGGTAGTAGTGGCGGCGTAGATCGCTAATGTCGAGGGTGGTTTTGAAGAGCGTTGCGTTCAATGCCATGTTTAATTTCACTTATCTTTTGGGAGTGGCTATTGTACGCGTATATTGGGCTGGAGTTTACAGCGCATTGATACCGGCGATGACGGCGGCATAGCGAGCACCTTTACCGATGGCGACAAGGATAAAAAATGGTGTGGCGGGGATGCGCATAATACCGCCAACAACGGTGAGTGCGTCGCCGCCGATGGGCATCCATGACATTAGCAGCGTCCACTTGCCGTAGCGCGTAAACCATTTCTGAGCGCGGATTAGATCGACTTTTCTAGCGGGAAACCAGCGGCGATCTGAGTATTGGCTTAGCTTCATGCCCATCCACCAGTTGATGCCCGCGCCGAGGGTGTTGCCTGCGGTGGCGGCTAGCCATAGCCAAGCGGGGCTTAAGCCGTCGCGAAGTTGTGCGACGAGTAAAATTTCAGAATAGAAGGGCAGTAAGGTCGCGGCGCCGAAGGCGACGGCAAACATCAGCAGATACTGGCTGATCATTGTACTGCACTCGCCACTAGGTGTTTAAAAATATGCAGTTGGCGACCTTGGAAAGGAAGATATTCTGGGTGCCATTGCACGCCGAGTCTGCAGCGATGATCCGGCGCCTCGACCGCTTGAATGATATTGTCGGCGTCGCGGCCGGAAATCTGCAAGCCCTCTCCTAATTTATGAATGGCTTGGTGATGAAGGCTATTAATATGGCAGTGTTCACTGCCGAGGATTTTAAATAGTGAACTTTTGGTATCTACGTTTAATGTTTTACGGGGAATAAGCATACGTTTGTTAGATGTTATATGACGATGCTCCCGCAGATCGGTATAGAGGGTGCCACCAAGAACAATATTAAATAATTGCGCGCCTCGGCATATACCAAGAATCGGTAGATCTTTGGCGAGGCTGTGTTCCAGTGCCATCATTTCAAACCGATCCCGCTCGCGATTGATGGGGGCGGTGTCTGGTGCATCAGGCATATAAAGACGTTGATCGATGTCGTCACCGCCACTAATGATGATGCCATCGAGTCCGTCAGGGATTGCGCAGCGGGTCGGTGTTAGTCGATAGGCGACGGCACCGCAGCGCCATAATGCCCAGCGAATAAACCACCAAGCAAGGGGGAGCTTGGTGTCGTCTCCAGTCACGCCAATAAGTGGTTTGTTCACAGTAGCTCCGGAATTAACCATCTGCTTACGCTGTTTGCCCAATTGGTGAAAAGATTGGCTGTCGCATTGTCGAGGTATTTTCGGTAGCCGCGACACACCATATCTAAGCGGTGTTTATCCATGGCTAAATTATCTACCTGCAACCAGTCGCGGTAGGGGTGGATTAGCCCCCATTGCGGGTCGTCGATCAGGCTATTTGGAAGTCGATAGTGCAGTGTTGGGCGCGCTTTTACCCTGTCGTCCTTCACTGAGCGACGCAGTCTTTCGTCATCGATGTGCGAGAAAAGCGGCAACATATCCAGCGCGCGATTGCGGGTGGGATTATATTCCAGATAATCATCGATTAGCTGGTTGATGTCGGGCGCGTAGTCGGCCTTTAGCAACAGCCTTACATAGTCTTTACCAAAGGGGTCTACATAAGAGGTGAGGCGGCGACTGAAATCTACGTCGCAGCGCATTTTTAACCAGTCGTATAGACACAAGAATGCGCGCAGATAATCGCGAATGGTCTCGGCACTGCAGTCTGGCATTTCTGGATTTAGTTGTAGACCAAAGGCGTTTTTTGCTGAGGCATGAGTGCCCTGCGCATCTGAATCTCGCAGTTTTTGGAATAGTGTTTCGAGTTGCCATAACTCGTCCATGGCAATGGGGGGGGCGACGACTTCAAATGGCACGAGCTGTTTAGCTATGGCGCCAACAATGGCTTCGGCGAGTTCTTCTAAGTCGTTATTGTCTGCAGACTCGTGACGTTCGCGGCTGATACGTTTGATGTATGAAAAATCTAATTCAACACCAAATTTTCCTAAGGAGGTATCGACAACATTGATTTCGTAATCCGATACCGTCTCGGCCTTGCCGCCGTAGAGCGAGATAATCGTGTCGACAATGTCGCTAATTTCCATGCCGGTAAATTCAATTTCTACACCGAGCCGTCTCATCTTGCCGTCGGACGTTTTGGTATGCTGTGGCAGCGGCCACAATGATTTGCGATAGGTATCCAGCGAGTTATTCATTGGCATCTCCAATAATATGAGCGACGGGCAATAAGCGTTCGGTATGTTGGCAGATTACCTGGAAAAGCGTGAGTAGGGGAACAGCGAGTAAAACGCCGGGTGCCCCCCACAACCAACCCCAGAAAAATATCCATAAAAACACGACAATGGGATTTAGACTAAATCGCAGGCCGTGGACAAAGGGGTCGATAAATTGGCCGGTGAACGCGGTGAACAGGCCGTAAGAAAGCGGTGCAGCAATAATGGCCATAGGGTTGTTATAACTGACAGCGCTCACAATAGTAAATAGTATGATTGTCATGCTGACGCCGAGATAGGGGATATAGCGCAATAAGGTGGCAACCGCTCCCCACAGGGCGGGATCTGGGAAACCAGCGAGCCACAGTCCACATGCTGTTAATCCGCCAACCGCAACATTGACAGCGGTGATGGTCATTAAGTAGCGTGACATTTGCGTTTGCGCGAGTTGCGCAATGCGTGTCACCACAGCTTTGTCTTTCTGGGTTGGGAGGCTGTGAATGAAACGCCTCATTAATGCGTCTCCTGACGTTAGCAGGAAGAACAAAAAAATAATACTTAGCGTGCCATAAACGCCGAAATTCTTCGCGATTTCGCCTAACTCTGAGCGCCAGCCAGCGTCTGCAATAACCACTTGCGTTAATTGAGGGTCTTTTGAGCTTGTGCTGAACTCTTTTGCTAGTGAGTCGATACTGCGACTGGCGGCGTCGACATTCGTGTTGTCGCTATTCACGTTACCTAGCTGATCGCGTAATACGGAAACTGCCTCGGGTACGCGTTGAAACCACTCATTGGCTGGGGATGCCAATGCGTAGAGAACACCGCCAATCATACCGAGACCAATCGTCATAATGATGATGGCGGCTAAGCTGCGTGGTAGGCCGATGGATTGTAGTCGACTTACGGCAGGGGCGAGCAGAAGTGTAAAAATAAGTGCGAGTGTAATGGGTAGGATGACATCTCTTGCCACTTGTAATGTATAAAGTACAGCGAGGATCGCGATGAGTTTAATCGCCCAATCTGATTTGTCTTTACTATTTGCATCCATATTTTTCTTTGTGTGTCGTTAATGAGTGAGCGTTCGTCTTCCCTGGTTAAGCCGCGACATAAACGGATGTTTGTATTTGCTACGTCAATGCCGGTGTTTTGGTTTTATCGCCAGGGTCGTTGTCTCTATGTCGACTTTTTCGTTGGAGCCTAAATTGATTCCGAAATCCTAGCGTAAGAATTTTAAACCTTGATGATGAGCAATACTTGCAGCATTGGAATATGGTGTTTTAAATCTATTGTGTGACAGCGATTTTTTGCCAGTGATGCCGGTGACGCTAAGTTCGTTCGCGCGGACCGGCAAACCACCAAATTAGCAGGCCTAGGAAGGGAAGGAAGAGTATTAATACAATCCAAAGTAATTTGGTTGTCGATGTTTCGCGACTTTGCACAATATTAAGAATCGCCCAAATATCGGCGATAAAAATAAGAAATCCTAATACCCCTGTAACGTGAAATTCCATATCACTCTCCTGAATATTTTTTGTTTTTGCGCGAACTCAAAAACGTGATGGCAAGTAAGTTTGAGTTAAGCGATTCTAGTTAATAGAGTAGTTCAGCGGCGAGGAGTTCACCAGAAAATCAGATTCGTCCCACAGTTGCGGGACGAAATGGCGCCAAAAGCGGCTAGTTATGGGCGTGTAACATCTCGTTAAGCGCGATAGCAGACTTATTCGTTAATACTTCAATTGCGCCGTTTTTAGAGTTGCGACGGAAGAGAAGATCGGATTGACCAGACAGTTCACGGGCCTTAGTGGTGCCGGCTACTGCGCCGTCGGCATCGATCATTGTTAACACTGAGCCTGCGGTGATATATAGACCGGCTTCGATGGTGCAGCGATCACCCAGTGGAATACCGACACCGGCGTTGGCGCCGATAAGACATTCTTTACCGACGGAAATAATAATATTGTTGCCACCTGACAGCGTACCCATGGTAGAGCATCCACCACCTAGATCAGAGCCGGAGCCGACCATGACGCCCGCAGAAATACGCCCTTCAATCATACCCGGGCCTTCGGTGCCCGCGTTAAAGTTGACGAAGCCTTCGTGCATGATTGTGGTGCCTTCGCCCAAATATGCACCTAGACGGACCCTTGCCGTGTGGGCAATTCGAACCCCCGTAGGCACAACGTAATTTGTCATTTTAGGGAACTTGTCCACTGACATGACTTCTAGCATCTCGCCTTTTAGGCGGGCTTGTAGCTGGCGATCTTGCAGTTCACTAATGTCGACAGCGCCTTGGCTTGTCCATGCGACGTTCGGCAATACGCCAAATAAGCCCGTTAAATTAATACCGTGTGGCTTAACAAGACGGTGCGAGAGTAGGTGAAGTTTTAAATATCCCTCGGGTACTGATCCCGGTGCGTCGTCAGTGGTGAGTAGTGTAAGGACTAGGGCTTGGCTGCTGCTAGCAAGTTGTGCCGCAATAGTGGCTTGTGCTGCGTTGTCTGTTGCCGCAATAGCGTCTGCAATTTCCGCCATTTGCTCGGCAGTAACTGCGACTGAGGTATTGCCTTGCAGTGGCGCAATGACAGTTTGTAGGGCGGCAATTAGCGTGGCATCTGGGTTTAGTAATGGGCTTGGGTAATACGTGTCTAGCCACTCGCCTTTGCTATTTTGAGTACCTAGGCCTAAACCGAATGCGAAAGATGCTTGTGTCATTGTTGTGTCTCTTATAAAGGTTTAAAGGGTGTGATGAGTGAACAGCGATTGATAGTCGGCAGCTTTGAAGCCGAGGTGTAAGGCGCTACCGGTGTCTAGTAGGGGGCGCTTCATCAATGTTGGGTGTTCAATAAGTAAGTTGACAGCATTGTCTGCGTTCAAGGTTTTGCGTTGTTCCTCTGACAGCTGCTTCCATGTGGTGCTGCGTTTGTTGACCAGCGCATCGACACCTAACTGTTGCAGCCACGCTCCCAGCTGATCTGCGTTGAGCGGGCTGTCACGCACATCCTGAAAGTCGAAATCAACGTCATGGGATTCCAGCCAGCGTCTGGCTGCGCGCACGGTATCGCAATTTTTGATGCCGTAGAGTGTTGTACTCATATGTTTTCTCTATATTACTGAGAGCGGACAGAAATTTAGCCGTTAAGGATAGCAAATTCTGCGGCTTGGTTCACGGCACTTATGGTTGAGCATTTGCTGCAGACGCGCAGTTATTGGCGTTATTTAGACCATTGGTGGTGTGGGACGTGGGGAATAGCTCTTTAGCAAAGCCACTGCTTGATGCTAATCACGATTTTGCTTTGGTATGTACATTGCTTATTTTTAGCTATGTTACTTCTTATTGTTCCTATTACTACGTTACTACTTAGTGTTTCACTTCTGCTACTTGGCAGCGGATTACTGAATACCTTGCTGGCAATCCGTGGCGGTCTTGAGGGTTTCCCGGACGACACCATGGGTTTGGTAATGTCTGGGTATTTTTTAGGCTTCTTTGTCGGTACGTTTCTCGCGCTTCCGCTTATTCAACGTGTGGGCCATATTCGCACTTTTACCTGTTGTGCCGCATTGGCCTCATGCTCAGTATTGCTGCATGTTTTGTTTGTAAGCCCGCTCAGCTGGTTACTGCTGCGTGTTCTGACCGGCGCTGCCTTGGTTATTTTGTACACGGTGCTAGAGAGTTGGCTGAACACGCAGTCTACGGGTACTCAGCGCGGTCGGGTTTTTGCGGTCTACATGGTTGTAAACCTTGGTTCGCTTGCCATCGCCCAGCAGCTTATTCGCATCGGCGCGCCCAGTGGATTTATGTTGTTCTCCATAGCTGCCATGTTAATCACGATCAGTTTGGTGCCGATAGCGCTCACCCGCATGAAGCAGCCGGAAATAACGGTCATACCCCGTCTGAAAATAGGGACTATTGCAAAATTATCGCCAGTTGCGGTTGCTGGTGCATTGCTGTCGGGCTTGGCGATGGGTGGATTTTGGGGGTTGTCGGCGATCTATGCCGGTGATGTAGGTCTTGATAGCCGCGGCGTCGCCACATTTATGAGCTGCGCCATACTGGGCGGTGCGCTATTTCAATATCCCCTAGGACGTTATTCGGATACCCACGACCGTCGCAGAGTGATTATTGTAGTGACCGCATTAGCTGCGGTATCAGCGTGTTTACTGTCGGTGTTTTCGTATTTTGGAAACTGGGTATTTCTAATGGCCGCCTTATACGGTGGTTTTGCATTTTGTGTTTACCCAGTGTCTGTTGCCATCCTGATGGATAAGTTGGATCACGATCATATCTTGTCGGGCGCTAGTAGTTTGTTATTTATACACGGTATTGGTGCGGCGCTTGGGCCCGCGCTTGCAGGGCGGGGGATGGCAGTGTTTGGTCATCATGCATTGACTGGATACTTCGTGATTATGCAGCTCGCTTTATGTTTGTTTACTGCGCGTCATTTGATGGCTAACAAACTTCAGTTTGAAGATAATAGCGCGCATTTTGTTGCCATGGTGCGTACCACGCCCACGGTCTTGGAAATGTTGCCAGAAGAAGAGTTACCCAATGAGGCGCCGCCAAATGTTGCGGCTTCTGAGGATTCAAGCATAGCTAGCTAGTTTGAATTGTTGTTGGTTTCGACATATTGCTGCGCTCAGAAAGTCCTCGATTTCCGATCTTTTATATTTAAATTAAAAAATATTAAAGTCTGCGAATTTCTATTTTTAAAACTGATAGAAATAAGGTTGATTCGACATTCATTTTATTGAACTTGAGTTAATTAAAGCCGATGTTGAGAACTCTTCGTGAGAATGCCCTTAATAAAGTGGGCTAGGGTTTGCGCACGATTTTTGGGTTTTTACGAAGTGGGTAGCAGGTGCGGCATATTTCGCAAACCGTGCCGTTGCAGCCGCGTGCGCTGCAGTATTCACGGCCGTAATAAATAATTTGTAAGTGCAGCGCGTTCCATTGTTCCTTTGGGAATAAGCGCTTTAAATCCCTTTCAGTTTGAACGACATTTTTACCCTCGGTTAGTCCCCAGCGTTGGGCAAGCCGATGAATGTGGGTGTCGACGGGGAAGGCGGGTACGCCAAAGGCTTGCGACATGACCACGCTGGCGGTTTTGTGGCCGACGCCTGGTAGGGTTTCTAATGCCTCCATGTCTTGGGGTACGACGCCGTTATAGTCTTCTACTAACATTTCTGACAGCCGTTTTATGGCTTTCGATTTTTGCGGCGAAAGGCCACAGGGATGAATAATTTGACGAATATCGTCAACATCCTGTTTTGCCATGTCAGCGGGATTGTCCGCCAGTTCAAACAGCGCGGGCGTGACTTGGTTTACCCTTACATCGGTGCACTGGGCTGATAGCAGCACGGCGACTAAAAGTGTGTACGGATCTTTGTGATCCAGCGGAATGGGTTGTTCTGGGTACAGTTCTTGTAGTCTTTGGCTGATAAATGCGACACGATCTTTCTTTAGCATTGGCCGCTCGCTTTGAGACTTTCTACATACGCTTTTATTCGATGCGCCGCGTCTGCGCATTGGCGTGGTTCTGCTACAAGGGCCATACGAACGTAGTTTGCGCCGGGATTGAAGCCCTCGACTTCACGTGACAAATAGCTGCCAGGCAATACGGTGACGTGTTGTTGCTCAAACAAGCCACGGGCGAATTCGGTGTCGTCGATTGGTGTTTTGGCCCAGAGATAAAAAGACGCCGCAGGCCGTTGGACATCTAGGCAACCGTCTAAAATACCTAATACCTCATCAAATTTTTGTCGATACAGTTCGCGGTTGGCTTTGACATGTTCTTCGTCTTGCCATGCGGCGACACTGGCCAACTGATGTTGCACGGGCATCGCGCAGCCGTGATAGGTGCGGTATAGCAAGAAACTTTCAAGGATCTTCGCGTCGCCTGCGACAAAGCCTGAACGCAGGCCCGGCAGGTTTGATCGTTTTGATAAGCTATGAAAAACCACGCAGCGCTGGTAATCGTCGCGGCCGATATCAGCACAGGCTTGTAGTAAGCCTGTTGGTGGGTTGCTCTCATCAAAATAAAGTTCGGAGTAGCATTCGTCGCTGGCGATTACAAAATCGTATTTATCGGCGAGGGCAATGAGCTTTTGTAACTGCTCACTGCTCATGACCGCGCCACTCGGATTCCCCGGTGTGCAAATAAAAAGCAGCTGGCAGCGTTGCCACACATCCGCACTGACGGCGTCGAAATCTGGAATAAATCCACGCTCAGATCTACACGCTAAAAATTCGGGTTGGGCGCCTGCCAGTAGTGCTGCACCTTCATATATTTGGTAGAAGGGGTTGGGGCTGCATACCAAGGCGTCTGGGCCGGCGTTCACGACGGTTTGCGCGAAGGCAAATAGGGCTTCGCGGGTGCCGTTTACAGGTAGTATTTGAGTTTCTGGATTTAGTGATCTTAGGCCAAAGCGTTGACAAGCCCAGTTCGAGATCGCCTGCCGTAGCTCAGGAATGCCCTTGGTGGTGGGGTAGTTGCTTAATTTATCTAAGTTTTGGCTAATTGCAGCGCTGACAAACTCCGGCGATTTATGTTTTGGCTCACCAATGGACAGTGGGATATGTGCTATTGGCGGCGTGCTTACGCCGTCGAACAAGACTCGTAACTTTTCAAATGGATACGCTTGCAGTGCATTCAAATGTTGATTCATATGATTTTGCTATTTGCCTTTTCATCGAGTTCGCGGCAGATCGCCTGCTGAATTTCTTCACACAGTCTTGGATCGTCGATAGGGCGCTGGTTTTCGTCAGTAATGAAGAAGACGTCTTCTACCCTTTCGCCAAGGGTGGCGATTTTCGCGTTCTGGAGTTGTATATGATAGGTATTGAAAATACGCCCCAGACGCGCCAGTAGACCGGGACGATCTGGGGTAACTACTTCGAGAACCGTTTGCCCTTTGTTCAGATCGGTTGTCATGCTAGTTCTGGTGGGTGTGGAAAATAAGCGCATTTGCCGCGGCGTGCGACGGCTAACGGCAGAGAAACGCTCTGGGTGCTCAAGGTGTTCACGCAAATATTCAATGATCTGCGCAATGCGGCTTGGGTTGTCGCCAATGGATTCGCCGTCTGCGCCCAGAACGTAAAACGTATCTAGTGTGTAGCCAGTGCCGCTATTGTAAATACGGGCGTCTTGAATACTTAGGTCAAGTTGCTCCATCGCCTCAGCGAGCAGGGCGAAAAGTCCGACCCGTGCATGGGTGTGTACGAATATCTGACTGACCCCCGCGTGATCGAGCAGACCGCCTTCCTTTATTAATACGACAGTCGCATTTGCCTTCACCCGACTAGCAATGGCGCGGGTGTGCCAAACAATGTCGTCGATCTGTTCGCGAATAAAATAATCTTCGCCGGTATCTGCCCACAGTTCACGGATTTCTGCCTCAGTGAAGCCGTAGTCTTCGAGTTTTTCGATGGCACCGAATTGGGTTTCGGCAATCCACTCTTGTTTGTCGATAGGGTTTTCTAAACCGCGGCGCAGGGCGCGGCGGGTTTCCGCATAAAGTTGGCGCATCAAGGAGGCGCGCCACGATGTCCATAGCGTCGGGTTGGTGGCGTTGATGTCGGCTACTGTAAGGCAGAAGAGGTAGTCGAGATGCTGGATGTCGCCCATGGTGAGTGCAAAGTCACGAATAACCTCGGGGTCTTGGATGTCTTTGCGCTGGGAAACAGAGGACATCTCAAGGTGTTTTTCCACCAACCACGTGACTAAGTTGCCGTCGCGTTTATTGAGACCAACATGCTCGCAAAATTCACGCGCATCAACTGCGCCAAGGCTGGAGTGGTCACCGCCACGACCCTTGGCAATATCATGGAATAAGCCGGCTAAATACAATAGCTCTGGCTTGGGTAGACGTTGCATGATCCTGCAGGCCATAGGATAGGTTTCCACCATATTTGGGTAGCGGAAACGGCTGATGTTTTTAATGAGTTCCATCGTATGTGCATCGACGGAGTAAATATGAAACAGGTCGTGCTGCATTTGGCCGACAATGCCCGCGAACGCAGGAATAAATTTGTCAAGTACGCCAAAGCGGTTCATGCGGCGCAGATTGAGTGCCACGCGCTGCGGCGAGCGCAGTAACTCTAAAAAGTAGCGCTTATTTTTGGGGTCGGCCCGAAAACGATTGTCGATGAGGTGGTGAGATTTACGAATCAGGCGAATGGTGCTGGCGCGCACCCCATCAATGGCGTTATTGCTGGCCATTAGAACGAAAATTTCCATCAGCGCCGACGGGGTTTTGTTAAATACCTTGGCATTGCAGACTTCGATATGGCCATTGCGCACGCGGAAACGAGCATTTATTTCGAATACTGTTTCTGCTTCGCAGGCACGCAAAATTGTTTCGTCAAAATGCTGCATTAGCACGTCGTTGAGTTCACCTAGGTGCATCACCCAGCGATAGTACTGCTGCATAAACTGTTCGACCGCGAGTTTGCCGTCGCCGTCGGTAAAGCCAAATTGTTCAGCTAGGGTGCGTTGATGGTCGAAGAGCAGGCGGTCTTCTTCGCGTCCGGCAAGCAGGTGCAGCGCAAAACGCACCTTCCATAAGTAGTCTTGACCTTCTTTTAATGTCTTTAACTCTTCTTCGCTAAGAAACTGGCGTTCAACTAGCTCGTCTATGGACTGGGCGCCAAAGTGACGTTTGACTACCCAGCCAATCATTTGAATGTCGCGTAAGCCACCGGGCGAGCTTTTAACGTTGGGCTCTAGGTTGTACTCGGAGTTTGCGAATTTGCGGTGACGGAGTATTTGCTCGTCCCATTTGGCACGGAAAAAATCGCTGCTTGGCCAAATGTTTTCGGGCCCTACCCGTTTCATCAGTTCAGTGTGTAAGTCGTTGTTGCCCGCTAAGGTGCGCGATTCCATTAAATTGGTGGCAACGGTGATATCGTCTTCGGCGGTTTGACAGCACTCGTCGAGGGTGCGAACGCTGTGGCCAATTTCTAGGTTGATATCCCACAGTAGGGTGATTAGTTTTTCAATGTTGTCGCGGTAGTCATGGCTGTCGTTGCTAGTCAGAATCAAGAGGTCGATGTCTGAATAGGGTTGTAATTCACCTCGGCCATAGCCGCCTACGGCTATTAGGGCAATATCGTCGCCCCATTGATAGCTTTGCCAAATACCCTGCAATAACTCGTCGATTTGCTGGGATCGCATCGATACCAGCGTGCGAATGTCTTCCTTGGCCTCAAAGCGTTCTTTAAGGTTGCCAGCTAGGGTTTTAAGGTAGTTTTTGTAGGTCTTTATCGACTGACCGGGCTGCGCCAGCGCATGGATGTCCGGTAGTGCAGATTGACTCATTATAGCTCTCTATAGAAAGGTTCGTCGGGGCGTGCAGTCAGGACTTCGACACCGTCTGCGGTGACCGCCATAGTGTGTTCCCATTGTGCTGAAAGTCGGCGATCTTTGGTGGTAACAGTCCAGCCATCTTTAGTATTGAGTTTGGTTTGTTTCTTTCCCGCATTGATCATCGGTTCAATGGTGAATGTCATGCCTTCCTTTAAGACGAGATCGTTGCGGCGGTTATAGCCTTCGCCATAGTGAAGCACCTGCGGATCTTCGTGGAAGACAAGGCCAATGCCGTGTCCGCAGTACTCTTCGACAACACTGTAGTGTTTGCTGCGGGCGTGTTTGGCGATGATCGTACCGATATCGCTAAGTGTGCAACCAGGTTTAACTAGGGCGATTGCTTGGTACAGGCACTCTTGGGTAACTTCACACAAACGCTTGGCGTGATCTGGCACATTACCGATGTAATACATGCGGTTGGTGTCACCGTGCCAGCCATCTTTTATTACGGTGACATCAATATTTAGGATGTCGCCATCTTTGAGTATTTTTTTGTCAGAGGGAATGCCGTGACAAATCACCTCGTTCACCGAGGTGCAAATAGACTTGGGAAAGCCGTTGTAATTCAGCGGCGCGGGGATGGCGTTTTGCACGTTTACGATGTAGTCATGGCAAATCTGGTCTAACTCACCAGTACTGATCCCCGCTTTAACATGCGGAGTAATCATTTCTAGGACGTCGGCAGCGAGTCGGCCTGCGATACGCATCGCGGCAATCTGTTCAGGTGTTTTGATGCTTACATTCATAGGGTAGTACCGGAATCCGGCTTCGTCTCACGTTTCAAAGCCGTCTATTGTAAACCATCGCTTTATAGGTAGCGAAGACATGGCTGAATTTTAGCGTCAAAAGCTGTTTCTACTTTATGTGATTGAGGCACTGTGGTATAAATACGCGCCCCAATAATGGCTCGAGCTGTTATTGGATTAATGACGCGCAGGAATCGGCACGTAATCCCGGGTGCTTCAACGTGAGTTGGGGTTGGGTTATGGGATCTCTGCAAGTTTGTAACCCGATGTTTATTAAGGAAAAATCATGTCTCATGTAAGTATGCGTGAAATGCTGCAAGCCGGCGTTCACTTTGGTCACCAGACTCGTTACTGGAACCCCAAAATGGCTCCTTTCATTTTTGGTGCTCGTAACAAGATCCACATTATTAACCTCGAGCACACTGTTCCAGCAATGAACAATGCGCTGGATGCTATCGCCAAAATGGCAGCAAATAAGAATAAAATCCTATTTGTTGGTACTAAGCGTGCAGCAAGCAAGATTATTGGTGAGCAAGCAGCCCGTGCCGGTATGCCTTTTGTAAGCCACCGTTGGTTGGGCGGCATGCTCACTAACTACAAAACTATTCGTCAATCAGTACGTCGCCTGCGTGAGCTTGAAGCACAAAGCCTAGATGGTACTTTTGACAAGCTAACCAAGAAAGAGGCGCTGATGCGTCGCCGTGATATGGAGAAGCTTGAGCGCTCCATTGGCGGTATTAAAGATATGTCTGGTCTGCCAGATGCGTTGTTTGTCATCGACGTTGATCATGAGCGGATTGCTATTCAAGAAGCCAATAAGCTGGGTATTCCAGTGTTTGGTATTGTTGATACCAACAGCAACCCAGATGGCGTTGATTTTGTTATTCCAGGTAATGACGATGCAATTCGTGCGATTAAATTGTACGTCACTGCAGTTGCCGACGTTGCTATTAACGCGGCTGCTAACGACGTTGTTGCTAAAGACGAGTTTGTTGAAGTTGCACCAGAAGGCGAAAGCGCTGCCGAGTAATCTCGCCCGCTAAGCAGTCTGCGAAAGGGGGCACGGCCCCCTTTTTTTGGATATTGACCGAGCAGATAATCAATTTAGTATCTGATCTCACACTTGAGTTAATACACTTAAGTTAATCTAGAGGATTTTAGGATGGCTGTAACAGCATCAATGGTTAAAGAATTACGTGATCGTACCGGTCTTGGCATGATGGAGTGTAAAAAAGCACTCAACGATGCAAATGGCGATATCGATTTAGCGATTGAAGAAATGCGCAAGTCTAGCGGTATGAAGGCGGCTAAAAAAGCGGGCCGTACTGCAGCTGATGGCGTAGTTAGTACGAAAGTTGCTGATGATGGCAGCTACGGTGTTGTTGTTGAAGTTAACAGCGAAACTGATTTCGTGGCGCGTGATGCAGGTTTCCTCGCATTCGTAGCACAGGTTGTCGATAAAGCATTCGCCACCAAAGCAACTGACGTTGCTGAGCTGATGAACGGCGAACTAGAGTCTGCACGTGAAGCACTGGTTCAAAAAATTGGCGAGAATATCTCTGTACGTCGCTCTTTGGTTGTTAGTGCTGAGGATGGCGTAGTTGATAGCTATGTGCATTCTAATAACCGTATAGCGGTATTGGTTGCGCTAAAAGGCGGCGACGCAGAATTGGCTCGCGATGTTGCTATGCACGTTGCTGCGGTTAACCCCCGCGTAGCGAAATCTGCCGACATGCCTGACGAAGAAATCGTTAAAGAGCGTGAGATCTTCACTGCGCAAGCCGCTGAAAGCGGTAAGCCTGCAGAAATCATCGAAAAAATGATTGAAGGTCGTATTCGTAAGTTCCTGTCTGAGAACTCACTGGTTGATCAAGCGTTTGTTAAAGAGCCAGAACTTACTGTTGGCAAATTACTGAAAAACAGCAATGCTGACATTCAGTCTTTCATTCGTTTTGAAGTGGGTGAAGGTATTGAGAAAGAAGAAGTGGATTTTGCCGCCGAGGTGGCTGCTCAGCTGAAAGGCTAAGCCACTAAGTTAGCGGGGCCTGCGGGCCCCGCTTTACTATAGGCGATATGCAGGTGTCTTTAAAATATCGTGTAATGTGGTGAGGTAGGGTAATGTCTAGCCAAAGTCGGGATAAGAAATACAAGCGCATACTGCTTAAATTAAGTGGTGAAGCTTTGATGGGAGGCCTGGGGTTTGGTATCGATCCCAAAGTGCTAGACCGGATGGCGCTTGAAGTTGGTCAATTGGTTGGCATCGGTGTACAGGTTGGTTTAGTCGTGGGTGGCGGAAACTTATTCCGTGGCGCTGCTTTGCAAACGGCAGGTTTAGATCGTGTTACTGGCGACCATATGGGTATGTTGGCGACGGTGATGAATGCCTTGGCGCTTCGCGATGCACTTGAGCGCAGTAATATTAAATCTTCGGTGATGTCTGCTATTCCCATGAGTGGGGTGGTTGATCACTATGATCGTCGCAAGGCAATCCGTCTGTTATCACGTGGTGAAGTGGTTATTTTTGCTGCGGGCACAGGCAATCCGTTTTTTACAACCGACTCTGCAGCGTGTCTACGCGGTATTGAGGTTGATGCGGACCTGGTTTTGAAAGCCACTAAGGTAGACGGTGTTTACAGCGCAGATCCGATGCGCGACCCCGATGCTGTCAAATATGATTACCTTAGTTATGATGAAGTGCTAGATAAGAAGCTCGAGGTTATGGATTTGACTGCGATCTGTTTATGTCGCGACCATAATATGCCGTTGCGTGTGTTTGCAATGGAGCAGCAGGGAGCTTTGTTAAATATAGTGGTGGGTGGCGAAGAGGGAACTCTGGTTGGCGCCGCTGCAACACGAGAGGAGAAACGTCGTGATAAATGAGTTAAAGGAAGACGCTAAACAGCGTATGGCCAAGGCTATAGAGGCTTTAGGTAGTCATTTTAATAAGATTCGCACCGGTCGTGCACATCCCAGTTTACTGGATGGCTTGCGCGTGTCGTATTACGGTACTGATACGCCATTGTCTCAAGTGGCAAATATTGGTGTGGAAGATGCGCGTACATTGATTGTGACGCCGTGGGAAAAGAATATTGTTCCCGATGTCGAGAAAGCCATCATGAAGTCGGATCTAGGTCTAAACCCCAGCACCGCTGGCACGGTTATTCGTATTCCGATGCCGATGCTGACCGAAGAAACGCGGAAGGGTTATATAAAACAAGCTCGTCAAGAAGCGGAAAGCGCCCGGGTGTCTATCCGCAGTGCCCGTCGCGAAGTGTTGTCTGACGTGAAAGATTTATTAAAAGAGAAGGCAATCAGCGAAGACGAAGAGCGTCGCGCGCAGGATGATGTGCAAAAAATCACCGATCAGTTTATTGCTGAGGTTGATAAGGCACTGGTGGCGAAAGAAGCCGACCTGATGGAAATTTGAGCGGCGAGCTGAATTGTTTCAATGGCAGTAACAACGCGGGAATCCGCGCCTAAAAGTATTCCCCGTCATGTTGCCATCATTATGGATGGCAACAACCGTTGGGCGAAGCAGAATGGTTTAAAATCCTCCGCTGGTCATCGTGCCGGTGTAGAAGTTATACGTCCATTACTTAAGAAAACCCGCGAGCGGGGTGTCGAAATTGTCACCTTGTTTGCGTTTTCTAGTGAAAATTGGCAGCGCCCATCTCTCGAAGTCCAAGCCCTAATGCGGCTGTTTTCAAGCTATCTCGACAGCGAAACCAAGCAGTTACATGCCGATGGTGTGCGGATGCGTTTTATTGGTGAGCGCAGTCAGTTTTCGTCTGCCTTGCGTAAGCAAATGGATTATAGCGAGCAGTTAACTCGGTTTAATCGAGACACTCAGCTAGTTATCGCAGTCGATTACGGTGGTCAGTGGGATATCGTTAATGCGGCTAAGGTTATGGCTGAGAGAGTTAAAGCGGGCGAATTAACAACGGATGAGTTTAGTATTGAACTGTTTGACAGTCATGTCGCGCTCGCGGACGTTCCCAAGCCTGATCTGTGTATCCGCACAGCCGGTGAGCAGCGAATAAGTAATTTTTTACTTTGGCAATTAGCCTACAGCGAGTTGTATTTTACAGATTGTTTCTGGCCTGATTTTAACGATGAGCAACTCGATAAGGCTTTAGAAGCATACGCCAATCGAGACCGCCGGTTTGGTGGTCGCGAAGACAATAATAATTTAGAAACGCCGGAGTAGAGGTATCAGTTTATGCTAAAGCAGCGGGTCATCACCGCGGTGTTGATCGTAGGAGCACTGTTGGCCGCCCTGGCGTATTTGTCTATGCCGCTATTGTCCCTAGTGTTTGCCATTGTTGTTTTGTTGGCGGCTTGGGAATGGTC
The DNA here is from genome assembly GCF_027257955.1 of Zhongshania aquatica. Lineage (GTDB taxonomy): Bacteria > Pseudomonadota > Gammaproteobacteria > Pseudomonadales > Spongiibacteraceae > Spongiibacter > Spongiibacter aquatica. The sequence goes on along the minus strand of NZ_JANZNQ010000002.1, from coordinate 103,301 downwards.
TGATTTAAGCGGCCTGTCAAGCAAGATTTCCCGGGTTGCCTACGTACTAGGTAGCGCCGTATTGATGGCCGCAGTGGCATGGAAAACAGCACTGTTTGATGCGGTGGTCCAAGCCGAGGTACAGGATGTTGTCATCGCCGCCGGACTTTGGTGGGCAATTGCATTGCTTTGGGTTAAGTCTTATCCCCTCAGTGCTGGCTTGTGGGGTTCGTGCTGGATGCGGGCCTTTATGGGCTTAATTGTATTGATTCCCGCTTGGTTGGCACTGTGCTATTTACGAAGTTTAGAGAGCGGCGTATGGCTCATATTACTAGTTATTGCGCTCGTTGCCTTCGCTGATATAGGTGCGTATTTTGTCGGGCGTGCTTTTGGTAACGCCAAGCTTGCGCCAGCGGTGAGTCCGGGTAAATCGTGGGCCGGATTTTGGGGCGGTTTAGGCACAAGCACTTTGTTGGCAGTGTGTTTGTGGTTTGGACTAAATAAAGTGTTGCCGGGCGCGATTCCTATAGGTTTATTGCCGCTGCTTTGCTTAGTAACGGTTACGGTGTTGGCCTCTGTATTGGGCGATTTGTTGGAAAGTATGGTTAAGCGCCATCGCGGTATTAAAGATAGTGGTCATTTATTGCCTGGCCATGGCGGCATTATGGATCGCATAGACAGTATCACCGCTGCGGCGCCGGTGTTTGCCTTAGGAATGATGGCTACGGGATGGGTGTAATGCAGACAGTCACTGTATTAGGGTCTACCGGCTCTATTGGTGTCAGTACCCTAGATGTTCTCGCTCGTCATCCAGAACGCTATGCTGTTTATGCCTTAACAGCAAATCGCAGCTTAGACGCACTTTTTGAGCAAGTTAAAGTATTTTCCCCGCGCTATGCCGTGCTCGCTGATGAATCATTGGCCGTGGAGTTTGCTGGCAAACTTGCGAAAGAAGGTATTGGTACGCAAGTGCTCAGTGGCGAAGCCGGATTGTGTGCAGTGGCGCGCGAGGCCGATGTCACCATGGCGGCTATTGTGGGCGCTGCAGGTTTACTGCCAACGATGTCCGCTGTCGAGGCGGGTAAGAAAGTGCTGCTAGCCAATAAAGAAGCCTTAGTTATGGCTGGGCCGTTATTTATGGATGCGGTTGCACGTTATGGTGCGACATTGCTTCCGATAGATAGCGAACACAATGCGATCTTCCAGTGCCTTCCAATTCAAAATTCTTCTAGCGCCGAGCAAGAGCGTCCGTTTTCTAAGGGTGTTCAGCGTATTTTATTGACGGGGTCTGGTGGGCCATTTCGAACGACGCCGTTGGCTGATTTAGTTGGCGTCACTCCAGATCAAGCCTGCGCGCATCCTAATTGGTCAATGGGACGAAAAATATCCGTCGATTCGGCGACTATGATGAATAAGGGGCTGGAGCTAATCGAGGCGTGTTGGTTATTTCACACAGATGCCTCAAATATCGATATTATTGTTCATCCTCAGAGTGTTATTCATTCTATGGTTGAGTATATTGACGGCTCTATTTTGGCGCAGCTTGGAAATCCCGATATGCGCACACCCATAGCTCATGCTTTGGCGTGGCCGGAGCGCATTGTGTCTGGCGTGGGAAGTTTAGATATTATTGCGCAGGCGCGGTTAGATTTTGAAGCCCCTGATGAGCAGCGCTTTCCGTGTTTAAGGCTGGCCAGAGAGGCTGCAGCACGCGGCGGTACAGCGCCCGCGGTATTAAATGCGGCAAATGAAGTTGCCGTTGAAGCTTTTCTCAGTGGTCGGTTGAATTTTGTTAGTATTGCGACGGTCATAGAGCAAGTTATGGCAAAGGTAAAAATTGTTGAACCGCTGACACTCGCGGATGTCCAACAAGCGGACAGTGATTCTCGGGTTTGCGCGATAGAGATAATTACAGCGAAAACATCGGCTTAGCCGAAAATAGACACTTCTAGGTGATAACAATAAATGTGATCACTTAGCGTATAGGGCGAAAAACGTGCTAGATATTTTGCAAACTATTTTAGTGACATTGCTAACCCTGGCCATTTTAGTTGCGGTGCATGAATTCGGCCATTTCTGGGTTGCACGACGCTGTGGCGTAAAGGTTTTGCGCTTCTCTATTGGTTTTGGCAAGCCATTACTGTCTTGGTCTGATCGGAGCGGCACAGAATATGTTGTGGCGGGAATTCCTCTCGGCGGCTACGTAAAAATGTTAGATGAGCGCGAAGGGCCGGTGCCAGATGAATTGCTGGATCAGACATTCAATCGCGCTTCACCACGTTCTCGAATTGCTATTGCTGCCGCTGGGCCGATGGCAAATTTTATTCTGGCGATATTTGTATATTGGCTAGTGTTTCTTAACGGCGTTAGCGGCGTCGCACCAATTGTGGCAAAGGTTGATGCAGGTTCTCTAGCGGAGCGAGCAGGAATCATTGCGGGGCAAGAGTTTTTGTCAGTTGATGGCGAAAGCACGCCGACATGGGAAGCGTTGCAGCTACAGCTACTGAATCGTATTGGCGAAGACGGCGAAGTCCATTTTACTATGCGCTCAGCGGACTCTGACGTAGTGACTGAACGTTCGGTGATATTGACGGATTGGATGCACGACATAGAAGAGCCCAATCCCGTTCGAGAACTAGGTGTTACGTTATTTGTACCCGAAGTGGTCCCGAAAATTGAAAGTGTTATGCCTGAAAGCCCCGCCGAGCGTTCCGGAATGCTAGCGGGAGATCTGGTGGTCGAGGCCGATGGCCAATCAGTAGCGTCGTGGCAGGAGTGGGTTGAACTGGTTAGAAATAAGCCTGAGTCGCCGGTTTCTGTTGTTGTTGAGCGCGATGGGCAGCCAGTGGCATTAACGATTACACCCGAGCGTAAGCTTGATGAAGAATCCCATGCCTACGGTTATGTAGGGGTTGGCGTTGCGATGCCATCGTGGCCAGAGGAGATGCAGCGAACTATGCAGTATGGTGTTGCTTCTGCGGCGGTCGCAGCGGTTGACAAAACATGGAAAATGAGTGCGTTTACCTTATCTTCAATAAAAAAGATGTTGATGGGGCTGTTGTCGCCGAAAAACTTGAGTGGGCCGATAACCATTGCTAAAGTGGCGAGCTCTTCAGTGCAGTACGGATTTTTTTCTTGGCTGACCTTTTTAGCATTGCTGAGTATCAGTCTTGCGGTATTGAACTTATTGCCGGTTCCCGTGTTAGATGGCGGACACATTGCCTACGCTCTAATTGAGTGGTTGACAGGCAAGCCGGTGGGAGAGCAGGTGCAGGTCTGGGCTAATCAGCTGGGCTTGGTGCTAGTAGTATTTGTGATGGTTTTTGCTTTATATAACGATGTGTTGCGCCTTTAGTCTCTAAGATAATGCAATGCTTTTAATCTTACACAGTGGCAACGTCTTTTTTTATCAGGCGTCGGCCCAGAGCCTTGGTTTTTAGCTGTTGATGAAACGCTTTTTAGCTCTTAGTTTTTTCCTGTGGTCAGCGAGCACAATCGCTGTTGCCCAAAATTCACTGCCGATCTCAGATATCCGCGTAGAGGGCTTACAGCGTATATCGTCTGAAACAGTGTTTTCCGCACTGCCGATCAGTATAGGGGATCGAATCTCTAGCCGTTCGGCGGCGAATGCCTCGAGAGCCTTGTTTGGAACCGGGAATTTTGACGACATTCAAGTAGGTATGGATGGCGATGTATTGGTGGTACGCGTAGTTGAGCGTCCAGCAATTAGCGCAATTAATCTTGAAGGTAATAAGGCCTTAGCGACAGAAGCCTTGCTTGACGGATTGAAAAATGCGGGCCTTGCGGAAGGCCAGGTATTTAAGCGCTCGACGCTAGATGGAATGAAAATGGAGTTGACTCGGCAGTATGTGTCGCAGGGTCGCTACGACGCGAGCATTGAGACCGATGTTGTCGCTGAGCCGCGTAACCGTGTGTCGATCAGCATCAATATTGATGAGGGCAGTAATGCCACTATTGAGCACATTAATATCGTCGGCAATACAGTTTACGACGACGAGACCCTCCTTGATTTGTTTGAACTAAAATCCGGTGGCTTGTTTTCCTTCTTTAGTAGCAGTAATAAGTACTCTAGAGAAAAGCTGAAGGGTGATCTTGAAAAGTTAAATTCTTATTATTTAGATCGTGGTTACTTATTATTTAACGCCGATTCTGTGCAAGTCGCTATCAGTCCAAATCGTCAATCTGTTTATATCACTGTGAACGTGATTGAGGGCGATAAATACACCGTGAGTGGTGCTGAACTGTCCGGCGACCTCGTATTGCCAGAAGACGATTTAAAACGCTTTGTACTTGTGCAAAAAGGCCAAGTATTCTCGCAAGCTTTGGTTACCAGCACCGAAGAATTTATTACTAAACGTCTCGGCAATGAAGGTTACAACTTTGCCAAAGTTCGCGGTATTCCAGATCGTAATGAAGAAGATAAAACGGTAGATATAAAATTCTTTATTGATCCGGGTAAGCGAACCTATGTTCGGCGTATTGATTTTGAAGGGAATGCGAGAACGGCTGACGAAGTATTGCGTCGTGAAATGCGCCAAATTGAAAGCGCGCCTGCATCGGCCGATAAAATAGAGTTGTCTCGAATTCGTTTGGAGCGCCTTGGATATTTCAAAGAAGCGAAGGTGGATACGCTAGAAGTACCCGGCACCGACGATTTAATTGATCTACGTTATAAAGTAGAAGAGCAAAGCTCCGGTAGTTTGGGCGCCAGTGTCGGTTTCTCGCAAGATAGTGGTCTGTTGTTAAGCGCCAATATTCAGCAAAACAACTTCTTTGGTAGCGGTAAACAGGTCGGCTTTGGTGTGTCTCGCAGTGATTTTGCGACTAGTGCTAATTTCAGTTACCTAGACCCCTATTTTACTGAAGACGGTGTGAGTCGTGGTTTTTCTTTGTTCTATCGCACCACCGATTTTGAAGAAATTAACGTGGCTAGCTATACCTCTGACACCTATGGCACCAGCGTTAATTTTGGCTACCCGATTTCGGAAACTGAGCGCCTTGGTTTTGATCTTGGCTTTAACCGCACCTCTATTGATGCTGGTATAAGTGCAGTAAAAGAGATTAAGAGTAGCCCGCGGATTTTAGACGCTATCGATAATTATTTTGTAAGCCAACTTGACCCAACGACAGGTACTTATAATGTCGCGGAAGTATTGGAAAATATTAGCAATCTTCCTGCGGGCGCCTTGGTAGATAGTGGAGAACCCGGTTTCCTAGACAAGTACGGTGAAGAGTTTGATAACTTTACTGCTGGTATTTCTTGGCGTCAATCGACGTTGAATCGCGGCCTATTGGCAACCCGTGGTGCCTCTCAATCGTTATCTTTTGAAGTTGCCGTGCCTGGATCAGACCTTGAGTACTTTAAATTAGGTTACGAAGGGCAGATTTACGTTCCCGTTACGAATAGCTTTACGCTAAGATTTAGGACTCAATTAGGCTATGGCGATGGTTATGGTGAGCTTGATAACCTGCCTTTCTACGAGAACTTTTATGCAGGTGGTTTCGGTTCTGTTCGAGGCTATAAAAGTAATACTCTAGGTCCCCGCAGTTCTCGAGCAGATATATACCGGATAAGTCAGGCCGCTACCGCAATTGATTCATCGGGTAACGCACTGGCGCTATCAGCGCAGGGTGCATATGTAATTGACCCTGCGACTGGTTTGTTATTGGTAGATCGCGCTAATACTTTTAGTCGTGATCCCGATCCTTTCGGCGGCAATGTATTGGTGGAAGGTAGTATGGAGCTTTTATTCCCGCTACCTTTTGTTAAAGATCAGCGCTCCGTGCGCAGCGGCTTCTTTGTCGATGCAGGTAATGTGTTTAGTACCCAGTGTGGCGCTACCCAGGTTAACTGTTCGACCCCTGACTTATCCGGTTTGCGTTTGTCTGCAGGGGTTGGCGTCACGTGGATTACCGGCTTTGGTCCGCTCACGTTTAGTTTGGGCCGAGCACTGAATCCGGAAAAAGTTGATGAAACTGAGATATTCCAGTTCTCATTGGGACGCAGTTTTTAAGTTGTAGTTTAAAAATTTATTGAGTAACACAATAATCATCATCAGGAGTTGAATATGAAGTTTTCTAAATTGATCGCGGCGGCAGTAATGGTGTTGTGGGCATGTGGCGCTGTGGCTGAAGGCCGCATTGCCGTGTTTGACGTCGAGGCAGCAGTACTGAATACCGACGTGGCCAAAAAGCGCTTAACTGCCATGCGTAATCAATCGGAATACAAGAAAAACGTTTCTGAACTAGAAACCTTGAAGAAAAACTATGACAAGCAGGTTGAGCAATTCCAGCGTGATTTTGACATCCTTAGCGCTGAGCAACGTCAAGCGACTAAAAATAAAATTGATACGGCGCGGACAGACGGCGAGCATCTTGCGCGTAAAATAGAAGCAGCTAATCAACAAGAAGCCCAATCTATACTTCAAGAACTTGGTCCTAAACTACAGAAAATTTTGCCAGACCTGATCAAGGCAGAAAACATTGGTTTACTGTTACCACGTAAGCAGGTTCTTCATGCCGACGCTAGTTTTGATATCACCGCTAAAGTCGCCGACAAGTTGAATCAAGCGAAATAATGTCCGGGCAAAAAACCTTCAGCCTTGCTGATGTTGCGGCTGCCTTGGAACTTGAATTCCGCGGGCAGCCCGATACCATTCTTAGAGGAATCGCCCCGCTGGGGACGGCAGGGCCAGAGTATTTAAGCTTTTTGTCGAATTCCAAATTTAAATCTCAGCTTGAAAGCACCTTAGCCGGCGCTGTAATTCTTCACCCTAAGTTTGCGACAGATTTTGCCGGCAATTGCTTATTGTCGGTGGATCCTTATTTAATGTACGCCCGCGCGAGTGCCTTATTTGATCCGTTTATCAAGCCACGCTCAGGGGTGCATCCAAGCGCAGTTGTCGTTGCTGAAGATATCCATGACTCGGTGTCGATTGCAGCGAATTGCGTTATTGATGAGGATGTACACATAGGGGAAGGGACGGTTATTGCTCCGGGTGTGGTTATTGGTCGCGGTAGTCGCATTGGTAAGTATTGTTATATCCATGCCAACGTTACGATTTACCACGGGGTTAGTATTGGCGATGAGAGCGTGGTTCATTCCGGTGTTGTCATTGGCGGTGACGGCTTTGGATTCGCCCCAGGGCCGCATGGATGGGAGAAAATTCATCAATTGGGCGGTGTGCAAATAGGCTCCCGAGTCGAGATTGGGGCCAACTCCTGTATCGATCGCGGTGCGCTCGAAAACACTGTGATTGGTGACAATGTTATTTTAGACGACCAAACAATGATTGCTCACAATGTTGTGGTTGGTGATGGCACCGCAATGGCAGGTTGTTGCCAAGTGGCGGGAAGCGCTGTTATTGGTAAAAATTGTACTCTGGCGGGTAACGTTGGAGTAGTGGGGCATATTACAATTGCGGACAATGTGCATATCACTGCACGCTGTATGGTGAGTAAGTCAATTTTACAGTCGGGTTCATACTCTGGCACTTTCGGTGTCACTGAATCTGCTGAGTGGCGCAAAAATGCGGCGCGCTTTAGTAAGCTCGATGAGCTATATCGACGAGTGGCGTTTCTAGAAAAGCAATTTAAGATGAAAGATGAGGGTGAAGGCTGAGTTATGCTAATGGACATTAACGAAATTAAGGAATATTTGCCCCAACGCTACCCGTTTTTATTGGTTGATCGCGTGTTGGAATTAACCCTAGGTGAGTCCATCGTTGCCGTTAAAAACGTAACAGGAAACGAAAATCATTTTAACGGGCACTTCCCCGATCTTCCGATCATGCCGGGTGTGTTGATTATCGAAGCAATGGCGCAAGCGGCGGGTATATTGGGTTTTAAAACCTTGGGCAAAAAACCCTCTGAAGGGTCGATTTATATGTTTGCCGGGGTGGATCGCGCGCGGTTCAAGCGTCAAGTTGTACCCGGTGACCAACTAATATTAAAAGCTCAGTATGTCTCAGACAAAAAGGGATTGTGGAAATTTGAGTGCCAAGCCTATGTTGACGACAAGTTGGCAGCCTCTGCAACAATTCTGTGTATTGATCGGCAGCGGCCATAGTGACTGATAATATCCATCCCTCGGCAATTATTGATCCCCGTGCGATTATAGATCCCAGTGCGAAGATAGGTGCCGATGTAAAAATTGGTCCTTGGACTATGGTTGGCGCGGATGTTGAAATCGGAGAAGGTTCTGATATTCGCTCCCATGTTGTTCTGATGGGACCAACAAAAATAGGTAAAAATAATCGTATCTACCAGTTTTCGACGGTGGGTGACGATACCCCTGATTTAAAGTATAAAGGCGAGCCGACCGAGCTAATTATTGGTGACGATAATGTGATTCGTGAAGGCGTGACTATTCATCGCGGCACGATTCAAGATCGCGGAAAAACTATCATCGGCAATAAAAATTTGCTGATGGCATACGTTCATGTCGGTCATGATTCCGTTATCGGTAGCAACTGCATACTAGTGAATAATGCGGCCTTGGCTGGCCACGTCGTGGTAGGCGACTGGGCAATTCTCAGTGGTTTTACGCTGGTACACCAGTTTTGCCACATTGGCGCGCATAGTTTTGCAGGTTTCGGTTGCGGGATTAGTAAAGATGTACCTGCTTATGTCACGGTGAGTGGGACGCCCGCTGAGGCAAAAACCATTAATAGCGAAGGTTTAAAGCGTCGTGGTTTTTCTGCCGAGAGCATCGCGGCTATTCGTCGTGCCTATAAAATTATATATCGCCAGAACAATACGGTTGATGAGGCCTTAGCTGTCTTAGTACCTATTGCGGCGGAGTTTCCCGAAGTTCAATTATTAATTGATTCACTGACACAATCTCAACGCGGTATTGTGCGTTAATTCGCGCCAGTCGGCCGCGACAAATGGCAATTTTATGACTGCAATGCGAATCGGTATTATTGCCGGGGAAGCCTCCGGTGATATTTTAGGCGCTGATTTAATTCGCGCTATTAAGCAACGTTATCCCAATGCCATATTTGAGGGTGTTGGTGGACCTTTGATGATTGAGCAAGGCTGTAGAAGTCTTTTCGATATGGATCGCTTATCGGTCATGGGGGTCGTTGAACCTCTTAAGCGTCTACCAGAATTACTGCGTTTACGGCGCTTACTAAAATCCCATTTCCTGAATTGGAAACCGATGATTGTTATCGGTATCGATTCGCCAGATTTCAACTTAAATATTGAGCTTTATCTCCGTGAGCGAGGTATTAAAACCCTGCATTATGTTAGCCCATCAGTTTGGGCTTGGCGGCAGGGCAGAGTGAAAAAAATTGCTAAAGCGGTTGATCACATGCTTACTTTGTTCCCTTTCGAGGAACATTTTTATCAAGAGCACGGTGTTCCGGTCACGTGTGTTGGTCATCCCTTGGCAGATCAAATTCCGATGGATGATCAGCGCGTACAAGCCCGTTTAGATTTAGACGTGGAGGACGGTCATCCGGTGCTAGCGATTTTACCCGGCAGTCGCGGTGGTGAAGTGGCCTTGCTAATTGAGCCGTTTCTTAATACCGCCCAGTGGTTGCGGCGAGCACAGCCAAATATTGAATTTTTAATTCCAGCTGCCAATGCTGAGCGGAAACAGCAGATACTGCAGGCAGTCGCGACTCTGTCTAAAGATCTTCCTGTTCGGGTGATACTGGGCCGGTCTCGTACTGTGATGGCGGCTGCGGATGTTGTCTTAATGGCCTCGGGTACAACTAGCCTCGAAGCGCTGCTATTACAACGGCCAATGGTTGTGGCGTATCGGTTTGGAAAGTGGTCATATAAGTTATTTTCTCGTTTGGTTAAAACCCCCTTTTTCTCCTTACCCAATCTCTTAGCTCAGCGGGCATTGGTGCCAGAATTGTTGCAAGACGAAGTCTGCGCTGAGGTCATTGGGCCACTGCTATTAGAGCAACTGAACAATGCGAATCACCGTGATGCCTTAATTGCTGAATTTCAGACCATTCACCGTCAGTTAGCTCGCGGGGCGAGTGAGCGTGCGGCGGATGTTGTCCTGCAATGCGCCGGAGTAAGCAATGTCTAAAATTGATGACCTCTTTGCTGAGTTCGATGTTCCAGACTTAACGGCAGGCGTTGATGAAGTGGGGCGCGGACCGCTATGCGGAGACGTAGTGACTGCTGCGGTTATTCTTGACCCGAGCAAGCCTATTGTCGGGTTAAACGATTCAAAGAAACTCACCGAGAAGCGACGTGAAGCCCTATTCATTGAAATAAAAGAAAAAGCGTTAAGCTATTTTATTGCTAGGGCCTCGGTAGAGGAAATTGATGAGATAAATATTTTACAGGCGAGCCTATTGGCCATGCATCGTGCCGTCGCCGGTTTAGCTGTGCAGCCAGAGTTTGTGTTGGTGGACGGCAACCGAGTACCGAATTGGCCTTATCGTGCGCAAGCTGTGGTAAAAGGCGATAGCCGAGTGCCTGCGATTGCTGCTGCGTCAATTTTGGCCAAGGTCACCCGTGACCGAGAAATGGCAGAATTGGATGCGGTCTACCCCGGCTATGGTTTGGCTGGGCATAAAGGCTACCCCACAAAAGTGCATTTAGAGGCTCTTGAATTACTAGGTGTGACGCCAATTCACCGACGCAGCTATGCGCCTGTTCGCGCTATTTTGGAGGCCAAGCAATGATCTCTGATCAATTTGTTCATTTGCGTGTGCATTCGGAATATTCAATTGTCGACGGCTTGGTGCGAGTTAAAGCATTAGCGAAGCGGGTCGCAGAGTTAAATATGCCTGCGGTGGCATTGACAGATCTGAATAATTTTTACGCCTTAATTAAGTTTCAGAAAGCGGCAACAGCGGCGGGTATAAAGCCAATTTTTGGCAGTGATTTACTGGTTCGAGATGACGAGGATCCAGATCTAACGAGTGTGCTTTGTCTGCTGGCGCAAAATCAGACTGGATACCGGAATCTTACTGAACTGATATCTCGTGCTTATTTAGAGGGGCAGTATCAGGGACGGGCTTACGTTAATCGCAGTTGGGTAGAACAGGCTAGTGAAGGGCTTATTGCTCTGTCAGGTGGACGGGAAGGCGATATTGGCCAGCTGTTGATGGGCGGTAAACCCGATGCGGCGGCCGCAAGCCTAGCACGTTGGTTATCGATTTTTCCTGATCGCTTCTATATTGAATTGCAGCGTACCGGCCGACAATACGAAGACGAATATTTGCACGCTGCGGTCGCGTTGGCGGAACATGCTGATTGCCCGGTAGTGGCGACTAATGACGTGCGCTTTTTAGATTCGAAGGAATTTGACGCTCACGAAGCGCGGGTGTGTATTCGCGATGGTCGTGTACTGGACGATCCGCGTAGACCGCGTAATTACAGTGAGCAGCAGTGTTTGCGCAGCGCGGAAGAAATGCAGGCATTGTTCGCTGACATTCCAGAGGCACTGCAAAACAGCGTTGAAATTGCCAAACGCTGTAACTTAACTATTCAGCTTGGTACCTATTATTTACCTGAGTACCCTATTCCCGAGGGATTAACTCAAGAGCAATTTTTCCGGGATCTTTGTCACAAGGGTTTGGATGAGCGTTTAGATTTTCTTTTTGATAGCAGTGCGCCTGAATTTGCTCATCATCAAAAGGAATATCGAGATCGTTTAGATTTTGAACTAAACGTTATTTTGCAGATGGGTTTCCCCGGATATTTCCTAATCGTTATGGATTTCATTCAGTGGGCGAAGGATCATGATATTCCCGTTGGCCCTGGCCGTGGTTCGGGTGCCGGTTCGCTCGTTGCTTACGCTTTAAAAATTACCGATCTTGATCCCATTCAATACGATTTGCTGTTCGAACGGTTTTTGAATCCCGAGCGGGTATCGATGCCTGATTTCGACGTCGATTTTTGTATGGACGGTCGTGATCGAGTTATTAACTACGTGGCCGACAACTACGGTCGCGACGCGGTAAGCCAAATCATTACCTTCGGCACCATGGCCGCCAAAGCGGTAGTGCGCGACGTTGCTCGGGTTCAAGGCAAGGCTTATGGCTTGGCTGATAAACTGTCAAAAATGATTCCCTTTGAAGTTGGGATGACCCTTGCTAAAGCCCACGAGCAAGAGGAAGTGCTGCGGGAATTTTTGGTAAATGATGAAGCCGCCCAAGAAATTTGGGATATGGCGGTGCAATTAGAAGGCGTCGTGCGTGGCGTTGGCAAGCACGCCGGCGGTGTAGTTATCGCACCCTCTAAATTGACAGATTTTGCACCGCTTTATTGTGATGATGCCGGCGGTGGCTTGGTCACCCAATTTGATAAGAGCGATGTTGAAGACGCTGGCTTAGTTAAGTTCGACTTTTTGGGTCTGCGTACCCTAACGATCATTGATTGGGCACTTAAAATTGTAAATGCCCAGCGCGCCAAAGTGGGCGAAGGCCCGTTAGATATCATGGCCATTCCTTTGCAGGATCGGCCCACCTTTGATTTACTTAAGCGGGCAGAAACAACGGCTGTATTCCAGCTTGAATCCCGCGGTATGAAAGATCTTATAAAGCGCCTTCTGCCTGATTGCTTTGAAGATATCATCGCACTAGTAGCCTTGTTCCGGCCCGGCCCTTTGCAATCGGGCATGGTTGATGACTTCATTAACCGGAAACACGGTCGCGCAGAGCTGGCTTATCCCCATCCCCAGTATCAGCATGACTGCCTTAAACCTGTCTTGGGGCCGACCTACGGCATTATCTTGTACCAAGAGCAGGTTATGCAGATCGCGCAGGAAATGGGCGGTTACACCCTCGGTGGCGCTGACTTGTTACGCCGTGCAATGGGTAAGAAAAAACCCGAAGAAATGGAAAAGCAACGGGTGCTGTTTCAGGCCGGTGCGGTCGAGAAGGGTTTTGCTGAAGACCTCGCGTCTAATATTTTTGACTTGATGGAAAAGTTTGCAGGTTACGGCTTTAACAAGTCCCACTCTGCAGCTTACGCATTAGTTTCCTACCAGACTGCATGGCTAAAGACCCATTATCCGGCACCCTTTATGGCAGCGGTAATGAGTTCGGAATTGGACAATACCGACAAGATCGTTATCTTCATCGAAGAATGTCGGGAAATGAAACTGGACTATAAACTGCCTTCGGTAAACGAAGGAGAGTATATGTTCACCGTGAATGATCGCGGTCAGATTGTCTATGGTCTTGGGGCGATTAAAGGTTTAGGCGAAGGTCCGGTTGAAAATATTATTGCCGCTCGTAATGCTGGTGGACCGTTCATAAATTTGTTTGAATTTTGTGAGCGAACCGATCCACGTAAGGTAAATAAGCGGGCGATTGAAGCGCTTATTCGTTCCGGAGCCTTTGACGATTGGGGCGAAGATCGCGCGGTATTAATGGCCGCGATGTCTGAGGCGGTACAGGCGGCTGAGCAGTCGGCGAAGAACACCGAAAGTGGTATGACTGATTTGTTTGGCGATACCTTGGCGGTTGTTAGTCGCGATGTCTACGCGTCTTTTCAAAATGTTCGGCCTTGGACGAGTAAAGAGCGCCTGCTTGGCGAGAAAGAAACGTTGGGCCTCTATGTGACTGGGCATCCTATCGATGACTATGAAACTGAACTACGGCGTTTTGTCCCCAAGAAGATTGTCGATCTAAACCCCGAAAAACACCCCCAAACCATTGCGGGTTTGGTGATGAGCATGCGGACAATGAAGAATAAGCGTGGCGATACCATGGCTTTTGTACTTTTAGATGATCGCAGTGCGCGAATTGAAGTTGCCTTGTTTAGCGACGCCTACGATGAGTGTCGTGAAAAACTGATAAAAGACACCGTGATCGTTGTTGAGGGTATTTGTAGCAATGACGAGTATAGCGGTGGTAAAAAGATGCGCGTCAAAGCGGTAAGAAGTATTGCTGAGGCGCGGGATCAGAGCGCCAAAGAATTGCAGATATCGGTATCCCCCAATACCCTTGCAAATGAAGGGATTGAGCGACTAAAAGGCGCGTTGAATGTTGCCAGAGGTGGTCGTTGTCCAGTAGTGATTAACTATCAGCGAGCAGAGGGTGCTGGCCGTATTCGGCTGGGTGATAATTGGCGAATCCTGCCAAACGATGAGTTATTACTGCGATTACGTGACGAGTGTGGCGCAAATAACGTGGTGATCAATTACGATTAACGTATAATCATTATGATAAATGGGCCCATTTCTGTTTATTGAATGGTGGGCGTGTCCAAGAATTCAACGAGTGAATAATACAGCGCAATGAATCCGAATTATCTTGATTTTGAACAACCTATTGCCGAACTAGAAGCTAAAATTGAAGAGCTGCAGCTGGTCGGGAGCGATAACGATCTCAATATCAATGAAGAAATCACCAAGCTGCGTGAGAAAAGTAGTAAGTTGACCGAGAAGATTTTCTCGAATCTCACGCCTTGGAATGTGGTCAAGATAGCTCGGCACCCGATGCGGCCTTACACATTGGATTATATTCGTCGTATTTTCACTGATTTTGATGAGCTTCATGGCGACCGCCATTTCGGCGACGATTCGGCTATTGTAGCCGGTATTGGCAAGCTGAATGGCATGCCAGTTATGGTGATTGGCCAGGAAAAGGGGCGCGGTGTAACCGAAAAAGTGAAGCGCAATTTCGGTATGCCCAAGCCAGAGGGTTACCGTAAGGCCTTGCGCCTAATGGAGATGGCGGAACGTTACCATCTACCTATCGTTACGCTCATTGATACACCGGGTGCCTACCCGGGCATTGACAGTGAAGAGCGTGGTATCAGTGAAGCCATTGCGCAAAATCTTGCGGTCATGTCTCGCTTAAAGACTCCAATTATCTGTGTTGTTATTGGCGAAGGCAGTTCTGGCGGCGCGCTGGGAATAGGCGTGGGTGACCACATTGCAATGCTTCAGTATTCAACTTACTTCGTTATCTCGCCGGAAGGTTGTGCGAATATTATTTGGAAAAGCTCTGAGTTTGCCCCAGACGCGGCTGAGGCGATGGGCTTGACCTCAACGATCCTTGAAGAGCTGGGTATTGTTGATGCAACCATTCCTGAGCCGCAGGGCGGAGCTCATCGAGATATTGACTTGAGCGCTGCGCGAGTACGCGATCATGTTGCCGCCCAAATCAAGCGCTTGCAGGGCTTGTCAGAAAAAGAATTATTGGACACGCGCTATGAGCGTTTAATGTCTTATGGCGTAAGCTGAGTCCTTTAATGTAATTCCCCTGGGGCACGGAGCTTATATGACCGAACTGCTGTCCCTGTTTTCGACCACGCTGTCGCCCTATGTGGGCCGTCAGCGTTGGTATATCGCCTTTAGTGGCGGTCTCGACTCTCATGTATTACTTCATCTTGCCTGGTGCTTGCAGCAGATTGCATTAAGTCGCGGCGACGATTTTCCCGAATTGTGTGCGATCCATATTGATCATCAATTGCAGGTCGACTCTGCTTCATGGTCTGAGAAGTGTCGGCAGCTTTGTGATAAGTATGCGATCCAAATTCATGTTCACAAAATAGATGTTCAAGGTCGTCGGCAGGGAACAGAGAGTCTTGCTCGTGAGGCACGCTATCGCGTATTTGAAGGGTACCTTGCTGACGAGGATTTATTGCTTCTTGGTCATCATCAAGACGATCAGGCAGAAACATTTTTACTACGCTTACTGCGCGGCGCCGGTGTTGTTGGCTTAGCGGCAATACCAGCTGTCCGATCATTGGGGCGGGGTAGCTTGTTTCGACCATTGTTAAAAATTCCCCGTTCTACCCTTGAGACCTACGCGGCTTGTCATAATCTGGATTGGGTTGACGATCCCAGTAATAAGGATTCTCACTATAGCCGCAATTTTCTTCGTCATCGTGTGATGTCTGCGCTTAGCGAACGCTGGCCTGAGTACCGAGAAAGTATTAGCAAGGCGGCAGAGTTACAGGCTGAAACGGCGGTTTTATTAAATACTTATCTGGATGCTGATGTTGAGAATTGTAGTGATGAAAAAGGTCGGCTTGATCTAAATAAGGTCGCAAAATTAGATCCAGTTAGGCGGCAGGCGGTATTGCGCCATTTTGTGTTTTTGCGACTGGGAATTCGTTTAGATAGGACGCAAAGCCGTGAAGTTGCAAGTCAGTTTTTAGATGCTGCCCAAGACAGTCAGGCGGTGTTTCGACTTCGTGGTGGCGGGGTGTTACGAGCATTTCGCCGCCGATTGTACTGTGATAAGCACGGTGATCTCCGTCATGTTTCGTCCGATCTTGTTTGGGATTGGGACGGCGAAAGTGATCTTCATGTCGATGGACTGGGTATACTGAGTGTCACGGGTAATGGCGATTTCCTGCCACGTGGAAAGCTGACAGTGCGCTTTCGCCAAGGTGGCGAGCGATGTCGGCTAAGTGGTCATAAACATAGTAAATCCCTAAAAAAGCTTTTGCAGGAGTGTGATATCCCGCCATGGGAGCGAGATTGTCTGCCATTGATATATTGTGATGATGAGATTGCTGCCGTCGCAAATATCGCCATTTGCGACGGTTTTCAGGCAAATCAGAACGAAAAAGGTTTACAGCTGCACTGGGAGTTTCAGGCGCTGACCTAACCGGTCGCTTCTGTTAGAATGCCCGGCTCGCAAAAAGAGCCGTGACTATGAGTTCGCAGAATCCCTCAGCCAACCCCCTCGATAATATCCGTATCGTGCTCGTTAACACTTCGCATCCCGGTAATATCGGCGCGGTGGCGCGGGCGATGAAGAATATGTGTCTTTCGCAGCTGTATTTAGTGGAGCCACGTAAATACCCTCATGATGAAGCGACATGGCGTGCCGCCAGTGCGGGCGACCTCTTGGACTCAGCAATTGTCTGCGAAACCTTGGCCGATGCGATAGCGGGATGCCAACTTGTTATTGGTACCAGTGCTCGCGAGCGCACCGTGCCCTGGCCTTTGTTAGACCCACGTCACTGCATGGAGCGAGCCTACAAAGAAGCCGAGGCTAGCCATAAGGTAGCGGTGGTGTTTGGCCGCGAAGATCGGGGTTTAACCAATGAGGAACTCCAGCGCTGTAATTTGCACGTACATATCCCCGCTAATCCAGATTACAGCTCTTTAAATATTGCCATGGCTGTGCAAGTTTTAAGTTATGAGTTGCGTATGGCCCACCTCAGCGAGGACTTAACAAGTAATGAAATGGCGGAATGGGATGTGCCGGTAGCGGGGGCGGATGACCTAGAGCGCTATTTGGTTCATTTAGAGGAAACCCTGCGCGATATTAATTTTTTGCGTCCAGAAGCCCCCAAGAAGCTGATGACTCGACTGCGCCGTCTCTACCAGCGCACCCGACTGGATGAAATGGAAGTGAATATTCTCAGAGGTATTCTAACGTCCACTCAGTACTGGGTTCGTAAAGCGAAAGTGAAGGATGGAGATAGTGGCGACGAGTCTTTATAATCCGTCACCGGCGTCTCGCCATCTCCTACTAAAGTCCTTGGTTATAAAGTTGACTATTTTGCTGGGTTATTGCATAATTCAGCCGTAGAAAAACGTAGGTGAGCTTATGCGACTGACGACAAAAGGGCGCTACGCCGTAACAGCAATGTTGGATTTGGCATTGTATGGTGACCGCGGCCCCATCAGCTTAGCCGATGTGTCGGGGCGACAAGATATATCGCTGTCGTATCTGGAGCAATTATTTGCCAAGTTACGGCGCAAAGATTTGGTTTGCAGTATTCGTGGTCCTGGTGGTGGATATCGGCTTAGCCGCCCCAGTGAATTAATTTACGTCGCGGAAATCATTGATGCCGTTGATGAGCGTGTTGATGCTACTGGTTGCGCCGGTAGCAGTGATTGTCAGGATGGCCAGACCTGCTTGACCCATAATTTATGGACTGATCTTAGTGAGCAGATCCATCATTTTTTAAGTGACATCAGCTTGGCGAGTTTGGTTGAGCGTCGGGATGTTCAAAATGTATCAGCGCGCCAATTACAGCGGGCACGCAATGCGCAGTCGATTATTTTAACTGCGGTAGATTAGTGTATTTCTCAGCTGCGGCTGAGAGTTTGGGAGAAGAATTTATGCAATTACCGATTTACTTGGATTATTCCGCAACCACGCCGGTTGATCCGCGGGTTGCAGAGAAAATGATGGCTTGCCTGACCACTGATGGTGTGTTCGGGAATCCGGCATCGCGTTCTCATTTATTTGGCTGGAAAGCGGAAGAAGCGGTTGAAAATGCTCGCCGCCAAGTTGCCGATCTATTGAATGCTGATCCGCGCGAAATTGTGTGGACATCTGGTGCTACTGAATCGAATAACCTTGCTATTAAAGGTGCCGCGCACTTTTACAGCAAAAAAGGTAAGCACGTTATTACCTCAAAAATTGAACATAAGGCGGTGTTGGATACCTGTCGTCAGCTAGAGCGTGAAGGCTTTGAGGTGACTTATCTAGATCCAACAGATAAGGGGCTGATTACCCCAGAAATGATTGCCGACGCGATACGTGAGGACACCGTCGTCGTTAGTATCATGCATGCTAATAACGAAATTGGCACAATCAGTGATATCGCTGGTATTGGTGAAGTGTGTCGCGCAAATGGCGTGGTATTCCACGTCGATGCGGCGCAAACGGCGGGCAAGGTAACCATTGATCTAGAGGCAATGAAAGTTGATTTGTTGTCTATGTCAGCTCACAAAATGTATGGCCCGAAAGGTATCGGTGCGTTATACGTGCGTCGTAAACCGCGTATTCGCTTAGAGGCGCAAATGCACGGCGGTGGTCACGAGCGCGGTATGCGTTCTGGAACCTTACCGACCCATCAAATTGTTGGTATGGGTGCGGCCTGCGAAATTGCTCGTCAAGAAATGATTAAAGATGCGGAACATGCTCTTGCCTTGCGTAATCGCTTTTGGGATGGTCTGAAAGACATTGAGCAAGTCCATATAAATGGGGATTTTGAGCAGCGTTTGCCGGGTAACTTGAATGTCAGCTTGGCCTTTGTTGAAGGCGAATCTCTGATTATGTCGCTAAAAGATTTGGCTGTGTCGTCTGGGTCTGCGTGTACATCAGCAAGCTTGGAGCCATCCTATGTATTACGTGCTCTAGGTCTTAACGACGAATTAGCACATAGTTCGCTGCGGTTTTCATTTGGACGTTTCACTACATCTGAAGAAGTGGATTACGCGATCAAGCAAGTTCGCGGCGCAGTAGACAAATTACGAGAGTTGTCACCTTTGTGGGATATGTACAAAGATGGCGTGGATTTAGACAGTATTGAATGGGCAGCTCATTAAGCTGCTCAGCGTGAGAGGACGGAATCATGGCATATAGCGAAAAAGTACTCGATCACTACGAGAATCCGCGCAACGTCGGTAAATTTGACGACAGCGCTGATGAAATTGGTACAGGCATGGTTGGCGCGCCAGCGTGTGGCGATGTCATGCGCCTGCAAATCAAGGTGAATGAGCAGGGCATTATTGAAGATGCCAAGTTCAAAACCTATGGCTGCGGCTCTGCTATTGCTTCTAGCTCACTTCTTACAGAGTGGGTAAAGGGTAAAACCTTGGAAGAGGCTGAGCACATTAAAAATACTGAGATTGCCCAAGAGTTAGCGCTGCCACCAGTGAAAATTCACTGTTCGGTACTAGCTGAAGACGCAATCAAAGCAGCGGTATCTGATTACCGCAAGAAAAAGGCGGCTCTCTGAGTCGCGGTAGGAGGATAGATGCCAATTTCAGTTAGCAGTGCAGCGGCAGGCCATATAAAACGTCAGATTGATGGTCGTGGCCGAGGCTTAGGTATTCGTGTTGGAGTGCGCACCTCAGGCTGCTCTGGTATGGCCTACGTACTGGAGTTTGTTGACGAAGCTCAGGCTGAAGATCAGGTTTTTGAACGTGATGGTGCGGCAGTCTATATTGACCCCAAAAGCATGGTGTATTTAGACGGTACTGAATTGGACTTCGTTAAAGAAGGTCTCAATGAAGGTCTGAAATTTAATAACCCCAACGTGTCGGCTGAATGTGGCTGCGGTGAGAGCTTCACCGTTTAGCGGCCCTGCCGGCCGGCCATAATGCTATGTCAGAATTTAATCCTCGGGAAAACTACTTCGTACTGTTGGCAGTGCCGCAAAGCTACGAAGTCAGTCAATCTGATTTAACCCGTCGTTATCGAGAATTGCAGCGCGACGCGCATCCAGATCGCTTTGCTGGTGGCAGCGAGCGTGAGCGATTGCGCGCTGTTCAGTCTTCCTCACAGATTAACGAAGCCTACGAAACATTGGTGTCACCGACGCGGCGCGCGGCCTACTTACTTAAGCTGGCGGGTGTGGATAGCGACATGTCATCTACGACATTTAAAGATCCCGAATTCCTAATGCAGCAAATGGAGCTTCGTGAGGAGCTCTCAGAATTGCAGAGTGCGAAAGATCCTGAGGCGGCATTAGATGTTTTTTATCGCGACCTCGATAATGCGGCAGATAAGCAAAAGACGGCATTTTCCAAACATT
The DNA here is from genome assembly GCF_027257955.1 of Zhongshania aquatica. GTDB lineage: Bacteria > Pseudomonadota > Gammaproteobacteria > Pseudomonadales > Spongiibacteraceae > Spongiibacter > Spongiibacter aquatica. Next base: position 82,859 of record NZ_JANZNQ010000002.1, on the reverse strand, counting down.
ATGACCAACTGCAATATGATGATGCCTTGGCAAGTTACGCCAAGCTACAATTTTTAGAGAAGTTGCGTAGCGAAGCCGAATTGAAAGAGCGTGAGTTGCTCGATTATTGAAAAGGCGAGTTTCATCGCCGGGAGTTCAAACAACAAATATGTTGATGCAAATTTCAGAACCAGGGCAAACACCAGAGCCGCATCAGCGCAAGCTGGCGGTTGGGATTGACTTGGGTACCACTAACTCGTTGGTTGCGACCGTGCGTAATGGCAGTGCGCAAACACTTGCAGATCTGGACGGTGAGCATTTGCTGCCATCTGCCGTTCGTTATGGCGAAGAAGCGCGGGTAGAAGTGGGTGAAACCGCAATGGCAGGGGCGAGTCTTGATCCGCGCAATACCCTAATGTCGATAAAGCGCCTTATGGGCCGGTCTTTCGCTGATGTGTCTGAATCGGCTGGAATCAAAATGTCGCCCTACGAGTTGCTTGATTTAGGGCAGGATATGGTCAAAATTCGCACTCGCGCTGGCGATGTTTCGCCAGTGCAGGTGTCTGCTGAGATTTTAAAGTCCCTTGGCCGGCGTGCAGAAGAAACCCTTGGCGGCGAATTGACCGGGGTGGTAATTACGGTGCCTGCGTATTTTGACGATGCTCAGCGGCAGGCAACAAAAGATGCGGCGACTATTGCGGGTCTAAATGTGTTGCGCTTATTAAATGAGCCTACCGCCGCCGCCGTTGCTTATGGTCTCGATCAAAATGATGAGGTTGCGATTGCGGTTTTTGATTTGGGTGGTGGCACCTTTGACGTATCGGTACTCCAGCTAACTAAGGGTGTGTTTGAGGTGCTTTCCACCGGCGGCGATTCTGCGCTAGGTGGCGACGATTTCGATAACGCGCTTGCTCAATGGTTTCTCGCTGAAAATAAGCTGACAAGTTTAGATATGTTCCAGCAGCGAAGCTTACTTACCGCTGCAAGGCAGGCTAAAGAAGCGCTATCTAATCAAAATGAAGTCGAGTTGGCGCTAGGCGAGGTGAGTTCTACGCTCACGCGGCAGCAGTTTAACGAGCTGGTCGATCCCTTAATTGATAAGGCGATTCGGGCATGTAAGCGCGCCTTGCGTGACGCGAAGCTACGCACTGACGATATTCATAATGTTGTGATGGTGGGCGGCTCAACCCGAGTTCCACGGGTTCGCGAGCGGGTAGCGGAATGGTTTGGTCGTGAGCCCTTGGTAGATCTTGATCCGGATAAGGTAGTAGCACTCGGGGCGGCGTTACAGGCAGACCAATTGGTGGGTAATCGCAGCGGCGACGAAATGCTGTTGTTGGATGTTATTCCCTTGTCCTTGGGAATTGAAACCATGGGTGGCCTTACCGAAAAGATCATTCATCGAAATACCACGATACCGGTCGCGATGGGGCAGGAGTTCACCACCTTTAAAGATGGCCAAACTGGTATGGCTGTTCACGTGGTGCAGGGCGAGCGTGAGCTTGTTGAAGATTGCCGCTCTTTGGCGCGATTTGAATTAAACGGCATTCCTCCTATGGTGGCGGGTGCTGCGCGAATTAAAGTCACCTTCCAGGTGGATGCAGATGGGCTTTTGCGCGTGACTGCCCGCGAGGAAAGTACCGGTTCTGAAAGTCGTATTGAAGTAAAACCTGCTTACGGTTTAAGCGATACTGATATTGCCGATATGCTGCAGCAATCATGGGCGTCGGCGGTAGATGATAAAGAGGCTAGGGCGCTTCGTGAGCAGCAAGTAGAAGCTGAGGCCCTATTGCAGGCGGTATCCGCGGCATTGCTTCAGGATGGCGAAGCAATGTTGAGCGAAAGTGAGCAGCGCGAATTGCTTGCCAAAATGGAAGCCTTACATCATGAGCGCGAGAGTGGCACCGCAGCCAGTATCGCCAAGCACATTGAAATTGTAGGCAAGGGTAGTGAGGTCTTTGCGGAGCGTCGTATGGACGCAAGTATTAATCAAGCGCTCGCCGGTCGGCGAGTCGACGAAATTTAAGGAAGTCGGAATGCCACGCATTGTAGTATTACCCCATGAAGCGCTTTGCCCAGAGGGCGAGGTCTTGGAAGCGGCGTCAGGCGAAACCGTCTGTGACGTTATGTTGGCAAATGGCATCGCTATTGAGCACGCCTGTGAAAAGTCCTGTGCTTGCACCACCTGTCATATCATTGTTCGTGAAGGTTTTCAGACTCTGAGCGAGGCTGACGAGCTTGAGGAAGATATGCTTGATAAAGCATGGGGGTTAGAGCCTGAGTCGCGCCTGAGCTGCCAAGCGGTGGTGGGTGATGCGGATCTGGTCGTAGAGGTGCCACGCTACACCATTAATATGGTGTCTGAGAGCCACTAGATTTTAGACTTAAAAACGCTAAACGTTGATCAATAAGGTGTGTGGAAATGAGCATGAAATGGACGGATGTACTGGATATTGGTATCGAACTTGCCGACAAATACCCAGATACAGACCCTGTACATATTAATTTTGTCGATTTGCGTGACAAGGTAATGTCGCTGGACGATTTTGACGATGATCCAAAGCGCTGTGGTGAAAAAATTCTAGAAGCGATTCAGGCTGCATGGATGGAAGAGCGGGATTAATTCGGCTATCTTCCGGCTTTTAATCACTGAGAATGCGCGGGGTGTTTGGTATACAGCCATTATTTGTCGAAACTTTCTAGAAACACCGGCGGGAACTCGCTGTCATACCCTCTCTCGCGTACCTATTTGCTGCTAATACGCGTATAATTCGACGATTTTTCGTGACGGGCAATTTAATTGCTCGAAATTGTTCTTGTTTTACTTTTTGGAGAAAGACCGATGGGCGTTCAACGCACCCTTTCAATAGCCAAGCCAGATGCGGTTAGCAAAAATGTCATTGGCGAAATTTACAGCCGTTTTGAAAAAGCGGGCCTGCGTATTGTTGCAGCAAAAATGCTGCGTTTAAGCCGTGAACAGGCTGAAGGCTTTTATGCGGAGCATAAAGGTCGTCCGTTTTTTCCTGCACTGATTGATTTCATGACTTCTGGCCCTGTGACTGTGCAAGTGCTGGAAGGCGAAGGCGCGGTTCTGCAGAATCGCGAGCTGATGGGCGCGACTAACCCAAAAGATGCCGCTGCTGGCACTATTCGTGCGGATTTTGCAGAGTCTATTGACGCTAATGCGGTACACGGCTCGGATTCAGAAGCGTCTGCTGCGCGTGAAATCGCGTTCTTTTTCTCTACCAGTGAGTTGTGTGATCGCGTTTAATCGCGCTTTCGCTCATTTCAGGGCACGATAATGGAAACATCAACTGTGGCAGTTCAGCAGACCAAAGTTAATTTGCTTGGCATGTCGCGCAAGAAGATGGAAGCCTACCTCACCTCTATCGGTGAAAAGCCTTTTCGTGCCCAACAGATCCTCAAGTGGATACACCACTCGGGGATCGACAATTTTGATGACATGACGAATCTCGGCAAGCCCTTGCGTGCAAAGTTGCAGGAGCTTGCCGAAATTCGTCCCCCCAATGTGGTTAAACAACTGGATTCCACCGACGGTACCCGTAAGTGGGCGGTAGAAGTCGGTGGCAATAATCTAGTCGAAACTGTACTGATTCCCGATGGTCAGCGCGGCACACTGTGCGTTTCTTCGCAGGTAGGCTGCAGTTTAGATTGCAGTTTTTGCGCAACAGGTAAGCAAGGTTTTATGCGCGATTTAACTGCGTCTGAAATTATTGGCCAGGTTTGGTTAGCCATTAAGTCCTTCGACGGTTTTAATTCTGGCAATAAGCGTATTGTGACGAATGTGGTCATGATGGGTATGGGAGAGCCGCTGCTTAATTTCGACAACGTTGTAGAAGCCATGAGCTTAATGTTAGATGATTTTGGCTATGGTTTGTCTAAGCGTCGAGTCACCTTGAGCACCTCCGGTGTCGTTCCAATGCTGGATAAACTAGGTGATGTCTCTACGGTTTCTTTGGCGATCTCGCTACACGCACCGAACGACGCGCTACGAAGCGAATTAGTGCCAATTAACAAGAAATACCCCATTGCAGAATTGCTTGCTGCTTGTCAGCGTTATTTAGACAAGCAAGAAGACACTCATCGGGTAGTTACTATTGAATATACTTTGATTGCGGGTGTGAACGACGGCGTAGAGCATGCTAAAGAATTGGCTGAAGTGCTGCGCAATTTACCCTGCAAGATTAATTTAATACCTTTCAATCCGTTCTCGCTGTCAAATTACAGGCGACCAAGCAAGAATGCGATTAATCGATTTTGGTTGGTTTTAACAGAGGCTGGGTATGTCACCACGGTGCGTACGCCGCGTGGCGATGACATTGACGCTGCCTGTGGACAGTTGGCCGGACAAGTACAAGATCGCACCAAACGTAGTGAGCGTCATCGCCAACGGGCAGAGCTAGAACAGCCTATTCGTTTGGTATAAGTTTTCGGGAGCATACTGTATGTCGTGGTTAAGAATAAAAGGCATCAATGTATTACCCCTTATTTTGGTAATGCTTTTTTCGACGTTGCTGTTGTCTGGGTGTGTGACGACAAGAAGCGGTGGTTTTGCGTCTAAAGCTGACGATAAGAAAGCATTTGAAACGTCGCTGCAGTTAGCGCGAAGTTACATTGCGCAGGGTAATTGGGATCAGGCGAAACGGCACTTACAGTACGTTGAGGCGGAAGACAAAAACAATCCAGAAACCTTAGAAGCTTTAGCACTGGTTTTTCAGAACACTGGCGAGCTTGAATTGGCTGAGCAATATTATTTGCGGTCCATTTCCCTTGCTCCGAAAGCGTCCAGAGTACGGAATAATTACGCGGCGTTTCTTTATGCCCGAGAGCGTTATCAAGAAGCGGCAACCCAGTTGGAAGTGGTTGTACAAGAATTATTGTATGAGCGCCGCGTAGAAGCGTTTGTTAATCTTGGGCGTTGCTATATGCAGCTCGAAGCTTATTCAAAAGCTGAAGATGCGTTTAAGCGCGCCTTCCTTATGCAGGGGGACGACGCTGCGGTGTTGATGTCCTTGGCTGAAGTGTATTTTCGAATGGGCCGGTATGCCGAGTCGCAGCGTTTTTATGACGCTTATCGTAGTAAAAATACCGCGCAAAGCGCCGCTGCGTTATGGCTGGGGATACGGTTAGCGGATAAGTTTGACGACAAAAACTCTAGGGCGAGCTTTGCCTTGGCCCTGAAGAATTTGTATTCGAAATCTGAAGAATACCTGCTTTATAAAGCCTATATGGAAGACAATAAGCAGGTTGAACCCTAGGAAACTATCATGCCGGGAACGAAACAGCTTTACCCCGGGCCCCCGGGATCAGTGCTTTACGACGCGCGAATCAGTGCCGGAAAGTCAGTGCTTGAAACAGCCGAAGCACTGAATTTACTGAATAGCTATGTAGAAGCGTTAGAGCAGAATGATTATTCACGTTTCAACTCACCGTTGTTTGCTCGTGGTTATATAAAAAGCTACGCACGGTATATGGGGCTAGATGAAGTTCCCTTGCTGAATGATTGCGACAGAATTTGTCGTCGCGATGAGCAGGGAAGTACACGTCGCCATAGCCACGTTCAAAGCAAGGTTAAAGCGCCGGGACATGCAGGTTTTTTTCTGGCTTTAATTACGGCATTGATTGTTTGGGCGTTGTCTTGTTGGGTATTTGGTGAGAGTCGGACTAAAGAGCTCTCTGTTGTAGTCTTAGATGAACGTATTGCGCCGCTTCTGTCGCTGCGGACAGTTCCCTCACTCGGCGAAACATTATTATCGGGTGGGCAGATAAAAGAAGACCCTGTGACGTTGCCTGAGAATATTGCCCCCGCGGAACTTAGCTTTATGTTCGGCGAGGATGTATGGCTAGAGTTGCGAGACGCGCACAACAACGTCGCGGTAAGCGGAGTACAGCGTAAGGGCGATGCCTTAGAGCTCAAAGTGCTGGGGCCGGTTACGGTCACTGCAGCGTACTGGCCTGTTGTCAGTATGTATTACAATGAACAGTTGGTTGAATTGAAAGATTCAGCAAGTAGCAATGCGGTGCGTGTACAAGTAGGTGAATTATGAAAATGGCATCCCCGATAAAACGTCGAGTGTCTCGGCAGATTCATATCGGTCATGTTGCAGTTGGTGGTGATGCGCCGATATCCGTGCAAAGTATGACGAATACCGAAACCTGCGACGTAGCAGCAACGGTTGCTCAAATACGGCGTTTGGAAGCCGCGTGTGCTGACATTGTTAGGGTTTCTGTACCTAGTATGGAAGCTGCGGAAGCTTTCCGGGAAATTCGTAAACAAGTGTCAGTTCCCCTTGTTGCAGATATTCATTTTGATCACAAAATTGCGTTGAAGGTGCTGGAATATGGCGTCGATTGTTTACGGATAAATCCAGGTAATATCGGTCGTGAAATAAAAGTGCGTGAGGTCATTGATGCCGCCAAATTTCACAATGTTCCGATTCGAATTGGCGTAAATGCCGGTTCTTTAGAGAAAGAATTACAGCGCAAATACGGCGAGCCAACTCCAGAAGCGTTGGTTGAGTCAGCGATGCGCCATATTGATATTCTCGATAAACTCGATTTCCAAGATTTTAAATTAAGCGTGAAGGCTTCCGATGTTTTTATGGCGGTGGCGGCTTATCGTCAAATTGCGAGCCAAATCGAACAACCTTTACATTTAGGTATTACAGAAGCGGGTGGTTTGCGCGGTGGTACGGTGAAATCGGCGGTGGGTCTAGGCTTGCTGTTGATGGATGGCATTGGTGACACTATTCGAGTATCGCTGGCGGCTGATCCGGTAGAAGAAGTGAAGGTTGGCTACGAGATCTTAAAAAGTCTCAAGCTGCGTACCAAGGGTATTAATTTTATTGCTTGCCCAAGTTGCTCTCGGCAGAACTTTGACGTGATAAGCACAATGAATGAATTGGAGTCACGTCTAGACGACGTGACAACGCCATTGGATGTCGCTGTCATTGGCTGCATCGTAAATGGGCCCGGTGAGGCGAAAGAGGCTGAAATTGGTTTAACCGGTGGTACGCCCAATAATTTAGTGTATGTGGGCGGCAAGCCTGATCATAAAGTGAAAAACGATGTGCTGATCGACCATCTTGAAAAATTAATTCGTGAAAAGGTCGCTCTTAAACAAGAACAGGAAAAAGACCTTATTGCGCGTAGTTGAGCTGTTGTTGGTGTTCTTCTTAATATAATTTGGTCGATAGGAATTAGTTTTGGCACGTATTCAATCTATCCGCGGCATGAATGATATTCTGCCCACAGAAACGCCCTTATGGCAGTACCTAGAAAGTCGCGTCCGCGATGTACTCGGTCGCTATGGTTACAGCGAAATTCGGTTTCCAATTGTTGAACACACCGAGCTTTTTAAACGCTCTATTGGTGAAGTGACCGATATCGTAGAAAAAGAAATGTACACCTTCGAGGATCGGAATGGCGATAGCCTGACACTACGCCCCGAAGGTACGGCAAGCTGTGTTCGCGCCTGTGATCAGAATGGTCTTCTACACAATCAAATCCAGCGTCTGTGGTATACCGGCCCGATGTTTCGTCATGAACGTCCTCAAAAAGGTCGTTTGCGTCAATTTCATCAAATTGGTGTTGAAACCTTCGGTATGGTCGGCCCTGATATTGATGCCGAGTTGATTCTACTTACCGCGCGATTATGGCGGGAGCTGGGTATTAGCGATGCGCTTACCCTCGAGCTAAACAGTATTGGCAATTCAGAGTCGCGCTCGAACTATCGGCAGGCCCTAGTGGAATATTTGTCAGCTTTTAAAGAGGAGCTCGATGAAGACAGCCAGCGCCGATTAGATACCAACCCATTGCGAGTATTAGACAGTAAAGATCCGAAAACTCGGGAACTGTTGGTTGCTGCGCCGGTACTAAGTGACTACCTTGACGATATCTCGCGCAGCCACTTTAACGGTTTGTGCGCTAGATTAGACGCCGCAGGGGTAAGTTACACGCTGAATCCAAAGTTGGTGCGAGGTCTAGATTACTACGGCTTAACAGTGTTTGAATGGACAACCGATAAGCTTGGCGCGCAGGGAACGGTATGCGCCGGTGGACGTTACGATGGCTTAGTAGAGCAATTGGGCGGCAAAGCAACGCCTGCGATTGGTTTTGCGATGGGTATAGAGCGCCTTGTTTTGATGCTCGAAACACTCGATGTTGCGCCGGATAATCAGCCACAAGCCGACGTATTTATTGTGTCGGTTGGTGAAAAAGCAGACATTGAAGCCCTTAAAATTGCCGAACAATTACGAGATGCCATGCCGACGTTGCGGGTGCTTATTAATTGCGGGGGCGGTAGTTTTAAAAGTCAGTTTAAAAAGGCGGACAAGTCTGGCGCGTCATTGGCAATTGTACTCGGTGAAGACGAATTGCAAGTGGGCCAAGCTGCTGTTAAACCGCTACGTGAGGGCCAAGGCGAACAACAGTTAGTGGCTTTGACCGAATTGGTAAATACTATTTCTAACAATCATTTTTAAGAGCGACCGGATAAGTCGGAGAGGAAGTTTAGTGGAAACGTATCGCACAGAAGAAGAACAAATCGAAGCCATCAAAAGATGGTGGCAAGAAAATGGCAAGTCGACCGTGTTTGGTATCGCGCTAGCGTTAGCGATCGTATTCGGTTGGAAAGGCTGGCAGGGCCATCAGCAAGATCAAGCTGGCGAGGCATCCGCTATTTTCGATAATTTATTAATTGCTGACGCAGCGGTCGAACGAGACGGCAGCAGTGTGGGCACTGCGCAACATTTAGCCGATACGCTTAAAGACAAGTTTGCTGGACTCAGCTATGGCCAGTTTGCTGCATTGTACAAAGCAAAATATGCGGTTAAAGCAGACGATTACGCCGCCGCGATCACTGAGTTAGAGTGGGTTTTGGCGCAGCGTCCGAGTGAACAAATTAAAGCGCAGGCAGAGATGCGTTTGGCGCAGGTTTACTATTCACAGCAAGATTATGATAAAGCCATGAAATATTTGACTGGCTTGGCAAAAACCGGATACGCGGCTGAAGCCTCAGAGTTAGAAGGCGACGTTGCATTTGCACAAGGCGATAGATCTGCTGCTTTAGTTGCGTATCAGCGGGCAAGATCATTAGCTCGTGAGCAGGAAGCGCCGGTGAATAATGCGATGCTAGATATGAAAATTAATGACTTGTCTGCAGCCGCGGTTGCCGTAGAAGGGGCTAAGTAATGAGGTTTATTTCTGCAGTTGGTGTCGTGTTAGTGAGTGCGATGATGGTAGCGTGCGCGTCTGATCCGACCAGTCGAGAGCCGGCTAAGTTAACGGACTTTCAGGCAGAGAAGAAGCTAAAAGAGGTTTGGTCCTACTCTTTGGGTGACGGTCAAGCAGAGGCTTATCATCGTATTACGCCGGCTATTGATGGTGACGAAATCTTTATCGCATCATCAAACGGTAAAGTCGCCGTGCTGAATAAGAGTAACGGTAAAAAGGTTTGGAAAAAGTCCTACGATTTGCGTATCGCGGGTGGCGTGGGTGTGTCTGGCACTTTGCTTTTCGTCGGCACGTCGGATGGCGAAGTGATTGCGATAGATCGTATATCTGGTGACATCGTGTGGCGCGTACCCGTTAGTAGTGAAGTCTTGGCGGCGCCACAGAGCAATGGTTCTGTTGTTGTCGTGCAAACCTACAGCGGTGAAGTGCAGGGCTTGAATTTTGACGATGGCAAATTACTGTGGAGTTATTCCTCGCAAGTACCTCGCTTGACACTGCGTGGCACGAGTACACCTAAGATAGTCAGCGATATTGCGATGGTCGGATTTGCCAACGGTCGTGTTGTTGCCTTTGACGTAGATAATGGCGCTGAAATCTGGGAGCAACGTATTTCTGTGTCTGAGGGCAGTACGGAAATCGAGCGCTTAGTCGATGTTGATGGTCGCTTGCTGGTGATGGGTGATGGTCAGACTGTTGTTGCTACTGGCTATCAAGGGCAGGTAATGGCTATTGATATTCGCAGTGGTCGGCCCATTTGGGTAAAAAATATGTCAAGTTACGTTGGCGCAACAGAAAACTTGGGTAATGTGTATGTTGTCACTGCAGATGGCAGCGTGAACGCCATCGATGACAACGGCCAGGGTGCGCTTTGGACGCAAACCGTGTTAGCTCGAAGAGAGTTGACAGAGCCGGTAGCATTCGACGGTGCTATCGGGGTTGGCGACTTTGAAGGTTATCTGCATATGCTGTCTATGGAAGATGGACGCTTGATTGCACGTAAGCGTGTAGATAGCGATGGACTGCGCGCGCCGATGATTGTCGATGGTAAATTACTCTACGTCTACGGAAATAGCGGTGAATTAGTTGCTTACAAACTCCAAGAACGTTAAGTCAAAAAATATTGTTATACGGCCCAGTGCTGATCAGAGTTAAGTAGAATTATGGTTCCTGTTATCGCCTTGGTAGGCCGACCGAATGTCGGTAAATCAACTCTGTTCAACCGGCTTACTAAAAGTCGTGATGCCTTGGTCGCTAACTTTCCGGGGCTAACTCGTGATCGTAAATACGGAGAAGCCAATCACGGTAAACGCCGTTATATCGTCATCGACACGGGCGGTGTAAACGGCGACGAAGTGGGAATCGACGGTCCAATGGCACAGCAGTCTATGCAGGCAATTGATGAAGCCGATGCTGTGCTACTAATGCTTGATGCTCGTGCGGGCTTAATGCCAGCCGACGAGGGCTTGATAAAACATCTTCGCAGCTGTTCTAAGCCGGTATTTTTTGTTGCCAATAAAGTAGACGGTACAGATGTGGAAGTCGCAAAAGCGGAGTTTTACAAAACCGGCGCGGCGATGATTTATCCACTTACCGCCACCCAGGGAAAAGGCGTGCGGTCTTTAATGGACGACGTGCTGGCGCAATTTCCACCTGAAGAAGATGACAAACAAGCGTCTTTGGCTACCGGTAAAAAAATCGCCATTGTTGGCCGTCCTAACGTGGGTAAGTCGACCTTGGTAAACCGAATGCTCGGTGAAGAGCGTGTTGTTGTTTTCGATCAGCCCGGCACCACCCGCGACAGTGTTTATATAAATTATGAACGCGAAGGCGAAGCCTATACCTTGATTGACACCGCGGGTATTCGCAAGCGTAAGCATATTTCAGAAGCCGTCGAAAAATTCTCTATTGTTAAAACTTTAAAAGCGATTGAAGACGCCAACGTTGTGATCTTGGTGATGGACGGACGCGAAAGTATTGTCGATCAAGATCTGCATTTATTGGGTCAAGTCGTGGATTCTGGCCGAGCTGTCGTAGTCGCCATTAATAAATGGGATGGGCTTACAGCCGAGCAAAAAGACCATATCAAAAAAGAATTGGACCGGCGCCTACAGTTTATCGATTTTGCTGAAATTCACTTTATTTCGGCACTGCATGGAACCGGCGTAGGGCATCTTTACGAGTCTGTTGAAAAGGCCTACGAATCGGCGACTCGTCAGCTACAGACCCGTATGCTGACTACGATTTTAGAAGGCGCAATACATGACCATTCACCGCCAATGATCAACGGGCGTCGCATTAAATTGCGTTACGCGCATCCTGGTGGTCAAAACCCACCAATCATCGTTATTCATGGTAACCAGACTGAGAAAGTACCGGGTAGTTATACGCGCTATTTAGAAAAGGTATTTCGTCGCGAGTTAAATATGATGGGTACGCCCATTAAAATTGAGTTCAAAACCTCTGAAAATCCCTTCGAAGGTAAAAAGAACGAACTCACAAAGCGGCAGGTTGAGCGCAAACAGCGTGTCATGCGGTTCGCAAAAGCAAAGACTGCTAGGAAGAAAAAGTAGTATCACTAATGTCATCGGTATGAACAATGTCCGCGACCCGGATGTTGTTCGTATACTCTAATAATATGTTTTATCCCAGTTATGTCTTTTAATTTACCGGTTACGCAAAAGCCAGATCTAGATAGCCCGGAACATATAGCGGCTTTCGTAGAAACCTTTTACGGCTATTTGTTAAATGACGAACAATTAGCCCCTATTTTTACCGATGTTGCCGGTATCGATATTCGAGAACACTTCCCCCGAATTCAGTCCTATTGGGAAAAACTACTGTTAGGCCAAAATAACTACCACCGCCATACCATGAACATCCATCGCCAGCTAAATAATAAACAGAACCTCTCGATCAGCGATTTTGATCGATGGCTAGCGCATTTTGTTAACGCGGTGAATACTGGCTTTTCTGGTCCAAAAGCCGAGCAGGCAAAACGTATTGCCGCCACCATTGCGTCGAATATGCGTAAATCATTGAATGCGGGAAGTTAGATTTCGTCACGTCTAGGTCGTCTTAAATTTATAACCATCCGACATTGCAAGGTCTTGTCCCATGATTGCTTCTCTCGTAAATAGAACAGACCACACACCCCGTCCGTATGGGTGGTGCCGAAACAACGCAGCTCAGCTAAGCTAATCTCTACTCTTCCTATAATATTTAATAACAGGATCTGATTATGCTTTTAGATGGTAAGGTTGTAATTGTTTCAGGTATTGGGCCAGGGCTGGGCCAGGAGTTGGCGGTCGAGGCGGCAAAGCAGGGCGCGTCAGTTGCAATGTGCGCTCGTACCGTCAGTAAGCTAGATGATGCTGAAGCGGCAATTTTAGCTTTAGGTTTAGGTACCCAAGTGTTGAAAGTAGCAACTGATATTAGCGATCGTGCTCAATGTGCTGCACTGGTCGAACAATCCGTCGCTCGTTTTGGTCGTATCGATGTCTTATTTAACAGTGCATATAATCCTGGCGAGTTCGGCCCGATAGAAACCGCAAATTTGGATAGCTGGCGCGCGGCCATGGACGTAAATCTATTCGGCACCATGGCGCTGACCTTGGAAACGATCCCTCAAATGAAAAAGCAGGGTGGTGGCGCAATTGTCATGATCAACACGATGGTGACGCGCAAGCCATTGCATACCCAAGGTGGCTATGGAGCATCTAAAGCGGCTCTGGCTAGCGCGACTTCGCACTTAGCCTTGGAGCTTGGCGCATACAATATTCGTGTAAACTCCGCGTATATGGGCTGGATGTGGGGGCCGGCAGTAGAAGGCTATTTGCAAATGAACGCGGACGCTGGTGGCCCGACTGTTGAGCAGCAGGTTGCAGCGGTGTCGAAAAATATCCCTCTTGGCCACATTCCAGATGACGGAGATTGTGCTAAGGCAGCAATATTTCTAGGCTCCGATTACGCCTGTGCAGTAACGGGAGCGGCGCTGGACGTAAACGGTGGCGAGTATTTGCCCCATTAACGACCGAACGCACTATTGAATAGTGAATTTGGTGCAGTCAGGCGTTAGAATCGGGTCACGTTTTTCTCAGTGGCCCAGGTTACTCATGGCAGATTTACATGTTTCACCGCAGATGGATGCGGTGATCCATTCCATATATCACGGAATGCTAGAGTCACCTCCATGGCAGCAATTTTTGGGTGCGCTAAGCGAGCTACTTGATGGTAATTTTGCGACCTTATTGTTACGGCCTCCAAATATTCATGAAAAAGGTGTGGTGTTAAATTCGGTCTTTTATTCCACCGATATTTATCACGCCTATAACGACACCTATTTTGCTTTAGACCCCTTCGTAAATTTACCTGACGGCGACGTTGTGACAATTGCGGAATTCTTGTCTAAGGACGAGTTTGAGCAATCTGAGTACTTTCGCAGCTATTTGCAGCCAAGTAACGTGATGCATATTTTAGGGGCCGATTTGTGGGGTAAAGATGGATTACTTGCTCGGCTTCGCGTAACGAGACCGGCTGGTGTTAGTGATTTCGGCGAAGCGGAAAAATCCCTGTGCAAGCAGTTGCTGCCGCATTTGCGGCAAGCCATAGAAATACATTCTCGCCTGCAAGAATCTGAGTTAGAGCGTGGTTTGTACGCAGATACCTTTGGTCAATTAGCGGTTGGCGTTGTAACTCTAGACACTCATGGGCATGTATTAAGTAGTAATCCGGTGGCGGCACGTTTGATAGAGTCGTCTCGGGGTGTATTCATGCGCAAACGTTGTTTTCAACTTGCGGATGTTCGCGAGCAGAAGGCGTTTAGCGCACTTTTTTCTGAGGTTGTTACTGCTCATCATCAACAAATGGCTGGTTGTGTTCGGGCATTTAGACTCGCAGATATTGCGCAGTTTCAGGGCATAAATTTACTGCTGCGACCACTGCCATTAAGTGATCGCAGCGGCGAGCATTCACCGGCTGTAGCGATATTTATTACTGATCCAATGGCACCACGACAGGCACCTAGCGATGTGTTGATTGCGTTGTTTGGTTTAACACCTGCTGAGGCGAGGCTGGCGATTAGATTGGTCAATGGCTTGAGTTTAGATGAAGCTGCGGTAAGTTTGGGGGTGTCTCGCAATACCGCTAAATCCCATTTAAGTGCGGTGTTTTCTAAAACCGGAGTCACGCGGCAGACGCAGCTTATTCAATTGATTTTGAATAGCGTTGTAACCTTGGCGGGCTAGGGAAGAGTTGTAAAGCAGACGCGCTGCTTTACAACCCAAACGCAGAGTTACTTTAAGAGTTAACTGCTTTTAGGCGCTGCTGCTTTTGCGGCGGCTTTCTTCACGGGTGTTTTTTTAGCAGGCGCCGCTTTTGCTGGCGCTTTTTTTACGGCCGCTTTCTTCGCGGGCGCTTTTTTGGCCACTGCTTTTTTCGCAGCAGCTTTTGGTGTGGCCTTCGCTTTGGCGTCGAAGCTCTTCGCAGCCTCTTGTGCTGCTTTGGCGAGTGCTTTTGCTTTTTGGTAGTCGCCTTTGAGTTCAGCAAGTTGATTTTTAGCCATAATCATGACGGCCTTGGCATCTAGCTCTAATTCTTTGGCGGCATCGACAGCAGAATGGGCGCGATCCATTTGCTTTTGCACGCGGCTGTCCATGTTTGCTTTCGCTTTTTTCTGTAATTCACCGAGTTTTGCTTGTTCGGCTTTTAGTTTATCTCGTGCGCGTTCTGCTTGTGCTTTTGCTTTTTCTATTGCTTTATGTGCATCTGCCATTAAGCGATCACGTAATTTTTCTACCTTGGATTCAAGGGATTCTATTTCTTTACGTATCAGTGCGACAGGATCTATTTTTTTGCTTGTCATATCAGCGAGCCTCGGTAATCGTGTTTTTTGTCATTAATCGACGAACTTCACTACGTGCAACAGTCTTAACATAGCAAACTTTGCGATAATGGACAGTGAAACTTTAATAAGTTAGGAGAAAATTATGGATAAAGTGCAAACAGATGCAATTGAGGCAGCCGTTTTTCGCCGATTACTCGCTCATTTGGATGAACGCAAGGATGTTCAAAATATCGACTTGATGAATCTCGCTGGATTTTGTCGTAACTGTTTATCTAAATGGTATGTTTCTGCGGCGGAGCAGGAAGGTGTCGGTGTTGATTATGAAGCGGCGCGAGAGCGGGTTTATGGTATGCCGTATTCACAGTGGAAAGCGAAGTTTCAAGTCGAAGCCAGCCCAGAACAATTAGCCAGCTTCACGAAGGATAAAGAGAATAAATAATTACATTATAGCGTTGAGGTTTGATCGCTGATTATAGTCCGCCGTTTGGAATGAAGCGGTTGTCGGTATTATTGCGAATCCACAGCAACATGTCGCGATCAAGCTTTTCACCACGACTTCTTAATACTTTGTTAAGCCAAATCGCGGGGGATTCTTTACCTGCATCCCAGCCGCTGATGAGTTTTTCTGCTCGGGTGAAAAAACGAATTAAATGCACAATATCGTCATTACTTAGATCTGTAGCAACGGCCTGCCACTGGTCTTGTGATACACGCATAAAAACACCATAGGTTCGCTGTTCATCCTCTGTAAACGGTGCAGGTAACTCTTCGAGGCGATCTTCGTCGCTAATAACAATGCAACGTTGTAACCATTTATCATCTATTGTGAGCGCGCTTTTTTCGTTTTCGGGTGTCCAGCTACCAATTGCCATTTTTAACGATCCACGTTGCCGATAATGTCGCACAGTATAACGCACAATCGGCAGTGACTTCCGTAGCGGGGTTTGGTATTTTACTGTCTGTTTATACAGTAATTTAATTTGCTTCCTTGGGTGGTGGTATTTGCGCAAGATTATTCATTGCGACTGCGATTGTTTTTATGCCTCTGTGGAGTTGCGTGACGACCCGAGTTTGCAGAATCGCCCTGTTGCTGTGGGAGGTTCAGCAGATCGACGGGGCGTCGTTGCGACATGTAACTATGAAGCACGGGCTTTTGGTATACATTCTGCCATGCCGACCGCTAGCGCCTTGCGTCGCTGCCCGGATCTTATTGTTCTTCCTCCCAGGATGGATAAGTACCGAGAAGTGGCACTGCAAATTCGCGCCATTTTTAGGCGTTACACCGAGAGTATTGAGCCTTTATCTTTAGATGAGGCTTACCTTGATGTTAGCGATTGCGATGCTTATCAAGGTAGTGCAACGCGTATCGCTCAGGCGATACGAGAACAGGTTCGCGAAGAATTAGGTATTACTATATCGGCGGGTGTCGCACCTAATAAATTTTTAGCCAAAGTCGCAAGCGATTGGGACAAACCTGATGGTTTAACGGTCATCACGCCCGAACAAGTGGATGAGTTCGTTTTAAGCCTTCCTGTGAGCAAAATTCACGGGGTGGGAAAGGTGATGGCTGCGCGGATGGCCGAGCACAATATCTTTAGTTGCGCGGATTTACGAAGTCAGTCATTGGATCAGCTGCTGATACTTTTTGGTAAGTTTGGCCATCAGTTGTATGAATATGCGCGTGGTATTGATAAGCGCGAAGTAAAGTCTAACCGAGAACGTAAATCTCTTAGTGTTGAAACAACATTTGCTAAAGATATCGTTGGCGTAGATGGCGCAATTAGCATGTTGACGGATTTATTGGCGGAGCTTGAGAAAAGAATCCTGCGTGTTGGCGACAAGACAATCTGCGGCGTTTTTGTGAAACTGAAATCTGCTGATTTTCGCCAGACGACGATCGATCGACGTTACGAGGGAATGCGAGAGGCACCAGTTTTTGCGCAATTATTAGAAGAGGCGTGGCCGCGCTTAGAGTCGCCTCTGCGTTTGATTGGTGTCGGCGTGAGATTTGCGGCTGGAGAAAATAAGGTGAATGATGAGCTTAGTCAAGTTAATGAGTCAGCTGAGTATTATCGCAAAAATCAGTTAGATTTATTTACAGATATAGGCTGATTCCATGGCGCGTGCTTCGCCTTTTGATACAAGTTTAGGCAATAAAAAAGGGCGGTAAAAACCGCCCTTGTTCAGAGAATACTAGACCTACTTATTCGGGCTAATAACCTGGAGCTCTACACGACGATTGCGCTCACGGCCTTCATCAGTATTGTTGTCGGCAACGGGCTTGCTTTCGCCGTAACCTTTGGCTTTTTGACGTCCAGACGCGATGCCTTTGGTCGTCAGGTAGTTAACCACCGATTGCGCACGTTCTTGTGACAGTGTCTGATTATAGGAGTCACTGCCGACCGAGTCGGTGTGGCCCATAATTATGATGCTGACGTCAGGCTCGTTTGCTAGTGATTCTGCTACCTTATTGAGAATAGTTTGAGAATCCAGCATTAAGCGCGATTTATTGAACTCGAAATGCACACCAGTTAATTCAACGGTTTGCGAAATAACGCAGCCACGTGAATTCACTTTCAGGCCGGGAAGGGTGCCAGGACATTGGTCGATCTTGTCTGGTACGCCATCGCCATCGCTATCCAGTGGGCAACCTTGAGCATTTACGGGCACACCACGTGGTGTATTTGGACATTGGTCAATGTCGTTAGGAACGCCATCGCCGTCGTCATCAATTGAGCAGCCATTCACGTTAACCCGTGCGCCCGGAGGTGTATTGGGGCATTGGTCACGGAAGTTAGGTATGCCATCGCCATCGCTATCGAGAGGGCAACCGGTAGAATCAACGGGGGTGCCACGGGGCGTATTCGGGCATTTGTCCAGTCGATCAGGTACGCCGTCACCGTCTGAGTCATAGTTATACGGTAATGGTTTGTCCCCAAACGGTACTGAAATACCAATTAAGAATGCATAGGTATAAAAGTTGTCGTCGTCTGGAAATAAGGGGGCTTGACGCTTAATAGAATCTAATTGGTAGCGAGCTTCACCACGAATTGCGACAGTATCTAACTCATAGGTGAAACCGATGATGGCGTCACTGCCATAGTCGGATTGGCTCGCTGTGATTCCGGGAGCTTCATACTCGACTTCATGGTAAGTCAAGCCGATACCTAAATAAGGTTGAACCGGATCGGCATCAAGCATGAATGCGCCGCGTGGGAAGTATAAAAAGTCTAGACCACCGGCGGTACGACTATAGGTGTCATTTTTGGAGTTTTTAAACTCGCCGTAATTAATGTGAGTGTCGAGCATGACATAGGAACTGATGGGCTTACCGATACCGAACTTGCCTTCATTGCCGGAATCGAAGTCGCTTTGATCGGCGACGGTAGTACCAATCATACCGTGTATGCGCCAGCGGCTATCAATAACCGTTTCCTCGTCATCTGCTGCGAAAGCAGAAAAAACGCTGCACCCGACAGCGAGAGCAAGCGTTATATTACGCATTTGACTCATTAATATAATCTCCATATTTCAAGCACATATTAAAACGCGACCTTACGGTCGCGTTTACTTCTTTGTTAGGGCGTTGGCAGGCCAGGTAAACCGCCAGCACCCGGTAAGTCTGGTAATCCACCGCCACCTGGGAGCTCGGGAATAGAGAAGTTCCCGAATACATCTTGGCAGTCGTCAAAGTTAATGCCGGCTAACTCGCTGAATGCGTCAGGATTGAGACCTAGTAAAGCGTCTAGCAAAGTGCCGACTACGGTAGTGAGCGGATCCACTGCGCAGGCATCAAGCACTTGAATAACAGGGCTTAATGGAGCGCCGTCTCCAACTAACGCATTGGTTACTTGCCCTAAGCCACCAATTGGGCTGTCAGGGAAGTTCTCATTGATTGCCGAGAAATTACCTGTGATTAGTGCATCAACGAGTCCTTCAACAGGAATTACGCCGCCGTCATCGTTGGTGGCTAAGGCTGTGAGAATTGGGTCAGCAATTGTACTTAAGGTGTACACCAGAGGAAGTACGATACCGGGCCCTTCTAGTCCTGGGAAGTTTCCGCCTAAGGTCAATACTGGTTCAAGTGTTTCACATAGCTCGTTAGAGAAGGTCAACAGGTCATCGTTAGCGGCTGGTAAAATCAGAACAGTAGAGCCTTCTTCAGTAACAATGTCGCCGTCGGTAAAGCCGTCGTTATCGGTGTCTATAAAGGCCTGTACGCATACAGTGCTTAGACGCAGTAGGCCACGAGATTTGAGGTAGCCTTTTTCGTCAGGGTTGCCACTGAAGCTAGCAGCAGGTGTGCTCGATGTCTCAGGTAGGCCCGGAATTTGATCAAAACCAGGTAGTTGATCGAAGCCCGGTAGTTGATCTAGGCCAGGTAATTCATCTGCGCCCGGCAGGCCAGGGACTGCGCTTGATACGCAGCTAGGTGAAGCATTGGCGTTACCAGACCAGTAGCCCGGAAGTGCTGAGAAGATGAGCCGCTCACGATCGGTTACGTCTACTAGTGGAGAGCCCTCTTTCTTAGGGTTGGCCAAAAATTCGGGGCTCATGTCGTTTTCGCCACTTTCAAATAGTGCGAAAACATAGAAGCGCTGGTCTCCAGGGATATAGTTTTCGCCATCAGCAACTGTGCCGACTAAATCAGTACGCCCTACACAAGAGAACTCGTCAATGGTGACGTCATCCGGGGAGTTAGCATTTGAGGCTTGGTAAAGATGCAATTCGACAACGTCGTCATCAACGGCATTGATGGTGCGGGTAGCGAATTTATTACCAAGGCTGCCGACGTATTTTGCGGTTAAAACAACGTTGCCAGTTCCTGTGGTGTCTTTTACTGGGCTCGCTGTGGTGGTGTTTGACGCATTCGCTGGGTTTACAGACAGGACACTTGGTCTATCTACTGACCAACTAACTTGGCCAGCGGGGCAGCGAATAGTATTCGACGAATCTAAATCG
The DNA here is from genome assembly GCF_027257955.1 of Zhongshania aquatica. GTDB lineage: Bacteria > Pseudomonadota > Gammaproteobacteria > Pseudomonadales > Spongiibacteraceae > Spongiibacter > Spongiibacter aquatica. The sequence continues at coordinate 62,821 of NZ_JANZNQ010000002.1, read as the reverse complement.
ACAAAGGTGCACATAGCAATGTAGTCGATACCATCGTTGAACGCGTTTAAGAAAATTGTATCAGTGTTGTTTGGCGGCATGAGGCCATCAGCGCGCACAATTGTCACCGCACTAACTTCGGCATCGACTAACTGCAGGTCTAAGGTATCGGTGAGAGTTGTTTCACCCACTGTGTAGCTTGCCTTCGCGGCACTCTTACGGTTTGCCTCTGAAAGAGTGGCGAATTGTGCTTGACTGACTAGTGATGCATCGCCGTCTGTCTCGTCTGGGCCTTCAGAGAAAATTGCGGTCGGTGTCGCAGACCAAGCCAAGATGTCTTCTTCAGAACATTGATACGTGGTGAATGCAGTTTGGTTCGGAACCGATGGGTTGGTGTAGGTAAGTCTAGCGACCAATTGTATGCGTTGTGCTGCAGGTAACTTGACGGTGGTATTGTCTAAGCCTTTGCAGCTGCTTAGGTATTTGGTGGCGTTAAAGAATTTCTGGTTAGTTGTGTTGCCGCTGCATACGTCCGCCGCGGGGTTGGCTACGACGCAAGCAGTGACTGTGCTGACAGTCGCGGGTATAAGATTGACGATTAATGATGCGATTTCAGTAACGGTATTATCGTTGCAATCGCCACCTTTTGAGATTGCCCGAATGGTAATGGGAATCTGAGATTGACTGTCGGCGGTAAATGGATTGGTAATAGTGGCGGGTGCAACGGCATTGCCGTTGTTTGTTTGGGTTATACCAAATTCGAAAATACTGTTATTACTCGAGCAGAATGTCGCATTAAGAGTCGAGTTTTCGGTTACCCCAGGTAGTCCTTGTAAATTCTGCAAAAGTTGGTAGTTGGCAGTTTGAGTTGCGCCAGCTGCAGCCGGGTTGAAGGTGATAACCGTCTGCCCACTGATGTATTTTGGTCCACTAACAACGGGTGGAACAATGGTGAAAGGCTCGATGATTGTGTATGGCGTACCTTCGAAATTATATCTGCCAGTTAGCGTAAGGTTTTTCAGAGTATCGGTACTTGCAAGTCTTACTTTGCTTAGTATGTCTAGAACGTCGCGTAGTTGCCCTGCGTCTCTTACTTCGTCTGCAAGACCAACAATGGCGGGGTTACCAACGCTCCCACCTAAAGACCATTGTGTGTTTCTAGTCACGTTTAACTCAGGCCCGAGATTAGACTCCACACCGTCAGTCTGAAGAGCTAGCATTCTTGCGGGAATGCTATTGGTACCTGTGCCTGCTAATTGATTTCCAAGTGGGAAGTCAATTCGAAGTGAACTAGGATCTAATCCGGGGTTTGGGCGGTCTGGGCTGCGTGCGTCACCACCACCGCCGCAAGCAACGAGTAAGCTCGTTGTTAGTGCCAACGATAAGGCTAAGATATTCGTTTTCATTTATTCCCCTCCCGGAGAGACAAGCCGAAATACAGTCAAGCGAAAAATGGAATTTTTAGTGTACGTAGTTTCACGGATGTTATACGTAAAAACAACACTATCTGCGTCTAAGCATCCATGTTAGAGCGAAAATTGTTTAGAATTCTGTGAAGTGGGTATGAAAAAAGGGTATTGCCTCGAAAAAATTATTTGAAATCAGCGTATAAGACAAGTTTTGCCCCCTTTCGGGGGCTATGTTTTAGCCTTGCTCGTAGCTCTCGATAGGAGGGCAGGAGCATATTAAATTGCGATCTCCAAAGACATTGTCAATACGATTGACGGTGGGCCAGTATTTATTGTCGCGTAAACTTGCGACCGGAAATCCCGCTTCCTCTTTGGAGTAGGGGCGGTCCCAGTCGGCAATTATGTCAGCGAGGGTGTGGGGCGCGTTGACTAGTGGGTTGTCGTCCGCAGGTAGTTGCCCGCTTTCAACTCGGCCAGCCTCTCTGCGTATGTGAATCATGGCCTCGCAGAAACGATCGATCTCCATTTTCGATTCGCTCTCAGTCGGCTCAATCATCAGGGTGCCCGGAACCGGGAAGGACATCGTGGGTGCATGGAATCCGTAGTCCATGAGTCGCTTGGCGATATCTTCCTCGCTGATGCCAGTGCTTTCTTTGAGCGGTCGTAAATCGATGATGCACTCGTGCGCTACCCGGCCGTTCCGCCCGGTATACAACACCGGGTAGTGCTCGTTCAGACGTGTGGCGATGTAGTTGGCATTGAGTATTGCAACTTGGGTGGCTTTCTTTAAACCCGAAGCGCCCATAAGCGCAATGTAGGTCCATGAGATGGGCAATATCCCAGCGCTGCCATATGTGGCGCCAGAAACTGTGTCGTTGCTTACATCTAAACCTTCCACAGGAAATACTGGGTGGTTAGGTAAGAATGGGGCCAAATGTGCTTTCACCCCGATTGGGCCCATGCCGGGGCCACCGCCGCCGTGGGGAATACAGAAGGTTTTGTGCAAATTAAGATGTGAGACGTCTGCGCCGAATTCACCGGGTGCTGCGAGACCAACCAAGGCATTCATGTTGGCGCCGTCAACGTAAACTTGGCCGCCGTATTGATGGGTGATATCACAAATTTCGCGAATGCCTTCCTCGAAAACCCCGTGTGTGGACGGATAAGTCACCATCAACGCAGACAATTGATCTGCGTGGCGCGCAGCCTTTTGGCGGAGATCTTCGATATCAACATTGCCCAATTCATCGCAACCAACGATGACAACGCGCATTCCCGCCATGGCGGCAGACGCAGGGTTGGTGCCGTGGGCCGAACTTGGAATTAAGCAGATGTCGCGGGCAGTGTCACCTCGGCTTTCATGGTAGCGCTTGATGGCAAGCAGCCCAGCGTATTCACCCTGCGAGCCCGCATTCGGCTGCATTGAAAATTTGTCGTAACCAGTACAGGCCATTAACTGCTGTTCTAGTTCGTCAACGAGTTGTAAATAACCCGTCACTTGGTTGCGCGGTGCAAAGGGGTGGATGTTGCCGAATTCAGGCCACGTGATTGGTATCATCTCGGCGGTAGCATTTAGCTTCATCGTGCAGGAGCCGAGGGCAATCATGGAATGATTCAAAGCAATATCTTTGCGCTCAAGTCTATTCATGTAACGCAGCATTTCCGTTTCTGAGCGGTGCTGGTGAAAAACGGGGTGGCGAAGATAACTACTTTTGCGACGTAGATCTTCTGGAATGCCGGGCATGTCAGCTAGTTCTTCATCGAGCTTGCTGACAGATGGCAGCGGTTTATCAGCGGCAAAGACTGCCCAAAGTTTTTCAAGATCGTCAACGGTAGTTGTTTCGTCGAAGCTCACACTGAGCTGTTCGCTGCCGCGGCGCAAATTCAGGAGTGCGTTTTCAGCAGTGTCTGCAATGCGGGTAGTATTGTCACCGGTTTTTATCGACACCGTATCGAAAAATTCAGTATTGGTGGTGTACCCCAGTTGCGCTAGGCCTGCGGCAAAAATGCCGGTCATACGGTTAATGCGCTGAGCGATGGTTTTTAGACCGTCGGGGCCGTGATAGATGGCGTAGAACACCGCCATAATGGCGAGCAGTGCTTGCGAGGTGCATATATTTGACGTCGCTTTTTCGCGGCGGATGTGTTGCTCGCGGGTTTGCATTGCCATTCGCAGTGCGCGGTTGCCACGGCTGTCGATAGATACGCCAATAATACGGCCCGGTATTGATCGCTTAAAGCTGTCGCGGGTTGCAAAGAATGCGGCGTGGGGACCGCCGAAGCCCATGGGTACGCCAAAGCGTTGGGCGCTACCGACCACGATATCTGCACCTTGTTCACCGGGTGGCGTGAGTAGTAGTAGGCTCATAATATCCGCCGCTACGACGGTCATGGTGTCTTGGCTTTTTGCTTGGCTAGCAATGGCAGACAGGTTTTTTACGTTGCCGTCAGTAGCCGGGTATTGGAGCAAAACACCGAAGCAAGGCGTGCTGGCTAGCTCCGTTTCGGCATCGCCGATGATAATTTCTAGGCCCAATGGAAGCGCCCGCGTTTTAAGAACAGCCATGGTTTGCGGGTGGCAGCTATGATCAATAAAAAACACATTACTTTTGTTTTTACGCGCGGACCGTTTACACATTGCCATCGCTTCGGCAGCGGCGGTTGCCTCGTCAAGCAGCGATGCATTCGCCAGCTCTAGGCCAGTCAGGTCAATTACCATTTGCTGGAAATTAAGAAGGGCCTCTAGGCGTCCCTGTGCAATCTCTGGCTGGTAAGGCGTGTAAGCCGTGTACCAACCGGGATTTTCTAAAACGTTGCGTAGAATAACCGGCGGCGTGATGGTGCCGTAGTAGCCAGCACCAATAAACGAGCGCGCAACTTGGTTCTTTTCTGCCATGGCGCGCAGGCGCGCGAGGGCAGCGGTTTCACTTTGTGGTGGTGGTAGTGGCATATCGCCGCGCAGAATGGAGGCAGGCACAGTTTGCCGGATAAGATCGTCAAGAGAGCTCGCGCCAACAGTATGTAACATAGCCGCAGTTTGGCTTTCATTCGGACCAATATGGCGGATTAAGAAGTCGTCACTTTGCGATAGCGCGGTAAGATTTTTGGTCATGCTTTGATTTGCCTACGTCGACGGGGATGCGGCCGCCATTAAATCATATTGGGGCTTTTTTTTCCTTGGCAATTTTCCGCGATCAATCCAGAAATTGTCGTCATATACCCTCATATTCATGACGCAAATTTGTGTATTCATCAGCGTAATTAGGCAAAATAATTTCTAATATTTTATTGATCGTTGACAGTTGGTCTAGTTCAGTAACACACAAAGTATTTCTGTGTACCTTAGTCCTTGAAAATAATGGAATTAAGGGCGTTTACCCTCTCGATAAGCTTAGTCTCACCGGTATAAGATGATGTCCTCTAACATCATGATTAAGAGGTTGGCGGTGGTATTTGGTAGGCAGATGACTGGGCGTCGAGGCTTGTTTTTGGTAATGACTCGCTTTTCCGTCGGTATAGCAGCAATGTTTGGGATGCTGAGCGTTACCGCCTGTATGTCTACGCCGCCGGCGAGCGGCCAACTTGCTCCGGAACCCAGTCCTAAAGAGGAGCGTATTTCCTCTTTGGAGGTCGCGCTGGCTGACGCGTTGATCGAAATTGAGAAAATGAAGGCACGCTCGCCGAGTCTAGATAGCAGCGATGTCTTACCCTCCATGCCCCCAGATGCGGAAACAGGCCGATGCTATGCCAAGCTTCTGGTGCCGCCAAACTACGTCGATCGAGTTGAACGGCGGATAGTTAAAGAGGCGAGTGAGCGCCGAGAAACGTTACCCGCAAAGTTGGAGTGGTTTGATGAGCAGGTGCTCGTCAGCGAAGAGCATGTGCGTCTCAAGCTTGTGCCTGCAACGTATAAGTGGAAGGAAGAGCGAACGCAGGTGTTACCCGCCCGTAGTCGTCAGGAATTAGTCAGCGCGGCTCGTTTTGATACGGTGGTTGAGGAAGTGATTGATACCCCGGAGGAGTGGGTATGGCGGCCGGGGCGGGGAGATATAGAAAAAATTGATGAGGAAAGTGGCGAGATCGTTCATCAGGAGCGGATACCCGCTCGCTACCGTCAAATTAAAAAGCAGGTACTGGTTGAACCAGCCAAATACCGAAAGGTAGTTGAACCTGCGGTATATGAAACGCTGCGCAAAAAAGTGGTAGACGTGCCAGAGCATACTATCGAGGAGCGAATTCCAGCCACGTATAAAACGGTGAAGGCGCAGCGGGTCTTAGAGCCAGAGCGCGAACTTGTTCATCAAATTGCCCCAGTATATAAAGAATACAGTTATCGAGAAAAAGTGGCCGACGCACGACTCGATTGGCGGATGGTGCCGTGTGAACGGGAAATCACTAAGGAATTGGTTTATCGCGTTCAGCGAGCACTGCGTAAATTAGACTACGGCACCGGTGGTATAGATGGCATTTTAGGTAAGCACACCTTGGCTGCTATTCATGACTTTCAAAAGAAAAAAGGACTGGCGACAGGGCGCTTGTCATCAGAAACATTAAGGGCTCTTGGTATTGATGGTGACACTATCAACTGAGTATTTGCCTCGTATAGTTTGTGATTTACTTGCCGCTGGCAATTGTAGCGGCGCACAATACCGGCATGGAAACCTTGCCGTCATTACTCAGCACCATTCGTGATTGCCAATATTGCAGTGCGGTATTACCTTTGGGGCCGCGCCCGGTGGTCGTGGCAGATACCGCAGCGCGAATACTCATTGTTGGTCAAGCGCCCGGTACTCGCGTCCACGAAAGTGGAATTCCGTGGAATGACCCCTCTGGTGATCGATTGCGGCAGTGGTTAGCCATCGATCGAGATCAATTTTATAACGATAAACGTCTAGCTATTATGCCTATGGGGTTTTGTTATCCCGGCAAAGGTCAATCTGGCGATTTACCTCCCCGCAAAGAGTGCGCGCCCTTGTGGCATGAGCGCTTGTTGGCGCATATGCCGTCAATTGAGCTGATTTTACTCATCGGCCAGTATGCGCAAAATTATTATTTAACTGATACATACAAAACCCTCACTGAAAGGGTAGAAAAGCATCCCGGTGACAGTCGGTTTTTCCCTTTACCTCATCCTTCACCGCGAAATCAAATGTGGTTACGACGTAACCCTTGGTTTGATACCGATGTGATACCTAAGCTTCGGCAGCGTGTAAAACCCATTATGGATAATCTATGAGCAAAGTGCTTGGTCCTTGGCAGCAGCTAAGCTGTGAAACAGTCTACGAAAACCCGTGGTTGCGAGTTGAGCATCATGAAGTAAAGACCCCGGCGGGCACTGATGGAATTTATGGTAAGGTTTGCTTTCAGAGTATCGCGGTTGGCATTGTTCCGTTAGACGATGACGGATTTACGTATTTAGTGAAACAATACCGCTACCCGTTAGAGGAAAGCAGCTGGGAGATACCTGAAGGTGGTTGTCCACTCGGTAGTTCACCGCTTAATACTGCAAGCCGCGAGCTGGCAGAAGAAACGGGACTTACTGCGGGGCGCTGGGCAAAGTTAATGGATTTGCATACCTCAAACTCGGTAACAGATGAGCGCGGCGAGATTTTCTTGGCTCTGGATTTGATTCAAGGCGAGGCAGATTTAGAGCCAACCGAAGATATTGTGGTGCGTCGTGTGCCGGTAGGTGAAGCGATATCGATGGCGATGGATGGCAGAATAACAGACGCGATAAGCGTCGCTGCACTTCTTAAATTACAGATTTTACTGCTGAGTTGTGGTGGTGATTTGCGGCAGGTGTTTGCAGTACTTCCAGAACTTGCGCAGTAATTTTTACCATAAGAAAGAGAATAGTCTACATACTACATGGAGAAAAATATGAAGAGTAATCGTATCCACTATCTGATGTGCACGTCATTGGTGTTTGTTTTAAGTTTGGCTGCGCCGGTATTTGCCGCCGACGTTGCAGCCAAGTCTGAAGCTAGTGAGGGCTTCACTAAAGAGGAGGTTCTAGCAAAAGCCGATTCCTTTTTTGGTGAAACAACGGCGGGTTTAGCCAAGGCCATTGAGAAAGTATTTGAAGAGCAGGGAAGCCCCAACGCAATTATTGCTGGGGAAGAGGTTTCTGCGGCTCTGGGTGTCGGTGTTCGCTATGGCCAAGGTGAAGTGCAGCGCTACAACGGCGATGTGTTGCCGATCTTTTGGCAGGGTCCGTCTGTCGGATTCGATATGGGGGCAAATGCCTCTAAAGTATTTACCCTCGTCTATCATCTAAATGACATCGAGCAGCTTATGCAGCGCATTCCCGGCGTAGATGGCAGCTTTTATGTGGTAGCGGGTGTTGGTGTAAATTATCAGCAAAATGGCGACCTGATCTTAGCGCCGATTAGAACGGGAGTTGGCTTGCGTGCTGGCGCGAATGTTGGTTATGTACACTACAGCGATAAGAAATCATGGATACCGTTTTGATTTCCTTACAACAATGTAAAAATAAGGGGAGCAATTGCTCCCCTTATTTTTTAAGTCCTAAAACTCTGTTGTCTAGTCTTCCACTTCCTCGATTTCCGCTTCCGTTTTTTCAACCGCGTTTTCTGAGTTAGTTTGTAAGTGCCTGCGGTAAAGCTCGTTTAAATAGACCGTCAGATGATTGACGACAATTTGGGTGCGAAGAGACACTGGAATGTCGAAGGCATGCTGTGCGTCGGGTAATTCGGCATAGCTAACGGCTTGTTGTGACACTTCTTTCAATGCCTCGTAAAGCACTCGCGATTCTTGCACGGGCACTAATGTGTCAGCTTCACCGTGAATAAGTAAGAAGGGTGGTGCGTCCTTGTGTACCCAGTATAAAGGAGAGGCTTGCCGCCATAGCTCCGGTGACTCAGCTCGGGTTTTCTTAAGCACTTTTGCTGAAATCCACTGACTTAAGGATTCACTGCTACGTTGACCTTGGCTATTTAAAAAGTCGTATACGCCATAGAAGGGGATGCAGCCTTGTACACTTGTGTCAGCATCCTCAAATCCCGGTTGAAACTCGGGTGCATTGGCACTTAATGCGAGTAGAGAAGATAAATGCCCGCCAGCCGAGCCGCCGGTGGCGATAACGAAATTTGGGTTGCCGCCATATTCGCTAATATTTTCTTTTATCCAATGCAGTGCTCGTTTGCAGTCAATGATGTGATCTGGGAATGTCGAACCTGGGCTAAGGCGATACTCGACGGCAACGCAGACCCAGCCATTGGCTGCCATCTGGTTCATCAATGGCAGCGCTTGCTCGTTCTTACTGCCCATCTTTTCTAGCCATGCTCCGCCGTGCATTTGAAATAACACCGGTGCATTTTTTGGGGTGTCTGCTCGGTGATAAATGTCTACGCGCAGCGAGCGGCCAGCGACGCGAGAGTATTCGATATTCTTGCGGCGTTGCACATTGGGCAGTTTGTAGTCGAAGGGTTTTGCCAGACGTTTTGCATCTGCTTCAATTAGCAGCGAACTGCTGGTATCTAGAGTTTGTTCCGGGCTTAATTGCAATGCATAGCGCACGGCTTGCGCCATGATGGGGTCGGCGCGTTGAGCACGAAAATAGAAAATGGCTATGGCTGCCCAACTACAAATGGCAATCGCCAAACCCAAGGCATCGCTAAGACCACTAAGTTCGCCGACCATAATAATAAGTAGGGTTAAGGCGACCTCGATTGCGATGATATGTATCGCGAGTTCCCCGGTTAGAAAACCGAATATAAAACTGAGCACGCCAAGTAATTCAGGTGCAGATTTATGGGGGTGATAGACGTTCCATGCCGTCCAAGCCCAAATTAGTGATAACAGCAACATAGCTAAGTCTCTTTAATGAGGTCGCGATGGGGAAATTTGTGTCCATAATAGGATATGTGAATGACGATCTCTACCATGTGGGAATTAGCCGCCAGATCCCGTGTCTTAATGGCGGCTAGTCACCGTAGCGAATGCGAACAATGTGGTAGTTTTGGTTGCCGGCGGGGGTGGAGACGATGACCTCATCATCGAGTCGCTTGCCCAGCATGGCTTTTGCCAGTGGCGAATCCATTGATAATTTGCGCAGTGCTAAATCGAATTCGTCGGGGCCAACAATACGATATTCGCATTCGTCGCCCGCGTCGTTTTCTACGGTCACCCATGCGCCGAAGTAGACTTTGCTGTGATCACTGGGGGTATGTGAAACAACAGTTAGCTCCTCTAAGCGTTTGGTGAGAAAGCGAACTCGGCTATCTATTTCTCTGAGGCGTCGTTTCCCGTAAATATAATCGCCGTTTTCTGAGCGATCGCCGTTCTTCGCCGCTTCGTGTACGGTGGCAGTTACTTGAGGGCGTTCTATTTTCCAGAGTTGGCGAACTTCGTCGCGAAGCGCCTTCTCGCCCTCTGGGGTAATATAGCAGGCGCCTTTAGGTTGGGGTGGACGGTAGCGAGACATAATATTATTGGGTACTTTATTTAACGAATCATAGCGCGCTATGGTAGCGCAGCGGTCGCCATTAAAGGATAGCGAATAATGAAAAGTTGGTTTGTAGCAGGGCTTGCACTGTTGGGTATTACCGCCGGTGCGCATGCAGAACTGAATTTGAACGGCAGTTTAGAGCAAGGTGGGCTGATATGGGCAATGGTTGCGCCCGGCAGTTCTGCGGCACTGGATGGTAAGGCGCTGGCGGTTGCAGAAAATGGTTTGTTTGTGGCGGGCTTTGACCGCGACGCGGGGCCTACGGCAAGCCTGAAAGTCTGTAGCCCCGAAGGAGAGTGCGCAGAGCAGCAGTTAAGTATTGTACAGCGTAGCTACGACGTACAGCGTGTTAATGGTGTTCCTCAGCAAACGGTTACGCCACCTGCAAGTGTTTTAGAACGAATTCGGCGTGAAGGCGCCTTGGTGAGTAAGGCGCGTAGTCAATTCACCACTAGGCAGGATTTTGTAAATGAATTTAAATGGCCGCTGCTTGGCCCCATTACGGGTGTATTCGGCAGTCAGCGTGTCTATAATGGCAACCCCGGCCGGCCGCACTATGGATTGGATATCGCGGCGCCCACCGGTACGCTGGTATCGGCACCGATAGATGGTGTTGTGACCTTAGCTTACCCAGACATGTTTTACTCTGGCGGCACCTTGATTATTGATCATGGTTTGGGCGTGTCTTCGACCTTTATCCACCTCAGTAAAATATTGGTAGAGGAAGGGCAGGAAGTTAAACAGGGAGATGCCATCGCAGAAGTAGGGGCGACAGGGCGCGCAACCGGGCCGCATTTAGACTGGCGGATAAACTGGTCTGATCGGCGGCTTGATCCTGCACTGATTATTGGCCCAATGCCTGCGCACGATCAAGCGGCAGGGCACTAAGAACGGCGCTACAAAGAACCGATTGGCGTCGTGACGACGCTGAAAAACAATGAATTTGAGTGTGAAGAAACCAATGATAGATAAGAAACTATTAGAAATACTGGTATGCCCCGTTAGCAAAGCACCCTTAGATTACGATCAAAAGCGCAATGAATTGGTGTGTCGCGCAAGTGGCCTTGCTTACCCGATCCGCGACGGGATTCCCGTCATGCTAGAGTCTGAAGCACGTGCGTTAACCACGGATGAGAAATTAGGCTAGTTTCAGCTTTATTTGCGGTAGATGTGTTGCGCGGCTAAGGTCGCGCTAACCGCTCAAACCCGATACAAATACCCGTAATTTCGATATACTTGGCGTTTTTTCGCCCAGGCTTGGTCTGTGGCGATGAGTAGTTGTGTGATGTTCATCCGCGACCGAAAAAGTGCCCATGGAGTGAGAGAGTTTCAATGAAAAGCGCCGCCATTCGCGAAGCCTTTATCAAATATTTTGAAGGTAAAGGACATACTCACGTCGCCAGTAGTTCTTTAGTGCCAGGTAACGACCCTACGTTGTTGTTTACCAACGCAGGGATGGTGCAATTCAAAGACACATTTTTGGGCCGCGAGAAACGCAACTATGTTCGAGCAGTGAGCTCGCAGCGCTGTGTTCGCGCGGGTGGTAAGCACAACGATTTAGAGAATGTAGGTTATACCGCGCGTCACCACACTTTTTTTGAAATGCTGGGTAACTTTAGTTTCGGTGATTATTTTAAACGCGACGCCATTACCTTTGCTTGGGAATTTTTGACCTCGTCAGAATGGATGGCCATTCCGGCGGAAAAGCTATGGGTCACCGTGTACGCCGACGACGAAGAAGCTTATCAAATTTGGAACCAAGAAGTGGGTGTTCCCGCAGAGCGTATGGTTCGCATTGGCGACAATAAAGGCGGCAAATACGCATCTGATAACTTTTGGTCTATGGGTGACACAGGTCCCTGTGGTCCGTGTACCGAGATTTTTTATGACCACGGTGAAGACGTGTTTGGCGGCCCACCGGGCAGTCCAGACGAAGACGGTGACCGTTACATAGAGATCTGGAACAACGTTTTCATGCAATTCAACCGTGACGCCGATGGCACTATGGCGCCACTGCCTGCCCCTTCGGTAGACACTGGCATGGGGCTGGAGCGTATCTCTGCGGTTATGCAGCACGTTCACAGCAACTACGAAATTGACCTCTTTCAGAATTTAATCACCGCTACCGCTGGCGTTTTAAATGTCAGTGATCTTGAGCATACATCGCTGCGTGTTATTGCCGACCATATTCGCTCCTGCGCATTTTTGGTGTCAGATGGCGTGATGCCGTCAAATGAAGGGCGCGGTTATGTCTTGCGCCGGATTATTCGTCGCGCCGCTCGTCATGGTAATAAGCTTGGAGCAACAGCGGCGTTTTTCCATAAATTGGTGGCACCGCTCGCGCATGAGATGGGCGAGGCCTATCCAGAGCTAGTTATTCGGCAGGCGCAAATTGAGAAGGTGTTACTGCAAGAAGAAGAGCAATTTGCCAAAACCCTTGAGCAGGGTATGAAAATCCTCGAGCAGGATTTGGAAGGGTTAACGGCGACGCAAATTCCCGGTGAGACTGTATTCAAACTTTACGACACCTATGGTTTCCCCGTTGACCTTACCGCAGATATCGCCCGTGAAAATGGTCTGACTTTAGATTTAGATGGCTTCGAATCCGCAATGGAAGCGCAGCGTACTCGCGCTCGTTCAGCATCTAATTTTAAAGTAGATTTAAGTAATGAGCTGGCACTAGACGGAGAAACGACATTCTGCGGCTACCAGAGCCTTGCTGACGATGCCATTGTTGTTGCTATTTTGCGTGATGGTCAGAGAGTGAACTCCTTAAAAGAGGGCGATGCTGGCATCATTATCTTAGATCGCACGCCATTCTATGGTGAGTCGGGTGGTCAGGCTGGTGATACTGGGTTTTTGAGCGCTGAAGGTGTTCGTTTTGAAGTGCGCGATACCCATAAGTCGGGTGGTCATCATTTGCATCACGGTGTGGTGTTGAGCGGGGTGATTGCCGAGGGTGAAACACTGCATGCCGATGTTGATAACGATGTTCGTCAAGCAACGGCATTGAATCATTCCGCGACCCATTTATTACATGCTGCTCTTCGTCAGGTTTTGGGTGAGCACGTTAGCCAGAAGGGGTCGCTGGTTGATTCACAGCGACTACGGTTTGATTTCTCTCATTTCGAAGGCGTTACCAAGCAGGAACTTGTTGAAATCGAAGGCTTGGTCAATCAGCAAATCCGCCTTAATACCCCTGTACAGACTGAAGTGATGGACATGGAAAGTGCTGGTAAGCGCGGTGCTATGATGTTGTTTGGTGAAAAATACGGTGACAGTGTTCGTGTATTGAGTATGGGTGGTGACTTCTCTATCGAGCTTTGTGGTGGTACTCACGTGCAACGCACAGGTGATATCGGTGTGATGCGCATTACTGCAGAATCTGGCATTGCAGCTGGGGTTCGACGCATCGAGGCGGTCACCGGCGCAGCGGCGTTAGCGGCCTTTGACCATGCTGAGAATGAGTTGAGTCATTTGGCTGGTCTACTGAAAACTGGTCGAGAAAAGCTTGGCGATAAAGTTCAGCAGTTGCTTACACAGCAAAAGCAGCTTGAAAAAGAACTCAGCGCCTTAAAGGGTAAGCTGGCCAGTTCTGCCGGTAACGATTTGATGAGTCAAGTTGAAGAGATTAACGGCATCAAAGTATTAGCAACAAAGCTGGACGGCGCAGATGCTAAATCTCTGCGAGACACGGCAGATCAACTAAAGAATAAATTGGGTTCGGGAGTGTTATTACTCGCGGCCGATGAGGGTGAAAAAGTGTCTTTGGTTGCTGGCGTGACTAAGGATCTTACCGATCGATTCAAGGCTGGCGACATTATGAAGCTGGCTGCCGAGGCAGTTGGTGGTAAGGGTGGTGGTAGACCCGACATGGCCCAAGGTGGTGGAACAGACAGTGCAGCCATTCCGTTGGCGTTACAGGCGGCGCGTGATTATTGTCGCGGTAAATAACGCGTCGCTACGTAAATCACCTATAGCGCGCAACGAGTCATTTCCTTTAAATTTGATCTGGTGTTTAATGAGCGCCCTCTGCGGTGGGTGTTTATTAAGTAGAAGCGAATCATGAGTCTGATAGTTCAAAAATTTGGCGGTACCTCGGTTGGCACAGTCGAGCGTATAAAAGCCGTAGCTAAAAAAGTGGCAGGCTTTCGGGAGCAAGGACACGACATTATTGTCGTAGTGTCTGCAATGAGTGGCGAAACCAATCGTCTCATTGAAATGGCGAAGGCCATGCAGTCAGTGCCGACTCCGCGGGAGTTAGATGTACTGGTTTCGACCGGTGAACAGGTGACAATATCTCTGCTGTGTATGGCCTTACATGATCTAGGTCAGGGGGCTAAGTCGTATACCGGGACGCAGGTACGGATATTGACTGATGAGGCTCATACCAAGGCGCGAATCAGGGATATCGACGACGAAAAGATAAGACAGGATTTAGCGGCTGGTAATGTTGTGGTGGTGGCAGGCTTTCAAGGTGTCGATGAAAACGGCAATATCACTACCTTGGGGCGTGGCGGTTCAGATACCACCGGTGTTGCCTTGGCGGCAGCCTTAAAAGCTGATGAGTGCCAGATATATACCGATGTGGACGGGGTGTATACCACTGACCCGCGGGTTGTGAGTAATGCACGTCGTTTGAGTCGTATTACCTTTGAAGAAATGCTGGAAATGGCCAGCTTAGGTTCAAAGGTGTTACAAATCCGCTCGGTGGAGTTTGCTGGTAAGTACAATGTACCTTTGCGGGTGCTTCATGCTTTCCAAGATGGCCCCGGTACATTAATTAGCTTGGAGGAACAATCGGATATGGAAAACCCGGCGATTTCGGGTATTGCTTTCACCCGTGATGAAGCAAAAATTACTGTTTTAGGCGTGCCGGATACCCCTGGCTTGGCTTACCAAATACTGGGGCCAGTCAGCGATGCAAATATAGAGGTTGACGTTATTGTTCAAAACGTTGCCGAAGACAACACCACAGATCTTACCTTTACAGTAAGTCGCGGTGATATGGCCAAGACTGAAGCCATTGTGCGCAAGCTGGTGAAACAAACAGGTGCGCGAGAAGTCAAAACTGATGACAAGATTGCCAAAGTATCTTTGGTTGGCGTAGGAATGCGCTCCCATGCCGGTATTGCCAGCAAAATGTTCAAAACTCTGGCGGAGGAGTCAATCAATATCCAATTGATTACGACATCGGAAATAAAAATTTCGGTGGTGATTGATGAGAAGTATTTGGAGCTAGCCGTTCGGTCGCTGCATGCAGCGTTTGAGTTGGACTTGGAGCCCAGTATTTAAATTTATAACGCTATTTTCGCTGGGCTGTAGAGGGATTTACACCAGGGTGTGGCGATGGGCCCTTACAAGGAGATGCCATAATGTTAATTTTAACTCGTCGTATTGGTGAGACTTTGATGGTTGGTGATGAAGTGACCGTTACTGTACTCGGAGTAAAAGGGAATCAAGTCAGATTAGGGGTTAATGCACCCAAAGACATCGCTGTTCACCGTGAAGAAATTTACGAACGTATTCAAACAGAGAAGGACGGCAACAAGTAATACACTGAAAAAGACGCTCTAGGTCTTTGCTTATTTTCTCAGTGTGGTATCATGCCGCCCGATTCGTTGAACAGCGCTATGTGCTGATTAACGCTCTACTTTTTTGGAATTCCATCACTGGGAAACCTTAAATAGAAGAGACATCCCGGAGAGGTGGCCGAGTGGCTGAAGGCGCTCCCCTGCTAAGGGAGTATGCGGTTAATCCTGCATCGAGGGTTCGAATCCCTCCTTCTCCGCCATTATCAATGAGTTAAGCCCGCTAAATGCGGGCTTTTCTTTGCCTGAAATTTGGTGAGTACGGTAGTTGTACGGAAATTAATACCCTCTATAGTGTAGTAATTTCTTTAGGTTTGAAATCCTCTTATTTTAATACCCTACCAAGCTGAGTTTGGCTTTGGCACCAAAATCTAATCTCTAATATCTGCAAATATCCGCGACTAGACTTATCTCATTTATATAAGTTTTTTGCTGCATCGAGGCTCCCTTAAAGCATTCTAGGCTCAAGTAAAATGCCTTGGGTGGATATGCCTGAAGATAAGCCTAAAACTCGTTATGTCGTTAACTCTGGGGCGAACAAAGTCTATGACTAGACGTATGCTTGAGAGCTGTTTTTGATTAAGTGATAAACGGTAACGTCTTCACTTAAGGTTTGCCTAGGTGGCGAGCTAAGAGATGCGGCTAGGTTCTAATAGTAAAGCCTGTTCATCGCTGGTAATCTTGCCCTCAATAAAGCGAGGTAAGGATAGCCCGGTTTCCACAAGTGATTTCAGCTATTTAAGCCTCTGTGTTTTTTTAATTGGATGTTTAAGTAGCGATCTATGACGAATTCTGAAGAGCAGCAGTTCCTTAATGACCTAGAGAAAAAACTCTGGACCAGCGCCAACAAACTTTTGCCATCGCTAGACGCCTCCCAATACAAGCATGTGATGCTGGGCTTGGTGTTTCTCAAATACGTGTCCGATGCCTTCGATATTCGCCGCGACGAGTTAACAGCTCAATTTAACAATCCCGATTGCGACTACTATCTAGACCCAGCCGATTTTGATGATGCCGCATCCTACCAAGCTGAAATCGACACCGAGCTAGAGGTTCGCGACTACTACCTAGAAACCAATACCTTCTGGGTACCACAGCAGGCGCGCTGGCAATTTCTGCAAGACAATAACAAAACCGTTATTGGTGGCGCAGATTTGCCGCTAGGCGAGGGCGCTAGGTTAAAGATCAGCTCCGTCGGCCACCTTATCGACAACGCCCTCGACGCTATCGAAACTGACAACCCCAAGCTCAAAGGAGTACTAAACAAACGCTACACCCAGCTGCAAATCGACCAATCTAAGTTAGGCGAGTTAATCGACCTTATCGCCACCATCCCATTTAACCACGCCACACTGAGCAGCAAAGACATACTCGGCCATGTTTACGAATACTTTCTGGGTCAGTTCGCCTTGGCAGAGGGCAAAAAGGGCGGTCAGTTCTACACGCCCAAATCCATCGTTAGCCTTATTGTGCAAATGCTCGAACCCTTTAAGGGTAGGGTTTACGACCCCGCCATGGGCAGCGGTGGTTTCTTTGTGCAGTCTGAGCACTTTATTACCGCCCACAAAGGCAAAATTGGCGATGTTTCTATATACGGGCAAGAGGCCAACCACACTACCTGGCAGCTGGCCGCCATGAACATGGTCATACGCGGCATCGACTTTAACTTTGGCAAAGAGCCCGCCAGCACATACACCCACGACCAACACCCAGATCTACGCGCCGACTTCGTTATGGCCAACCCACCCTTCAATATGAAAGAGTGGGACACTGGCGTGAGCGACAACGACCCGCGCTGGGTTTACGGCAAACCGCCCAGTGGCAACGCCAACTTTGCGTGGTTGCAGCACATGCTTTACCACCTAGCACCCAATGGTAGCCTGGGTTTGTTATTGGCAAACGGATCCATGAGTTCCAACACCAGCGGCGAAGGCGCCATTCGCCAAGCTTTAATCGACAACGACCTAGTGGAATGCATGGTCGCCTTACCCGGTCAATTATTTACCAACACCCAAATTCCTGCATGTATCTGGTTTTTAAGCAAAAACAAAAACGCCCGCACCGCCGCCAGCGGCAGGCAACTGCGCGACCGCCGCGGCGAAGTGCTGTTTATAGATGCCCGCAATTTAGGCTATATGAAAGACCGCGTATTACGTGACTTTACCCAAGACGATTTAAACAAAGTCACCGAGACGTTTCATGCGTGGCAAATGGGCGAAGCTTATGAAGACACTGCGGGCTTCTGTAAATCTGCAAAACTAGATGAGCTGCAAAAGCACGACTACGTACTCACCCCCGGTCGCTACGTGGGCGCTACCGAAGAGGAAGGCGATGGCGAACTCTTTGCGGATAAAATGGCACGGTTAACTGGGCAATTGAAAAGCCAGTTTGAAGAATCGGATCGTTTGGAGGTGGAGATTAAAAAGAACTTGGCGGGGTTGGGTTTCGATGTCTAGTTTTCAGGAAGTTCTAATTGGTGACGTTTGTTCTGTAGGCGACGGTGCTCATAGTAAAGTTAAAAGGATTGGTGAAGGCGTGCCGTATTTAACTTCGAAAAATATAGGCCAAGGGGAGCTGAAGTTAGATAAATTGGATTTTATATCTGAAGAATCATTTGAAAAACTGTTTCCAGAAAATAGTAAAGCGACTAGAAGGCCCCGGCCCGGTGATGTGTTATTTGGAATAATTGGTACTTTTGGTAATTCATATCTTTATAAAGAAGGTGATTATTTTGGATTCTCTAGTTCTATTGGCTTGCTGAGACCTGATCCAGAAAAACTGGATTCAGAATATTTATATTATGTCGTTAGTAGTGAAGTATTTAAAAGTAATCATGCTAATCATAATGCCGGTTCTGTGCAGGGTTATACAAATATTCCAACTGTTAAAAGTTTACCGATTCCATTGCCACCGTTGGCAGAACAAAAAAGAGTTTCTAAAATATTGAAATCGCTGGACGAAAAAATAAAGCTCAACCGCCAAGCCAACCAAACCCTAGAACACATCGCCCAAGCCATCTTCAAAAGCTGGTTTGTCGATTTCGACCCCACTCGCGCCAAAATCGCAGCCAAACAACGCTGGCAAGCCTTGCACGACGTGGTCGAAACCAGCTCGCCGACGTGCTACAGCGAGACCGACGACACAGCTAAGCCAAACTCCCAAAGCCTCGACGACGCCATGAACCAAGCCGCCATGACGGCTATCAGCGGCAAAAATCCAGAAGAACTACAACAACTCAGCCCCGAGCAGCTACAGCACCTGCAAAACATCGCCGCCTTGTTTCCTGATGCTTTGGTTGATTCTGAGTTGGGTGAGATTCCGGAGGGGTGGGGGGTTAAAAAAATTGGTGATGTCGTTGAACGCTTGAAGCCCAAGAAACGATATACGAAAAAACAGATTGAGCCTTTTGGGGCGATCCCGGTCTATGAGCAAGGGGCAGATATTTTGCTTGGATTTCATAATGGTAAAGCGGGATTTTCCGCCTCGGCCGACCGTCCTCTATTCATATTTGGGGATCATACGTGCGTTACCCATTTATCATGCGAAGATTTTGACATTTCACAAAATGTCATTCCGCTTGCTGGGAGTGGCTATCCTACAATATGGGTTTATTACGCAATACAAGGTAGGCAAGAGTTTCAGGAATATAGAAGGCATTGGGCTGAGTTCATCATTAACGAAATTGTTTCACCTGCAATTGATGTAGCCGAAGCTTACTCAACAATCATTACGACCTTGTATAAGCAAAAGGAACAGCTGGTAAGAGAAAATAAAACACTCGAACAAGCTAGAGACTCATTATTGCCAAAACTCCTCTCCGGAGAGATTGAAACTGGTGAGGTTGCTTAACTGAATTATGGATAATTATGATTTTGAAAAAATCCCGTTATGGAATGACGACACTGTCAATTTTGATATTTTGTCTGATGAGGTTAATGGCCGTATTCCCGTCACTCGCTTAGAGCATTGGCAGGATTTTACGCGATTGCTTGAAGCTCCCTTTTTTAACCGGCCAAAAACGCAATTGGTTTTTCGTGGCCACCGCCGTTTCGATTGGGGCTTGATGCCGACGCTAGCCAGAATTCCTGAATCGGGCATTATTGATAAAGAACTGGCTGATACGCAACTGGACTATTTCAGACGGGCGGTAAGAGGTCGGCTTTCAAATAATGGGTTGGTATTAGAAGACGAAGAAGATGAGCTATGGGCCGTCGGGCAGCATCACGGCTTAATGACGCCCTTGTTGGACTGGACTTATTCCCCTTATGTGGCGTTATTTTTTGCTTTTTCCAAGGAGGATTCGGAAGAAGAAAAGGAGAACGATTACCGCGCTATTTATGTTTTAAATAGAACATTCATTGCTGATGATGAACTTTGCCCTGAAATACGTATGTTTGAGCCGCGGAAAGACGACCACGGTCGTTTGGTTAATCAAGCAGGTCTATTCACATTTTCACCTTATGATTCCACTATCGAAAACATGCTCGCTGACACTATAAGTGACGAAGATTTTGACGATGATGAATTGCGCAATGCGCCAGAGGAGGATCAAGCCAATATCATCGCTAAGTATATCTGTAAAATTTATATCAAAAACGAAGATCGTGAAGGCTGTATGCGGCACCTACGACGGATGAATGTTCATCATGCCAGTTTGTTCCCTGATCTTATCGGAGCCTCTGAATACTGTAATTTAATTGTTGCAGAAGAAAGACGCGAGTATGAGCTGGAACAATCGACGCGGCGCGTAAAGGAGTCTCAATTACCCGCCGTTGATACTACCAGGCCTGAAAAACCTCGGGTCTTTGAATCAGACGAGGAAGGTGTGCCTATTCTTGCCGCCATATTAGATTCGCAAGCTGAGAAGCGCGTAGAACCAGGCCGAATTCAGTTAATTGCAGAGAGGATCAATAAAGAGATACAGCAGTTGCAGGTGGTTGATTGGTACGAGCGCGAGGCGATTCTGGCGAAAATACGTTCTACTTTAAGGATTACATTGAGAAAGCTAGGTTATCCAGCTAATGCTAGGGATGTGGCTATAGCAAGCATATTGGATGTGTTGACTAAGGACGCAAAGGCTAAAGGAGTAGCTATCGATGACTAGTAGTCATCAAATTCAACTTTTTCAAGCTGCTGACGGCAAGGTAGAGCTGGAAGTCTCGCTGGATCAGGATACGGCTTGGCTTAGCCTGGACCAAATGGTGGATCTGTTTGCGCGTGATAAGTCGGTAATATCCCGCCATATATCAAACATCTTTAAGGAAGGGGAGCTGGTGAGAGATTCAGTTGTTGCAAAAAATGCAACAACTGCGGCAGACGGTAAGATCTACCAAGTTAGCTACTTTAATTTGGATGTGATTATCTCCGTCGGCTATCGGGTCAAATCCCAGCGTGGCGTGCAGTTTCGCCAGTGGGCTACAGGGGTGCTAAAACAGTATTTGGTAGAAGGCTACACCCTCAATCAGCGCCGCTTGCAGGAACGCGGCATTGAGTTTGAGCAGGTGGTACAGCTGCTGTCGCAAACACTGGCAAATCAGCAATTAGTGACCGAGCAGGGCGCGGCGGTATTGCAGGTGATTAACGACTATGCCCGCAGTTGGTCCTTGTTACAGGGCTACGATGAGCAGAGTATTGGTGATCAAACAGCCCGCCAAACTGACATGGCAGGTCTGGAGCTGGAACAGGTATTACCCGCCATTGCGGAGTTGAAGCAGGCCTTGATTGCCAAAGGTGAAGCCACCGAGCTGTTTGCTCAATTGCGCGGCGATGGTCTGGCCTCGGCGCTGGGGACTTTAGAGCAAGGCTTTGGCGACGAATGGTTTTACCCCAATGTGGCTAGCCGAGCCGCCCACTTGCTGTATTTTGTGATTAAGAATCACCCCTTGGCAGATGGCAACAAGCGCACGGGTTCGTTTCTGTTTTTGTGGTATCTGCGCAATAATCAGCATTTGCTGGCCAAACCGGTTGATGCGCTGGTTAACGACAACACCCTGGTGGCCTTGGCCTTATTGGTTGCCGAAAGTAAGCCGGATCAAAAAGAACTGATTATTCGCCTTGTGCAGCAGTTTATAACGCTTAAGGCTAATTAAAGGACTAATAAGTGATAACAGAAGACCAGCTGGAACAGCTCTGCCTCGCTTGGTTTAAAGCCATCGGCTACGACTATGTGTGCGGCTACGATATTGCCCCCGATGGCGACAGCCCTGAGCGCAGCGATTACCGGCAAGTCGTTTTGCATGATCGTCTGTTGGTCTGCCTGCAGCGTTTAAATCCCACTATTCCGGCCAGCACCTTGGTGCAAGTTGCTTTTCAGGTCGCTAAACCAGAATCCCCGAGCTTAATTAAAAACAATAAAGCCTTTCATACTTGCTTGCTGGAAGGCGTGAAGGTGAGCTTTAAGGATGCGGCAGGGGAAGAAAAGACCGATTACGTTAAATTAGTCGATTTTGCCAATACCGCGAGTAACCAGTTTTTAGTGGTTAACCAATACACGATTACCGGCAGCAAGGGTAATCGCCGCCCCGATGTGATTGTGTTTGTTAATGGCTTGCCGCTGGCGGTCTTGGAACTGAAAAACCCCGCCGACAGTAACGCCGATATTTGGTCGGCTTTTCAGCAGCTGCAAACCTATAAAGATGAAATCCCTGATCTGTTTATTTTTAACGAGGCGCTGGTGGTTAGCGATGGCCTAAATGCGCGAGTCGGTTCGCTTACCGCGAGCAAGGAGCGTTTTTTGCCTTGGCGGGTAGTGAATAACGAGCACGATAAACCCCAGTTTGAATATTTTTTAGAAACATTGGTAAAAGGCTTTTTTAAACCGGAACTGTTTTTAGACTATCTGCGTCACTTTGTGTTGTTCGAGCAAGCTGGTGACGTAACGATTAAAAAGATCGCCGGTTATCACCAGTTTCACGCGGTGCGCGAAGCGGTGCGGGCAACGGTTATTGCCGCCCAACAGCAATCTAAAAACCTGACAGAGCCACGGGCGAACTACGCCAACAACGTGGTGCCCGGCTCCGGTAAAGCTGGTGTAGTTTGGCATACTCAGGGTTCGGGTAAATCAATCTCGATGGTGTGTTATGCCGGTAAGCTACTGGCCCAGCCGGAGATGAATAACCCCACCATTGTTATTGTCACCGATCGCAATGATTTAGATGGCCAGTTGTTCGACACCTTTAGCATGGCCAGCGATATTTTGAAGCAAACCCCGGTTCAGGCGAGCGACAGGGACGACTTGCGCGATATTTTAGCGTCGCGGCAATCCGGCGGTATTATCTTCACAACCGTGCAAAAGTTTGCCTTAGCCAAAAATGAAGACGGTAGTGAGGAGTCTAGCCACCCAGTACTGAGCACCCGCCATAATATCGTGGTAGTGAGTGATGAAGCGCATCGCAGCCAATACGGCGACAAAGCCAAGCTTGTTAATGTTAAAGACAAGGCTGGCAATGTGGTTGATATGAAGTACACCTTCGGCTATTCCAAGCATATGCGCGACGCCTTGCCGGAAGCTTCGTTTATTGGCTTTACCGGCACACCGATTGATTCTGCTGATAAAGACACCCGCGCGGTATTTGGTGACTATGTTTCGATCTACGACATTCAAGACGCGGTAGATGATGGCGCTACGGTGCCAATCTATTACGAGTCTCGCTTGGCAAAGCTCGATATTAATGCCGCAGCGATGGAAGCCTTAAACGATGAAGTAGACGAGGTAATTGAAGACGAGGAAGATGTCTCTATTCGCGAAAGCACTAAATCGAAATGGGCGGCACTGGAAAAACTCGTTGGCAGTGAGCCGCGTATAGCGCAAGTGGCCAAGGATTTAGTAACACACTTTGAAGACCGCACTAACACTATGCCGGGTAAAGGCATGATTGTGTGTATGAGTCGCGAAATTTGCGTGGACATGTATAACGCGATTGTTAGCTTTAACCCCGACTGGCACGATCTTGATCCCGCCAAGGGCGCCATTAAAGTGGTAATGACGGGGTCGGCCTCTGATAAAGCCAAGTTGCAGCCGCATATCCATAACAAGATTACCAAAAAGTTGTTTGAGAAGCGTTTTAAAGACGTTAATGACCCACTGCAATTGGTGATAGTGCGGGATATGTGGCTGACGGGTTTTGACGCGCCTAACTGTCACACCATGTATATCGACAAGCCAATGAAAGGCCACAACTTAATGCAGGCCATAGCTCGTGTTAACCGCGTGTTTAAAGACAAGCCCGGCGGTTTAGTGGTGGATTACATCGGCATTGCCAATGAATTGAAGCAGGCCCTAAAAACCTATACTGGCTCCCAGGGCAAAGGTAAACCGACCCACGACACCCACGAAGCCTTTGCAGTGCTGCTGGAAAACATAGATAAGCTACATGGCATGATGCACGGCTGCGATTACAGCGAGTTTGAAACCAAGGCGCTAGAACTGCTGCCAAGGGTGATGAATCATATTCTCTCTTTAGAGGGCGCCAACGGTGAGTTGGATGGTAAAAAACGCTTCCTCGATGTTATGGCGAGCCTGCGCTCAGCCTATACCCTGTGTGGCACCTTAGACGAAGCTAAAGCTTATTCTAAGGAAATCGGTTTTTTTGACGCCGTAAAAAATGCGATTAGCAAATTTACCACTGTGGATAAACGCCGTACCGATGAAGAGAAAAATTCGGCCTTAAAGCAAATTATCGACAATGCCATTATTGCCGGTGGTGTAGATGACATTTTTAAGCTGGTGGGGCTAGATAAACCGAATATTGGTTTGTTGTCTGCTGAGTTTATGGAAGACGTCGCCAACCTTAAAGAAAAGAACCTTGCTGTTGAGCTGCTAGAACGCCTACTGCGTGATGAAATAAAAGCCAGAATGAAAACCGATGTGGTCTCGGAGAAGAAGTACTCCGACCGTATTATGGAAACCCTACGCAAGTATCATAACCGTGCTATTGAAACGGCGCAGGTGATTGAAGAGCTGATTAAAATGGCCAAAGACATGGCCACAGACGCTGAACTTGCTGAAAAATCTGGGCTGTCGTCCGACGAAATTGCTTTTTACCGCGCATTGATTCAAAACGAAGCCGCGGTTAAGGAGCTCGGCGATAACAACCTGCGTGAACTCGCCAAGTACGTGACCGAGCAGTTGCGCAAATCCACCACGGTAGATTGGCAAGTTCGGGATAGTGTAAGAGCTAAGTTAAGAAACCTAGTACGCCGCGCACTACGACGCTGGAAATATCCGCCGGATAAGTCCGAAGAGGCGATTGAACTGTGTTTGAAGCAAGCAGAAGTTTTGAGCCAAAACTGGAGTGTGTAGATTTAAAAATCTTGTTGCGCGTTTCATCCCTCTGAGCGAGCCGCGCGCAACAAGGCTACATCGAAGTACCCCGTTTCCCAGATTCCTTTGCCTTTTTTGAGCGTCCGTACATTGGTTTGTAGTTGTAAAAGTCCAAGGCCTCGGGCTCTCGGTGGCTGATTCGTTAATTCTTACCTAGTAAAAATTAACAACAAAACAAACGTGAAGCCATTGATTTTCGAGTAGACAAGCAAGAATGTCACATGTGGCACTCTAAGGGCATGCTACTCCCATATTAAGATAGCGAGTTGTGTTAGGGTGTTTTTGCTAGTTCTAGGTTAATTTTGTCGTCGCCAAAGATAGAATATTTAATCTTCGGTAGAAACCGGATAAAAAAGTAAATCTTGCCTGAAACTCAGATAGCATAATGAAACAGTATTGGATCAAGTGATTAGTTAGGGAAAACGTAATGTCCGTACTCAACGAAAAGTATAAAAAGCTCGCCCTCACGGATGAATATTTGCAAGATCCATTGCTGCTGGCATTGGCTTGGAAAAAAGCTCAGCACTACGTCCGGACTACAAGTTGGTATGCGGATAACTTTGAGATAGATACCACGACGATTGATCTTCCAAATCGTTGTCAGGATTGGTCTCGCGAATTGGTGAATGACCTAGAATTTACTCCGATTGAGCTGATTCCAGCTCCTAAAGGGTGTAAATGGGAATTTAAAGAAAACGAAAAGAAACCGACTGAAGGGCAAAGTGTATTAGAAGTTTCACTTAGTGAGTTTAATGTACCCGCAGAGTGTTTGGTTTGGAAGCCCTCTGATCTCGATAAACTAAAGTTACGCCCCCTTGCTCACATTGGTATTCGTGAACAAACTATAATGACGTTGGTAATGATGTGTATTGCTAACGAGGTGGAGGCCGAACAGGGAGACCCTGCAACCCCGTTTGATAAGGTTCACGAAAAGAAAGTTGTTAGTTACGGAAATCGACTGTACTGCCAATACGTAGATGAAAAGGCAGAGCACAGTTATGGCGCGACGACTGTCTATAGTAAATACTTTACTGACTATCGGCAGTTCCTTCAAAGGCCATACCATTTTGCGATAAAAGAGTTGGCTGAGAAATCTGACGATCAAGAAGTTTATATCGTTGAGCTAGATATGAAGCAATTTTTTGATTTGGTTGATCGAGACAAGTTGGCTCAAAAAATTGAAGTCATTGCAAATAGACAGGAATCTTCGAGCAGCAGCAATATTGCCGCAAGAGGCAATATCCTACAGGCGTTTTGCCACTGGAAGTGGTCTTCTGACGCACATTCAAAATTCGCCGTTTGTGCATCTGATATTGTAAAAGTAGTACCCGAAGGCATACCTCAAGGGCTAGTTTCTGGTGGCTTCCTTTCAAATGTTTACTTGGCAGATTTCGATAAGTACATGTCTCTCCTTACTGGTAGTAAAGCCGAAATTTCGGCGCTCCTCGGTAGTGAAATTAGAATTGTAGACTATTGTCGTTACGTCGATGACATGCGGTTAGTGATTGTTGGTCCTAGCAGAAAAGGTTGTGGTGTCGATCCTATTACCGCAATTACCTCATGGCTTAACGAGATGTTTGATCGCGAATTGCAGAAAATAAATCTTCGCCTAAACACGGATAAGACAAAGGTTGAGGTGTTTCGCGGTAAATCCGTTGGGATTTCTGTAGCTATGCAAGATATTCAGTCGAAGATGAGTGGGCCTGTGCCATTAGATGAGGCAGGTGAGTACCTTGGGCGTCTTGAATCTTTGCTGACGATGGCTGGAAGCGATAATCCAGAGCAGTTAGGGGATAACTGCCGGATTAACAGGCTGGCGGCGATTGAACGGGATTTTCTTGATGTGCGAGAAGATACGCTGAAGCGTTTCGCAGCAAACAAAATATCAAGTTTACTCAGTAGTATTAGGCACTTCACTTCCCGTGATGTTGGTGAACAAGGCCAGCCCGTGCCTGGGGAGTGGGATTATCTGCAGGAGCGCATAGCTCGTCGTTTTATTGCTTGTTGGAGCCGGGACCCGTCATTAGTGTTGCTATTGAAAAAGGGTTTGGAGCTATATCCTAGTCCCAAATTACTTGGGCCGATATTGGAGCAGCTAAAGTTAATCCTAAATAAATATAGCAATTCGCGTGTTGCTAATGCGCTTAGGCTGGTTGCGACAGCTAATTACTGTTTGGCAGAAATATTTCGTCATTCAGCAACTGTTATTCACCGCAAGGACCTGCAAGCGATTCCTGCTCATGCTGACATGAACTCGTTTTTTGAAGAGCTGCAGCAATTTGCTGTCGACATTATTATTGCCGATGACGAACGAGCCGCTGAGGATGATGATAGTGCGGGCGGTAGAGCGGTAAAAAAGGCGCCGTTTAACTTTTTGGCAGAACAAGCACGATTCCTACTGATGGTTCGTCTTGATACAACATTGGAGTTGGGTAGTGGTAATGATTACCAAGACTTAATCGTAAAGCTAACTAAAGGGTTCAGGCAAATAACCTTACCGGAAGAAATGACTGACCGTGAGATAGCTGCCTGTATATTGATAGCTAGTCAGTTGCTTAATGATCAAAAAGCAGTGATTCGTGCTACAGCTTCGATGCTTAATATAAGGCTTGAGGCTATACCTATTCTAGAGCTTATCGCTATGCAAGATGTGGCCCTGTGTTGTTCCTTGATTCGTCATGCTCGGCAGCTAAAGTATCGGTGGGTTGCTGAAGTAAAGGCTACAGAATTGGATCGCCGCCTTTACCTTGATTCCCGGCCGTCAGCTAAACCTTTAAAAGACCTTAACGGTGATATACCAATATATAAGCTTATTAGCCGTATAGATAACCCTTTGGCGAATGAGGTGATGGCGCTTAAATTGATGTTGGCTTTGATTGATAAAGCGCCCGAAATTGAGACGGCGCGGCCAGACAAATTTATAGATTTGGCGGAAACGAAGATTGAATTTTCTTGTTATCGGAATCCTCCCGCTTTTGGTGCATTCGACGAGAATTTGATTGTCAGCGCTGTGCGGTTTCATGTGTCTATAGCGAATATCGCGGGTCACCTCCATGCTGAGCACGACGATACATTTGTATTGCAGCGTATCGCATTTTGCCTGCGTGCAGTTCTGGCTGGGTCCGAAGATCCAACTAGCTTTGGCCGGTCCTTTTTAACTAAGGCGGGTTATAGAGGACTTAAATCTACCCAATACAAACGGCAAATTGGTTTAATGACCACGCCAGAGGCGTTGGCTGGCGAATCAGCCGAGTTTTCGGCTTGGTTGACTACCTTGTTGTCTAAATTACTTAGGTGGCCCGGTATCAGAGTGAATGATCAGGGCTATGACTGGCCCTTGGAGTTGACCCTAGTGGCGGTTAAGAAGCTGGTTGACGAACGCCTTGCGTTACTTAAGCGCAATTATTGTGAACTTTCTAGAACGCCTAGCTTACTCGAACTCGTTAACCCAGCATGGTCGCATGATAAAACTGGGCTTACCGTGGCAATGGTTCAGTCTAAAATGCCGCACAAGGATGATTTTTCAAGTTATGGAATTCTATTGGATCAGCCGATCTATCGGGCTAAGCACCGTCAGCATGTTGCTAGGGTTGCTGAGTTAGTGATCAAGCATATCGAAGCTCAGCATCTCGATAAGCCTAAAAAGGGCGAGCGACATGAGGATATAGATCTAATTGTTTGGCCTGAGCTAGCGGTACATAAAGATGATATGGATATTCTCGTAGCTCTCTCTAGGAAGACGCATGCAATTGTATTTGCAGGCCTAAGTTTCATTCAGCAACAGGGCGTCAAAGGCCCAAATAATTGCGCTGCGTGGATTGTTCCTAGAAAACACAATGGAAATATGAACGAAATTATTAGGTATCAGGGCAAGCACCACATGATGGAGGGGGAGCGAATAGCAAAGGTTCAGCCATGGCGACCCTACCAGTTAATGTTGGAACTTGTTCATCCTCGATTTCCGAAGGAGAGAGGTTTCGTTCTAACGGGGGCGGTCTGCTTTGATGCGACAGATATTCATTTGAGTGCGGATTTGCGCGACAAGTCGAATGCACTTCTAATTCCAGCATTGAATCGTGACGTTAATACCTTTGACTCAATGGTTGAGGCGCTGCACTACCACATGTATCAACATGTTGTGCTCGTCAATACCGGTGAGTTTGGGGGGTCCTACGCTATGGCGCCTTATGACAAGCCGCACAAGCGCTTAATTGCACACTCGACGGGTAATGATCAGGTGGCTATTAATACCTTTGAGATGAACATGTTTGACTTCCGAAGGGACGGGGCTGGTAAAAGCATGCGTTCTAATATCGACAGGAAAACTGCGCCTGCCGGTATACCACTTGAAGACTTCGAGTGACTTGATTTTCTTTACGGAGCGTTTTAGATGGCAATAGAACAAGGTATATGGCGAATTGATGGAGGAGGCAATGTGGCCTCCCAACGCCTTCGGACAGCAAAGCTAGATGATGAAAATCAACTTGAGGAGCTTATTGTTCGTGACGTTTCCATTATTAATGCTGATTGGTTGCTTATCGGTCGCCAGGTGCGTACCAGTTTTGACAAGCGGATTGATCTACTTGCACTAGATGCCAATGGCAGCGTGATTATCATCGAGCTGAAACGAGATAAAACTCCTCGTGATGTGGTGGCGCAGGCCATAGACTATGCATCGTGGATTGATACCGTAGACGATGCGCAGCTGGTAGATTGCTATCTCGATTTCGCTTTACGGCACGGGTTGCCGGAAAGTAGTTTGGACGCAGCTTTTTTTGCCAAATTTAGTTTACCTTTGGCAGATGTTAACTTGAATGACTCCCATCAGATGGTGATAGTGGCGTCTGAGTTGGATGCAAGCACGGAACGTATCATCACCTATCTTAATGATCGGCACGGCGTAGGTATTAACGCGGTGTTTTTCTCTGCATTCATCGATGGAGATAAGCGCTATTTGTCTCGAGCGTGGATGATCGACCCAAAAGAAACCCAGCAATTGGCTAGCACCAGAGGTGCACGTGAACCTTGGAACGGCGAATTCTATGTGTCGTTCGGTGAGGGTGAACGTCGGAGCTGGGATGACGCTCTTCGTTATGGATTCATTAGTGCCGGTGGGGGTGGCTGGTATACCAATACGCTGAATATGCTGTCTGAGGGAGATAGGGTCTGGGTAAATATTCCTAAAACGGGCTATGTAGGCGTTGGAGTCGTGACTGGAGACCGTGTAAGTCTGGATGATTTTCTAGTCGAGAAGGAAAATCTTAGAGGCTTGGAAACTCAGGTGAATTATTGCAGTTTTGACCATGACTCTATCGACGCTGCCGAGTATTTCGTTCCGATAAAGTGGGAGCACACAGTTCCTATAGCTCAGGCATTTAGTGAAGTTGGCTTGTTTGGTAATCAGAACTCTGTATGCAAACCGACAACACCTAAATGGAGCCATACAGTGAATCGATTGAAGCAGACTTGGAGTATCACCTAGCCTTTTTTGAGCGTCTATATACAGTGGTTTGACGCCTACATTTGTATCTTTCGATAACTATGCTTCAAGCTCGCCGGCCCAGTGACTCTTTTCACGATAAATGGGGTAGAAGGTAAATAACATCCAAGAGTGTAATATTTCAGCCGACCATGTAATGGGCCCTACGTGATATGGGCCTTGTTTGGCAAATAGCCAATCAGGTATCTCAAGGTATTCGTAATCCTCATCATCTTTCATTGTTGTTGGCCTTTTAGTGGTGGTTTTAGTTAACCCAAGCAAGTGAGATTGTCTGGTTAAGTCTAAGTTTTTATAGTTAATTGCTGATGTCATTATTCGTTATTACTTCCGCCAACCTAAGCTACGATTGTAGAAGTCTACTGTAGCCGACAAAGCGTGTATTGCATCTAATTCTGCATAGAGGTATTCAAAATAAAGACGATCCCTAGTTCTCTTCCACATGCGGGGCCGGCAATTACCGTGCAGCTTTTCATATAGTTTATTGCGTTTAGTGCAAGCTCTACCGTGTCTGTCTTCCAATTGCGTGGGATAGAGCAACCGGCAACATTGCCTACAATAGAATGAGGTTTCTTGCATATAAACTACTTCACAGCGCCGCATGCAGCGAGGGCAGTTTAGCCAGTGCCGAACTCCGCCAAATTGGCATGGTGTAGTTGATAGCGGGATCATGCATTCCCGCTTTAGCCAGTTTTCGTCCTCGAGTCGGTTCCTGTAGTAAAAACTTAGGATAATGTGTTTCTCAGATTCTACACGTATGTTGACGTTGCCTGCTGATTGGCCATTGCGTGTCCAAGAAAGAGTGCCACGCCCGTCCGGCACTAATAACCCTTGTTTGCGCAGAAACCGAATATCTATATGTTTTGAGTTACCTGTTGTTTTAGGGAGGGATGATTGTCTCCCGCTACCGATTCCGCCCATCTCATATCTCCTTTTTCTCGAAATACATAGGGGATAGTGTTTTTAAGTTTGTAGTCCTTATCCAAGTGTTAGCTACAAATCTGCCCCTGTTTTGCTTCCTGTGCCCGGCTGGCTCTGCTGCCATGGCCTCAAACCATATCTCTCGATAACGAGCTAGGGCAGTGTCACGCATGCCTGGATCGAAGGGTAAGTGGTGGCGTAGAAATAAGAGGTCATCGTGCGTTAGATCTAAGCCGTCCTTATTGAATGCGTCGATACTCAGTTCAAAAATAGCAAGTGTGGCGGATTTGGCGGATTGGCGTATTTTAGCTGTAGAGCCTTCAGCATGGTCTGGATTTTCGTGTGTTTTCAGCATTGGTGGGTGTTGGCGGATATTGGCGGGTACTGGCGGATTTGTTGCGGATGCACTCATCGCCACCTGTATTGGCCGCTGATTACGTATTGCCATGCCCTCGGCTATTAGGTCTAGCATGATATAACCTCCCAATACACCGCTTTAGCGCCAGCTCCCATTTGCACCTCTAGGTGGCCATCCATGCGTAGCCTGTCCAGTATGGTTCTGGTTTTGCTGGCTTTTCGGTAGGCCCTCGGTAATCGGTTAAATTGAGTCGCCTCCAGCTTACCGCCGTGTTGAGTTATCCAGTCGAGTAATTCACGCGCCTGTATATCCTCTATATCGTTTGCGGCTTCCCCTGTGCGGGCTGCCATTGATTCCAAGTAATAGGCCGTTAGTTGTCCAGCTCTTTGAATATGACTCTCTGTAATCTCCTCGTTTTCAATGAATGCCATTACAGCCGCAATTCTGGCTGCGTTTTCTGCAGCCTTGGACGCGAAGGCTTTAATGTCGAAAAACATGCCGCTTGGCGTCAGGTGTCGTTCTATACCATCATGTAAGGCTTCCCATTGTTGATAGGCATCACCGGTGATTTCGAGGGTGCGCAGATCTAACCCACCGGTTTCTTCGTCTGTGGCTGCAGTTATAGCTAGCAATTCGGTTAGCCGCGACCAATAGGCGATAATCGCAGGATTATCATCTGGGCCTATTGTTGGGTCACGATTTGCGAGAAAGCGAGTGCCGGCAATACTACTTTCATGACAGATTAGAAAGCGAGCTATAAAGCCTTGGCCTAGTAATAGTGGATCGGCTAACACTTCCGCACTTACTATCGGTTGCACCATAAGGTGAGTAGATAGGCGGCGGTTGTCCATTTCGCCAGATTCACCCTCAGCGGCGCGGGTACGCTGTAAGGTGCTGCCATCCCATAATTGAGAAAGACAGCCAATCATGCGGCCCTTTGCCTCTGCGGTCATACCGTGGCCGCTAAAAAATCCTACAGCCTCATCAGAGAATAAACCGGCGCTGGGTAATCCTTGCTGATAGTGTCGCCATATTGCTTCCGGTGTCGGTTCTGCAAACGTAATGCTTGCCCGTGGTGGCGGAGTTGGTTTTTCTGCTTCCAGCTCCATTAATGCATTAGCAAGGCGTTGTTCCTCGCTCTCGCTCATAGCCTTATCACCTTTTGGTTTGAATACCTGTTTTGTTGAATTACCGCGCATTTCCCATGCGGTTAGATTTGAGCGATAGCGTTTCAACTCGGATCGTAATTCATCACGGCGGGCTGCTTCAAAATCACGAACGGGCTTTAACGCCAGCTTGTCGGTTGCGCTTTTGCGGTCGCCACTCTCGGCTATCGAAAGGCAATAGAGCGACACTGGGCCGGTGCTGATTTTGCCTCTCGCCACGTTCACGTGCTGCTGTGCCACTAATGAACCTGCAGCCAGTACGGACTGGCACGCAATGCCTAACGGCACTTGCACATGGTAGGCAATGGCTTTGGCTGCTTCGCCCAATATTGGGCCTAAAGCCTTTACGGGGTAGTTGAGGGCTGCAGGCTTCTCGGGTAGTGGCATAGGTTTACAGAGGGGTAAATTTCGGCCTTCTGCACAATCCGCCACCTTTTCGCCATTGTTCCGCCAATTAACATTAGGCTTAAATCCACGTATATCTAGGGGGACACTATTTATACGCCAATCCGCCATTTCCGCCATTGCCGGGTTGTTGTCAATATGCTCGCTCATCCCATCACCCCCGATTCAATCATCCAATCATTGAAGTCATGGCCTTGCGTGGGTGGGTACCAGAAGTCAGCACCAGTTTTTGAAGCTGCTTGTTTGGCAGCCTTAATACCTACCTCGTCATGGTCGGCAACAATAACTATAGGGACGTTCGGATATTTTTTGCGGATCGCTGTGGCGACATTCGTCATGTTGCCCGCGTTGAATGCGCATGCTGCTGTGTTGGTAGTGTAGAAGGCAACACTGGCGGCGGTCGCCCATCCTTCGGCAATATATAGCGTGTCGGTGCGCTTGCCTTCAATCCAGGACATACAGTCTTTAGTGCGCCCACCAGATAGAAAACGCTTTTCACCGTTTGGCTTAATTGTTTGGATCGACCACAACACATTATCAATGTCGGTAATTGGAATAATTAAATTACCACTGGCCTCGCGCAATCCAAAAGGCGGTAAGCATTTACGTTTAAGGTATTGGTGGTTTTGATTGGCAGGAATAGTATTGTTCCAGATTAATACCGCGCGCCTCGCGGTGGCGTCTTGCTCGGCTTTTCTGGCCTTCTTAGCGTGTGCGCGTGCTTGTGCCATCATTGCCTTGGCTGCATCCATATCGGTTTGTGTGATTGATTTATCACGCCACGTCGATACGTTTGCACTTAGACCGGTGCGCCAATCACCGACCACCCCAGTCACGCCGCTGCCGGAATCAAAAAACACGTACCAGCTCGATACTGACTTTGGTTTATCCGGTTGAGCATATCGGTGCAGTTTTCCGTCAACGAGAATACGGTCGGGCGGGGTTAGTCCTGCATTCAAAAATGCTTGGTTCAAATCTAGGTAGAGAGCGTTCATTGTTTTAACCCCCCCTGTTGGCAGAGCTGGCGCCACGCGTAGGCGGACTCCTGCGTAATCAGGGTTCGGCTACCCACTTTCATCGCGTTCAGGCGGCCCGCTTTGATTTCCGCGTAGGCCTTTACTTTTCCGATACCGTTGCGTCGAGCAAAGGTATCGACCGACATGGCGTCAGCCTCGAAATCGACCGCTTGACGGTCTTTCGCGGAGGGGCTGCGGGGTTTGTTAATAATGCCTATTTCATTGTGTTGCATCGTGTATCACCTCAGTTGTTGGTAATACGTGATTCTCCACATGGGTTTTACTGCGCGGAATGTCCCTCTGATAAATAAATATCAGGAATTGGCTAATATTTGGCGCTTTCGAGGGGGCGAAATTAGATCAATGCCCCTTGGTCGATAAGCTGGCGCTATCGAGCTTGATCTTAGTTACCCCTGCTAATAGGTGTCCGTAGTGGCGCTGGATCATATCTTCGCTTGTGCCAGCTAATTTCGCAGCTTCAAATGTGCTGAGTCCACCAGCGAGCCATCGACTAATTGTGGCGTGGCGCATATCGTACGCAGAAGTTCCTTCTGGTAATCCTGCTTGGATTGCGTACTTACCGCATTCCTGCCAAGTTTGTTTGTTCCACGGGTTGCCAGCGGAGTCGTGAAATAAGTAGGCGCTTTTAAGCTTAGTCGTACACTGCTTACTGATGAAGTTTGAGGCATCAGTAGTTAGCACGACATTTCGGAATATTTTCTCCCGGCCTTCTTTGCGCTTCCCCGTCGCGACAGTAAGTATCCCTGCAGCTTTATCGAAATCTTGTACTTTTAGAGTAGCTAACTCACCTGGTCGTGCGGCTGTCAGCATCAGGCCATAGAGAAAGTTGCGCAAGGGTTGCGGAGTCGCATCGATCCACACTGAGGTCTGGCTGTCATTGAGGTAGTTTCCTTTTGAGCGATTTGTTCCTGGGAAGGCTATCCCAGTTGACCACGCTGATTGAAGGCTGTTGCTGCACATTCCATCACTGCATGCTAGGTTGAGAGCCGCACGCAAATGCCGAAAATCTCGGTTAGCAGTGTCCTTTGCTCTTCGCATTACATCAGGATCTGAAGGGTCGGCACCTGTTTTATCCACCGTTTGCTGAACCGAACCGAGCATCCAGTCCCGCAAATGGCTTTTGCGCAGGGACGAAAGTTTGATCTTGGCGATTGGATTGGCTTCTATCCGATAGCGAAAACTACCGCTTGCCGACTGTTGTGCCTTTGGGCGGCCTGCTAGGCCAGCGTTGACATAATGCTTGCACGCATCCGCGACAGTGGGTTGCGTATTAGTGATACCAGCCCTCATATCATCGGCCCAGGCGATAGCTGCCTTTGACGCTTCATCGAATGCTTTCACTTTTGCATGCTTCTGATTTGTCCCGTAGATGTCGGCAAAGTGGCCCAAGGAAGCTGTTAGGTGTTTGCCAGTGTCAGGATCTCGCCACCGAGCTTGCCAAATCCCTTCGTCAAAAGTCTTGGACACTCTATAGCCGACTGCTAAGCCTTTATATAGTGGATGCCAATACGGCTCTCTACGGACGGGCAGTGTGGCTCTTTCTGTGGCAGATTTTATGCTTCGCGTTGGCCGCTTCATCTAGGCCTCTTGAAATAAGTTGAGGAAGTACGGTAGTTGTACGGAAAAATATGGGTGTAATCAAGTGAATTGTTATGAACTTATTTTTGGTAACGTATTGATAATAAATACATTAATGAACTGACATGAACTGATATTACTCCCCTGCTAAGGGAGTATGCGGTTAATCCTGCATCGAGGGTTCGAATCCCTCCTTCTCCGCCATACAAATAAAAAAGCCCTAGTCGCGAGACTGGGGCTTTTTTATTTAGCGATAGTCCACCAAGCGCGTACACCACACAAATTACCTTTATTGGGTTCTACCCATAAAGGGGGATGGCACTCATTAAACCCTGTTAATCACACCGTTCCACCCACAACGGGCTTCAACCATGAGCGCAATGTGTTCACTAGCGCTCGTAGTGGGCTCTCAGCTAACTCATCAAGTAATCTCATACATACCGGCAACTTGATACCGGCTTTCTTACGCGGCAGGGTCTTGAGCAACACAAGCCTGATTAATCCTTGCTTGGCCACATACAGTGCTTGCAGCACAGGGCAATCAGCAAATAGTGCATAAGGTTGGCGTTCTGCTCATCGCGCAAATTCCACTGATGACGGCGCATTAAACGGATTAAACCACGGTTCCTTCCTCCCTCGGGGGCATGCTGCTTCCAGACACTTTAAAAGTGCTGATTAATAAGTCTGATCACATGGAGTCGGTCAGCCACTATTGTGGCGTTGGGAAAGTAGCTGCGGGCAATGCTGCAGTGTATGTTTCCGAGAGGTCCATAATCACAACCTGAACGCGTTCTCGCCCCTCAAGGGCCGTTAAATAGTGGCGCAAACTCAGTTCTGGTCGTCCTAGTTGAACACCAAACACGTTGTGATTTTAGAGGTCGGTAAGCGTGGTCGCATACCCCTTTTAAGGGTAAAGAAATGCTCCTCCATTCCCAAGACGGGAGGGCAAAATCGGCCATCCCCCTCGGGACGCCTCTGATTAATATGATGCTGATACCAACGCTTTATGGTCGCTGGACTGATTTGATAGGTTCGAGACAACTTACGCTGCGTTTCACCGCCATCGTGGGCTTCGAACACTTCCAGCCGATAGGCTTCTGAAGCGCGAGAACGCTGGCGAATACCGGTAAAGACGTGACGAAAATAACGCTTACACTCCTGGCAATGGTACTTGGGTACTCGAAGGTGCAAGGTCATCACTTGATTCCCCTGACGGGTGTGTTTCACCGCCCTGAGATGCGTAGCCTTAATCCTCGGTCCATCGCCCTAGCAATGCTCGCAGGGCGGCCTGCGCGCAGGCTTTGCCCAGACCTTGATTTCTTTCCTAGGTATTATCCGTTCAATCTCAAGGCCAAGTATGCCTATAATTCTTTCTGCATGGGGCATCGGTATTCTCCATGAAATGGAGCGTCGCAAAATCATTTTAATGAATACCTGTGTCCGCTGTTAATGATGAAGAGCCGTCAATGATACTAACTCCGGCGCGTAATGAGCCATAAACATGAATGTCTTGAATAGATGGTTCATCAACAATAGCTGTCGTGAAAAAAGGAAAGTGCGGACATTTTTATAGAATCTATGAACGCTTAATGACGTGACATTTCCATTTTAAATAGCTGCATTTTCGTTGATAGATCTAACAGATCTTACAAACTCACTCTTTTGTATGGACGGTATCGCGGAGTCCAGAAATTACGTTCAATACAATCAAGTAATTGTTCGTCGCTTAATGGTTGAGCTAAACCTTGGTCAATAGCGACCTTGGCGACCACAAAGGCGATCTCCCGACTTAGCTCAGTTATTTCGGTCAGAGGTGGCAGCAACTTTCCTTCGCCGTCATTGACAAGTGGTGAGACCGTGGCCAATGCGTTACTAGCCGCCATTAGCATTTCATCACTAACCAAACGCGCTTTACAGGCGAGTACGCCCAAGCCGACGCCGGGAAAAATATAACTGTTATTACATTGTGGAATATCAAATACCCGGCCACCGTATTCAACGGGATTAAATGGACTGCCAGTGGCAATAATCACCTTGCCTTCACACCACTCAATAATGTCTTCTGGTCTAGCTTCCACCTGTCTGGATGGGTTGCTTAGGGGGAATATAATGGGTAGCTGTGTGTTTCGCGACAGGGTTTTAATCACCTGCTCGGTGAACACGCCAGCGACGCCTGATACACCAATCAGGATTCCCGCTTGGCTCTGTTCAACGACCTCTAATAGTGAAGGAAAGTCCGACCTTATATCCCACGTCGCCAAATTATCACTGTGTTGAATGAGTTTTAATTGGAAGTCACGTAAGCCCGTCGAGTTTTCGGTTATTAATCCAAAACGGTCAACCATATAAATTTGCTGTCTGGCTTGTTGATCGCTTAGACCTTCTTTGATCATTTGCCTAATCAACTGCTCTGCAATGCCACAACCTGCAGATCCCGCTCCGACAAAGACAATTTTCTGCGATGACAGGCTGACACCTTTGTGGCGACAAGCTGCCAATAATGAACCTAAAGTCACTGCGGCTGTGCCTTGAATATCATCATTAAAGCAACACATGCTATGACGATAACGTTGAAGTATTTGCATAGCGTTATGTTGAGCGAAATCTTCAAATTGAATTAATACCCCCGGCCAGCGGCGCTGGGCACTCTGCATAAAACTATCAACAAACTCATTGTATTTTGATTGGTGGATACGGGGGTGTCTGGCACCCATGTACTTTTTATCTTCCAATAATTTTTTATTATTAGTGCCTACGTCAAGCATTACTGGCAGGGTGTAGGCTGGGCTAATTCCGCCACAAGCTGTGTACAACGATAGCTTTCCAATTGGTATCCCCATGCCGCCAATACCTTGATCTCCAAGACCTAAAACCCTTTCGCCATCGGTTACCACAATCACCTTAACTTTTCGCTTAGTAGCGTTACGCAGTATGTCGTCTATTTG
This sequence comes from Zhongshania aquatica, assembly GCF_027257955.1. GTDB lineage: Bacteria > Pseudomonadota > Gammaproteobacteria > Pseudomonadales > Spongiibacteraceae > Spongiibacter > Spongiibacter aquatica. Next base: position 24,143 of record NZ_JANZNQ010000002.1, on the reverse strand, counting down.
ATTAATATTATCGTAGGTAATAATTAAGCCTCGTGAACTGCGATAAATATCGGAAAACTGTTCGCAGGCATCGCCTACAGTTGGTGTGTAAATAATCGGCATCATTTCAACAATATATTGCTTAACCAAGCGATAGAATAAAGTTTCATTGTTATCTTGAATTGCGCGCAAATAAATATGTTTGTTCATCGGTTCTTCGAAGCTTGAATACTGCAAGTACGCTCTATCGACTTGTTCATCTATGGTTTCATAGCGTGGTGGCAGCAAGCCTGCCAGATTAAAGTCTCGACGCTCTTGCTCGCTAAAGGCGCTACTTTTATTCAGTAGTGGGGTTTCTAATAAGGCTGGTCCAGCATAAGGGATATATAAGGGCTGAAGAAAATCATGGTCTGTCATGTTAGAGAGAATCCTATATTGCCATAAGCACTGCGGTGCTTATGGCGTGGTTTTTGGTAAGCAATGAGCGTTATTGTGATGGACTTTAGCCTGAATTTCCCAGAGTCAAATACTTGGGAGGATCAGGCTTATACCAATGTCATTAAGAGCTAAAAACCAGTGGTGCGAGAAATATCGATATCAAGGAAACCAGTACAACCCCTAAAATGTTGAGTAGAAAACCTGCTTTAGACATTTCATGAATACTGATAAAACCTGATGAGAACACTATCGCATTTGGGGGAGTGGCGACAGGTAGCATGAACGCGCAACTGGCAGCCAAAGCGATAGGCACAGTTAAGGTGATTGGGGCGCCGCCGATTTGCAGTGCAATCGCAGCCACGACGGGTAGAAATGTCGCAGCAGTAGCTAAATTACTGGTCATTTCAGTGAGAAAAATAACCATAGCTGTAGCACAAATGACCAAAACAACTAAGCCCATTGAATTGAGGTGCACCAGACTTTGACCAAGCCATGTCGCCAAGCCAGAATCCGATACGGCCAAGGCTAAACTTAAGCCGCCACCGAACAGTATGAGTACCCCCCAAGGAATATTGCGCATATCTTCCCAGCGCATTAATGGGGAGGCTTGTTTATTACCTGCTGGCACAACAAACACTGCCGCAGCGGCCAGCATGGCTAAGCCTGCGTCTGAAATGCCGCTAAGATTTAACCAGCTTGTCACAAAGGGGCGGGTCATCCACGCCAAGGCAAGTAGTAAGAATATAATTCCCACACGTTTTTCCGCAGAGGTGATTTTGCCAAGCTCTTTGCGTTGTTGTTTTAAACGGTGTTTGGCTTCTTCAGGAGTACGAAAACTAACTGGATAGACCACGCTAGTGAGTAACCAAAACGCAATGGGCAGCATAGTCACAGCTAAAGGTAGACCAATCATCATCCATTGAGCGAAACCTATTTGTAAACCGTAGGTATCATTCATAAAGCCGGCTAAAAAGGCATTGGGAGGAGTGCCAACCAAAGTAGCCATACCACCGATGGTGGCGGCATAAGCTACGCCTAATAAGATCGCTAGCTTAAAGTTATTGCGCTCTTTAGCACTCATTTCGCTATGCTCATTATCTAAGGTATGGATAATAGATAAGGCGATAGGCAATAACATCATGGTAGTGGAGGTATTTGTCATCCACATGCTCAGCAGCGCGCTGACCGACATAAAACCCCAGATGATCGATTTGGCCCCGTTGTCGGCGTAACTTAAAATAACAAAAGCAATACGTTTATGTAGGCCACTTTTTTGTAAGGCGGCTGCCATAATAAAACCACCTAAGAATAAATAAATGGTAGGGTTGGCATAAGGTGCCGTCGCCTCTTTAATATCCAGTATCCCCAATGGCGCAAACATCGCGATTGGCAGTAAGGCGGTAACTGGAACCGGCACCGCTTCTGTTGACCACCAAATAGCCATCCATATGCCCATAGCGGCCGTCGCCCAGGCTGCAAAACTTAAGTGTTCTGGCGTGGGTGACATCATCATGAGGATTGCAATCAGCGGGCCTCCTAGGAGGCTGATGCGCTTCACGGCGGATTGATCGGAGAACTTTTTTTCCTGTGGCTGAATAACTGGCATGGGTGAGCTATTTTTATTTTGAACCGCTGAGTCCATTGTATAACCTACTTTGATTTTATAGTTTGTTCGATTGCAACCTAGCCCCGAGGGAGTGGCTGTTGATTTATGCAAAAAGTAATCTGTAAGCTCAATAGCAACATGTTTGCCAGAACTGCTATTTTCTTATAATCACAGTAGTAACAATAGCTTAGGTAAAGTCGCACATTTAAGTCACCTTAAAATGTGTGGAAAACTACCCATTGTCGACTCAACGTGGCGGGAATTGACCCATTTTAAAGGCGGCATAGCGTTTAAGGTTTGTACTGCTTACTCTCAAGTCCAGTTTTTTTCATTTTGTCATAGCGTGTTTTGCGCGCTGGTGAAGGCCACCCCCTTTCAAAACCAAAGAGCTCACTTCCAATAATTGTTTCAGGAATGGTGCCGCAGGTAATCGCCTCAAAGGTCCCACTACTGCGTATGCTGTTGTCATGCAGGTGACGGGCACGCAAATCTTTACCCGTGCCTGTTTTAAACAACACATCTGTGGGCGTAACTTTAATACGTGCTAGAGCCTTCTATGCGGTCGGGTACTTACGTTACGTGAATCTGTCTGCAAAATTCAAAACAAGCATCGCTTGCGATGCAGGCATCAGTGACTGACAAAACGGCCCGATCTCCAGTAAAGATGGAGTGCAAGAACCTCGAGCTAATATGTGTTCCGCTAGCTGTTACCCATTGCGATTTGGTTTGAATGCTTCCTTGTCGCTAGGTGGCGAAAGAGCGCTTTAGCGGACAGTTTTCACTGATAGCATAGATTGAAGTTACAGTGTGCTAACGATTACGCTCATGTAATAATAGTCTGCACTGCTCGACCTTTCTGCAAGACAGTGCTACTTTTTGAGCCAATTTTGAAAGCGTCTAACTCAGCGTTTTAATTAACAATTTTTTGATGAAAAGTGCTGACAGATGGTTTTTTTTGTGTACAACATTTTCGAACTTGATATTGCATAGGAAAAGTTTATGAGCAGGCGGATGGTTATTATGCTGCTGCTGAGCGCAGTATTATTTGGCGGCGTATTTGGCATGAAGTGGTTCGGTACTAAGAAAATGAACGAGTTTCTTGATGCTATGCCAGCCCCTGCGGTAACTATATCTAGTGCTAAAGCGGAAGCGATGACGTGGGAGAGCCGCTTGGCATCGGTTGGTAGTTTAGTGGCGGTCAATGGCGCGGATCTTACCGCGGAAGTTGATGGGGTGGTCACTAATATTTATTTTGACTCAGGTGATACGGTCAAACGAGGCGAACTTTTGCTGAGTATGGCGTCGGCTAGCGAGCAGGGCGAGCTAAAGCGCCTGCAGGCGCAGGCTGAGTTAACAGAATTGAACCGCAAGCGCAGTGAGCAGTTATACGAGCGCAAGACTATCTCGAAATCAGAATATGACACGGCGGTTGCTGAAACCAATGTGGCACTGGCTGCCGTACAGGCACAAAAAGGCCGCTTAGAGCAAAAGTCGGTTAAAGCGCCATTCGATGGTCAGTTGGGTATCCGTCGGGTCAACGTTGGTCAGTACCTAGGAGTTGGCGTTGCCATTGCAACTTTACAAAAGCTGGACCCAATCGATGTCGATTTCTCAATACCTGAGCGCTATCTGTCTATTTTGGCGCCCGGACTTAAGATATCTGTGACAGTTGATGCCTATGGCGATAAAACATATGAAGGCGAAGTTCTTGCGATCGAACCAAAAGTAAATCCGCAAACTCGCAATGTAGATGTGCGCGCCCGGCTGCCGAATCCTGAGGGCAAGCTTAAGCCTGGTTTATTTGCGACGGTGGTGGTTAGTTTGCCAAATAGTAGTGACGTGACTGTGATTCCGCGATCAGCGGTGAATTACACCTCCTATGGCGACTCTGTTTTTGTGATTCAGAAAAATCCCGATGCTCTGCCGCCCCCTGCGGAGCCGAATCCAATGATGGGGCCTTACACCGATCTTGAGGTGATTCAGCGCTTTGTTACCTTAGGCGATGCTCGAGGTGACTATATCGCGGTGAGCAAGGGGCTTGAATTAGGTGATGAGTTGGCCAGTAGTGGTCTACTTAAGCTACGAAATAAACAGCCGGTTATTATTGATAACAGCAATGCGTTGTCGCCAGAACTAAATCCGCAGCCCCCTCAGGGCTGAGCTTCGTTTTAGATTGGTGGTATTAAACACAGGACAATCCCAGACATTGCCTACGCCAGTAAGCTGAGGGTATAAATGAATTTCACTGATATTTTTGTAAAACGTCCAGTGCTCGCGGTGGTAGTGAGTCTGGTTATTTTGTTCCTCGGCTTGCGCGCGGGCATGGACTTGACCGTGCGCGAATACCCAGAGTTACAGAATGCCCAACTTACCGTAACGGTTGCCTATCCCGGTGCTGATCCGGAATTGGTTGAAGGTTTTGTTACCACGCCATTAGAGCGGGAAATTGCATCTGCTGACGGCATCGATTTTTTAACCTCGCAATCTGGTCAAGGCGTTTCAACAATCACCGCTAACTTGCGTTTAGATAAAAATGCCAATGAAGCGTTAACCGAAATTTCCGCAAAAGTAGGTAAGCTTCGCAATCAATTACCCGAGGGGTCGGAAGATCCCGTTATTCAATTGGCGGACGGCAGTGATACTGCTGCGATGTACATCTCGTTTTTCTCGGACATTCTTAACGAGAGTCAGATTACCGATTATTTGGTTCGGGTCGTTGAGCCTGAAATCTCGGCGATTGCGGGTATTGAACAGGTTCAGATTCTTGGCGCGCAGAATTACGCCATGCGGGTATGGCTGAAGCCGGAAAAATTAGTTGCCTATAATTTAACCGCCAGTGAAGTTTTTGCCGAGATCCGTAAACAAAACGTGTTGTCCGCCGTGGGTAGTACAAATGGCAATTACGTGAAGGTGGGGTTGTCGGCAGCGACAGACCTGCGGAATGTCGACGAATTTAGGCAAATGGTAGTGAGTTCAAACGGCGATACCTTGGTGCGTTTGCAGGATGTCGCAGAGGTAGCCTTAGGCTCGGAAAGTTATGATAGCAGTGCTAGGTGGGATGGTCGTCCAAGCTTGTTTGTTGCCTTAACAGTTCGCCCGAACGCCAATCTACTTGACGTTATGACTGAAGTGCGCGCCGTACTTCCCTCTGTATTTAAAGCACTTCCAGAAGGATTAGAAGGGGAGATAGGCTTTGATAGCACGGTCTATGTAAGTAATGCGATTAGTGATGTTAGGACAACCTTAGTTGAAGCCGTTGTCATTGTGATTGTCGTAATTTTCTTGTTCCTAGGATCGATTCGCAGCTCATTGATACCCGCGGTTACCGTTCCCTTATCTTTAGTTGGCGCCCTGTTCTTGATGTACAGTATGGGCTTTTCGATAAATCTACTGACACTGTTGGCTATGGTCTTAGCCATCGGCATGGTCGTTGATGATGCCATCATTGTTTTGGAAAACATTCATCGACATATTGAAGAGGGGTTGGAGCCGGAAAAGGCAGCCTTGATAGGTGCTAGAGAGTTGGTCGGGCCGGTTATTTCGATGACCATTACACTCGTAGCAGTTTATGCCCCTATTGGTTTCTTAACTGGTATAACCGGTACTTTGTTTACTGAGTTTGCTTTTACTTTAGCGGGGGCAGTTTTAATTTCTGGTGTTATTGCACTCACGCTAACGCCAATGATGTGCGCCAAGATATTACGGTCATCTACTGGCAGCACGTCAGGGAGTCGCCTAGTCCATTTTCTCGATAAAAAGTTTGAACATTGGCGGCAAGTGTATCGTCGGAGTTTGCACGGCGCGTTAGATCAACGACACGTTATTGGTATTTTTGGTCTAATTGTTTTGATTTCTTGTTATTTCCTTTTTGCGTCTACTCAATCTGAATTAGCACCCGCAGAGGATTTTGGCTTCGCCGGATCTCTGCATGAGACTGATGGCTATTCATCACAGCAATACTTGGAGCATTTTTTTGAACAGGCTCAGGAGATCGCCCTTAGCAATGAGTATGTAGATCACATATTTGCCTTTACTATCAATATGGGGGGCGGCACGAATACGGCTTTCATGGGGATGATTGCCGATGAATGGGATAAGCGTGATAAAACCATGGGGCAGATTACCGATGAAGTGAACGCGGAATTTCAAAAAATTTCCGGCGTCCGCGCTGCAATATTTCAGCCGCCGCCGCTGCCAACGCCTGGCCAAGGCTACCCGGTAGAATTTGTACTTAAGTCTACCGCGGATGCGCAAACAATGGCTGATGTTGGAAATAAAATTGTCGAGCGCGCTATGTCGAGTAATCGCTTCTTTTTCGTCGCGCCGGGTTTGAATATAGACAGGCCTGAGTCGGCTATTGAGATCAATCGCGATAAAGCTGCTTTGCTCGGTATTGATATGAATGCCCTGAGTGCCGATTTGGCGTCGATGATGGCGGGGGCAGAAGTGAACCGCTTTGCACTGAAGGGGCGTTCTTACAAGGTTATTACCCAAGTTACCCGCGACGCCAGATTAAATCCAAAGCAATTGGGCGAGTTTTATGTGCGCACTGGCAGTGGGGACTTAGTTCCACTGTCCACCATCGTGACGTTTAGTGACCACGTAAAGCCTCGCTTCCTATCCCATGCGCAGCAGTTGCGTTCGAATACTATTGTTGCGGTGCCTCGCCCAGATGTTTCCCAAGGGCAGGCGTTGGCACTGTTGGAGGATATCGCACGGGAAGAGATGCCAGCGGGATTTAAGATCGACTACGCCGGTAGTTCAAGGCAGTTTAAACAAGAGGGCTCGGCGTTACTGGCTACCTTTGGCTTTGCATTGATCATAATTTATTTAGTACTTGCCGCTCAGTTTGAGTCTTATCGTGACCCCTTGATCATTTTGGTGACGGTGCCGATGTCGATTTGCGGTGCGTTGCTAACGCTGAATATTTTTGCGATGACCAACGGAATGCAGCTTACGCATTTTTCTGGTATGACTTTGAATATTTATACTCAGGTTGGTTTGGTAACCTTGATCGGCGTTATATCTAAACACGGCATATTAATCGTCGATTTTGCCAATCGATTACAAGAGCAGGGCTTGTCAAAGCGTGATGCTATTGAAGAGGCTGCCTCGATTCGTTTAAGGCCAATTCTAATGACAACGGCGGCGCTGGTAGTGGCTATGATCCCGTTGCTATTGGCGAGCGGTCCTGGCGCGGCGTCGCGGTTCTCATTGGGTATGGTCATTGCCTCTGGCATGAGTATCGGTACCTTGTTTACGCTATTTGTGGTGCCAGCAATGTATATCTATCTAGGACGAGACCACCATGGCGAGTCGTCATCGTTAGCCATCTCAAAAAGCTAGCCTGACTTACTGGTGAATAACAGAAAGGCCGCGTATGATGACGCGGTTTTTTTGTACCTTTTTAGGGGACTTCCATGATTAAGCACAATAGTTATTTTGATAATAATGTTCAGTCGCTGGGCTTTGCAACGGACACTAAGCCCGCTTCAGTGGGTGTGATGGCCGCTGGCGAATACCGTTTTGGTACAGACGCTGCAGAGCGTATGGAAGTGATCAGCGGAGCGTTGACCGTTCTCCTGCCAGAACAAACAGAATGGCAAACGTATGCGGCGGGTGAGGGTTTTGATGTGCCAGCGAATAGTCATTTTGACCTGAAGGTTGCTGTGAGCACCGCCTACCTTTGCATTTATGGGTAAATGTAAAGATATTGCTCAAGCGTGTTACAACTGATCGGTTAAAAGCGGCTTAAGCCGCTTTTTTATTGATTGGATTTAAGTTGTGCCAATATTTTTATCGAATAAATTTTTAAAATGTGCCTGCACACGCTCGAGATCCAAGAGTGACATGCCGCTGGAAAATCCGAACCATACGTAGAGTCCATTTAGGTCACGGAACATGGATGGTAAGTAGCGGGGGGCTTTTATCAAGCCGGCTTGCTGATATTGATATAAGACGGGAATATCATCTAGCGCAACCTTACCTACAAATAACATGGGTAAAATTTCTGGCTTGTCTGACAAAATAGCGCTGCGAATAAAGTTGACGGTTTCGACAAAGCCTTTGACGTACGACAGGTCTTTGGTAAAACAGCTACCGCCTTCCACCATACCGCCGCGAAATACTCGTTGGGCAATTTTGTAGCTGTCATGTTGACTTAATCCTTGGCCTATAAAATATCGATAAACTTCAAGAAAGTCTGCGCCGTTTTCAGCCATGTCGATGGCAACCACGCGGTCGCTAATTTTTCTGGCTCGGTCCGGAAACGAGCTAAATGTCAGCGTTTCTATCAATACTGCAAGCCCTTCTTGGAGGGCGGTAATTCTGGGCGAGCCAACACTCAGCCATGTCGCCCAGGGCTGATTACGTCCATTTAAAGTGGTGCCAACGTGCACCCAACCTTCGTGTACTTCTAAGACTTGCAAATCGAGACTGGAAAAAGAGGAGTGGGTGTTAACTTTTATGCAGTCTCCCCCTGCCGATGCGTCGGACACGATACCGTCTGTTTCTCTTACCGTGAAGGCGCTATCTGCAAAGTAGGGAGTAAGACTTTGCTTGAGTTTTTCAACTGCGCTTTCTGCGCTGATATTTTTTGGATACGCCGCCGCCAAATGTTTTGCCGCTGGTAGGGAAAAAATATGACAGAGGCGTTGGCCCATTTCGATTAGGGTGAGATTGTCACCGCGTAAATGATCGCGTGCTGAACCATAAAGCTCTCTGCTGGCGCTTACAAATTCCGGATTTCCCCGGTTCTCTACTAAACGTATAACGGTAAGGTACTGATCTATCGTTTCCGCTAGGATATTGCCGAGTGGATCGTTTTTCCCCAGCCGCTGTTCCACTTGTTTTGAAAGCGCAGTGAGTTCTGCCGCTTTGCTTGCTGGGTCGAAATTTAATGGATTGCGAAGGTAGTATTCTCTGTCGATCGGCGGCAGTTTTTCAGCTTTATCATTGAAAAATTGCTGTTCAATGGATTGCGGCCATTTGATCGAGTCGAGTATGAGGATGGGCTTCTGAATCGCAATGAGCGATTCAGACAGTTGTTTAAGAGACTCTTTATACTGGCTGTCCAAATGATTGCTCATGCGCAGTGATTTACTCCGACACTTGGGGGTGGATTGCTAGTAGGCAACGCAGACGATTGCGGCCAAAACTGGCCATCGTAGTAAACGCATTGATACTGATGGGTACGTGCATAAAATCAGTTTCGCTCTGCCAGCGGCTGTCGTTGGTGTCAGGGTCGCTGATATACACAAAGTGTTCGTCCGTCTTGCTTACATAGACCCAGTGAGGTGCGCGGTTGCGGTTAAGCGCCCAGGTACTAATCAGCGCAATGACATGGCTGTGTCGGTCTAGAATCTCACGAAATTGTCCTGGCCCCAAGGGATTGATTTCGACGCTCTCCGGGTATTGCTCAAGTTGCTCGCTAAAATCCTGATGAACCAACTCAATAACCTGACGTTTCTCGTCGCTGCGTACGCTATCAATAAACGGCGTGCCGCTGCGATTGATGTAAAGATGTGCACCGAAGCCACGTTTTAAGGCCGCAAGAGCGAGGCCATGTGGAGAGCTGCCGCCGTGTCCGGTGGTCATGAAAATAGTGGTCGCTTCTCGCCATATTTGCAACTCCTCGCGACGGCTAATCGGGTAGCTAGAGTCGATATTGGCCATCGCCATCATCAGTGCAGCAGGGCCACAACTAAACTCTGTGGTCTGGCGATAATAGATAGGGGCTTCGGTAAGCGCTGAGCCGGTTTCAGGTTGCAGACGTTTTTCAAATCTAAGCGCGGTGCAGCCGTCTTCGTAATAATCATCAATTCGATCAAAGGCCGAGTAGCCGAGTTTTTCATAGAGCGCGATGGCAGCGGGATTATCAATTCGCACTTCTAGTCGCATAAACAGGCAATCCCGATCCCGTGCTTGGGTCTCCGCGTGGGCGAGCAACTGCTGTGCCAGCCCTTGTCCGCGATAGCTGGGGTCTAGGGCGATAGAATAAAGTCGCGCAAGGCTGGTGCCGGTGCGAAACAGGACTATGCTATAGCCACAGGGCGATTCATTGCTCAAGATGACGGAGGTGGAATGAGCTCCCGGTTTGATGAGGCTCTTGAAACTCCGGCGGGAGAGCTTGTCGCCACTAAAGCAGCGTTGCTCAATATTCTCAAGGGCGTCGAGGTCATCTTTCAGGGCTGAGCGAATTGTACTCATTGAGAGCTACCGGAAGTGTGCGCGAGTTGCGTAATTGTATGCCAACGGGGTGCATATAGCGTGAGTTCAAAATCGTCGCCACTGTGTTGAAATACTGCTGAATACATGGCGTGAATAACCTCGCTAAAGAGTGGATGATACTGCGCAATATTTACTAGTTACAATCATCATTGGCATATTGTTAATGGTAAAAATTGGTCGCAGAATGCTGGTCATTGTTTAGCCTACTAGGGATTGGCTGATGTCACGTTTTTTTGTTGTTGTTGATGATCTAAAAGATTGGTCGCCGTATTACCCCAGTCAAGATGTTATCACCTTTGATGATTATCTTGAGCGCGTCACCCAAAGTACAGGTGAACGAGTACGGGTCATCAACCTATGTCGTAGTTACCGTTATCTAGGCACCGGATATTATTGCTCATTGCTTGCTGAAGCGCGCAGTCACAATGTATTGCCTTCAGTAAATACCTTGAGTGAATTGGCGCGTAAATCCCTATCAGACATTTTATTGGAAGGCGTTGAGCCCTTGCTGGCGAAACTGCCTTCGGCAAAAGCCGGTGAAACCCTGAGTGTTAAAACGTGGTTTGGCGAATGCTTGGCGCAGGAGTACAACGCTATCGCCAAGGCGGTTTTTGAGCGTTTTCCCAGCCCGCTTATTGAGATCACCTTAGAGTATAAACACCGCTGGCAAATTAAGAAGCTGCAAATGATTGCGCTTAAATCCTTAAAACCCGGCGCGGAGCAGGAGGCGTTTGCGTCCACTTTTGAGCGCTTCAGCAGCAAAATGTGGCGTAAACCAAAGGCGAGAAAAAGCTTTCGCTATGATTTAGCAATATTGGTTGATCCTGAAGAAAAGTTGCCACCCAGCGACAAGGCGGCATTACGCAAATTTACCAAAGCTGCGGCGAACTTGGGTATTTCTGCTGAGCTAATTACTAAAAAAGATTATCTGCGCTTGCCCGAGTATGACGGTCTGTTTATTCGCGAGACTACCTCGGTAGACCACCACACCTATCGTTTTGCAAAAAAGGCGGCGGCGGAAGGTCTGGTTGTTATGGACGACCCTACGTCTATTTTGCGCTGCACAAACAAAATTTATTTGGCAGATCTGCTCAGCAGTCACAAGGTGCCCACGCCGCGGACGGAATTTTTGCGACGCGATAATCCTGATGAGCTAAAGCGTATTGCTGACACCTTGGGTTACCCGATTGTGCTTAAAGTACCCGACGGCGCATTTTCCCGTGGGGTAGTGAAGGTAGAGGATTGGGATAGCTTGGTAGCTGAAAGTCGTCGTTTACTGGATAAATCTGCGCTGTTATTGGCGCAGGAGTTTATGTATACAGATTACGATTGGCGCATTGGCGTGTTAGACGGAAAGCCACTATTTGCCTGTCGCTATTATATGGTGCGCAATCACTGGCAGATCTATAAGCACAGCAGCAGTAAGAGTCAGTCAGGTGGATTCGACACTATGCCGACCTATGAAGCGCCGAAAAAGGTGCTCGATGTTGCAGTGAAAGCCTGTAAATTGATTGGTGATGGCTTTTACGGTGTAGACGTAAAGCAGTCTGATAATCGTGTAGTGGTAATTGAGGTAAATGATAATCCCAGTATCGATTCGGGCGTAGAAGATTTGTTCCTTGGCGATGGGCTTTATGACTCAGTGATGGACGTGTTTCTGCGGCGTATGGAAAAGCGCCGCCGCTGATTGTCCCTCGGTAATTTCTATCAATCACCGTTACCGCCGGGCGATAGCCCGCATTGCGCAAGCAGTTCACCGGCAATTTCAACATGTTGACGGTGAGCTTGTTTAGCCTCGTCGAGTATGCTTTTTCGCTGCGCTAACCAGCTTCGGTAGGCGGGTGGTATTACAAGGTCGTGTTGGGCCATTGCTGAAAGCAATTCGCTTTCAATGGCATCGATTTGGCTGAACAGAGCAAATTCATGCTGGTTGATAAGGCTGGCTTGTTTCTGAATACGGGCGATGAAACGACTGCTTAGTACATTGCGAAATTGCTCCGCTGCGGCTATCGGTGAATGGTTTAGGCAGAGAGGGCGCTCAGATACTCGCTGAGCAATAATGCTCGTCGCCTCCTGCAATCCCTGTATATTCACCTGTTGTGCTTTCAATAACGTCCCACCGTGCCCTAAACGTATTTCGCCTAAGGTTTCCAAAATGGCATTGCTGTCATGATGCCAGTCACCGTTTAGCCATTGATGTTGCCAGTCGCTCCAGCTAGAAAGAGCTGCGATGCTGGTGTCTTGCTCTGTTGTTGGATATCCCTTCAAGTCGGGTGGCGCATGCCAAAGTTCACGGAATTCTGCACCCGCGAGGCTGGCGCTAAAAATACGTGCGGGTAGTTCCCGTATTTTTAGCTTTACAGCTTCCTCTAGCTGCAACGCTAACGTGTCATTGTTGTCCTCTTCTAATACACGAATACAGTCTTCCGCCTCGCTTAAAAACCGCAAATCAAAGATGAGTTTTGCACTTGCATCACCGTGTTTCCCTAAAATGCTATTACGCTCGGCAATGGTTTCTCGTAAGGCACAGCGGCGCATGCGCAAAAAATCTAATAGGTCGATATTGCTTGTTGCGAACGTGCTTTCTAAATCACGAGGACGTGGGAAATGAAGTGAGGTTTCCGGGGGCGGAGACGCCGCGTCTCTGTCGAGAACACGGCTCAGTCTTGCTAAGTAATTTTGCCAGTTTTCTTCAAGGCGGCTCTGGTCCGAGCAGCCTGCACATAGCAGGCTAATAAATAGTACAAGCGCACAAGATTTGATTCGCAATTGTTGCCGGCTAAACATGTAACGTTCTTTTATTTAGCGTTGAGTCGCTTTGTTATTGCCATGCGTAGAGATTCAGCATCTGGCTTGGTCATCGAGCTGAAACTGTCAGACTCGCCGGTTACTGGGTCGAAAACATATTTATAAAAATTCCATTTGGGGGCGGTTCCGCTAGCGTCGGCGACGAGTTTCAATAGTGGGGCTGGTTTCTCGCAACGGATGCAGGATTTGTGGAATACGGGAAAGCTAACGCCGTAGTTGGCGTGGCAGACTTTCGCGGTTTTATCGGCGTCGTTGTATTCCTGTCCGCCAAAATCTGCCGTTGGCACACCGAGCACCACTAAGCCTTGATCTTTAAATTCTTGGTATAGCGATTCCAAGCCCTCAAATTGTGGCGTGAATCCGCACATGCTGGCGGTGTTCACTACTAGAACGACCTTCGCGCTTTTCACCGTGTCGCATAGATTTAAATCGCCAGCTTCTAGCGTAGGGCGGATTTGTTTTAGGGACTCTGGGCACTCCCATGCAAAGGCGTTGTAACTAAAAAGCAGACCAGCGAAGCAAAATATCAGCTTAAAGGTACGAAGTTGTGTGGGCATATGTCACCTAAGCTTAATTGGTAATATCGATGTGTGGGGCTATACTCAGATTTTCCTGACAGCACCACTATATACTAATTTCATAACAGATCGGATCACTCGCTACGGACTTCGCGAGTCACACATGGATGGGTTTCGCTTTTGGATAAATTTGATCGCTTCCAGCTTTTGCATCGGCAGTTTCGTCAACACCGCAAACCTGTACCACTTTCGCGCTTAGCAGTATTACTTGAATGCTCTGAAAAGACCGTAAAACGAGCAATAGACAATATGCGCGATTACTTAGACGCGCCCATAGCATATTTTCCCGATGCCAAAGGCTGGGCCTATACCACCGAGGATCAGGGGCGTTACGAACTACCGGGGCTGTGGTTGACCAGCACCGAACTGCAATCGCTGGCGCTATTGCTGCAGCTGCTAGATAGTTTTGGCAACGGTTTACTCAATCGTGAACTCGTGGTTATTGAAGAATATATAGGCAAGCTATTGGCCTCGCGGGGTATTGAGCGCAGCGCCTTCGACCAGCATATAAAAGTACTGCCACTGAGCAATCGTTATATTGCTAATCATATGTTTGCCAATGTATGCGAAGCGGTACTCAAAAAGCAGAAGCTCGCGATTAGCTACCGAAATTACCAGCGACATATCTCTAAGCGAACTATCAGCCCACAAACCTTGGTGTACTATCGAGAGAACTGGTATCTCGACGCTTGGTGCCACCTTCGCAATGGCTTGCGCACCTTTTCCTTAGCGAGAGTAGAAAAATTAACCATACTTGATGAGCGCGCATCAGCGCTGCCGTGCGAGCAGTTAAATGCACATTTTACAGAAGGCTACGGCATCTTTTCTGGTGAAGCAAAGTATACGGCGGTGCTGCGGTTTAGCTCAGAAATCGCTCATGAAATTGCTATGCAGCAATGGCATCCAAATCAGCAAGGCAGTTGGGACAATGGCCACTTCTTGCTCACGCTACCCTATAGCGATGAGCGAGAGCTCATTCAGGACATATTGCGGTATAGCCCCTATGTTAGGGTAGAGCAGCCCAGTGCATTGCAACTGAGCGTGCGCGACCGACTCCAACGTGCAATTCAATTATATAAGTGATACCTGCACAATTATGCGAGAAATTAGCGATGAGTTACTCATACAGTTGGCGGGAGGTGCCAGCTTCAAACGCGGCTTTGCTTATTATCAACAAGGTCGTGTCGGCGAATTACGTTTAAAGGGTAAAGCCATTGTTGCTCAAGTTGAGGGTAATGAGATTTACCAGGTGACGCTTAAACACACCGGCAAGTTATTTGAAGGCAGTTGCGATTGTCCAGCCTCAGAAGGCTTTGATTTTTGTAAACACTGCGTTGCCACAGCCTTGGTATATCGCGACCAGCTTGAGCAGGATAAGACCTTGCAAAGCAGCACCGCCAAAGATCGCGTGCCAAACTATTTAATGGCCTTAGACAAACAGCAATTAGTCGCGATGCTGCTTGAGCAACTGCAAAACGACCGCAATGCCCTTGCACAACTCACTATCAAGGCCGATATGGCCGCCGGCAAACTCAATGACAAGGCCATTAAAAAGCAAATCACCGCTGCAACACCCTTAAACAAACACCTGCATAGTTACCCCCAAGTGCGCGGTTACTTCGCCCGCCTCGACGCCGTGCTAAGCAGTTTAGAGGCAGTCATGTCAGATTTACCCGCGAATAAGGCCCTAGCGCTAACCGATTACGTCATTGCAAGGGTAGATCGGGCGCTAGACACCATCGACGATTCAGGCGGCTTTCGCTTTGATGCTCTAGAGCGCCTAGCAAGTTGGCATGATCGCGCCCTTAGCGCTGCGGCATTCTCTGCAACAGACCTGGCGGCATACCTATTTTCGTTGTTTATGCAGCCAGAATCTGAGTTTTATCCTTCTATTCCAGAAGAGTACGAAGACATGCTCGGAGAGGAGGGCATGCAAGCCTTTATCGCAAAGGTTCAACTCGCTTGGGATGCTTTGCCACCGTTACAAGAAAAAGGCTGGGCAGCGCAAGGTGACTACCTACACCTGCTATACCCACTCAAAAACGTGGCTATACGTCGCAACGATAGCGAAGCGATTATTGCTCTGCATGCCAAAATCGCCTGTGACTTTAGCGATTTTCTTGAGCTTTCGAACCTTTGTCTTGAACACAATATGTTTGACCAAGCCCTGTGGTGGCGCAAGCGTGCAGAAACAGCAAAAAATAAACCTTTTTCGGCCGTGACAGCGCTGGAAAATAATCAAATAGCGCTTTGGTTGTACACCGAAAACTACGCGTCGGTGGTGAAACTGCTTTGGCAGCGTTTTGCTGAGTGGCCAAGTGTTGAACATTATAAAAAAATAGTCGCCATTAAGGGCCAAAAAGATGACAAGCAAAGTCGCAGCAACGCGATTGAACTTGCCAAACAAGCCGTAAGCCATCAAAACAAATTCTACGGGCAGCAAAAAGCCGACATCACCGTAGCCGAACTCCATCTTTATTTTAAAGAATTTGCGCAGGCGCTCGATCTAGCCGAAGCCGGCAAACTACCCCCACACTTATTGGTGAAAATCGCCACGGCCAACGCCGAGCAAATTGAGCGGCTACTCCCTTTGCTCTACCGCGCCACCCGTGCGTTTATTGAGGCAAGCAATAATGATGGCTACCGAAACGCTATTGACTGTCTCAAACGCGCCGAACAGCTTGCAGGTAAGCAGTACGCGCCGCAAGTGAAGCAGGTGTGCGAAGGTTTACTCGTTGAATTTAAACGCAAACGGAATTTCTGCCAGTGGTTAAGAGAGGCATTTTAGGAAAAGAAGTGAGTAGCTAAAAGTACTGGCTATATCGCCAGGACACGTTTTGACCAAAGGGCTTGGTACAGTGGTTCTCACGCACAAGAGTGCAACGATTTTGAAAATTACGGCGATATTCAATTGACATGTTTTGCGGGTGACGCAAGGAAACGAGATGGAACAGCTCACTGACTTAAAAGCTATTCTGCATTCAAAACGCGCGAATATCTATTACCTCGAAAAATGCCGGGTAATGCAGAAAGACGGTCGTGTGCTGTATTTGACCGAGGCGAAAAACGAGAATCAGTACTGGAATATTCCCATCGCCAATACCACCTGCCTCTTGCTCGGTACCGGTACCTCGCTCACCCAAGCAGCAATGCGTATGTTGGCCTCGGCCGGCGTAATGGTGGGCTTTTGTGGTGGGGGTGGCACACCACTGCTAATGGCGACAGAAATTGAATGGTTAAGCCCGCAAAGTGAATATCGTCCCACCGAGTATGTGCAGGGTTGGATGCAATTCTGGTTTGATGATGCCAAGCGACTCATCGTTGCCCGGCAGTTCCAGCAAGCCAGAATTGAATTTTTACAGAGTGTTTGGAATAAAGATCGCGATTTAAAGAGCGAGGGCTTCAATGCCAACGACGTCGATATTGCACAGGCACTTGAAAATTTCCTGAATAAAACCGAAAAAGCGGGAAAAGTCAGCGAGTTATTACAAATTGAGGCCCAGCTCACTAAGCAATTGTACAAAATAGCGGCAAATCGCAGCCAATACGGCGATTTTGTACGTGAGCGCGAAGCGGTCGATACCGCCAATGCCTTTCTTAACCACGGCAATTACCTCGCCTACGGCCTAGCCGCTACCACCCTTTGGGTACTGGGCATTCCCCACGGCTTTGCCGTTATGCACGGTAAAACCCGCCGCGGGGCCTTGGTGTTCGATATTGCCGATCTAATTAAAGACGCCATCATCCTGCCGTGGGCCTTTATCTGCGCCAAAGAAAAGGCTACCGAACAGGAATTCCGTCAGCAGTGTCTGCAAGCCTTTACCCAGCACAAGGCCTTGGATTTTATGTTTGAGCAAGTCAAAAGTGTTGCCTTGAAAGGCGATTGGGAAGGCAGCGCGAATGAATGAGCAGCAAATAGAGATTTTTGAAACCGCCGATGGCCAGGCTCAAATCGAAGTCCGTTTTGATCGTGAAACTATTTGGTTGTCTCAGTCGCAAATGGCAGAGCTATTTGATAAAGACGTGCGAACCATCAATGAGCACGCCAAAAACATATACAAAGAACAAGAGCTAATAGCGTCTGAGGCAACTATCCGGAAATTCCGGACAGTTCGTCAGGAGGGTAATCGTCAGGTAAGCCGGGAGATAGATCACTACAATTTGGATATGATCATCTCTATTGGATATCGGGTTAACTCAAAAAAAGGGACTCAATTTCGCATCTGGGCCACCCAGCGCCTGCGGGATTATCTGGTGCAGGGCTACAGTATTGACCGCCGCCGTTTCGAGCAGAACGCAGCTGAGCTGGAGCAGGCTATTAAGCTGATTCAAGCCGCTGCCCGTTCACCGGAACTGACCACCGCATCGGGTCGTGGCTTGGTCGACATTATCAGCCGTTACACCCAATCTTTCCTTTGGTTACAACGCTATAAGCGAAGCGGTGCGTTTTTATTCGTGGATTTTCTCCACCGCAACGACCGTTTGTTGAATCATTATGGCCAACCCTGCATAAACGATACTGGCTTGGCGGCACTCACCCTGTTAGTTGCTGAATCCAGACCTCAACAAAAAGAAACCATCATTCGATTGATCATAAACATGCTGGCTGGGGGAGGTGAGCGGTCATGATGGTCACCTTTGTAAGCCAATGCGATAAAAAGGCCATAACCCGCAGCAGACGGGTGCTCGATGCCTTTGCTGACCGTATTGGGGATAACACATGGCAAACCGTGATTACCCAAGAGGGTTTATTGGCAGTTAAAAAGCTGTTGCGCAAGACCGCCACTAAAAATACGGCAGTAAGTTGTCACTGGATTAGGAGCAGGGCGAGGAGTGAGTTGGTTTGGGTGGTGGGGAATAGACAGAAGTTTAATAGCGCGGGAGCGGTGCCTGTGAATACAACTGGACAAGAGGTTTTTATGGATGTCATAACAAACAAGCCTAAAGCTGGAGTAATGTATGCCAATACTAAGTTGCAACCACTATCTGAGCATCTATTCGCAGTAGGTTATTTCGCGGAGCAATTACATAGAAAGCTGTTTCCTGAAGCGCCGCAGTTTACGATAGCTAATTTTATTGCTGGTTGTTTACACGATCTTGGTAAAATTGACCCGATATTTCAATCTTGGGTGATAAATCCGAAAAAGCAAGGTTTTATCGCCGATGATGGTCAGCATATTGATGATGCCAAATTCAGTTTTGAAAAACATCCAAGACATAATGAAATTTCACTGTTGCTTTATCATTTTTTAGATGGGCCAGAATTAAAGGCAATAAATCCAGCTAATAAACGCTCAATTAAACATGCCATATATTGGCATCACGCCAAGCCATATCGTAAAGATAAAAATAGTTTTACGACTTACAAAGATATTTGCAAAAAACTCATCTCAAATCAAAAAAATATTGCACTGAGTGATATTGTGGAGCGATCTCAGTCTTTGCTTAAACAAGTTGCAGGAATTGATAAAAAGTACCGTGAGCTGGATATAACATCACTGGAGAAGGCTTTTGTCGTTCAGGTTTTAGATGATATGGAAGGCGGTTTACCTGACGCGCCAGCTTTACCCAGTTACAAAGAATATGAATTAGAGGAGTCGGTAGCCGCTAATAGCGGTAATGTTAAAACCAATGCGTTCAATAATATTGTGCGTGCTTGTGTGATAACTGCAGACAGGTTGATTTCAGCACTATCAGCAAGTGAATTGCACGAGGCAATATTGAATCGTTCTCTTGATGAAATGGTTGATGAGCTACTTGATGTTGATTCGGCGATAAGCTCTGAAATAGAGACTTGTCTGGCCTCTTTTTTTCCTAATAGTGACCGCAGTTTAAAACAACACGAGATAGCTAAGCAGCTCACGACGACAGAGGATGTAGCCGTTTTAGCCGGTGCTGCTGGATGTGGTAAAACTAAAATTGCCTTGGAATGGGCAAAACTAAAGGGTGCAAAGAAAATTATCTGGGTGTGCCCAAGAGTGCAAGTTTGCCAAGGTTTGTTTTATGAGCTGACTTCAGAACAATATTTGCCAAATAGCACAATTGAGATCAATACCGGCGAATTTAAGTTTCATAATCAATGGGACAACCCGATACCAGAGGGTGAAAACTTTTCTGGTGACATTATTATCACCACCATAGATCAAATACTTGGCTCAGTGATCAGTCATACTAAAGCTAATACCTTGATCGATTTCTTAAACGCCCATATCGTATTTGATGAATTCCATGAATATGTCAATATGCCTGCGTTTAACTTACTGTTTGCAGAACTCATTGCGGCGAAAAAAATGCAAGAGCAACATGCAAATACCTTGTTGGTGTCAGCCACGCCACATTATGTCTTTGTTGAGCAGTTACTTGGAATTCATAAGGATGATATCAAAGTAATGCCGTCATTTAACCGAAGCCAGTACCAGCTTGAATTTAAGGTATTTGATGACAGCTTGCTAGATACCTCCAATCCATTATTTACGCCGCAAACTGGGTATACTTTCGTTATTAGTAATATGGCGCTTACAGCACAAAATAGCTTCATAGCTAATCAGTACAATGAGAACGCTGTATTACTGCATTCCAAATTTATTAAAAGCGATAAACAAAAGTGGTTTGAAGAAGTGTTTGAATCTTATAAGCGTGGTGGCTCACGCAAATTCGATGTATTGCGCAGTGGTCCCATAGTACAAGCTTCTTTGAATATCAGCTGTGATGCTATGGTGGCTGAGATTACCAGCGCCGAAGATTGTTTACAGCGCTTAGGCCGTTTAGATCGCTTTGGCGAAAACGACGAGGTAAATGTCTATACCCTTGCTGTACCTGAATCTATTGCAAACGCAAAAGGTAACAGCCCAGCGTCCCGTTTTTTATCAAAAATGTATGTTCTCAAGTCGGTTCGAGAGTGGTACCAGTTTTTATTAAACTCTCTTGATGGCGACACGTTCACTTTGCCAGAAATTTACCAGCTTTATCATGCATTTCATTGCTCAGACAGTACCAGGCGTTTTATTGAAAGTGATTTGGTTGCAGCACTAAAAGAAAGTGTTAATAAGATAAATGCCAAAGTGATTGACCCGATCGTGGTTCAGCCAAAGAAAAATAAAGATCAGAAGCGTAGCAAGATCAGCAAAGGATCTTTAAGAGGTGATAATCGTTTTGTTCAACTCGCTGTTGTTGATTTGAGTAATCCTGAAAAAATTAACTTTCTCAATGAGTACGCATATCCGATGCCATTGGATGATGATAGCGATATTGATAATTTGACCTATTCAAGTAATGCCATTCGTGGTTATGGACAAAGTGATAAAGACCTACTGGCACACATGTTTAAAAAACACCATAACATAATGGGAGGAGCTAAATCTTATAACGATAATACGTTGTTAAATGAAGCGCGCGATCCAGAATCGCCTATTTATTTGAGTTATACGGGCAGTGATTTACTACAAGTAGGTGGTGACAGTGCAAGGCATAGTCACGCAATTTATTATGCGGTTTGTGACAAACAACCCATAGGTGCAATATCAATTAAACAAATCAATCAAGCCACAGAAGACGAGGAATAAAAGATGGAAAAAGTAACTGGTATTAAAAGTGTTGATTTTAAGATTACGGCATTAGGACACGGAGTGGTGAACTGGAATGGGCCGACAACATTACAAAGTGATGGGAAGATTGTAGACAATCATAGCTTGCCTAAATTACGTGGTTATACAAACATGACAGGTGAATTAAGTGAAAAAGGTTATAAATTAAAAAAAGACCCTACAGATATAGATTTTAAGAAAAACCCTATGTATATAAGTCAAAACTGTATACGGCATCATTTGTTTAGAGATCAAGCATATGACCTGCATAGCGCTAAGGAGAAAAACCTAGAAAAAGTATTGGCTTCAATTACAGGCCTAGTTCGAGGGTATGTAGTTCCATCTAGTCAATGTAAGAGGACAAGCCCGCTTCTTATCGAAGACTTCGTTGATCAACTCGGCAACGGTAATTTCGAACAAATGGGACGTTCAGGCACTAAAGCTAAAGAGTTAGATGACGACGGAAAAGAAAAGAAAAGCAATTCACACTTTTCCAAGACGACGTTTGGTGACACCTTTTATATTTCATATGGATCTATAAGTATCGAGCAATTACAGTTCATTTCACTCGATAAGAAGTTTGATCGTGCCAGCATGGTGGTAATGGAAGGACAAGGCGAAGAAGTTGCCGCTTTAGTCCAAGAATTTGTTCAGTCACTAAATGCCAATTTAAAGCCTGTTGCGACTTACCATAAAAATTATGTACGAAGAGGAACTATTTTCGAAGAAGGTGAATGTGGAATTTTACTCAATGATGATGCTATTCAATCTTTAGTTGAAGAAATTTTGACGCGCTTATCAGACTTAAGCATTCGTCAAGCAAAAGGCTACATGTATATAGATGAAATCACTGTCGATTATAACGATAGCAATAAAATGATGCGTATAAAACGTAACGAATCCGAGATTGTTAGCGAGCCGCAAAATGAGTTTGCAAAGTATTTTTACGCAAAGTAGGAGCGGTATATGAAAATCGTAATTGAATATGACTCTTCTTGGCGTAACTCGTTCTTAGATGGTAATAATAATGAACCTTTGCCAAGAAGCGGAAGAACTTTTATAGCGGCAAGCTCTAGTTTAAATGATCGTAAAAAGCCGGATAGCTATAAAGCGGTAGGTGTCACTAAGCAAACAGTGTTTGGTGTGCTTTGTAGGCTAGTCGGAGATCAAAGAAAATTATATCAGTCGCAACAGAGTGACTCATATTTTCTAAAAGGTCTAGAGGAGTTGGTAACATTTGTAGATAAACCTATATTTTCTAATGAAATCACATATATAAGAAATATGGCAGGCAGTTATGACAGAGAGGCATATACGGGGCCAATCAACACGAACCACTGGTTGTTTAAATCCGACTTTTCTAATGGGCTGTGGAATTTAGCTTTTATTGATTTGAATGGGTTGATCGATTTTATAGTTAACAATGTAGAACATATAGGTGATGTAGATCTTGATCCTAGGAAGATTATTGAGCGATTCAATAGCCTTAAAGCTATTACTCTCAACAAAGTTGATCAGCTGGGTCTGACTGAGGATAACGTACTTGAGGCCATTGGGACTTTTAATGAAAGTAGGACTAATAACAAGTTAAAAGAGCTTTTTCCAAGTATGCAGAAGAGTTTTTCTGATATTGAATACATTAAGGAAGATAAAGTAGATATTAGAGCTATATATTGTTCGACATTGTATTTGAAGCTTGTAAGGCTGAATGAGCAGGGAGTAAACATAGAAGGCAACATTAAGGGATTTTCTGTGGCAGGTTTAACACCGAAAGATTTCATGGCCAGTTTTACTCAAGGTAAGAAGAAGGTTTACGGCAATCCATACCTTAAAAAAGAAAAAATAAAAGGCCAGGGTGAGGTAACTTCAATGATGACTAAAGCTTGTGGTCAATTAGAAATTTCGATAAACGTCGACCGAGATAAGGGGCAAGAAATTAGATCACTTATCGAAAATGCGGGAGTGTCCCCTTTTTACCTTGGTAAAAAAGGGCTTGCGTATGTTTCAAATATTCGCGTTTAGGAGGAGTTATGGATAGTTATATTGAAATTTCTATCAAACCAGACCCAGAGATGCCGCTCAATCGGCTTCTTAATGCCATCTACACCAAATTTCATAAAGCGCTGTGCGATTTAAACTCAACCAATATCGGCATTAGCTTTCCTAAATATGAGGTTACGTTGGGTAACGTTTTGCGCATTTACGGTGAAGAACCAGTGTTGAACAATTTGCAGGGTTTGGATTGGATCGGCGGTATGAAAGGTTATTGCAAAGTCAACGACATTACCCCCGTACCTGCGGGCTCGAAGTTTCGCATCGTGTCGCGCAAGCAAACCACGATGAGTTTGTCGAAACTAAACCGGCTGTTAAAACGCGGCACGATCACGGAAGAGGAAGTAAAAAACTACAAGACTAAGATGTTCACCAAAGGTTTGGATAATCCTTACCTAGAGCTGCAAAGTGGTTCAAACGGCCACAAGCATAGACGCTATATCGAGTTCGGGCCTCTGCTCGACAACCCGATTGCTGGTGAGTTTGACCAGTTTGGCCTCTCCAAAACCGCCACCGTTCCTTGGTTTTGAAGGCAATAGGCACAATTGTAGCAATCTGCTACTATTGTGCCTATCCAGTTTGAAAGGAGCTTGATCATGGCTAAGGCCGCATCCCCCATTCGCTTGCAGCAGGATTTAATGCAGGCAGCCGAATCCACCGCCAAACGCTTCCATCGCAGTACTGCCGAGCAAATTGAATATTGGGCGGAGTTGGGGCGATCGGTTTCCTCGTCGATTAACCCCGGTAATCCTCCCATTTTTAGCTGATGCTCAAAGTAGAAGTTAAGCAGCCATCAATGGTGGCTTCCCATTGTTGGCTTTATGGGGGCGTTCATGATTGTAAAACCAAAGCCACTCGGTTGCATACTCT
>NZ_JANZNQ010000029.1 GCF_027257955.1 Zhongshania aquatica | reverse complement strand
CGGTTTGGAGCCCGCTTCCGACAGCCGACTCCGGTGGACCTACCACCATCTCCTGCTGAGCTTATGGCTCAGTGTTTGCCTGCATCCATGCTGGCGTTTACTGGCGCCTCTACGGCACACTGTCCCAACACCACACCTGGTTTGGTGCTGAGGCACTGTAACTGGTGGGCTTAGCACGGTTCACCGGTGCTTTGCTTTTGCCTCGGTGGTGTTGCTGGCTTGCCGCTTTAAGCACCCGATATATCGTCGATTCCGAAGCCAGATAGATGCTTTCATCTGCCAGCCTTGGCACAATCTGTGACGGCGGTAAGCTGGCATATTTCTCGTCATTACATGTTGCCAATATCTGCTCGCGCTCGGCTTCACTGAGCTTATTCTTTGGCTCTGGCCGGATTGCCGTTGGTCGCTTATCTTCAAGCACCGAACCTTGCTCATCCCGCCAGCGGCGAAGTGAGCGCAAGGGTATCTCAAGTTCCTGTGCAGCCTTATCGCACCCAGCTCCCGCTAATACAGCTTCATCAAACCAGCCCAGATTTAAGCTGCGCTCGCTAACGGGTCAGTTTTAATTGCAAATCAACACCTTAGCGCTACACTTTTAAGTTTTCGTAGCGATCGTGCGGCATCGTCCGCGATAACATAGGCGGCTGGTAGAACAGCAAGTGTGAGAATGGTAGATGAAGACATTCCCCCGATGACGAGAAAACCGACGGGATTACGGAGTTCGGAGCCATCGCTATTAGCTAACGCCACGGGCACCATGCCCAAGACAGTGGACAATGCGGTCATTAACACAGGGCGTAATCGCTGAGGGCCCGCGCTCAAGACCGCTTCCGTTGACGCCTTGCCTGCTTCGCGGAACTGATTTGCGAGGTCTACTAGCAGGATGCCATTCTTCATAACAAGTCCCATGAGCGCAATGAGCGCTATCTGAACAAAAATGTTCAAGGGCTGATTGAAAAAATAAAGCATCGTGAAGGCGCCTATAAAAGAGAGCGGCGCCGTGACCATTACAATTAGGGGTTGCACAAAGCTATTAAATAAACTTGCGAGGATCATGTAAAGCGACAGGAGGGCAAGAGCGAAGGCAAAAATAATGGCGTCTGTGCTGTCCTGCATGCGTCGGGCATGGCCAAGGTATAGGCCGGAATAACCTTCGGGCAGGCCGACATCGGCGATGATGCGGTCTAGCTCCTGTGTTGCAGTCCCGAGCGCAACGCCTGGTTGTGTATTGGCGAAAATACCGATTTTTCGGGATCGTGACTGGCGTTCAATCTGGGCTGGGCCTGAAGCAAAGCGGAGATTGGCCACATTGGCAAGATCGATGAGCGACTTGTCCGATGCCCGCGATTGAATGAGCTCGACCCAGCGCATGTCAGCGCGGTCGCCTTCCTCCATCTGGGCGCGCACCTCGATCCGTTCTCCGTTTTCCTCATAGGAAGTGACATCCATTCCGCCCAGCATAATACGCGCGTTGTTGGCCAGGCCTTTGATCGAGACGCCTAAATCTGCCGCTTTGGCACGATCGACTTCAATTTGTAGTTCTGGGCGGCCAATTTTGTACGTGGAGTGTATATCCGCATAGATGTCGGTTTCTCGCATACGTAGCATGACTTCTTCGGTAATCCGTTCAAGCTCCCCAAGGTCTGGACCTATCAACGCATATTCCATATCAAAGGACGTAAGACCCCCACCGGTCATGATGGGCATTTCAGAAACAGAGATCGTTTTGGCCTCAGGTACGACCTTGTAGAGTACCTTGCGCGCTTCGGCTATCACGTCAAATTGATCCGACGAGCGATCTTGTTTGTGGACAAGTTTGACAAAATAACTAATCTCGTTCACCTGCTCGGCCTGGCTACCGCCGACGGTGAAGAATACGTTATCAACATGTTTTATCTTTGCGAGCTCAGTGGCGGCGCGCATCGCGAGCTCTCGCGATTGGGATATGCCTGTGCCTTGCTCCAACTCGACGTCAGCGATGAACTCTGATCTGTCGAACGAAGGGACGAAATCGATGGCCAGGCGTTGTGCGACGAGCACGCCAATCACCACGGAACCCAGCGCGGCTGTGACCACAAAATAGCGGTAGCGAATGGAGATGTTCAGCATTCGACCATACCAGTCTTCCAGGCGTGACAGGCTCCTATCGATTCGGGAGCTGATGCCGCCTATGTGCGCTTGTGGTTTTAAAATTCGCGCACACAGCGCAGGTGTGAGTGTGAGCGACACGAGTAGCGACACACCAATGGAAAAGACTACCGTTAATCCGTATTCACGGAAAAATCGGCCAATCACGCCTTCCATAAAAGCGATGGGCACGTAAACTGCCATGATTGCTACTGTCGCCGCAATGACCGCACCGCCCACTCGATCGACTCCATGGGAGGCTGCGTCCGTGGGGCTCATGCCACCTTCTACGTCCCGCTGAATACTTTCAAGCACAACGATGGCATCGTCCACCAGAAGACCGATGGCCATGGCGAGGGCAATCAGCGTCATCATGTTGATGGTGAAGTCCGCGGTATAGAAGGCAAAAAATGTGGCTATTAATGCACATGGCATGGCGATAGATACAATCAGGGTTGCACCTATGCTGAGTAGAAAGAACCAGGTGACGATACCCACGAGACCGATGGCGAAAATCATGTCCGAAAATGTGTCTCGAATGCTGGCCTCGGTAAAAAGAGATCTGTCCTGAGCCGTGACGATAGTGGTTCCCTCGGGGGCTAACGCCCGCACCTCATTGAGTGCCTCTTTAACGGCGTTGGCGACAGCCACGACGTTTGTGCCAGACTGCCGCCGAATATCAAGAGAAATACCGATGCGACCGTCCAGCTCTGCGTAGGTGCGTTCATCTTCCAGCCCATCCTCGATGCGGGCCACGTCACCGAGCTTAATAGGCGCTTGGCGGTCGAAGGCGACGATGAGCTCTTCGAATTCGCGGACAGATCCGACCTCGCCTTTTGTCTTCACGCCAAATTCACGATCTTTCTTCTTGGTTTCGATGCGGCCGCCCGGTACTTCCACATGTTCTCGTTTTATAGCCTGAACTACTTCATCGGCGGTTAAGGCATAAGCGCGCAGGCGTTCTGCATTTAGCCAAATTCGTATTTGCCGTTCACGTCCGCCAATTACGGTTACAGTTCCAACGCCAGCGACGCGTTGGAGGCGGTTCTTAACAATGTCTTCCGCAAACACTGTCAGCTCACTGATTGGAACTTTGCTTGCGATCATGACGGACAAAATCGGCGCAGATGCAGGGTCGACCTTCTCGACAATGGGTGGCTCGATATCTAAGGGCAAGTTACGCCGTGCAAGGTCCAGCTTGTCCCGGACGTCCTGGACCTTAACATCGAGGTTGTCCTCCATCTGAAATTCGAGAAAGACCTGCGACAGTCCTTCCGAGCTCACAGAGCGGAGGAGCTTGAGACCCGCTATGGTGTTTACCGCTTCTTCAATAACATCAGTGACTTCGGTCTCGATAGTTTCCGGAGATGCTCCCTCCAGCGCTGTGGTTACAGATACGTAGGGTATGTCCAGCTCGGGGAAAAAATTAACACCTAAGCGCACTAGCGAAATCGATCCAAGTACAACCAGTGCTCCGATTAGCATGGTTGCAAAGACCGGTCGTCGAATAGAGAGATCGGAAATCCACATCAGTTTTCCAATCCTTCTTGGCTGGTCATGCCGAGATCGTCAGAAACGTCAGTACGGTGTGAGCGCGGCAATACGCGCATGCCGGCCTCTAGTCCACTAAGCACCTCAACCGAATCAGCGTTGTGGTCACGTATTGTTAAGTGGCGTATTTGTATTTTGCCATTATCGTAGAGCAAGACATAGGGATCGTTGGGCGGGCCACGCAATAAAGAACGGGGGAGGAGGACGACTTTGTGCGGCTTGGGAAAAATCTCGGCTCGCGCGAAAAGGCCTGGTTTGATTTTGTAGCCGTCATTGTTGATAACTGAACGGGCGTCAATTGACCGAGAGCCTATATCGATTCGATCGTTAATAATGTGAATCTCGGATTCAATTACATCCGGTATACCATCGATATGGATTCCGACTTTCGTCCCTAACGTGATTTCAGGTAAGTATTTGGCAGGTATACTCCAGACCGCTACGACAGGATCAGCCTTTTTTACCTGGACTACAGCCGAGTTTCCCATGCCAGAAACTCGGCTTGAGATGAAAACGCCTTCGTCCACAAACCGTTCAGTGATCACTCCGGGGTAGGGCGCGCGGGCGATAGCATCTTCGAGACTCTGGTCAACTTGTGCGAGTTTTGACTTTGTAATATCGACACGAGCTCTCGCAGTTTCTAAAGCGGCGGCCGCGGTATCATATTGTGCTTCTGACGCCACTCCCTTGTTGCGCAGATTGGAAACCCGTTTAAATTCAATCTGTGCTTTTCTATGCTCGGCCGCGTATAGGGCGGATGAAGCAACAAGTTCCTGCTTTTGTAACTTGAGCACGACGTCCCGCGTTCGAAATAGGGCGTCGCCAGCGTTTACTCGATCGCCAACGCGCACATAGATTTTCTCTATCGTTCCTTCGATCATTGGGCCAATATTGCTGGATTTCGCCGCCATTATCGTACCGGTTACTAAAATAGACTTAACAACGTTTTTTGTAGTGACGGTATGTAAGGCTAATTGGGGCAGTTGAGCGTGCGCGGACGGCGGCGTTTGCTCAGTAAGGTCGTTCTCTGCCGATGCAGTTGCTTTGTCAATGTGAAAAGCGGCGATCGGTAGCAACAACACAAGAAAAATCGATTTGCTTATGAGGCGCAATTGAATACCCTCTTGCAATAATGCGTTATGCATAATATAAGTGTACATAACATATGTAAACAGAGGTTATTCCATGAAGCGACAGGATCTAGAGTGGAATTTGGGATACCTGCTAGACGATGCAGCACGCCTGATGAGGCGGGCCTTCGATGCTCGTATCCGACACTTGGGTTTGACTCGAGCACAGTGGCTTGTGCTTGCACAGCTTTATCGGGAAGATGGGTACACACAGACTAATCTTGCGAAATTGGCCGATATGGACAGGGCCACGCTGGGAAAAGTTGTCGACCGCCTACAGGAAAAGGGCCTGATAGAGCGGCGTCCACACTCTGAAGACAGGCGGGCCAATCTTATATACATCACTAAAGCTTTTGATCGGCTAGTCGCGCCAATGCGTGCAAAATCAATACGACTTTACTCCGATGCACTGCGCGGGCTTAGTGTTGAGCAGTGTGAGCAATTTATCGCTATGTTAGCCAAGGTGAGCGAGAATTTAACCGGGAAGGTAGAGCTTGACAATGATGGGGGTAGCGAAATGGATTCGTATATGCCACGTATGGTCGGCATCCGTGAGCTTACCTAATTGCAGGTTCGGACAAACAGAGAAGATGCAAGGACTTTTAGTGATAATTATTTCCGCGACGCTGTGACTTTCGTGCAGCTACCGATGCTATGCTAGGCATGCCTCGAGCATCCGGAGCCTTATTAAATATCTAAATGAGGAAGATATGGTGTTTGAGCAAGGAAAAACTGGTATTGACAGCACTGAAAAGTTATTTGATATGTTCTTCACGCATATTGGTACGCATCGTGACCTTGGATTGACGCTCCAAAATAGAGAGAGATATCGCTAAAATTCATCTTCCTTTTCAGAGTAAGCATGCTGACTCAATAGAAAATGGCAGTCTTCATACAAGCGCAATAGCGACGGCCATTGATAGCGCCTGCGGCTGTGCGGTGATGCTTCATCTCGGCAAGCCGGCAGCCATCGCGACCGTGAATCTAAGAGTCGATTACATGCGCAAACCTGAGCCTGGGAGGGGCTTGGTTATCGAAGCTAGTTGCTATCAATATGCGGAGGATTTTATCTATGTTGGTGCGGCGGCTTATCAGGTAAATTCAAAAATAATGTGCTGCAACGCTGTTGGGATATTTAAATCTGACACGCCGGGCCCCGTGCTTGGCATGGAAATGCAGTAGGCACGCCGAATGATAAACCAGAAGCTTATCGATTTTCTTGAAGAAACGCCTTATGCCTGTAACTACGGGACCGAAATAATTACTTCAATGCCAGAGACGGAGTGCGTAACCCGGTGGCAGAATATTTTTACGGGTAACCCACTGTTGCGTGCGTGGCACGGAGGCGTAGTTTCAGGTGTTCTTGAGCTGACCGGGACGCTCGCCGTCATAAATTCTGCTAAGACTAAAGAGTGCGTATTGCTTTCTATAAACACGAGCTACCTTCGTCCTGCCTTAGGTGATAAAAGTTTGTTTAGCCGTGCCACTGTCGTTCGAAGCGGAAAACGTGTTCATACGGTCAGCGCTGTTGTGTGGCAAAACTCTCCAGATGAACCAACAGCAATGGCATCATTAACGTTCGCAGGAAAGTAGTAACTCATGGTCTGCAGAAAGTCCGGGGAATCCCCTTCAATTGCAATCTCGATGGAGGCTTTTTATAAGTGTTACCCTAAGCGTTCACCAAAGCTGCTTTTAGACGTCGTGACAAAACGTGATCTTTACTGACTGAATAAACACATCTCACCACACCCTTCATATCACAGGTATCCATCTTTAGATCAAATGTCTCTATTTTTTTCCGAGATGCCTGTTGCTAGATTACCCACGTGAAAAGGCCAACACTTTGGTGAGCGCGAGCTAAAAGCGCATGGCCAAAATTCTTTTCCCATGCTGGATCCCAATAATCTCGTTGATCCTGCGCATTACAGGCAACAGTTGAGGGCGAAAGTCCCACTTGTATTGGACCCACAAGTCCAATTATTGGGCTGTCACCAATTACGGGGAGACTGAAAGTTCGTAGGACGACCGGGTGAACTGTTCTCTTTCAGTGGGCCAGATGGCGGTTTTTAAGCAGAGGATCGCAGCACAGATGAGCACACCGCAGGACTTCCACCAATGTTCCGACATGCATACACGGAACAACCAAATAAGCAGACTGGAGAGCCGCGGAGCCAATTTTTTATGTATTCGCACAACCGTACCGACACCCCAAACAGGTGAAGAACTCTATTATGAGCGTTACTGAATTGGACGACTATAAGAAGGCCGCAGACAACCATGACCTGAAACACATTCCCGGCTCCTTTGGCCGTCCCGTCATAGGCCACTTCTTCGAGATGATGAAAGATATTTATGGCACCATCGACAGGCAGTATTGCCGCTACGGGCCAATATCGCGGCTAGGAGTAGCATACCTAAAGGGGGTACTGCTGATCGGTCCGGATCTTTACAGGGAGGTTTACCTCGACAAGGACAAAAACTTTTCGGCTGAGATGGGGTACTCGCGCACTCTGGGCCGCTTCTACAAAGGAGCGCTGCTGCTGCGGGACCATGGCGAACACCGCTTCCAGCGCCGAATTATTCAGAACGCGTTCAAGACCGAAGCCATGCGCGGCTACTTCGGCACGATGGGGCCTATGTTCAAGGAGGCAGTGGAAAGCTGGGACGGTCGTAAGGATTTCCTATTTTTCCCATCCATAAAGCAAGCCCTGCTGGATGTGGCCGCTACAATATTTGTGGGGTTGGACAAAGACGATGATCGCGCCGCCAATTTGAATCATGCCTTCCTGGACATCGCCAACGGCCTGCTGGGTTTTTTCGCCAAGGAAATACCAGGCACCAAATACGCTAGGGGGAAAAAGGCCCAGCGCCATCTGAAGGAATTCTTCGGTTCGTTGATTGAGGAGCGACGTCGCAGCGACGGCATCGATACCTTCAGTTATTTCACCAGGGAAACCACCGAGGACGGTGAATGCTTCAGTGATGAAGACATTATCGCACACATGAGCTTCCTTCTCTTCGCCGCGCACGACACCACTACCAGCGCCCTCAGCCACCTGATGCTGCATCTTGGGGAAAATCCCGAGTGGCAGCAGCGTTTGCGCGAGGAAGCGATGTCGATCGACAAGGAGTTTCTGGATTACGACGATCTCGAAAAGATGCCGCTGACCGACGCGGCGGTGAAGGAAACTCTGCGATTGCACCCCTCGGCAATGGTAGCTCAGCGGCGAACCATTCGCGACTGCGAACTCGGCGGTTATCGCATCCCTGCCAACACCCTTCTGTTCTTGGTGCCCCAGTATACCCACCGTATGGCCGAGTACTGGGATAATCCTCACACCTTCGATCCCGAGCGCTGGCTGGAGCCTCGCAACGAGCACAAGCGCCATCCATTCAGTTTTGTCGGCTTCGGCGGCGGAGCCCATAAATGCATCGGTATGCACTTCGCGTTGACGCAGACCAAGAGCTTTGTTCACCAATTTCTGCCTCGCTATGAATTCTCATTGGCGGCCGATTCCGGAAAAAAGCTTCAGACTATTCCACTACCCAAGCCGGTCGATGATCTACCGCTACATTTGAAGCGTTTAGGGTAATACGTCGGGCGAGCCATCGCACCAGCGCTCTGCTGGCACGGTTCGTCAGACTTTTTTGTGCTATGAGCCACGGGCTTTTTCCTGAACGTGTATTTCAAACAAAAAGGGAAGACGTTCGATTGCATCGGAAATTGACACAGTCGACGAATTCAGCAGGGGTAAATAGAGAGATGGATGTAATGCTAACCAACCAAACCCGACATCGACATAAGTGGGGCGCATCACAGAAGTCCATTAAACAACGCAATTAATTCATTTTACTTTCTGTTTAGTATATCTATCATAACGAACTAGGCACTCAGATTTACAGACGTAAATAACGCCGAAGCAACTATGATTCTGTCGGCACACTAGAAAACTTTGAGCTTGATTTTGCTAAAAAAGGGTACGCAGATGAAAACAATAGAAGCTATTCAATTTCATTCCAAAAAAATCAATTTTGACTTCAACTTCGAAAACACCTCCGATGCTTGGTGTGACACGCGACATATGCGGGTTTTTTGGGAAGCAGTTTCCTTGATCACTCCCTCAGCTGAAAAATATATTATGCGCTCAGTGTTAGCTTATAAAAATGAGGAAATTATTAAAGGTAATTCATGGCTTCAAACTCTGGTTAATGAGTTTATAGAACAAGAAAGAGAGCACACACATATCCATATAAAGCTGAATAAGGCTCTTGGAATTAATGACATCGGAGAAAACTCCAGCCTAGAAAAAACGATGCGCGGACTAACTGAAGATCTATCCATCCTGGATAATTTGGCCATTGCAGCCGCATTGGAGCATCTATTTTTTTCTGTTATTAAATTAACTTTTATCGATACCGGTTTTTATAAAGATCAAACAGTCGATAAAAAGGTTCTCGAAGTTTTTAAATGGCACTGGTGTGAAGAATTAGAACATCACTCTGTAACCATTAGTCTTTTATCTAATCTCGATAGTTCATACAAAACACGTATACGTGCTGCTTACAATATAGTATTTAAATTTATTCCCGATTGCTGGAAAATAATCCTTGAGCTTGAGAGGCTGTATTCGCCTAAGAATTATCGTTTTAATGCAATGATTGATACTATTAAACTATTGAACTACTTCCGCAAAGGAATTGGTGTGTCATCAAAATTCTTTGATCCTGCTTATGATGTGATTCCAGCGGGAAAATGGTCGTGGACATATATCGAACAGTGGCGAAAATCATTTGGCGTTAATGAGCCCGTAAATATCAGGTCTGATAAAAATTGAAATAACAACACCGTTAAGATCAGTTAGCCGCTGCAAGCAGCTTTAACATAGTCTTTAACGGGAGTTGGCCGCCGATCTCATCGGATCACAAAACGAAATCGTGAGGCGATCTCTCCGTATCTGCAACCTGCATTCGATGACAATCCTGTAAATCGATTAGGTGAAGCGACTGCGCTACAAATTGCAGTAATTATAGTACTGAGCTGGCGGCTGCTACTGGCAGCGCCGCCGACCGAAGCATTCATACGTCCGTATCGCGCCTTCAGCCGGTTCGTTCAGCTTGTGGCGGTAGCTACGCCCAATAGCAGTGCGGGCAAGCCTCGCATAAGTTCCACCTTACTACCTAGTTTACTCTTTAGGATGGGATAGTCTGTAAGATTTTGGCGACATGCCATAATGCTTTTTAAAAACCCTGGAAAAATTGTATTGATCGTCGTATCCCACCACTTGTGCGACTGACTTAATCGATTGATTTGAATTTTGAATAAGCAATCGTGCTTTATTCATTCTTAGGTTGCTAATGTAATCGAAAGGTGGCTTACCTATTTCTTTCTTAAAAAGGCGACTAAAAGCTTCTCTTGTCATATTCTGACTTTGAGCGAGATTTTCGATGGAGATATGCTGTGTGTAAGACTGATTCAGGTAGGCTACTGATTTTTGAATTCGATGATCGATTACTGTTCTTTTAGACAATGTGATATCTAATTGGCTTAACGTGTAACTAACTAAAAGATTGCTATAAAGTTGTCCAATCAAGCCATATCGATCTTTCTTTGCCATAGAGCTGAGCCGAGTAACCCGATCAATCACTATGTCTATCGCTGGAACCTTGTAGATACCGGATTCTATGTTGATGTGAAGAGATGGTAGATAGAAATAAAGTACCAACTGAAACGACGATGAAAGTAGTGTGCCGTATACCTCCGTATGCGGCGGTATTAAATAGATCCAATTTGGCTCAAGAAAAATTTGGCGACCTTCATACTTCAAAGCCGCGGTAACCTCGGCATTATAGTAAAGACACCACTCTTTGGTGTTCATGGGGACATTGCCAATATTCTTATTTACCCAAACATATTCGCAACTGACCAGATCTACACGGAAATTTCCACTTTCTTTCATAAACTGTACCTGACTCTAAAAAGACACTTATTCTATCCAGCATAATAATAGCTCAGCGTGCCAAGTTTCGTATCACATAAATCCATCATTTATCCATATGACAACATTCTACGAAGAAATGTTTGTTGCTACATTGAGATCTTAAAAGAGGTACCAGCCCTGTCTGTCAACCTGAACCTAGGCAGCTCCTGATTTGAGATATTTCCAGTGTATCCGAATCGTATACATCTTTGCTCATGCTTTCGTGCGTCGAAATGGCACTCATGGAAACAACGACGGGCACAACCCTATCGTGGCTGAGTTGAGAACTTAAATCGTATTCGACACATCCAATACGAGGTTTTTTTCGGAGTAGAGTTTATGTCTTAGACAATCGGACGGCGCGCATACTTTGCATAGATACGTCTGTCGTCGTTCGCCAGCATTGGCCAAGGTCAAGCGTTTGACGGTGGAAAGGATTCCCTTGTGTTACGGCTTAGCTGATTCCACCCAGAGGTGCGCTCGGATAATTCGCGCGCTGTGTCTGTTTGTCAGTTGTTCGAATGCAAGAATACACGCGTTATCTGCACAAGAGGGCTTTCGAATCCGATCATCGCTTTAGTAATAATGATTATTCAATACAATAAAAAAATATCAAAGGAAATTCACGTGAAGAATATAGTAGCTATTTCTACAGGATTTTTTCTACTCACTGGTACGGCCTCTCAGGTGAGCTACGGTCAGGAAAAAAATTCGTCTCGCGGGCTAGAAGAAATTATCGTCACTGCACAGAAAAGAGACGAATCACTTCAGGACACACCAATTTCAATAACCGCCTTTGGTGAAGAGCGCCTTGAAATCGAGGGCATCAACAATCTGAATGATATCGGCTCAAAAGTACCCAGCCTGACCATCGAACCTTTCCCCATCAATAACGCGACCTTACGTATCTTTATTCGCGGTATTGGCATCGCCGACGTTCAGGTCACTCAGGATCCGCCGGTTGGTATTTACGTAGACGGTGTGTACATTGCGCGCTCCACCGGTACCGCACTCGATGTGGCCGAGCTGCAACGCATTGAAGTGTTGCGCGGCCCTCAAGGCACGCTGTATGGTCGAAACACCACGGGCGGCGCGATTAACTTGATCACCAAGCGCCCCTCGACAGAAGCGTTTGAATTCAAAGAAAAACTCACTGTTGGTAATCGCAACCAGTTCAGCTCCAAAACCACCGCTAATATTCCACTCGGCGACACCCTGGCAGCCAAGGTCGCTTACCTGACTACAAAGAGAGATGGCTTTATCGAAAATACTGGCCCGGGCGGCGATTTCGGCGACCGTGAAGTCGAAGGTTACCGCATAGACCTCCGCTGGGATATCAGCGATACAACGACCTTGGACTACGCCTACGACAAGTCTGAATATGAATACATCAACTACGTGTATCAGTCGATTCGCCCCGCAGAGCAAAACAAAGGGCAGGCAGAGCCGGTCAGAGAATTCTCGGTTACCCAAGCCAAACATAGTGAAGACCGCTTTGACTCAATGGCAACCTTCCGCCCCATGGAAACCTCGGAAACCGAGATAGAGGGGCACTCGCTCATTCTAACGAAGGGCTTTGAAAATGTGCAGGTGAAATATATCGCCGCATACCGGGAGCTTTACGACGCCTCCTACGCTGACCTCGGCGGGGGTATCGGCTCGGGTCGCTACCGCACCGATTCTCACGAATTCTGTGGCCCAGCCGCACGAGCGGAAACCGGAGAAAATTGTCTGCCACTGGTGGTGCCCGTGATACAGCAGGAACAGACCTCCCACGAACTGCAATTTGCAGGGTCGTTATTTAACGACTCCGTGGAGTACATCGTCGGGGCCTACTATTTCGAAGAAAAGGCAATCGAAGACAATTCTCCCCTCCACCACCAGTTTAGCTCGGAGCTAAGCGACACCCTCCTTCCAGTATTGGAGCCAATATTGGCGCCAATCGTGGGAACCGTGCTTAATCTTACCGACGTCACAATCATCAACATGCTGTCTCAGCGCTACGAAATCGAAAATACTGCTAAGGCGGTATTCGGCCAATTTACGTGGACCCCCAGCATGTTCGATGAACGCCTGAGCTTGACGTTTGGCGGTCGTTATTCCAAGGACTCTAGGCAGGCACTAAAAAATCAGACCGACAAAACTTACCTGCAAATCGGCATCTTGAACCAAGCCCTCGACGTTCAAACCCTCGGCCCCTTGGCACCCATTCTGGCAGGGCTAGACTTTTTGGTGCCGGGCGACCGCGCCTTTGACAACATTTTTGCGTCGAAGGATTTCACTGACAGCTCCTTCAGTTTTATTGCCGAATATGACCTTACCGATGACATCAACCTCTACGGCAAGTATGTCCAAGCCTACAAGTCGGGCGGATTCAACACCCGAGACCCTCAGCGCGGCTCCACCGGCACGCCATCAGGTTTCACTACCCCCGAAGGGCGCGGTGACGACACCGACCAGCCCGCAGCCGACGGCATCGTTTACGGCTTCGGCTTTGCTGATGGCTTCGAATCGGAGCACGTGGACTCTATTGAGGCTGGAGTCAAAAGTGAGCTGATGGGTCGTCGCCTGCGGATTAATGCCAACCTGTTTTACAGTGAATATACAGATATGCAGCTTAACTTCATTCTTGCCGGCACCATCGCCGACACAAAGGTCACCAATGCCGGCGAGGCGAAAATGAAGGGCTTCGAATCCGATATCACCTTCCTGGCAACTCAAAACCTCATGCTGATGTTCAACTACGCCTACCTCGATGCCGAGATTACCAAGGCTCTAGATAATGCCGGTAATGATATTACAGACACCTTTGTTTTCTTCTCCGCACCCAAGCACAGCTATTCTGCCTCTGCAGACTGGACAATCGGCGCCTGGGACTGGGGCGTGCTATCAGCGAATGTGAGCTACAACTTTATGGACGAGCGCAATGGTGGTCCGCGCTTGGCAAATGCTGTGAACACCTTTGGGAGCAGCTATGGCTTGTGGAATGGCCGCCTGAGCCTCAACCGGGTGCCCGTCAGCCACTTTGGCACACTGAACTTCGGACTCTGGGGCAAAAACCTCTCCGATGAGGAGTATGTCATAACCGCCATTGATAACATACCGCACAGTGATCGGGCCGTTATTTGGGGTGAAACACGCACCTACGGCATTGATATCATTTATGAGTTTTAACGGAGCATTAAACAAAAGTCCTCACGCAGCTGTGGATCGCGATGATTACCTACTTGCTCGTGGCCTTTGCTAGTCACAGCGCGCGAACGGGCTGGACGGTACAGCGGATATTGAGAGTGATTCAGCTGAATTTGTTTGAGCTGCATATTCCGACTCGTCTCAAGGAATAATTATAGGGCGGTAGCAACCAAATTCGGCCACGCTCCTTTGTTTCTAGATCTACTAATAATGCTGGCATGATGTCTCCAAAATTTTGAAATAAAAATAGGCGACAACTAGCCTGACACAGGGGGATCGTGACTGCTCAGAGTAAGACAACCGCTCCAGCGTTAAGGGTATGAGCACACCGGTCACCGTCAACGGGATGCGCGCTCAACTTCGCCGGAATACGCAAGAGTTTCTGAAGGTTGGCAATCGACTGCATAGGCGCGTCAACCGACATCGAATTGATAAGGAATGCCGGGATAGGGCTACTTGGGTCAGTCAGTGAGGTTAAAGAGACTTTCGTGGTGCAGTCGTCCATTTTCTGCAGTTTCCATTCCTGCATTGACCGCACGATACGGACTGTGTCTTCCATCGCTGGTGTGATATCCAATTCGCTATCGGCCTTATCGGAGATAGTGATACGCTGCTTCTCTTTGTCGACGCTAACCTGTCGGGAATATATGGCGGAGCGATCGGTGGTCGGCCAGGGAATATCGAGGACAATGAAGTAATAATCCTTCTCCGGATCGTTCTGCTGGACTACGCCAGCTACCGAAACGATTTCGTTAATTTTGCTGTAATACTTCACGTCACTGATGAATTCCAACAAATCCTGCATAGAAGCGGCAACGTTGCCAGTAGCGCGGACTTCTTTGATACCCCAGCCGGGCACTTCCCGCTGGTACACCGTTATGCCGTCCCGTTCCCTCACCTGCTCCCAAGGGCCGGCTGTGAATGGGCTGTCGGCAATCGCGCAGAATGCGGCGAGCCAAAGACTAAGCAAAAGCACTGAGTTTTTATTCACGAATAGCATCATAAGTTTCCTTGTCTAATACGGGTTCAATACTTCAATTTTTCTCGCCGAATATTAAAAAATATCTAATTAATTTGGCAGTATCGTTACTCAGTCTTCGGCTTGCACTATCAACTTAAAATCGACCTCCGGCAATGCCGATAACGTAAATAATTTCTCCAAGAAGGTGTCCACTTGTTCGTTGATCTCTTGATGCAGCCGGGCAACCCGTCTCGCTCTTGTCCGTCTTTGCAGCACCCCATCCTTACTGGGTTGTTGACTTCGGTGGCTCCGACTTTGCCGAAGACCTGCGATAATTTACTAAACCACTGCGGGGATCTACTCACTGAGGCGTTACCAGTCCGCGTGCCGAGGCTGACAAACTGTTGTTGGCTGTTGACGTTCTATTTTAAAAATACAGAGTGGGTGGAGTCTAGAATTATTCGCATGTTCTTCACGACTTCTCTAGATCACACATATCCATCATTCCGTCAGATATCGCTATTTTTACGCAAGGGGTCTATTGCTATATTTTCGAATAGAAAAGGCAGACACGTTGATGAGCAGGAGCTAGAAGACCGTGGCAACAGAATTATTTCCCATGCTGGATCCGGATTATATCGACAATCCTGAGCCGTACTGGCAACAGTTGAGAGAGAAAGCCCCGCTGTATTGGAGCGAGGAATTCAATTTTTGGGTAGTCACTCGCTATGAGGACGTGGATAATTTCGCAAAGCGGCCGGAAGACTTTTCATCTTCGAGCGGTCCAGGCGGTGGTTTGCGAGCGGATAATACTTCAGCTGAGGACGTCGTAGGCTTTTTGCCGATGATTCAAAACGACCCGCCAGAACATACCCGGTTGCGCTCTATATTTTCTAAAAGCTTCACATCACGTCGTATAGCGCAATTGGAGTCTGAAATACGCGAATTAGCAGCTCAATTGATGGCTGACTTACAGAGTAAATCATCTGCAGGAAAAGCGGTGGATCTATACAAAGATTTTGCAAGCCCACTACCAGTGGCTGTGATCGCAAAGCTTTTAGGAATTCCTTTGGATTATTACGATCGGCTAAAATTTTGGAATGAGGCATTGGGAATTGGTGCTGGCGAAAGCTATACAGAAAAACAGCGTTTTAATGCTACAACTGAAATGAACGATACTTTATATGAAATTATCGAGGAAAAGCGATTCAATCCTGCAGATGACTTGATATCGTCGCTCGTTAAATTGGCCGATGAAGATGGCGGCCAGCTAAAACCGAATGAACTTTTAGGGTTTAGTAAATTGTTGTGGATTGCCGGCAACGAGACCACTACAAATTTAATAACAAACGCTGCGGTTGTACTCCAAGAGCAACCCGAGATTATCGAAAAGTTACAAAACGATAAGACCTTGGTTCCTCAGTTTGTCGAAGAAGCACTTCGCTACGTAGGGCCGGTAAATGGGCTCTTCCGTCGAGTAACTCGAGATCTTGAATACAAGGGAAAGAAATTCAAAAAGAATGACAATGTCTGGATAATGTTTGCCTCAGCTAATAGGGATGAGAGGCATTTTGAAAGCCCGGAAAGCTTTATTCTAGAGCGAAGCCCCAATGATCATTTGTCGTTGGGAAAGGGCGTCCATTTCTGTATGGGTGCAGCCTTGGCAAGACTTGAGGCACAAATAGCCTTTGAGTGTCTGGTAGACGTGCTTCCAGGCTTCCAGCTGAAGCCTGAAGAAGGTTTGCATATCCCTGTCCCAGTACTGCGCGGGTGGCTAAAACTACCCATGATTCGTAAAAAATGACGTCGTGAACGCAGCAGGGTTTTCCATATAGTCGACATACAGCGATTAGCTGGAATGGTTAAGTCTAGATCTGATACCTCACATTGCAAGGATCTTAACCCGATTAATAAGCTGTTTCTGTTGACGAAAAAATCATATATACCGCTATTGGTTGAAAGTCACCCGCAGACGGTGCTTGAGCCGCGATACATTTTTAATTGACCTCAAATTTTTATCTAACCCGGATATTTCACGAGTGTCGCGTTGGTGCGCCAATGACGATGCCTAACGGTATGGGATAGCCTTTTTGCGTCGGGTTGATCGAATATTACTCAGTTTTGTTTTGCCAAGGCGCACCTCCCCCTTACCCCCATTGTTTGTCAACGTGCCGGGGACAGCACTCAGCGGGATTCAGGAAGTATTGAGGGCTGAGGCGACTTGAGTGAAGAGTGCTTGGTGGGAATAGCTGGAACTGAGCAGGAAGCGGATACGGCGGGTGTTGCGCAGAATGACGGCGCCGACTTTAAATAATTTCAGCCGGATGGTGCCGGGTTGAGCGGTGGCCAGCTCGGTGCCCTCCAGTGTGAGGCGACGCATAGCCTCCAACAGGGTGTATGCGAGCCCTGAGAGCAATACCCGGAACTGGTTTGGCCACCAGCGATGACAGGATGTACGGTCAGCAAACAGGCCCAGCTGCTGATCTTTGGGTGCTTGACTGTTTTCGGATAAATCAACCGATGTGTAACTATAAGCTATTGATTTTATTTTTTATTAGTCGCGTATAACTTTGGTTTCATGCCGTCTTTTAATAGGGTATACAGTGATATTATTCAATTAGGCTTTGCGGCCCACATTTTTATTTTTATATCGCTTATCAAACGCCTGAAGATCAAGGGTATGAGTCATCAGTTGGTAAAGGCAAAACTCAAACGTATTATCACCAAGTACTTCCAGATAATTTATATCGAGAAATACACTTTGGTGGAGATTGTCATCAAGATAATTGGCCATAAACGAACCGATAAGCGAGCG
The DNA here is from genome assembly GCF_027257955.1 of Zhongshania aquatica. Lineage (GTDB taxonomy): Bacteria > Pseudomonadota > Gammaproteobacteria > Pseudomonadales > Spongiibacteraceae > Spongiibacter > Spongiibacter aquatica. The sequence continues at coordinate 8,766 of NZ_JANZNQ010000029.1, read as the reverse complement.
GGTGAAGCGTTTATTTTACAATAGGAATTCAACGGTGGCGTGGGTTTGAGATATTTTTCTACAGCCTGAACGCCCAAACAAGAGGCCAGTGGTGATCATTCCAGAATGCTCGGTATCAGTAAGTGCTTACGAATAAAGTCCTTACTCCCTGTCGTTTTCGCAATACCCCGAAAACGACAGGTTGCTCACGTCGACGGCCCGGAGGCTCAGTAATGGTGCAAGTCGCCAGGAAGGGACGCGCCCCACCTCAGTAAGCGGCAAAAAATAGCACGACGACGCCGGCCAGCGCTAAGCCGCCGTGACTCAGGATCGCCCACCAGGGTTTGGCCTGGCGGAACACCACGCCAAAAAACAACGCCCCACCCAGAAACGCCGCGCCCAGCAGGCCGAGCGCCCAGTATGCCGTCTGCGGAATCGTGGCGTCGGGTCCGGCGGTATACAAGGCATATCCCAGCATTATGAGACCGACAAAGCCCAGCACGCCATGCCCCACGCCGAACCATGAGGGATAACGCACCTTCATTGCCGACAGCAGCGCGAACAGCAGCCCGCCCGAAGCAGCAGCCGCCAGCACCCAGAATGCCCACTGTATAAGTTCCATCGATTCATCCTCGATTTGTAATGTTTTTAGAATGCCGGTCAGAACTCACCGCCCCAAACACCCCGCCCTATCGCACAATACAGCGTCGAAAGGAGGGGTGACCGACTCCGTAACTGAATCGCGTTTCACGCCATTTCGGGACACGAAGCGCGGCTAAGGTCCGTCAGCGCGCTTTCTTTACGGCGCAACTCCTTCTTCAACGCCCTGTTTTCATCCTTAAGCTGCCTGGCTTGTGCGCGGCCATCGGCCTTGTCTTTGCCCGACGCGCCTTCAACAAATTCTGCTTTCCACTGCGCGATATGATGAGGGTAAATCCCTTTTTCCCGACAAAGCGCACTGATACCCAGATCGTCCAGTGCCCCGCAGGCAATCACCACGCTTAACTTCTCTTCGGCGCGCCAATCCTGTGGTCGTTTTGCTGTTGTCATCTGCTCTCCTGGATGTCGTGTATTGGCTGCGCCCAGGGGCATTGCTGCACTTGATTCCCGGACCCACCGCTGGAGGGTTGAGTAACCCACTCCTAGCTCGTTGGCAAGGCTCTCAAGTCCCACACCCAGATTGCGGCTCAGTGCTTTCTCTACCGCTTGCTGCTTAAACGATGATGTAAATGATACTGCCATACTATACCTCTAACTGGAAAATTAGAGGCGACAACTACTCTGACACAGGGGGGCTTGCATTCTCGAGCCCCGTATCAGCACCGGCAGCATAGCCCGTCTCACCAATATCGCCGCGCGACAAAAAGCTAGATTCACCATATTCAACACCCACTCCAGCTTGAGCAAACATGCCCGCACCAAAGGTCCAATTTGAAACTTTACTGGTAAAGGCAATCTGAGGGGCTACATATGGCCCTCGATTATGTGAGTGCGTACTCGATGATACCTTTTCACCTGTGCCAAGATTCGTCGCGCTAATATCCGTAGTAATCAGGTCGAACCCTAGCAACACTTTACCTGTCGTATCGGACAAACCCATCGTCGCTGGGTTAACCATCATTGACGCAGGCCCGACATAATAAGATGCGGCCGTTCCTCCCATACCCCTGGAAACCGCTCCAAAACCCTCTAGAAACAATCCCTCCATCGCTACCGCGTAGCATGAGATCACATACAGAACCAGACCGATAATGCAATTATTGAATATGTTAAATCGCATACCCTTTCACCATCTTTTTATATTTGTTTAATGGACTACCATTTCAGCTTATCATGCCTCCTTTTGGCATAAACAACATGAAACTGGATTTATAAGCCTTTCAACTTATGAGCAGGTTGTACGCCATCCGTAAGAACGGCGCACTGAGGCTTTAAGGACCTCTTATCCCTTTTAAGCCATACGAATTACCGGCTTAAGTGTTATTCCTTTTTCCGAATCTTCAGCAGCTCGATCAATTTCGTCGAATGAGTAAAATTTAATTAACTTATCAAAGGGAAACTTTCCTTGACGATACAGATCAATCAATCTTGGAATAAATATATCCGAAACAGCTTGACCCTCAATAATTCCTCGGAGCTTACGGTTAAATAGTAAAAAATTAACATCAACAGGGACTGTGGTCCCCATTGGTGGTGCACCAACAATACCAATCTCACCACCTATGGCGGAGCTCAATATCGCTTGCGAAAGCACGGAAGGCAAACCGCTGGTTTCCAGCACATACGAAGCCCCATCAGCGCATAATTTCTTGATCTCCTCAACTGGATCAGTATTGGTTGCATCAATCACATGGGTCGCCCCAACCTCATGAGCTAATTTCAGGCGATTTTCCTTAACATCGACAGCAATGATTTTCGTACATCCGGCCACGACGGAAGCCATCACTGCAGAAAGACCTACGGCCCCAGCACCAAAGATCACGATAGCGGAGCCCGCAGGAGGATTGAGTGCATTGAGAACAGACCCTGCGCCAGTTTGAATGCCGCACCCGAGCGGCCCAAGGAGTTCAAGTGGGACGTCTTGAGTGACCTTCACTGTGTTGCGTTCGTAAGACAAAGCATAGGTCGCAAAGGAAGACTGCCCGAAAAAACTCGCCCCAACTTCCTCTCCATCGTGTTCATGAATGGTGCACTCACCGGTGACTGAGCGCCCCATAAAATTGGGGACGAAAGAGTTGGCACAACTTGTGGGATCACCGGAAAGGCATGCTTCACAACCACCACAAGTATAAAAAGTCAAAACAACATGATCGCCCGGCTGTACTTTTTTGACACAAGATCCAACCTTCTCAACCACGCCTGCCCCCTCATGCCCAAACACCATTGGAAGAGGAACCGGGTAATGCTGATCACGACAAATCAGATCGGTATGACACATTCCCGTCGCAACCACTCGAACCAGAATTTGATCCTCAGCGGGCTCATTAAGGACTAAATCTTCGAGTTCAAATAGACCATTTTTTTGACGAACAACTGCTGCTTTTATTTTCATTTTCATCTCCGTTTTTGAATCATCATACAGTTTAAAAACCACCCATCATCTCGCGCCAAGCTCAACACACTCTTTTCCGGATGCGCTTAACCAAAAAGGTAATTCCCTCTTTCGCTCCAGCATTACTGCATGGTCGCAGTAGTTCGATTATAAAAACGATCTGCATATATCGATCCGTGAGCTACACCAAGTCGAAGAAGCTCGGTTTCAGCTGCGTCAACCATCGGTGGTGGCCCGCAGAGATATGCTTCACACGACCGCCCCTGCAGGTATTCTTGAAAATATTCAGTCACCATGCCTTGCTTTCCTTTCCAGGACGATGTCGCCGGTTCTTCGGACAACACTGGAATAAGCTCGAAGTGTCCACCCCAATCCCGTTGAAGCGCTTGAATTTCTTCAAGGCAATATAAATCACGCTGCTGCCGCGCCCCAAAAAATAAAAAAACATCACGCTCGCGCTGGGTTCCGGTCATGCTCTCCAAAATGCATTTAATGGGTGCGAGCCCCGTTCCCCCAGCCACGCAGACCATCACGTCATCGCTCTCATGAAACCCAAACTGTCCATACGGGCCTCGCAACGTCACGGTGGTCCCAGCTCGATCACCACCAAATAGCCAACCACTGAAAACGCCTCCTGGGACTACGCGGACATGAAAGTTCAGGCTGCCGTCAGCTTGGGGTGGAGTCGAAAATGAATAACTTCTTACAACAGACAGTTCTGTGTATTCAATATCAGCATACTGACCAGGATTAAAAGATATTGGTTTTTCTGGTATTAGAGTCAATCCGATTACATCATGTGCCAGAGTTTTCTGTTCACTAATCGAGGCTGTGGTCTCTTCAGGAATAATAGCCCTTCCGAGTGGTGCATCCAGTTCAATTTCCAAGTCTTCCTTAGGTATACACTGGCAACCCAGTCGATATCCAGACTGATATAAATCACCACTTAGCCCCATAGCAGATGATGCCAGTTCGCCTATCTTCCCCGAGACTAGTTTATATTTACACGCACCACAGCTTCCAACTTTGCACTCATGTGGAAACGCAAGCCCTTGATGCAGCGCACTTTCCAAAATTGTCAGACCTCGTGGAACTTTAAATTTCACTCCTTGCTCTTTCACAGAAACAGTTAGTTCTCGAGAAGGAGCAAATAGGCCAATGATTTTCTCAAACATATTCAAGCGTCCATCATTAAAACTTCGTGGTCATTACTTGTGCAAATACCAGAACGACATCTTTGCTCCAGGCGTTTATGGCAGCAGGGGAGATGACGCGTCCGCCGGCACACAAATTCTTTTGATAAAAAAGGCCGTAGAGCCATTTTGCTCCATAGGCTTCTACGGCCAACATCAAAAAAATTCTACACGTTGACTGCTATTAACCTAGTGGCCAGCCTGCACTTTTATTAGCCTCCACGGCCAACTTTCGCTCACCGGGCGTGGCATATTGCAGATCCCAATCCTTCAATTTGGGTTTCGCAACAAGATTAAACCAAAGCGGCGGCACTAGCCCTAGCAGGAAACAGAGGAAGAGCGAGGGCATTTGCGGGGCCTCCCTTTCCGGGCGCAGTTGATAAAACGGCGTATATCCGTCCAAATGGTGATTGATATGGTTAGTAATTTCGCAACCTAGCGGACGAGCGATCCTGCCCATATGATTCCAAGCATGATGTAGAAGGATGGGCTGATTGGGGTCCCGCACCAATCCATAGTGCTGAAAGTAGTTAAGACCCTCGGCAAGTCCTTTCGCTACAATCATTGCAGCAACCGTCATCAACCCTAAAGCCGGTCCTGCCAAGTACGCAACCAAGCAAGGCAGGGCAAACAGGAGCGCAAGGTATTGATATACTCTGTTGGAGAGGTGCCAAGGCGACTTCCCTCTTTTGCGCAAAATTTCGGCCTCGATCTTCAGTGCGTCTTTGACAGAACCTACCGTTGCAGTGAACACAAAACTATATATAGTTTGGCCACGGTATGGAGTGTCACTGTCATAAAGCGTATCTAGATAAAGGTGATGCGTATTGACATGTGCAATATCCCGGCTCGGATCACCATAAAACGTGCCTAATAGCTGCGCTATCCTACGCGGCAACCAGTGGCGGCGATGCATCAGCTCATGGTTGACCGGCAGAGTAGGCACACCACTCAGCCAACCCAAGGAAAGAATACATCCTATCACTTGTGAGGGCTCACCAAGATCGATACGCCCCTCTCGGACTCCCCAGATCAAGAAGCCATATAGTCCAATCATCATTGGCAATTGCAAATATAAAGGAAGGTATGCCAAAAACGCATTGACCTTTCGGGCCGCAAAATCCTTCGGCAGAAGGATGTCAAGCACCATCAGCGCCGGAAACGTGGCGGCGCCAAGCCAAACCCAATCTTCGCCATAGTAAAATCCGATCAGCCCGCAGGCAGTTACAACAGGAATCAGGTAATAACGTAGCGCATCCATATATCTCTCCTACTTATTATTGTCAACTCAGAATGGGTAACTAGCTGGCTTCTCAACCATACTAATCCATTGCGACTTAGTAAATTCATCAATACTTGCAAGTCCGCCAAACCTTCCACCGCTACCCGAAGCCCCCATCCCTCCGAAAGGAACATGTGGCTCACAGTTGATCGGTTGGTCATTGATATGGACCATTCCTGTCTTTAAACTCCTCGCAATCTCTAGCCCCGTCGCCAAGGCCTCAGTATGAATAGACGCAGCCAATCCATATTCCGAACTGTTCGCCAATTCGATCGCCTCCTCTATATTGTCGAAAACTGTGATCGGTGCCACTGGACCGAAAATTTCAGACTTGAAAACATCCATTTCCGGCTTTACATCCATTATCACGGTAGCTTGGTAGTAGCGATCCTGATACGTACCTCCTGCCAAGACCTTAGCGCCTGCCTTTTGCGCAGACTCAACGAGTACATGAACACGAGCTACCTGCTTATCGTTGATGAGGGGGCCGAGGTGTACTTGATCCGTCTTCGGGTCTCCGACCACTAGATTCTGGGCACGAAGCGCAAGTTTCTCTGCGTATTCCTGAGCAATGTCACGATGTACCAGATGACGCCCGGCGGCCATGCACACTTGGCCCTGATGCAAGAATGTGCCCCATGCAGCACAACTGGCGGCTCCATCAAGATCTGCATCAGGCAAAACGATATGGACATTGTTTCCGCCGAGCTCAAGCGCAACCTTTTTCAACATTCCCCCGCATTTCTCCCCAATCAACCGGCCCACCTGGGTCGACCCGGTAAAAGAAATCATGTCAATTCCCGGACTAGCCACCATTGACTCGCCCGCTTCTGCCCCCCCCGGAAGGACGTGGAGAACGCCATCTGGCAAACCAGCCTCGGAAAAGATTTCGGCAATGAGCGCGCCTCCAGTGATTGCACTCTGAGGGTCAGGTTTTAAGACTACGGCATTACCCAGCACCAACGCTGGCGCTACCGAACGCATTGCCAGGAACAGCGGGAAGTTCCACGGTGCAATCACGCCGACCACGCCAACTGGAACTCGCTGACAAAGGTTCAGGCGCCCTGCAACAGCCGATGGAAACGACGTACCGTCAGGCAAGAACGCCAAACTCGCAGCCTGGTGCATCTGCTGATAGGTAATCCCGGCCTCCCACAAGCCTTTCTGTCGAATCGCGCCGCACTCCCGCACATTCCAATCGGCGAACTCATTTTCGCGCTCTTTCAGTTTTTCCGCAGCCTTTCGGACAATCTCGGCTCTTTCACTGAAGGGTATTGCAGCCCACTCCTTTTGAGCTCGCCTGGCTGCCTGCGCAGCAGCGGCGACATCTTCACCATTTGCAATGCCCGTAACACCAAGCAGACCGCCATTGGATGGATCGGTAACATCAGAGACACCACCTCGCGCTTCTACCCATCCAGAGCTGAACACTTTTCCAGACCAAATAGAGACCTCTTTTTTTTCTTGCTGCATCACTCCTCCTCGACATTAAATATGTTGTTAATTTTTGCGTCCGCATCGAATACATTCCGACCCCCGAAGCCAAGCGGAATACGAGAACCCACCACTGACTAACCTCCTGACCATGTAGGCGTCTTGGACTAACTGGTAACTAACCGTTAGAATTGTGTCCCTGGCTTCCATGCACCAGACAGACTTTGCTACCCCTCGTATACCTCGCCGAACAAATCAGGATCAACGGCCATGCCCCAACGATCACGACACAGGTGTTTTTCGTCGTAGCCTTCGATAACGCTGCCTACTTTTGCCATCGGATTGCCTTGCGTGGATTCCTTTACATTTGTCTATAATGGTGTAAGTCTCCAGGGGATGACTATCCGGACAGCGCATTCTTTATCCTAGTACTGCAAAGGTCATATTTGCGAATGTATCCCACTATCAATAACATCAAAACAACAGCCTTAACTATTTAAGTAATGCCGCTGAAAACCCTGGCACACTTGGGAGGCAATCACATCAGCCCCCAACTTAAGCATTAAGCACCGGGCAAGCCAAAAGCCAGCCCCAGCAGACACACTGGGCGACGGATAAGCAGCGTCATCCGGGCGATGTGGCGGCGATCAGTGTCGGATTGGGCGGCTTTTGTTCGACGTTGCGTATTTTTGTAACTATGAACACTGAATTTCCCCCTGTGTCAGGCTAGTTGTCGCCTATTTTTATTTTAAAATTTTGGAGACATCATGCCAGCATTATTAGTTGATTTAGAAACCAAGGAGCAGGGCCGTATTTGGCTGCTCCCTCCCTACAATTATTCCTTGAGACGAGTCGGAAATGAGCTTAGCGTAGCAGTTGGCACAGTTCATAAGTGGAGGCAGGAATTGAAGGATGAGGGTTTACTTCCAGACGATGAGGTGACAAAAAATGAAGTTTATACAGCAGATCAAATTTTCTCTTTTGTCATTGATACTGCGAGTATGTCTGAGCATCAGTTAGCGGCCTACTGTCGAGAAAATGGTTTGTATGTTGAGCAGGTAAAAAAATGGAAAGCTATTTCTGTGCAAGCCCATCTGACTAAGCCTGAAAGTAAGCATAAGCAAGACAGCTTGCGTCGAGCCGATAGGAAGAAAATCCAGATACTAGAAAAAGAACTGGCTCGCAAGGAAAAAGCCCTAGCTGAAACAGCCGCATTATTGGTGTTGCGGGAAAAGTACAATGCCCTCGGGGAACCGAGCGAGGAAGATTGACACCTCTTCCAGAGCGGCAGTATTTAGTCAGCCTGATCAATGATGCGACCGCCAATGGCGCACGAAAAGCAGAAGCTTGCCGAACTATTAGCTTGTCTATTAGGACGCTTCAGCGCTGGGTAAAAAATGGCGTTGTTTGCGGCGATGAGCGGGCAAGTGCAGTGCGGCCTACACCATCGAATAAGCTCTCCAAGGAGGAGAGAAAGAAGATTGTTGATCTGTGTAATGAACCAGAGTTCGCCAGCCTAACACCCAATCAAATTGTCCCGACGCTGGCCGACAGGGGTATCTACCATGCATCAGAAGCGTCGTTTTACCGAATATTAAAAGACCATGATTTACTGGCAAAGAGAGTGCGCTCAAGGCCAAAGGGGCATCACAAAAAACCTCGTGCACAAACGGCGACGGCCCCGAATCAAGTCTGGACCTGGGACAGTGTGCCGTAGAGGCGCCAGTAAACGCCAGCATGGATGCAGGCAAACACTGAGCCATAAGCTCAGCAGGAGATGGTGGTAGGTCCACCGGAGTCGGCTGTCGGAAGCGGGCTCCAAACCG
>NZ_JANZNQ010000028.1 GCF_027257955.1 Zhongshania aquatica | reverse complement strand
CTCAGGGGCTGTACGAATTGCGCGATGGTTGGATTAAGCTTCACCATTCTCAGTGAAACGCCCTGTGCGGATCCGCATGCAGGGTGTTGTGGGGGCTGAGGGTTAGAGACCCTTGGCTACCCGATTAAGTGCCTGCCACTCAGCAATTTAATGCTGGGCTCTTCGGTGGAAATAACATCAACAATATGATTTAAACAATTAAAACCATAGTGCTTAAAAGGCCCAGGATAATCTGATGTTGCTAAGCTCGCCTTACCCACATAGTTGAGATAGTGTGATTTTTTGTACACACAAAATAGCCTACCATCGTATTCTTCGTAATCATCTACTCCGCAGTAAGACTCATTAAGCACCGAGTAGCTGATATAGCTATCGAATGTTATTTCATAAATACAGCTCTTGTCAGTTACTTCAATAGATCGAAGTCCCGACAATTCTGAACCAGAAATTTCAATTGTAGTCTCCTCGTCAGAAACCCCAGCCTCTTCGATTGTAAATCGTAGAACATTATCTTCAGGCTCCCCGATGTCCCCAAGGTAGATGTACTTGTGATTATTGATGTTATCGAAATACTTCATAGCACTTAACGCCTGCCATAAGCGGCGGCTGAAAGCCGTCCGGTGGAGGGCCAGCGGCCCGGAACAAACTTAATGGCCTGGTTAGGTGTTGTTGCGCACAGCTTCGACATTTGTCTGCAACTCAAATGGTTGAATATCAAAGCCTGTGGCACGTTCGTCAGACCAATTTATACCTGCCAAAAGGCCATCTTGGGACAAACCAGGTACCCAACGCTCACAGAACACCTCCCATGAGATAGCCACAGGCTCAAAACCCTTATAAGCGCTAACATTCTCTATTACTGTCTGAGCGCGAGACTGAGAGGACCAAAATGGCATTGCTCGTTTGCCCTCTGTTCCCCGTGGCGCCGGATAACCTCCACTGTCTTTTATGCCCCAAACGACCCCATTCTCGGCAACTTCTTGGTAGAAATTTGACGCTTGTGCTGAAGAAATACCCATATACACCTAACGCCGCGGTTTGGGGCTAGCATGGAGCGGCAGCGGAATGGCAGTCCCAGCCGAAGGCGACAACACCGCCTTGTTAATGGGCGCGCCCTCGCACAACCTTTCCAGTCTTAATATTTGATCACAGCTCACAACAGACTAACCTCTTACAATGATCACATTCTTAGGGATGAATTCGTTGTAATCTGGATGCCATGAGATAATTAATTCCCGGTCTATTTCGTTGTTATGGGAGATCTTTAAATTTGCTACCAATTTCCCTTTAATAGCCAATACACGGATAGCAATCACAACGGTCCAAGGTATCACCACATGAAACTTAAAAACCGACTCCAAGTATATTCCTTCGCTAGACACATTTGACGCCCCAGACACTTGAGTTTTTCTGTACTGTATAAGATCTCCAGCTTTAGCAGAAAAAGGATCAAAATAGTCGCTAGGTACTGGTCGCGCGACAGCATTTAAGAATGCCCTTAGTTCACGCGATTGCCGAAAAGAAATAATATTTGCCACTGATAGCAAAATCAGAACGACAACAATCGCATAAGTCACCCACTCAGCCACACCTAGCGCCTATTAACGTCTCAAGAACCGGCGGCAGCTTTATCGCCGTCCGCGTTGCTTGATTTGTTAGATGATATTTCAGGGTCAATGTTTTCATTGATGAACTGCGTCAGAACCAAATCTGATGCCATAACTACTCCAAATATTGAGTTAATACGCTCTTCTGTCGAAGCTAACGATGCACTCAAGTTCCCATTCGGGTTGTGTATTAGCAAATGACGCTCTTCGAAAACTTCTTGCAGCGTATCGATGTCTGAGTGGTTTATTTCACACTCGGTCTCGGGTTTCTCCTTAAGTCTCCACTTAAGTTGCTTTGCTTGCTTAAAGAAAGGCTTGCCTATTAAGGTAGAAAATACTTTTTCAATATTGCCAATATTTTGAAAACTCAAGTTACTTGCCACCAGTTCCAGTGGATGTATTCTATTAACATATATAGCTAGAAGGTCGTCAATCTTGTAGCTCTTGTCATGCAGATTTTTTAACTTACCCTCAAATAACTCAGGTTTGCATAATCTAAAAACTGAATCGAGCATATCTCGGTAATAAACTTCAACTGCAGTTACAACATTTATAAGGTGACTCTTTACAAGAGTTTCTTTAGTCGCCTCACTTGCACCAAGTTCAGCCACTTCTTTTAAGGCAGAATCGGTAGCACTATATAGCTCCATAAACGCACTAATTGGACGTCTATCTCTACTTTCTCTTGCTAGGTTATTACTCTTAACTTTTTCAATATCCATATCTATTCACCTAACAGCTAGTTATAACGACTCAGGCCATATATCACTTTGGCCCCCTTATCACGGAACTGGCTTTTACGTTGATTGAAAAAATTTAGGGAATTCAATGAGGTAGCGATCTCGCTATTAGCGAGCGCCGGTCAAACGAAGACTAGTTCCCTTTATTTCTGCCGAGTATTCCTTTCCCTTGATCATATCGCGTTTTGTATAAATTTCAATCGGTTAAGTGATTCACCAAGGTGTTAATGGGAGGCGCTCTCTTGTTCACTTTCAACTACGTGAAAACTGCGACTGACCGCTAATGTGGCTTTCCTGCCGTCATATGGGTATACAGCTGGCCAAATTATGATTTAAATGCTTGGCCAGTTTATGGGGGAATCAACAAGAGCTACTTTCTCGGATACCATAATGGGATCAATCACTCTGCTACGTCTGTGGATTACTGACTAGCAGGCAGATGCTCGACATCCACGTTCTTTCAGGAACCAAAGAAATGACATTAATTAAAATGCAAATTCTATGAAAAAAAGCTACGCCTGCATCGGTCTTTTTAACCCTAAATCGCCGGAAAATATCGGTTCAGTTATGCGTGCAGCTGGCTGTTACGGCGTCAACTCGGTGTTCTACACTGGCACGCGTTACGACAAGGCCAAAGCCTTTTATACCGACACCCAAAAGGTTTACGAAACATTACCGCTTATTGGCGTGAATGAATTACAGGATGTTATTCCCTTAGGTTGTGTGCCGGTGGCGATTGAGTTGATCGAGGGTGCCAAACCGCTGACGACTTACAAACACCCTGCCCAGGCCTTTTATATTTTTGGCCCTGAGGATGGCTCGCTGAAAAAAGAGATCACCGATTTTTGCGAAGACATTGTCTACATTCCAACCGAGGGTTGTATGAACTTGGCAGCCACCGTAAATGTTGTGCTCTACGATCGCCTCGCCAAAGGTGACAGCTACTCTCATCACCAAGATGCATTGCGAAAAAAATCGAAGTAAATCGCGTGTCGGAGCATTTCACTGGATATATTGCCTTGAGTTGAAATCTCACATTGGCAAAACCGTTTTTAAGGACAACTGCTGTTACACTGTTATTTATCTGCTCATGGCGAATGCTTTCAACATCGCAGATAAATTCTTCAGCGAAATGAATAAGAAATTTAAAAAGTAACGTTATACGCCACAACATAAAGAAAGGTTTTAATGAACACCAATCGAGATATTATCGCGCGTTTGCGCGAAAACATTCCAACATTCGAATGTGTGCCGGGTTGTCACGACTGTTGCGGGCCAGTAACAACCTCTTCAGAAGAGATGTCTCGCCTGCCGGTAAAAACAGACGCAGAGCACGACGCAGCATTAAATGAATTTAATTGCGTACACTTAGGGCCAAAAGGCTGTGAAGTTTACGGAGAGCGCCCACTGATTTGCCGATTATTTGGCACCACACCGCGCATGCCCTGCCCGAATGGCCGTCGCCCAGAGACCATGGTTGACCCGAAAATTGAACGCCAGGTTCATCATTACATCGCTAACACAAGGCAAGTATTGGTGTAGCGCAACCACGAGTAATTCAATGTGCACCCATACGCGCAGTGAAGGCGTAATATCGTCAATGTCATAGCGAAGCGATGCTATATTGAACCATTAATTGATCTGGCCAAGTCACTGTGGCCGCCCACCGAATACCCAGTGCTAAAATTCGCGAGGAAATATAATGGATATTAAGAATAAGACGATTTGGGTGACGGGTGCTAGCTCTGGGATTGGTATGGAGCTGTGTCGTCAGCTTGCTAAATTGGACGCCAGACTTGTTCTGTCTGCACGCCGAGAAGAGTCGCTCATAGAACTAGCGGAGTCACTACCAGGTGGAAGAAGCCGCCATTGGGTGATGCCTTTAGACCTAGCAGACGCTGATAATTTGCTTGATAAGGTTACTCCTCAACTGGCCGATATCGGCCCCGTACATATATTAATTAATAACGGCGGCATTTCTCAGCGCTCGCTGTTTGTTGACACCGACCTATCAGTTTATCGCCAGCTAATGGAGGTTAATTATATTGGCACCCTTGCGATGACCAAAGCGCTGCTCCCGGGCATGCTTGAACGGCAAGAAGGCATGATCGTTAGCATCAGTAGCGTTGCAGGAAAAGTCGGTTCTAAATTGCGTACGGGATATTCTGGTTCAAAGTACGCCGTTGTCGGTTTTATGGACTGTTTGCGCGCGGAAACTGCGCAACAAGGTATTCATTGTCTCACCGTATGCCCCGGTTCAATTAAGACAAATATCGCGATCAATGCCTTGAATGAACACGGCAAAGCGCAAAATAAAAATGACGAGTCGATAATCAATGGCATGTCTGTTGAGAGATGCGCAGAAGATATTATAAAGGCCATGATTAAAGGGCGAGATGAGATCGTTGTCGGCAAGGGGCTCAGCGCGCTTGCACCCACTATCAAGCGCTTCTTCCCCCGCTTCTTTAACAAAATGTCGGCGCGTATGGAATACCGCTAGCCGTCATTCACTCAAACACCGACGTGCTGGCGCGGTCTTACGACAACGCCATTCAGTATTTGAACTGCCCGTTTTAACTATTCGTGTTTTATCTGCCCTTGTGCAAAGCCCTATGTTTCAATGGCTACCAACAAGGAGCAGTCCCCATGGATTTATTGCTGGAATATCCGTTTCTATTAGTCCCCCTCATATTTTTTGCTCGGGTTGCCGATGTATCCCTTGGCACTTTTCGCACCATTGTGGTTTTTCGTGGCAATAAACTCTTGGCCTCTGTCATCGGATTTTTCGAAATCATGATTTGGTTAATTGCTGCACGGCAGGTTTTGACAAACCTTGACCACTGGTACCTCGCCGTCGCCTACGCCAGCGGGTTTGCGGTAGGCAATTATGTGGGTATAACCATAGAAAGCCGCTTTGCAATTGGTAAAGAATTAATTCGCTGTATCTCATTCAACCGCGATGTACTCGCAGACAAACTACGCGAAATGAGATTTAAAGTGGTGTCGATTGATGGCGATATGGGGGAGGCACATCCTGTTGAAGTGCTGTTTATTGTCGAAAAGCGACGCAATATCGCCACACTTATCCAGTCAATAAAAACCCTCGATCCCAGTGCTGTCTATTCGGTGTCTGATGTTAAGAATGTGTATGACGGCCCAGATCTTTTACCACGTCGACGGTTTTACAGCGGCCTGCTTATGCAGAAGCGAATTTGAACCAAATTCGAGTCCGACCTTAGCTGTATCGCAGTTTAGCGAATTATAGAGCTTCGGGTCTCAGTCTAATAACTCACAAAGGCAGCTAAAGCGTGGCCGCATTATTTGAAGAAATTGATAGCCAAACCTCACCCCTAGGTGACATTTCCCTGCGCAGACGGCGCATGCCTGCCTTTGGCGACAGAGATATTTACGAGGTTAAATTAGGCGACGAATTTTTAATGTCGAGTATGTTTGTAGATGCGGAAGAGGCTCTATCGACCCTTGGACTAGCGGCGGTTCAGGGGGACAATCTCAGTGTTGTGGTCGGTGGTTTGGGTTTAGGCTACACCGCCGTGGCCGCGCTGAAAGACCAGCGGATTGGTGAGCTGCTGGTAGTAGACGCTTTAGATACGGTTATTGGCTGGCATAAAGATGAGCTGGTTCCTCTAGGCAAAATCCTCAATGCCGATGCTAGGAACCGCTATGTACTCGGCAGTTTTTTCGACCTGGCGATCAGGCCCAGCACAGGCTTTGATCCGCTCAGCGATGGAAAAAAGTTTGATGCCATTTTATTGGACATCGACCACTCCCCCACGGAATTTTTAAATGCCACCAACGCCCGTTTTTATACCACCGAAAATCTCGCGCTCATGGCTGAGCAGCTAAAGCCAAAGGGTGTATTCGCGATGTGGTCGCAAAATTTGCCCGAAGAAAGCTTTGAAACCTTGTTGAAGACGGTTTTTGAACACGTCACTTCGCATGTGGTGTCTTTTTATAATCCATTTCAAAATGGCAAATCTACCAACTCGGTCTATGTTTGTGTAAAGACGGAGTAAGGGAAACGCCTTGTCATGCTGGACTTGATCCAGCATCTACACACCGCTGAACCACTTCTATACGACATTCAATGGATGCCCGCTATATCTGATCAATAAGATGTGATTTCCTGTCTTTTTGAGGTGTCGTCTCAGCGACAGGCTAGTTTGTTCTGTGGCGGCGATGCAACCAATAGGTAACTACGTCGTCAAAGTATGCCGATAAGACATAGTCAGATCTTATCGCGCACAAACGGAAGGTGTAGATCTCACTGCGGAGCGGAGCATGGCGAATACAACAGGAATAGCACGACTGATTTTACGCGCATCACTCATCTTAGTGTTGCTTAGTATCGCGCTAGTATTGCCATTTCGCTGGATCAATCCTCCGGTCAGCATGGTCATGCTGGAACGCAGCTGGCAGCAACGTGGCTCAGATTATCACTTAGACAAACATTGGCTAAATTGGAATGAGATACCACGTCATGCCGCACTGGCAGCCGTTGTGTCTGAGGATCAAAATTTTCCCCACCATCACGGTATCGACGTTAACGCCATTAAGAAAGCCATTGCCGAGCGCGAGCGTCGCGGAGAACTTCGCGGCGCCAGCACAATCAGTCAGCAGGTTGCCCGCAATATGTATCTGTGGACGAGTCGTAGCTGGGTACGCAAAGGCTTAGAGGTTTGGTTCACCGGACTCGTAGAGCTGTGCTGGCCGAAACAACGAATTTTAGAAGTCTATTTGAACATCGCGGAATGGGGCGACGGTGTATTTGGTTTGGAGGCGGCCAGTCGTCACCACTTTGGCGTCTCCGCAGCGCAACTATCTCGTTGGCAGTCCGCGCTGCTCGCGTCTGCCCTACCCAGTCCACTGAATTACAAACCCGCCAAACCCGCGCCGCATTTGATAGAGCGCGCCAATTGGAATCTTGCTCAGCAGCGCATGTTGGGAGGTCACGCTTGGCTGGCTGGTTTGGAGTAGTTGCCTGACTATAGGTATCTGAATCGTACGAGGTGCCCTTGAAAAACGCTATTTTATAGTCATTATCGGCAATTAACACTTACCGATAATTTGCCGCACCACCCCATGCAAGCTACCATTAGGTTCATAATCAATACCGCCCTAGGACACCCCATGCGATTTTTTATGCTGCTTGTCGCTTTTACCGCCGTCATTTCCATGAGCGGCTGTGAATCCACCTATTACAATGCCATGGAAAAAGTCGGTGTGCATAAGCGCGATATATTGGTTGATCGGGTTGGAGAAGCCAAAGAAGCCCAGGAAGACGCGCAGGAGCAATTTAAAGATGCCCTAACTGAGTTTCGCTCGGTGGTGAGTTTTGATGGTGGCAATTTAGAAAGTCATTACAATCGCTTGAATAACGAGTTTGAAGACAGTGAAGCCGCCGCCAAGGAAGTGACCGACAGAATCAATAGCGTAGAGTCGGTTGCCGAGGCCTTGTTTGAAGAGTGGCAGGACGAACTCAAGCTCTATACCAATGACCGTCTACGTGCCGACAGCGCCAATAAACTACAAGCCACCAAACGCCAATACAGCGCCTTGATAAAATCCATGCGCCGCGCAGAAAAAAGCATCGACCCTGTCTTAAACGCGCTGCGCGACAATGTGCTCTACCTTAAACATAACCTCAATGCGTCGGCGATCGGCGCCCTCAAAGGTGAGCTGGCAGGTATTGACCGCGATGTGCAGCAATTAATAAGCGCGATGGAAAAGGCCATTACTGAATCCGACGCGTTTATTAAGCAATTAAAATAAGGCCTCTCGACAAAGCCAATAAATGCCAGATTCGGTCTATTGACGAAGTTCGTGTTTAGCCGTAAAAAGGCGCACCTCAATTTCTTGTATGCAATCATGGCGTGGATATCTTTCGACGTTTTTCGCACCCTCGGTTTTAGCGACACTTTACAGCTCAAACCCGAAAACATCTTTAAGCACAAAGATGACATCACTAATGCAAACTGGGTGCTGTATCCAGAGTATTGGCAGCTCAACGCCCTTATTTATGGTCTCAAAGCCAAGGTCTTTCCAAGTCAGGCGAGTTACTTGTTGGGCCACAACAAGATTGAAATGACCCGCGCCTTTGAGATGGTGGCGCCAGCCAATATCCCCCAAACCGAAATTCGCGCCCATACCCCCAGCAACGCTGATGCGTTGTGGGACTTAATGCTTCACCCCTTTGTAGCCAAGCTCCCCAAAGCATCGCAAGGCAGCGGCGTGTGGCTGATTAATAATCGCAGTGATTGGAAAGCGTATTTAGAGCGCACAGATATTTTGTATGTGCAGGAATACCTGCCAATTAACCGCGATATCCGGGTAGTAATTATTGGCGACCAAGTCGTTTGCGCCTATTGGCGGCTTCAATCAGACCAAGGCTTTTACAATAATGTCGCCAAAGGCGGTGTTATTGATCAAAGTCCGGTGCCAACACAAGCCATTGACCTTGCCCTTCATCTAGCGAAAAGTTTGGATATCGACCACGCGGGCTTCGATATTGCCATGGTTGGCGATCACCCCTATGTATTTGAATTTAATCGACTCTTTGGCAACCAAGGCATCGCAGGCGGCGATCAAAAGATTCGCGAAGCGATTATCAATTACCTACATCGCAAGCAAGAGCCAACTCAGCCGAATTTCCCCAAAGCACCAGCCAACGGTAGGAAGCGCCCACGCCGCGCCGCGTAATACACTCCCCTTAATAGAGGACGCATTATGGCGTGCGTCCAATGCGCTCGAAAAACCCTGTCTCGTCGCGTTCACGTCATTCACCAATGGTATTAACGCATCGCGTCTACTCGGCCGCGGAATCGTCGTCAAATCATTTCTATTTATAAACAGTTTCCGTTTGACATCTTTTGTTGACGCGTTAACATGCCATTCAAGTGCAAATAATAACGTTTATCTCTTTGCCTAAGTGCCATCCGCATACTAGGCAATCACAAGTGACTCCGCCGATAGCTGTGACACAAACACGGCTTGGCAATAACGCAGGGAACAGCGCAATGAACTCCAAATTTACATTAATATGCGCATGGAGCGGCCTCGCCTTCGGCGCCGTTTTCATTCTTGGTTGGTTTTTAATCGCAGGCTTTCTACCCCCTCATTTACCGTCATCAACCGCCAACGAAATTGCAGAAATTTACATAAATAATGCTGCCCAGATTCGAGCGGGCATGATGTTTTGCATGATGTCTACGGGGCTATATGCGCCGTGGGTTGCAGTGTTATACCTTGTGTTGAAACGCATAGAGGGTGACGAAGCGCCCATCATGGCGGTAACTCAAGTGGTAAGCGGAACCGTTGGACTCATTGTTTTTTGTTTGCCGCCGATGATTTGGGCGGCGGCTTCTTATAGAGTGGGTCGAGATCCAGAATTAATCTTGTTACTCAATGATATGGCATGGTTAATACTCGGCACCATTGTCTCGCCGTTTATTATGCAAAATCTCGCCATCGGTATCGCTATATTAAGAGACAAGGCAAGCAGCCCGCTCATGCCCAGATGGCTTGGCTTTTTCAATATTTGGGCCGCCGTAATTTATGTACCTGCGGTGCTGATACCCTTCTTTAAATCTGGGCCATTTGCGTGGAACGGCGTCATCGCGCTTTGGATACCCGCAAGCACCTTTTTCTGCACAGTCATTCTGCTTAGCATTTATTGCAGAAAAGCCTTATTAAATAAAACCTATGTAAGCCTCCCCTAACTTTTTATAAATGCCTCCGCACAACGGAGTAGCTCTGGGATACGTACATGAATACACATCCACTGCAGGCTATCGTCTAGGGTGTTACCATGAGGGTCTGTTTGTTCATGAGACCTGAATTATGCACACTGCAACTCCATCCTTTACCCACCGCAGTTACACACTATTAGTTCTACTGTTTGCCAGCCTTTTACTTTCGGGCTGCGGTATTAACAATATTCCCCGTTTAGACGAAGAAGCCAAGGCCGCTTGGGCACAAGTTGAAAACCAATACCAGCGCCGCGCCGATCTCATTCCCAATCTCGTTTCGACCGTGAAGGGTTTTGCCGCGCAAGAACAGGAAACCCTCACTGCCGTTGTTGAGGCTAGAGCCAAAGCGACCTCAATGCAGGTAGATGCCAGTATTCTCGATAACCCCGAAAAGCTGCAACAATTTGAAGCGGCGCAATCTCAGCTCAGCGGCGCCTTAAGCCGATTGATGGTGGTGTCTGAGCGCTATCCCGATTTGAAATCCAATCAAAACTTTTTAGCACTGCAATCTCAACTAGAAGGTACTGAAAACCGGATTAGCGTAGCGCGCCGCGACTTTATTTTAGCGGTCGGTAAATATAATACTGAGATTCGCACCTTTCCCGGCAAGATTTGGCATAGCGTGATGTACAGCGAGCTGAAAGAACGTGAAACCTTTAAAGCGACAACACCTGATGCTGAGCAAGCACCACAGGTTACGTTTTAATGATTGAAGTAATAAAAAACCATTTTGCCCTTAAGGTTACTCGCTGCCATATAAAGCATATCACTCTGTTTTTTGGCCTGCTACTTAGCTTGTCAGCTCTCGCTGCGGAGCCGGTGTTCCCCAAGCTCACTGGCCGCGTGGTAGACAATGCCCAGATGCTATCAAAGGTCACCGAGCAAAACCTAAACACGCAGCTTGCTGCTCAAGAGCAACGCACAGGCAATCAAATTGTGGTTGTTACTCTGCCCAATCTACAGGGATACGAGATCAGCGACTTTGGCTTTCAGCTAGGTCGTCATTGGGGTATTGGTCAGAAGGACAAAAATAATGGCGCCCTACTTATTATCGCGAAAGAAGAGCGCAAAATGCGCATTGAAGTGGGATATGGCCTCGAGGGCTTACTCACCGATGCGCGCAGTGCACAAATCATTCAACAAATACTAAGCCCAGCGTTTAAATCTGGCGATTTTGATGGTGGGGTTAAATCTGCTGTCAGCGCCATGCTGCTTATTATTGATGGCAAAGCTCCCGCCATTAAAAAGACCGAGGAAACCAACAAAGATAAGGCACCAAATAGACTAGGCGGCCTGTTGCTGTTGATTGCGCTCTTCATGATTATGGGTGGGGGTCGAGGTGGTCGGGGCCTACTCGGTGGCTTGCTAATCGGCTCAGCCCTAGGTCGTAGCAGCGGAGGTTTCGGCGGTGGCGGTTTTGGTGGTGGATTCGGCGGTGGCGGCGGAGGATTTGGTGGCGGCGGTGCGTCGGGTGGCTGGTAGCCAGGCCATCTAGGCAAACCAATTTGCGCAACACCTCTACACATCTTACGGAAAATGCTATGTCTTTATTAAACAATCAAGAACAACAATTGCTGGCCGATACCATCCAAAAAGTAGAAAGCCAGACTGACGCCGAGTTAGTAACTGTGTTAGCCCGCCAAGCAGATAACTATCACTATATCCCCTTGTTATGGGCAAGCTTAATAGCCTTACTTCTGCCCGGCGCGCTTAACTATTATCCAGAATGGCTAAGCCCCCACGAGCTTATTTTGACGCAGTGGGGTTTGTTTATCGCATTAACTTTGCTGTTCAAAATACCAGCCGTGCAGTGCCGACTTATTCCCCGCCGCGTACGTTTCTGGCGGGCAAGTAATTTAGCGCGTCGACAGTTTTTAGAACAAAACCTTCACCATACCGACGGCGAAACAGGGATGTTAATTTTTGTTTCTGAAGCAGAGCGTTATGTCGAAATTTTAGTAGATAGAGGCATATCCGCGAAAATTCCCGATGTGTTCTGGCAGACCATTGTTACGCGATTTACTGAACAGGTAAGGCGAGGTGATATTGCGAAAGGGTTTGTGGAATGTGTCGAAAGCTGTGGAGAAGAACTGCAACGTCAGATTCCTGCGACCAAAGAAAAGAATGAACTTCCCAATCATTTAGTGATTATATAACTCACTTACGTGAAGTTATTAAATAATAACTTCACGTTCGACTAGACACTCATAGGAGCCAGTTGCAAATTCACGGCAAATATAGGGCCGATTTTCATAAATTGTACACAACATGGTGTTGCGATCTAAGGCCGCGCACCAACCATCATCTAAGCGCGCCATCACCTCACCACCCCACTCGTCTCGTTGAATAAACTGTTCAGGAACACCAGTCTCGGTAATCAACATCACTTCCAAACGGCAACAGGCCGCTCTGCACGTAGAGCAACTCACAGCGGGATCTACGCCGCTATCTTTTGCGATAAGTGGGGCTATTGCTGCTTTGATTTGATGCCCTCTATAAATTTATTGAATAAGTCATGTTAATTTTTTAACGCCCTGCTCCGCAAGCATAATCCCACCGACGACTAATATCAGCGCTATAAAATGATAGGTCTGAAAATCTTCAGCCAAAATTACCACCGCCAAAGCCGAACCAAAAACTGGGACCAAATTAATAAACAGATTAGCCCGATTCCCACCAATCAAGTCGACACCGCGCATATACAAAGACTGCGCAATAAGCGACGGAAAAATTGCAATATACAACACAACGACCAAACTCTTTGCGTCTGGCAATATTGTGTGTCCAGCATAGTATTCATACATTGACAGTGGTAATGATGACAGCAGTGCGAACATCGCTAATATTAATATCATGCTACGCCAATGTAATGGTGGGCGAAATCGTAGCGCAACGGTATAACCGCCATATAGTAGCGTCGCCAATAACATAAGCGCATCACCGCGGTTTAAATCTAAGCTCATCAAACTCGATATATCACCATGCGCTACTGTAATAATTACGCCCAATAGCGTCAGGCTAAAACCAAGTAATTGCAGCTTTACTGGACGTAAGCCAAATAACAAAAAATTACCAAGAAAAACCACTAATGGCATACCAGACTGCTCAATAGTGACATTTATCGCGCTGGTATAATTTAATGCCCAATAAAAAAGCGCGTTAAACGCGGTAAAACCTAAAGCGGCAAATAAGAATAAAGTAACCCAATGTTGGCAAATCATTGTCCACTCGCGTCGCACATCTTGCCAGGCAAAAGGTGCAATAAATATACAGGCAAAAAACCAGCGCAACGACGTTAACAACATGGGGGATACATGGCCAGCTGCTATTTTTCCTGCAACAGCATTACCGCCCCAGAGCAAGGCAACGAGGGTGAGTATAAAAAAAGGGTTACGAAAAAGAACGCGCATTATAGGATAGTAAAGCTGCAGTATATTTTAGACAAACCTTAAACCTTCCTCTCAAAACACTCTGCTGCCTAATACCATTTCTAGTAGAAAAATTGCTAATGATCTCAGCAATATCTTTCCCGCAGCTCTATTACCTACCTTACCACGCAAACTAATCGCTTGAGTCATCTATATAAGGAATAACTCGCGCCAACATCACAGAATATTGTAAAGATAAAACAGACTTAGCGTATACGAAACATTGCAATAGCGTGGGGCCAGCTTAAAAAATCTCTAGCTTTAACGTTACAGCGGAAGCGAGGATCAGGATATCATTTGGGCTAGTACACCCTTGCTATACAATGCCAGTGCAGCGTCTACCGCATCTGCATCGTAATGTATTTCTCTGCCTTCTTGAATTTCCTTAATTGCGACGTCAATACCTAGGGCTGGTCGATAAGGTCGATGTGCACTGATCGATTCGATAACATCCGCCACCGCCAGTATGCGCGCTTCTATCAAAATCTTGTCTCGACACAAACCCAGCGGATAACCACTTCCATCACAACGCTCGTGATGTTGCTGTACTATTTCAGCGATCGGCCAAGGAAAATCAACGTTATTGAGAATCTCATATCCTGTCTGTGGATGCTGCTTAATAAGGTCGAATTCAGGTACTGATAATCGCCCCGGCTTTGATAGGATTTCTGCTGGAACCGTTATCTTACCAATATCATGGACAATTCCTGCCAACTCCAAGCCGCGAATTGTATTTGCAGACAAGCCCATATTAGCACCTATAGCAGCGGCTATTTTTGCAACCCTAACTTGATGCCCTGCCGTGTAGGGATCGCGCTTTTCCATTGTGCTTGCCAGCGCTTCAATGGTGTCGCGCATACCGCGCTCTAGACGCCGCTTTTCGGTAATATCTCTGGCAGACAAAAACAAGTATTGGATATCTGTTTCTACCCGCTCAATAATAATATCGACTGGGTAGGTAGAACCATCACGTCGACAAAAGCTACTCTCATACTGAATCGTCGATGCCACCAAAGGCTGCTTACTCAATTTCCACAAGATTGCCGCCTCATCGGAATTATCTATATCTTGCAACTGCAGGTGCGTTAACTCCTCCCGCGTGTAGCCGAGCTTTCCTATGCCGTGCTCGTTCATGTCCAATATCGTTAATGTTGCTGAATCGATTATCGCCATGATGTCGCTGGCGCCATCTATAAGCTTTCGAAAGATCCGTAAATTACGCTCATTACGCTTTCTTTCGGTAACATCCTGCGCAATACCAAGATACTCTGTAACATTGCCTGAATCAGGGTCTACTACGGGGTAAGCTTGATCCCAAATGTCCCTAATTTCACCGTCTGGCCTGACAATACGGTACTCTGCCTCATAGGGCTTACCAGATTTTTGCTCGTCAAGACGCACGCCAAATTGTGCTACATCATCTGGAAACACCGCGTTCCAAAAGGAAGCGGGACTTTTATATAGACTTTCGCAGGATCGCCCCCATACCCTCTCATACCCCGGGCTCACATAACTCATTACCTTAATTTCTGCGTCTGATATCCAAAATACTTCGGGAATTACATTGACCAAGTGACTTAAGTTTCGCTGGCTTTCAGCAAGTTGAAACTCTGTCGCTAAACGGGAGGTTATATCCCGCATATGAATCACAATAACGAAGCTATCCGACAACATCATGCGAGTGGCTGCCGTTTCCATAACACACCAATTGCCATCGGCTTTTCTCAGTCGACGCTCAGCTCGAGTAGTCACCTCGGGACGCGCCAACATTTGCTGTATTGCCTCATCCACCAAGGGTAAGTCTGCCGGGTGAAGAAAGTAGCTGATAGATTTTCCTACAACATCACTGGGCTCATACCCAAATGTTTTTACCTCTAAATTAACAAACTGCACAACACCCTGCGAATCTACAATACATGTAAGATCCGGCGAGTGATTTATCAAATTGCGATAGAACTCTGAGGTTAAAACGGCAGTTTCTGGGGAAACTGATTCCGGGGTCGCTGAATTGCGTAGCATGCTTGTATCTTCACTAATTGAACTATTTAGTTTATTTAAAGCTTAGTACTACTTTCACATATCCGCCAGAGCTGCTCAGATCAAACTATAACTAATATCTACGATAGATATATCGTAATTCTCATTATTTAAGCAGTGATATGTAGTTTTGAAATATACAATTGAATTTATGAGAACCGATGTCTGAATTTTTTCTTACCTTTCTTTATATACAACATCTATGTACGATCTAACACATGGATTTTTCTTGATTATCAATTTCAAAGAGGTGGTTTATGCAGGATATTCATGCGCTTATGAAATTGATGGTCGACAAGGGCGCTTCTGATTTATTTCTAACATGCGGCGCGCCACCACATATAAAGATCGACGGCGTAACCCATCCGGTTAAGGCACCAGCGCTAGAACCCGCCGAGGTCAAACAAATGGCCTGCTCGGTGATGACCGACCAGCAATTTTCTGCCTTTGAAGATACCTTAGAAGCAAACTTATCTGTATCGGCAACAGGGCTAGGCCGCTTTAGAATCAACGTCTACTATCAACGCGGCGAAGTAGCTGTTGTTGCTCGCCTTATCAAAGCTGTTATTCCCTCCTTTGACGAACTCGGTCTGCCTAAGCCATGCACAGATCTTGTCATGCTTAAACGCGGCTTAGTATTGGTGGTTGGGGCCGCAGGTTCTGGAAAGAGCACGTCGCTCGCAGCGATGATTGGGTATAGGTCAGAGCATGTCGACGGCCACATCCTTACTATTGAAGATCCCATCGAATTTCTTTTCCCGCATAAGCGATCCTTGGTCGATCAACGGGAAGTGGGCATTGATACGCGCTCGTTTAACGACGCACTAGTAAATGCCATGCGTGAAGCACCCGATGTGATTATGATAGGCGAAATCCGCGATGTTGAAACCGCAAAGCATGCGATCTCATATGCGGAGACTGGTCATTTATGCCTAGCAACCATGCATGCAAACAACGCAAATCAGGCCATCGAGCGCATACTCAATTTTTTCCCGGAACAAGCCCAAAAACAACTGCTTTTAGATCTGTCGCTAAATCTCAAAGGTGTTATTTCGCAGCGGTTAATTCCGTCGCTAGTAGGCAAGCGGGCGTTGTGCACCGAGCTATTGTTGCTTACGCCATATATATCAGATTTAATTCAACAGGGACGTATAGACGAAATTAGAGAAGTAATGGGCAAAGGTAGTGAGGTAGGGATGCATACCTTCGACCAAATGTTGTTTGAGTTATATCAAAACGAAAAAATAGATTTGGAAACTGCACTTCACAATGCAGACTCACATAGTAATCTCGCCTTACGAATCCGCCTATCAGAAAAACATTCGATGAATGATTCGCCTTCTTTGCAGATTGATTCCGATAATCAAAACTCCTTCAAGCAATAACTAATTAAAAAATCAGATAGCTTAGTATTATTGTGCGTCTAGTAGACGCGCAAAGAGATATGAATGGGAAAGTAGAAATAAATGGCGTCCGAAATTTACTCGACCGTAACTGATTTCGCTAGATTACGCGGTTGATCTACATCCGTTCCTTTCAATATAGCAACGTGGTAAGAAAGTAATTGTAAGGGAATAGTATAAATTATCGGAGCGATAACATCGTTAACGTGGGGAAGCTCGATAATATTCATGCCCTTAGCAATTTTGAATCCCGCAGCTTTATCACTAAAAACGAATAACTGGCCGCCACGCGCTTGAACTTCTTCGATATTTGATTTTAATTTCTCTAATAATTCATCATTCGGCGCCACAGCAATAACAGGCATATCTGCATCAACCAACGCCAGCGGCCCGTGTTTCAGTTCACCAGCCGGATAGCTCTCTGCATGGATATACGATATTTCTTTTAGCTTTAATGCGCCCTCCATCGCGACAGGCCATTGCGCTCCGCGCCCCAGGAATAGTGCATGATGTTTTTCTGCAAAGGCATTAGACATTTTTTTAATATCTAAATTTAATTCTAAGGTTTCTGCCAGCAAATCAGGCAGCGCATGTAGTGCAGCAACGATGTCTTCTTCTTGCTCACTGCTCATATCATGATGGCGACCAAGAGCAACTGTCAAAAATAAGAGTGCGACTAGTTGCGTGGTAAATGCCTTTGTTGAGGCAACGCCAATTTCTGGCCCGGCCTCCGTCATTAGATACAGATCAGATTCGCGAACCAATGAACTTTGAGCAACATTACAGACGGTAAGCGACGCGGAATAGCCTAGGGTTTTAGCCAGTCTTAACGCAGCTAGCGTATCCGCTGTTTCACCCGATTGAGAGATCGTAATGAATAGCGTATTTTCTTGAACTTTAAACTTCCGATAGCGAAATTCGCTAGCGACTTCAACGCGACATGGCACGCCAGCCAAACCTTCTATCCAATACTTAGCAACCATACCGGCGTGATAGCTTGTACCACAGGCAACTATCTGTACCGAGGAAATGTTTTTTAATATCTCACCCGCATGCGAGCCCATCGCTTCTACAAGAATTTTTTTACTGCCCAATCGACCCGCTAAAGAACGTCGAATAACTGATGGCTGCTCGTAAATTTCTTTGAGCATAAAGTGTCGGTAATGGCCTTTATCCACTGACTCGGTGGCGGCATCTATTTGGGTTATATCGCGAGATACTGGAGTAAATTCAGCATCGAATATGGTGTATTGATCAGGCGTTATTTCAGCAATATCACCCTCTTCCAAATACACAAAGCGATCCGTTACCTGACGTAACGCCAATTGATCAGAGGCTATAAAATTCTCACCAATGCCGATACCGATAACTAAAGGACTTCCTTTTCTGGCGCAGATAATTTTTTCCGGTTCGCCTGAATGGATAACCGCGAGACCATACGCGCCGTGTAAATCCGCAATCGCTAATTTAAGTGCGGCCATCAAGTTCTGAGTGGTTTGATAGTAGTGATGTATTAAGTGAACAATGGTTTCGGTGTCAGTTTGTGATAGAAAAACATAATCTAACTTTTTCAGCCGCGTTCTTAGCTCCGCGTGATTTTCTATAATACCGTTGTGAACAAGGGCAATGTTGCCAGAGATATGGGGGTGTGCATTTTCTTCGGACGGCTGACCATGAGTAGCCCATCGCGTATGCGCAATACCGACACGGCCAAGCAAGGGGCTCTCAGTGAGCTCTTCGGACAGTATCTCTACCTTGCCCACTCGTTTGCGATTTTGTATCTGGCCATTTGGATCGATAATCGCCATGCCAGCAGAGTCGTAGCCACGATATTCAAGTCGACGCAAACCTTCCAATAAAATACCGGAAACTTCACGTTGTGCTACCGCACCTACAATGCCACACATAAGGACTATCCTTTTTGATTCTTTCTTTTCTAACGCAAATAGCAGAAATCAGTCGCGAGGTATTTTTACCGGCCGTTTCCACGTACTGATATTACGCTGCTTTGCGCGAGCTATGGCTAATTCGCCCTCGGCAATATTGCCAGTAATTGTGGAGCCTGCCCCGATCGTTGCGTTCTTACCCACTGAGACTGGAGCAACAAGCGCAGTATTGGAACCCACAAAGGCGTTGTCTGCTATTTCTGTTTTAAATTTGTTCACACCATCGTAGTTACAGGTGATAGTACCGGCACCCACGTTCACATCACGTCCGATTTCGGCATCGCCGATATAGCTGAGATGGCTAACTTTACTATCTTCGCCAATATTCGCCTTCTTGGTCTCAACAAAATTTCCAATTTTCACTCCGTTTGCTAGCACCGTTCCGGGTCTAAGGCGTGCAAAGGGCCCGATTGAACAACCCTCAGCTACAACAGTGCCTTCAATAACGGAATTGGATTTTACCTCGCAGTTTGCGGCGATTGTGGCGTTTATTATGTGACAGTTAGGGCCAATAGAAACGCCGTCACCCAAGACAACATCACCTTCAAAGACACAGTTTATATCAATAAAAACGTCTTCACCGGTCTGCAAAGTGCCTCGAATATCGATTCTTCCGGCATCAGCTAACGTTGCGCCGTTTGTCATTAGCATATCTGCGGCTTGCTGTTGGTAGTAGCGTTCTAGTAGCTGTAATTGTTGACGGGTATTCGCGCCCTGCACTTCCATTGGGTGACTGGCATGACAGACATTAATGTTCATATTTTCTGCGACTGCCATCGCGACGATATCCGTTAGATAGTATTCGCCCTGCGCGTTATTCGCTTGAAGCTGCGGTAACCAGCGTTTTAGATTCTTTGCCGAAGCAGACATAATGCCGGTGTTAACTTCCTTAACAATTAGTTGCTCTGGTGTCGCGTCTTTTTGTTCAACAATAGCGACAACCTTCTTTCCGTCATCACGGATAATGCGACCATAGCCAGTGGGGTCATCTAGGTTAACCGTAAGCAAGGTCAACGCATCGTCCGCTTTATCTGAGTGGAGTTTGCGAATTGTTTCAGGTGAAATTAAGGGCACATCTCCATATAGTATGAGCACTTGAGCTTTATCTGAAATTGCGGGAAGTGCCTGAGCAACAGCGTGACCTGTGCCTTTTTGCTCAGCCTGTAGCGCCCAAAGAACATCTATTTGTTTTACGCTGTCTTTTACGACTGAAGCGCCATGACCAATAACAATATGTGTCTTATCTGCACCCATTTTTTCTGCAACATCAATGACATGACGGAGCATACTTTTGCCCGCAACTTCGTGAAGTACTTTAGGTCGTTTGGAACGCATCCGGCTTCCCTGACCTGCGGCGAGAATCACTACTTCTAGTGTCATTATGTAACCTTTGGCTCTTACGTATATGTTGAAGAAGGGAATGTAGCGCGAAATAGTAACGGAAACAAAAAAGGGCGGCCAGAGCCGCCCTTTTCTTAATACGCTAAAGCCGTATTATTTACTCAGTGACTTACGGATTTGCTGCAAGGTCCGAAGTTGAGCTGTTGCTGCTGCTAACTGTGCCGCTGCTCTGGAGTAGTCGATATCGCCACTCTGATTTAGCATAGTTTGCTGAGCATGTTTTTGCGCTTCTAGCGCAGCGGCCTCGTCGAGATCGCCAGCACGAATAGCAGTGTCTGCAAGAATACTGACCACATTGGGTTGTACTTCCAGAAAACCACCAGATACGTAAAAAATCAGCTCTTCGCCATCATCTAGCACAAGACGTACTGGACCTGGCTCTAGCGATGTCAGCAACGGTGCGTGACCATAAGTCACACCCAGGTCACCCTGAGTACCGTTTGCAACAAGCAACTTAGCACGACCAGAAAACAACTCTGCTTCAGCACTAACGATGTCACAATGGATAGTCATAGCCATATTTTAGCCTCTCAGGCGTAAAGCTCGCTTGCGCGAGCTTACAGTTTAGCTGCTTTTTCGATTGCTTCGTCGATGGTACCAACCATGTAGAAGGCCTGCTCTGGTAGGTGATCGTAATCACCGCCAAGAATGCCTTTAAAGCCAGCAATGGTATCTTTCAAAGATACATACTTTCCTGGGCTGCCGGTGAAGATTTCAGCAACGTGGAAAGGCTGTGACAAGAAACGCTCAATTTTACGTGCACGTTCTACAGTGGTTTTGTCTTCTTCAGACAATTCGTCCATACCAAGGATCGCGATGATGTCTTTCAGCTCTTTATAGCGCTGAAGAACGTTCTGTACGCCGCGAGCAACTTCGTAATGCTCAGTACCGATGATCAGCGGATCCAACTGACGAGAAGTCGAGTCCAGTGGATCTACCGCTGGGTAAATACCTTTAGCAGCGATATCACGGCTCAATACAACAGTAGAGTCTAAGTGAGCAAAGGTGGTTGCTGGCGATGGGTCAGTCAAGTCATCCGCAGGTACGTACACCGCTTGGATAGAAGTGATAGAGCCTGTCTTAGTCGAGGTGATACGTTCCTGAAGAACACCCATCTCTTCAGCCAGTGTAGGCTGGTAACCAACCGCAGATGGCATACGACCCAATAGTGCAGATACTTCGGTACCAGCAAGGGTGTAACGGTAGATGTTATCAACGAATAACAGTACGTCACGGCCTTCGTCACGGAATTTTTCAGCCATAGTCAAACCAGTTAGTGCAACGCGCAAACGGTTGCCTGGTGGCTCGTTCATCTGACCGTAAACCATCGCTACTTTAGATTTGCTAAAGTCTTCAACGTTTACAACGCCCGCTTCCTGCATCTCGTGATAGAAGTCGTTCCCTTCACGAGTACGCTCACCAACACCGGCGAATACTGACAAACCGCTGTGCTCGGTAGCGATGTTGTTGATCAGTTCCATCATGTTTACGGTTTTACCAACACCCGCACCACCGAACAGACCAACTTTACCGCCTTTAGCAAACGGGCAAACCAAGTCGATTACTTTAATACCTGTTTCGAGCAAGTCAGATGACGCGGCTAACTCTTCGTAAGCTGGTGCTTTACGGTGAATAGGCATGCGCTCTTTTTCACCAATCGGTCCACACTCATCGATTGGGTTGCCAAGTACGTCCATAATACGGCCTAGGGTTTCAATGCCCACAGGTACCATGATCTTTTCTTTGGTGTTGTTTACGCTAAGACCACGACGCAAACCTTCAGAAGAACCTAGGGCGATGGTGCGAACTACGCCGTCTCCTAATTGCTGCTGCACTTCCAGGGTCAGACCGCTGTCCGTAACCAACAGTGCATCATAGACCTGTGGTACCGCATCGCGTGGAAATTCCACGTCGATAACGGCGCCGATAACTTGTACGATACGTCCGCTACTCATGTCCGGTTCCTCTTAAAAACCTAAATAATCAAATTCTGTTTAAGCAGTGCAAAACGCTTACGACGATACCGCCGCAGCACCACTTACAATTTCCGACAGTTCTTGGGTAATCGCTGCCTGACGCGCTTTGTTATATACCAACTGCAGACCATCAATAATATCGCCAGCGTTGTCGGTCGCATTCTTCATTGCGATCATTCGAGCGGCTTGTTCACATGCGCCGTTCTCAACAACTGTCTGATATACCTGTGACTCTACGTAGCGGGTCAGCAAGCCTTCTAACAACTCTTCTGGACCGGGTTCATAAATATAATCCCAGTGATGTTTCAAGCTGTCGTCTTGCTCGGCTTCCAAGGGCAGTAACTGGCTGACGAAGGGGCTTTGAGTCATGGTGTTCACAAACTCATTACCAACCAAATACAAACGATCGATGTTGCCGTCTGCATACGCGT
The DNA here is from genome assembly GCF_027257955.1 of Zhongshania aquatica. Lineage (GTDB taxonomy): Bacteria > Pseudomonadota > Gammaproteobacteria > Pseudomonadales > Spongiibacteraceae > Spongiibacter > Spongiibacter aquatica. Next base: position 11,354 of record NZ_JANZNQ010000028.1, on the reverse strand, counting down.
CTAACATAACTTTCACACTGCCAATCAAATCTGCAACGCTAGGTGATTCGCCCATGTCCTTTGCAGCAGCTACCACGTTACCGCCGTGGCTTTTGAAAAATGCGCCGGCCTTGCTGCCGATCAAACACAGATCAATTGCTACATTTTTTTCAGACCAGCCCTTCATGCTTTTAATAGCTGCTTTAAACACATTGGTGTTTAAACCACCACAAAGACCACGGTCAGTAGACACAATCACGAAACCGACGCGTTTAACTTCCCGCTCAGTCATGTACTGATGACGGTACTCTGGATTTGCATTGGCGATATGACCCACCACAGCGCGCATACGCTGTGCATAGGGTTTACCCACTTCCATGCGATCTTGAGCTCTACGCATTTTACTCGCCGCAACCATTTCCATGGCGCTAGTGATTTTTTGCGTGCTCTTGATGCTGGAGATCTGGGTGCGTATTTCTTTTGCACCTGCCATGATTCAACAATCCTCAAGCAGAAAAGCTGCGCAGTAGTGCGCAGCTTAACGTCTTACCAAGTCTGAGTTGCCTTGAACTTTTCAACGAGTTCTTTGAACTTGCCTTCCAGTTCCGCGTTCCAGTTACCACTGTCGTTGATTTCTTTCATAACCGCAGCGTATTCACTGTTGGCGAAAGACAAGATTGCAGATTCAAAATCAAGAACCTTAGCAACTTCAACGTTTTTGAAATGGCCTTCGTTGGCGCAGTACAAAGACAGACCCATATCAGCAATGCTAAGGGGGCTGTATTGTTTCTGTTTCATCAGTTCGGTAACGCGCTCACCTTGCGAAAGCTGCGCTTTAGTTGCTTCATCAAGATCAGAAGCAAACTGAGAGAACGCTGCCAATTCACGGTACTGAGCAAGTGCGGTACGAATACCACCAGACAATTTCTTAATAATCTTAGTCTGTGCTGCACCACCAACCCGCGAAACCGAAATACCGGCGTTCATTGCAGGACGAATACCTGCGTTGAACATGTCAGTCTCGACAAAGATCTGACCGTCGGTAATAGAGATAACGTTGGTCGGTACGAAAGCCGATACGTCACCTGCTTGGGTTTCGATAACAGGAAGAGCTGTTAATGAACCTGTTTTACCTTTTACTTCACCGTTGGTGAATTTTTCAACGTAGGCTTCTGATACACGCGCCGCGCGCTCAAGCAAACGAGAGTGGAGGTAAAAAACGTCGCCAGGATAAGCTTCGCGACCCGGTGGACGACGCAATAACAGAGAGATTTGACGGTAGGCCCAAGCCTGCTTGGTCAAATCATCATAAATGATCAGTGCGTCTTCGCCGCGATCACGGTAGTACTCACCAATAGTACAACCAGTAAACGGTGCGATGAACTGCATAGATGCTGGATCAGAAGCGGTAGCGGCAACAACAACAGTGTGGTCCATTGCGCCGTGCTCTTCTAACTTACGCACAACGGCTGCGATAGAAGATGCTTTCTGACCAATTGCTACGTACACACATTTAATACCAGACGCTTTCTGGTTAATGATGGCGTCGATCGCAATCGCTGTTTTACCAATTTGACGGTCACCGATGATCAGCTCACGCTGTCCGCGACCGATTGGTACCATGGCGTCAACCGCTTTCAGACCAATCTGAACTGGTTGGTCTACCGATTTACGCCAAATTACACCAGGTGCAACTTTTTCTATCGCGTCAGTCAGTTTCGCGTCAATTGGGCCTTTACCGTCGATAGGGTTACCCAGTGCGTCAACAACGCGACCTAGCAATTCCGGACCAACCGGTACTTCTAATATACGACCAGTACACTTACAGGTTTGGCCTTCGGCGATACCAAGGTAGTCACCTAGAACCACGGCGCCTACAGAATCGCGTTCAAGGTTAAGTGCCATACCAAAACGGCCACCTTCAAACTCGATCATTTCGCCGTACATCACATCGGTCAAACCGTGGATGCGTACGATACCGTCAGATACCGATACTACCGTGCCCTCGTTCTGGGCTTGCGCAGACACATCTAAGTTGTCGATGCGCTGTTTGATAATATCGCTAATCTCGGATGGATTCAGTTGCTGCATGCTCTGTTCCTCAATCCTATTCTTTAAACGCTCAGGAATTTAATGCTTCAGCGAGTTTCGCCAAGCGACCGCGCACCGAGCCATCTATCACCAAGTCACCTGCTCTTATCACCACGCCGCCTAATAACTGGGCATCTACGTGAGAGTGAACATTTACTTGGCGAGCCAATTTCTTACTTAAAACTTCGGCAAGATGCTTCTCAGAGGCTGTGTCCAACGCAAACGCGGTGGTCAATTCTACATCCACGGTCTGCTCTTGGATGGCCTTCTGCGCCTCGAACAACTCACTGATAGTCGGAAGCAGACTCAGTCGTTTATTCTCTGCGAGAATCTTGATGAAATTTTCGCCGCCAGCATTAAATGTATCGCCACAGACATCAATAAATGCCTGTGCTTGCTGAGCGGTTGTCATCGCCGGAGAACCCAGAACTTTCTGGACGCCCGACTGCTGAGCAACTGCTGCTGCGGTATTCAGCATTGCTGACCATTCGGCCAACGCTGAAGATGCCAATGCATGCTCGAAAGCCGCTTTGGCATAGGGTCTAGCTGTTGTGCTTAATTCCGCCATGATCAACCTCGCTTAAAGGCTTGCGGCCAGCTTGTCGACCATGTCTTTATGAACAGACTCATCGATAGATGCTTCAAGCACTTTTTCAGCACCCACTAAAGCAAGCTTGGCAACTTGTGAACGCAGCTGTTCTTTCGCGCGGTTCACGTCTTGCTCAATCTGTGCTTCGGCAGCTGCTTTCAGGCGTTCGCCTTCAGTTCGTGCTACGTCTTTCGCTTCTTCAACGATCTGGCTGGCACGTTTATTAGCTGCATCAATAATGCCTGATGCTTCTAATTTGGCTTCGCGTAATTGCTTAGTCGCCTTTTCTTGAGCTAACTCAAGATCACGACCCGCGCGATCCGCAGCATCCAGACCATCAGCGATTTGCTTTTCACGCTCATCCATCGCTGTACGAATGGCACCCCATACAAATTTGTAGGAGAACCATACAAAGAACAGAAAGCTGATCGATTGTCCAATCAGTGTGAGATTAATATTCACGCCGATACCTCTGCTGTATGAATTTGCTGTTGGTGTTTTTTAGCTGCGTGCAATTACGCTGGCAGACCTGGAACAACAACGAACAGTACGTACATCGCAATACCAACGCCAATCATTGGAACCGCATCAAGCAGACCAGCGATCAGGAACATTTTACCTTGCAGCATTGGTGCTAGTTCTGGCTGACGTGCTGAACCTTCCAGCAATTTGCCACCCAAAATTGCAAAGCCAATTGCCGTGCCCAGTGCGCCAAAACCAATCATCAACGCAACAGCGATCAATGCTAAACCCATGGTAGTTCTCCTACTTTCAACTTTAAGTTAATAAAAATGGTAATTAGTGAAACTGGTCTTCTTCTTCAATTTGATGCGCCGTTGCCATGTAAACAATGGTAAGCACCATAAAGACGAAAGCTTGTAGTGTGATAACTAGGATGTGGAATACCGCCCACGCCCACTGCAATACACCGGCGAATATACCAAGTACCAAACCAGCACCAAACATAGTCGCTATCAAGATAAATATCATTTCGCCGGCATACATGTTGCCGAATAGTCGAAGACCTAAAGAAATCGGTTTAGAAATCCAAGAAATTGCTTCCAGTGCGAAGTTAATCGGCACTAGTAAAATATTGACGTACCATTTTGGGCTGTGGAATGGGTGCAATGTCAGTTCTTTAACAAAGCCCATAAAGCCTTTTTTCGCAATAGTGAAGTACACCATCAATCCGAACACGGTGAAACCCATACCTAAGGTTACATTTGGATCAGTCGTTGGTACTACTTTAAAGAAGAAATGCGGATTACCGGTAACCCAACCCATGAAGGCAGGAATCCAGTCTACTGGCACCAAATCCATGGTGTTCATTAGAAGAATCCACATGAATATGGTTAATGCCATTGGCGCAATCATGGCGTTTTTGTGGTGAAAACCATCTTTTACGGTTTGATCAATAAAACCAATGATCATTTCAAGCAGGTTTTGAGCACCACGTGGAACGCCGCTGTGAGCGCGCTTAGCAATGCGTGAAAATATTACCAAAAACAAAAAACCCAAACCGATAGACCACAGCATCGAGTCAACATGAATAGCCATGAACCCCATTGCAGACGCTTCAGCTCCGCTATGCGCGATTGTCCACGTATCTTGGCTCAATACTTCATGTACGTGACCAGACTCGTCAAGACGTTCAAAACCGGCTGGCAATTTGCCATAGGTCAAATTGGTAAGATGGTGCTGGATATACCCAACGGTGGATTGCGATTCACCTGCCATGTGTCACTCTCGTATAAGTTAACGCGTTGACCAAATTTTCAAATCTTTTTACCAAGCCCAGCATAGCGGGCAAGTATTACAGCGTTTAGCAGCATAACGATTAGATATGCGATAAATAAAACAAACACCTGTAATGGCTGAACTAACGCAAACGTTGCTGCGAACATTGCTACTGTTGTCACGAATTTTCCGGATTCACCTCGATAAAAAGACCGAGTGACTTCACGTGCGAAAGCCGCGCCAGCGTAACGAAATACTTGGCGCGCGAAATAAGCATTCGGCACAACGGAAATCATTCCCCCGATAACTGCGGAATAGGCCGTAACCTTATCCAGGGGAATCAGCATGACACTGGCTAGTAGCACAAGCGCGCATTGAAAACCGTATATTTTCAGTATCGGCGGTGTGGGTACTTTATGAACAGCTCGCGGAATTCTCCGCTCATTTTCTGCTGTCATAGTGTCACCGCTATTGCCAAAAAAGGCCGATTTAGTGCTCGTACTGCTTGTCCAAAAAACGGGGCGAATTATAGGGGTAATATGGTTAATGTTCAACCGATTTAAGTGCTTATGAATTATATGTCATATATTCACCAAATCTATTTAACCCCTAACAATCAATAATTTATCTAAATTCCATCACTACTTTTTAATTAAAAGCACTACATAATGTAGGGTTTTATTTCACTGTGCACAAAATACGCTATTTTATGTGATTTAAAATACCGTCTAGCTCATCAAGGTTTGTATATTTAATCGTTAGAGTCCCGCGGCCTTTTGCGGTGTGCTGAATGGATACTGGCGAGCCCAAGCGTTCAGATAAACTTTCTTGGAGTTGTTTTATATCGGGATCAAGTGCGACCGACTTTGTCGATTTTCCTTGCAGCTGTTCTTCTGCCAAACGTCTAACCAGTGCTTCTGTTTGGCGTACAGACAGACCTTTGCTAACTACTGTCGATGCCGCTGCGGATTGCTGCTCTTGAACCACACCGAGTAGGGCCCGCGCATGCCCCATTTCTATATCGCCATTTTCTAACAGCCTTTGAACTTCTTCTCTAAGCCCGGTAAGACGAAGTAAATTGGTGATTGTAGTTCGAGATTTACCCACCAACTGCGCAATTTCAGCGTGTGTTAACTCAAATTCTTTCTGTAAACGCACCATGGCTAATGCTTCTTCCATGGGGTTTAGATCTTCGCGCTGTAAATTCTCAATCAGGGCCATGGCAGCGGCAGCTTCGTCCGCCACATCGCGGATTAAAGCCGGTACCGAATCTAATCCTGCTAATTGAGATGCGCGCCAACGACGCTCGCCAGCAATAATTTCGTAGCGACCACCTTCAATAGGGCGAACCACAATCGGTTGCATAATACCCTGTGAACGTATTGAATTCGCCAGCTCTTCTAACGCTTCTGGCTGCATATCTCGGCGCGGCTGATAACGACCACGCTGCATAAACTCCACGGGAAGGTTACGCAAGGTACCGTCGCGCGATTCTGCCGTTGCGGCGTCTGAAGCAGCAGTAGTCTCAACACCTTGAGCCGTATTTGTATTATCCAAGTCGGTGTTGATAGCTACCGGTGTTGCCGACGCACCCAATAACGCGTCAAGCCCACGACCTAATCCTCTTTTTTTAACCATGAATCTGTTCAGCCTGTGAGTTAGTGCTTACATCAGCCCCAGTTTCTACTGCCGCCGCTCGACGTAGTACTTCCCCGGCTAATGCCAAATACGCCAACGCGCCCTTAGATTGCTTATCATAAAATAATATAGGCAAACCGTGGCTGGGTGCTTCCGCTAAGCGGACATTGCGAGGAATAACGGTACTGTAAACCTTATTCCCAAAGTGGCGCCGTAACTCGTCAGTCACTTGATTAGTCAAACCATTACGCCCGTCATACATGGTGCGCAAAATACCCTCAATTTCTAGCCCGGGGTTTATTAATTGTTTTACGCGATTAACGGTATTGATCAAGGCGCTCAAGCCTTCTAATGCGTAGTACTCACACTGCATCGGAATTACGACACCGGTTGAAGCCGCGAGAGCATTCACTGTAAGCATGTTTAATGATGGCGGGCAATCTATCAAAATATAGTCATATTGGTCAGCAACCATGGCGAGTGCTTCCCGCAGGCGAAACTCTCGACCAATTTCGTTTATTAATTCAACTTCCGCCGCAGTCAGATCTTGGTTTGAGGGTAGAATAGAAAACCCACATTCTGGGGCATATACCACACATTCACTGATGGGTTTACTGGCAACCAGCACGTCGTATACCGAATACTCAAGGCTACTTTTATCAATACCACATCCCATTGTGGCATTACCTTGAGGGTCAAGGTCGACTAAAAGAATCCGACGTTTCGTTGCGGCTAAGGACGCGGCCAGATTCACGCTGGTCGTCGTTTTACCGACACCACCTTTCTGATTGGTAATTGCGTATACCTTGGCCACAGGGATTTTCCTTAAGTTTTACTTTGAAACCAGTGGTTCAGCCGCGAGCAAGCACCAAAAGATGTCTCGCTTCGTGTACATTTGGCACTGACAACGAGTAAGAATGCTCGACGATAAAGTGTTTTGGAAGTTGACTCAACTCCGACTCTGGAAAAACTCCCTTCATCGCATAGAGGCAACCATCTGGCTTTAAGTGATTTTCGCAGCCGTTCACCATATCAAGCAACGACGCGAAAGCCCGCGACAATATACCATCGTAAAGCGCATCTGGCTGAAAAAGCTCAACACGCTCGGAATGAATACTCACATTGTGAAGCTTAAGCTGTTGACGCGCCTCAATTAAAAAGCGCGTTTTTTTGCCGTTGCTGTCCAATAACGCAAATTGCTTTTCTGGAAACAAAATCGCCAACGGTATACCGGGTAAACCCGCACCCGTACCCACATCCAGCCAACGTTCAGCGGTGATATAGGGCGCAATGCTTAAGCTATCCAAAAGGTGCTTGCTCACCATCGCGCGGGGATCTCTAATCGCGGTGAGGTTGTATGCACGGTTCCATTTTTGCAATAAATTCAGATAGTCGATCAATAAGTTACATTGTTGATCGCTAACCACTAACTTTAAGGCTGCTATTCCGTTTTGCAGCTCTTGCCTAATGCCGTCCACTCAGGCGGATTTCCTATCTAACAGTCCACGTTTTTTCATGTAAATCAATAGTAAAGACACAGCCGCAGGCGTTACACCGGGAATTCTTGACGCCTGCGCCAAGGTTTGCGGACGGGTATTGCTGAGCTTCTGTTTTACTTCGTTCGACAAGCCTTCTATGTTGCTGTAATCAAATTCTATGGGCAACCGAGTATTTTCGTAGCGACGCAAACGATCTATTTCATCTTGCTGTCTATCGATATAGCCAGCATATTTCACACCTATCTCTATTTGCTCAGCAACTTGCTCGCTAACGGCATTTTCTGGACTTTCTACCAGCGGAGCTAGATCTGCATATTTGAGTTCAGGTCGTTTAAGCAGCTCTAATAAGTTGTACTCATGACTGAGCGGCCTTTCTATTTTTGCTTCCAACGAAACAGCTGCTGCACTGCCTGGCTGCACCCAAAAACCAGCTAATCGCGAGCGTTCATGTTCTATATTTTCTCTTTTCTCAGAAAAAGATGACCACCGCGTATCATCGACAAGACCAAGTTCACGACCTTTTTCAGTTAAGCGCTGGTCGGCGTTGTCCTCTCGCAATAACAGACGGTATTCCGCCCGAGAAGTGAACATTCTGTAGGGTTCACGAGTACCCATGGTGATTAAGTCATCGACTAGCACACCAATGTAAGCTTCATCTCGACGTGGGCACCATGCTTCTTTGCCTTGTGCCAATAGCGCGGCGTTAGCACCTGCCAGTAAACCCTGTGCCGCCGCTTCTTCGTACCCCGTAGTGCCATTAATCTGGCCAGCAAAGAACAAACCCGAGATAAATTTGGTTTCCAGAGAATACTTTAAATCACGCGGTTCAAAAAAATCATATTCAATGGCATAGCCTGGGCGGGTCATATGCGCATTCTCAAACCCTTTTATCGATCTAACCAGATTCAACTGCACATCAAATGGAAGACTTGTGGATATGCCATTAGGATAGAGTTCATGAGTATTTAAGCCTTCTGGCTCGATAAACACTTGATGGGAATTCTTATCAGCAAAACGGTGGACTTTATCTTCAATCGACGGGCAGTAACGGGGGCCAATACCTTCGATTACACCGGTGTACATTGGAGAGCGATCTAGTCCGCCACGAATAATCTCGTGTGTTTGTTCATTAGTGTGGGTAATCCAACAACACATTTGCTCTGGGTGTTGTCGCTGATTACCTAAATACGACATAACTGGGCGCGGTGTGTCTCCCCATTGAGCTTCTAGACCGTCAAAATTAACTGATTTAGCGTCGATTCGTGGTGGAGTACCTGTTTTTAGGCGGTCAACGCGAAATGGTAGTTCTCTCAATCTTTGTGCTAAAGCTAACGAAGGCGGATCACCGGCTCTACCGCCACTGTGATTATCTAAACCTATATGGATCTTTCCACCAAGAAAGGTTCCCGCGGTTAATACGACAGCTTTAGCGAAGAAACGTAGTCCGATATTGGTTACAACACCGCGTATTTCTTCATTCTCAACAATTAAATCGTCTACGGCTTGTTGGAAAATGGCCAAATTTTCCTGATTTTCTAAAATTGAGCGTATTGCGGCTTTGTAAAGCACTCGGTCAGCTTGCGCGCGAGTAGCGCGAACTGCTGGGCCTTTACGCGCGTTTAGTACTCTAAATTGAATACCACCAAGGTCAGTAGCTTTAGCCATAGCGCCACCTAAGGCATCAATCTCTTTTACGAGATGACTTTTGCCAATGCCCCCAATCGCTGGGTTACAAGACATTTGACCTAGGGTTTCGATATTGTGGGTCAATAATAGGGTTGCACAGCCCATACGAGCAGCCGCAAGGGCTGCCTCTGTACCAGCGTGACCACCACCGATGACTATAACGTCGAAATGCTGCGGATAATCCACGAGACACCTAATACGAAGTAAATGAGAAGGAGCGAAATTATACGGGTATCCCTGAGTCCTGCAATGAATTGGTGAATATTTAATCAGTTATGTTTTCTTTATAATTAATGTTTATATCTCTTTAAATTATCTTAGTTCTTTATACTTAATATAATTATTAAGAAGCACTATTTTGTTAGTAACTATATTAAGTTATTGAATTTAAAAAAATTTGTTAGATGATAACTTGGTGTTTTATCCACAAGTAAGGTGTCAGAATCGTGCTGAACTTCGGTGGATGAATTGTGGGTAAGTTGGCACTTTAATTTTACTTGTGGGTAACTGCCATTTCTCGGGCTAGTTATCCACATCCTTAGGCCTAGTTTATGCTTCCGTTTGTGGATAGCCAGAACGTGATTTTGTCTTTTAAGATATTGAGTGAGACAGGTTTACTTAAAAAGTCATTCATTCCAACAGCAAAGCAGTGATCTTTGTCCTCTTGGAAGTTATTTGCTGTCAAAGCAATAATAGGAAGGCTAGAAAACGCTGGATTTAGGCGAATATATTTGCAGGCCTCGTAACCATCCATGATTGGCATTTGTAGATCCATCAGGATGATATCAATCGAGTGATCATTTAACTGTTTAAGGCACTCTTCTCCGTTATTTGCGGTAATGGCTTCCATGTTCCAGCGTTTAACAATGTTTGCCACTAGCATTTGATTTACAGGATTGTCCTCGACAATAAGTACTTTTTTGCCATTCAGACTATCTGTGGTCTCGTTGATATCGGTTTGGGCATGAATACATTGTCGTTCGTAAGCGCAAACCCATTGAACAGTGAACTGCGTACCCACCCCTAGTTCACTTTCGAAACTGATCTTTGCTTCCATGAGTTCGCAGAGTCTTTTAACTATTGCTAAACCGAGTCCTGAGCCACCATAGCGACGGTGATTAGATCCATCTGCTTGGCGAAAGCTGTCAAAAATTATTTGGTGATCATCCTGGTTTATACCGATTCCTGTGTCGGTTACGACAAGGGTTATTTGCTGTCGATTAGAATCAATTTCTTTACCGTGAAGAGTAATTGTAATGTTTCCGTCATGAGTGAATTTAACGGCGTTAGAGACAAGGTTTAAAATGATTTGCCTAATTCTCGTGTCGTCGCCATAAACTTTGATACCGTTTAGTTCCGAGCCGACACTGTATTTAAAATCAATACCTCTATTTTTAGCATCAAAAGCAAGCGGAGTAAGTAATAGATCGAATAGAAGCGCCGGAGAATAAAGACGATTAGCGAGTTTTAGATCGCCCTTTTCGATTTTAGAGAAGTCCAATATATTGTTGACGATATTGAGTAAGTGTTCACTAGAATTTTTGGCTATTTCTATGTAGTTGTTCTGTTCTTTATTTAATGGTGTCGTTGATAAAAGTTGTAACATACCGAGCGCACCATTCATTGGCGTTCGAAGTTCGTGGGTCATTGTTGCTAGAAATAAGCTCTTTGCATGATTAGCAGCCTCGGCTTCAGTTTTTGCTATTTGCAATTGAGCAAGCCGATTCGTTAACTCCAGTTGCTGTCCTTCTAAGCTTGTTGCCATTTCATTAATATGATTTTGAAGCTCTGCCAGTTCGCCTTCACTTTTTACTACTAAACGACTGCCTAATTTTCCTGCGGCTATATTTTTTGTAAAAATATTAATATCTGCCAATGGTTTCGATAACCTACGACTAATGATATAGGCTATAAGAATACAAAAAAATATTGATATAGCCCCAATAGAGCTAGATACTATTATTATTTTCTTTTGTAATTTAGATAATTGTTCTTGAGATTGCTCAATAGGTAATCCTCCCATTTTTAGCTGATGCTCAAAGTAGAAGTTAAGCAGCCATCAATGGTGGCTTCCCATTGTTGGCTTTATGGGGGCGTTCATGATTGTAAAACCAAAGCCACTCGGTTGCATACTC
>NZ_JANZNQ010000027.1 GCF_027257955.1 Zhongshania aquatica | reverse complement strand
GCGAAAACTGATGACTACATTGACTGAAGATGATCACTTAAAGTAAAAAGACGGCACATGATGTATGAGGTGGATTAAGTGATCACGTTCAAGCGGTACGACTGATCAGGTTCAGCGGAATACGCACTTGTATGCTCTAGCGTTAGCTGAGAGCTAATTACAATTAGCTTTGGGGTTGTGACGAAAATTTTCTCCCTGTTGTCGGCGTGACTTCAGCAGATGACTCTGTCATATGCCAAGTATTCATCTTTATGTGGGGGAGTTAGCTTTTAAGCTAGTATAAGTTTCTTAATTACTTCAACAGACAGCGTTGTACTACGCGTTGTTTCGTTTTTTTGGGGAGGCAGATTTACACGGTTTCACAGGGTGCCCAGTGCGTGACAGTTTATTGATAAATGGCAATTAAAAATTGTATACGATACCGACTATTGGTCCTGCTCCATGCAATGTTAATTTCAGTTTGTTTCCACCGCCGGGAGTCGCGTCAAAGTCGGAGACCCTATATCCGGCAGCAATATTCCAATGTTCCGTAGCTTGTAAGTAGAGCGCGCTCATAAAGTTCCAATAGTCATTATAACCAATGCCTAAACCAGCAATATCTCCTTTGGTATAAAACTTGAGACGCGTGTTGATGTCATACTTTATGATGATGCCTACTGCGGGATCAAGCCATCGCTCATCTGCTTGATAGACATTCGGCAAGCCGGCAAGAGCCAAAAATATGGCTTCGAGACCTCCTTCATTCAACTTTATTGCAATATTCATTCGGGTATGTCGCAGTCCAATATATGGGCTAATCATCAAGGCGCATTTAGATCCTGCTTGCGTAATGCCTGTGCAGTAATTTCGCCCATAGCCTAGTTCCAAAAGAGCAATTTCAGCGCTCAGAAGTTTATCTTGGAATGCGTTGATTCGATCTTTGTAACGAAAGCCCAATCCTTCCATATAGAAAAAGTCCGATCCACGCTCCCATACAAGGTATCCCATACCGCCAGCGTTAATACCACTGGCCAATTCTTCTACGCTGTAGTCAAAATTTGCATCCATACCTTCAACTTCAGCATTTCCGTTGATGTCGGGGCCATATAGATAGGGTGCAATCAATATTTGTTGTGATTTTTCCGGCGATGAGAAACAGATATCTCCGATGCAGTTTCCAAGCCCATCCGCGTGTACGGTAAGGTAGACGAGAAATAGTAGCAGGGTTAGAAATCCGCGACTTATGTTCAGGGCTTTTAGATCCGACATGCTAGTAATCGTCTGATTGTTGTTAATGTGTTTAATATAACTCTCGCTAGGGAGCTAGCTGTTTGCAGTGCTCGTGAATCAGGTGAAAAAAATAACTAAATACGAGTTTTTGATTTTTTACTGCGGCTCAGCGAATAAATATACCGTTTGGTATTTTAATTTACAAGGTAATATGTCCATAATTAGAGTTAGTATCGTTTGCAGAAAATCTAAAACGGAAAATTTATGCCACAAGATATCGGGATGACTAAAAGAGAACGAACTAGAGCGCATATCCTGCATACCGGAGCGACCTTATTTTCCAAGTCGGGATATAGTGGTGTGAGTATGGATGGGCTGGGGAAAGCGTGCAGACTCACTAAAGGGGCGCTTTACGACCATTTTAATAGTAAGGAAGATGTCTACACTCACTGCGTGGCGCATTACATAGAATGCGCTATAAGTGATATTTTTAGCATGAGTCTGACGGAGGAGAGCTACAGTTCGGAAGAAAGACTATTCAGTTTTGTCGAGAGTTTTCTTACGCGACTGCAAGCAGACCTAGTTTTGCGTCGCTTAATACAACGATTATTAATTGACTCTAACGGTGTTGATCTTGCGTCTGTCACCGAGTTGGCGTTGCTGCGCCCATTTTCCTATGTAGTCGATCTTTTAATGCAATACAAACCGGGTATTAATGCAAAAATCCAAATTTACTCATTTTTTTGCTCAGCAATTATGGCCGAGGACTTGCGGGTGATAGCGGATCTACTGTCGCCAGAGTTTAAGGATATGACTGCCACGCAAACTTTGCTTGAGCATTTTAAGAATACGATTCAATACGCTCCCGGTTCAATTTGATCTAATTAAGTAGTGTGGGTTCTGTCGCGAATATAGTATTCGTCGAAAATCGACTATCAGTTTTCGGCTTACGCAGCTAAAGCGTAGAGTTGGGCGGTGGGAGTTAATACGCCCGCCCAATTTTTCTTCATTTAACTTTTCTTCGACGTAGCAACTAGCTCAATTTCAGCCAAAGTGCTTTGGGCGCAGTGAAAACTTTTAAAGCCTAGCATTGACTGTGTTGTTCACTTTCAATGACGATGATCGGGTTGCCGCACCAGCTGCTCTGCAACATTGTTTAGATATTTGTATTGGCGAGTTTTGTCTCGTTGATGATTTTCTGATTAAGTCTATTGATTGCAGCTTTGGTAGCACGCTTTGTAGTGAGGAGAAAATCAATCGTATTCCCACGCTTTACCTTGATGTATGTTTCGTCAAGTCGCCAGTGGTTGCCTGGTCGCTTCTTCTTTTGATGAAAGATTTTTTCCAACTTTGATGTATAGTACGCAACCCATGGATTCAATGTACTGTGGTCAACTTTAAAGCCACGCTCAGCTATCATCTCCTCAATATGCCGGTAACTTAGTGAATAGGCGAAGTACCATCAGACGCACTGGAGGGTAGTGAATTCGGGGGTGTGCCGACCTTTGAAGGTGATCATACCTAACTCATATTGATAATTTAGAATTCCAACTCTAGCAAATAAGAAGTGGCTTCTGTTTTATGCGACAGAGCTAGAAAAGTAATTGTATTTCTCAGTTTATTAGCTGGGTAATCTTCTTACCTTGTGCATCGATCGAATGTTCAAAAGCGGTTCTGATTTTCAGAAAATTATCTGACGCGCCGAGTCCGACGCGTAGTATAAAAATGCCTGTATCATTTTTGATTGTTATTTAGTTCGTGATCAAATAGGTATACCGCCAAAGCTTCACGCTCATCCGCATTCAAGGGAAAGGCGGGCATGGGTGGGGTTGGTGCACTAAAGAAGTCAGCTAGGCTCGCTACGTTATAGCTCTCATGCAGGTTAATGAGTGGCTTGCCGATTTTCTGCTCGTGACAGCTAAAGCAATTAAATTGGTCGTATAGCTGTTTTCCTTGCGCACTTACGCTACGTAGTTCCGCCGAATTGTAAGCACCGAGAACGTCTACGCTAGCAACTAACTGCGGCACTGGATTTGGCAAAGAAACTGAGGATTGACTGTCATCCGCAACATCGACCCGATATACCGAGCCAGAGTAATCGTCCGAGATATAAATGCTACCGTCGCTTGCCTCAGCAACATCGACTGGCCGCCCCAGTAATTTGCCCCCTTGTAAAAATCCTGTTACAAAATCTCGCTCAGTAACCGTTCCGTCGGTTTGCCAATCGAGCACCACTACTTTATAGCCGTCAGGAATGCTGCGATTCCATGAGCCGTGTAGGGCGACAAGAGCGCTGCGATCAAAACCGGCGCGTTTGCTGTGTTCTAGAAAGGTAATTCCCAAGGGCGCATTGTGTGCATTAAATTCAAAGGTGGGTGGGCGATTTGCGGTCGCGTCGCTGGGTAATTTAGCTCCAAAATCTGGGTCCGGCGTAGAGGCATTAATATACGGCCACCCGTAAAATCCTCCCGCTACAATATTATTTAGCTCGCAGGGTGGAAAATCATCACCGAGTAAATCTCTACCGTTATCTGTGGCGAACAGTTCATTGCTCCAAGGCGCCCAATCCATTCCGACGCTGTTGCGTAAGCCTGTTGCATAAACCGAAAGCTCACTGCCGTCGGGTTTAAAGCGCATAATTGTTGCTCGCTGCGGATCGTCTTCTTCGCAAACATTGCAGGTAGAGCCTGAGCTTAAGTACATCCAGCCGTCTGGGCCCGCGCGCAAGGTCTTGGTCCAATGATTCCCTTTGTCGCCAAGTCCCTCAATGATCCGAATGTAGTCGCCGTTGACTTCACCGGACTCAACGTTAAACCCTATCTTTCCAACAGCATTCGACTCTGCGATATATAGCCAACCGTCTAAAATATCCATGCCGTGGGGACGTGTTAGGCCGCTGAGCAAAACCCGCACATCGTCCGGAAATCCGTCCTGATTTGCATCACGGGTCAACATTAACACATCGCCGGTACGCGGGCGGCTGAGCAAAATATCCCCGGCTTCCGTCGTGCGTAAAAACCGAATCTTACCTAAACCACTTGCGTATAAGTTCAAGCGGAAGCCGTCAGCGACATGCAGTTGCTGACGAACTAAATCTGCATCTGGCTCATCTCCGCCGTATCCCACCAGCGCATGCAATGCGACTTTTGATGTGGTCGCTACGCCCGGTGGGCCGTAATGCACCAATAAAAACGGCGTAGCCATCAATATAATCAGCACATAGATTATGAATCTCAGAATTTTCATCGTTATTTGAATATCCATCAGTAATATGCGGGGTTACAGATTAGCGTGATCAGTACCCAATAAATAGCTTACGTTACTTGAGATGTGGCCGATGTTGCACGCCACGGCTTGGCGCTAGCTGGCCACGGCGTTAGGAATTGATATAATCTTGGATAATCCATATCGGTGCACCTACAAATAGAGAGACCAGACGCGATGATGAATATGACTTCCGATAGCGGCGAAAAATGCCCCTTCGATCTAAATTTTGAACCCGATACATTTAAGGCAGGCGACCTCGTAAGTTACCGCGTTGAAGGCACCATGATGGATATGCCCTTTGTCGGCGTGTTGGTAGAAGTTCATAACGACCACGTCATGTTGGCTCATTGGGATGGCAACACGCCTCCCGCAGGTAACGTTATGCGCGGCACCAAAGTCGATCGCCCGGTGGTAAGCGAAGCAGATGCGCTGAAATAACAGTTCGACCAAATGAATCAAGAGCAAGATGCCGGTATGGCTTCTTGCCTATTTCTCCGCGACGCTTTTTCTCGGCAACCGGACTAATTTCAGTTTTTCCTATTTTATCTTCGAGAAGCGGTTGCATTACTTAAATTCCATCCCTATAATGCGCGCCCTGTCTTAGAGAAAAAGACAACAGATCAGTTGCGGGGTGGAGCAGTCTGGTAGCTCGTCGGGCTCATAACCCGAAGGTCGTAGGTTCGAATCCTGCCCCCGCTACCACATTAAAGAGCGGCAAATCAGTGACTTACTGGCTTGCCGTTTTTTTTCGCCTGTCTGTTTTGGACCTCTGTGCCCATCCTGTGCCCACGGTGTGCCCAAACCCTCATCCCAACCGAAATAAATTCCTAGCATCATGACCTTCAGTCACCGGCAAGAATTTAAATATGAACGCCCAAAGTTACTCATCAATACGAAACGACTCAAACGACATACAGGCGCTCAAGACTGTAAATATCAACCAATCGCGGTCATTCTTGAGTTCGTGTGCGAGAAAGCGCAGAAGCCAGCAAGGCGGATGGGACCGCCACGACACCCAGCCCAACTGCAAGAACAAGGAAAGTAAACACCTTACCTCCGATAGTGACCGGATATACATCGCCATAGCCTACGGTGGTTAGCGTTGCCACAGCCCACCAGATGCCATCAAACA
This sequence comes from Zhongshania aquatica, assembly GCF_027257955.1. GTDB lineage: Bacteria > Pseudomonadota > Gammaproteobacteria > Pseudomonadales > Spongiibacteraceae > Spongiibacter > Spongiibacter aquatica. Next base: position 29,780 of record NZ_JANZNQ010000027.1, on the reverse strand, counting down.
CCGATCGAAATATTTGAGGCTGAGCAGGATTTTCAAAGATATAGATTCCAACGGCTGCGAGGTAAATAACCAGCAATGACGCTATTGCAAAAACGGCTAATTCGGCTCGTATTTCTATAAACGCTAGGCGAAATCGATTCATTGCTCGACTATAGCGCAGAATTTTTAACATCCGAATCGCACGGACTGCCCGCAAGTCGCCACCAAGAGTTAAATAGAACGGCAGAATGGATATTAAATCCACCAAACCATAGAAACTAAAGATGAATTTCCACGGTCGCTCGGCAACCCATAAACGCACAACGTATTCGCACGTAAATATCGCAAGCAGGGATACTTCAATACCTTTTAGTGCAGTATAGAACTCTTCAGAATGCCCTGGCATCGTTTCAATGGTATAGCTCACCACCGACACCAAAATCATCAATTGGATTGCCCAATCAAATATCCGCCCTGCGGGTGTTTCTCGCGACTCAATAACTGGCCTTATTCGCGCCCGCAGCTCCCACACAATATTGCCTCCTTGTATTTAGGGCGTAGATTAAACCTTAGGAATATATCGCACAGCGTCTTCACCAACGGCCTCGGCGCGATTACTTTGGATCAATATATCGATAGACTCAATCAACCTTACCTGCGCTTCTGCCGTTAAGCGAGCGACCCCTAATTGCTCAGACATTGCCTTCGCTAAGTCAGCTTTACTGCATTGAATTGCATGACCTATAAGCTCTCCAGCCAAATTTGATAGCTCGATCAGAGGTACTTCAATTAATCCCCTCCCACCACCGATACGAAACCCAGAGTAATCTGAAGCCTGTTCAAGCGACCGCCAAAACACCTGCTCGCCGCAAACTTTTGTTGTAGGCACCCTCGACAAGTAGCGGGCAAGTGCCTCTTCAGCTTTCGCCGTTAAACGACGCTGCCCGAACGCCTCTAAAACCGCTCGAAATAGTGGTTCTTTCAGCATCGGCGCGCAACAAATCAATACCCGCGTTGCCTCATTTACGGCACTTACAGCAGCATGAATATCATAGAGCTCACACTCTATTTTACCTAGGTCACATATCTGATATGTCGGGTAACGCGCATGAATCGGTGTACCGCTATTGTCCGCCCTTAGCAATACAGGCTGCTCTTCATCATTATCCGTATGCGACGCCGGCTTTTCCTTTTCCGCTAGCAGGTCATCGCTATCGCTAGAAAGCTCATCCACGATTGTGCTGGGATCAAAGCCTACGTCATCGGCAGAGTGCTCTGGAAACGGTATTTCACTGAGACTAAGTAACGCGCCATGAATTCGCTCGACTTCAGAGTCAGCATCGTTCCACCACTCAGTGGACCAGATTCGCAATATTGTCCACCCTAGATTTTCCAATACCGATTGACGAACTATGTCTCTGTCTCGTGCAGTGGCACTTGAATGATATGTCGCGCCGTCGCACTCAACTCCCGCAAGATAGCGACCAGGCTTTCGAGGATCCACAACGGCTAAGTCTATACGAAATTTCGATATACCTACCTGGAGATGAACATCCCAACCGCGATCAACGAGGCGACGCATAACTTGGGCCTCGAACTCTGAGTCAACACCTCTTCCAGTGGGTGAGCTGTAGGTCTCAAGGGCCCCGACGCCGTCGCGTGCGAAAGATAAATACCGTTTTAAGTCTCCGACACCAGATTCATTGGCCTGAAGGTATGCGCTCTTTATGTCTTCAGCATCCAGTGAACTGAAGACGTGAACCTCCTCCGCCGCCCTTGTTACGGCTACATTCAATCGACGCTGACCGCCTTCTCTCGTGAGCGGACCAAACTCATTGTAAACAGTGCCACTGTGAGTGGGGCCATAGCAGATCGAAAACACAATCACATCACGCTGATCCCCCTGAACGCTCTCCAGATTTTTAACAAAGACTTCATCACGGTCGCGATTAAAGGCTCCCCCGATCGCCCGCTCCAAGTCGGGGTTTTCCCCGCAAGCTCGGTCTAGTAGGTCTTGAATTAGGTTCTGCTGCGTCGCAGAGAAGGTCACTACGCCAATAGACTGCTGGCGTGTACCTGGCGCTAATACACGATTCTTAATATAGTCGACCACGGCATTAGCCTCGATTCTATTCGTCCGCGACTTACCGCGATCATATATACCGGGGACTTTATGAAATACCACCGCCTTGTCACTTGTCGGCGACGGCATAGTAATAAGCTTGCCGTCGTAATACCGGTCATTTGAAAACGCGATAAGACTTTCATTTCGAGATCGGTAATGCCAACACAGGCTATGTGAGGGCAGCACAGCGGCACATTCATCTAGAATTGATTCATGATCCTGCACCGCTGCATCATCATCCGGTGTACTTTTCGCAAAAAACGATGTGGGAGGCAGCTGCTTTGAATCCCCTACTATGATAGTTTGCGGCGCACGAGCTATTGCGCCAATGGCATCACAGGTTTTAATCTGTGATGCCTCGTCAAAAATCACAATGTCAAAATGCGTATCGACCACGTCAAGGTATTGCGCCACAGTGAGTGGTGACATCATCATGCAGGGCTTAAGTTGCTGATTTTGCTCCCCCAGCTTATGAATAATCTCGCGCACTGACCGATGGCCACGCTGGCGTGTAATTTGGTCTCGTAAAAATCCCATCGGTGAGCCGGGAATATTGATATCTGGCCGAGGTACGCCAGCAGCAAGTTTCGCAAAAATTTCCAGCCGCGTGGCCTCGATGAATTGTTCATCGAGTTTACGGAAATCGGCAATATCCCGCTCGTGCAATGCGCGCGAGAAGTTTTGGAGTACAGGTGCCCGCTCAACTATTTCATTCAGCCACCAATGTGCGAATGAATACTGAAAGTACGCTTCAAAATCCGCAGGGGTCAAGTTACCCTCTTCCAGCGCAGTAACTAATGGCAACAAGCCGTTCTCTACAGCCTCTTCGCGCTGCTTTCGCCAGACGCACCACGGCTGTATACGCTGAGCTGCAGACTGCCACTGACTAACTTCTTTCGACCAATTATGAAGTTCATTTGGTAGACCAAGCGATATATCTGCGAGGCGTCGCCCGGCCTTCTCACACACAATATGAAAAGCTTTATCATGATCGGCTTTAGCTTGTAAAACTTGTTCAAAAAGCTGACCGAAATCGCCGATGCTGGTCATTCGGGCTTGGTGTTTTCCCACAACGCCCATTATAAACTTGTGATATTGCCAAGCTTGCGCGGCATCAGGAAAAAGATCACTAAGTACCAATGACACTTTTTCCATCCACTCGCGTGATTGATTCAGTTTGGAAATGTCAGTCTCCAAGCCTTGAAAGTCAGCGCCCATTAATGACTTAGCGGAGGCTTCCATCTCACGTAATGCATTATCTGCTTGCTGAACATTCTCGATATATTCAAGCGAGACTATAACCTGATCAGCTTTCGGCCTTTTACCTGCCAACGTATATGGCGCAAGTTGGCCGCGGATTGAAAACATTGCAAACCATGACAAAGGCCAGAATTTACCCATGGCCGTTCGCCACCGGAGCTTATAGCCCGCAACCTCAAGCCCAAGTGCATCTTTTATCCAATGATTAAGCAGCGTTTCACTCAGCACCGTACGATGCGAAATTGCTTCACCGACTTTGCTGGCTAATTTGATCGAATCACCAGCGGAAGCGGCATTCGAGAGGTTCTGAATAATAGACGGTGGATTTAAAAGGAGCCTAACGAGGCGATTGATTTTCTCGTAATCATCGGCGCTCCATATCAGATGGTCAATTTTAAACAGGCTACAAAACTTGACCACAAGCGAGTGCAATTTGGCAAAAGAAGCTATATACACTTCCGCCGCTTCGAGCAATTGATCACGCCAAGCAGGGGTGAATGCGGTGGCATGCATCTCCGTGAGTGGGTTGCCTGCGAAACCGCCAAAGTTTTCGGCTAACACGCCCATATTTCTCGCGGAGCTGCGCAATTGCTCGATTTCTTCCGGACCAATAGCATCCAGACTAGGCCAGCTAAGGGCCGCTGGCGTCCAATCGCGATGACAGGCCAATATAGTAATGGCCTGATGCACACTTAAGCCGCACGGGTGACGCTCGTGCAATGTCTTTACATAGGTATTTAAGGTATTGCGTTTTTGCCGAAGCTGACTGCGCAACTCCTCCCATCCCTCAGGCCTATGTGCGCTTGCCGCCTCAATGGCCTTTTGGTACTGCGCCAATACTTCACGCTTACTAGCCTTGGCGGCATGAAGCACCATTATAAATGGCTCCAACCCCACTTTACATAGGCGCTTGTGCACCACTTCGAGTGCTTCCATTTTTTCTGAAACAAAGAGCACCCGCTTACCGCGACCAAGTTGATCTGCAATAAGGTTAGTAATAGTCTCAGACTTCCCTGTTCCCGGAGGCCCCTCAACTACAAAACTGCGACCCTGAGCTGCCTCGTGAATAACAACCAATTGCGATGCGTCAGCCATGGTAACCAAATTAAGATCACCGACATCCAATTTCGTGTCCAGCTCCTCGCTAGCAACAAACTCACCTAAATGCAGGGCCGCCGCAGCTTCCTGACTACCCTCCACCATAAGATTTACCAGAGGGTGCTCAAGGAGTTGGTTGGCCTTGCTCGCCAAATCTTTCCAAAGTAAGTACTTGGCAAAGCTATAATTCCCGAGCTGGACAATATCAGTCCGCACTTCCATATTCGGTTGCTCGGCAATCGCCCGCTGAAAAAGGCTGAGAATACGGTTAACGTCTACACCAGAGTCGTCGGTTGGAAGCGCATGTGGCGCGGGAATCTCCGGTATCGATATTGAAAACTGCTCCGATAAGACCTCCAAAAGCGTCGGATTCAGAATCGGTTCATCGTCATGACGCACAAGCCTAAACGCGGAGCCAACGGATCGGCGCTCCATACGTACTGGTAACATGAGCAAAGGCGCTTGATAATCTTTACTTTTATCAACTGGCCGCCATGTTAAAGAGCCTATGCAAAAATAAAGAGTGTTACTTCCCGTCTCTTCCTCATTATTTTTCGCATCACGAAACAATTTTATTGCCCGCTTACTCGTCTCTTCTTCACTGCCCAAGACAACGATACGATCTCGCGCCAAGGCCTGTTCAGCGAGCTCGGCCTGGTAGGATTTATCTGCATGACGCGTTAGCAAAGTATCGCTGCGAGGATCATTACCAATAGCGTGCTTTACGATAGATTCAATCCGCAACTTTTTGCCATCCGCAAGCAGATCTTCTATTTTTGCTGGCTCCGAGTGAATGAACCGGAGGCTGTGATTACCCGGCTCACAATTCAGCAAGCGGTTTCGCATTGAGTGGTCCAGTAACTGTGCTTTCCACTGCTCAATTCGCGCCGCAGTTTCCTGCGCATCGGCAACTGCCTCTGGTTCTGATTCGTCAGCGAGCAGAGGGAGTTCAAGATCATCAAGATCCATCTTCTCCGCAGCCGCCAACTCGTCAGGGGCTTCGTCCTGCAGCTTTTCGCCTGGAGCGGGTAACGGGCTGATCTTCTGGTGACGAGCGCGGGTAACGTCAATGGCGTAGCAAAAATCAGAGTATCGATCTGGGTCTAAACGTTCCGCGCCACGCGCAGTAGCCGCGCTAAACTTAGCTTGATTACCTGCGCATACCAAGGTTGTCTCCACAGCAATCATTTCGCCACCGGCGATCCGCTTACGGATTTCTTGCGCATCATCGGTCCATGCGCTACTGAGCGATGAATTCGTTAACCAGCATGCGACCCACGCATGCCCTGTCGTGAGTAAAAGTACTGGGTGTAAATTACAGGATTCCATTACCGACGCCATCAACAGCGTGGTATCTAAGCAGGTGGCCAACTTATCCTGCATGATTCTCATCGGGGTTCGAATACGCTGTCCTTCCTGCGCTAGCGCGGCTGGCGGATTTGCGTAGTCAATCTCCATTCTGGCGATTGCAGAGTAAATGGCCGACAGCTGGCGCACGACATCTTTTCGGTCGCCTGATTGATATCCGGACAAGGACATTTGCTGCCCTGCAGCTCTTAATATCTGAGCGGCGTTTTTTTGAATACCAGCTACAGCCTTAGTGTTGGGCTGACAAAAGGTGGCGAGCAATTGTGGCATCAACCGATCACCTGGCCATTGTTCATAGGCCGCCGCGTCGACGTCAATCGCTGTTGTTGCAATGACTTTGCTAGCGCAGCTAACTTCGACGGTAAGCGTTAATACGACAGGTTCGTTAAGCTGGCTTAAACGTTCTTTATCTGCAATTAGATCGACATGCCCAATAACGTAATTCTGCTGCGCGTAGACTTGTGCGACATGCAACGTCTTGGTATTAATTAAAGCAGGGTTCGCGCTTATGCTTATCGTTACATCTCCGAGATCAGGACCACCAGCATTTTGCAATTCGATCTTTTGAATTACCGGAATTTTATTTGCGATAGAAGCAAAATTCAGCACTCTTGCCGAATCAATTTTAAGACCTAAAGTCGATTCAGGTGCCTCCGTTAGTGGTATCTGCTGCTGATCCATAGCTTTCATCTCCATTTCTAAGCGTTCATTAGCAGTATTGACGGCTAAATTCTCTCAGTAATATTAGGCTTTTTGTAACCCACCGTCATCATACGGTGTACCGCCAACGCCCCTAACTATAGGCTTACAAATCTTTAAAATCATGATTGAAATGCAAGATACTCAAGATTACCCCTAATTTAGGTCGCCGAAGTAGGCACTCCAGAGACATTAAATTACAAAAAGGCTTTATGCAGAATGCTGAATATAGACCTTAGCAGGAAAGGCTAGCTTTTTAGATGAGTAACCAATTGCTCAACTTCGCAATCAAAGTAGTTACACAGCTTATCTAGGTTATCCGTCACCGTGCTATGACCAGGATGATTGATGATCTTCGACAGGGTCATCCGATTTATCCCAGTCTCCGCAGCTATCTCACCAATAGTAATCCGCCGCTTTTCCGCGAACTCCTTTTCTGCAATTAGCTCTTTCAAATGAAAACGGATCACCTAAAACCTCAAACGATTAAAAATATTATCAAATAATGATTGCATTGATCGCAAATCTAGGTATATTTAATATCAAATGATAATTTATATTATCATTAACGATTTAAATCTACGCTGGAGATGATCGCATGAACAGAACATACCTTACAACTGAAGAGCTTTCGTCAAAAATAAAATATGACCCTAGAACCATCAGGCAAAGCCTTAAAGATAGCGTCCTACTTGAGGGTAAACATTACATACGTCCTTTTGGCGGACGGAAGATCTTGTACATATGGGAAGTAATAGAGCAAGAAATGCTTGAAGGTTTTAACAGCAACTTTGCAATTCCTTTGGCCAACGGGGGTGTCTCACATGGCTAATATTCGAACCAGACCAGAGACAGGTAAGTTATTTATCGATTTTCGAATTAAAGGTAACCGCTATCGCGAGCAGACTTTGCTAGACGATAGTCCGAAAAACAGAAAGCAACTCCAAGCATTTATTCAGCGAATGGAAGCCAAAATTCTGCTTGGCGAATTTAACTACGCTGATTTTTTTCCGAACAGCTCAAATATTGCGAAGTTCTTGCACTCAAGCTCGGGAGTTAGCTTCGTAGAGTCAAAGCCTGAGAAAGAAGTTGATACTCCAAGGTTCGAATTCTTCGCACGCCAATGGCAAACCGAGAAGAAAATAGAGTGGCGGGCATCTCATGCCCGCAACATTGAATCGGTGCTTTCAAATTCGCTGATCAAGTTTTTCGGCAAGCGTGTGTTATCCGATATCACCAAAGCTGAGATTCTTGAGTTCCGTTCCAAGCTCGCATCTAAGCCAGGGCGTGGCGGTAAAGAGCAGATTGCAGCCAAGACCATCAATACTCATATGGCGCTACTAAAGGGTATTTTGGAAGAGGCATCAGATCGCTATTCCTTTGAGAACCCTTATAAGAATATCAAGCCGCTCAAGCTCCAGCGTACTCATGTTGAACCGTTTTCCCTGATAGAGGTTAACCGGGTCATCGAATCGGTACGCGAAGATTACCGCAACTATTATGCGGTACGCTTTTACTCCGGTATGCGTACTGGCGAAATCGATGGGCTTCGCTGGGAGTTCGTCGATTTTAAGCGCGGACTGATTGCTATCAGAGAAACACTGGTTCAAGGCAAGACTGAATACACCAAAACTGACGGCAGCCAGCGGGATATTCCCATGCTAGGGCCAGTTAAAGCCGCATTAGAGGCTCAGTATCTAGCAACCGGTAAGCTAAGCCCTTATGTGTTCTGCAATACCGAAGGCAAGCCCTTAGACCACAACAACATTACTAAGCGTGTCTGGTACCCCTTGCTCCGTCATCTAGGTCTCAAGATGCGACGGCCTTATCAAACCCGCCATACCGCTGCGACACTATTGCTGGCTTCCGGTGAAAATCCCGAGTGGGTAGCTCGATTTCTTGGTCACGCTAGTACTGAAATGCTCTTTAAAGTGTACTCACGATATATCCCTAATCTTACGCGACAAGACGGTTCTGCATTTGAGCAAATGCTTGGCGTACAGGAAGAGCGAGTGGATAGTTGATGAACAAATACATTTGTAGAAATGGCCAACCGCTGAACGCAGATATCTCAATGCCTGAGAGGAGGTTCCAATGATTGTCGAGAACATACCTATCAGCCGGCTAAAGCGGGAGATGAACCAAGTTTTTCGCACGCTGGCTCGTAATAGCGTTGACGCCTATATCGTTACACGCAAAGAGAAACCGGTCACCTATCTAGTATCGATAAAGCACTTTGAAAGCTTGTTAGCGGAGTTACCCAATCTGGCAGACCAGCTCGAGCGACTCGATATTGATGATTCTATTTAAGTAAAAGCTGCTGAATAAATTAACGAAAACCACGATGTGAAAAACACTTAGAAATAAGGAGTCACTATGAGCATATTAACTATAGAGACCGCACGCTCTCTAGCAAAGGTTATCAATAACAGTCTATCTACGTACTATAACGATGATTTGGTGGCTATTCTTGGTACAGGCCGAGAATCCGATAATGAACAGGCTGTGCAGTCATGGCTAATGTCTCGTTTTGCCAACATCGAAGTCGGACTTAAGGAGTTATTGGTAGAGTATGCGTCTGAAGCCTTGATGCAGCACCTGAATGACCTAAAACTTGAAGTCGCCATTGGAGGCAAAGCTGAACTACAAGCACAGCAACGCTTTATTCCGGCAAAAGCACTTACTGAACGAGAGCTGCGTTGCATTGCCCGCGCAATATACCTGTTGATCTCGAATGAGAAATCAAAATCTTACCTAGATGCACTGATCGAATTAGTACTGGAAGGTGACGGCAATACTATTGAAAAAATTACTGCGTGGTCATTTTCTCAAGTGCAGGTCTATACCTACTTCCCCAGCGAGCTAACATTGCCATTAGCGCAGCGATTTATGTGCAAGGTAAAGCAGGCAGGCCAATCACATTAGCCTACGGCGTTAAAAACGGGAGGATTACCACCCAGACCCTAATATCATGAGTTTCGATCATGCCATCAAGATGCGAGGCATAGGCAGCACTAGTGAGCTTCTCTGATAGCGCTGGCGCTATCGATCTTATCGACGGCGCATGGTGGGTCACATGTAAGCGTCCGGCAAACCCACATTGCCTACGGCCGCCAATTATGCGGCAGTAATTCGCTGATCTTTGACGCCCGCTGAGTCGGCAATCTTTCCATTACATCCTTCAAGTAGGCCTGCGGGTTCAGGCCATTAATCTTCGCGGACTGGATTAGGGTCATGACATTAGCCGCACGCTGGCCACTGCGCAGTGACCCCGCAAACAGCCAGTTCGAACGGCCAAGCGCCCAAGGTCTAATTTGATTCTCAACCCAGTTATTGTCGATGGGCACAGGCGCCATCATCAAGGTGGCGCGTGAGCGCATCCCAGCGTTTCAAGCTGTACTCAATCGCTTTGGCTGTCGCGCTGCCATCGGGTACCTGCAGCCGTTTTCCGATCAGCCGATGTTGCGGATATTGACGGATCGTGGAACAGAGTATTGTGGTCGTGTTGAGCAGCATGATTATCAGCTGTATTTGGCGATCAACGACATTGATCATACGAAGACGAAAGCCATGCACCCGCAGACCAATGGGATCTGCGAGCGCTTCCACAAAACCATTCTACAAGAGTTTTATCAGATCATCTTCCGTAAGAAACTGTATGCCGATATTAACGAGCTACAAAAAGATATGGACGAATGGATTAAATATTACAACAATGAGCGAGCTCATCAGGGCAAGATGTGTTGCGGCAGAACACCAATGGCAACTTTACTTGATGGTAAAACGATCTGGGCTGAGAATAATTTAGCTCAGATCTAAACTGGCAGACACCGGTAAAAAACGGGTAACTGTCAGCTCAAGTCTGAGCTACTATAGATAAAATGTTTGTCCTACCAGTCGCATGCTAACTACAATATTAAAAATTTATCCTTATTTGATTGATTTAACCAAGTATTTCGACACTTTTGAGTATGAACGTTGGTTTATCAGGGTCTCTTTCAAACACCTTGTCGGCGATAAAGCGGATATTTTTAGAGAAGTAGTTTGCTTCTGCAATCTTTTTTAATAGCATTGTGTCCTTGAGGACAAAAATTTTGGATGCCTCGTAAATTTGATTCTCCCCGATAGTTGTTAAATATGCAGTATTACAAAACTCGCGAAACCCATCCACTAATGCTAAACCAGAAACCTCTTCTGCGGGTGGAAAATCATATTCAAAGGTCTCAAATTCTCCAGAAAATCCAATAATTTTTGAGTCCGAGCTAATACTTTTAATTCCGAAGGGGTGGGCGATCTTTTTACCGCTCATTTTTTTCCGAAATTCATTGACCTGATCTTCAAGAAAATCTATTTCTGGTGGAAGCAGCCCAAACCTATCGTCGTGAAGAAACAAGTCTGATTGGGTTTGCCTTACCTTGCTGCAGACATGCCAGACAACATCAGGTAATTTCGCTAATACTTCTCCAGCACGGTCATGATTAACCAAAAACAATACAGTTCTCTGTTTTCGTTTTATCATGGAATTCGTGGCGATCAAATTTCGGGCAGCAACGCTTACATCATACTCTGAATAATATTTTTCAATGAAAGTGTTGCAAGCGTGCATCACCCCGTTTGCAAACTGCTTTCGCACTTGGCATCCTACATCAGTTTCATCGTATGAAATCCAATCCTTATTAAGATGGGTAACCGAGGAGCTTTGCGGGAAAAGGTACGCGAAAGGCGCGCCAAATCCTTCTGCCGCAATATCCGTAATATTGCGTAATTTAGTCTCAAGCTCTTCACCATTACTGTATTCTGATTTTTTCATTTTAATAACCTTTTTAATGCCCCGCGCAATGTCTGAGTTGATATCTATTATTTCCATGGCAGGGTGCGGGGCAAGAAAATGGAGCCAAGGGGGCCTTGAGGACAATAAACTTGTCTACAAGAATTGAATGTTTCTTTGATTAATAATGGTGCGCTTATCGTTTCACTCGGAAAGTAGGTCGCAATTACTTTATCTCACATCGAGTGAGCGGAACGCTTATGCAAGTGTTTTGGTCTAGCATGTAATTTCGACTAGATTTTCGAATTGCGAAGCGCAATCACGCAAGCTTTATGAACGCTGGAGACAGCTTCGCTTTTATGTGCGGTAACCAATTATGATTATTAGTGCATACTTAGTAGCTCGCGCAGAAATAATCAAAATTAGAATTGGGATGCTTAAATAAAGTAGATTTTGTGTTCGAACACGAAAGATCCGAACTGCGTTGTATTTTTCGATACGGACACTTCGAAAATATTAAGCTGCTAGAAAGTAAAATAGGCAACTTAAAGTAAGTATAGGAAGCTTAGGGATAGAAACCGTAAGCGTAGCTCTAGTCAAAAACGACCGGCAGCTATCATGTATATGCGCTGGGTTAGAATTATAGCATCTGCCTACTAACACATTTGCAGCTGCACCCTCAGGTGCATATCTTGTGTGACTAAAATAGTCAATTCATAGCTACTTATTTAACCAGTCTAGCGAACTGTACTACAAGTATCTGATAAGGGGCAATAAATCATAAATATTTGTCGCTGTCAAGCAGGGGCTGAATTTTAGTTTTGAGGCTGAAATAGTATGTCGATAATGTATGCTCGAAACACTGCTTTTGGTGATTCGTTGATGCCTACCCTTTAAGCGAAAACAGGTAGGGCAGTAGTCATGCAGCTTGCCTCATGTGGATCATGGGCGGTATCAGATAGGCTGATCTATTATTTTATCAAACTTAAAAACTCGCGTCGCAGGCTGGGGTTGTCGAGCATCGCGCCGCGCATAACGGAATTTGTCATGACTGATTGGTTGTCTTTAACACCACGCCAGTGCATGCAGTAATGCGTTGCTTCCATTACAACGGCCAAGCCAGTTGGCTGGATGCGCTGTTCAAGTTCGTTCGCTAGCGCCATCACGGCTTCTTCCTGAATTTGCGGTCGATTCATAACCCAGGTGCAAAGACGAGCGTATTTTGACAAGCCAATCAATTCTGAGTCTGCGCTCGGGAGCACACCAACCCAAACCCTCCCCATAATTGGGCATAGATGATGAGAGCAAGTGCTGCGCACCGTAATTGGGCCGACGATCATCAGCTCATTAAGTGCCGATATATTGGGGAAGTGTGTCATGGATGGTGCAGGTTGATAACGGCCTTTGAATAGTTCGTTGACGTACATTTTTGCAATTCGTTTTGCTGTGTCTATAGTGTTGTGGTCGTTATTTATGTCAATCACTAGGGAGTCTAGTACATCCCGCATGCGATGTTCGACTTCAATGCGAAGAGCATCTAACTCTCCAGGTTTCAGATATTCTGCAATGTTGTCATTTGCATAGAAGCGTTTCCCAGCCTGGATTAGGCGTTTGCGAATAGTTGCCGATATAGGGGGGGCGGTGCTGTTGGTTTGCCGAGGATACCTAGAATTTTGGTTTTTGGTGGGCATGTAATAAATACTCGGTAGAGGTGCGTAAGAACAGATCTGTTGAAAAATGCACAGTATAAAATCAATGGGAGAGGTCAGCGTATGATTAGGTATCGGCGCCGTGCTCATACATCAGTTGTCACCTAGCCAGCCGTCCAGAATAAACGAGATAGACCCTGTCGCATCGGGGTACAATGACGTAGTGTTAGGTGCGACAATTTGGAAATGTTCCAAACCAAGTAATAATCTCGTTGTAAATAAGGTGAGCGCCAGCAGCATGGCTGCCATGTGCTAATACGCATCCCACATGGGCGCCCCCTCAGGAGCTCGTGACAGGTCCGGAAGACCGGTCAGTATGGTGGGCACCGCATTTCCACATCCGGTGGTGCCCAATAGCGTATGTACGGGGGATAGTGTCCATGGGGGGAATTTATTGCGCAGCATGCTTGCTGCTAGGACTAAGCCGCCTACGGCGGCAACACCAAATGCGCTCAAAGCGTGGCTCAACATATTCAGTTCCTTTTATTTACCGTGATAGGCAGCTACTCATGCGCAGCTGCAATTCCATATTTTCAGTGCAAGCTGGCTAATTTCACATCTTTCATCCCCAAGGCATGAGCTACGTCGTACATAGCCTGGTTAAGAATCTTATGAGTTATCAGATCCGCTTCATAACCCGCGCTCTCATTGATATCCATCATCACTTGTTGGTGTATCTTGTTGGACACGGCCTTATCGAAAAGATATCCGCTCCAGAAGGTGCCATCCGGTGTGGTGCCCGCGCTGACTAAGGTCTTTGCCAGCTCGACACCTGTAAGGACGGCAGGTTCTGGCAAATGGACACCGGCTTGGGTGGCGTGTTTTAGGCTGAGCGCAATGGCCAAATCCATCCCACCCAAAAAGGTCTTAAGATCTGCTTCGCCATACTGGTTGGTCAATTTTGAAACTTCGGTATTGACGGTATCTTCGCCAAGCATGAATACCAATGCTTTCGCAAAACTGAAGTTGCCGCTACCACCGCCAGCTTCTACTAGTGCAGCAGTTACGGCCAAGGCAGGTGCTCCTTGGTAGGATGCACCGCCGAACATGTTGATTGCAGTTGTACGTTGAGGGGGGGGGCGGTGGCTATCATCATTAGTGCTGGCGATAACACATTCGGTGAAGCCGATAACTAATAACGTAACAAGGGTCATGGTCCATATGCCAGAAAAAGGGCGTCGGTGGTGCGGCGAATATATGGTCTGAATTTGAGTTGTCATGATATTTCTCCTGAATAAATTTGTGGTGGCAATATATAGATCTAACTAATGTGACTATTAGATGATGTGTCTATCCGTGGCGTTCCCAATTAGTCGAAAAGAGATAAACGCTTACTTGCTTTACAAGATGCGCAGCGGCGATGGATTTGCTTAACGGAAGTGTCAATTGCTTCAGAAAATACCGTTGTGGTTTCTTCAAGAAATCCTGATAGGCGAGGGTTTAGCGCATACAGCCTAATCACATGCTAAGTTAAGCAGTTATGACTGAAAAATGGCGATGGGGGCTGGAAATACTGATTAGCCTTAAGTTTCTATTGTGATGGGGCGCTTATACAGCGGCATTGGGGCGTGTGATCTTTTTGTGTGGTCGGTATTATTTGGGTGCTATTTATAATTGTGTCGGTGGGAAGGATGGAGTTAGTAAGGTGTCTAAGCTTGGCTAGAGAATACCTACATTCTCTTCTGCTGCTTGGAAAATAGCACTATTTATCTGCAAAATTTTGTGGTGGGCATTTAAAGATCTACCATTGCTGGGAAAGCTAATGATGAGTTACCTTGGGAAAATGCTGCAAGATTTTCAATTTTCGTATCGCTTAAGGTTTTAATAATGTCATTCTTCTTAGAGTTATTCCAAGAGCCGTCCCGGAATGCCAGCAGTTGGGGTCGTAGGTATGACTATTTCTGGCTGGGGAGGTTCGCCGGCAAGCAGGGGTGTTACTTGCCGATACCTGTCGTTCCGTGATAAGTAGCATAGCCGTCAGTTTGCCTGTATGTAAGTTGGATGCTTTAGCGGGCAATGTGGGGACTAATAATTTGGTAAAGATCAAATGATGTGTCAGAGAGTAAATCTCTTTTTTCAATGCTTTTAGCGCTTGCGTTCCCCGGGGGGGCAGTGGGGTTTAAGAGGGGCGATCTTAGTCGCAAGTTGATCTAATACCTTATTGACGATGCGGTCACAACGATCACCGGCGAAACCGAAAGCTTCTTCGTAGTTACTATCAATTTCTCGCGCTAGTGCTTCGCGCATTTGGCCACGAGCACGGAAGTAGCGACTCCGCACAGTAGCTTCGGGAATACTAAGACAAGTAGCGGTTTCTTCGACCGTCATTTCTTCCAGTGCGCGAAGTACAAACACCGAGCGAAATGCTTCAGGGAGTTTGTCGATATTGCGTTCGATCAGGCGGCGAATGTCAGCGTTCTGGGCCTCAGTCTCAGGGGAGGAGGCAGCACTGTGTTGCATTTGGGAATCCTCTTGCGCTGCAGTGGCGAGCATTTCGCCGCCATAAATGGGGGCAATTTCGGCGCGACGCTTGTATTTACGGGCGCGCGCTAACGCTTCGTTAATTGTAATGCGAGTTAACCACGTTGAGAGTTTGGCATCACCGCGATATTTTCCTATAGTGTGGAAGGCTTGTAGATAGGCATCCTGTACCGCCTCCTCCGCTTCTTCCTCGTTCTTGAGGATGCTGCGGGCGGCTCGATACAGTAATTGATTGTGCCTACGCATCAACAGCTCCAATGCTACGGTGTCGGCTGCGGCGATGCGCTGAGCCAGTTCAATATCACTCAGTTCGGCTGGCGTATTTTGAGCATCAAATGGCAATGTGGGCATATGAGCTTTCCGGATTTGCGGTATATAACCATTTGATGCCACCTGGGTGGAAAACGTTCCTACTTATACTTAGATTCAGCATGTCTTATAAACGATGGTGGCAGCGGGATGTGGGCTATCCCAATCGAGTACTCGGCAATTTAAGGGGTTAAAAGGTGAATCACATTAATAGTGGGGGTGTCGACCATATCTGCAATCGAGTATCCGCCTAGGTGCACAAGATATTTGTCCTGGGCAGATTTGAGCGTCCGTTTTAGTCGGCAGGTTTTTAATATTAGGCAGTCCTGCCCGACACAGTCTAGTGGCTCCAGTGTCTTTTCCATTAACTCCAGAACCTCTCGAAGCGTGATTTCCTCAGGCGTCTTTGCGAGCGAAATACCGCCTTGTTTGCCGCGTATAGAATGCACATAACCATTTGCTACCAAGGTGCTAACCACTTTCATTAAGTGACTTTTGGGCATGTCAAATCGATCGGCGACATCTTGAATGGTCGTTGATTCTGTAGGCATTGATGCTAGGTAAATCAATGTTCGAAAGGCAAAATCGGTGTGTTTGGTTAATTGCATATTTCTTTTATTCCCAATAGCAGATTGACCGTAACTCAATCATGCATTACAGTAAATATTCATATGAAATGAATATTTAGGGGTAGCCTACATGCTTTCAGAATCGACCATTAATATCGTCAAATCCACTGTGCCTGCACTGCAGGAAAACGGTCTTAGCATTACAGAAAAATTCTATGAGATGCTGTTTGAAGCAGCGCCTGATCTAAAGCATGTATTCAACATGTCTAACCAGCGGAATGCCTCTCAATCTCGTGCCTTGGCAGATGCAGTGC
Source organism: Zhongshania aquatica (assembly GCF_027257955.1). Taxonomy (GTDB): domain Bacteria; phylum Pseudomonadota; class Gammaproteobacteria; order Pseudomonadales; family Spongiibacteraceae; genus Spongiibacter; species Spongiibacter aquatica. The sequence continues at coordinate 13,101 of NZ_JANZNQ010000027.1, read as the reverse complement.
TGGCTTATGCGAATAACATTGACAATATTGAGGTGTTGGTACCTGCTGTTAAACGCATTGCTAATAAACACTCCAGTATAGGTGTTGAGGCGCGTCATTACCCACTAGTAGGAGCAAGTTTGCTTAAGGCCATTCAGCAGGTACTTTCATTGCCTGACAAACATCCTGCACTAGAAGCGTGGGGAGAAGCATACGGGATACTTGCGGACATATTCATTGGCGCTGAATCTGAGCTATACACAGCGCGTGAGCAGGCAGTAGGTGGTTGGCGTGGGTTCAGGACCTTCAATATCATTAGCATCAAGGGTGAAACGCCTGAAGTGAAATCATTTATCCTCAAGCCTGCCGACAATGCGCCTGTGCTGAATTTTTCAGGCGGCCAGTACGTTGGATTGAAAATATTTAGTAACGCCACGGGTTACGACCAGATCAGGCAGTATTCGCTTTCAAATTGGTCCACTTCGACTGACAGATATCGTCTGACCGTGAAGAAGGAGCCGGAAGGCACTATATCTAATGTCTTGCATAATTATACGATCGGTGATTCTGTCTTATTGAGTCCGCCATTTGGCGAATTTACCTTAAATAGTGATGCTCAACAGCATGTATTTATCTCGGGCGGCGTGGGTATTACCCCTCTATTCTCTATGTTGCAACAAGCTGTTGCGAGCGGCATGGACAAAACAAATCTATTGTTCGTTGAATGTTGTCGTGGCAGGGAGCATCAGATATTTAAGGATGAGCTCAAACAACTAGCCGATGCCGGTGCCACTGTGTTGAAGCAAGTTTTTGAGTATGGGGATGGCGGCGACTTTTCGGGACGGCTAACTCCTGCAATCTTAGATAATTGGCTCATCGACAAATCTGCACAAGTTTATTTTTGCGGCCCTCAGCCTTTTATGTCTGAGCTTAAAAGGCAACTTAGTAGTATCGGCTTTGCGGATGAACAATTGCATTATGAAATTTTCGGCCCGACAACAAGCTTATAGATGGAAAGCGCAGTTAAGCATTTTCTTCGAGGGCGGTGGTTTTTTGTCGCCCTTATTGTCGGAAGCCTGCTGAACCTAATCAATAACTTTGATTATGTGCTTTTGGCTGATTGGGACAAAGTAGATGCTACAAAAGTGGCGTTAACTTATATTGTTCCGTATCTGGTCTCCAGTATTTCTGCCTGGTACTCACGTTAAAAATGGCGCGGTTCTAAAATAGAGAAAAAGTCAAAGAAGTAGCTTGCGTACGTCTTCCAGTCTCGAGCTTAAGTCAGTTAAAAACTTTCCTGCTTCCGCGCTGTTGATTAACTTGTGATTATAACTTAGACATAGGGGAAGCATAGTCCGTGGATGGAGGCATTGATCGTGCCACATAGGCTTGATATTGATCTGAGAAATGCCAAGAATGGCAAGTTCTGGTGAGTTAATGATCGGTGTAAATCCGTCGCCGCGATACTTACCTAAGTTTATAATAGTGAAACAGCCGTCGGTTAAATCATCTTGCGTTAATGATTGATTGCGGGATTTGAGCGTTAGCTGTGTCAGTTCTTCTGCTAAGTCAAAAATGGATTTCTGGTCTACCTCTCGGAGTACGGGGACAATTAGTCCGCCTGCTGTATTTATGGTGACACCAATATTAATGAATTTTTTGTAAATTATTTTTTCATTATCCGGGCTAAGTGTCGCGCTAAATTTAGTGTTTTGTTTTAGAGCTGATGCCGTTGCCATAAGGATGAATGGCGTCAATGTTAATTCAATATTGCGGTGTGCAGCTTCCTTATGAAGAGAGTGTCGAAAATTCTCTAAATCGCTAATGTCTACTTCGTTGAACTGTGTGACCTGAGGTGTGCTAAACCAGTGTTTGCGGCATGTGGATGCGGTTATTTTATCTTTCTCGCTGAGTGAAAATACATCTATTGATCCAGATTTTGAAAAATCAATATCTGTTTTCGCCAATAGGTTAGGGGCAATATTTTGTATGCTGTTGCCGGAAATAATTTTTTTTACATAAGTGTGTATGTCTTTTTTAATAATACGATTTCTAGGGCCGCTGGAGTCTATTTCTTTCAAATTAATGCCGAGCTCTCTCGCTAGTTTTCGAACTGTAGGCCCAGCGTATATCTCGGTGGTACTATTATTGGTGTCGATCGGCATGGGCCTGTTAGAGAGCGGGCCACAAAGGTCATTAGATGGTGGTACGGCTGGACTATTAAATTCACTGTTGGATCGTATTTGGTCATCAGCCGTATCATCTTGTATGCATTTATTTTCAGTAGACGGTGGCTGATAAGCTACCTTAATGTCTGCAATAATATTGCCTTTTTGGATACTGTCTCCAATTTTGACTTTGAGTTCCTGGATTACGCCGCTTAACGGTGAGGGGATTTCCATTGAAGCTTTATCAGACTCTAAGACAATGAGAGGATCACCTTCGGTGACACTGTCGCCAGCCATAATACAGATCCCAATGACTTCGGCGGCCTGATCATTACCTAGGTCTGGTGTTTCAATTGTTTGAGTAGCCATCCTGAGATCCTTTTGTGTAGGCCTATTTATAAAGCGGGTTTAAGCCATTAGTTTCAATTTCCATGTTTATGATGGCTTGGTTTACTTCTGTCGCCGGAATTACGCCGTCGTCACTTAGTGCCTTTAAGGCAGCGACGACGATGTGTTTGCGATCGACTTCAAAATGCTCACGTAATTTTGGGCGAGTGTCAGAACGTCCATATCCATCAGTGCCAAGTACCACGTAACGGCAATTAATGTAGGGTCGTAATTGTTCTCCGTAGGCCTTAATGTAATCAGTGGCACATATTACTGGTGCATTTATTTGGTTTAATTGCTGGCTAGCAAAAGAAGTCTTGGGGGATTCTAACGGGTGAAGCCTATTCCAACGTTCGCAATCCATACCGTCACGTTGCAATTGATTAATACTGGTTGCACTCCATACGTTCGTGCCTACATTGTAATTTTCTTTGAGAATCTCAGCGGCTGCTTCAATTTCTCGTAAAATGGCACCACTGCCTAGTAATTGAACTTTTAATTTGGATGTCTCGTCGGTCATGCCCTGTATCTTATACAAGCCTTTAATGATGTTGGCTTCGCAGCCGTTTGGCATTACTGGGTGGGGGTAGTTTTCATTCATTACGGTTATATAGTAGAAAATGTTTTCTTTGTTGTGATACATGCGTTTAATGCCATCTTGGATAATCACGGCTACCTCGTATGAGTAGGTCGGATCATAAGATACGCAATTTGGGATCATATTTGCTAGCAGGTGACTATGGCCATCTTGGTGTTGTAAGCCTTCTCCGTTCAAGGTGGTGCGTCCGGATGTGCCACCGATGAGGAACCCCCTAGCTTGAGAGTCACCGGCAGCCCAGCAGAGATCCATCACTCGTTGAAATCCAAACATAGAATAAAATATGTAAAATGGAATTAATGGCATTTTATGGTTGGCATAAGATGTTCCCACCGCAAGCCAAGCAGAGAAGGCGCCAGCTTCAGTAATGCCTTCCTCTAGTATTTGACCTTCTTTTGATTCTTTGTAATACATAATCTGGCCGGCATCCTGCGGAGTGTAACGCTGACCTTGTGATGAATAGATTCCAAGTTGTCGGAACATGCCTTCCATGCCGAACGTGCGCGCCTCATCCGGCACGATGGGTACGATTTTGTTGCCTATATTTTTGTCTTTTATTAGCGTAGATAAAACACGAACAAAGGCCATTGTTGAGGAAATTTCTCTAGTACCCGTACCTTTAAGTTGACTTTCAAATTTAGTGAGATCCGGAACCGTTAAAGAATCATAATCCGATACTCTAGCTGGTAAATAACCGCCTAATTTTTGGCGTTGCGCATGCATATATTGGATTTCAGGGCTGTCATTTGGCGGGCGGTAATATGGGACATTAACAAGATCTTCATCGCTAATCGGTATATCGAAGCGATCTCTGAAACGTTTCATTTCATCCATGTCTAGACTTTTTACTGAGTGGGCTTCGTTTTGTGCCTCTCCGCCACTACTACCGAGACCGTAGCCCTTTACCGTCATAGCTAGTATTACGGTTGGCTTATCCTTCGTCTCTATCGCGTTTGCGTATGCGGCGTATACTTTATATGGGTCATGACCACCACGATTAAGATGCATGATTTCATCGTCAGAGAGGTCTTTGACTAATTCAAGTAATTCAGGGTACTTGCCGAAAAAATGTTCCCTAGTGTAGGCTCCACCGTTGGCTTTGTAATTCTGTAATTCGCCGTCAACCACTTCGTCCATACGGCGCAGGAGTAAGCCAGTGGTGTCTTTTTTCAATAACTGATCCCATAGTCGGCCCCATACTACTTTGATGACATTCCAACCCGCGCCGCGGAACACTCCTTCAAGTTCTTGTATTATTTTTCCATTGCCGCGTACTGGACCGTCTAGGCGCTGCAGATTACAGTTGACGACGAATATGAGGTTGTTGAGCTTTTCGCGACCCGCTAATGAAATCGCACCTAAAGATTCAGGTTCATCACATTCTCCGTCGCCTAAAAAGCACCAGACCTTGCGATTATTTTGGTCTATTAAACCGCGGCTATGTTGATATTGCATAACGTGCGCTTGATAAATTGCTTGGATAGGCCCTAGACCCATGCTCACAGTGGGGAATTGCCAATAGTCGGGCATCAGCCAAGGATGGGGGTATGAGGAAAGGCCGTTGCCGTCGACTTCTAAACGAAAGTTTTCCAGTTGCTCCTCGGTTAGGCGACCCTCTAAAAATGAGCGGGCATAGATTCCGGGCGAACTATGTCCTTGAAAGTACACTAAATCACCAAGATGATCTGACCCTCGGCCATGGAAAAAATAATTAAAGCCTATGTCATATAAGGTAGCTGAGGAGGAAAAAGTTGTTATATGGCCACCGATTCCGGAATTTTTGGTGTTTGCCCTAACTACCATGGCGAGCGCGTTCCAGCGAATTAGCGAACGAATACGGCGTTCCATAAAAAGGTCGCCTGGCATTAATTTTTCCTGATGGGGCGCAATGGTATTTTGAAAAGGAGTGGTAACTGCATTTTGCAGCGCAATCCCTGATAATGTCGCCTTATCAATGAGATGAGAAACAAGAAAGTGCGCTCGTTCTTGACCATTAAACTGGATAACGGAATCTAAAGCGTCAAGCCACTCCTTTGTTTCGTGAGGATCACTGTCGAGAAGCATGATGGGTGGATCTCCCTTTAAGGAATTGCGTAATATAAGTTGTGTGTGAATACAAATTTCAAATGTGTACGGTGTAAGTAGGTTTTCTTCGCTGCAATTTAAGAAAATTACTGTTCTTCAGTTTTTGAGATAATCTCTAGGGATATCATTTAGGGAAATTTCAGCGCCAATTTGGCTTCTGTAACCAGCGCGTCGACTCTTTGTTTCACACTAGTTACTTTCGCTATCTGACCACACGATTGACCGGAATAAAGCGCCATATCATCAATGGCACCTATAGCATCAGTTAGCGGAGAGTCTGTGGAACAGAGATGTATGGATTGATTGTCTTGATAGCCAATTACAATAGGATGATCTTGTTTGTTCGAGTCTATACGCTCCCCTCGAGTGATAGCGTTTGCAAGTACTCTTACTGGAGCAGGTTCATGCCAATTGCGGTGAAACTGAGTGGTGTAAACGGTATCGTTGGCATTTGCTTTGATGATCCGCTGCTTGTGATGCTCATGGGCATTAGCCTCAGTAGTCGCTAAAAAAGCAGTACCTAAACTTACACCTTGGGCGCCAAGAGTTAGTGCTGCTGCGATTGACTTACCATTGCCTATGCCGCCTGCGGCTACAACCGGTATAGGACTTATTGGAAGTAATTCTGCTAAGAGGGGGAGACTGCTGACTTTGCCGCGTACATGTCCTCCGGCTTCTTGCCCTTGTGCTATGAGGACGTCAACTCCTGCATCCAATGCGGCTTCAGCGTCCTTGCGATTACCGACTTGATGGATAATTTTACATCCTTCAAACTTTAATTGGTGAATCAGCTTTTTATCGATATCCCAGAATAATGCTATAAATGGAACATCTAGTTCTATGCATAGACTTACTTGTGCTTTTAGCAGGCTGGAATCTGTTGCCGCAGGAATGAGATTGACTGCAAAGGGAGTAATACATTGCTGTTTGAGTGCGGCTATTTCGAAGCGCATGCGCTCGCAAGGTTCGCGTACCATGCCAAGTACTGGAAATCCGCCGGCGTTAGCAACGGCGCTTGCGAGGCGGTGCCTAGCTACGCCTCCCATTCCCGCAAGCATAATAGGAAATTGACAGCCTAGTAAGTCACAAAGTGGGGTATGTAGAGGCGAGGTAGTTTTTACCATTGCCACACCTGGTCGGCGTGTTCGTAAAGTACTGGTAAATTATGTCGTGCTATCGTTTGTACGCCTTGAATAATAGATTGTCGTTGTAAACCGCGTTCTATAAAGTCTTCCTCAATAATAAATACGGGCACACCACTATCGATTAATTGATTGATGTCCTTTGGTAAATCAGCGGGTTGGCTTTGATGCCATTTTCCTAGAGAGAGAGAAGGTTGAGCAGTTTTTAGAACCGCGTAATATGCGCCGTGCCCAGCCAGTAATACTGTGAGATCGCCACCTACACTACGCATGGATCGAGTAAGCCAAAGTATTGTGTCGTCCTGTTCTTCTGTTGTTGTGCGAAAGGCTTGGTCAATAACTTGTAGTACTTTCATTCGGTCTACCTCGTTCCTATTGTGAGGGTGTTTAGTGATTCACTAGCATATCGCCACAGGTCTGGAGGACCTCCTCGGGTGCAGCCTTTAATAACATCGGTGACGCCTCTTTCGTCGACGCAAAGTCCGCAGTTAATCCATTCAAACTTCAAATTATTGCTAGCTGCTTTATGTTGTAGGCTAGATATCCAATCTTTGCTCAAAGGGTGGTCTTCTTCTTTGGCGTTTCTGCCATGAATCGAATTACCATGGGCCTTTTGTAAGGAGAGTGACAAAGATACAGCACCTTCGTATGCAAACACTCTTATATTCGCCCCTTTATCAAGTGCAGCTTCCAGAAGGCGGAAGAATGTTACCGTTCTCTCACTTTCAAAGGGGGGATCCATGAAAGCGAATGTTAATGTTTGTTCATTAGTACTTTTCATAATTTCTCCTAGTTCCAAATAACTTTGTGACCAGCAAGTAGAGCGTCGATGGCATGCTCTAATGTTCCCACATAGATATTATTTTTAAGTTCGTTATTAAATATATCTCTTTGTTGTAAAGAAAATTTGTCAGCGATGACGACGACAGTTGAATTCAAAAGGGCATCAAATTCTTTTGAGATAGCCTTCTGTCTAGCTGGCATTACACCGTTTTGAACAAGTAGTACGGTGACGGTGTTGCCGGCGAGCAGTAGATCTTGAGCAAGTTGATACTGATGGCTTGTGCGTGTTTCCGTGAAAGGATCTTGGCTTTGGATGAATAAGTAATTAGACATTGGGGTTTCCTAGGTTGACGGATGTGCATTGAGAATCTAGCAACTTTTGGCGAACTAAAAAATCGCCAAAGTGCTCGTTGGTCAAACGTTCATTACTGTAGTGCTCGAGTAATGGGCTAAGTAAGATGGAGAAGGTTTCCTCATCAATATTACTAGCGTAAAGAGTCGCTAAACGATCGCCATGAAAACTGCCACCTAAATAGAGATTGTATAATCCAGGTGCTCGGCCAGTAAGGGCGATTTCACCTAAATAGGGGCGGGCGCAGCCATTGGGGCAACCGGTAAGTCGTATTGTTATAGGTATGTCGTTTACGCCGTGACGTGCCTTTAAACGCTCGAATAGATCTAATAACCTTGGCATGTAGCGCTCCGCTTCGGCCATGGCTAAGCCGCAGGTGGGTAATGCTACACAGCTTAGAAGATGATTAGCTTGATGATGTGGTGTTAATCGCCATAGTAAATCGAGGTCGTCTAGGCGTGATTGTATTTGACTCTTTTCGTAATCGGCAATGTGGGTAAGTTGCAAATTTTGATTGGTGGTAAGCCTAATGCGTCCGCCGTAAAACTGAAAAAATCCAGATAACTGATCACGAAGTGCGCCGTCAATTCGGCCATTTTCGATATATATAGTCGTATGCCAAAGACCATCATCGGCCTGATGCCAGCCTAATTTGTCTCCATTTTGTTCAAATTTGAATGGGCGTGGTAAGCCCAAGGTCTCGCCAAAACGCGCAGTTAGCTCATTGTTAAACCAATCTAACCCCAGTCGGTCTAGGGTGTATTTGAAGCGCGCACGGTGTCTGTCTATCCGATCACCAAAGTCTCGCTGTATGGTCATTATCGTCTCGGCAAGCCGTGGTGCTTTATCGGCCTCAATAAACCCGATTAGATCGGCTAGTCTAGGATAGCTGTCGGTCCTTGCATCTAATTGCCCCATGCCGCCACCTACGCAAACGTTGAAACCAGTAAGTGCACCGTTTTCTATTATGGCAATGTAACCAACGTCTTGGCCGTATACATCTATGTCGTTGATGGGAGGTATAGCGTAGCCTACCTTAAATTTACGGGGCAAATATAAATCACCGTAAATAGGTTCTTCATTATCGGTTTTAACTGTGGGTTTTTGGTACCATATCTCAGAGTATGCGCCGGTTTTAGGAATGAGGCGGTTGCTTGTCTCTTTAGCAAGTTCGTTAACTTGCTTATTTAGTGCGGATAGGCTCGGATTTGCTCCACAAACAACGCCACGATTATCATCGCCACATGCAGCAATAGTATCTAAGCCTAGATTATGAATTCCTTGCATGAGTGCTCGCAATTTCCGCTTTCGAATGCCATGAAACTGTATTGTTTGACGTGTTGTAATACGTATTCCTCGTTCAGCAAATCGCCTTGATAAAATATCGAGTCCATGCCATTGATCTTTGGTAAGTACGCCCCCGGGTATACGAAGGCGAACCATGAATTGAAAAAGATTTTCTAAGTACCTTTGACGGCGTTCATTTCGTAAATCTCGATCATCTTGTTGATAGACGCCATGGAATTTCATTAAAAGATGGTCGTCCCCAGGAACTGCGCCGGTAAGGGGGTTATCTAATCCATTTGAGATGTTTCCACGTAGATGTCGACTAGTCGCTTTTAATTTTTCATTTTCATGAAGATTATCTATTAGTTGACTGGGTAATTTAGTGTTTAGATCCATAATTAATTCCTAGTATAGGTTGCGATGGATACGCTTACTTTTAGAAAGAGACGTCCACTTTCCTTCGCCTAAACAAAAATCGTAATGTCGTTTTAATTGGGACTCGCAGTGCTCTAAAGTGGCTCTTTTTCCGCAAAAGTAGAGGTGTGCTCCTTTGTCGATCCACGACATGAGTCGTTGCTCATTTTTGAGAGCGATTGAATGCAGTGTGGCTTCGCAGCTATCGCCGTAAAATACAGTGTCTATATGGGTGATAACGTTATTTATGTGAGCTCGTTGAATATCAATCTGATAAAGAAAGTCTTCTTCAAAGTGTTGTTCTTTAAATAGCAGCCAACATTGAGGTGCTTGTTCCAGAGTTGATAATTTTTGAATAAAGGCTCGGTAGGGTGCGATGCCTGTGCCTTCGGCAAAGAGAATTACTGGGGTGGTGTTGTCCTTTGGTAAGTGGAACCGAGTATTTTGGTGGGGGTAAATTGTAATGCTATCACCGGGCTGCAATTCAAGCAGGAATCGTGACGCAATACCTTCCTCTCTGCGTTTTCCAAATGGATATCTATACATTTTGACAGTAAGGTGAATCTCATCATCGATTGCTGAAAGCGAATTAGATACGTCATATAGCCGCGGCTGTAATGGGCGCAATGTATTAATTAGGGATTGTGGGTCTGGATGGGCGGGCTGCTTAATTATCAGATCTGACACTTGTATTGTGCGTAAATACCGGCGTTGATCTGGTTTTGTGCTGTTTGCAATGGTAGTTAGTTCCGTATCGTTCGTTAAATTAGACCAATATTCTAAAAGTGCTAAGCTCGGGATGGTTAGATCGCGGTGTTCCCTTAATGCTTCAACTAGTTGAAGCGCATGACCATCTAGTGTCACTGGGTGTTCAGCGGAGAGACCGGTCGCATCTAATAATGCCGCTACAAGTTCGGGTGGATTGGCAACATAAACGCCTACTGCATCCCCGGGTTCGACAGAGATGGTATTGGAACCGATCGCTAGCTCAAGGTGGTGAATGGGATCCTTTCTACTTTTGCTGCTAAGGTTCAAATTTGATAGCACTTCAAGAGTGACGGGATTACTTTTATTGCATTCGCTAGGCGTGATCGGTAAGTTTAAATGTAGTTTATCGCTAGCGTTCTTTGAACTTCTGGGAAGTAACGTCAGTAATGATGCCATCCATTTTTTTGCAGATTCTTCATAGTCAACGTCACAATCTTGTCGAGGTAAAAAGCGGTGACCACCTAACTCCTCTAAGCGATGATCTATTTGTATACCGGTAGCACAGAATTTCTCATAGCTGCTATCGCCTAAAGCTAATACAGAAAATTTGATATTATTAAGTTTAGGTGCGTCGTTGCTGAATAGCGCTTCATAAAAAGGTGTTATTGGCTCAGGGGGGGCACCATCACCGTGAGTTGAAGTGATGACTACAAAATGATCTCGTTTGTATAGTGCTCGGGGTTTGATGTATGAAAGGTCGGAAACATCTACGTTGATTCCAGACTTGCGACATAAGTCGCGGAATAGATAGGCAAGTTGCTTGCAATTATTGGTCTCGGTGCCAAATGCAATTAGCGGAATGTTTAGATTGGTACTGTTTTCAGTCGCTGTTGATTCTATTGCAGTGGCTGCAAGGTAGCCGCTTAGCCACAATGATTGTTTGTCATCTAGTTCATTGAGTAAGCTGTGTAGTTCGCGCCACTGCTGTTTTGAAAATATATGGTTAGGTGCTTGCATTGAAAGTACTGCTTTCAGGTTATATTTCTGACAGTATGACAAGCAGATATTTTGATGAATAATGAAATATAATGTCAGTTTAATTGAAAAATATTGATAGAGACTTATGGATATTGAACTTGCACGGACTTTTCTTGAAATAGTTAAAACAGGTAGTTTCATTGCTGCAGGTGAACGTCTGCATGTTACTCAAACTACTGTTACTGCCCGGATCAGAAACCTTGAAGGGCAATTAGGTTGTAGATTGTTTGTTCGTAATCGAGCGGGAGCAAAGGTTACTAATGATGGTGAGCGATTTATTTCCCATGCGAGCCAATTGGTTCAAGTGTGGGAAGTGGCTCGTAGAGAGCTTCCTCTCCCAAAGGGAGCAGATACGATCTTAACTTTGGGTGGGGAGGCGAGCCTTTGGAATCCTCTGCTATTGGAATGGCTGCATGAATTGAGAATTAATAAAGGCGATGTAGGTGTTCGAATAGAGGTGGCGGAGCGCTCGAGTCTTCATGAAAAAATCGAGCGTGGCGTGTTAGATGCCGCGCTTGTTCATCAGCCGGATTACTGGCCAGGTATCCAGGCAGAGCAAGTATTAGAAGAAAAGTTAATCAAAGTGAAGTCGGTAAAGAGTGCAGATCCGTATATATATGTAGATTGGGGTGAACATTTCTGTCGTCAGCATGATGCGGCTCTTCCAGAGCTGTGCCGTAGCGATTTATATGTAGATTATGGCCCTCTAGCTTTGGATCATTTAGCTTGTCACGGCGGCAGCGGGTACTTTAGGAGCCGTGTGGTTAAGCCATATATCGATAGCGGTCTTGTTGAGCGCATTGATGGCGTACCGGAATTCAGCTATCCAATATATGTTATATATTCTCGCGGTAACGCATCCAAATTGATGGGTATTGCATTAGAGGCACTAAGTTGTGCTGTAGAAGTAGCGGGTCGTGGAGAGTTCTAGGTAGTGATGGTATTAGGTGGCACCTTAATATCAATACTAATGATATTAAGTGTAGTAAATTTTCATTTACTGCGATAGCCGTAAAAGAATTATAGTAGGTAAATTCCGGTATAAAGAGGTATTCCCGTGGATACGGAAATGATGCTTCTTGTTCTAATTGCCACTTTTTATGGGTCTATTATGGTTAAGAAGTATAAGCGAGAAGAGGCTGTTAAGAATAGATTGCCAGCATTGCCTGACTTAGAAATTGAGTACATTATGACATCGTATCTTTATTGGGAGTCAAAATGGATTATTGCGTTTGTTGATCACGACAAAAGGATGAAAGTTATTGCCGAGCAAGAGATAGCGTTAAAATTGAAGAGTGTATTCTATATGCTTTTTAGAAGTTATGGCGGTGATACTAGTATTGATAAGTGGCTTCTCCTGAATGACATTTGGTTGGAAATAGTCGAGCATATTAAGTCAGTTGTATGTGGGAACCAAGATGGCGAGGATAGAGTTGTGAAACGCATGTCTAAGCTAGTTAATCGTTTTATTTGTAAAGATGGGTATATCAATTTACGGGCAAAATATAAGCGAAATGTTGGATTTTCAGTATATCAGTACTTAAGTAATCAGAAGCTGAGGATACAATGTGTGATGAATGATTCTCTAGATGACGAAGCTCAACTTAGACTAACTTATAGTAACCAGCTCCACCAATTATCCGTGCTAATTAATGAATCTTTATGTTTCCAAAATAGTTTTGGGGAAGCGATAATGGACGCTTGACGAAATAGGCTACATAGGTGTATATGCGACGAAAAACACTGGTCGCGATTCCTTGATAAATATATGCTACTACAAATTAGTTGTAGTAGTCTCGATCTGATCTGACATATTTTCTAGAAAAAGAGAGAGTTACCCGTTTTGATAAAGTTCCAGGTTCGAACTGCCTCACAGTAGATATGAGACTTGCACGTTTCACTTTCTTGTTAAACAAGACTTTTTTATCTGTCTGTAAAACGCAGACGTAAAATACAGGTTTAGCGAGATCGATATCTATGACTTTGATTTTCATGATGGATGCCCTTTCGCTTAGTGAACGACGTGTTTATTTGAGCCTGTAAATAATTCTGTGTAACTGCTCGTGGTTTACGCATAGTCTTTCAAGCGGTCTTCGAACTCAATCATAAATCGGTTCATGGCCGCACGCCAATTTCTAATTGGCATTGTCCATTTCTTTG
>NZ_JANZNQ010000026.1 GCF_027257955.1 Zhongshania aquatica | reverse complement strand
GATGGGATTGCTAGTATGGAGCATGAGAGTTACCTTTTTGTTTTGATTTAAGATTCGACACCTTTATCAAAACGGGTAACTCTCTCTTCTTCAAGAAGATATGTCAGATCAGATCGAGACTTCTACAAATTATGTTTAATTTATGGAGGCCTAATTAACTGCGAGATGAAAATCATGTTCATAGTCTCTTTGATTGGTTGTCATTATTCAAAGCGTTAAACGCCAGTAATTCATCAACTTTTTTTCCTCCCGCTATATTTACTTTCTCTTTGTATAGACAGCTAAATTTGGTGCCATTGATATACCCCTGTGCTGCCTGGACAAATATTTCATGTGAGTTTGAATGTAGTGCTATTTTATTTCCTTTTAAATCGCCTTCAACAATTGTGCAGCGCAGTTCCTTACTAATGTCGTCAAAGCCGTGTATCTCAACTATTGATGATGTGTGGCCTTTATCAATTTGATGGAGAGTGCTTCTTTTAAAGCGACCTTTGAGTTGAATGAATCCGGAACCAGAATAACCAAGGTGACAATCAAATGGGTTTGATATTTTAGTGCCTGAATAATTCGAGATGAACTCTCCAATGCAATTATCAAAGAATGTAATCTCTTCCTCGCTAAACATCTCTATTTCCGCTTGGTGGGCTAATAAGTCAATTTCTTCAAGTGTTCCGGCGGTTAGGTAGGATGCAGCGTTGCACATAAGGTCGTAATACTCATTTACAATATCCTCCTCCCCGTAGGCTAGTAATTGAGAGAAAAATTGTCTCGATTTACGATTGAGTGAATCAAAATTATCTTCTAACTTCACTGCAATTTTTAAATGTGGGTGAAATGTTTCAAAGTACGTGGTCAGAGAGCAAATCAGGTAATTTACAATCCGGTTTTCATTTATGTTATTAACTAGATTTTTCTTAAACGTAATTACGGAGCCCCTAACTTTCGTAATGATATCGGCGTGTGGCGATGTTTCTAAAATTGGTTTGCAGTAGACACTGTTCTCTTCCAAATTTTTGATTGAATTCATTTCTCATTCCTTATATTACAAAGATTAGTTACAAATAAGATTTCTTGTGAGAGATGTGATTTTGAAATTGTTCAGCTCTCCCGATATTAATAACCTATATTTTTAATGAATTATTCATCCGCGTTGAAAGATGTGCCTTGTAAGTCACAAAATGCGAGAAAATTTTAGTAACTGTATGGTTTGTGCTGATGAGCGCACAAATGTGATGAGGTGTTTCGTCTTGACCCCACTATGGCTAGCGTTGGTGTCACGATAGCTGGCGAGTACAGGCGCGTGATGATGTCTGAAGCTAATACCGTAATACAAAAGCCCATTAATACACGTGAGGACTTGGTCACCTTGCTGCCTTGAACTTTACGACTACCATTCGTCTACAGAGAATTAAGATTCTGGGGGGATGACTTCTGAGTCCGATTTTTAGGGTTAGCTAGGCGGACCCGTGCCGATATCTGCGGCGACGGTATGGCCACGATGACTGAAGATGGCGGCGGCCGGTTCGCTTGGTCACCTATAGTGCCTTCACCACTATATAACCTTCGAAAATTTGTCGCTTAATTTGACGCCAATTCTAGGCGTGTTAGGTTAAATCGTAGTTCACAAGCTTTGCGGTGAACTATACGAACGGCGAAACGGAGATATAGTGAGGTGGCATATGGCTAAAGAAATTCTACTAGACGAGGGCTTTATTCACGAGTGGACGAGTCGAGCAAAAGTAAGCGGTCGCAGCGTGGCACAGCAAATTGAATACGATGCCAAGCTCGGGCGAATTGTCATTGATAACCCAGATCTGAGCTATGCATTTATTGAAAAGGCACTGCTGGCTAAAGATGAAATCGAACGCGGTGAATTAACCCTGTACGTAAGAAAAAGTAGCAAGACCTTCAATTTAAGTGATGAATGACTGGCTCACGTCTATTTGGTGTGATGTTTGTCTTCTTGGGTCTTAAGCTCGTCTTGTGATCAGGGTACTAGTACTCTGGCTGCATTACAGCTGAAGAAATAACTGCGAAACTAGGTGTCACTGAGGCAGAACTGGGCGGCTATGATTCCCGGCGACAGATTCTAGCCGTGGAGGCTGAAAGCAGTTATAGATATCCCGTATGGTAGGTTGATGACAGCTGTAGCATTCCTCTAGGTGTAGATGAAGTGCCTTTAGTACTAATGGTGACTTCTGCAAACAGCAGCATGTTGACGGTATTGTCCTTTTTTGCTCGGGAGAATAGGTGCCTAGAGGTCAATTTTGGCGATGATATGTTAGTGCCTGCATTAGTGTAGCGTAGGGAAAATATCGGTGATGTTAGAAAGGCCGTAATGGCCTTCTTAACTTATGGAACAGTTTTATTATAAGCTGGAGTTGGAATTTTCCATTTTTAGATATAAGAATACCTCATGGAGATTTTTACTTCATTTCCTAGTTCCATAGGGCACCCCCTGAATATAAATACTTATTTATAATCAGGGGGAAATTAATAGGCCTCTATTTGTGTCGTTAATTGTCGAATTTCAATAAGAAATATCTGGCGAATGGATTTCGAATTAACACTGCCTAGACATATTGCCTTCGGCTTAGCTTCGCCATCCGCGCTTTACGTGGAGTAAATTTATTAATTCATGGCGCTGTATAGCTTGAATCAAAATACGGTGGCGAGTACTGATTCGACTAGCATTGATGTTACTGCTTCGTGATCTAATCCGGGATTTTTCACTAGTTGCATTCTAAGTGCAACTGCAAGGGTTGATGTGAACATCACGAATGCGCTTTAGGGAGTGCTAAGATATCTTAGATCCCCTGAACTTCCCAAGCTAACTTCGGCACATAGCGCGCCTAGGGTATTCCAGCAGATGTTTAACCTAAAAAAGCCTGCCCTCCGTCTAACGCTATACTTTGACCGTTGACATACCGGCTATCCTCCGAACACAAGCTAACAACAAATCTTCCTATATCGTTTTCGCATTCGCCAAGCCGTTGCATTGGAATACTCGCCAAATACGTTGCTGCTTCTTCTGGACGGTCTTTAATCCACCATTCAAGGCCTGGCGATAAGGCGTGTGGAAGAATAACATTGGTGCGAATACGGTCTTTGCCCCATTCGCAGGCGGCCGCACGCGACAGAGAACGAATTGCTTCTTTAGTCGCTGCGTAACCACCATAGCCAGACATGTCCCAGCGCTTTCCGGCACTACTGGCGAGGTTGATAATACAACCATCACCTTTCAGGTGGGGATAACATAGTTTCATTAAACGGAAGGTGGCAATTGGTCCGGATTCAAAGCCGGCGCTCAATGCTTCATCCTCTATCTCGTGCAGGCTGCCTAAGGGCACTTCTTGAGCATTGTTTACCAATATTTGAATGCCGCCGTAATGCTTAACGGTTGTGGAAACCAAAGATTCCAGTGCGCCTCGATCTTTTATGTCGCATTCTACCGCCAAGGCTTGGCCCCCGCGTTTAGCGATCTCTGCGCAGCTCGATTCCAGCTTTTTTAGAGTTCGACCCGTTACCACGACTTTCGCCCCTTCGGCGGCCAGTGCAAATGCGATACCTTGACCTACACCTTGGCCCGCGCCGGTTACAATGGCCACTTTGCCGTTTAGTCTTTTCATTAGAATATCCTTTAAAATTGGCAATATTTTCTGGTCCGATAATAGCCTTTTACTTGTGAATGATGCGACTAAGGCTTTATACACTTAGCAGCGAATTTCTGCATTTGATCAATTTTCAGATCAGTACTCAGGGTATCGGGTGTGCCATCATAGGCATTGCGAAAGGCTATGTGGCATTCGTTAACGCCTAGATTGGCGAGAGCGTCCTGGCCAGAGGTGGAGTAGGCGTCGGCGGAGCTGACATGGATCGCGAAGGGAAGGTGGTTACGCTGATACTGTTTACGAAATTCATTTAATTTACCGATCAAAACGCCGTATTCTTCAATGCTTGCACCGGCGCCAATCCAACCGTCGCCAAGGCGCGCCGCGCGTTTTAATGCCGCGTCTGAATGCCCGCCAACAAGAATGGGGATGGGTGTTTTGGGGCTAGGGCAAAGTTGCATGCTTGCTATTGAGAGTTGTTTGCCGGTGTAGCTAAAGAACTCACCGCTCAGTAAGCCCCGTATTATCTCAATTTGGTCGTCAAGGCGCTGGCCACGCGCTGCCCATGGCACGTGGCAGCCTTCGAAGTCTTCTGGCCAGGGGCTAATGCCAACGCCGAAATCAAAGCGGTCGCCGCACAGGGTCGCGAGCGTTGCCAGCTGTTTGGCAACAACGAGCGGCTGGCGCACTGCGAGCTTGTATACCGAGGTGTTAAAACGTAAACGTTTTGTTTGGCCCGCCAAAAACGGGATCGTCACCAGGGGTTCAACAAAGGGCATATCCTTTAAAAACTCCCGGGAGCCGTCACCGTTGTAGGGGTAGTTTGCCGACGAGTGTTCGGGATAACAGAGGCTGTCTGGAAAGGCCATACTGTTAAAACCTAACTCTTCTGCGGCTAGCGCGAGGGGCACATATTGCTCTGGTGGGCACATACTTGGGTTATAGCTAAATTTCATTTCTCAATTCTCGTCGTCTACAGCCCGCTGGCTGTCTTGTTCTAAGGTTAGGTCCTTATAGTAAAGATCCAGGGCTAGCTTGCTTAGAACAAATACGTTCAAAATTGATAACGAAAAGCACCGTTGAAATATGTCATGCCACTGGCTCGGGATATATTTTCCCTTCACTTCTGGATATTCATCTGCGCGGTGGGGGTGACTGAAATGTATATAAAATTAGATGTTTTTGTCGGCGGAACGAAAGGGGGCTGGCGATACCATGTCTGAGACGTGCGCATAGTTGGAAGTTCTGCAGGCCAGTAATATCGTCTTAGGAAGCTATATTTAATGAGCTTCCAGTCCGCTGTGTACTTTATTCGTGTTTAAACAGGGAGAACAGATATGGGGAAATTCATTGTAACCGGCGCCGCTTCAGGTATTGGTGAAGCAGTCTGTTCACGGCTTGAGGACGATGGAGAAACAGTCATTAAAGTAGATCGTCACAATGCGGATATCGTCGCAGATTTAGCGACGCCAGAGGGGCGACGTGCGGCTTTGCAGGCGTGTTTGGCGGCTTCTAAAGACGGTTTGGATGGTCTGGTTTGCTGTGCGGGCATCGGGAGTACAAGTCCGGATGTTGTCATGATCCCGCAGGTCAATTTTTACGGCTCGATTGAATTGTTACTTGGCCTGAAAGACGCATTGGCAGCCCGCAGCGGGGCGGCGGTGTTGGTGTCGTCAAACTCAGCGCCGCAAGATACGGATCCCAACTATGTAGTGGCGCTACTTTCTAATAATCAAGAGCAACTGAAAACGAGTTTAGCCACTATCTCTGGCCACGCTGCGTACAGCGGATCTAAACAAGCCATTGCCATTTGGATGCGGAGAAATGCCCCCGACTATGCGCGTTCCGGCGTGCGCCTAAATGCGGTCGCGCCAGGCTATACCAGAACGGCAATGACCGAGGCGACGGAGAAAGACCCGAAATACAGCGCCGCCATTAAAGATTTTTTAGAGACAATTCCCCTTGGTCGCGCTGGCAAGGTAAGTGAAATCGCGAATGTCATCGGCTTCTTGCTGTGCTCAGAGGCGAGCTTCGTCAGTGGCTCACTACTTTATGTCGATGGCGGCCATGACGCCATGTATCGCCCAAATTCAATATAGGGATATGTAATGGCGACAGGAAAAGAATATGGACTTGGGCCGCATCAGTTTCCCCGCGGCTGGTTTGTTATTGCCGAGGCAAGTGAACTGCAAGATAAACCGCTTGCACTGAAATTCTTCGCCAAGGATTTTGCGCTATACCGAGGTGAGAGCGGCAAGCCGATTTTGCTGGATGCGCACTGCCCACACATGCAGTGTCATCTTGCCGCCGACAGCGCGATTATCGCCCGTGAAGGTGCGCAAATAGAAGGTGACTCTATTCGCTGCCCCTATCACGGCTGGCGATTTGCTGCCGACGGTAGCTGCGACGATATACCCTATTACGAAGGGCCTAAACCTCGGTCAGCCAAGCTGGAAAGTTATCCGGTCGAAGAGCGCTTAGGCTGTATATGGATGTGGCACGACACCGAGGGCAAGGGGCCGGATTACCCCGTGCCAGATTTGCCCCATTGGCATAATAAACGCTGGATTCAGTGGCAGTTAGATCACTTGGGTGAGTTAGAAGTCCACCCCCAGGAAATCATCGACAATATGGCTGATGCCCGTCATTTAGGGCCGACCCATGGCGCGCCTTGTGAATATTTTGAGAATGAATTTAACGATCACATTTATATTCAGCGCCAGGGCGGTTTGCATCAGGAATATCAGGCAATGCTGCGCACAACAACTTGGTATGACGGGCCGGGAATCCTGCTTTCCCACCAAATTTTTGGCGATATCGAAAGCATCGAGCTGATTGCGAACACACCGCTGGACGATGGCCGCGTTAAGTTATGGCATGGCTTATTGGTCAATAGTGGTACCGAGAACCCTGCCGTAGCAGATTATGATCGCGCCAGAGAATTACAGGCCGGTGCACTCGCGTCTTTAGCGGCAGATTTCGGCATTTGGCAGAACAAAAAGCCGGCGTTTAGGGTGTTGCAACTGAAGACTGACGGGCCATTTGCGCTTGGCCGCAAATGGTACGCGCAATTTTATATGCCAAGAGATGCAGTTTCTGCACCGCAGGCTATAGTTAATGGCGTACATGGTGTGACCGGCTTGGCGGAGCCGCCGCCTGAGTCTTTGCGGCTTAGCCAAGTACTGGCTGGCGAGTGAAATGTGATTGGTTGGGAGAGGCTGTCTGAACACTTTTGCGCATTATTGTGAATGATTATGTTCTACCCAAAATTTGCCTTTAGAGTACTGTGATAACAGTATCACTTAGTTTCGGAGCCGAATTTGAATAATGTCCGCAGTAGTGATCTGCTAACAATATAATATTAATGAATTGGAGTAATGGCATGAAACGATATTCATCCACTGGTGATTTCAAGTTGGCGGCATTGCCTTTGGCAGTTTCGCTGGTTGCTTCCCCGCTATTTGTGTCCCTTGCTTCAGCTCAAGTACTCGAAGAGGTTCTGGTGACGGCCGAACGCCGCGTGGAATCCTTGCAGGATACGCCGATTGCAATGACCGCCCTGACAAGTGACAACATAGAAAAGCGCGGTATTACTAACACTGACGATATGTTTGCCGCGATGCCGGGCATGGGCGGGTTTTCATCGCCCGGTTCCCGCGGTATTACCAGTCTGAGTATCCGCGGTATTTCGGGTGGCTCGCCGGCCAATATATCCCTTGATCCCGCGGTGGGTATGTATCTTGATGGTGTCTACGTCGGCAAGATGCTTGGTTCTGCCTTAGATGTTGCGCAGATAGAGCGCATTGAAGTCTTGCGTGGGCCGCAGGGCACCTTATACGGTCGAAATGCCACCGCGGGTGCCATGAACATTATCTCCAGAAAGCCTTTGGGTGAATTCGCTGTGGATGTCACTGCCGGCATGGGTAATTACAATTTACGTACCTTAAAAACGAATATTGATTTCGATTCGATAGGTCAAGTCGGTGAGGGCGCTGGTAAATTAGCTGCTGCGGCAAGTTTTTTAACCAAAGAGCGCGACGGTTTTTATAACAATTATTCCGGTGGTGAAGATTTTGACAACTTAGATCGTCAGGCATGGCGAGCCGCGTTGCGGTGGCAGCCAGTTGAGAGCCTGACTGTAGATTATGTTTACGATCACAGTGAACTGGATGAAATTAATACGCTGCAAAAAGTGGTGGGTTTTACCCCAGGGCCTACCCTTGGTGGCGATCGCTTAAGCTTCTTGCGTAATACCGTTTTACCTTTCGCTACTGGCTTGGGCGCGGCGCCCGGTGCAGACCCCCGTATCAATGATCGGTGGCTACCCTCTATTCAGAAAACGATAGATGCATACGAGCGGGTTTTGGCAAATGGCGAGGGCCGTCCGGACGGCGGTTGGGCTGATAGCACGCCCATTACCCAAAGCGAGGTGGATGGCCACGCGCTAACCGCCGAATGGCAGCTAGGTGAGCAAGGCGTATTGGGCGATGTAACACTTAAATCGATTACCGCGCAGCGCGAGACCGAGACCTATGTTGCCGGTGATTTGGATGATATTGATAGTAGTCTAGATGCGAACGGTATTGGTGCTTATAACGACTCGTTGCACGGCGTCTTACTGCAGTATTACGGCGGCAGCGGTGGCGCATCCTTCCCTGGTGTCGATGCCCTTTGGGCCGCGGTAGATCAGCTTGGCGCCGGCCATAGCATGCAAGATACACGCTCTAAATATGAGCAACTTTCTCAAGAGTTCCAGCTAATTGGTGCGACTGAGCAGCTCGATTACGCTCTGGGTCTGTATTGGTTTGAAGACGAGGCGAACTACGATCGCCGCGCAGCATTTGCAATGCCATTAGCTGGGCGTGACGCGCAAAAATACACTCTGGAGTCGGACGCCTTGGCGGTGTATGGCCAGAGTACTTATCGCTTCGCCCAGCTAGAAGATCGTTTAGCGCTGACTTTGGGTATGCGTTATACCGAAGAGAAAAAAGCGATTTCTTATAACTACGGTGCGGTGGCGACGCCCTTTGGCACGAGTCCTGCGCAAGCGATATCGCGTGATAATAATTTTTACAATTTTAGTTACAACGCGACCGTGGCTTATGACATTAGCGACGATATAAATAGCTTTATTCGCTATGCAACGGGCTATCGTTCGGGTGGCTTTAACGGCGAGGTATTTAATAACAGCTTTGATGAGGAAATTATTGAACAGCTTGAAATTGGCATAAAATCTGACTGGTGGAATAACCGCTTGCGCGTCAACGCTGGCCTCTATACCTATCAATATGACGACTTGCAGACCAGCGAGCTTAAAAGCAGTGGCGGCGGCATAACGTCATCAACGATAAACGCTGGTAAGGCTGATCGCTGGGGGAGCGAGCTAGAAATTTCGCTCGCGCCTATCGAGGACATGGTCGTGAGTTTGGCGCATACCTATATCAATGGTGATTTTGAAGAGTACCCAGATACCTGTAATGCCGCCAATACACAGTGTATTGATGGTGCTAAAGAGGCGAAGCGTGGCAACTCACCGAGCAATAAGGTTAATGCCAGCGTTGATTATACCTTCGCCAGCACCGCAATTGGTGACTTCAACGTGTTTGCTGATGCCAGCTGGCAAGATACCTGGGAGCAGGTTTCACTTTCGCCTTCAGTTGTTGACAATACGCCGATCTTGTATACAAATAGTTCGATGGACGCGCGCACAATTATAAACGCACGTCTAAGCCTAAGTAAGATTCCTGTTGATGCTGGTGACTTGATGGTGTCGCTATGGGTGAATAACCTAACGAAGGATGACTACCCCTCCTATGGTGTGAATTTTCAGGGCTTAGGTTTGATTACTGAACAGTACGGCGCGCCACGCACATTTGGTATGGAGGTCCGTTATCGGTATTGATAATTTTCGCGGACGCGGGTTCCCAATAAAAATTTTCATTGGGATGTAGTGCTTTCAGTACACAAATTTCAAACTGGTCTTTATGCAACTTCTTTGGCGGGTTTACCCGCCTTTTTTTGTGTTTCTAGCCGCATTCACCTCTCTTGTTGATACCTTATTATTCCGATTCGTCGAGTTGGTCCCGGAATTGTTTTGGCGTTAAACCTGCCCAATTTCGAAAGGAACGAATGAAAGAACTGGATTCTAAGAATCCTAATTGCTCGCCTATTTCGTGAATTTTAAGCATTGGGTTACGCAGTTGACGCATTGCGATATCGCAGCGGTATTGATCCTTCAGTTCTTGATAACTGGTGTCTTCACTGTGCAATCGACGACGCAAGCTGGAGGGCGACATATGAAGATCCTCAGCCATCACTTCGAAGCTTGGTAGGCTTCCTGCTCCACTATTGGCAAGTAATGAGCATATCGCAGCGCTTGTGCTGGCAGGCCTTGAGTCTTGCGTGATAAGCGAATAGACAGCATGTTGCAGAAACGACTCAAGTGACGTGGGTGTGTGTACCGTGCGGGCGAGCAAGGCAGCGCTATTGAAATATAGTGCAGTGTGCTCAGAGTTAAATTCCGGTGTAATTCCCAGCAGGTTACCCATGCTAGTTGTGTATGCGTCGGAGATTGGTGGCGCGGAAATTGTTAGACCTGTTAGCCGGAGTTCTCTAGCTGTTAACCAACCAATAAATGAAAACCATACGCGGAGTCCAGATGCCTTTGCGACTGCGTCAGAGTGTTCATTGCGATCCCAAGATTCGGGGATAAATTGCTTGTTTGTGAAGTTGCTATCAAATACATAGCGAAGCTCTGTAATATTTTCCGTCGTACTTACAAGGATTTTGTAACCGGTGATGGGGTAGAGCATTTTTTGGTATTGAGCCGCTCGATGAAGTGCCTCTTCCAAGTTTTGACAGTTAATTATGCTGTAGCACATAAAGCGAAAGACATCGCTTCCAATTCCTGCGCCCCAGGGAACCGCAATATCCATCTCCTGCATGGCTTCTGCTGCATATTCGTATAACGCGGAATACTTGTAGCCAGCTAGTGTGCCTTGCTCTGGCGCTGATAATAATTTTCTCGCATTAAGGCCTGCCTTTAGCGCAATTTCATTGGAATCAATCCCTACGTGTTGAAGGTAGTCTAGTAACCGTTGAAATTTCTTGACTGGGATGTCATGCAATCTATTGATGTCCGTCATGCTTTCTCTCTTATACCAATTGTGCTTGACGCTAAATGTTGACGCTTATGAAAGATTATGTGCTTTAGCGAATTATTATTTGGCCTAATATGACGGTACAGCAATAACAAAGTCAATTACGCATTAGGAGTAGGGTCGATGCAGTCAATGCGCAGCTATTTGTTGCGGGAGTCACTCGTAAGTGGCTCGAGCAATGCTGTTATCAATGGCGGATTTTCGTGGTACTTAAGTGCTCACCGGGATCGTCTGCCTATTCTGGGCGGTAATGGTGTATTGGTAGATTTTATTGCAACAGCGGTGATATTGGTACTTGTCCTCAGCTTGATCGTGCTGCCATTGCAACAGAGGCACGCAATGAAAAAAGTCAGGATTGGGGCGGAACCACCCTTGATCTTTCTAAAATTGTTTTCTCATATTGCTATTCATCGAAATGTGCTCAAGGCCCTAATGCTTGCGATTTATGCCGGTGTAATTGCTCTCCCTGTCGTGTTCTTGGTGTTTACTGTTTTGGATGTCGACAGTCTCACCCGAGTGCAGTATGTCCTAAGTAAGTCATTGTTTACCGGTTTATTGGCGGGCTTGGTAGTTTTGCCCATTGTTTATATGGCTCTTTACCCGCTGCGAAGTCAGCCGGGAATGAGTGCAAAGGAGTAATGAATCAGATGTTAAAGAATAAAGTTGCAATAGTTACTGGTGGAGCTACGGGTATCGGTCGCGCTATTTGCCAGCAGTTAGGCGATGACGGTGCGAGTGTTGCGGTGGTTGACTTTAACCGTGAGGCTGGGGAAACGTGTGTTTCCGACCTTAAGGGAAGTGGTGTCGATGCTTTTTTCGTTTCTTGTGATGTTAGCAATGAAGCGCAAGTCAGTGCCATGGTCTCTGCAGTTGTTGAGCGTTACGGTCGCCTCGATATTGCCTGCAATAACGCTGCTGTGAGTCGTGGCAGCGGCCCAATACATCAGTTTAGTCGTGAAGTTTTTGATCAAACTTTAGAGATGTGCTTAACAAATACTTGGTTGTGTATGAAGTATGAGATAGAGGCTATGTTGGTCGGTGGTGGAGGAAGTATTGTCAATATATCGTCAAACGCTTCACTGCGTGGGCAGGCATTTAATACCGCATATGCTACGGCAAAAGGTGGGGTGAATATTCTTACCAAAAGTGCTTCTACTGAGTATGCAAGTAAAGATATACGCATTAACGCGATATCCCCGGGTGTCATTCGCACACCAGGCTTGGAAAAATACTTTGAAGAACAACCGAAAATGGCGGAGCAGCTACGCAAAGCTGCGCCAATGCAGCGTCTTGGTGAACCGTCAGAGATTGCTAATGCTGTAGCGTTCTTACTTTCAGACAAAGCTTCATTTATTACAGGCCAGTTGCTGTCGGTAGATGGTGGCGGTGCAGTGCGGGGATAATCATGAATCTTACGAGCGATACAATAGCCAAATCTCATACTCGTCAGTCTTCGCGGGTGAATCTACCAATGCCTTTTGGTTGGTTCCAGGTTTTATACTCTCACGAGTTGGCGGTCGGGACTTCTCTACCGTTATTTTACTTTGATCGTGAGCTGGTAATTTTTCGAACCGAGTCTGGCCTTGCCAAGGTGCTTGATGCGCACTGCGTGCATATGGGAGCGCATTTAGGGTATGGCATACGTGATAACGCTGGCGGTGGCTCACGTGTTGTTGGTGAAAGTATTGTGTGTCCTTTTCACGGTTGGCAATTCAACGGCGAAGGTGAATGTACTAGTATTCCTTATGCAAAAAACCTACCTCCGAGAGTCGATCGTTGTGAAAAATTGATTCCTAGCTGGCATGTTAGGGAATTAAATCAGTGTATTTACGTTTGGTATCATCCAGAAAATGTTGCCCCGCTTTTTGAGGTTCCACAAATTATCGAGGCATCAACGGATAATGGTGATTGGGGTGAGTTGAAAATTCATCAGTGGGATATCGACACCCATATGCAAGAGATTGGCGAAAATGCTGTAGACGCGGCGCATTTTTGTTATGTACATGGTACTCCAGAAATTCCAGAGCCCACACGAAGTGAATTTGATGGCTTTTTACGCCATGGCCTATTTGAATCTGAGATGGTTACGCCTAAGGGGACAATTCAAGGCCGTATAGAAAATAGTAGCACTGGACCGGGCTTGTCAGTTGTGCGTTTTAGCGGTATTTGCGACACCGTTTTGATGGCGAATATCACTCCAGTAGATGCTCATCATTCTCGTGCTCACTATGCGTTTATGCAGCGCGACGGAGGTGGCAAAACCATGGGGCGTGTCGCGCAGGCCATTGTTGATGACATTTGCCAGCAGATGGAAGAGGATAAAATTATTTGGGCACATAAGGTGTTTTTAGAAAAACCACTGTTGTGTGACGGTGACGGACCCTTTGCAAAGTTCCGACGCTGGTATGGGCAATTTTTGATCGCGGATAATCGCGATGTTTAAGGTGATCGAGCTTCGTGAGTGCCGCCATCCTAACTTGATGTCTGAGGGCTCTATTGCGAAATTGAAACTGCGTAATCGCACTATTTTGGCCGCAATGGGTACTGAATTTATTCTCGATGATGGCCGCATTGGTGAGCGGGCAATGGCCTATTACGAGGCCCGCGCGGCGGGCGGCGCAGGCATGATTGTACTGGAAACTAGCTCGGTTGCTTGGCCGTTTGGTATGTCGATGCCAAAAATGCTGGGGCTGTCTAGCGATGAATTTTTGCCAGGATTGCGGGAGCTAGCTCAGCGTGTACAGCGGCATGGCTGTCGTATTGCTGCTCAGCTAAATCATAGTGGCAAAGTGTCTGCGTTTGATGTCGCAGAGGGGCGAGAAATACTCGTTCCATCACGCCCCAAGCGCGCTGCAAATGACATGGGTGACGGTCTAACCATGGCCGAAATGGCAAATTTTGTTCGGTCTGCAGGGCCTGATGGCAAAGGCCCTCGCTACAAGGAAATGGATCAGCAGGATATCGATTGGGTGATTAGCTGCTTTGCCTCTGCTGCCCGGCTGGTGGCGGATGCGGGCTTTGACGCGGTAGAGATTCATGCTGGACATGGTTACTTACTGTCGTCCTACCTTTCGCCCTATGCCAATCGTCGTGAAGATCTCTATGGTGGGAGTTTGGAAAATCGCTCCCGTTTTTTACTTGAGGTGGTTGCCGCAATTAAAGTAACTGTAGGCGATGAGTTTCCGATTATGGTGCGCATCGACGCCCATGAATATCGCACAGAAGGTGGTATTACCATTAATGATGCTGTCATGGTATCTAAAATGCTGGAAGGGGCGGGCTGCCATGCAATTAATGTAAGTGCCTACTCAAATAATAGCGCTATCGGCTTCACTGAGGGTCCGCTGGTGCACGAGCCAGGCGGGTATATCGGTTTTGCTAAAGCGGTTAAGGCTGCGATAAGTATTCCCGTTATTGCTGTAGGTCGTATTGATCCCGATGTTGCCGAGCGATCTATCGTCGCTGGCGACTTCGACTTTTTGGCCATGGGCCGAAAATTATTAGCGGATCCAGAGTTGCCCAACAAACTCCGGGATGGTCGCCAAGGAGAAATCCGTCCCTGTATTTACTGCTATATTTGCGTTAGCCAAATCTTTATTAATCAGCCATTACGCTGCGCGGTAAACCCCGCTGTTGGTCATGAAAATACCTTAGGGCAGATTGTTCCAGCAGAGACTCCGCGCCGAATTCTTGTAGTGGGTGGCGGCCCGGGAGGAATGGAGGCGGCTCGTGTTCTCTCCCTGCGCGGGCACCAGGTTCAGCTTTGGGAAGGGGGCTCGGTTTTGGGCGGTACACTGCGGGTTGCCGCTTTGGCCTATGAGCCTAATGGGCAATTATTGACCTATCTCAAGCACTCACTTTCTGAACAGCAGGTTGCAGTATCATTTAATAAAATTGCGAGCATTGAGAATATTAAAACGGCAGATGTCGATGTGGTGGTGCTGGCAACCGGCGCGAAGCGAAGTGCGCCACTTATCGCGGGTAAAGAGTTACCTCATGTGCTTGATGGCGAACAGTTGCGGGATATGCTGTTCGCTGGTCGCGCGCAGGGCAAATTAACGTGGTATCACCGTGTGATGGTGCGTCTATCACATATGCTGGGACTGAGCTGCAATATTGACGTGCTTAGAAAACTTAGTCATATATACATGCCTTTGGGTAAAAAAATATGCATTATCGGCGGCGGCTTAGTGGGCCTTGAAGTCGCTGAGTTACTCGCTGAACGTGGCCGTCAGGTGACCGTACTTGAGGCGAGCCGAGACTTTGGTAGTGAGTTGAGCGTTGTGCGCCGCTGGCGCGTGCTCCATGACTTGAAATCCTACGGTGTCGATTTGCGTGGGGGGGCAAGTGTGAGCGAGATAACGGCCGACGTGGTTCGTTATAGCCAAGGCGGAATTGACGCTGACGTAGCTACTGACAATGTAATTATTGCCTTGGGTGCAGTGCCAGACAGCTCGATAATGAGCCAGTTATCAGCCATCAATATCGAAACGCATAATATTGGTGACAGTGCCAATATTACCTATATCGATGGCGCTATACGTACTGCTCGTGAGCTAGCCGTTAGGCTCTGACATGAAAAAAGTTGCCGTGCGCTTACTTATATTCACCCTGTTGTTACCAGTAGTCGTGGTGTTTGTTGGCTATTACTATTTGCGTGGCGTTACGCCAGCCTTGCCTCCTTTACAGTTGTTCATCCGCGGCCAGATTTTAACCATGGATAATACCAATCGCATAGTGCCAGCGATGGCAGTGCGTGGTGAGCGTGTTGAAGCGCTGGGCAGCGATGATGAAATTCTGGCCCTGCGACAGCCTGGTACCGTTGTATACGATCTTAACCGGAAAACGCTACTGCCAGGGTTTATTGACGCCCATGGGCACTTTCCTGGTACGGGCCTCAGCGCGGTGGGCACAGATTTAAGTAGCCCGCCCTTGGGTGCCATTCGCAGCATTAGCGATATTCAACAGCATTTGGCGGAGGCAGTAAAAACCGGCAATGACGCGGATTGGTTGTTTGGCTTTGGCTACGATGATTCTCTCTTACGAGAAAAACGCCACCCGGATCGTCACGATCTTGATGCGGTATCGGCGACCCGGCCTATTTACCTGATGCACAGCTCGGGTCATTTGGCAGTTGTGAATAGCGCAGGCCTGCGCCGCGCTGGAGTTAGCGCTGAGACCACCGACCCTGAAGGCGGGGTAATTGTCCGCGAAGGCAGCACCGCACAGCCCAGCGGGCTACTGTTAGAGCATGCGACTGATCTAGTGGCCGCGCAAGCGATGGATTTCTCTAGCCTTGATTTTCTCAGCATGGTGGACGCAGCACGGGATCAATATCTTGCAGCAGGAGTGACTACGCTGCAAAGCGGCGGCGTGGATTCCCGTTTGCTCAATGGCTTGTATTGGCTGTCTAAGTTTCAGCGTATACCTCAGCGAGTCCTCGCCTGGCCATTGGCAGATAAAGTGGAATCGTTGCTAAATAACGGGATACTGAGGCTCGATGATTTTCAGTCGGATAAGTTCTCTGCGTCGGCAATAAAGATCATTGTCGACGGCAGTATTCAGGGGTACACCGCGTATTTATCCGAGCCCTATTACCAACAGCAAGCAGGCACTAGCGATGCAGCTTACCGTGGCTTCTCTCGCTATAAGCAAAATGAGTTGAGCGCTCAGGTCAAAGCCCTGCATTGCAAAAATTACCAGTTGGCGCTGCATGGTAACGGCGATGCAGCAATCGACATGGTGTTAACGGCAATTGAATATGCTCAGCAAGCTTGCCCTCGCGCTGATGCTAGACCGGTTTTAGTTCATGGCCAAATGGCGCGGACGGATCAAATTGTTCGCATGAAAAAAAGTGGAATTACTCCTAGCTTTTTCAGCGCGCACACCTATTTTTGGGGTAATCGCCATCGCGATCAATTCCTCGGCCCTGAGCGCGGTGAGCGGATTAGTCCGCTGGCTGAGGCGGTGGCAGCGGATCTACGCTTCACGGTACATCTTGACTCCCCGGTAGTACCAATGGACATGGCTAGATTACTGTGGAGCAGTGTTACGCGGAAAACCCGCAGTGGCGAATTGCTTGGCACCGAGCAGCGAATTAACACCATGCAAGCGCTGCGCGCGGTGACCATTGATGCCGCTTGGCAAAGTTTTAAGGAGCAGGACATCGGCTCACTAGAAGTGGGCAAGTTAGCTGACATGGTGCTGTTAGATCGCAACCCTTTGGCTAATGATGAAAATTTACTGAACTTCAAAGTCGATCAAGTTTGGATTGGGGGTCGCTGCTATTTTCAACGCGGCCGTAATGAATGTAACGTGATTTCAAATGAATCTCGCAAATAAAGTACTAGGAGCAGTTATGACGAACAGGCTAGAGGACAAAGTGGCTATTATTACTGGGGGCGGTCAGGGCATTGGAGCGGCAACCGCCATTCGCTTTGCGGAAGAAGGCGCAAAGGTGGTGATCTGTAGTCGTCGTATCGAGCCTCTGCAAGCTGTTACCAAAATTATTCAAGATGCTGGCGGTGATTGCCTACCGTTGTCGGTGGATATCAGTGATGAGACGGCGGTTAAAAAGTTAGTTGAGGATACGGTCGCCCATTTCGGCAAAATCGATATTATTGTCAACAATGCAGTACTGATGGTGCCTGGAATGTTAGCTAATCACAAAACTAAGGCGTGGCATCAGAACTTTCAAGTGTCCCTCGATGGCGCTATGTTCTTAATGCGAGAATCATTTAAGCAGCTACGCGCTAATGGCGGGGCGGTTGTTAACGTGTCTTCTGTATGTGGTCTTGCGGGCTCCATGGGGACCGCCGGTTATAGCG
Source organism: Zhongshania aquatica (assembly GCF_027257955.1). GTDB lineage: Bacteria > Pseudomonadota > Gammaproteobacteria > Pseudomonadales > Spongiibacteraceae > Spongiibacter > Spongiibacter aquatica. The sequence continues at coordinate 18,032 of NZ_JANZNQ010000026.1, read as the reverse complement.
CAGCCAAAGCCGCAATGATCTCACTGACCCGCAATGCTTCAATAGAATGGGCTCCAAAAATTCGTTGCAATGCTGTAGTGCCGGGGGCATTTCTAACGCCGGCGCTGGAGTCGGTAAACCCTGATAAAGATAGTCAAAAAGCCACAGGTAAAACGATTCCCTTGCAACGTATTGGTGACCCTCGCGAATGCGCAAATGCGATTCTATTTCTGGCCAGCGATGAAGCCTCATACATTACTGGCTCAGTTTTGCCGGTAGACGGTGGCCGTATGGCTGAACTCAATACCGGTGCCGCAGCTTGGGGAGATTAACGATGAGTACTTCTTTAGAGCAGCGTATTGATCGACTGGAATCCTTGGACGAAATCCGTCAACTGGTAGCCAAGTATTCCTTGTCATTGGATATGCGTGATCTCGATGCCCACGTGAATTTATTTGCGGAAGATATTCGTGTGAGTCGAGAGCACAGTGGTCGCAGTCATCTAAAATCCTGGGTGGACGACACCCTGCGTCATCAGTTTACTGGAACCTCCCACCACACTGGCAATCATATTATCGAATTTAAAGATCCGGATAATGCCATTGGCGTGCTGTACTCTAAAAATGAGCACGAGTGCGGTGGCGAGTGGGTGATCATGCAAATGCTGTACTGGGATGATTATCAACGTATTGACGGGCGTTGGTTTTTTCGACGACGTTTACCCTGCTACTGGTACGCCACTGATCTAAATAAGCCGCCGATTGGCGATATGAAAATGCGCTGGCCCGGTAGAGAGCCATACTATGGCGCATTTCACGAGCTATTTCCAAGCTGGAAAGAATTCTGGCAGAACAGCCCCGCAGACACGCCTGAGGTTGCCGAGCCGGCACCGATCGACGAGTTTTTAACACGCATGCGTCGCGGCAGCCCCGCGCCTAAAATTAGGGTGAGATAATGCAATTACTAAGTCCTGTAAAACTCGGCAGAATAGAGTTGGCAAATCGTGTCGTTATGGCGCCGATGACCCGCTCCCGCGCTGATTCACAGAGTGATATGCCGAGCCAGATAATGAAGGACTATTACGCGCAGCGCGCTGGTGCGGGTCTTATTATTACGGAGGGCTGCCATCCTAGCGCGGAAGGCAAAGGCTATTGCCGCACGCCGGGTCTGTATACGCAGGCACAGCAAGCTGCGTGGGGAGAGATCTGTGATGCAGTACATGGGCGTGGTGGCAAAATAGTACTGCAGTTAATGCACTGTGGCAGGGTGGCTCATAGAGATAACAAGGCGGCAGGGGTAAGAACCGTTGGCCCCTCAGCGATTGCCGCTCAGGGCAAAATTTATACTGATGCGGGAATGCAAGATTTTGTGAAGCCGGTGGCGATGAGCCTAGGCGATATTGAACAAACCATTGCTGATTACGTAGCGGCGACAAAGATGGCTTTTGCCGCTGGTTTTGATGGTGTTGAATTGCACTGCACTAGTGGTTACCTACCGGCGCAGTTCCTGAGTACCGGCACTAATCACCGTGATGACCAATACGGCGGCTCATTAGAGAATCGTTTACGCTTCGTCATTGAGCTAATAACAGCGATGACTGTGGTAGGCGGGGCTGGGCGTGTGGGTATGCGAATTTGCCCTGGTAATCCATTCAATGATCTCCATGACAATGATCACTGCGCGACATTTGCTGCATTACTTGACGCCATCGAGACAATAGGCTTGGCGTATTTGCATGTTATTCGAATGCCCAAAATACAAGATAATATTGCTTTAGCTAAAGCGCATTTTAGTGGTCCTCTCATTGTGAATGACAGCTATAGCCAAGAAACCGCGGAAGCAGCGCTGGTAGATCCCCAAATCTCCGCAGTATCATTTGGCCGCGCGTTTATCGCGAATCCCGATTTACCCTTGCGTTTTGCTGGAAATCGTCCGCTCGCTGAATTCAACCCGCGGTTACTGTATTCGCCTGGGCCAGAGGGTTATAGTGATTATCCGATGAGCCGATGAGTCAGTGAAAATAGTTTACTGGTTGCCTCGTAATGCAGTTAATATATTTTCTTATACGATAGGTGTCTGTAAAAAATCATCACTTCAATCTCAAACCGCTCGGACTAGTGCTATGAGTGCCGGTTTTCGAGTTTTGCCTTTTCTAGATTGCTTGCGATAATTTTATTGTAGTATTTTTTATAACCGCAGAAAATTAATTTTCAAAATTTTTAAAAAAAAGAAGTAGTATTATTTTTTAAATTTCTACTAAATTGAATCGCGTGATACTAGCGAGGAATACCCCTGAGTATTACTGCGCCGCGCTGATGTATCAATTAGGCCGATCGGATTAGCTTATGGGTAGCTGTGCGAGTGGGGCTGTATCTTGTCGGCGATTACTGTTATATGCAAGGAATCGATTGACGTTGACAAAAGTGGAATTAAGTTCGAGGTTTCAGTGTCTTCATAGCATTAATGAGATAGACGAGAATATCTTTCTTACCACTGCTTGGCTGCTGACTATGCTGACATAGCAATACCTTGGCGGAATTCTGGTTTGATGGGGCACAATGTAATCATTATTTGATCTCTTGTGGTGAGAGGGATCATTGATGGTAACTGTAAACGAGTGTCCACGATTGGAAAAATCGCCACAGAATTACTTTGTCTTGCATTATTTGGATTTTTCAAAGAATTTGGCCAGTAATGATCCTAGTAAGTTTGGCATTACAAGAGCAGTGTAATACAAGATATGGGCATCTATGCCGATTCTTAACTGATTTCGTTTTTTTCGCGCAGCATGTAAAATTTTATTAGCAACAACATCGGCCTCTACGCCCCAGCGTTTAGCAAGCGCGTAATTTTTCTGCGCTTGTTCCATATTGTCGGACTCCTGCAGGGTTGCAGTCATCATATCTGTATTTATCGCGCCGGGATGGATAGTCGTTACGCTAATGCCGTCTGGGGCAAGTTCCGCTCGAATTGCCTCGCTGTAGGCAAGTACTGCCGCTTTACTTGAGCTGTATGACGCTTGACTTGGTAAACCGTAATAGGCGGCCATGCTGGATAAGTTAATGATCTGCCCGCTGGTTGAATTCCTGAGCAATGGTAGGAACACGCTGCAACAATTAACCGTGCCCCACCAATTAACATTAAAGACGCGCTGCCAATCTGCCTCGCTGTGATTCGCAGCGCTTCTTTGCAGAGTAATTCCAGCATTATTGATGAGGAGGTCCAGTTTGGCATGCTTTACGGACACTTCACCTTCTAGTGTTTTAACCGCTGCAATGTCACCTATATTACAAGTATGAGTGCTTACCTCAACAGGGTAAGGCTGCAGTTCAAGGGCAATGGCTTTGAGCTTCTCTTCGTTTATATCGACAAGTGCCAAATGGCATCCGACGGAGGCGAGCCCTTTCGCTAAGGCTGAGCCAAGGCCTCCGCAGGCGCCGGTAATGAGTGCAGATTTGCCGTTGAAATGACTTTGTAAAGTAGCGATTTTAAAACTCCTTTCGTAGTTCAATACCAAAGGTGCGTGGATCCCCTAAAGCGCGAGTGAATGTGCCAAGAGATTCAGCGGTACCTACAGCGCCAATGTCATAACGTTTGTCGGCTAGGTTTTTAACGAAAGCAGATATACGCAGATCACTCATGGGGTCATTCCAGCTTAATCGCGCATCGATCAAGCTGTATGCCGACGCATATATCAAATCGGGGTTACTTTTAGCGACCTCCCATGAGCCGGCGTCTAAGCCCATATAGACTTCACTTTTATAACTTACGTCCACGCGGGGCGTGAATAATCCAAAGTCCGTGACGAATGTATATTGCGCGCCTATTGATGCTGACGTTTCAGGGGATACTGCAAAGTCTTCCTTGGACCGGTCTACAGGAACAAACTCGCCTCGCAACGCGAGAGCTGCTAGTTCATTGTCCATAAACTCATCGTATTTATAATTGTTGTTACTATATGTGAAGCTAAGCATCATGTTTTCACTGGGTAGCCAGAGTACCTCTAGTTCGCCGCCGTCTATCGTAGATTCGCCGGCATTTTGTGAGGTCACTACGAGTGAATTCGCTGAATCCACGTTAACGGTAATTAACTGCATATTGGTAAAGGCCATCGAGTACAGTGCGATATTCATGCGCAATGAACGTTCGAGTGCGTCAATTTTTATGCCGATCTCTCTGTTCTCCAGCTCTTCAGGCGCTACCTCAGTCAAGCCGTCTACACCGCTGGGCTCATGGAAACCCGATTTAAAACCAAAGCTCCATGTGCCATAAACCATGGCTGAAGAGAGGATGCCATCGTCGAACCATTGTTCTGGAAGAATCCATGCAGCTGAGGTCATTGGCGTGAATTGGCGGAACGTACTGTCTTTACTGTCGTAGGTTGGAGCACCTAAGGGGGCTTTGATTTCGCCAGGGAAATAATTGTTTAGGATGTCATTAGCTATTTGGATCGGATCTTCGCTCCATAAGCCAGCGTAGTATGCAACGCCCATATCAGGTACAACAGGTATAAAGCGAGGATTAACGCTGCTTAGAATGCTAAGTGTTTCTGGTAAATCTGCGGAGCGAGTTATTAAGTCTGACTTGCGAATTTCCTCTGTGTAACGACCGCCAAGGGTCCATTCGATGTTATCTGTAATATGCCACGTAGCCTGTGTGAATGCCGCATAGGTTTGGCCGTTAATATCGAAGTCTTGAAGGGTTGAAAGCGGCAGTAATCCTCCGATCAAGGGTGTTGCGTCGGGTAAATTTAGGGAATTTAGAAGGTTGGTTATTCCGGATAGATCGAGGCCTGCTTGACCCGCGGCCAAACCGGCTAAGTTCGTTGCCTTCGCGCCGACAAGTGGATTGCTGGTAAGGAATCGCTCGGATTTGTACTCGTCCTGCCAGAAAAAACCAGCCGTATAGTCAAGGCTGCCATCGAAGGCAGTTCCATTTAGTTGAAATTCAAGGGTTAGTGATTCTTGAAGGCTGTCGTCAAGTACGAGTGCTCTGAGGAAAGGTTGGGGACCGCCATCATCAGCTGCTGTCTGGGGACCGAACTTTATGGCATCACGATAACCGATAATCGTTTTCAGTGTATTGTTTTCGTTAATTTCCCAGTCTAGAGTGCCCCCTAAAAGGAGGATGTCCTGGGCTTTAACAGCGCGGAAGCTGTCGCCCTGGTTGGTAGTTAGGTCTGGTAAATTATTACGATTGTTTGCGGCGCAATTATCTCGATAAGCACTTGGGTTATTCGGGTCGGTATCGCCTGACCACAGTATCCCTAGGCCGTTAACAAAGAGCGCGTCCTCGTTGATAAGTTCACAATGATAAGAAGGGTATTTTTCGCGAACTTTACCATAGAAGGCGAGGCCGTCGAGTGTAATATTATCAGCGGCATCCCACCGTAGCTGACCAATTGCCGACAAACGATCGATACTTTGGTTATTATCTGAACCGATATTGTTTAGAAACCCATCACGACGACGACTGCTAAGTGAAACTCGGCTGAGGAGCTTATCGGCTATCGGAAGGTCAACTGCCGCGCGCACACTTTGTTCATCGTAATTGCCCATTAGTCCTTCAACGAAACCCCCGAACGTGTCACCAGGTTTGGTTAAGTTAAAAACCAGTGCTCCGCCAGTATTGTTCTTACCAAAAAGCGTGCCTTGGGGGCCGCGCAGCACTTGGACGCTTTCGATATCGATTGTATCCAGCAGTTGGCCATCTGGACGAGGAATAAAAATGCCATCGATATAAACACTGACAGAAGGGTCAAATCGTGCCATATGTGCACGCTGGCCGATACCACGAATGAAAATTTGTGGTGAAGTGCTGTCGTTTATTTGCAAGCTGGGTACTGACTTGCTTAGTTCCTGTGTGCTCATAATCCCTTGTTCACGAAGCGAGTCACCGCTGAAGGCAGTAACCGCTACAGGAGTTTCTTGAATGTTTTCGGAACGTTTACGTGCTGTGACGATAACTTCTTCAATTTGGCGTCTCGACGTAGACTCTTCGCTGCTGCGGTTGTCCTGCGCATAGCCGGGAATTGTACTAGCAGAAAGTGCTAGCGACAGTGCCAGTAGCTTGTTGTGATTCATATTGCACCAATCCTATTGTTGCGAGTTATTATATTTTTGCCAATGCGTAGGGCAGTAGGCGATTTAAAAGTGGGCGTAAAGGTTTAAGTCCAATGCGTAGCGGGCGCATGCGGGCGGCCATTTCTTTCTCGTAATCTTCAAATGTGTGATGCTGAAATTGCAGTAGATGCTGCGCTTCCTTGGAATCCATCCAGTGGGTGTAGTAAAGCCCTTCGGCCATTGCGTTGTATGGAAGCTTTAGAGAAAGCGCACTGAAAGCCGTTTTTATAAAACGATAATGATCGATTTGGCAGTGCTTCCCGCCCCCGATTAGCAATATTTTGCGATCTGCTTCTGGTGAGCGTGCAGCATTGCACATGGCTAGTGCAACGTCCTTGGGATGAACAAATTCTAGTGGTGACTCCGGGTGAACGTTGAGTAATTCGTGAAGTGTGGCGCGATCGGCTTTTAGCGTACGCGCGTCTACAGAAACGCCTACCCGCAAAATAACCCACGATATACTTGAGTGTTGTAATGCCTTTTCGATCGTTAGTTTGTGGCGCGTGTAATTGTCGCTCGCTGCAACGGTGTCCGATAGACTTTTAATAGCCTCTCCAGGCAGTGATTTTCCGAACACGGTCACTGACGAAGGAAAAATAAAGCGTGGTGATGTCGAGCATGTTTCCATGCTTTCTATTAGGCTCCGGGTTGCAGTGACATTAATGGTCTCTGCTAGTTCGGGTTGGTTTTCTGAAAGTGGCGGAAGCAGTGATGCGTTATGGATGACTGCGTCGATACCCTCTAATAGTTCTGGGTGGGCCGTAGCGTCGCAAATATCACCTAATATGACTTGGCAGCAATTTTGGTACCGCCGTTTCATTCTTCGATTCTTGGCGTTGTCTAAATCAAAGCAACGCAGTTTATGGCCCTGCTTCAACGCTTCTTCAATGCACATCAGCCCGAGATTGCCAAAGGCGCCGGTAATAAGGATGTTCATAGTGCGGTGGCGTCCATAAATTGGGGGCAGTGGATACCTTGAGGGCTTTCAATTGTACCTACGCACTGATTGCAGTGCGTGCAGCGGCTTTTGAAACGTGGCTCCATAGCAAGCTTCTGGGGGAGGTCTGGGTCGGCCAAAAGTGTGCGACCTAATTGGATGAAATCGAAGCCGGCATTCAATATTTGTGTAAAGTTCTCGCCGCTAGTGGCGCCGCCAATATAGACAAGCTTGCATCCTACGGCGTCGCGAATCCGTTTGGCCTGCTCTAAAAGATACATTTCGTAGAAGGGTAGGCTGGGAAACATTTTTTTACCCATTAATCTCAATATGAGCCGCATTACTCTATTCCGTTCATAGCGAAGTAATGCGGGTAGAATGCTGTCGCCACGAAACATCAGCATGGGGTTCATTGTGCTGGTCCCGTTACTGGGGATAATGGCGTCAATGCCTGCTGCATCAAGTGCCTTACATATTTCCAGTGAGTCGTCGTAGTGAAGGCCGCCCCTGCGGCCCTCAGACATCGTTATCTTGGCGAGGATAGGGAAGTCGTCGCCGACTTCGGCTCTCACAGCGGCGAGAACCCGAAGTGGGAGCCGAAGGTGGTTTTCTAAGTTGCCACCATAATTGTCTTTACGATGATTGGTGAGGGGGCTGAGAAACTGGCATAGGCCATAGCCATGGCCGAAGTGAATTTCGAGTGCATCAAAGCCCACTGATATCATGAATTTCGCGGCGTCTCTATATGCATCTACCATGCTGTCGATGTCCCTTAACGACATCGCATCGCAAAACCACATGCCTTCCGTAAATCCCAGCAAATTCAAACCACCGCTGGCGCCTTTAGGGCGGCCTTTCAATGTGTGATTTTTAGAAAATGCGCCGCAATGCCCCATTTGGCCCGATACTTTGCAGTCGTGTCTTTTAATTCCTTGGACGAGCTGAGCTATTTCGCTGTGAAAGTCTTCATGCATTGTAAGCATATTGGCATTCAGGCGGCCGGCGTTTTCGACCGCGCAGTAACCTATGGTTGTCATTGCGACACCGCCATCGGCGAATCGCTTGTGGAAATCGATCAGGCCTTGGCTAGGAATGCCATTAGGGCTCATGTTTTCAAAGGTACCGGCTTTGATTAGTCTGTTCTTCAGCTTAAGTTTGTTCAGACTTAAGCTGCTGAGGGCTTTGGTTCTTTGGGCTGGCATAAGGCCTCTTAATTATTGTTAACCGGCGGCTTGGCAGTGTCGCCTAATATTAAAAATGTATGTTATATAGTCATATTATATAAGTTAATTATATGGAATGTAAAAGGGCCGCTCTGTATACTTCATGCTGGTCAATTTAAAGTGGGAGCTATCTTGAGAAAAGACGTCTCAAGTCCGAAAAGAAGCGGTGCTAGGGCCGTGGCCACTAAGCCAAAACGGCAAACTCAGGCTGAGCGCCGAGAGGCTACTCAAGCTATGGTGTTGGAAAGTGCCTGCCGCATTTTTGGCGAAAAAGGCTTCGCGGATACTTCTCTCAAAGATATCGCTGATGATCTAGGGCTTACTATTACGCCTATATATCATTATTTTGGGAATAAGCAGTCGTTGTTCTTGGCGGTTACTGAGGCGATGGAGCTTGAGTTCACGAAGCAGATCGAGGAATTTTCGTTTAGCACCGGGAAGATAGATCTCATAGAAATTTGGGATATGCTGATCGAAATGACTCAGCGTCCAAATTTTGTTCGAATAGTGTTGCGCGATGCGCCTATTATCTTGGGGCGTGAGCGCTGGGAAAATACCAGCGTTGTTCAGGCGGTATCTAGAATATTTCAAGACCAATTATCGCTTTTATACGAGAGCGGTAGCTTGGCCAAGCCATTGTCAGAGAAGGATGTCGTGCTTCTGCAGCGGATGTTGATTGGCTGTTTTTCTGAGGCGGCATTAATGCTTGTAGTTAACCCTGATTATGATAGTCGGCCTTTGATGCTGCGGGTGTTGACGCTTTTCGGTGGGATGAGTTCTCAGGAAGAGTAATTTAGTGGTTGCCCAATGCGGAGTCAGTTTGCCGTCTATAAGCTGATTCGTGCCTCAGAATTCTCGGAACGATATTGTTCTGCTTTTGCGTATGTACTCTTTCAAGTTAAATACTAACAAGTGTACTGAACATAGTTATAAAAATTGTGGCGTAATAAAACGTGATCGATGTCAATTATGAGAGAGTGTTGCTCACGTTTTATTTTTATATCTGTGTAAGTTTTAAAAAAATAAATAACAGAACTTTTCTGGCTGATAAGGTAACTTGACAAAAAATATTGCGGTGCGATACTGTCCGTATTATGAATAGTTATACTTTCCAAACTTCCTTCCTATTTCAGGCGAAAAAGCCTGCAGTCACTTGTGCCCGACATGTTGTCGGCGCTTAAGAAAACGTCTTAAGCGCCTAATTAATTTTCACAACATAATCTTTATGCCGCCGTGGGTTAACGTGCTCATGGGGGTATTTTGCTGCAGGTGAGATTTATGATTCTCGAAAATACCGATGACATCGTCGTAAAAAGAAGTGATTACAAGCGTATCGTTCAGCTAATAATGAGTTCATCGCTCGACGTGAGGGATAGTCTTGAGAATGAAATGGCAAGGGCCCTCGTTTACAACGATGAGGTGTATCCAAAAGACGCTGTATGTATTGGCTCTATTGTTGAGTTTGTTGACCTGACGACAAAAGAAGAAGGAAGAATAACTATTGTTCTTCCGAGCGAAGCGAATGTTAAGGAAATGAAAGTATCTGTACTTTCGCCCTTAGGTGCGGCGCTTATTGGTTTGAAAAAGGGTAAGACAATAAATTGGGTTATGCCTGGGGCTCGGGTCACGGAGCTTAAAGTTAATAACGTCATTCATCCTGATGAAGAGGTGAGGTAATGGGCGTTGCCAATATGGACAGATATTCTGTGTCCGTCGTTAGTTGGCGTTCGTGATCTTAAGAGGTGCCTTTACGCAAGGTAGCCTAAAAGCATTCTATATCTGATCATAGTAAAGGGAATTGTTAAATGAAATCACAGTTAGATGAAAAGCTGCAGGCTATTTACCAGGAAGTGCTTTACCGAAATCCCGGAGAAGCGGAGTTTCATCAAGCTGTGCATGAAGTGCTCGAAACATTAGGACCTGTGCTAGGGAAATATCCTGAATTTGTCGATAAGAAAATCATTCAGCGTATCTGTGAACCTGAGCGACAGATTATTTTTCGTGTCCCATGGCGTGATGATCGAGGTGAGATTCAAATAAACCGCGCTTTTCGAGTTGAGTTTAACAGTGCATTAGGTCCATACAAAGGAGGAATGCGTTTTCATCCTTCGGTTTACTTGGGAATTATAAAGTTCCTGGGTTTCGAGCAAACATTCAAAAATGCGCTAACTGGATTGCCGATAGGCGGAGGAAAGGGTGGTAGTGATTTTGATCCAAAGGGCCGGTCGGACAGTGAGATTGAGAGCTTTTGTCAAAGCTTAATGCTCGAGCTATATCGCCATATTGGCGAGTACACAGATGTGCCCGCAGGTGATATCGGGGTGGGCAGTCGCGAGATTGGTTATTTGTTTGGGCAGTATAAGCGAATCACCAACCGCTATGAGTCCGGCGTGATTACGGGGAAGGGGCTTGATTGGGGAGGTAGTCGGGCAAGGAAAGAGGCTACCGGATATGGCGTCGTGTTATTTACCCACGAGATGCTCAAATCTAAGAGTGATTCGCTGGCTGGCAAAAAGGTAGTTGTTTCTGGATCTGGCAATGTTGCAATTTACGCAATAGAGAAGGCGCAGGAGTTGGGCGCGACGGTCGTGGCTTGTTCGGATTCAGCGGGCTTCATACATGATGAGCGCGGACTCAATCTAGAAACGATAAAGCGTATTAAGGAGGTTGAGCGGCGGCGTATTAGTAGTTATGTAGAGTCGCATAAATCGGCGCGTTATGTTCCGGGGTCTTCGATATGGGCTATACCTTGTGATATTGCGCTACCTTGTGCCACGCAGAATGAGCTGACAGGGCGAGACGCGAAGGTCTTAGTTGAAAACGGATGTAGGGTAGTTGCGGAAGGTGCAAATATGCCGACCACCCCGGAGGGGGTTCAGCTATTCCAGTTAGCGGGGATTTGTTTCGCTCCAGGTAAAGCGGCTAACGCCGGAGGTGTAGCTACATCGGCGTTAGAGATGCAGCAGAATGCGAGCCGTGATTCCTGGTCTTCGGAATACACCCAAAAGCGTCTCGAAGACATTATGGTAGACATACATGCATCATGCTATGAGACAGCAGGTGAATTTGGTGCCGAAGGGGATTATGTTGCTGGTGCGAATATTGCGGGTTTTCTTAAAGTAGCACGTGCCATGTCTGCTCTGGGTGTTATATAGCAATTCATCGTAGTTGTATGCTGGGTAGTGTTTTTTGTGGCTGATAAAAAGTTAGGCTCTTTGTAGTGGCATAGTGATGTAATGAGCTGGCTATATATTTCGAAAGAGATAGATTCGATGGTTAGGGTTCGAAAAGCATTTTCGGTGTAATCATGATTCGTGGTTATTATATCTATATGGCGTGGCCGTTAGCCTTCCTCATTTAGCCGGATGTAGCTTCTCGTTATGTTCGGGAAAAATAATGAATTATTCATAATAGAACTTCGGAGTAACTTCAGAAGATATTCATTACTGATGCGTGGGGTTAGCTGTTGTGGGTGCAGATTAATATTGTTGACGTTGGTAATATAATTTCGATAATAGGTATAAAATAAATTCTCGATTGTATGCGTTAATTGGGGATGTTGAGTTATTAAATATCGTTTGTGTCTAATAATGAAAATTAACTTGCCAAAGTTATAGAAAGTAGTATTCTCATTCCATGAGAAAATCATCCAATACAATTCAGCAGCTGTATTTTAGCGTGCGAGAATTTCATCCTGTTAGCGCCTTCCTCACTATCGGCGGTTAAGAGCAGTACTGTCTTAATCGCCCGAAAATAATCTACTAAATAAGCGAATAGCTCGGCGTATAGCGCATTGGGGCTTATGTTTCTATTGCCATTGATTTTTATTCAGTGAGGCGTAGTTATGTCTTCTCGAAATGAAATTATTATATCTGAATCAGATTACGAAAAGTTGTCACTGCTTGTTAACGTCAGTCGATCGGAGGCCGCTGCCGATCTAAAAATAAAAATCCGTACGGCAGAGGTTTATCCTGACACTTTAATGCCAGGAAATATTGCAGCGCTTTATAGTCATATTTACGTCAGAGACGTTAACACTGGTAGTAAGCGCATGGTAACTCTTGTAATGCCATGGGAGGCAAATGTTACCAAAATGCGTATATCCATTCTGTCACCGGTAGGTATTCTGCTAATAGGAACTTCCGATGGTGCAGTGATTGAGTGGCCGTTACTAAAAAATCGATCTAATAAGCTTGAAGTTGTAGGGATATGGCGTGCTGAGAAGGGGTTGCTCTATGCATAACTTGCGATTCTGGAATAATGCGGTTGGGTTGATCGAAAGCTTGGAGTCAATTAATAGTGGGGGTAGCGATTGCTGCATGGAAGATGTGTTGAGCGAATTTAGTGAAACTTATCATGGCTATTTTGATCCCCGAAATGCGCTTGAGGAATACATGTTTGTAGCGCTCGTGGAGTGTGTAGTGCGCAATGTATCGTCACAGGGTTGCGAACTGTCATGAGTAGCCTCAGTATGAAAGAAATGCTTGTTGATATCATGATTTGTGCAAATGCGAATGGTTACGCTGCTGATGGCGAAGTTCTGGTTACTCCGATCGGATTGTTACCTCGAATTGCGGCAAGCCTTGCGATGAAAAGCTCAAATCCAGACATGATGATGACTGACTCAGAGTGCTGGATGTTGGCTGAACCTAATCCAGTTGGGCCTCGTGGGACATGCCTACAAGCGAATGAAAATTGGATGGGATTGTCTAGGATTTTTGACAATGTCTGGAGTGGAAATCGACATATCACGTGTAGTCCTGTTCAAATTGATCGTTTTGGTCAGGCTAACGTTTCAATAATCGGCCCCGACTATAGCGCGCCTGAAGTGCAGATGCTGGGTGTTCGAGGGTTCCCCGGTAACTCTATTTGTCACGCAAGTACTTATTTTATCCAATCCCATAATCGCCGGGTTTTTGTTGATGGGGAGTGTGATTATGTCTGCAGCATAGGGTATAACCCCGATCGCTTGCCGCGGGGTTATACTTTTAAAGATATCGATCTAAGGCAAATTGTTACCGATCTGTGTGTTATGGACTTTGGTGGAGAAGGTAAAAAAATCCGCGTGTGCAGTTTACATGAAGGTGTTTCGCTGGAGCAGGTTAGGGATAGCACCGGCTTTGACCTTGTTACTTCTGACGAATTGAAAGTAACACCGAGACCACGTGAGGCCCAGTTGGAGATTATACGGAATATAGATCCATTCAATCTAAGGTATAAACAATGATTCAATTGCCATGCTTGGCTATTAATTTCTGAGAAAGTGGCCTTGCCAAGGCTCGCTAGACAGGTGCTGTCTCTTGAAAAGTACGCGGCTCGAACACTGACAATGTTGGATTTGTAAAATTACCTGACTTTAGGGCAGAAATAAAAAAAGGGCGTCAAATATGACGCCCAATTTCTTCGATTTAGGATAAAAGGATAGATGAACCTTTTTTATTTCTTTTCGCCTGCTTATCACGACGCTTTTCTTTTAAGCTTTTTAAAGGAGTTTTTTTATCTGAAACCTTTAGTTTGTCTTTGCTCATTTTATCACCTATATATTATCGGTTAATAAATTAACTCAACGATGCCACCTTTCGTTGATTGTTACGTAGGATTGTCTCATCGCACGCGTGGTGGCAAATTGAAGTCTTCAAGGCAAGAGCCCTCCTTTTTTCCAAATTATGGGTTTTGGTTTACGGAAATAATACAAAATGGACTTTTGGTATTACCCAAAAACAAATTGATAATTTCCCCACGCCGTAGTCCAATCAAAGCCGAGCCCAATGGCGACATAACACTGATCTTTCCTTGTGCCGGGTCACTATCCTGAGGTAGTGTCACGAGAAACGAGGCCTCAGAAAAATCCTGCATATTCATTAGGCCAACTTTTGATCCGACTAATACAGTGCAGTCAGTGAAGATCCTTGTTGGCACATCGTATATGCCCTGCAATTTCTCAAGTAAACTTGCTAACTCAACTGGTCGAAGCGTAATCGGACGAAAACTCACTAATTTTTCGTAGTCTTCTTTAAGCCATGATATGAATTGGCGAACATCAATACATTTTTTTGTATCCACAATACTCCACCCATAGAGATGCGCTGATTTCCGGCGCACGCCAGAAAAATTAAACACACAGGTCTGTAGTATTTTTCCCGGATGTAACTGAACGTTACATCCGGTTAAATGAGGAAGGCCAGAAGGGGCGTCTTGGCGCGGATTGAAGAGATTTTCATAATAAAATTAAAAACCTAATTGAATTTCAGAGATGAGTATATCCATTCTAGTATCTTTAACAAGCTCATTAAATTTTATTTATGACGTTATTCTGCTAAGCGATCATTCAACCTGATGTGGACTAGAATATACAGATCGATTTTAAGAAAAAATGATATATAAAAAATATACATAGCAATAGGTGGACCTAAGCTTTACCTGGCAACACGTATACGATTTGGTTTATTTAGGGTTCACTGTCGAACCACTGTGTGGCAATTCGATTGTGTAAGTTCATGCTTTTTGCTGCTTTAGTTCAATATGATTCGTTAGCCTGCTTCAGCTTGTGCATCAAGCCTTGTGCTAAGGGCAGTGTCAGTTCGGTGGGGAAGTAAGTGTAGACCTGTGTTTGAGACGAAACCCACATAACAATCTTTTCAATAGTATTGCCTTCGCCTTCGAGTGCCAGTTCAATCAGTGAATCTAAGTAGGTTCTTGATCCTTGTCCCAAAACCAACAGGTAGATCGACCGTGCAATGCAGTGTAGCTCACGCTCAGTAAGGACCTTTTCGGGAATAAAGCTTGGCTGTAGTGGTAACTCGGTTCTTACGCCAATGGCCACTTCTAGCCGTATGTCATCGAGGTGTTGAGTCAGTACCTCGGACGCGTATTCCAATAGCATGTCAGCACGCCCGACTTCGATGTGGGTGAAGCGAGACATTAGCCATGATTGTACGGCTTGTTCATTATTCGATTCGTGGCCAGTACCGAGAATAGCGACTAAATCATCGTTGTAACAGGTCGAAAGACGGCTGTTGATTACCTTTGCTAGTGAGCGGGCAGTTTCTTTGGTTAATGTGTTCATAGTGTCTCCTGTTGGCATATAGCGCCATCATCCTTGTTCCGTATAAATTGGTGTTGTCGTTAATCGATATTCAATTTGGAGCAGGGCATAGCCATTCGGGGCTACCAGCCGCCGCCAAGCGATTTATGTTCTAGGTATTTGCGGACCTTCAGCGATTCGCCGTTTTGAATTGCTTGCCACGTTGTCCGGCCGTCGTAGTTCTTATTGTTTGTGTGTACATACTTACTTGGCTCGTTTCTGGGAAATAGCACCTGCAGTAGCTGATGGATAACGAGAACATTGCTTAGTGCTTCATCAGCGATGTTAGCCAGAAATGCCGCTATGTCTCCCTGAGGCACTTCCCATATGTTCAGTATGCGTTCGGCGAGGATAAGTGCGGCACTGCGTGGAAGCCCTAGTACAGCGTCATCGGGATCATCTGCAAGATGTACTGGTACTTTGATGTTGAGTAAGCGCATATCACCTAGGGTGAGCATAGCGATAAAGTTTGTATCGTTCGTTGCATTGGTCATGAATATTTCCCCTTATCCCTACTGTGTTATTGGGCTGCGTGCCGTTCATCCTGTACGCCAAGCATTTGCTCAAATGCGGAACCGTCCTGTCTTGTCAGGTTGGGTATATACCGTGAGTACACTTTGAATAGCATTTCGGTGCTGGCGTGGCCGAGAAACCTTGCTACCCACTCCGGGTTTTCACCGGAAGCCAGTAATAGTGTGGCAGCGGTATGACGGGTTTGATAAGGCCGTCGCATCTTCAGGCCTAGATGGCGGAGTAGGGGATACCAGACACGCTTAGTAATATTGTTGTGGTCTAGAGGCTTGCCTTCGGTATTGCAGAAAACATAAGGACTGAGTTTGCCGGTTGCTTGATATTGAGCCTCTAGTGCAGCTTTAACCGGCCCTAGCATAGGTATATCCCGCTGGCTGCCGTCAGTTTTGGTGTATTCGGTCTTGCCTTGAACCAATGTTTCTCTGATAGCGATCAGTCCGCGCTTAAAATCGACGAACTCCCAGCGAAGCCCATCGATTTCGCCGGTACGCATGCCCGAGTAAAAGCGCACCGAATAATAATTGCGGTAATCCTCGCGAACGGATTCGATGATGCGGTTAACCTCGATTAAGGAAAATGGCTCAACGTGACTACGCTGGAGTTTGAGTGGCTTGATGTTCTTGTAGGGGTTCTCAAAGGAATAGCGATCTGAGGCCTCTTCCAAAATGGCCTTCAATAGCGCCATATGAGTATTGATGGTCTTGGCTGCAATCTGCTCTTTACCGCCACGGCCGGGCTTTGATGCCAGTTTAGAGCGGAACTCAAGAATCTCTGCTTTGCTAATATCGGATAACACGCGCTTGCCGAAAAACTTGATCAGTGAATTTGAAAGCACCGATTCAATATTGCGGGCATGGGACGCACGCCATTCTATCTTCTTTTCGGTTTGCCATTGGCGTGCGAAGATTTCAAATAGCGGTGCTTTCGTTGAACTCTTCGAGGGGGCATCCGTGTTTTGTGTCCGTACAAGCTGTGTTTGACTCGTATTTGCGTGGTTAGGATCTACCTCTAGGAATTTCTGAATGTTTTTGCTGCCGGGGAAAAACTCAGAATAGTTGAACTCCCCAAGCTTTATTCGGGCTTCTACTTTGTCGAGAAGTGCTTGCACCTTCTTGCGGTTTTGCTGGTTGTCGGGAAGTGCGGTTTGTTCTCTGAAGCGAACTCCGTGAAAGTGGAAGTCCAGCAGTAATTTCCCGTTTTCCTTTCGAGCCCTAATATTACCCATGACACACTGCTCCGTTAGCCATAGGGATATCCATTTCACCTATATGGCGTCCGCTAAGCATCTCTTCTTCAACTGCTTCCCACAGGTATAGGATTTTGCGTCGACCGAAAGGCTTGATGTAATGCTTGCCCTCGAGTAACACGCTGTCGTTGAGTTGTTGCCGAATGGTGCGTACGTCATATTTGATACGTTCAGATAGTTCTTCGGTTGTAAGGTATGTCGTAGTCATGCACTTCTCCTTGGCTCATGTATGATTCAATAGGCGCTTAAGTGAATCATATTGCGCTAAAAAGAATCAGTCAAGCGTTAAAATGCTCATTTATGATTAATTTGGTACACTGGGTGCATTATTGGGTGTGGTAAGGGTTGGCTTTAACGTGATTCGGATATTGTTTAAACAGCTTCTAGACGAAAAATCGTTTCGCGAGAAAAGGCGGATAACGGTCGGAGAGGTATCTGAGGTCACTGGTATAAGTAGAGCTACATTGACCCGTGTTGCTAATGTTCCCGGCTATAACACCAACACGGATACCATAAATGCACTATGCGTTTATTTTGAGTGCGAACCGAAAGATTTACTGCGTTATGTCGAAGGGGGTTAAGCTAAGGATTTCGTTAGGTCACGTATATTAGGCGTAAACCTATATGCTTACCGCTTTTGAATTTATTGTGTCTGCGATTGGTAAAAAGCGGACGCTCAGAAATCCCGAATCGGATGGAAGTTGGTAGATTTTTCTACAGCATCAACGTTTACAGCAGAGGCAAACATGTAGCGCCAGCGGAATGTTTGTCCTGCTGGCTGTACTTGTGTACGCCCAGCATGGGCATGAACTAATGAGGTGAAAGTCCTCTGTAGGAAGGTCACCATCCTTAGCGATTTATGATCGTTATTAGATGTTAACTACTAGCGAATGGCAAGGGCTTGACCGCG
>NZ_JANZNQ010000025.1 GCF_027257955.1 Zhongshania aquatica | reverse complement strand
CGCGGTCAAGCCCTTGCCATTCGCTAGTAGTTAACATCTAATAACGATCATAAATCGCTAAGGATGGTGACCTTCCTACAGAGGACTTTCACCTCATTAGTTCATGCCCATGCTGGGCGTACACAAGCGCATGTTGCCGGACTGGTTTTTCGCAGCGCTCCAAACCAGCCGCAAATGCGGGCGTTGATGTTGTATAAAAACCTACAGACATCCATCTAGGTCGGTGTTTTGAGCGTCCGCTTTTTACCAATACCGGCCGAAGGTGGTTTTTATGCATCGCCGGTCTCAAAGTACTTGCCAGGGTGAATTGGCGAGCGTCTTTTGGCTCGACAAGAGGGCGCGGCGAGCGCCCCTTCCTTGTAACGTTTGGAGTGCTCGTTTTGCGCAATTGATTACAATACGTTACGAATAACGTTACAATAAATCTGTTCATGTCTAATGTGGAGCTTATTTAGTACTATTTTTTAAGGCTTTTCACTCACTCACTCAGTTAGATGAAAAGGTTTTAGTTGGTTACTTCCGTTCTAGGGAATACCGACGTGTACATGTGTAGTGAAACGCCCTATAAATTGTAGGGCGTTTTTTTATTTGTGTTAATGTCATACAGATGGGCGTGCCTTGCAGCCAGTTGGTGCATTGAGTAATGTGATTGCGCGATATGGTTTGGTGTATGACGTTTGTAATTTTTGGCGCGATGCGTCTTATTAACCAGTGAATTTTTCTGTGAATGTAGTTCTAGTTTCTCGGCCTAGCCCCTTAAATGATGCGATTGGCAGTCAGCTAACCCAGCGGGAGCGGCCTCTGGTCGTGATGTCGATGGACGATGTCCAGACGATGGATGTAAAAATTCTGCGCGACGCCATTGTGATCGATGGTGATGCCTTGGCTTATCTGCAATGCCACAACGGATTTGCGGATGATGTTCACGCGCAGATGTTAGTGCGTCGAAGAAGTTTACTTCAAACCTGCCTTGCGCACGATGTACCCTATTTATTCTTAAGTGACGGCAGAGTCTTCGATGGTTGCTTGGCGCATACGGGCGATTGTGCAGAGCACGACGATATTGAGCCTGCGAGCCTTGAGGGAAAGCAGCTGGCAGAATATGAGCGTCTGGTGATGGCCGATGCGGGGCAGGGAGTTGTGTTGCGCACAGGTCCACTTATTGCTTCGCGAGAGGGCAATTTCCTAGGTGATTGTTTAGCGACGATGCGAGAGGGCAAGGTGTTGGCCTTGAATGACGCATTGATGTCGTGCCCGACGCCAGTATCCGATTTTGCGCGGGTTATTTCAGGTATTGTTGATCAATTGAGTTGTGGTGCGCCTTGCCGGGGTGCTTATCATTATTGTAGCAGTGGCTCTGCAAGCGCCTATGAATTTGCTGAGGTTGTTTGTGCTTTCGCCTCGCAGTTTGTTACGCCGGTAGCGGATATTGCGGCTGATGAAGCGGGTGTTACTTGGCAGCCGAGTGTACCGGCATTATCGTGCAATCAAATTTTACAGGATTTTGGTATCAAGCAATTGCCTTGGCGAGCCTATCTGCCTCGTATGGTAAGGGCGGTGTGTGAGGGGGGAAGTAAATGAGTAGTGATACTTTATTTGTGGCGCTGGGCATCGCGGTGATGACGGTCTCTGATACGCGAGACGAGAGTAACGATAGCTCAGGAAAATTTTTGATTGACGCACTGCTAGCCGCCGGTCATAAGCTCGCCGCAAAACAAATTGTGAAGGATGACGTTTATCAAATCCGCGCCGTCATGTCTGAGTGGATTTATCGTAGCGATGTGCAGGCGATATTGGTGACCGGTGGAACAGGATTCTCCGGGCGCGATTCAACACCAGAAGCTGTATCGGTGTTATTTGATAAGGAGATAGACGGATTCGGTGAAGTGTTCCGCGCCATCTCGTTAACGGAAATAGGCTCTTCGACTATCCAGTCTCGCGCTCTCGCAGGTTTGGCGAATAATACAGTGATCTTTTGTGTGCCGGGTTCCACTGGCGCGTGCAAAACCGCGTGGCACGGCGTTATTAGCGAGCAACTTGATAGCCGGCATAGACCCTGTAATTTTGTTGGGGTGTTAAAAACCCGTCAAGATACAGGAATCTAATAATGGCCCTGCGTTCGGTTGAGGACACGCTGCACTATCTTTTGGCGTGCGCCCAAAAACGGGGCACCGAAGTTCGAGGTTTGGCACAGTCCTTGGGCGCGGTATTGGCAGAAGATATTTTTGCTCAAAGCAATGTCCCCCCTGCAGATAACAGCGCAATGGATGGCTATGCATTGCGAGAGAGTGATCTGCGTGCGGGTGAGCCGATGTTGGTGAGCCAGCGTATTCCCGCTGGCGTGGTCGGTCAGTCTTTAGAGCCAGGAACGGCTGCGCGAATTTTTACCGGTGCGTTTATTCCTGACGGCGCTGACACTGTTATTGCTCAGGAAGACTGCGAGCAGGGCGACGGTGTCGTTATAGTTAATATTGCGCCAGAGCGGGGGCAGCACATTCGCCCATGTGGACAGGATATTGCTGCCGGGCAGTTATTGCTGACGGCTGGACATAGACTGACATCTGCGGATTTGGGCTTGCTAGCCTCTTTGGGGGTGTCGCAAGTCAGTGTTTCTGCTTCGATTAAAGTAGCGCTCATGTCTACCGGCGATGAGCTGCGTGAGCCCGGTGAGGTTTTAGCGCCGGGCCAGATTTATAATTCCAATAGACCAATGTTAGCTTCAATGATTCGCTCATTGGGTTGCGATGTGATCGATCTGGGGATTGTCGCGGATGACCCAGACGCGACCAGATTGGCTTTGGTCAATGCCCGCGACAGTGCTGATCTGGTAATTTCTAGCGGCGGTGTGTCAGTCGGAGAAGAAGATCATGTTAAGGCGCAGGTTGAAGCTTTGGGCGAGCTTCAGTTGTGGAAACTTGCCATAAAGCCAGGTAAACCCTTGGCATACGGTCGCTTGGGCGATGTGCCATTTTTTGGACTACCGGGTAATCCTGTGTCGGGGTTTGTCACTTTTTGTCTGTTAGTTCGGCCCTATATTTTGGCCATGCTGGGCGTGTCTGAAAAGTCACCTCCTAAATGGCCGGCCAGCGCCAATTTTGATTGGCCGAAAGCCGGAAGTCGTCAGGAGTATCTGCGGGCGCGAGTGACGCCGGGTGCGACAGGTTTACAGGTTGATATTCATCCGCAGCAGAGCTCTGGCGCTTTAACGTCAGTGTCTTGGTGCAATGCCTTGGCAGTGATTCCCGTTGGCGCGACCTTGCGGTCAGGTGATCTGCTTGAGGTAATATTTTTGCGGGATTTAAACTAGGAATTGATTGCGTTTGCGGTGAAATATTTCACCGCAAACGCGCAGTATTTAAGCGGTGTAGCGCTTAAATACTAAGCTAGCGTTGGTGCCGCCAAAGCCGAAGCTATTAGACATAATCGTATTCAGTGTGACGTTTTCTTGTTTCTTCATCACGATCGGCACACCTGCAGCTTCATCATCTAGCGTGTCGATATTTGCCGACGCAGCAATGAAATTATGCTTCATCATTAGTAATGAGAAGATCGCTTCCTGAACGCCTGTAGCCCCCAGAGAATGACCCGCCAAGGACTTTGTAGAACCTATAGCTGGAATCGTTTTCCCTTCATAGGCTTGTTTTACCGCTTTTAACTCCTGCATATCGCCCGCTGGGGTTGAAGTGCCGTGTGAGTTTATATAGTCAACATCAGTATCAACGTCTTGCAGTGCAAGAAGCATGCAGCGCGCTGCACCTTCGCCACTTGGTGCTACCATGTCGTAGCCGTCTGATGTGGCGCCGTAGCCAACAAGTTCGCCGTATATTTTCGCACCGCGGGCTTTTGCGTGCTCCAGCTCTTCAAGAACGATCATACCTGCGCCGCCGGCAATAACGAAGCCGTCGCGGTTCGCATCGTAGGGGCGTGATGCTTTTTCAGGGGTGTCATTGTATTTGGTTGATAAGGCGCCCATGGCGTCAAATAAGCAGCTTAATGACCAGTGCTCTTCCTCGCCACCGCCGGCAAATACGATGTCTTGCTTGCCGAGCTGAATGAGCTCGGCGGCATTGCCAATACAGTGCGCGCTGGTCGCGCAGGCAGATGAAATCGAGTAGTTCACACCTTTAATTTTGAAAGGCGTTGCTAGGCAGGCGGATACGGTGCTGCCCATGGTTTGGGTAACACGATAGGGCCCAATACGCTTTACGCCTTTTTCACGTAGCGTGTCTGCTGAGTCGATTAAATTAGCTGATGAAGCGCCGCCTGAGCCCGCAATAATACCCGTGCGGATGTTGCTGACTTGGTGCTCTTCAAGCCCAGAGTCTGCGATAGCTTCCTGCATAGACAAGTAGGCATAGGCCGCTGCGTCACCCATAAAGCGAAATTGTTTGCGGTCGATGAGTGCTTTGAGATCAAGATTCTTAATGGAGCCTGAAACCTGGCTGCGAAACCCCATTTCTTTATAGGTCTCATTAAATGCGATACCCGATTTGCCTTCCTGGAGTGAACTTAAAACTTCGGCTAGATTATTGCCGATACTGGAAACAATCCCCATGCCGGTTACGACAACACGTTTCATCGAATACCTCGTCTTATATATTGTGATGAATTTAGTAAATGGATGTGTAGCTCTGATTACTCGAAGCTAGCGTCGTCTTTGAACAAGCCGACACGTAGGTCTTTTGCGGTGTAGATCACTTTACCGTCTACGGCTACTTCGCCGTCGGCAATGCCGAGTACTAGCTTGCGTTCAATGAGGCGCTTGTAGTTGAGGGTGTAGGTGACAAGTTTTGCTTCTGGCAATACTTGACCGGTAAATTTGACTTCTCCGGCGCCCAAAGCACGGCCTTTGCCGCTGTTGCCGCGCCAGCCTAAATAGAAGCCGACTAACTGCCACATGGCGTCAAGGCCTAAGCAGCCAGGCATAACGGGATCGCCGATGAAGTGGCAGTTGAAGAACCATAAGTCGGGATTGATATCCAGCTCAGCAACGAGGACGCCCTTGCCGTACGTGCCGCCTTCGGTACTAATATGTGTGATACGATCTACCATTAACATATTGTCAACGGGGAGCTTGGGGTTGCCGGGGCCGAAAAGCTTGCCGTTCCCGCAGTCGATGAGTTCTTGTTTGGTAAAGCTATTTTGATGAATTAAAGACATGAGACAGAATTATCAGCTTGAAAATGTTGCGGACATCTTAGCACGAAGGATTTCGATGGCACATAAAAATGTCAACATTGGCGCGATCATTGCTGTAACACCCTTGTAACAATATGTGAGTAAAAGAACGCGTCTTGCTAAGTAATGTCGCTACATGGAAAATGGTGACCAGTTTGAATGGAGCCGGCACTGAGCCCGGAATGTACTAAAGGAAATATTATGATTAGAAAATGTCTTTTCCCTGTTGCGGGCTACGGTACCCGCTTTTTACCTGCTACCAAATCCATGCCGAAAGAAATGTTGCCCATAGTGAATAAACCTTTGGTGCAGTACGGTGTTGAAGAGGCGATTGACGCCGGTTTAAAAGAGATTGCCCTGGTCACCGGCCGCGGCAAGCGAGCAATAGCGGATCATTTTGATATTAGCTATGAGTTAGAGAATCAGATTGCAGGAACTAGTAAGGAGCGCTATTTAGACTGCATTCGCAACGTACTTAATAAGGGTACGTTCATGATGACGCGCCAGCGTCAAATGAAGGGTTTGGGGCATGCGATTTTAACCGGCGAATGCTTGATTGGTGATGAGGCGTTTGGCGTAATTTTGTCCGATGATTTGTGCCTTAACCATGACGACGAAGGCGTGATGGCTCAGATGGTTAAGCTCTATAATCAGTTTCGCTGCAGCATTGTCGCTATTCAAGAAGTACCGATGGAAGATATTGAGAAATACGGTGTTATTGCTGGCGAAGAAATGGGCGACGGCTTGTATCGCGTCAGTACTATGGTTGAAAAACCAAAACCAGAAGATGCGCCTACCAATATGGCGGTTATTGGACGCTATATTCTCACCCCAGATATTTTCGATATTTTGCGTGATACGCCGCCAGGTAAAAATGGTGAAGTGCAGCTTACCGACGCCTTGATGACTCAGGCCCAAAACGGTTGTGTGCTGGCCTATAAGTTCCGTGGTAAGCGCTTTGACTGCGGTAGCGTGCCTGGATTTATTGAGGCAACGAATTACGTTTATGAAAATATTTATGCCGAGGGTTCAGCGTGAGTTCTAGCGAAATAACGTGTTTTAAGGCCTATGATGTTCGTGGTCGTATACCTGACCAATTAAACGAAGATATCGCCTATCGAATAGGTCGTGCATTTGCGGAAGTAATTCAGCCGAAGAAAGTCGTGGTGGGGCATGATATTCGTCTGAGTAGCGAGGCAATTAAAGCGGCGCTTACCAACGGGCTGCTCGATGCTGGCGTCGATGTCTATGATATTGGTTTATGTGGCACTGAAGAGATTTACTTTGCAACCTCCCATGCCGGTATGGATGGCGGCATTGCGGTAACGGCGAGTCATAATCCTAAAGACTATAACGGCATGAAGTTTGTTCGCGAAGAGTCTAAGCCGATCAGCGGTGATACCGGTCTATTTGATATTAAAAAATTGGCCGAGCAGAATGAATTTGCTGCGCCAGCTGAGCGTGGCAGCTTGCAGGCCTTAGATACGTCGGCAGCCTATGTTGAGCATTTGCTAAGCTATGTTGATGTGTCTTCGCTTAAACCCTTAAAAATTGTGGTGAATGCGGGTAACGGCGGTGCGGGTCGGGTTGTCGACTTGCTTGAAAAACACCTACCGTTTGAGTTTATTCGTGTTCATCACGAGGCGGATGGTAATTTTCCTAATGGGGTGCCAAATCCTTTGCTGATTGAGAATCGTCAGCCAAGCATTGATGCAATTAAGGCTCATGGCGCCGATTTGGGTGTGGCTTGGGATGGTGATTTCGACCGTTGTTTCTTCTTTGATGAAACCGGCGATTTTATCGAAGGCTATTATGTTGTCGGGTTATTGGCTGAGGCCTTTTTGCTGAAAAACCCAGGCGCTAAAATTGTCCACGATCCGCGTTTGACTTGGAATACCATTGCGATTGTTGAGGCGGCGGGTGGTGAGGCCGTGCAGTGTAAAACCGGGCATGCCTTTATTAAGGAGCGTATGCGAATTGAGAACGCGGTATATGGCGGAGAAATGAGCGCGCATCACTATTTCCGCGATTTTGCATATTGCGACAGCGGTATGATTCCTTGGCTGCTGGTGACTCAATTGATGTCGGTTAAATCAGCGAGTTTGTCGTCGCTGGTTGAGGAGCGTGTTGCTTTATTCCCGTGTAGTGGCGAGATTAACCGCGAGGTTGAAGACGCAAAGGCTGTCATTGCTAAGATAGAGGCGACCTACAAACCGCAGGCTGCAAGCATCGATTTTACTGATGGTTTGAGTATGAGTTTTGACGGTTGGCGCTTTAATGTGCGGATGTCGAATACCGAGCCGGTAGTGCGATTGAACGTAGAAAGTGACGGCGATTTTGCGCTAATGGAAGCGAAAACGGCTGAACTTTTAGCGATGCTCTAAGTTTTATTGTTGAAATAAAAAAGCGCCGAAAGGCGCTTTTTTTTGGTACATACTATTTATTCTTTACTTTTTCTGGCATTTTTATAACGGTCTACCAGTTGCGCGGTAGAGCTATCCAGTGGGTTGGTGTTGTCGCCAGATAATGCGCCCATCAAGGTTTGACTTATTTGCTTGCCAAGCTCCACCCCCCATTGATCAAAGGGGTTAATTCCCCATACAAAGCTCGCGGTAAATAGGCGGTATTCATATAGCGCAATCAGGGCGCCAAGCGCGTTGGCGTTTAGCGCTTCCATTAAAATGGTGGTGCTTGGCCGATTACCCAACATTGCCTTGTGTTGAGCTAGCTGCTTGGCCTCATCGTGTGCCATGCCACCCTTGATTAGGGTCTGTTCGATGTCTGTAGCACTTTGGCCCTGCATTAAAACTAGGCTTTGACTGAAGCAGTTGGCGACAAGATTTTGATGTTGTTCGCCGATCGGGTTGTAAGATTGCAAGCTGGCAATAAAATCGCAGGGAATGGTGTCGCTGCCTTGATGGAGTAGCTGATGGAATGAATGTTGGCCGTTGGTGCCCTCGGTTCCCCAAATTACACCGCCTGTACCGTGCTGCAATACTTCGCCGTTGCAGCTGACCGACTTGCCTGCGCTCTCCATAAATAATTGTTGGAGATAGATGGGTAGAAGCTTTAGGTGATGCTCATATGGCAGTACAGCTTGTGAGCTAATGCCCCATGCATTTCGATACCAAACATCGAGTAGGCCGAGAATCATCGGAATATTTTGTTCTGGCGGAGCGTGCTCAACATGTTGATCTATTTGGTATGCACCTGTTAGGAGGGCTTTAAAGTTGTCCATGCCTGAGCTCAGTGCAATTGCTAGGCCGAATGCTGACCACACCGAGAAGCGACCACCCACCCACTCGGGTACGCATAGAATGAGATCTTTTCTAATGCCGAAGGCTTCAGCGGACTCTGGCTTTGAGGTAACGGCAACAAAATGCGGGTCAACATTGTCTTTGTTGAGCTTGTCGCGCAACCACCCGCGTGCTGCAGTGGCATTGCTGCGGGTTTCTTGGGTGCCGAAGGATTTTGAGGCGACTATGAATAAGGTGGTTTCTGCGGGTATTGTCGTCAAAATTTCAGTGATAACGCTAGGGTCAATATTGGCGGCAAAGTGGGTTTTTAATGACGAAGTGCCTTGATTTGCCAGCGCATCACACACTAGGCGCGGACCAAAGTCTGAGCCGCCGATGCCAATGTTAACGATATCAGTAAATGGTTTACCGGTAGCCCCTGTCATTTCGCCGTTGCGAACGGCGGCCACTAGTTTGGCCATATCGGCATACATGGAGTCGATGGCGTCATCGCCGCTTTGACCTTCAGCCGCCCAGCGACGCAGGCTTGGGTAATTTGTTGCGCGGTCTTCTGTATTGTTGAGGTGAGCGCCAGCTCTAAATGCTTCAAATTGCTCTGGTATACCTCGGTCGCGGGCAAGTTTGCAGAGTGTTGTTAGAATGTTTTTATCGATATGGTGTTTGGAATAATCGACAAATAATGGGCCAATGTCGCTGCTGTAACGCATGGCGCGGTCAGGGTCATCCTGAAAGCGTTGATTTAGCGGGGTGTTGATGCTGTGTTTGGCTAGAGCCGAAAGTGAGGATCTGGTGCTGCTGTCGTAGGTCGATTTAGCTCCGTGATTTGTTGTAATACCCACAGCGTGTCCTTATCAATGTCCGTTTATAGGTTGCCGGTCTATCCGTACCGGCGTACATAACCTAAATTGTATCGGCTTCGGGGGTGGAATGTAATCCGCTAGCGCGCTTAACTGCGGCGCGATAAGGCTATTGTGGTGAGTTTTTCGAGTGCGTCTCGGTAAGGAGATGGCTCGAATGGTGTTAGCGCGGCTAGTGCCAGATTGGTATAGCGTTCTGCTGCACTTCTGCAATAAGCAAGTGCGCCGGTGGTGGTGACGGCGTCAACGATGGCATTGAGATGCTCGGCGGTTTTATTGCTGATGGCGTCACGTACCAATTGTTGTTGTTGTTCATTGCCGTGTTGTAAAACGTAAATGAGGGGGAGTGTTGGCTTGCCTTCGGCAAGGTCGTCGCCGACATTTTTGCCGGTTTCGTCTGGGTCGCCTTCGTAGTCAAGAATGTCGTCGATGAGCTGGAATGCAATGCCGAGATTGAGGCCATAGTCGTAGAGGGCTGTTTGGTGCTGATCGGCATTGCTGATTATCGCTGCGCCTTCGCAGGCTGCGCCGAATAGCACGGCTGTTTTGCAGCGAATAACGTCGAAGTAGGTCGTTTCACTAGTATCAGCATTGCCGGCGCGGCTCAGTTGCAACACTTCGCCTTCGGCTACGGTGTTAGTGGTGCCAGACAGAAGCCCCATCAGTGGTAGGCTGCTGATTTCGACTAGAATTTGAAAGGCGCGTGAGTAAAGGAAGTCGCCAACCAGAACGCTGGGCGCATTTCCCCAATTTGCATTGGCTGTTGGCCTACCGCGGCGTAGTGCCGAAATATCGACAACATCGTCGTGAAGTAGTGTGGCGGTATGTATAAATTCGATTACCGCAGCCAGCTTAACGTGCTGCTGTTCAATCTTGCCAATAGCACCGGCGCAAAGAAGGGTAAGCAGGGGGCGCAGCCGCTTGCCCCCAGCATCGACGATGTAGTGGCCGATGTTTTCTACGAGGGGCACATTGGAGTGCAGTTGTGCGATGATAAACTCGTTGACCGCGGCAAATTCGCTGTCAACGATCTGGCGGATCTGTTGCATGGTTACGAGATACGTCTGGCGGAGTCGGTTGGCATCGTATGAGCGCAGCTGCGAGCTGTCAAGGTTTCTGCGCTAAGCGTTTTTTAGAGTGTTGTTTATTTTTACAAAACTGCGTACAATTCGCGCCCCTGAAAGCAAAACCGTGCGACCCCTTAATGGTTAAGTGGTGGTGACGGTGCCTGGACTTGTCCCGGCGTGGAATGCGCAAGCATAAAACGCTCGGCCGAAACAAATTATTGCAAGCAGGCTCTTGGAGATTATGCCCATGTACGCAGTTATTGAAAGTGGTGGTAAGCAGCACCGTGTGATTGAGGGTGAGACCCTCAAGCTAGAAAAAATTGAAGTTGCCACTGGCGAAAGCGTAACCTTTGACAAAGTGTTGATGGTTAAGGCCGGTGAAGAGCTAAAAATTGGCGCACCTTATGTCGATGGTGGCAAAGTGACTGCGGAAGTTATTTCGCAAGGTCGTCATGCCAAGGTGAAGATTGTTAAGTTTCGCCGTCGGAAGCACAGCATGAAGCAAGCTGGTCACCGTCAGTGGTTCACCGAAGTGAAAATCACTGGTATCAGTGCTTAAGGAATTAGGAGAGACTCATGGCTCACAAGAAAGCTGGTGGTAGTACTCGTAACGGACGCGACTCGCAGAGTAAGCGTCTTGGCGTAAAACGTTTTGGTGGTCAAACTGTTAGCGCGGGCAGCATTATTGTTCGTCAGCGCGGCACACGCTTTCACGCAGGTGAAAACGTCGGTTGTGGCACCGACCATACTTTGTTTGCAAAAGCAGACGGTGTGGTGAAGTTTGAAGTGAAAGGTCCAAAGAGTCGCAAATACATTAGTATTGTTGCGGCCTAAGCCCTCTTCTCGACGTTTAAAGCCTCGTCTGTTGACGGGGCTTTTTTGTTTCTGTAGATAGGTTTTAAGCACACTCCTTTTTAGGTTGGCATAGTCATGAAGTTTGTTGATGAGGCGGTAATCAGGGTCGAAGCGGGTCGTGGTGGCAATGGCTGCATGAGCTTCCGTCGCGAAAAATTTATACCCTGGGGTGGTCCCGACGGTGGTGATGGTGGGGATGGCGGTAGCGTTATTCTGCGCGCTGACGCATCGATGAACACTCTGGTCGATTTCCGCTTTGTTAAAGCTTATAACGCGCGAGTAGGTGAGCCTGGTCGGGGTGCCAACTGCCGCGGCAGAAGCGCTGAAGATTTAATTTTAGATGTGCCGGTGGGTACCACGGTTGTCGACGAAGATACCCTGGAGGTATTGGGCGATTTGGTTGCTGCTGGCGATACGCTCAAGGTTGTCCAGGGTGGGTTTCACGGTCTGGGTAATACTCGCTTTAAGTCTAGTACTAACCGCTCGCCTCGGCAGTTTACGCGCGGAAGTGACGGGGAGGTTCGAAACCTGCGCTTAGAGTTAAAGGTGCTGGCGGATGTGGGGTTATTGGGTATGCCTAATGCAGGCAAGTCCACTTTTATTCGCGCCGTCTCTGCTGCCAAGCCAAAGGTAGCAGATTATCCATTTACGACGCTGGTCCCCAATTTGGGCGTGGTTCGTGTGCAGCAGTATCGCAGTTTTGTGCTGGCTGATATTCCCGGTTTGGTCGAGGGTGCGTCAGACGGCGCGGGGCTTGGAATTCGTTTCCTGAAGCATTTAACGCGCACCCGCTTATTGTTGCATATGGTTGATATGGCGCCCTACGATGGTATAACGCCGCAAGAGTCTGTTGCGATAATTGCTAAGGAGCTGTCGCGGTTTAGTCCGACGCTGGCTGGGCGTGAGCGCTGGTTGGTATTGAATAAGCTTGATATGTTGCCACAAGATGAGCGTGAGGCGCGTTGCCAAGAGGTAGTGGATGCGCTTGCTTGGACTGGTCCAGTGTATCGGGTGTCGGCATTAACGGGTGAAAATACCAAAGAACTATGCCGGGATGTATTGCAGTTTGTTGAGGAGCAGTCCGAGTTGCTAGCTACCGATAGTGAGGCTGCTGAGCGCGAGCGCGATATACAGGATGCAATGCAGTCTGAGGCTCGTGAGCGTATACAGGCGCTGGCAGATCAGCGGCGTTCTGAGCGACGCGCGGCGGGCGATACGGATGATTACGACGATGATGAAGATGACGACCACGATGTGGAAGTGGTCTATCGGCCTTGAGGTGAAGTGATCTTGTCTGAGAGTAGGCGGGGGCTAAAAGCCAGTAAGCGTGTGGTGGTGAAAATTGGTTCTGCGCTGTTAACGAACGATGGGCGTGGGCTTTATGCCGAAGGCTTGGATGCGTGGGTATCCCAGTTGGCGTCGCTTCGCGCGTCTGGTCGCGAAGTGGTGCTGGTGTCCTCGGGTGCCGTCGCCGAGGGCATGACTCGTCTTGGCTGGCGCGAGCGTCCCGATAACCTGCATAAGTTACAGGCTGCCGCCGCTGTCGGGCAGATGGGGCTGGTGCATGCATACGAAACAAGGTTTCGGACTCATGGTTTGCAAACTGCGCAAATATTGCTGGGTCACGACGATATTTCTGCGCGTGATCGCTATTTGAATGCGCGTAGTACGCTGTTAACTCTGCTTGAGTTGGGTGTTGTGCCGGTGGTTAATGAAAACGACACAGTGGTTACCGATGAGATTCGCTTTGGTGATAACGACACGCTGGCAGCGCTGGTTGCCAATTTGATCGACGCCGACACGCTGGTGATTTTGACTGACCAGCGCGGTTTGTTTGAAGAGGATCCCCGCTCTAATCCTAATGCTAAGTTAATTTCGGAGGCCTCGGTCGAAGATCGCGGCCTCGATATCATGGTTGGTGGTGCGGCTGGCTCTCTTGGTCGCGGCGGTATGTTGACCAAATTACGCGCGGCACGTTTGGCGTCGCGCTCCGGTGCGAATACGATCATTGTTGGAGGGCGTGAAGACCGGGTCTTGGATCGGATTTTTGAGGCAGAAGATTTAGGTACGCTGCTGCTTTCGAAGGAACCGCCAATTACCGCTCGTAAAAAATGGTTGGCAGGGCAATTGCAATTGCGAGGCACTGTAGAGCTTGATGATGGTGCGGCGCGTGTACTGCGTCAACAGGGGCGCAGTTTACTACCCGTGGGGGTAGTGGCGGTTACCGGGCAGTTTTCTCGTGGTGATCTAGTGAAGTGTGTTGACGGCCAAGGGAATGAGGTTGCGCGGGGCTTGGTTAACTATTGTGCGGATGACGCCCGGCGTTTGCAGGGTATGTCTAGCAGTAAGATTGCTGAAACCTTGGGTTTTGTTGGTGAGCCAGAGCTTATTCATCGAGATAATTTAGTGGTAAGTGGCTGAGTGCCGATTCACAAATACTGGACAATAAAAAAACCCGCTAAGAAGCGGGTTTTTTTATACTGCAAAATCAAAACTATAAATTAAGCGGCAGCGCTCATTGCTTTGATTTTGCTGTTCAGTCGGCTCTTATGTCGAGCAGCTTTGTTCTTGTGAAGAATGCCTTTGTCGGCCATGCGGTCGATAACAGAAACTGCAGATACATACGCAGTTTTAGCCGCTTCTTGGTCGCCTGAAGCAATTGCAGCCAATACTTTCTTTAGGTATGTACGTACCATTGAGCGCAGGCTGGCGTTATGCGTACGACTTTTTTCCGCCTGACGTGCGCGTTTTTTAGCTTGTGGAGAATTCGCCACCCTTATAACTCCTTGAAACCTAGTGCTGAAAATTTAGGCCGGGAATTATTCACGTTTGACGAACTATTGTCAAGCCCGTAGCCAGCCTATCGTGCTAATTATTCGTTAATCGCCATTTTATAAAAATCGCTCCGCAGCAATCATTCCCCAGCAGCTGATACAAAGCAGCAGGCTTAGCATAACCGCGGCCGAGCCAATGTCTTTGGCTTGGCCTGACAAGGGGTGGTGGTCGGTGCTAATCCGATCTACGACGGCTTCAATCGCCGAGTTAATGAGCTCAACGATGACGACGATGATGACGGTGGTAATTAATATTGATCGTTGGGTGGCATTTGTGCCCAGCCATAATGCGCCGGGGAGCATAATTAGTGCGAGCATGCTCTCTTGTCGGAAGGCTTCCTCATGCTTCCATGCGGCGCGCAAACCTTTAAGGGAATATTTCGACGCATCCAAAATGCGTGCAGGGCCAGTGCGGCCAGGTTTGTTCATCATGATAAGTTTGTAAATCTCCGCGCTGCTTGGTTTATGCTGCCAATCTTAGGTGGTGCATTACGGCGTCGGTTTAACCGGCGCCGTGCTAACCTCGTGCGGCAAACAGTGTACAATGCGGCACTTTATCTGCGTAATTTTATTCGCAGTGCCAGTATTGAAATGTAGCAATAGTGTAATGCAATCAGATGACAATTGAGAGACAGCTGCTTTATCCGCGTCACTGGCTTACGTGGTGTGGGATTGGTTTACTTTGGTCGCTCGCCCATTTGCCGCGACGGCTAAGTTATGCCTTGGGTGCGGGAATAGGTAATGTATTTTACTGTCTTGCAAAAAGACGGCGTCATATTTGTGAAACAAATTTGCGGCTTTGCTTCCCCGAGTTGTCGAGTGCCGAGTTTACCTTGCTGGTAAAGAAGACCATGCGTAATCAGGGCGTGGGGCTAATGGAAACGCTGCGGGTGTGGTTTATTGCACCAGAAAAACTTGGTGTTGAGTTTGAGTTGATTGGTAAAGAACATCTCGAAGTGCCGGAAGGTGGAAGCGGGATTATTATCATTGCTACCCATTTCACTAGCTTGGATGTTTGCGGCACCTTAGTTGGCGGACAGTACCCATCGGATTCGTTTTACCGCAAGCACAAGAACCCGGTGTTTGAATATATTTTGAGCAGGTCGCGCGGTCGTTATGGCGAGCCGATTCATCGGCGAGATATCAAGCGGGCCTTGAAACGGCTTCGCGAGGGGCGGCGCTTATATTATTTGCCCGACCAGGATTACGGCCGAAAGTCCGCGGAGTTTGTGCCGTTTTTTGGTATCCCTGCTGCGACGACCATTGGCACCAGTACCTTGGCAAAAGGTGGTCGCGCGAGGGTGGTGTATGCCAATCAGCAACGTCTGGATAGTGGTCGCCGTTACCGTGTTGAAATTATACCCATGGATAATTTCCCCAGTGGGGATCCTGTTGCAGATGCGCGGGCGATTAATGCAATTCTTGAAGAAAATATTCTTATGGTGCCCGAGCAGTATATGTGGGTGCACCGTCGCTTCAAGACTCGGCCCGTTGGTGAGGCAGGGTTTTACGAATGAGCTTGCGCCGCATTTGGGTGATCACCGATGGTCGCTTGGGGCACCTTAATCAGTTGCGGGGTTTGTTGGATCGTCTGCAGGACAAGTCTGATGTAGAACTCCATTGGCTTGATCTTACAAAACAGAATTTTAGTTTTAAAGGTTGCGGGCATTTGATGTCTCAATTTAAGACGCAGCATAGGCCAGATTGGATACTGGCAGCGGGCAGCAAAACGCATCTGCCCATGTTGTGGTGTAAGTGGGTGACGGGAGCTAAAGCGTTTTTATTAATGCGGCCATCGCTGCCTTTGGGTTTATTTGATGCGATATGTATGCCCTTTCATGACTCGCCACCTGAGCGAGATTCAGTGCTTGGTACCTTTGGTGTTATCAATCATATTGTTCCTAAATATGAAGGACGTAACGATCATCAGGGTTTGATTTTATTGGGTGGAATCAATAAGCATTTTTCTTGGGACAACGCCGCCGTTCTCGCGCAGCTAAAACGCATTGCTGGTGCCCAGACCGGTATTGAATGGTTGGTGTCAGATTCGCCGAGAACGCCTGTTGGCCTCCTCGACGCGTTATCAGAATTAGCCTTGGTAAATATTAAAGTTTTGCCGTATTCAGAAACCGGATCTGGATGGCTGCCTAAAATTTTGTCTCAAGTCGGGCAGGTTTGGGTAAGTTGCGATAGTGTTTCTATGGTATACGAAAGCGTGAGTTCAGGTGCACCGACGGGCTTGATTGATCTAGCGCCATTGCGAGAGTCTCGTGTGACAAGGAGCATGGCTCAGCTAGCGACTAGTGGTCTTGCCACGGCGTATGCACATGCGGATTTAAGTAAAAAATTACCGTCTGCTGTGCGGCCCTTGTGGGAGGCCGATAGAGTCGCCGATTGGTGGTTGCAGCTTGATAGTGCTTGTCTTTAATAATTTAGATTTGGAAACGATATGCCCAGTGCTGAGAGCATAAACGTCAATATAACGCGGCCGCTTAAAATAGTGCAGGTCTTGCCTGCCTTGAACTCTGGCGGTGTTGAGCGCGGCACTGTTGAGTTGGCGAGGGAGTTGGTGCTTGGTGGCCACACTTCAGTTGTCATTTCCTTTGGTGGTCGTATGGTGGAAGGGCTTGTTTCAGACGGAAGTGAGCACATTACTTTTCCCGTACATCGCAAGTCGCTATGGTCATTATTGCAAGTTCGTCCCATGCGCAAATTGCTCGAGTCGTTAAATGCGGATGTGGTACATGTGCGTTCACGAGCGCCTGCCTGGATAGTTTGGTTGGCGTGGCGGCGGATGAATCCCGTAACTAGGCCGCGTTTAGTTAGCACATTTCATGGCATGTACTCGGTTAATTTTTACAGTGCAGTGATGGCGCGTGCCGAACACCTCATTGCGATATCCGACTGCGTAAAAAAATACATTATTACTAATTATAAGGCGGATGAACGTCGTATCACTCTTATTCCCCGTGGTTTGGATCCCGCTGCGTTTAATCATGATGCGTGCACTTCTGAGTGGAAAAAAGAGTTATTCCAGCAATATCCGCAACTGCAAGATAAGCACATCATTTTAATGCCTGGGCGTTTAACCCGTTGGAAGGGGCAGGAGGCGTTTTTACAAATGATGTCGCGTTTGGTACGACTCCGTCAAGATTGCCATGGTGTGGTCGTGGGTGATGCTGAACCTGGTAAGCAACATTACTTTGATGAATTGCTAGGTATGCGGTCGGCACTCGGGCTTGATGACGCGGTGACCTTTGTTGGTCATCGTAGCGACATTGCTCAATTCTATGGGCTAGCTTCTGTCACCTGTCATATGTCCAATAAGGAAGAGCCTTTTGGCCGCACGGTGCCAGAGTCTCTGGCGAGCGGCACACCTGTAGTCGCTTACGATCGCGGCGGGGCTAGCGAGTCGCTTAATGCTGGGTTTCCGCAGGGTTTGGTTGCGCCCGATGATGTGGTGAGTTTTGCGGCTCGGGTAGATGACTTAATTGATGCCGACGCAGAGATTAAACTCCCGGAAAACTATTATTTAAGTAGTCAGCTGGCGAGTACCTTGGCGGTTTATCAGCGCTTATTAGCAAATCCATGATGCAGTGCATATCATGTTGAATATAGATGACGTGTTAAATTTGTTGTTCACAGGCGGCGAGAATAAATAATGAAAGTGCTACATGTTGACTACGACCGCTTGCGCACTTACGGCGTTAGCCGCATTAGTTGGGCGGAAAAACTAAAATACGGCTTGATTCGCAATAATCATTATGTGCGTAGTTTTAGTGATCGGGATGTTGCTGCGTTTGAGGCGCCACTGGGTATTCGTGAGCTGGGTAAAAAGGCGGCGAATAAGCGGTTTTTAGAGGCGGTAGAAGGTGTTGACCCGGATCTAATTATTATTGGCCATACTGATATTATCAGTATTGAAAGTTTAAAGCGGGTTAGGCAGCGTTTGCCAAACAGTGTAATTATTCATTGTAACTGCGACCCCTTGTTTGTGCCGAGTAATAGCGAGCGAATTGCTGCTTTTGCTGGTGTAGTGGATGCGGTATTTGTGACCACCGGTCTGCGTGATATGCAGCGCTTTGCTGGCCTGGGGGCGCGCTTGTATTACATACCGAATCCAGTGGAGCCCTCAGTGGAGGTGTTGGATAACTCGCAACAAACTGACTTAGATATTGATTTACTGTTCTGTAGCAATGCAACCAAGTTCACCAAGCGATTAGAAATGGTAAAGGCGGTTAAAGACGCCGTTGATGGAGAGATGAATTTTAAAACCTACGGTAGTTTTGGCGAGGAACCGGTTTGGGGGCGTGACTATGATCAGGCCTTGTCGAAGACGAAAATGGCGCTGAATTTAAATCGCCAAGAGGGCGATCAGTGGTATACCTCGGACCGAATGTCCCAGCTTGGCGGAAACGGTATACTTCAGTTTGCGCATAGTAGTGGCGATTTTCAGGATTATGTTCCAGCTGAAACCTTAGTTTATTTTGATGACGAACAAGATTTGATTACTAAAATTCGCGAATTTCATCATGACGACGATAAGCGGCGTGATTGGGCTGCACGTGCGCGTAACTTTTTCCAGCAAGAGCTTAATTCAACGCTTTACTCACGATACATCGTTGAGGCAGCTATGCAGTTACCCTTCAGTCATGATTATGTTTGGGCGCGCAATATTCATCCCAATGGCACCGCCAAATGATCGAGCTTAAAGACTTAGACCCATTTGCAGCGGGAGGAAATCGTTGGTGCTATGTAGACCCTAGCGATTCAGCTCGGTGTATAAAAGTGCGGCGGCCAGATTTTAGTGTTGAGGAGCGTCGGCGTAGTAAGGGCTTTCCAAAAAATTTAAAACCCCTGTCTAGCTTCGATGACAATTTAGATGAATTTAATGTGATGTCCGCGCTGGTTAAGTATTACGAAGACGGAGTTTTTGCGCATATCAGTCGTTGTTATGGTTTTTTTGAAACGGATATGGGTAAGGGGTTATGTTCAGAGCTGATCCGCGACAGTGATGGCGCAATTTCATTGTCGCTTAAACAGTATTTATGGGAGTACGGGTACAGTGGTGATTGTCAAAAAGCAGTAGAAGAATTAGCCCAGCATTGGTTGGCATACTGCGTACCGTCTCGAGATCTAATTCTTCACAATCTTGTGGTTCAACGCGATTACGACGAACTTGGTGCGACGCATATTCGCCGTTTGGTTGTTATCGATGGTTTGGGCGCTTCCGGATTACTGCCTGGGCATCGTATGCCTAAGTTTATGCAGCGTAAAAAAGCGGGGCGCAAAGTCGAGAATTTACATCAGCGAATCGATGAGTTGTTGCAGGACAAGTCCCAAGGACGCGGTCCAGGTATGCATGGTTTTTTGTTCCATAAAGGTCAGGAGTGAATCGAGCGTGACCAATTTTAATGGTTTTTTCATGTTGGTGTGGCGATGAAGCTTGCATGCTGGGTTATCAGCTTAAATCCTGATGCTGAAAATACCGTTAAGTTATTGGGCTCGCTACAGCAGCAAGGTATTTCTGCGAGCTTGTTTCCCGCTGTAGATGGTCGTAGAGCAATGCCCGCCCTAAAAAATGGTGAGCGCTTTAACCATGTGTTGGCAATGATTAGGCATCGTAAGCAGCTGACATCGGGTGAGCTGGGGTGTTATCTCTCGCATTTTCGCGCTGTGCGTAAAGCGTATGATGAGGGTTATACTCATCTTTGCGTGTTGGAAGACGATGTTGTTATTGAGTCTGATTTTGCTCGTGTTTTGATGGCGCTGCTGCCGAACAATAATCTAGACATGGTTCGCTTTATGGCTCTTCGTTTGCGACCACGTAAAGTGATTGGCGATATTGCTGATACTGGCCATTTACTAACACGGCCTAAGCGCGGCGCTGTGGGTACGCAGTCATATGTTTTGAATCGCACGGGTATGAAAAAGTTCTTGGATTACGCTCAGACGATCTATGAACCGGTGGATAAATTATTTGATCACTTCTGGTTATACAATTTAAAAGTGTACGGTGTGGAGCCGCATACGGTTTACGAGTTGGATCACGCGACGACAATTGCCAAAAGTGCAGACCCTAGTGTGGTGGGGCCGACACTGTGGATGCGTTTAGCCTATCATCCGGTGAAGCTTTGGTTCAGCGTGCGGCGTCATTTTCATTTATTGCGCTATCGCGACGAATATACTCCCGCGGTGAAATCCGGTAAGAGTAAGGCGGAGCTGGGGCGGACTAGCCGTATTCGCTAAGTATGCTTTTCAGTGCGACAGTTATTTTGTTGGCTACGATGAGTGGTGTGTAATTGTTGAGTACTGTCTGTTCTGCATTGCGGCTAAGCGTCTGTGCCAGTGTTTCCTGTTCGATAAGTGTTTTTAAACCTTGGCCTAACGCCTGAGCAGAATGGTTTTCCGTTAAAATGCAGTCATGCATGTGCGTGCCGATTTCGGAAGGTCCCTCACTAGCTGTGGACACCACAGGTATACCGTGGATAAAGGCTTCCAGCAATACTATGCCAAAGGGTTCGTGCAAGGAGGGCAAGCAAAAAATATCTGCATCGGCGAAAAAATCGCTTTTGTTTTTTACCCAACCACAAAAGCTCACATCGTTTGTTAGAGATAGCTGGTTCCGCAACGCCAGCAGTCTCTCTTTCTCATCACCATCACCACCTATGACTGCGCTAAACCTAAAGCCCTGTGATTTGAGTAGGGCAAGCGCCTCTAAAAATAAGTGAAAACCCTTTTTCTCAACGAAGCGGCCCATTGTGGCAATGCGAACTGGGTTTCGAAAGTGCGCTTGACGCGGGGGTGGGTCAATTGAATGGATCATATTGGGGATGTGAAAACACTGTTTTGCGTTAGCCAAGCCTTTAGTAATAACAGTGTTGCGTAAGTCTTGAGATACCGTAAAAACGGCGTCGCACTGCTTCATGTGTTGCAGTTTGTAATTGTGGGCAACGCCGACCAGTGGGATACCTAAATTTCTTGCACTTTGTAGTAGTGAAATGGGCCTGTTGCCATGTGCAA
This sequence comes from Zhongshania aquatica, assembly GCF_027257955.1. GTDB lineage: Bacteria > Pseudomonadota > Gammaproteobacteria > Pseudomonadales > Spongiibacteraceae > Spongiibacter > Spongiibacter aquatica. The sequence continues at coordinate 14,613 of NZ_JANZNQ010000025.1, read as the reverse complement.
TAATGATGTCAGGTCTTTCGGATACTAGGCATTGTTTGATTTTGGATTTTGCAAAAATATCCCATTGGCCACGATTGCGGATTTCAATGCGCGTAAGCTTGCCGGAAAGCGTGGCGTTGATTGCTGATGCTGGCTGGGTCAGGGCGATAACGTCGTGGCCCAGCTCGGCGAGTGCGTGGCAATAGTCGGCAAACGATTGCTCAATACCGCCAAGTCCGGTGCTAAACATAGCATTGAGTATACGCATCATTATTGTCCCATTGAGGGTGTGGGATGGCGCTGTTAGCGTCATTGGCTATTGGCGGCAAAGACTAACGTAATTGGCGCTTGGTCGCCAGAGTCGCTGTGAGCTTCGTGGAATCTCATGAGCACCCTTGGCGGTGCTATGTGCGGGGCTATTCGGTACAATGCCAGTCTTTCAAGATTAAGTTAGTGTGGTTGAGTGTATCGTGAGTAAATTTAGGAATGTGACAGCCTTGGTGACCGGCGGCGCGGGCTTTATAGGCAGCGCGTTAGTGCGCCATATTTTGGCAGATACCGATGCTTCACTAGTGAATGTCGATGCTTTGACGTATGCGGGTAATTTAGAGTCAATACCCGGTGCAGACGACACAGGGCGCTATGTGTTTGCGCAGGTGGATATTTGTGATTTTGCTGCTTTGAGTTCGGTGTTTGCAGAGCATCGGCCGGATCTTGTGATGCATCTTGCGGCAGAGAGCCATGTCGATCGTTCCATTGATGGCCCGGGTGCCTTTATCCAAACGAATGTCGTTGGTACCTACAATATGCTTGAAGCTGCGCGTAGCTATTGGCAGGGTCTTGAAGGAGATAAAAAAGCGGACTTCCGTTTCCATCATATCTCCACCGATGAGGTCTATGGCGATCTTCATGGCACTGATGATCTCTTCACCGAAACCACCTCCTACGAACCTAGCTCGCCGTATTCCGCGAGTAAGGCTGGGTCAGACCATTTGGTCAGGGCTTGGGGGCGAACTTTCGGTTTACCCATTGTTGTGACCAACTGTTCAAATAACTACGGCCCCTACCACTTCCCTGAAAAACTCGTCCCCCACATCATTTTAAATGCCCTCCACGGCAAGCCCCTGCCAGTGTATGGCGACGGCAGTCAGATTCGGGATTGGCTTTATGTGGAAGACCACGCTCGCGCGCTGTTTAAAGTGGTTACCGAAGGTAAGGTGGGTGAGACCTACAACATTGGCGGCCACAACGAGAAGCGCAATATCGAGGTGGTAGAAACCATCTGTGAGTTGTTAGAAGAGCTAGCGCCAGAAAATGCCAACTCTCGAGCCAGTGGTAAAGGTTTTAAAGACTTAATCACTTTTGTTAAAGATCGGCCTGGGCATGATGCGCGTTATGCTATTGATGCGAGTAAGATTCAACGCGAGCTAGGCTGGACGCCACTAGAGACCTTTGAGTCGGGCATTCGAAAAACCGTGCAATGGTATCTCGACAATCCCGAGTGGTGGCAGCGTGTGTTGTCAGGGGATTATAAATTAGATCGGATCGGTGGTGGCTGAGTGCTTAGTGGCGCTAAATGCTGGACGGGAGATGGGCGACGCAAAAGCCTAAGCGGTCCGCCGCTTTTTCTACGTAATGACATAAAACGTACATTGTGGCTCAGTTCACAACACGGTCTGCAAGGGAAGCTCAATGAGTAAAAAATACAAAGGTATTATTCTGGCTGGTGGCTCAGGAACGCGCTTGCACCCAATCACTATGGGTTGTTCTAAGCAGCTACTTCCTATCTACGATAAACCAATGATTTACTACCCCTTGTCAGTGCTCATGCTGTCAGGGATCAAAGATATTCTGGTGATCTCCACACCGACTGACCTACCCGGCTTTCAGCGGCTATTGGGCGATGGCAGTCAGTTTGGTATTACTATTTGCTACGAAGAGCAGCCAAGTCCTGACGGCTTGGCCCAAGCATTTACCATCGGTGCCGATTTTATTGGTAACGACAATGTCAGCTTGGTCTTAGGAGATAATATCTTCTACGGGCAACACTTCTCTGACAACCTCAAAAGCGCTGTTTCCAAGGACACGGGTGCCACGGTATTTGGCTATCACGTGACCGACCCTGAGCGCTTTGGGGTGGTAGAGTTTGGTGATGACGGCAAGGCGATCAGTATTGAAGAAAAGCCTCTTAAACCGAAATCAGCTTACGCGGTCACGGGCTTATACTTTTACGACAATGATGTGGTTGAGATTGCGCGTAGCATCAAGCCTTCACCCCGAGGGGAGCTTGAAATTACCGATGTAAACCTCGCCTATCTCAAGCGTGGCGATTTAAGCGTTGAAGTGCTGGGTCGTGGCTTTGCTTGGCTGGATACAGGCACCCACGATTCCCTTATTGATGCGGGACAATTTGTGCAAACCGTAGAACATCGTCAGGGCTTAAAAGTCGCTTGTTTAGAAGAGATTGCGTATCGCCAAGGCTGGGTTAGCGCGGAACAGCTTATCAAACAGGGCGAGATGCTAAAGAAAACCGGCTATGGCCAATATTTACTGCGTGTGGCCGACGGCTACAAATAAGCGGAAACGACTACTGATATGAACGTCATCCAAACTAAACTGAAAGACTGCGTCATTATTGAGCCCAAGGTATTTGGCGATCATCGTGGTTTTTTCTTAGAAACCTTTCAAGCTGATCGATATCGTGAACTGGCGGGCATTAGCCTGCCGTTTGTGCAAGACAATCACTCCCGTTCCGCTAAAGGTGTACTTCGGGGCCTTCACTTCCAAAAGACCAAGCCCCAGGGCAAATTAGTGCGGGTGGTGAGTGGTGAAGTTTATGATGTGGCAGTAGATATCCGCCAAAACTCACCCAGCTTTGGTCAGTGGGAGGGCGTGATCCTCTCGGAAGAAAACAAACGTCAGTTTTGGGTGCCGCCGGGCTTTGCCCACGGCTTTGTGGTACTCAGTGATACCGCCGACTTTGAATACAAATGCACGGATTACTACGACCCCACTGACGAGGGTAGCTTGGTCTGGAATGACCCGGCCATGGCCATTCCTTGGCCGCTGGATAATCCCACCCTGTCAGACAAAGACAGTAAAGCGCCGACTTTTGCCGAGTTGTTTGCTAAATGAGCGCCAACCCTGAAACAGGCATCCGATCAATGCATATACTTGTGACCGGTGCCAATGGTCAGTTGGGTCAATGTTTAGCTGATCAACTAATCGCCCAAGGCATTACCCATACCTTGTTAAGCCGCCAAGACGCCGATATCAATGACACGGTGGTATTGGAAAAGATCGTTGCTGATAAGGGGATAACCGCCATCATTAATGCGGCGGCCTATACCGCAGTAGACAAAGCAGAGTCAGAGCATGAATTGGCTAAACGCATAAATGAAGATGGCCCTGCAGCACTGGCCAAACTATGTAGTCGTTTTGACATCCCATTGCTGCATGTCTCAACGGACTATGTGTTTGATGGCAATAAAAAAACACCCTACCTAGAGACGGATCAAACCAATCCCGCTGGGGTGTATGGCCAAACTAAACTACATGGTGAATTGGCCGTGCAGCGCCATTGCCCCAAGCACATTATTTTGCGCACTGCCTGGGTGTTTAGTGAATACGGCAATAACTTCCTGAAAACCATGCTGCGCTTAGCAAAAGAGCGTGACACCTTGGGTGTGGTAGCGGATCAGGTTGGGTGCCCGACTTACGCGGGAGACATTGCGAACGCGTTGATCAGTATCGCAAAGCAGTTGCACGAGGTAGAACAAAATAAAAGTGAGGCGCAGGCCCGCTATGGCGTTTATCATTACTCCGGAAATGAAGCAGTGAGCTGGTACGGATTTGCGACAGCGATATTTGAAGAAGCGCATAAGCAAGGCGTGTTGAAAAGCATACCGACGGTCAATGCGATAGAAACAGAGGCGTACCCGACGCCGGCCATGCGTCCGGCATACTCGGTGTTGAGTGCTGAAAAAATTGGGCAGGATTATGGTGTGTCGGCAAGCAACTGGCGAGCCGCATGTAAAAAACTCAATGCGTGTTTGGTTTGAATCACAGGCATGATCGAAAAATAACAGGTTGGAGTAAGCGTTACTAATGCAGGATTTGCTGAACGAATTGACCCTAGTTACGGTTACTTATAACAGCGCAGAGGTGCTCTCAGCTCATATCGCGTCTTTACGAGATACTTCTTCGGTGGCTATGCCGCGCTGGATAGTCGTCGATAATGCTAGTACTGATGGCACTGACGCAATTGTGTTCGCTAATAATGATTGTGTCGAAATGCTGAAAAGTGAGAAGAATCTCGGCTTTGGCGCTGCTTGCAATCTCGGTATTAACGCTAGCACAACTCGCTACGTAATGGTGTTAAATCCCGATACTCAGCTTTCAGAGGCGGCTGTTGATCAATTACTTGCCGAATTAAAAAGTCATGGCGCGGCTATCGCTGGCCCCGCATTAGATCCCGAAGACGATAAATCAATTGTTAATGTACCTTGGCTAGTTGGTGCGGTTTTACTGTTTGATACCCAGCTAATGAATCCTGTTGGCTATTTTGACGAGCAATTCTTCTTGTACGAAGAAGATGTGGATATTTGTAAATGCGCGAATGACGCAGGCCTACAGGTTATTCACTGTCGTAACGTTAGTATCCCGCATGTTGGTGGAGGATCTACGGTAAGAACAAAAACGGTCAATAAATTTATACATTTTCATAAGGGGCGATCATATGTTCTTTATGCGAAGAAGCACGGATTGGGTAGTGAGCATATTGAACGCTATGTTCGAAAAAACAAGAAGCGCATGTTGATTGCTTTGATAAGTTTTGGTGTTAATCGCTATGTGAGAGCAAGATCAAAGCTTGATGGTGTTAGGTCAGTATCAGAATTTTGACTTAATCTATAAAGGGTGCCTTTTTCGGTGCGCGTTAAATTTATAAGTTAATGTTTAATCGTTAGAAAAACTGTAAATATATAGAGTTGCGAGATCAAAAATGCTTCATAAGGAATTTGATATTGTTTACGTCGCTGCGCCAGCAAATCAAGCATCTGGCGGCCCGGAATTGCTTCATCAATTAGTGGCTACGCTTCGTAATAATGGTGTTGAGGCTTTTATATATTACTACCGGCGAGTGTCCGGTCGTGATCCTATTCACGAGGAGTTTAAAGGATACGGAAATTTATATGTAGATTTTATAGATGATTCGCCAAGGAATATTTTGATAGCACCAGAAACGCAAACTGATATTCTAGATAATTATAAATACGTGAAAAAATCCATTTGGTGGATGAGTGTTGATTTCTACTATAAGTCATTAGGTTTTTCGATAAAGTGGCATAGAATGTTGAAAAATAAATGGCTGAGGTATTTATTGCTTCTTGGTAAGTCGTCAAAGACAAAGCGTTATTTCTTTTTTGGAAAGAGTGGTACGAAGAATTATATTCATTTTGTGCAGTCGGAATACGCACGAGACCATTTGCGGACTAAAAAAGTGGCGAGCGACAGCGTCTTAATTCTATCGGATTATCTAAATTCAAATTTTATATCGTTAAGTATTGATGCCTGTAAATCTAATAAGAAAGACATTGTGGCGTTTAATCCAAAAAAAGGGGCCGATTTTACGAGTAAACTGCGTGTTGCTATGCCCGAAGTGGAGTTTGTGCCAATAGAGAATATGTCACGTGCACAAGTCATTGAGTTGCTGAGTGCTGCGAAAGTTTATATTGATTTTGGTGAGCATCCTGGTAAGGATCGTATTCCTCGAGAAGCATGTATTTTGGGGGCTTGTATAGTAACTGGGCGGGACGGATCAGCGGCATATGATGTCGATGTTCCAATACCGTCAGATTACAAATTCAAACGTGACTCTAGCTCGATCCCCGAGATAGCCGTGAAAATCCGCGAGTGCTTCGCTGATTTTGATATTCGCCGAAAGGATTTTGATGGTTATCGAGAAATGATTCGCAATGAAGAAGCTTGCTTTATTAGTGATGTGAAGCGAATTTTTGTAAATACATAAGCGTCCTTAGGGCATTTTCTTTATGTCATTCAAGGCTGATGCAATGATTTGGTGCATGTCGTAGTAGCGATACTCTGCTAGTCGACCGCCGAAAAAAATATTATTTTCTAGTTTGCTAAGGTCTCGATACTGACGATACAAAGTATCATTTTTGTCGTTGTTTATTGGGTAGTAAGGCTCTAGGCCGTCGGTCCATTCTGCGGGATATTCGTGTGTAATAACTGAGTGGGGCGTATCAACGGGATCAAAATGTTTGTGTTCAATTATTCGTGTATATGGAACTTCGCGTTCAGTGTAATTGACTACCGCATTGCCTTGCACGTTGGGTTTGTTAATAGTTTCGGTTTCAAATCGTAGGCTCCGGTATTCGAGCTTTCCGTAGCAATAGCCAAAATACCGATCAATGGGGCCGGAATAAATGACGGCTTTGCTAGTTTGATCTAGCTCCTTTCTATTGTGAAAGTAATCAGTGTTGCAGCGAACTTCAATTCCCGCGAGCATCTTCTCGATAATTTGCGTGTAGCCACCTATCGGAATACCTTGAAATTTGTCATTAAAGTAATTGTTATCGTATGTGAATCTCACTGGAAGTCGTTTAATGATGAACGCGGGAAGTTCGGTGGCAGGCCTCCCCCACTGCTTTTCTGTATAGCCTTTTACTAGTTTTTCGTAAATGTCTCGTCCGACCAGTCGAATTGCTTGTTCTTCAAGGTTTTTGGGTAGCTTTTCGCCGAGCTCAGATTGTTGCTCGGCAATTTTAGCCTGCGCCTGCTCAGGTGTGATTGCACCCCAAAGCTGGTTGAAGGTGTTCATGTTAAATGGGAGGTTATAAATTTTCCCTTTGTAATTCGCTACTGGGGAGTTCGTATACCTATTAAATTCGGCAAACTGATTAACGTAATTCCATATTTCTCTGTTGTTCGTGTGAAATATATGTGCGCCATATTTATGGACTTGGATGCCATTATTGTTTTCAGTGAATATATTGCCACCGATATGGTCGCGTTGCTCTATAACCAGTACGCGTTTTCCACGCTTTTTTAGCTCGTGGGCGCAGGTGCTTCCGTAAAGTCCGCTACCAACTATCAGGTAGTCATACATTGATGGTTCTCCGGGCTGTTGTTTGCTGGCTCAGTGCGATCCTTGTTTGGGCGCTTGATTCTTAGTGACATAATACCTAGCAATCGTGAACAATGCTGTATAATGTTGACGATTTACGTGACCTATTCGCGCTATATCGCGATTGTATTTGTTGCTGTGGTTGAACTTGAGAATTGTTGGCTGTGGGCCAATTGAAACTCCTTAGGTTGTTTTGTCTTAAGGTGAAGGCAGAGCGACAGCAGGGCTATAGTGTTGCTCGTTCAGCTGCGCTAAAGCGCTGTAGCTGGCGTCCGTTTGGCTGGCGGTTTTTGTAGGTATGCTTATATTGTCATATTTTGTCTTTAATTCATCTTTAAGTAATTAAGAAAGCTAATGGGCAGCCAAGAAGATAATACAGTAGTAACTTGTGATCAAAGTCTTGTCTCGATCGCAATGTGTACTTATAACGGTGAGCAGTATCTAGCGGAGCAGTTAGACTCTATTGTTGGTCAAACTTATGCGAATCTTGAGATCGTTATTGTCGATGATTGTTCATCGGATGGCACCTTAGATATATTGACCAAATACGCTAAGCGTGATAACCGAATTCGTCTAATATGTAACGATGAGAATCTCGGCTTTGTTAGGAATTTTGAGAAGGCGATAAATGAATGTCGGGGCGACCTGATAGCACTTGCCGATCAAGACGATATTTGGTTTTTGAATAAAATAAGCTGTCTGGTCGAGAATATAGGTGAAGACTGGCTCATCTATTCGAAAGTTGCTGTTATTGATAGTAATGGTGTTCGGCAAGATGTGGAGTTCCCAACGGTAAATCGTATAGAGGGGCGTTGCGCCCTATCGCTGATTCTGAATAACTGCGTTACTGGGCATGCCTGTTTAATAAGGCGCGAGTTACTAGAGCTTGCTATGCCCGCCATGTCTCAAATGCCATATCACGATCAGTGGCTCGCTATAGTGGCGGCTTCTCGCGGGAAGTTGAAGGCGGGTAGTGATGTGTTGTCGTTATATAGAAAGCATGATAGCAATGCGGTTTGGGGCTCAAAGTCGAAACGGAGAATTCCTAAGCATATCCACGTATCTAATAAGTTTCGAAAATCCTGTGACTTCATTTTGCCAGTAATACAAAGTGGTATTCTTTCGGCGGAAGAGCAATTGCTCCTTGAGGCTTTCTATAAAAAATACATTCGGAATGAAACGGTTTTTTATAATTTTGAGCTAAAAAGATTTTTGAATAAAAATGGAGATCATTTTCTCTGTCTCTTTGATAAGAGAGAGAGCTTTGTTAAGAAAATATGTCGTGGGAAGTGGTACTTTATTTTGGTTCCTTTTGCATAGTCTTTGTGGTCGCGTATTTATATTTTTGGTGGGTTAATGGATACACCTCGGGTCTGCGTCAGTTTTATTTTTTGTTGTTACAATCAATATCAGTACATCGACGCTGCGGTTAAGGGTGTTTTGTCGCAGGACTACCCGGTTGCTGAGTTTATATTCTCAGACGACTGTTCAATAGATGGTAGTTATGAGGAGCTAGAGCGCGCTGTCGCACAGTATGCTAATGGGCGCCCTGTAGTTGTTAACAGAAACGACAGGAATTTAGGGTTGATTGCCCATGTAAATTTGCTTGTTTCGCTGTGTCGGGGGGAGCTGGTGGTAGTTGCGTCAGGGGACGATATTTCTTTTCCGCATCGGGTCTCTAGATTAGTTGAAAGCTATCTGAGTAATGGTAAGCCTATGTTGCTTCATTCGAAGGCAGTTGATATCGATGCGGATGGCTTTGTTATTGGTTCAGAGTCGCCGCATGCTAATTTTCGTCGTCAGTTGAGCCTTGAGGAGGCTGCTTTTTCGCAAAGTATTTATTTGGGGGCGAGCGGCGCCTGGTCTAGAGAGTTAATAGAAAAGTATGGTGTGATTGATTACTCATGCGCGTTTGAAGATCTTGTTATGGGTTTCAGGGCTGTGCTTGAAAATAGCATCTTGTACATCGATGAGTGTCTATTGTACTACCGTACCTCTGTCGGTATGTCGCAGCAAGTTTCGATTGCGCAACCGAATAGTTTGCAGCGGCGAAAGAGTCAAGTTTGTCTAATGCTTGATACATTGCAGCAACGACGCGCTGATTTAAAAGTAAGCGATCATTTAGAAGGTCGACTGGATCGGAAATTAAAAAAGCGCATATCACGGCTGTTGGTTAGAAAGCATTTTCATTTCAATCCCTCCGCTTTAATCGGAGATCTTTTGTTAAGGCCTACCGCTTTTTTTTCGGCAATATCAAGTGAATTTAAATTCATGCGATCACTTGATTAGTGATTGTTGTGTAGCTACAAGGATCGTATATGTGGAAAGTATTAAGTCTATGAGCATAATTACAATGCTTGATTTGCCCGTACGTGGCGATGATAGAGGATCCCTGATCGCGCTAGAAGGCGGTATTACTCTGCCGTTTGAAATAAAGCGTGTGTATTATATTTTTGATACTTCCGATGGGGTTTCTAGGGGGTTCCATGCCCATAAGAAATTGCAACAGCTTATGGTTTGTTTGTCAGGAAGATGCCGCGTTGTGTTAGATGACGGTGTACGTCGTGAAGAGGTTTGGCTGGAAAGTCCTACCCAAGGACTGCAAATTGGCAATATGATCTGGCGTGAAATGCATGATTTATCGCCGGGATGCGTGATTTTAGTGGTTGCTGGCGAATACTATAATGAAGATGATTATATTAGGAGTTATCAGGATTTTTTGGAGTTGTCGGCGTGAAATCATTAATAGGACGTAGTGTATATTTGCGCTTGGCAGAAACCTCTGATGCTGAGTTTATTAACTCTCTGCGAACTGATTCTCAGTTTAATAGGTATCTCTCTGCGGTTGATGGTTCGGTAGCCCTGCAGCGTGAATGGCTTAAAGCGTATAAAAAGCGTGAACATGCGGGAACAGAATATTATTTTATCGTTTTGAAGCGAAGTGATAACACGGCGGTGGGTTCGATTCGTATATATGACTTTCGTCTCGATAGAAATTCCTTTGCCATAGGAAGTTGGATTCTGAACGGTGCGAAGACGCGTAGCGCGGCGTTGGAGAGCGCGTTGTTGTGTTATCGCTATGGGTTTAAAGAACTCGGTTATACAAACTGCCATTTGGATGTTCGCAAGGGAAATGAGAAAGTGATCAGTTTTCACCAGAAATCAGGCGCAGCGTTAGTTGGTGAGGATGGGGAGAATGTGTATTTCGACATGTCATTGGAGAGCTGTGATTTATTTCTAAACACTTTTCGGCGATTTATAGAGCCAGAGTTCTACGAATAAGTTAAATATGGCAATTTCAAAGTTTCCACAAGATGTGCAGGCGGTATTTTCGGTACCATTTCTTGATTTGAAGGCGATAAATACTCAATACAAAGACGAGCTAAATTCTGCCGTCTCGCGTGTTATTGACTCAGGCTGGTATATTCGTGGCCGAGAGCTCGCAAACTTTGAGCAAAGGTTTGCCGAATATTGTGGCACTAAATTTTGTGTTGGTGTTGGAAGCGGGCTAGATGCCTTGAGTTTGACGCTCAAGGCATGGCGTCAGATGGGGTTGGCCGATGTTGGCGATGAGGTGCTGGTCCCTGCGAATACATATATTGCGACAATCCTTGCAGTGCTGGATGCTGAATTAGTTCCAGTACTGGTAGAGCCGGATGAGAAGACCTTTAATATGTGCCCAAAGTTAGCAGCCGAGGCGATTACTCAGCGAACCAAGGTGGTTCTTCCAGTGCATTTGTATGGTCGTATGGCAAATATGCCTGAGCTATCTGCCTTAGCTGAACGTGCGGGTTTGTTGTTGTTGGAAGATGCTGCGCAAGCCCACGGTGCAAGTCTATGTGGGCGAAAAGCGGGTGCATGGGGCGGCGCCGCTGCATTTAGTTTTTATCCAGGTAAGAATCTTGGTGCGCTCGGTGACGCTGGAGCAGTGGTTACAGATGATGCTGAATTAGCACGAATGGTTGGCATGTTAGGAAATTATGGAAGCCAAGAAAAATACGTTAACTTGCATATTGGTTCTAATAGCCGTTTAGATGAGATACAGGCAGCAATGCTTTTGGTGAAGTTGGCATATATTGATTCGGAGGCTGCAAAAAGAACAATCGTTGCAAAGAAATATAGTGAGGGAATAAGGCACCCACTGATCGAGTTACCAGAGTGGCTATATGACGCCTCTCATGTGCATCATCTCTTCGTTATTCGAACCACTCACCGTGACGCACTGCGAACACACTTGAAAAACAAGGGTATCCAGACCCTAATTCATTACCCTGTACCTCCTCATCAGCAGGCTGCGTTAATCCAACATTTTAGGCATTTATCGTTTCCTATTACGGAAAGTATTCACAGCAGTGTATTGAGCTTGCCAATGAGTCCTGTAATGACGAATGAACAAGTTAACACTGTTATTGATGCATGTAACCTCTGGTCTCCGTTCTGAAACAGCCATACTTTTGTGGCAGGGCTCTAATTTGAGTAGTCATATTGTTGTCATAAATGGCATCTTATTGAAGTACCTTGATCATTTAGCCATAACACTCAGCGCAAGTTTATAAAGAAGGTATAATACAGACTTCGTCTGTTAGATGGTGTTAATGCCATATCTAATACTTATATTTCATTTCTTTGATAGTTGTTTGTCTAATGAGCATTGTCGAAGGATGATCGTTTATTTTTTTCATCAATGAGTTTCTAATGTTATTGCTCTCAAAAAAAGAAGACTGGTTAGGAAATGTTCGAGGCGACATTCTCGCCGGACTAGTTGTTGCTCTAGCCCTAATACCTGAGGCCATCGCCTTTTCTATTATCGCTGGCGTCGATCCAAAAATTGGTTTGTACGCGTCATTTTGTATTGCGGTAGTTACGGCTATCGTCGGTGGTCGGCCGGGGATGATTTCTGCCGCCACTGGCGCGATGGCCTTACTGATGGTGACATTGGTTAAAGACCATGGCTTGCAATATCTGCTCGCAGCTACCTTGCTAACTGGCGCTTTGCAGATTGTGGCGGGTTATTTAAAGCTTGGGCAATTGATGAGCTTTGTGTCCCGCTCGGTGGTTACTGGCTTCGTTAATGCCTTGGCTATTTTGATTTTTATGGCGCAGCTGCCAGAGCTAACAAATGTAACGTGGCATGTGTACGCCATGACCGCAGCTGGCTTGGGCATTATTTATTTGTTTCCGCTGGTGCCTGTTGTTGGCAAGGTTATTCCATCGCCACTGATTTGTATTCTTACCCTCACCGCTGTGAGTTTGTTTATTGGTCTTGATATTCGTACAGTTGGGGATATGGGGGAATTACCTGATACCTTGCCGATCTTCCTTTGGCCTGATGTGCCGCTGAACCTTGAAACGCTGAGTATTATTTTCCCTTATGCCGCTGCGATGGCGGTGGTGGGTTTATTAGAGTCTTTGATGACGGCGACCATCGTCGATGACCTTACCGATACTGGCAGTGATAAAAATAGAGAGTGTAAGGGCCAGGGTATCGCCAATATTTTTTCTGGTTTACTTGGCGGGATGGCCGGTTGTGCGATGATTGGTCAGTCGGTGATTAATGTGAAGTCTGGCGGCCGCGGTCGCTTGTCGACCTTCTTCGCGGGCACAATGTTGCTGACTATGGTCGTATTCTTGAGTGACTGGGTGTCGTTGATTCCCATGGCTGCTTTGGTTGCAGTTATGATTATGGTCTCTATTGGTACCTTTAACTGGTCATCGGTAACAGGTTTGAAATCTAATCCTCTGTCGGCAAATATTATTATGTTGGCGACGGTGGCTGTGGTGGTGTGGACGCATAATCTTGCCTATGGCGTTTTTGTCGGCGTATTACTGGGCGCCTTATTCTTCGCCAACAAAGTTAGTCACTTCATGTATATCAGCAAGGACGAAAGCGATGAGGGCAATACACGGATCTATAAGGTAGTAGGTCAGGTCTTCTTTAATTCCGCTGAACGTTTTAATGCCGGTTTTGATTTTAAAGAGGTGGTAGACAAGGTTGTTATCGATTTGAGTCGCGCCCATTTCTGGGACATATCTGCGGTTGGTGCTTTGGATAAAGTCGTTATTAAGTTTCGACGCGAAGGTGCTGAGGTCGAATTAATTGGTTTGAATGAGGCCAGTGAGACGATTGTAGATCGCTTCGGTATTCACGATAAACCAGAAGAAATTGAAAAAGTATTGGGAGGCCACTAATGAATAATAATTATGTGTTGGCGTGTATCGATGGTGCGAGTCTTACTACGGCGGTGTGTGACTATGCGGCGTGGATGTCGCAAAGAACTGGTGCAGCATTAAAGCTGCTTCACAATATTGAGCATCGCCCGCAGGCGGCGGTTGCAGATTTAAGCGGTAGTATTGGGCTGGGTAGTCAAGAAGAGCTGCTTGAAGAGTTAACCCGCGTAGAGCAACAGCGCAATAGGCTCTTGATGAAAAAGGGTAAGTTGATGCTTGATGCTGCAAGCGAGCGAGCAGTGGTGGCGGGTGTTGCTGATGTTGATGTGTGGCAGCAGCATGGCAGTCTGCAAGAGTCATTGATTGGGCTAGAAGAGAATATACGTGTCTTGGTGATGGGGGTTCGCGGTGATGAGCATCAAGAAGGGCAAATAGGGGCACATTTAGAAACGGTTATTCGTTCTTTGCATAAGCCCGTTTTGGTTGTGAATACGCCATTCTTTACGCCCAAGAAAATCATGCTGGCTTACGATGGTCACGATGCGTCTAGAAAGGCCTTAGATATGGTCGCGTCTAGTCCTGTGTTTAAAGATATTCCCTGTCATTTAGTCTACGTTGGTGATGAGTCTACTGCGACCAACGTATTGAATGACGCAGCGAAGGTCTTGCAAGCCGCCGGAATAAAGCATGAGCTTGTGAATTTACCTAAGGGAAAAAGTGACGAGCAACTTTGTCATTACCAGGCTGAGCATGATATCGATTTGACCGTGATGGGAGCTTATAGTCATCACCCATTGCGCGATATGCTGCTGGGTAGTTTTACCGCTAAAATGTTGCACAAGACTAAGCGGCCGTTGTTATTGTTACGCTAATTAGTATGAAATAAGGTGGCGAGCGGGCTAAGTGTGCGTCACTTTATTGGCGCTTTTTCTTTGGTGTTTGAAGTTTAATTACTGCGCCAATACCGCCGCAATCACTGCCACATCAACAATATCCTCTGCTGTACATCCCCGTGATAAATCCATCCACGGCTTTGCCGGTCCCTGAAGTATCGGGCCAATGGCTTTCGCACCACCAATTCGCTCAGTGATTTTGTAGGCGATATTTCCCGCTTCTAAACTTGGAAACACAAATACATTTGCCTGGCCGGCGACGGTCGAATCTGGTGCTTTGCGTTTGCCAATGGTGGGCAGGTAATCCTCCCATTTTTAGCTGATGCTCAAAGTAGAAGTTAAGCAGCCATCAATGGTGGCTTCCCATTGTTGGCTTTATGGGGGCGTTCATGATTGTAAAACCAAAGCCACTCGGTTGCATACTCT
>NZ_JANZNQ010000024.1 GCF_027257955.1 Zhongshania aquatica | reverse complement strand
ACTCAAACAGAAGGTATCGAAGCACATGCGTATGCTGCAACGGAAGCCACATCGTGTCCGCAAATATTTTAAGCACGAGAAAATTCGTTATGCCGCATAACAGATACCAAAATCCGCCGGGTTAATAACGTCATGTAATGATTTCATATACCCTGCCCGGAAAAATTTATATCGCATTAATTTTCAGCTACGCAACAAGCTTAAGCGACCATTTGCACACTGATCCATTCCGCTATAAGAGCGGGCTTAGCTTCGCCCTCAATTTCAATAGTGACCTCCGTATTGATTTTATAACTACCGGGTTTGGTTTCTTCAATTGCCAATATTTTTGCTTTAGCCCGAATTCGGCTACCCACCTTAACTGGGGACAGGAAGCGCACTTTATCAAAGCCATAGTTAATACCCATATAGTAGCCATTGATAATTACACTGTATTGTTCTGAAAAATAGGACAGCATCGATAGGCTCAAAAAGCCATGGGCTATCGTACTTCCAAAAGGTGTATCTTTTGCACGCTCCGGGTCTACGTGAATAAACTGATGATCCATAGTGCAGTCAGCAAATAGGTCTATTCGGCTTTGATCTATTACTAGCCATTCAGTCGCCTCTGGCTCGAATCCAATATAGCTTTGTATATCTTGCTTTTCGATTAACGTCGTCACGTCATATCTCCCATGATGTGTTTATTTTAACTATAGCCAAAAACTAACGCCTTAGTATCGCAGACCACCAACGTTTAGATCTACCTGATGAGAACTGCCGTTGTATTTAACAGAATTTACGAGGGCTAAATCAACCTGATTAACACTTTGTAACGCCATTAGGGCACGCAATGGCTATATCAATAACGTGCTAATGAATGGACTGGAAGTTTGGATAAAGATCGGCAGGTTGAAATCTCACTATAAACCACAATAAAGCCCGACTTCAAACCAGGCACAACTATATTGAAATTATAGCCGTCTTCCGACGCCTTAATGAGACTTGGCCAAGCGGGTAAACAAGACGATCTATACTCGCCGTTTTTGAAAAGCAAGCGCTCCTAGAGACGCAAAGGTTTTTAACACCGATGTCCATGCCGCCAGATTGGGTTTAGCTTGCTTCCCCTTGCCGATACGCTCTAGCTGATGCTCATACCATGTAATATCTAACATCGTCATTGCATCTAAAGCTTTAATGCCGGTACTAAGCTTAGGAAGGTGTATTACATGGTCATCGCTCGCTATCAATTTATTGGCAAGGGAAGGATCTAATGCCAAAGGCCGCGCTAAACCAATCATATCTACTGCGCCAGACTGAATAGCACTATTCATTGCCTTAGCGGATCTAAATCCACCGGTCACCACTAGAGGCACACTCATTATATTTTGTGCTTTTTCAGCGTATTCCAAAAAATAGGCTTCCCGCTTTAGGGTACTTTCACTTGCGCCGCTGCCAACCATACTGGGGTTTTCGTAGTTCCCACCGGAGATCTCAATTAAATCGATGCCTTCATTTTGCAGCGCTTTAATGACCTCAATAGAATCAACTTCACCGAATCCACCTTTTTGGAAATCTGCCGAATTCAATTTAACAGCGACGGGAAAGTGATCGCCCACCGCCAAACGGATAGCGCGATATATTTCCATTAAAAATCGCATGCGATTTTCAAGGCTACCACCCCACTGGTCTTCGCGACGATTATGATGAGGTGACAAAAACTGATTTACCAAATAGCCATGAGCGCTGTGAATTTGGACCCCAGTAAAGCCACACGCCTTCGCTTTTGCAGCCGCCCATGCGAATTGCTCAACTATACTGAGAATCTCTACTTCCGTTAATGCTCTCGGACAGTTAAAACCTCCCTCTAAGCCATTGCCAAGTGGAACAGCCGATGGCGCAACGGGTTCTTTACTTAAGAAGTTCGGAACCTGTTTACCAGGATGATTTAACTGCATCCATACCTGTGTGCCGTTTTCAGAAGCAGCTTTAGCCCAAGCCTCAAATTTAGATATATCAGACTGTGCATCTAGCACCACATTACGGGGTTCTCCCAATGCGCTGCGATCAACCATCACGTTTCCGGTGACAAGTAGACCGGCACCACCATTTGCCCACGTACCGTAAAGCCGAATTAGCTGTTCAGTCGGATCATTTCGCTTATCCGATAACTGTTCGCTCATCGCCGATTTAAAAAGGCGATTTTTTAAACTGACTTTACCGCCTATATCCAGTTGGCTCGCTATCGTTAGTGCAATTGTCAAACCGAATTCTCCTTTTAATTAGCTATATAATAAGTTTCATAAGGAAAGCACAGACATAATCAACCGATATAGATCTTAACGTTCTTCGAGACCACCCTGGATCTTGGCGTTTTCGACTGAATATGACATTTTAATACGCCTAACGCTAGCCCATATAGAATACGATTAGGCGACAATTTAGCTATCGGCGATATCGATTGGTCGTCTACTCCAAATCCCGATAATTGGTGTCTCGTGAGCACGCAGTATTGGTTCAATTTCTCGATGAAGTGCGTGATAACGATAAAACGGCACACGCGGGAATAGATGATGGATAGAATGAAGATTCTGCCCCAACCAAAACCATTCCAATGGACGCATCCACGCAGGCATTATTAGACTACTTGTATTCTGATAACGTTTGGTATTGTCGTAAGGAAAATGTGGCCGATAGGCAAACCAATAGGCCGTAAACAGCCCTCCGATAAAATAGCCAAGCAGAACAACTATCGCAATCCCAGAGCGCTCGACAAAAATAATCGTTGATATCCGCCATCCAACTGAAAAAAACAACTCAGCACAGTAGGTAATACGCTCTCTTATCGGCGCAGTGCGCCAATTATTTCTTACAAAAAAACAATTCTGAACATAGAAGAACTTAAGTGTCGTTAAAAACACACCGACCAATCCATTTGCCATACCACTTATTATAAAGTCAGGATCTTTGCCTTCAATATTGGTATACCGATGATGGGTGAAATGCTCGTGCTTATGAGAATTATAAGGTACACCGATTAGTGGTGCGACGAGATAGCCACATAGATCATTAACCCATCGTAATTTTGGATTATTGCCATGTATATTACCATGAACCGCTTCATGTAGCGTTGTGTACGACATATAAGTTAGTACTGCCAATAACAGCGTCGCAAGCCAAACTGATATAATTCCCTGCGCAAAAAGCACAAGACTTAAGACAAAAAGACAACAGACAAGAAAAGTCAGGGCTATCGTTAGCCACGCCGTCTTTCCAATATAATTTCTTGCACAACCAAGGGCGCTTTTATTCAGTTCCGCATGCATAAACTTTACCTTTTTACTGTTGACCGATAACATAATTTGGTCATACTGTACGCTAGAGTTTCCCTATACAGCAGGGCACTTTTGTCCTTTCAGTCGCTAACTATGGCCACTTAAAACCACCTTATTCGTGAACTAGCTAGGCCTTACCAATGGGAAATATAAAAACAACACTTCGTCCTGTGGCTATTAGCAAGGTTATGATTAACTTCGCTATTAATGAGGGCATAGATTTAGAAACCTGTTTACTCGGTACTAATATTTCCGAGCATAATCTTAACGATGGAAGCGCTTTAATTGAAGTTGAACAGGAAATGCGACTGATTGAGAATATTATGCTCGCGTTGCCAGACATATCAGTACTCGGATTTAGAATAGGACTTTGCTATAACATTGCGACTTTTGGAATTTGGGGATTTTCTCTTCGCACATGTAGAACTCTAAGAGACGCACTACAAGTCGCATTACGTTTTTTACCACTCAGTACTGCATACTGCGAAATTAGTTCACACGAACACAACGGCTTTTTTAGTCTGCGAATGCATCCCCAATCTATTCCCTCACATCTTCGTCAATTTTTATTAGAACGAGACATGGCAGCCAGCATCGTCTTAGTGAAGGAATTAAGTCTGAATGAAATTCAGTCCGTAGTAGCTGAGTTCACCGAGACAAACTCAGATGACGACAACTTCATAGAAGCCATATGCTCCGCCAAACCTAGATTTAATAATTCATACAACGCCATTACGATTCCAAGTAAATATATCGACAAGCCCCTATCAACCTACGACGCCAACCTTACACACATGCTTGCAGATCAGTGCTCCCGCCAGTTACGGCAGCGGCAAGCCGGTGCGACGGCCGACTGTGTTAGGCAGCAAATTTTAGGTGCCTTAGGATTAACCGCATCGCTTGAAGATGTCGCGTCAGCACTCTCTCTTTCTAGCCGCACACTTAGACGTAAACTAGATCAAGAAAAAACCAGTTTTCGTGCTTTACTTGAAGAAGAAAGAAAACAAATGGCATTTCAATTATTAACTAGCAGCGACATGAAAATAGACGACTTAGCTGCGCATTTAGGGTACACCGACACCAGAAGCTTCACTCGCGCATTTCAAAGATGGAATGACATCTCTCCGAGTGAGTATCGTAAATCTAAGGTATAAATTTGGTGAACATTGAAAATACGCTTATTCATTTAACGGTCAGAAAAACCTCTCCCGGAAGAACTAAACCCGGGAGAGATAGATGCTATTTAAAGTATCGACGCTAGAAAGGTAAAACCGCATCTAACGCCAAAAAGTTTAGGGTCGGCCCACCATTTAACAACAAATCAACGATCCCAAGCTCGCCACTGCCAATCAGAGGCAAGCCACCATTTAAATTAGGATTCCCTGCTACTACGAGGAGCACACCGGAAACCAGCATATCGGCACCATCAAGACCGCCAACAACCGGTACGCCCCGCCCATCGATTAAGGGCAGTTCTCCGATCACTGGTAAATCACTAAGAACCGGAAAGCCAGAATTAATAAGTAGCTCATTACCTATAAGGTCGCCCAATAAGGGAAGCTCACTCAGCAGCCCCGCTCCAGCACCAGAGTCAATAGCACCTAAAACCGGCAGCTCAATCGCATCAACTGAACCCGCCAAACCTAACATAATGCTAAAAGCGACTGAGCGAGCACTCATTTTTATTTTCATATCCTTCTCCGTTTTATTGTTCATTTAACATGGTAGTTACAACATCAACACTAACTATAAGCAGCGCCCAATTTCTCGCCACACTTCTTCAACATTGCTACTAATAAGATAAAAAAGTCAGGATTACGGTATTAAGGTAATCCCGACAAACATTGCCCTGGGCCGGAACAACGTGGTGTAAACCATTTTTCTCAAGATAATTTAAACCATCCTCAGCATTAGTACTTGTAGGTAACTTCTAATCCGTAAGTTCTCGGCGGCCCTTGCTGGAAGTAATCAAAGCCGAAACCAGCCTGCAAATTAATCGCGTAACCATCATATTTTGTCTCAGTAATGTTCTTAGCCCACACCGCGACGCTGTAGTTCTCATCACTACCAAACCAAGTGAACCGTGCATTATACAAGCCATAGGCATCTTGCTTTATATTGTCGTAACCTATTTTGTCATTGTATGCGCTATACCATTGATCACCCTGATAATTACCGTTTAGGTTCATACTAAGATAACCGTAGTCATTAGTAAGAATTTCGTAATCAATAGATATATTTGCGCTAATTTTTGGGGCTGAGATCAATTCATTACCCGACAGATCAACAATATCATCATCGTTATTTACTGTTTGCACGTTAGAAAGTTCGAGTTCGGTGTACTCACTTTTCAGAAGCCCTAAACCAATCTGTACGGTCAGTTTTTCAGTGAGGGCGAAGTACATTTCTGATTCAAAGCCGAATATTTTTGAACCTCCCGCATTCTCTAAGAAATTGGAAACACCAACGACGTTAATGAATTGCTGATCGGTATAGTCGTAATAAAAGAATGCACTGTTTATACGAGCACGACGATCCCATAAGTCGGCTTTAAAACCAAACTCGTAAGCATCTAGGAATTCTGGCGATGCGTATGCATCTTCAAAATCTCGCTCTTCGTAATACACACCCGCATTGAAGTTGCCCGCCCTAAAACCGCGGCTATAACTGGTGTATATCATTAACTCATCATTAAATCGGTAGTCTAGACCAATCTTCCCAGTCCATTCTTTTTCGTGGGCACTTAGTGGCGTAGCGGAATCGGTAGTGTAGGGTCCGGTGGTATACCCGGTCTGCGCCGTTAGTAGAAGCTCATCTAGACCTATATTGCCGTTAAGCAACTCTGAAATAACTAAGCCGGGTTCAATTGGACTTTGCCCGGCGACATTTGCCGGTATAAAAATATTATCGACTCCCGTGTTATTACCTGGCACATATGTACCAAGAGGAGTACCGTCATAACCAACTCTGGAGACATTTAAGTAGGTCATATCGATTTTGTCGTCTGTATAGCGCAGACCAAAATCCATCCCAAGATTAGCTGTAATATTCCAACGAAGCTGCGAATAGAGTGCAACACTTGTTTTTTCTGTATCTAGTTTTTGGTCAAGAACACCGAAATCTAGGAGATAGGGATAATATCCGGTAACCCCAGGGAAAGTTGTCGCTGTCCTAGTATCTGGCGGGGTTTCATATAATCGGTATTTATTATTTAGCTGCTGATCTTCCGTCGCATAATAGGCTCCAGCGATAAGATCAAAATCCTCTAGAAAAGTGGTAGAAATCCTAAAATCTTGACTGAACGCCTGAGTATCTACTGCCCAATTTATTTCGAGCAACTCATCAGGGCTCCCGTCAACATTCTGGGCCTGTTTATAATCCGATTTTGTGAAGGAAGTAACAGCAGTAAGTGTGTACCCATCGGCGACATGCTCAATTTTGTTAACCAATAAATCTGAATTAACCACGAGCGCGCCGGTAAAATTATCCTCCACCTCATAATAGCCTAGATTTTTTGCAGGGCGAGAATAGGCGGTATTATCGATAAAACCATTGTTGGGCTTGTCATTATAGGTACCCACCCCCGATGTTTCTAAAGCCGTTACCAGTTCTGGATTCTTAGACAAATCCCCGCGAGGCTCATTACGGCTCGGACTACCTAGTGCGTCATTACGCGCCTTTGAGTATTTAAACACCATGTTAGTAGAATCTGACAAATTCCAATTTAAAACTAATCTCGCCGCCTGAAAATCCTGCTGTGACAAGTCGGCGCCACCAAGTACGTTTTCAAAATAGCCATCCCGACGAGAATAGGAGTAAACCAGTCGCGCAGCCAACGTATCTTCGATAAGCGTCCCTTCGAGGCCATAATCGCCGGCGTGGCCGTTGTAATTACGGACACCTTGCTTGGCATTGAATGCTGTAGGGTCATCGATCTGAGGGGTTTTAGTAACAATATTGATGGCACCACCGGTGGTATTCTTTCCGTACAAGGTACCCTGTGGGCCTCGCAACACTTCAAGACGCTCTACGTCAAAAAAGCTCATGCCATGTGTGTACACAGCCCCTAAATAGGCCTCGTCGTTATACACGCCGATTGGACTGGCTTGGTTAGAGCTATAATCAGACATACTCACACCACGGATCGAAAATATGGGCTGAACCTCACCGTAGGGGCCACTTACCTGCATATTGGGCACCTGAGCAGAAATATCATTGGCACTGGAGAATCCAAATTTCTCCAGCTGATTTTCTGACATACCGGTTATTGCGATAGGCGTATCCTGGGTACTGGCAGACCGCTTTTGGGCCGTGACAATCACCTCTTCTAGCTGAGGTACCGCCATAGCGGCGCTGGATACAATAAAGAGACTAGCGCAAACACACAAACCGGTCTTATTCCGTTTTATTCCCATTATTATGAATCCTCTAAAAAGCATATCGGGATATTTATAAGTAGCCAGAGTAACCTAATATTTTTATTAATTGCGGTCAGAAACATTCAAAAAAGGACAGCCGAGGTATTATCAGGTCGATAAGCCAGAAACTAACTTATACACATTGGCCTTAACTTGAAGAAGTTATCTCAATTAGCGAGACAAGCTCCACGCATTCGCTTTCAGCAATGACACCACCACATATCCGCCCACCGCCAGGACATGCAACACCAGATCCTATAAATAGAGAAAATCGCAAATACTGTGATTCAGATCACATCAATATCAACCTTAAGCACTATAGACTTTGGCGTAACACCGGCTTTTGGTGGCAATTTTGAAAACCCTATAGACGCCATTCCAAGCTCACGGTATATTCGGTCATCTGGCATAAGGCTTTAATTACAAAGAATAATATGCACCGACGCCAAAGTTATTCATCTATCTTGTTGCAACTGACCGAGCTAAATACACAGTGCATGTAACTCGATTCAAATAGATTGACGATAATGAAATGTGAATTGGACGATACACCATCTTTCCAAGCACCGCTTTTCCCTATAGCGCTTCTAGATTTGGCGGAAAAATTTTACGATTTCAGGAAACTGAATAGGTCTGCGCTATATAAGCGTTGCAATATAACGCCAGCGCAAATATCACGGTCAGAAAACATTATAAGTGGCTGGCAGTTTCGTGAGATTCTGCTTAGCTGCAAAGACATAGCGCGCCCCGGAATCCCTCTATCGGTACAGCTTGCAGACTTCACTCCTATAACCGTTCCAGGCGGAATGTTTGGCCTCGCCTCGTTTACCGCAAGGGATACTCGCCAAGCATTAGAAGTCATGATTGACTTCGCCCATACAGTAATGCCGGCTTACCGTTTCGAACGACTTAATATGGGCGGACAGTGCCACATTATTCTACAACCCGCGATGGACTTCGGAGATGTGCAATTCATACTAGATGAAGCGGTTTGTGGTTATTTTTTAAACCTCAGACTTTTCACTCATTTCAGTAATCCGCCTATACAGGTTCATCTTAGCCATGAGCCTTTAGGTGAAATAGATACTTACGAAGATTACTTTAAAGCAAAGTATTTTTTTTCAAAAAAAACAATTAAAATTATTTTCGAAAAGCATCATTTATCGCAACCCCTGCACACCCATAATCAATCGACATTTAACGAGGTGTATTGCAATTTAAAAGGTTCATTAAATTCAGCTTCAAACTTGTCAACCACCGGCAAGGTCAAGGTAAAGAAAAATATTCAGCTACGGCTAGCTGACGGCCAAGCAATTAGCATCTGCCAAATTGCTGAGCAAATGAACATCTCCGAGCGCACACTCGCTAGACGATTACATAATGAGAACAGCTCATTCGCAGAGATCAAACAGCAAGTCTCTTTCGATTACGCGAAGCTACTTCTGGAAAGTACCGAATATCCAATATGTAAGATTGCGCATATCTGTGGCTATAATAGCGACTCCAACTTTTCGCGGGCATTCAAAGGCTCAACCGGGCAAACCCCTAAGCAATTTCGATGCAAATAGTCATAACTAAGGCTAAGCTCCACCGACTAAATATACATAGTTAGCTAAACCGTATCCTGTAAATGATTCTCGGGAATAAAGCTCATTGCCCGCTCGGCTAGTGCTGTGATAGTAAGACTCGGGTTCACACCTAGATTTGCAGACAACATGGAACCGTCGATTACATACATATTCTGGTAATTGAACACGCGATTTTGGGCATCTATTACACCTGTTTCACTGCTAGACGACATGGCACAACCGCCCATACAGTGGGCTGTCATAGGCACATTAAACGCGATTTCAGACAGTGAGCTTAAGCCTATTCCACCCGTCGCGTGCGCCACCTTTTCAACAAACGCGTTAGCTTCCGGAATAAAGGTTGGAATACGATCACCCTCGGTACTCAAACCTTTTGAAAACGGCCAATACCAACGGCGCTTCCAACGCATATTGATGTGGCCGTCCAGTGTTTGCATTACCAGCAAAATGACAGTTTCTCGTGAAAATCGCCAAGGCAGCAAACTACGTAGTCCTGAAACTGGCTTACGACCAAGTAGCAGCAACATTGCCTTAAGCCACAAAACCAAACGAATTGATCCTGGACGACCACCAGTCAGTACCGTAAAGAGCCCACTCAAGAGATTGGAACCATCCGGATAGCGAACAGCTTCAATGTGGGTATGGGGATCGATATGAATCCCTGAACCTATCGCAATGCCCTTTGAGAGATCCTCTTTCGCTCCAGGGTAACGAACACCCAGTATCGACTCTGAGTTAGTTCGAACGCGATTTCCGAGATCGTCGGAGATATTGGGTAGAGAGCCCTTATCTTTCAGGTTAAATAGTAAATCTTGCGTCCCCAATGACGACGCTGAAAGCACCACTGATCGCGCGGTGATGCTCTGCGGCGACTTAAAGAATCGAGAAAAACTGCCGACGGTTGTTATTGCATAGCCCTCACTGCCATCAACAACCCCGTTTAAGGGTCGAACATCAACCACCTTGGTCTCTGCTCTTACTTCAGCACCCAATCCCTCGGCTAGGTAGAGGTAGTTTTTATCTAAGGTATTTTTAGCGTCATAGCGACAACCAACCATGCAACCGCCACAGGCAATACAAGATTTCCGACGCGGCCCATCACCGCCAAAATACGGGTCTTCGTATTCCGTTCCAGGCGCATCCTGTTCATCGCCGAAAAACACCCCGACATCTGTGTAATAGAAGGTATCCTCGACACCATCCGCCCGTGCCATTTCTCTCAATTTCTCATCAGCGGCGGCAGGTCGCTTATTTTGAATAACACCAAGCATTTTCTTCGCTGTAGCATAGTGACTCGGCATCACCGACACCCAATCATCTAACTGCGCCCAACCGCCCTCCTCCCAAACGGATTCAGGGGGAATCAATAATGTTTGCGCATAAGTAATAGAGCCACCGCCCACGGCATTGCCATGCATAATCATCACATGCCTGAACAAGCGCAAACTTAAAAAGCCGCGCAGCCCAAGTACTGGCTGCCACAAGTAATTCCACACTTTCCAACTACTTGAAGGAAGATTTTGCGGCGTCCAACGTCGCCCTTGCTCAACAACAAGAACTCGGTAGCCCTTTTGAGTTAAGCGAAAGGCGCTAACACTCCCACCAAAACCTGAGCCAATAACAAGGTAATCGTAATCAAATTTCTGCATAGCTAATTTACATATTCGCGGGAAGTACTCTAATAAAAAAGACCTCCCGTGACACTGATCTTATGTTATCCAATTAAATTCTGAAAACACAGAAACAACTGACGAGAGGTGTTAGTAAAGCGCTATACCGTTAGCCTTAGCGAGACTTAGGTCTCAGCTTTACCTGCATTGAGGTATAACCACTTACAAAGTTTGAGCGCACTCTTTCAGGCTCTTCCAGCACTTCAATTTTGTCGAAACGTTTAAGTATTTCTTCCCACGTTATACGCAGCTGCATTTCACCTAAGCGATTACCCATGCAGCGATGGATACCGAAGCCAAATGAAAGATGGTGCCTAGCTTTCGCCCGATCAATAATAACTTGGTTAGGATTATCTATAACGCGATCATCCCGGTTACCGGAGATATACCACATGACGACTTTGTCGCCTTTTTTAATTAACTTACCACCAAGCTCGATATCGCAATTTGCAACACGACGCATATGGGATAGCGGTGTTTGCCAGCGGATAATTTCTGAGACCATACTTGGAATTAATTTTGGGTTCGCGCAGAGCTTTTCAAACTCTTCAGGAAATCTATCCATTGCCAGTACACTGCCACTGATCGAATGGCGAGTAGTGTCATTACCGCCCACGATTAATAGACCTAAATTCCCCATGAATTCGGCGGGCCGAGTAATCATGTCGCGGGTGTCTTCATTAGACTCCAAGAGGCTAATCAAATCAAAACCGACAGGATTTCCGGCCTTACGGGACGCTGATTTTTGCTCCCACAAACCCGCAAAGGTCGTCACCATATCTTGCAGTGCAGCAAAACGCTCTTCCGGCAGCGCGGTGCCTCCAGATAGCTCAGGAGCGCCAGTCGCCATCTCTGACCAATATACTAATTTATGTCTATCCTCATACGGGAAGTCGAAAATAGTCGCCAGCATCTGCGAGGTTAATTCAATAGATACATTGGAGACCCAATCAAAGCTTTCATTCACCGGAAGCTTGTCAAGAATGGTCGCTATTCGCTCACGGATTAAATCTTCCATTGCCGCAAGATTCCTAGGCGCGACAACAGACTGAACCGCGGCTCTCTGATCGTCATGCTTCGGTGGATCCATCGATATAAAATTTTCAAGCGGTAGCGTCGGGTCCGGATCGCCGATCATAATCCACGGCTCAGAGGAAAAATCCACGTGATTCGTATCTACTGCGACGATATCTTCAAATCGAGTAACAGACCAAAAAGGACCAAATGGGCTTTCTTTGAGATAATGCACCGGATCCTCATCGCGCACTCGACGGAAATAATCTTCCCATCGATTTTGCGAATATAGATTAGGGTCGCTCAAATTAATGCTCTCAAGCGGCACGCTATAGGGATCGGGCAACATGTTATTTTCCTGACTGGTTTGACTTGTCATGACAGTAACTCCATTTTGTCGTATTACATTTGAAATTCGGGAATATCGACAATCATGCCGCTCATTTCCGGCTGAATGGTGACCTGACAGGCCAAGCGCGAACGCGCATCGTGTTCGGGCGTCATTTCCAGCATTAGGGCTTCACTTTCGCTCGGCGCACCCACTTTATCCAGCCACTGCTGAGAAACCCTTACGTGGCAGGTACCGCAGGCGCATGAACCGCCACAGTCAGCGTCAATACCGGGTATTGCGTTATCGACCGCCACCTGCATGAGATTAGTCCCCTGCTTTGCGCTTACACGGTGATGTTCACCGTTGTGCTCAACGAACGTTAGGTCAATCACGGCGTTCCTCCTTATTCTAATTTGTCGTAAATTTGATTCTCGGTAGATTAACGGCGATTGACCTATCATTTATGGTCTAAAAATATTCATTACCAGACATTTATCGTTGACGATATTTTCAAGCACACCTTTAGATGCCGCGGTTAGTGATAAGTAAGATGAAGTGAATAGCGGGAATCATTAACGATAGGGTTAGCGAGAATATAGCTTGAGATAACAGTAGAGAAAGTGAGGATTGATATTAGATATAGGGGCTCGAATAAACCTAATATATTTAAGAAAAGTGAAGCAGAACGTGGATCATTAATACCAGCGGATCCATACTTCAGAGCACTATAGGTGTGTTGCAAAACTACCGCGAAGGGCTCAAACGCAATGGGAAGCGCACAAGAATGATCAAACGAAAACCCTTTGGACGTCGTAGGTCGCTAACTATGTCTCACTCGGACATGGTGCTAACCCCTATCTAAACTTAGCGTCACTTAAGCCAAAAGCGGATCGGGACGGACTTCGGCCCCGACACAAATTCAGAGTGAATTAACGCGCCCTCTCCATGCATTTCTACTTTGCTCAATTTTGGAAGTAAGGCTTCCCACAAACACTTCATTTCCAATCTCGCCAAATGCTGCCCAAGGCATAAGTGTCCGCCGGCACCAAAGGAAAGTTGGCGATTCACAGTGCGATCTAAACGAAACTCATAGGGATTAGAAAATTCGGCCTCATCCCTATTCGCCGACACATAGGAAAGGTATAGCCGATCCCCTTTCGCTATTTTTTGCCCAGCTAATTCGGTATCTACAACTGCGGTACGCACAAAATGCTTTACCGGTGAGGCCCAACGAATAGACTCATTGACGAAGGCGGTAATTTTACTTGGATTTTCCTGCAATTCCTGAAGAAGATGAGGCTGCTCCGCCAACATCCACATTGACGTTGCCATAGTGTGAGCGGAGGAGTCATGTCCCGCTGTAGACAAAATAATAAAATAGGACACCGCATTCCAATCAGTCAATGCAGTACCGTCAATTTTACCGTTAGCGATCATCGAGGCAATATCGTCCTTCGGATCTTCGCGACGCTGACGAACTAACTCTAAGTAGTATTCTGAAAACTCTTCAAAAACCAACTTCCATGTTCGAACCTGCTGTTCAGGGTCTGTAGGATCAGTGCCAGGTCTTGCCAGCTCTGGGTCACCCCAAGAAAATAGCCACTGGGTTAGCCGCAACATTTTCGGGTGATCCTCAACCGGAACGCCGACCAAATCCATCACCATTTCTAGGGGGTATAGTGTGGCAATCTCCTTAGAGAAATCAATAAACCCATCAGACGCCAACATTTTATCAACATACTTTTGAGCAATGCGTCGGGCCTTGCCCTCCAGGGTTCGTATATTTTTAGGTGTGAAGAACTGCGCCGTAAGCGCACGATGATTGCGATGCTCATCGCCGTCCATCTGTACAAGTGAATGGAATATATTTGGATCACCGCCGGTAAAGTGCTTTACGAGTTCTTCACCAAGAATCGGAATAAGAGTGGCCGAACGCACCGCATTGGCATATACATCATTTAGCTTAGATACCTCCATAACATCCGCATGGCGAGATACAATCCAGTGAGGATCGAACCCTGGCACCTCCGCGATGGCTAGAGGATACTCAGCACGAATCTTATCAAAAATCGCTTCTACGGCACCGCGCTCTGCGAACGTAGCAGGATTAAAAATAGGGGCAACTAATTCAGTCGGGATAATTCTTGTCATATTATTTCCGGGATTATATCTGCGGGCCAAGGGAGGACGTTCGATCCCAATCTATAAAGTCGATAAATCTGTTCACCAACCCCAAATACGCCTTACATTATTGTTATCGATGTTCGCGGAACACGGAATTTTAGTCTTTAGCTTATCACCAAGGGAAGTACATGATCACACCTTGAGTATGAATTAATTCATTTACTCACAAATATTACCAGCTTGCCAAATATTGAGAATTACGCAAATATTCCTAGGCCACTCCAGCAAATACATCGAGAAAACTCACTCAACAAACACTCTAAACAGTGACGGTCCAAGAAATCACTTAAGCTCAGCTACCAGCAGATTGCTTATCAGGCCCACGATAAGATTTATACTCTCAGCTTCGCCCTTTGCTTGACCAACATGAAGCCGGTGCCAAAACTCAAAAGAGGCTATTGCATCTATAGCTTCCCGAGTTTCAGGGGAAACCGAATTTAATTCCGGCAGCCAAATATCCAAATCCTTTCTCAATTTAAGCTGGTTAGCACCGTGCTTTTCGCGTAGCACTGGCGAGCGCCACAGCAAGGCATGGGTAGCTAAAATAACGGGGGACAAGGCGATATAGGCGTATGCGTGGCGCTCTATAGCATGCTGCAGGCGTTGCGCTAAACTACCGCTGCGATCTCCGCCGCGAAACAAATCTAAGTAATAATCTTCAATGCGCGCATTAATCTCATTATAAAGCTGCTCCATTTCGGAAAAGTGTCTGAATACGGTACGAATAGCGATATTGGCGCGGTCAGCAACTTGCTGGGCAGTCGGAATCAACACTCCCTCATTAATCAAGTCCAGCATCGCCTCAATAATAAGCTGACGGCTGCGCTTACTGCGCTGAACACGTCCATCTGCGGCTCCTATTTTTGACGCTAACTGGGTATCGCTCATAATTTCTGTAACCGTATAGTAAAGAAAAACTAGATCACATTCTGAGCGATCTTGCTGACACTAAAATCAATTTTAATATAATATTATTTCTGAAGCATATTTCGTGCAGAGTCTTTGAATTTCTCAGCATCGGCGTCGTCTTCAAGTAAATTACCCAAGCTAAACGGCACTTCGATACCTTTCGCCATGCCCGGCTGGCTCTTCATTACCGTCAGCCAACGATCCAAATGATCTAAACCGTCAACAGAAACGCCGGACCATTTGTAAGTGCGTACCCAACACCAATTGGCAATATCTGCAATAGAGTAATCGTCTGCCAACCATTCATTATTGGCTAAATGGCCATTTAGCACTTCAAATAAACGTCGACATTCGTTTTGATAGCGATCAATTGCAGGTTGAATTTTCTCTGGAAAATAGCGATAAAATACATTGGCCTGCCCCATCATTGGCCCCACACCACCCATTTGAAACATCAGCCATTGAATCACTTTCGATCGCCCCTTGGCGTCAGTCGGCATTAACTTTCCCGCCTTCTCTGCCAAGTAAATCATAATCGCGCCGGACTCAAATACGGCGAAGTTATCGTTGTCGCGATCAACAATAGCCGGGATACGACCATTGGGATTTAGGGCAAGAAATTCTGGCTTTTTCTGGTCGCCGGCACCGATATCCACATACTTGGTTTCATAGGGCAGACTAAGCGCCTCTAGGGTACACGATGCCTTGTGGCCATTGGGGGTTGGCGCAGTATATAAATCAATCATACATAACTCCTCTTAGTATTCATTTTAGTAGCCGTGCTGACCATTAATAATGGACTGGTAAAAGTCATTATCTAACACTTCATAGCGGCTCGACTTAGGCTTTAACACATAAATCACATCGTCAACTTCACTAAGATTGTATGACTGCTTGCGCAAACTCGCTTTGAATAGTTTGAAGGTGACGGTAGTCTCTGCTGCAGGCTGAATCCGTAAAAACACGGGTCGTGCGTAGGCTGGCATCTCTGTCATAACGTAGTTTGAAAACTCTTCAGAATCGAATTCCACACCTTGCCTTAAAGTAATTGCCGCCATCCCTGCGCGACCCTCTACGCCAGGGACTTCTACGCCATACACATTCGCGATCTCAACCTGTGAATTCGCATTTAAAATCTCGCCCACTTCATTCGTAGACACGTTTTCTGAGCGCCATCGAAATGTATCACCCAATCGGTCGACAAATTGATAATGCGCTAGACCAAGGGCGAAACCGACATCAATCTTTTTGATGACATCACCAGTATTAAACCAACGATCACCCTTTTTCCTCACATCTGACAATACTTTACTGTTCGACGCTTTCTTGTCGTTATAACCATCAAATTTAAAACGATCATCAATTTTCATCAGGAGAACACCCGGCTCCCCATCATTCACCTCAGCCAACTTTCCTTTGGCATCACGAACCATTTCATCCGCATCAAAATCATACTTCACCAGCAATATATCGGCCGACGTGGTACCAATCGTTTTATCTTTGTTTAGCAAGTTAATAAAAAAAGCATTTCCTTCGCTAGAGCCATAGAACTCCGTTATACGAGGTATTTTGAATCGCTGTCGAAACACATCCCATACATCTGGCCGTAAGCCATTACCGACCATGGTCTGAATCGGATTATTTTTCTCATCGGGGGATTCTTTTTGCATAGCCAAATACCGGCACAACTCCCCGACGTATACAAATAATGTCGTTTGATGCTCCCGAACCTCGGACCAAAAATTGCTAGCCGAAAAACGTCGGCGTAGAAATATCGACGCACCGGAATAAAGGCTAGTACCAACACCGGGACCTAAACCTGTGAAATGATAGAGCGGCAAGCAAAGATAAATTCTATCTGTTTGCTTAGCACGAAACCCGATGCGGGCATACGGTTCTGATGCAGCCAAATACCGACGGTGCAATATAAGTGCGGCCTTGGGCAGACCTGTCGTGCCAGATGTAAGTATAAAACAGGCCTTTTCACCCGCTCGAATATCGAGGGTCTCGGGCAAATTATCGGAGGGCATAGTATCTAATATTGCCATCACATCGAAGGCCCATGAGGGTGCCAGAGAGTCCGGGCCGACTTCAGTAGCAGAACTAGTCAGCGCCTCATCTTTAACCCAAATAAAATCATTGTTTGACAGCGGTAATTCATCTTTAACGTCGGCAATACTGCCTATCAGCTCTTGACCAACAATGCACTTAGTTGCATTAGTAATATTAATACAGTGAACCAGCGACTTGCCTTGCAAGCTGGTATTAATCAATCCCGTCGCCGCACCAAGCTTAGCCAGCGCGAAAAAACAGGCCAGCATCTCGATACGGTTTTCCATTAGAAGACCAACGCAATCACCGCGCTTTACACCCTGACCTTTTAAAGCATGGGCAAGGCGGTTAACTAAGATATTGAATTCACCCCAGCTTAATTCACGCCCCTCAAAGACAATCGCAGACTTATCTGCATAACGCGCCGCCGTTTCTTGAAAAAGTCGGCCTAGAGATTTCTTCTCATTGTCTTTCGGAGGTCGATATAAAACCGCCGGCAGCACTGAAACCAAGTCGCGTATTACCCGAGTAAACTCCGTCATCATTCAACATCCTTTATTGGTATTTAACAGCGGTTGATGAAGCTGTATTTATGATTATTCATTATTGTTGAAATACTACTTGTACAATTCAAAGCAATCTAATCGCCAGTAACGATAAATATGTACACCTTTTAAAAGGACCAGGTGATTTGGCAATATCAGGCTGACGCAACTCAGTCAAACCGAATAAAACCATTGACTGAATTGCGAGCATATTTTATTGTCACATACTATGACAAAAAAATGATAACAAACATAGTACAAAGCAAAGATTACGCCCAGCTGACCCACTGATACTGTGTATAACGGCACTTTTAACACCTCATAACACTGCAACATTCAAATAAGAACATAGGAATAATATGCTTAAGCTACTTCGCATCGTCGTTACTCTACCGGCAATTCTCTTTCTTATTATTGGCTTACAATGGGCAATAGACCCTGACGGTGCTGCAGAAAGCCTAGGCATGCCGCTACTAGAGGGCCTCGCGCTTAGCTCACAAATTGCCGATACCGGTGCATTCTTTTTAGGCATGGGCCTGATGATATTAACCGCCCTAGTGACGGCAAACAAAGCCTGGTTTTATGCACCAGCACTCATGCTCGCCGCCGCAGCCTTATACCGAATCACTGCGTGGATTTTACACGGCGCCGCGTTCGCGCCAGACATGATTGCGATCGAAGTGATCGTTGCCAGCTTATTGTTAATTGCGTCAAAACTACTAGCTGCTAAACCATGAACGCGTTCAAACGCAAGCTACTAGCGGCATCAGTATTGCTAGTCTTTAGCTATGCCAACGCAGCCCCTAGCAATTCCACCAGACCCAATATTGTACTCATTTTGGCAGACGATCTCGGTTTTAGCGATATCGCCAGCTACGGCAGTGAAATTCAAACACCGTCGCTAGATGCCTTAGCGGCTAGTGGCATCAGCTTTACAAATTATCATACCGCAGCAAGTTGCGCGCCCACTCGCGCCATGCTGCTGACCGGCGTGGACAGCCACAGGAACGGCGTGCCCAACATTCCCGAAAGTATTCCGCCCGAACATCAAGTACACGAGAACTATCGCGGCGTACTGAGTCGTAATGCGGTGACTATCGCCAGTATGCTGCAAAGCGCTGGCTACCACACCTATATGGCTGGTAAGTGGCATCTGGGTAAGGCCCGCGATGAGTTACCGTATCGGCGCGGATTTTCACGCACCATAACAATGGCAGATACCGGCGCGGATAACTGGGAGCAAAAGCCCTATATTCCGATTTATAAGAAAGCGAATTGGTTTGCCGACGGAGAGGAAACGACGCTTCCCTCAGATTTCTATTCATCTGAATTCCTAGTCGATAAAACCATCGAGTTCATTGACTCAAACTCGGACTCACAGCCTTTCTTTGCCTATATCCCCTTCCAGGCTGTACACATTCCAGTGCAGGCGCCAAAGGAATTTACCGAAAAGTATATTAAAACCTATACTCAGGGCTGGCACGTCCTAAGAGAGCAGCGCCAAAAGCGCAGCAAAGAGCTCGGCATTATTCCTGCTGACAGCGACATGATGACGATGAGCAGCACCAATGACTGGGATTCATTGAGTGACGAGGACAAACGTTTTCACGCTAAACGTATGGCCGTGTATGCAGGCATGGTCGACGCGATGGATCGTCATATCGGCCGCTTGATAGCACACCTAAAAGCCACAGGGCGGTACGACAATACAATTTTCATTTTCTCGTCCGACAATGGCAGCGAGGCAACCGGCGGTGACAAGCCTCGCAGTCTATTAAGCCGATTCGGACTAGGGCTTCAAGGCTACCGAAATGATTACGAAACTCTGGGCACTAAAGGTAGTTTTAATACTATCGGCCCCAGCTTCGCCAGCGCCGCCGCATCACCACTTGCTTATTACAAATTTTATGCTGGCGAAGGCGGCATGCGGGTACCTTTAATTATCGCGGGCAAGCCAATAAGCGATAAACCACGTAGGAGCAATGCGTTTACCTATGTCACTGATATCACACCCACCATTCTCGAACTCACTTCGACTACCGCGCCATCTGAGTTTTTTGGTGGACGGCGAATAGAACCCATTGTCGGGCGCAGCCTTGTTGCCCTAAGCCGAGAACAGGTCGATCATGTCTATGGCGATTCTGATACTATCGGCTATGAACTCGGGGGTAATGCGGCGCTTTTTCAAGGCGCATACAAAATCGTTAAAAATCGCGGCCCCGTCGGTGATGGTCAATGGCATTTATACAATATCGTCAAAGATCCGGGAGAGACCAAAAATTTAAGTAACGACATGCCGGAAAAAATGGCGACAATGCTAGAGGCATACAAACAATACGCCGAGGAAAACAATGTTTTGGAGGTTCCCGCTAACTTCAACGGCACCCATCAGGTCGCCATAAACGGATTACGTGATCGCTTCGGTAAGCACATTTTAGTTTTTCTATTAGCAAGTATTATTTGTTTTTCATTTTATATTTCGTATCGCAGAAAGTAGAATTTCCTTTACTATAATTTGGAGCTATTATGATCGTACTACACGGCAATTCAGTTTCTCCCTATGTAAGAAAAGTGCTCGTCGCACTGGCGTTAAAAAAATTATCCTTCGAGCAAATCCAACAGATGCCCTATTCGGGAGATCCTAATTTTTTAAAAATAAGTCCCTTAGGAAAGATTCCCGCACTTCAAGACGGTGATTTAAATATATGCGACTCAACTGTTATTTGTGAGTATCTTGAAGACGCTTACCAAGATCACCCCATCTACCCGACAGACCCACAAACGAAGGCCAAAGCGCGCTGGATTGAGGAGCTCGCCGGTAGCAAGGTAACGGAATTCGCGTCGGGCATTTTCTTTCAACGCTTTATGCGGCCCATGTTTTTAAACCAGGAAACCGACGAAGACCTAGTACAAAAAATCATTGAGAAACATCTGCCCCCAATACTTGATTACATTGAAACAATCGTACCGAAAGAAGGTTTTATTTTTGGTGATTTAACGATAGCCGATATCAGTATCATTAGCCCCTTTATCAACGCGGGCTACGCCAACTACCAGATGGACGCTGCACGCTGGCCCTTATTTTCAGCATTCATTAATCGCGTAAAAGCACACCCTATTGTCGCACCACTATTAGTAGCAGAAGCTGCCATACTAGGGCTGTAGCGGTATAGGCGTGCGGATGAAAATCATAGCTAAGCAGCTGCACTAGCCTGCTAATAATAAAACTCTAAAAAATCGCAAAGGATATAAAAATGACCTTTAAGAATAGCGATATCGACGCTGTTATTACTGCACTTGGCAAACACGGCAGAGGAAGTTTAAATCCAAGCGAGCAGCAATTACGCGCGTTATTATCGAGCGACCTGGGCGGGCCACTGCAGTTCATCAATATGCTGTCTTTTCACGACATCGCTCAGTATGACGAAGATAATAAAGCGGAGGTAAGCGGCGAAGACGCCTACAACCGCTATGGCGCGGTCGCCATCCAACATGTCATGGAACGGGGCGGAAAATTATTTACCTTAAATTCCGTTGAGCAAACACTCATCGGCGCAGACGATGATTGGCATCAAATCATCATCGTACAATACCCCAATGTAGAGGCGTTCATTGATATGCTGCGCACGCCAACTTACCAAGCTGCATTGCATCACCGCGATGCGGGACTTAAAAAAACCAAGCTATTGGTAAGCCGACCACTACTGCCATAGTTAATCCCGGCTGGGCATAAAAGCGCAGGTTAATCGCGTTTATTTACAAGAGAAGAGTAAATGTATGAGCTTTTTAACGCCCTATGTATTTGGCTTGGTAACAAGTAGGCGCTTGCAATACTGGCAACGTGCGCTTGCGGAACGTCGCCGTAAAAAAGCACAGAAACCACATACTGTTACCGTTTACTTACGCATAAACGACCCCTACAGCTATATATTGTTGCAGGTCTTAGAATCCTTATCTAAGCGCTATGATATTGAGTACGACTTTAGAACAGTGCTTCGCCTTCAAAAGGATATGTATCCGGCACCGACGCTTTGGGAGAGTAATGCATTTGCGGATAGTGGTTTTCTCGCCAAAAAGTACGGTCTCGAATTCCCCGATTCGCCACCTGCCCACGCCCCTGAACTCGCCTTAAGTGCTACCGCTCAACTATTGCACTCGGAATTACAAAACGGATACTTAAGCCGTGCCGCCGAGATATTTAAAGCATACTGGCAGGATCAGAGCGACACGCTGAATACGCTTATTGATAAGCGTATTTCCGCCAATCTTGAATGCTATCAGCACCACCTACTCGCCAATGAAACACTGCTGAAAGACAATGGCCACTATCTAAGCGCCATGCTCAAGTATGGAGAAAATCCAGGTGGCGAATGGTATTGGGGCCTAAGTCGGTTGGAATACCTTGAACAACGCTTAACGGCCCTTGGTGCCCTTAAAAACTCAGACATTGGCGCCATTAGCACCAGAGCGTCGTCGGCAGCCAATGAGACCAACATCACCCCGCTTAGCAAAGGCGATAATCATGAGCCCATCACCATGTATTGGTCAGCGCGAAGCCCCTATTCCTATATCGGTTTAGTTCGCGCACGGGAATTAGCTCAACGCTATGGTATACCATTGGTCATTAAACCAGTGCTACCGATGGTCATGAGACGTATGCAGGTGCCTCGCCAAAAGGGCATGTATATTATTAGAGATACCAAACGGGAAGCTGAAAAATATGGCATCCCATTCGGTTTTTCGGCAGACCCTTTGGGCTCTGCGGTAGAGCGCTGCTATGCGCTCGTGAACTACGCAAACAGCAATCATATAGGCAATGAATTTTTGGACGTGTTTGCCCGTTCGGTATGGGCCGAGGGTATCGATGCAGCCACAGATTCAGGAATGAAAAAAATAGTTGAGGCCAGCGGTCTTAATTGGTCTACCGCCAAGCCCCTCTTAGGCAGCGAAGATTGGCGAGACTGGGCCCAAGAAAACTTGCTAGACATGTACGACAAAGGTCTCTGGGGTGTGCCCAGTTTCAGCTATGGCGGGCTCTCCATTTTTGGTCAAGACCGTCTCGACCGGCTTGAGCAAGAAATCATCAATACCCATGCTACCAGCAAGACATAAACGAAAATTCTATGACCCTAGTTTGGCCAATAAATATACTCATCGCCCGGTAAAAACTCATCGGCCAGTGTTTTATCGACAGCGACAGGTGCTTCAATCGTATAAGGATAAATAGGTTTTCTCGCTGACGCAGCATGCTCAGCGAGCAAGCCCTTCAACCTCGCCAACACGACTGGGCGCGACTCAGCTAAGTTGTTCTTCTCGGTAGGATCATCGGCAAGATTGTATAACCAGTCTTTCTTCGGCCGCTCAGACACATGTAGTTTCCAATCCCCGTCTCGTACAACACGATAATAGCCACTCTGCCAAAATAGCGTGTCATGGGGTAACGTTTGCTGTTCTTCGCCTAGTGCCCAAGGCATGACATTACGACCATCGACAACTAAATCCTTAGGTAAAGTCGCACCGGCAGCCGCACTCAACGTGGGCATAATATCGATGTGATTAATCGGTGCATCCACAGTGAGCCCCGCCGGTATTTTCGCTGGCCAACGTATAAACATCGGTACGCGGATGCCGCCCTCAAACATCGTAATTTTCCATCCCCGATACGGGGCATTTATTTTTGGTAAACCCAAATAGCCTGCCCCGCCGTTATCGCTGGTGAAAACAACGATCGTATTTTCGGCAAGCCCCTCCTCTTCCAAGCTCGCCATAATTCGTCCGACACTGCGATCCATCGCTCGCACCATGGCAGCGTAAACCCGTAAACGATGAGGTTGAATATCGCCAACGGCGTCGTAATCTTCGCGGGTAGCTTGCAGTGGCGTATGAACCCCCCAATGCGCTAAGTACAGAAAAAACGGCCGATTCTTATTGGCCTTAATGACTTTAATAGATTCATCGGTCCAATAATCAGAGAGATAGCCCGCCGGCTTAAATCGTTCATCACCACTATTATTGAAGGATGCGGCGTACTGCATTTTTGCCCATTCGAATTTATCAATAGGATCAAAATCCAGTTTTGCATTTACCACATTAGGATCATCTTCTGGCAGGTGCATACCGCTCGCCATGAACAGGCTCTCATCAAAACCTTGAGCGTTCGGTGTGAATTCCGCGCCGCGGCCCAAATGCCATTTGCCAATATGAACTGTGTGATAGCCTTTGGTTTTTAACATTTCGGCAATAGTGATTTCCGATCCCGGCAAGCCTTTGTCTTCATAACTCAAACCACCCAGATCCGCTTCTCGATTATAAAAAGCGGGCGGCAAACCGTGATTACCACTGTTGGCAATTTTGACTACCGCTGGACCCATCCCCGATGGAAGCGGGGTAAATTCAAAACCTGTTCGGGTCGGGTAGCGGCCAGTCATAATCATTGCACGCGACGCGGCACAGATGGGCGCTCCCGCATAGGATTGATTAAACACCACACCACCCGCCGCCAAACTATCTATATTGGGTGTCTGCACTCGTCCATTGGCTACGCCGCCACCAAAGGTAGAGATATCATTGATACCTAAATCGTCAGCTAGAATAACAATGATGTTAGGAGGCACAGGGCCGTTGGTGTCTGCCGCGACAGCGGGCCCCTGCTGCCAATCAATAGGACGATTTGGGCCTATTGGCACTTCCCGCTCAGCTTTAAACTTGACGATAGCAAGCATGACATCAATACGCTTAAGCCATAAACCGCTACCGGCAAAAACAACCACGACCAGTAAGCCGAGCAGAACTTTCGTTTTCATGACCAAACACCTTTTTATTATAATATTGCGCCAAAAAAACTAATGTCACATATAATGACATTTAAATCAACGGATCAGATAGCCACCTCGTACACACCACATTAACGAAAGCCACGCCGAAGCAATACAGCCTCTTCACACAAAATATACAGTATGTAAAAAATGGCCATAGCGCCACTGAAATACGGTAGTATTAGCTACACATCTGACCGCCGCACAAGTACCAACAATGAAAATAGTCCCAACAATTATCGCACTAATATTTTTAGCGATTTCTAGCGCAAACAGTAGAGCTGACGACAGCCTGTGTCTTAGCTGTCATGCAGACCAAGCTGCAGCGTGGCAGCAGTCCCATCATTACAAATCTATTCAAGTCGCCACCCCCGACACGGTGCTCGGCCTCT
The DNA here is from genome assembly GCF_027257955.1 of Zhongshania aquatica. Lineage (GTDB taxonomy): Bacteria > Pseudomonadota > Gammaproteobacteria > Pseudomonadales > Spongiibacteraceae > Spongiibacter > Spongiibacter aquatica. The sequence continues at coordinate 11,928 of NZ_JANZNQ010000024.1, read as the reverse complement.
TTAACGGCGGCGGCGCGTCTTACAATAGCGATACATTTAAATTCAATTCAGAAGACGGCAAGTTCTATGTCTCAATTAACCACGCAAGCAAGGCCGCCGAGCGATATGAGATTAAATATACCTTTGGATTTTACCCACTCCAGCAATATTTGGCGGAACTCCCCAAGGGGAAATACCAAGCATTGCCGGTGGCATGGGATAGCCGCGCCCCAGAAGAAGGCGGACAACGCTGGTATGCATTGGAGTCTGATCTGGAATGGGATCACTATGCTTACACGTGGAATACCAGCTGTGCCGAGTGTCACTCTACCGAATTCAAGAAAGCCTACGATGTTGATAGCCAAACCTTTGGAAGCCATTTCAAAGAATTGAATGTAAGTTGCACTGCCTGTCACGGCGATGCTAGCGGCCATACTGCATGGCTAAGCCGTGGCCAACAGTCCCAAGCTCACGCGGGATTTAGCCAGTCACTGAAGGAGTTGGGGGACTGGTCTCGCACAGCAGACCAAGCCATCGCAACGCGCAAAACGCCCCCCCTAGGCACCCAAGTTTCAAGCTGTGCGCAATGTCACGCCCGCCGCACAATTATTGATACCTGGTCCCTTGATAAAACCATGCTCGACCACATTCAGATCTCACTCACCTCGCCGCCACTTTACTACCCAGACGGCCAAATTAAGGAGGAGGTTTTTGTTACTGGCTCCTTCCTACAAAGTAAGATGTACGCCGCCGGCGTTGTATGTAGCAACTGTCATGACCCGCACACAACAAAACTAAAAGCACAGGGCAATGCTCTATGCAGCCAATGTCATGCACCACAGGTTTTCGACACTAAAAAACACCACCTGCACGACGACAACAGTGCGGGTAGCCAATGTGTTAATTGCCATATGCCCGCCACCACTTATATGGGTGTAGATGACAGAAGGGATCATCGCTTCGGTATTCCGCAACCTCAAAATACCATTGACTTCGGCATTCCAAATGCATGCATGCAATGCCATAGTGACAAAATCCCAACGTGGGCAGCAGAACAAATATCGACCAATCTCAAAAAATATATTGGCGATCAGCACGCTGAAGTTTTCGCCGTACTAGAACAACAACCCAGCTCCACCTTGGCACTCACCAAACTCCTGCAAACTCAAACACTGGCCGAAATCATCTACGCCTCTGGACTCACCCAGCTAAACACCACTACTGAGGACGCCGCCCTTCGACTTGCTGCAGAAAATTTAGCGAGCGACAAAGCACTGCTGCGAATAGGCGCCATTACTGCCATCGGGGCGCTGCCACCGGCTCAGCGGGGTAGCTACTTAATCGGTATGATCAATGATCCCAGCAAAGCAGTTCGAATGACTGTCGCGCGCTTCCTAGCAGGCTCAACAAATGACACCGCACTAAGTGACAAGCAAAGACGCGAATTAAATAAGCTGTTAAAAGAATACGAAAGCTCACTGTTAATAAACAATGACAACCCCGCAATACAAATCGCACTGGGCGAACTATACCGACACACTCATCGCTACGATCAAGCCGAGACCGCATACAATCACGCGATTGCCATTGACAGAAAATACAGTCCTGCCTATATCAATCTCGCAGATTTACATAGGGCAATGGGAGACGAAAATCTTGCGCTCAACGGCCTTATGGCGGCGAGCAAATTACTTCCTAATGATACTGACATACTCTACGCTTTATCACTGACCTATTTTCGCCAACAACAATACGACAAAGGTTTAGCGAGTTTACAAACTGCCTATGATTTAGCCCCCACTAGCAGCGATATCAACTATGTGTACGCAGTCGCACTAGAACAGCTTGGCGAGGCCGATAAAGCACTCGCGGTGTTGAAGACATACCTTTCTCAATTCCCGACCAATGTTGTGTTGCTAGAGTTAAGCGCCCGTTACAATTTGAAATACGGTCACACGCAACAAGCCCTCGATGAAATCCAAGCATGGCTAACACTTAGCCCTAGCTCTAGCAACGCCCAAGCACTATACCGGCAAGCTCAATACTTAAATACTCAGCGCAAAAAAGGCAACGACACGCCATAAACATCGCGACTCAAACTAAAAAGGATAGGTAATGGCTCGACCCTATATGAATAAAATCGATCGGCGAAAAATGCTGCTAGACACCGCGGCTAAGATAGTCGATGAATATGGGTGGAACACACTCAGCATGATCACCCTTGCTGAGCATGGCAGTGTCAGTCGCCAACTGGTGTATCAAAACTTTGATTCTATAAACACCCTGACCGAGCAAACTGCCTCTTATATGTTCGAAGAGCTCTATACAGAAACCCGAAGTGTCTTACGAGAACACGGTGACGATATCGTCATCGCAATTAGCAAAGCTCAGCAAGTCTTATTTCGTTTCCCGGAAGGGCGCGTTCAAGCACTTTGGGCACTTTTGGCAGATAACACATCGCACAATACGCCGTTTAGCGCCGTGAGCCGCCGCTACAGAAAATTAATATCTGAAATATACACACCTATTATCTCGCGAACGATGAATCTAGATACCGAACAAGCAGGCCAAGTCGCGTGGTTATTGATGATGTCATTTTGGGGTGGCCAACAGCTCATTCATGACCAGACCATCAGCGAAGCTAGATCGCTAGAATTACTGCAGTGGTATATCGAGCGTCTCGTGGCGGGCTGCAAAATCTCTGATGCCTGAGTTGCAACTGACACCTATTAAAATTTTGCGGCCCAACAAGACTCAGTAGGTATAGCGCGCCGTAATACCCAACGCGCGCTGGGGCAAGGTAAATGCCTGATAAGACCCTTCGATGGAGCCCACTCTTGCATCTACGACGGTGTGGATATTCGCCGGGGCAACTTGATTAATGATCTCCTCATCAGTGATATTCTTGCCCCACAAGGCGAAATCAACTGATTCATTACGCCAGCCAAATCGCAGATTAGCCACGCTTGACGAGGGCATTTCGAACTGAGGGTCTAGCGATGAACTGGCATTGGCTGAACTGGAATAGACATAATCTAGTCGAGAATACAGATCGCCACCAGAAAATGGCTTACGCCAGTTCAACGCAATATTGGCTTTAAACTTTGTTCCCGACGGCAGTCCCTCTCCACTTAAATCACACTGACCTGCATCGTTATCTGGCTCCCGTCCGTAATAGCACTGGCCGCCGGTATACTTATCGTACAAGGTATCGATGTACGCCAAGTTTACCGTTGCCATCATGTTCTCGGTCAAGATCATAGTGGAATCGATTTCAATTCCATCCACTGTTACTAGTTCGGCGTTATTCACAATAAACACTAAACCCGCATAACTGGCATTTTGAAAATCTTTGTACTCGGTATGAAAAATAGACGCATTGACCCGAGCACGGCGATCGAGAAATTCTGACTTTGCTCCCAGTTCAACATTGATCACGTTCTCCTCATCAAAAGGACGCAACTCATCAGTGGCAGTACCATTTTGCAAACTAAAACCACCGGACTTAAAACCTGACGAGATCGAGCCATAAAGCATAGTATCGCTGCTCAAAAAATAACTCGCGGACAGTGAACCAGTCACTGCTTCAAAGGCGTCTTTTTGATCAAAGTTATTTCCGTCCGGCGTTACCTGGCAAAGCAAATTTGTATTCAGTGGCGGCACACAACCTAAAGGAGATAGCTGGGTACTTTGATTAACCACGCCGTGCTTATCTTCATAGGAATAGCGAATCCCGACGGCGCCTTTCCATTTTTCGGTAAACTCAAAATCTAGTTTTGCAAATACACCAAGGTTATTAGTGTCTTGAGTAATATAGTAATCACCTCGGTCACCCTCTACCCCAAAAGCAGGAATCACCAAAGGCAATAAATTCAACGGCAATACACCGCCAGAAATCAACTCATCAACAATCGCATCACCGTAGGCTTCAACGTCTTCCGTGGTGATAAATTCGGGCAAGCTTTTATCACCACGAATAAATTCATTAGTGAAGTAAAAGCCACCAAACAACCAATTGAATTGTTCGCCACCATCTGACGCAATACGGAACTCTTGTGAAAAGGAATTGCCGCGCTGCCTATCGTTAAAGTCAGCAATTTTCAAACTGCTTTGCTCAACATCTCCAACAATGTTTAGCCCATCGTAATCATCGTAACTGCTTATCGATGTCAGACTATAGCCATCACCGGCGTAACTAACATTCAAAATAATGTCGTTCGAGTCACCCTTGTAGTAGCTTCCGTCTGCGTAATCAATAAGCTTATCGCTGGCATCATTGGGAATACCTAAACTACCACCGGCATTACGCACAATACGCTGACTGGCCTCGCTTAAATAGACATCACCGGTTAAGGTATTCATATCTTTTTCTGCATAACCAACGATCAGCCGCGCAGTGATTACATCAGAAAAATCCGCCCGGAGTTGACCTCTAACGGCGTAGCTATTCAAGCCATCAGCACCGGGGCCTGCAACGTTATCCATCAGCTCACCACGGCGGGTATCAACGACACTTAGTCGCCCACTAAGCCAGTCATTTAACGGGCCGCTGACATAGGATTTTATTTGGCGCAACTCGTCGCTACCCAAATTCACTTCAAACATCGCTTCCAACTGTTCTGTTGGCCCCTGCGTCTGAACGCTAATCACACCCGCCGTCACGTTCTTACCATGGAGGGTACTTTGTGGACCTTTTAGAACCTCCACAGAACTGACATCAACTAAATCACCAATGCCAATACCCGACCGGGAGCGGAATGCACCGTCGATAAACAATCCGGTGGCGGGTTCAAAATTCGGGATATTGCCAGCATTGCCGATATTGCGAATTCGGAATGTCGTTGCCAGCGGACTAATATTAGTCAGCACAATTAGCGAGGGGACTTGCGCAGCAATATCGCCAATATCATTGAAACCGATATCAACAAGCTGGTCGGCGGTAATCGCAGATACCGACACCGGCACGGTTTGCATGTCTTCCTGACGCTTTTGCGCAGTGACAATCACCTCCTCTAATTGCGCGGCGTGCAGAGACGTAGTGAAAATTGCACCGGCGATAGCCAAGCCAAAAACACGATCATTTTTATTGTTCATTTTTTAATACCGGACACGGCCTGAAAAAGTACTAATGCGGGGTGCGTCGACAAGAAGCCCGCTTTAGTTTTTATTATTGACCTGAATCTATCAAAAAATTTACACGGCGTAAACTTTTAAATATGATAGCTCCTGATCCGCCCGCCAAAAGAATAAACAATGATTCACTCAGCGAGGAGGACACCATGAATACCACAAAGAACAATGCCAAAAATTAGACGGACAAGGTATTTCAAAACAATAAGATAGGCCCAGTCATAAGCTCTTTGCTAAGAGCACCAGGAGATGAATATGACGAATAAATTGATCGCCCTCTTTTGCATCATCACGCTGTCGGGATGCCTGCCGTCCGGCCTGACCAGTCGAGTTATGGAGATAGGGATAGAAAAACGCATGTCCGCCAATACGGTGGATGAGCTCGACGATGGCCTGCACTTTGCGCTTTGTGGTGCCGGCGGCCCAATGCCCGCGCCGAAAGCCTCTGGACCATGCTCAGTGGTCATCGCCGGTAAACGCATATTTGTCGTTGATGCGGGCTCCGACGGAGTACGAAACATAATGCGCATGGGCTATCCCGTTGGAAAAATTGAAGCGGTGTTTCTAACTCATTTTCATTCCGACCACCTCGACGGCCTAGGCGAAATGGGCACACTACGCTGGGCAGGCGGCGCGAACAAAAACCCCCTACCCGTGTTTGGCCCAGAAGGGATATCAAACGTAGTCGACGGGTTTAACATGGCCTACAGTCACGACGCTGCTTACCGTCATGCACATCATGGTGACGTGGTTGCCCCGCTGAGCGGAGCCGGGCTTATCGCTCACGCATTTGAAAAACCCGCCCAAGGCGAACTCACCGTCTTATTAAAAGACGAGGATTTAACGATCGAAGCGCTGGCCGTCAATCATGCCCCCGTCGATCCAGCCGTAGCTTACCGATTCACCTACAAAGACCGGTCACTACTCATTACCGGCGACACAGTAAAGTCAGCTAATATTCAGCAATTTGCGAAGGGCGTTGATCTACTAATACACGAAGCCTTAGCACCAAACCTAGTCATGCTCATGAACAAAGTGGCGAAAAAGACCGACAATACTATCGCGGATCATATAACCCACGACATTCTCGACTACCACGCCAGCCCAGTAGAGGCAGCTGAAACAGCACGCGACGCAGGCGTTGGCCATTTAATTTACTACCACATCGTACCACCGCTGGTGATGCCTGGGCAGAAAGCCCTCTACCTTAACGGTGCGGACAAGATATTCAAAAATTACACCATTGGTGAAGATGGCGTGGCGTTTAGCCTTCCCGCAGGCTCAAAAGAAATTATTCAAACGAGTGACAGCCTATAGCCCTCCACAACACAAGAACCTTGTGTCGACAATCTTAGGGGCAGCCCAGTTCATGAAAATAGAAGTGGGTACCTCTCAAATAGTAAGTTGATATATGTTTAGCACTTCAAGAAACATACAAAGCTATTCTGAAATCATCCATATGCTTCATATCAAAACCCTATTTTGTGTAGAATGAATCGAGAGGAATATTGTTCAAAGCCCTAGTGTATATATGCCGATCCGAATGCGATGGGTTAGTCCCTGACTTCAGGATCATTGAAATGAATAGACTAAAGCGCATCAACGTCTTTAAAAAATTACTGATACTTATATCACTAACATCCAGCCATGCAGGTTTGGCTGTTGAGCTCGCCAGAATAGAGGGCTTTGGCCCTATTTCCCGAGGGCTTGCTGGAGGAGGCGTAGCTCACCAAACCGGATCAGCTGCAATCATACTGAACCCAGCAACGCTCCTATCCAATAAACTCGGCCACGAACTCATGGTGCAGGTTTCCGAGATTCACCCCGCCATCGACGTCCGCAATAATGACACCAACGAAGTAGTTAGAACGTCTAGCCTAGGAAATAACCGCGGTCCCTACGACTTACCCGAAATAGCCTATAGTTACCGGGGGGATGACTGGGCCTTTGGTATTGGCATTTTTGCCGCCGCGGGTTTTGGCATCGAGTATGGCCGCGACTCATTTCTTTCGACCACCAGCACAGGAACTGTCGCCACCGGACTAGAGACGTCAAGCCGCCTAACCGCATTAAGAATCCCGATCGCTTTTGCCTGGCAAGCCACAGAAACACTCCACTTAGGCGCAGCACTGGATATCGTTAATTTAGGACTTAATTTAGCGACCCTCTATGACGCCAAACAAGTCCAAATGTTGAGACAGCAGAACCGCGCATCAGGCGGACTGGTCAATATTGTCGGCGCCCTCCCCACTCTTGCCGGCGTACATCTCGACTTCGTTTACGACCACCCAATCTCTGGCGGCCTAGCTGCCTGGGGCATAGGTGGAAGAGTAGGCGCCACCTGGCAAGCGACGCCCCAAACGAGCCTCGGCCTGAGCTACGAGTTTGAGACCCAGCTTACTGATTTGCGGGGAAAGGGTCGCCTCACTGCGGTGGATATCTTAAACAATCACATCCAAGTAAACGGTGAAGGGCGATTTGAAGACATGCAATTACCGGCCTCCATTGTTATTGGCGTATCACATAGTTTTACGCCTACGTTTGCCGCGACTGCGGATCTTAGGCGAACCTACTGGAAACACATGCTCAGCAATGCCCAATTTTCCTATAAAGCGGAGGGAGGGTTCTTTAACGGCTTAGAATTAAACGCGCTTTTACCCCTTGGCTTCAACAACATCACGTCGCTAACCCTTGGAATAGAATGGGCGGCCAGCGACCAATGGACATTCCGCAGCGGTGTATCCCATGCGATTCAACAACTGGTAAAAGATAAGAGCTTAAATGGCACGGTACCTACGCTCACGCGCAACCACCTCGTTGCCAATACCAGCTATCAATGGCAAAAACGCCACGAGTTAACACTGGGAATCTCGTATGCATGGGCTCCTCCAGTGCACAACCCCGGAAACAATATCGGTAGCATTCCTCCCATCACCGGACGTAACAGTCAGGTGACACCGGTTATCTCGTATCGGCTTAGTTACTAACTCTTTACCAATGCGCTCAAAAGCGAGTAAAAAACTAGCTTCCAATATTCGCCGTCTTCTCACTTAGGCAAGCGCAGAGCCTATGGCTCAACGACAAAAATCAACTAGACCACAAAACTTAAATATACAAGCACATTAGATGCGCTCAACATACTACCCGCCAATATTGAGCCAAACTCAATAGTAATTTACCAAATCACTATGGTATGCTCTAGCAATTCGATATAAACAGTGTTTTTATAATCACAGTTTACATCAATAGCTATAGCTTATTAGACGCATTCAAAGGACAAGGTATGAGCGAGAACATAATTCTGTATCAACTCAGCAATAGTGGCATAGCCACAATTACTCTGAATCGTCCCGAGATACACAATGCCTTTGATGACACTGTGATTGCCGCTCTTACCACCGCCTTCAAACAAGCCGACGAAGACCCCGCCGTGCGCGCTGTGGTACTGGCCTCTACCGGTAAGAGCTTTTGCGCCGGTGGCGATCTAAATTGGATGCGTCGCATGGCGACCTATACCTTTGAAGAGAATTTGCGCGATTCCAACATGCTGGCCGAGATGCTGCGCACGCTGAATTCTCTCTCTAAGCCCACAATTGCGCGGGTACAGGGTGCCGCCTACGGTGGCGGCGTCGGCTTAGTTGCCTGCTGCGATATGGCAGTAGCCTCACCCGAGGCCGTATTTTGTTTGAGCGAAGTGAAGGTTGGTTTGATTCCAGCCACCATTGGCCCCTACGTAGTTCGCGCAATTGGCCAACGCGCCTCGCGCCGCTATTTCACTACCGCCGAGTTAATCAGTGCACAGAAGGTCCTAGATCTGGGCTTGGTATCTGAAGTTGTCGCCAGCAACGAGCTCGACGAGTGCATTGCCGGTATCACCAAGAATTTGTTACGCAATGGCCCCCGCAGCGTCGGCGAAGCCAAACGCCTAGTACTGGATGTGGCCGACGGCGAAATAGACGCCGCCATGATTGCCGACACCAGCCAGCGCATTGCTGAGACCCGCGGCTCTGACGAAGGCCGCGAGGGGCTGACCGCCTTTCTAGAGAAACGCAAACCGGCTTGGATTAAATAATCGCTTTATAACCGAACCCACTTAACTCGATTAACACGCAAACAGGAACGTATTATGAGCCAAGATAAAACTGTGCTTATCGCCAATGGCCAAGGCTTCTGGGGCGACAGCCTTTTAGGTCCGCTGCGCCTCGTTGAAGAAGGCCCACTGGATTACCTGACGCTGGATTATTTAGCCGAAGTGACCATGAGTATTATGCAGAAGCAAAAGCTGCGTAATCCTGAGGCGGGCTACGCTACCGACTTCGTAGAAATGCTGCGTCAAATTCTACCGACCTGCCAGAAGAAGGGCATTAAGGTGATTGCCAACGCCGGCGGCGTGAACCCCAAAGGCTGCCTTGAGGCGATTCAAAAGGTGGTCAAAGAGCTGGGCATGACCGGCATTAAAATCGGTATCGTTGAAGGCGATGACATTCTAGAGCAGCTGCCTGAACTGATAGCCTCTGGCGAGAAGTTCAAAAACCTAGACAATGGCGACGCAGTTGATTCCATTCTCGATAAAATGTCGAGCGCCAACGTCTACATCGGCGCCAAGCCGATTGTTGACGCACTAGCTCAAGGCGCTGACATCGTGGTGACAGGTCGCTCGACCGATCCATCACTGGTTTTGGCGCCACTGATTTACGAATTTGGCTGGTCGATGGACGACTTTGACAAGCTCGCCGCAGGTACCGTCATGGGTCACATCCTTGAGTGTGGCGCCCAGTGTACTGGCGGTAACTATAACGACTGGCGCAATGTGCCTGACTTCGCTCGTATCGGCTACCCTGTGGTTGAAGCCAAAGCGGATGGCACCTTTGTGGTAACTAAGCACGAAGGTACAGGCGGTCTTGTGAACATTGATACTGTGACCTCGCAGCTGATGTACGAACTGGGCGACCCAGTTAACTATTTAGGGCCCGACTGCACCTCCGACTTCACCACCATCAAGCTAGAGCAAGATGGTGTCAACCGCGTTCGTGTCAGCGGCGTGAAGGGTTCAGCGCCAACGCCTACGTACAAAGTGTCTATGTCGTATGAAGATGGCTACAAGATTGTTGGCCAGCTAACCTACACCGGCCCAGATGCGATAGAGAAAGCCAATCTTGGCGCCGCCATCTTGTTTGAGCGTGTCGGCATGTACGGCAAGCCGATTCCAGAAGCAGACCGCTTTGTTGAGTTGTTCGGCACCAATGTGTGCTACAAGGGCATTGTGAAGCAAGAACAAGAGCCCAGCGAAGTGCTATTGCGCGTCGGCGCCAAAAGCCACGACAAGAACCTACTGAATATTTTGGCTCGCGAACTGGCGCCGCTTATCACTAGCGGCCCTGTTGGTGTAACCGGCTTTGCGGCTGGCCGTCCACGCCCGACCGAGATTGTGGGGTACTGGCCTGCATTGATCGACAAAACTAAAGTCACCACCCGCGTGATCGTGGAGGAAGTATAAAATGGCCCGTGTACAATTATTTGATGTAGCAATAGCTCGCTCAGGCGACAAAGGTGACGGTTCTAATGTAGGTATTAAAGCCCGCACACCGGAGCTGTATGAGTTTCTGCGTGCAAATTTAACAACTGCGGTAGTTAAAGAGCACTTTAAAGAAATCTGCTTTGGCGACGTAAAGCGTTACGAACTGCCCAACCTGCAAGTATTGAACTTCATTCTTGAAGACTCACTTGGTGGTGGTGGCACCGAAACGCTGATCATGGATGCCCAGGGCAAGGTGCACAGCCTAGCACTGCTGCACATGGAAATGGATATTCCGGATGCACTACTCGCCTAAACTCTGAGCGCCACATCCGATATACTCTTCATTCAGGCCGGTTCTCCGGCCTGAATGCTGTATCACTTTCCAAAAGCAATATAGTAAAACAAAACCAATGTAACTCCATTCTCCAAAACCGACAAAGTGACCAACCATGAGCGGAATACTCAGCGCCTTACATCAGCAAGCCAAACAAACGCCTAAGCGCGTTATTCTGCCAGAGCACTACGACCCTCGCGCAATAACTGCCGCGACGATACTTGCCGAAAAAGGTCTAGCTACACCGATTCTAATAAGTGCGCCAGGCAACACTGAATTGTCCGCGGGAATAGAAGTCTTTGACCAACATCCAGATGCAGAGACTTGGCGCACTAAAGCAGTCATCGCCTTTACAGAGGCGCGAGCGGCTAAAGGCATGACTGAAGAAAAAGCACGCGAGGCTTTGCAAAACCCTGTTTTACTCGCCGCAGTACTCGTTAAACTTGGCTACGCAGATGCGGGCGTTGCAGGCTCCACTGCGACTACCGCCGATGTACTGCGGGCAGGTATTCAAGGCCTAGGTTTAGCCGCGAACACAAAGCTGGTATCGAGCTTCTTCCTAATGGAACTGAGTGACGGCAGAGTCGTTAGCTACGCAGACTGTGCGGTTATACCCGACCCCAGCAGTGACGAGCTAGCAGACATCGCGATCAGCAGTGCCGCTAGCTATCTTCGCCTAACAAAGGAACAACCCAAGGTCGCTATGCTGACTTTCTCGACAAAGGGTTCGGCTAGCCACCCCCGAGTCGACAAAGTCATTGATGCCCTAGCCCTTGCCAAACAGCGCGCACCTGAACTTAATATCGACGGTGAGATGCAATTTGACGCCGCCTTTGTGCCGGTAATCACCCCGATAAATAGCTGGAGCGATAAGTAGAATTTTCTCATAATAGTTTGAAGGAGATTCTGCATGAAAGTACCCCGTTATTCAGATAGCCAGATTATGGCCATTCTTAAGCAAGCTGAG
>NZ_JANZNQ010000023.1 GCF_027257955.1 Zhongshania aquatica | reverse complement strand
CGTTTATCAGCCACAATCTTGCCTTCGCGAAACTCTTTTCGCCATCGTGACAGCATGAACGGATGTATGTCGAGTGTGTCCGCTACCTCTTTGACTTGAATTCCGTCAATCAAACTCAGTTGAACCGCTTTCACTTTGAATTCATCTGAATACTGCCAGGTCTTTCTTGGCTTTGTGTATTTTGGCATAGGACACCTCATCTATTAGATTTTGGTGTCCGTTAAATTGGGACAAGATCATGTTCCGAGTGCTTGCGATTGTTATGTTTTTTTATCATGGGTTAAACCATTAGAGGAATACGATCAGGTTGAACAAAAGAGCTGGCAACACTGGAATATTTCTCAATAGAGCTTAAAGAAGAAAGATCAATTTCTGAATATTTATCAAAATGTTCTTTAACAATATCGTTGAAATCTTTACACGTCCAAAAATTTGATCCACATCGAAGAACCATATTGAACCCGTTTTCTATTGTTTTTTCCCCGAACTGATCAATATTTCTGGGGATAAACAGATGAAAACTATGCCTATCCAAAACATGTAAAACTAAATTTACATCTTCACCTATGCCATAGGCATTAGACTGTAGTAATAACGAAGACCCCAGACTATCCGGATTGGATTTGTACTCTATATTCACCTTATTCTGTGTATATCTTTGAATCAGGAATTTTAATGTATCTTCAGCAGGTAGATTAAGAGCCGCAACTTGTCCTTCACAACCAATATAGTCGCGCATATAGGAGATAAGGAGGTCTTTAACTTGCTCCCCTTTGCCTAAAGCATTATATATCCCAAAGAAAGAATGTAGGTACGGCGCCTGCTCTTCAGACATCACGACAAGATGACCACTATAGTCCTTACGAACCAAATCAAGGAATGCAGAAACTTTTTCGGCTTCTCCTTCGTCAACCAATAGTAATTGCGAAAAATACCCTAAAAGCTTTGATAATCTGATGGGCAAATAGTAATAATTTGATAGCACATCAAATCCAGCGCCTTCCTTGTTTATCAAGTAATATTTATCTTCTTGAAGGTTTGCCAATGCATCATCTAGCAATCTGACGCCAAATAACTTGAATAAATCCATGAATTCTGAAAAGGCTACTCGAGCCTTCTCGTTTGACAAGTGAGGAATTAGGACGGTGGAAATAGCATTGATCAACTCAAGCTGTTTAAAATCACATTCAGGATTATATTTCTCTATGAATCTATAGCCGACGCCTTTTAGCAAGGTTACTAGATCATCAATGTTATCAACGGCTTCTCCTGCAGACCTAATCACCTCTAAAAATTCACGGACGCCTTCAGTATTTCCTAGGTCGTCATATAAAGCCCAAAGATCATCTTTATAATTCAGTAGCACCATTCCTACTCTAGACGCGGGAGGAATAAACGAAAAATCATGAGTTGAAATTGTGTCGTCTTGGCTATGATATGGGTTTTTAGAAAATATGCTTGGCCCGTAGAGATTCATCCCCCACGAAGAAGGTGTCTGATCCCTTCCTTCTTGTATAAATTTCGTCGATATTACACGTCCCAAATTCACAAGATCGAGGAATTCAACATCTGAATTAACTTTATCTCTTCCAGAAATTAGATCGATTAGACTACCTGTTAGTAGTCCTTGGCCCGCTACCTCACCAGCATATTCATCTGAAGCAGCTGCAGCCAGTATTGAAATACCAAATGAACCTTTAGCTCCCATAAGTTCGGGTTTTATCAGGGACAACAAGTCATTAACTAACCCTGCTGTGTTGCAGGCGTCAATGACTAAATTTACGTGCTTAACCCCCGAAGAGGAGACTATTCTAAAGATCTCGGTTAGCGATAGCCCAGTTAAGCTCATTCTGTCTGTTTTAGTTTCGTTTAAGCAAAGGTAGTACGTACCGTCAATCACACCTCCGTGCCCCGCGAAGAATAACGTAAAAATATCTGGGCATTCTTTATCGAATAGAGCTTCTTCGAACGCTCCTTTAACATCGCTTATTACTGGGGACTTCAGAAAATATGAACTTTCTTTTTCGTATATCGAATATTCTGAGTCAACTAAGACATCATAAACAGCTGATGCATCATTTTCAGCGCCAGATAGATTATTAAGCGTTTCACTCTGGTAGTTGTCACAACCAATAGAGATTAAATAAGCCTTCATATATCTATACCTTTGTACTTATTTAATCTCTCTTTTTCTTTTTTTAGTGCTGCCTCGGATTTATCTTGTTTTATTCTTTCTACTTCTGCACGAAACTCTTCACCCTGTGCTTCCAGTGACTGCATTAGATGTTCCGCAGTATCAGTGCCGACATGAATCTGTGGGAGTTCGACTTGGCCATTTTCGTTAACGCTAAATTCAACTTTTTTCAGCATCTCTAAAAACGCCTCAGCTTGGGAGGCGTACTCTTTTTGGTTTACGGTATTCCCAATTTTGTCACAGCTTTCGCTTATCGCCTGAAACATGCCCTGCATAGTTTGAGAGGTAAAGCCTTCAATAAAGGTATTTAGGAATTGAAAGAACTGATTAATGTCGTTTTTAATAAGGTCTTCATATCCAATGCTTAGCTCAACGCCAGTCTCTTTGAATGATGATTCTTCTGTCCCATCTTCTCTAACCGTCAGCCAGCTTCTTCCGTGTTGAAAGCTATGCATATTATCCTTAGACACATACTGAGAAATCTGCTCTCTATGCGCTCTGACAGCCATCTCAAGCAGGGCTTTTCCAAACTCTTTTGATTCAGTCTTATAAGAAAATGGCAAATGACTCTCCTGCTGTGGAAACATAACAGCTAGTTATAACGACTCAGGCCATATATCACTTTGGCCCCCTTATCAAAGCTAGGGCTTCAGCAAGAATTAAAAATATTAAAGGATTTCAATGAGATGGCGACATCACTATTAGCAAGCACCAGACAAACGAAGACTAGTTCCCTTTATCTCTGCCAAACATCCCTTTCCACTGAGCATATCGCGTTTATTATAAATATCAATAAGTTAATTAACTGGCTCCGGAGTTAATGGGAATGACGCTATTGTTCACATTGTCAAAAAGTACGGATACAAGGCATATATTGGATATTTGGCCGTCCATCTATTCAAGCCTCCTACCGGCTATTTTCACCCACAAAAAAGCCCCACTTGGCATCCAAGCGGGGCTTTAGTTTCACTACCGTCTTTTACAAACGGTGTTTGTCTTAGTTAGCTTTAGGAATTTTGAACGTCCACACGCTGCCACCTTGGTTTAGCTCTTTAGTACGTGCGGCTACTTCGCCTCCCCACAATGGTATTGCACCACCCCAGCCAGACACGATGGTGACGTATTGCTCGCCATCTTTGTCCCAGGTTATGGGTGAGCTAACAATGCCAGAGCCGGTGTTGAACTTATAAAGTACTTTGCCGGTTTTGGCGTCGAAGGCCATTAAGTAACCTTCTGGGTTACCCATAAAGACGAGGTTGCCTGCGGTAGCAAGAACACCGCCCCATAGTGGCGCTGGGTTTTGGAATTCCCACTTCACGGTACCAGAGACTGGATCAATCGCTTTTAATGAACCGATATGGTCTTCAAAAACAGGTCTGATGGTAAAACCGGCACCAAGGTAGGCTGCGCCTTTTTTGTAGTTAACAGGTTCGTTCCAAATATCCATGCCCCATTCGTTAGAAGGCACGTAGAAGTAGCCGGTGTCTTGGCTGTATGCCATTGGCATCCAGTTTTTACCACCGAGGAAGGATGGAACCGCAAAGACTGATTTACCTTTTTTGCCATCGGCGCCTGTGTCTGCTGGATTACCGGGGCGCATTGCTTCGTCGAAGATCGGTGAGCCGTCTTTGTTCAAGCCTTTTGCCCACGTCATTTTTTTAACAAAAGGAAGACCGCGAATAAACTTGCCGTTGGTGCGATCAAGCACGTAGAAGAAACCGTTACGGTCAGCGGTTGCCGCTGCTTGAATGGTTTTACCACCTTGCTTGTAGTTAAACGACACGAGCTCGTTTACGCCGTCAAAATCCCAACCGTCGTGTGGTGTCGTTTGGAAATGCCACACGATTTTGCCGGTGTCAGGGTCTATAGCAAGACGTGATGAGCTGTACAGGTTGTCACCGGGACGCAGATGAGAGTTCCACGGCGCGGGGTTACCGGTGCCGAAGAATAGCAGATCGACTTCTGGGTCGTAGGTGCCGCCTAGCCATGTTGCTGCACCGCCGGTTTTCCACATGTCGCCGGGCCAGGTCTTACCGGCTTTACCACCAGTAATGCCATTTTCTTTGCCGCGTAGGTAACCCATGTGACCTTCAACAGTGGGACGACTCCAAACCATTTCACCGGTTTTTGCGTCACGCGCTTCTACTTTACCGACAATACCGAATTCACCACCAGATACACCGGTAATCACCATGCCCTTAACGATCAAAGGCGCCGCGGTCATTGAGTAGCCAGCTTGATAATCACCAACAGTCTTCCGCCAGACTGGTTTTCCGGTTTCGATATCTAGGGCGACCAATTTTGCGTCTAGTGTGCCAAATATAACTAGGTTGCCGTACAGCGCTGCGCCACGGTTAACCACGTCACAGCAGGGCATAATGCCGTCTGGTAGACGCGCATCGTATTCCCAAAGCTCTTCACCGCTGGCGATATCTACAGCATAAATACGTGAATAAGACGCGGTAACGTACATAACACCATCTTTAATCAGCGGCTGTGATTCTTGCCCGCGCTGTTTTTCACCACCAAAGGAAAACGACCAAATAGGTGATAACGATTGGACGTTTTTGTCGTTCACTATTTTAAGTGGACTGTAACGCTGGCCCTGCGTACCTAATCCATAGCTAACAATATCACCGGTGGTTTTAGCATCATTCAAAATATCTTGATCGGTAACACCCGCGTTAAGTAGCGAACTGAAACTCATAGCTGCCACGGCGGCGGCCACAGTGACAGATCTTGCCATGCACATTATTTTCATTGTAAATCTCCTAACTAACACTTAGATTTATTTTCAAAAACCGAGTATTTTCTAATCCGTCGCATCACTCTGTACGCAAATATTTTTAAACTATTCGCGATCAAGTTAGTGCGATCTGGGTCTGAGTATGTGACGCTCTAGGTCAGCTCACAATTGATCTAGAGACGTGCACTTACTGTCCATTGGTACTGTTTTAGTAGTAAAAATAAGTATTCGGGTTTTAAGGGATAGAAACGGGTGAGCTATTAATTTCTTGAGCTTATTTTATTCAGCGGCAACGTCGTACATGGAGGGCTGTTCATAAGACACGCCATAGCTTGAAAATATTTTTTCCATATCGCCGTTTTTCACCATCGTCACGATCACACCGTCTACGGCATAACCGAGTTGGCGGTAGCTGTCTTTGATGGCAATGCCAATATCCCAGCTCTTACGCCCCAGAGACTCAAGCCCGTCATCATCGATATCTAGATTTTCAGACCTATTTGGCAAGCCCCACTCTAATTGACTGCGCATGCCCGCTACGGCACTTAGCTTTCCGGCTTTTAAATCGCTAATGGCAGCAAATACCGTTGGATAGTGATGGACGTTTTCGCGCAGCCGTCCTTGCAAGGTCCCGACCAAGAAGAAGTCTGGGAGACTATCTATTTCGACACCAATGGGCTGGTATTGAAAAATCGCAAGGTTGCGAACTTTGCGAGTTTTATTAATATCCCGAACTAATTTCCAGGATTCTTTATGATAGGGCGACGACATGACTACCATGTCATTACGGGGTAGGCCGTAGCCATCTTGAGCATAGGCGTATTCGCGGTCATAGGGTACTCGCAACATCACATCGGCCACCTTGCGGTCGACTACACTGCCCTTCCACACCGCATTGCGCAGATCATCATCGAGGTTTTCATCCGCCGTCAGCCAAAGCCAACGTGCTTCAACTCCCATGTCACTTGCGATGCGCTTGCCAATATCTACGTCGATACCCGCAGGCTTGCCATCTTTTAGAAATGAGTAGGGTGGAAAATCACGGTATACCGCAAACTCAATATACTTCGATTGAATAACATCATCGTACTTACGTGCCTGCGCCGTGTTAACAACAGTGAACACGGCCAGTAAACACAGCGTGGGCAGCAACAAGGTAGCGCGCAAAATACCCATTATTCAGATCTCATTCTTCAAGTTTTCTGGTATCTAAATATGAGCGGATCGCCCACATGGCTTCTTGACTTAAAATACCTTCAAATGGAGGCATATATACACGGCCATCGACCACCGCACCGTGGCGAATGCGGGTCATAAACCACTGATCAGATTCTTCGATGTCTATATATTCTGCTGGGTCATTTAGTTTTCTTAGGTCTGGGGTCATACCGCCGGAAATCGCTTCTAAGCCATGGCAACGTGCACAGTTCTGGTTGTATGCAGAATCACCAACTCGGATTGCTTCAGCATCTCCGCGATAAGGGTTTGTCTCGCGCCACTCTTCGCCTAACTGAGGTAAAGTCTCGGTGTTTACCGCCTGCGGTGTCACATCGCCATGCGCTAACACCAATGCAGCCTGCGCACCGAAAAATAACACTGCGCCGCTACGTAGAACGCGCCCAACCGATAAATTACGCATAATATTCCTCAACCAATCTGACATTATTTTTTTGAAGCTGATGGCACCGCGCCCAGCCAATTCGTATTCTGCTGATAGCGTATCAAACGGGTGAGTTCGGGCAATTGTGCTTTGGTGTCAGGAATGAAGCCGACAACTACACCCTAAGTAGTAGTTAGCAAAATAATAGGCGAGGAAATGGAAGCAATTTTAGGCGACGAATAATCTACTACTTTAGTCTCACATCATTACGACCTTTTGCATATATCAAAAGGCCAGCGCTCCACATAGCATGAACGGGTATATAAATAAGCAGTACGCAATGCCGAAAGTATCATCACTATAAAAATCGAGAACTAACGGATATGAATATCAACGCTGCCAGCGGCACTGATCACCGGGCGTTATCTGCGCCACCATTTTTTTTCGCCACTAGGTTTACACTTTAGGTCTCATGAACAAACACCCGTTCATTGCGACACCCTGCTTAACCCTATGGATTAAGCTTGTTTTTGCTCTAGGCTTACGTCCACGCATGTGCCTATGCTTGGGCCTAGGCTTGGGTTTAGCTCTAAGCACTCAGATTACCAACGCGGCGCCCTCAGTGCAGCGCGATGTTCCAGTGTTATTTCTTGAACACGTACAAGAGCGTCCTCCGACTTTATCAAATATTCGCAGCGCACCAGAAAGTTCGGGATTAGACGGCGCCAACGTCGCGATTGCCGACAACAATACCACCGGACGCTTTACCGGCGAACACTACCAATTAACAGCAAAACTGTTTGATGATAGTGACGGTGCGATTGCCGCCGCAAGAGTGTGGATCGACAGCGGGAATACCTTCATTGTGGCAAAACTGCCAGCAGCGACCTTGCTCACGCTAAGTCGCGACGAGCACATTGCCAAGCACGCAATTATCTTTAATGTTTCTGCCAAAGACGATGTGCTTCGCAACGAACAATGCCAGCCGAGACTGCTGCACACTATTCCAAGCCGCGCCATGCTCACCGACGGACTTGCGCAATTTTTGATGTCTAAACGCTGGAAAAAATGGTTATTACTGCGTGGTCAACGGGAGGAAGATAAATTATTTAGCGCCGCGCTAAAGCGCTCAGCAAAACGATTTGGCGCAAATATCATCGACGAGCGTGAGTGGCAATTTAATTCAGACTTACGGCGCTCAGCTCAAAACGAAATTAAACTATTCAGTCAATCAAAAGACTACGATGTAACGCTAATTGCCGATGAGATAGGCGATATTGGCGAATACATCCCCTACAACACATGGCTGCCAAGACCCGCCGCAGGAACACAAGGGTTAACCCCAACCGGATGGCATTGGAGTATTGAACAATGGGGCGCGGCCCAGCTACAAAACCGCTTCACCGATTATGCCAAGCGCGACATGAACGATGTGGACTATGCCGCATGGCTAGCGGTACGTGCTATTGGCGAGGCGATAACAAGAACGAAGTCCAACGATGACACCACGCTGTATCAGTATTTACTCAGCGACAACTTTCAGCTCAGTGCATTTAAGGGTCGCCGCCTAAACTTTAGAAAATGGAATGGCCAACTTCGCCAACCTATCCCACTGGTGCAACCCAATGCGCTTATTAGCCAGTCGCCGCAGGAAGGTTATCTGCACCCCCATTCAGAAATGGACACGCTGGGCTACGACCGCCCCGAAGTGAGCTGCGCGTTCGAGGCACCTACACTGTGAGAACATCATGACAATTAAATCCGCCATTCGCGTTATCGGCTCAAGCACACCGTTAAACTTTATCGGCGTATTTTTGGGCGCTTCTATAGGTTTCGCTACGCCCAGCCTAGCCGAACAAGTGTACGTTTCTAACGAGAAAGACAATACCTTATCGGTGATTGATCTAGATACCCTGACGGTGACAGCAACTATCGAGGTCGGTCTTAGGCCACGGGGCATTACCTTTAACAAAGACTTTAGCCAACTGTATATTTGCGCCAGCGATTCTGACAGCGTGCAAGTGCTAGATGTGAAAACTCAGAAAATCATTGCCAACCTCCCCTCCGGTGTAGACCCAGAACAATTCGCGCTGCATCCCAATAACAAAGACCTGTATATCTCTAACGAAGACAACGCGATAGTGACCGTAGTCGACACCGTGAAGCGTGAGGTTATTAGTCAAATTGATGTAGGCCTAGAACCCGAGGGTATGGCCATCAGCCCCGATGGTAAATGGGTGGTTAACACATCTGAAACCAGCAATATGCTGCATTGGATAGACAGCGACAGCCATGAGCTTATCGACAACACCTTGGTTGATCAGCGGCCACGACATGTTGAATTTAGTGATGACGGCAAAACCCTGTGGGCGTCGTCTGAAATTGGCGGCACCGTCAGCGTTATCGACGTCGCAAACAGAACCATCTCCCATGTGTACACTTTTAAAATTCCCGGCGTGTATAAGGATAAAATACAACCGGTTGGCATAACCCTAACCCACGACAACCGCTTTGCCTTTGTTGCACTCGGCCCCGCAAACCATGTTGCAGTCATTGATATTGCTCAGCAAAAAGTCATTAAGTATTTGCTCGTTGGCCGCCGAGTTTGGCACCTAGCACTTAACGGCGATGAAACTCGACTCATCAGTAGCAATGGTATTAGCGGCGACGTATCGATCATCGACGTGAAGTCCCTCACCGTACTCAAGAGTATAAAGGTGGGGCGATTTCCTTGGGGGGTCGCGGTAAAACCGTGATATCTGCCCTATGACATCTGCCGCGCTGCATATATCAAATCTCTGCTACCAATACGGTGAGCGACTCGCACTCGATAAACTCAATGTCGATATTGCAGAGGGCGAATTCTTTGGCCTACTCGGCCCCAACGGCGCGGGTAAAACCACACTGATGTCATTGCTTACACGGCTGCTAAAACCCGCGAGCGGCGAGATCAACGTCTTCAATTATTCGCTCAACACACACGGCAACCAAGCCATGCGCCAGATTGGCGTGGTGTTTCAGCAAAGCACACTCGACCTTGATTTAAGCGTCTCACAAAATCTTGAATACCACGGCGCACTGCACGGGCTTTCCCCAAAAGAAGTAAGTGCTCGCATACAGCAGGAGCTGGCGCGGTTTGAGCTTGGCGACCGGCAACACGACCGTGTGCGAGATTTAAACGGCGGCCACCGACGCCGCGTGGAACTAGCACGCGCCCTACTTCATCGTCCCAAACTACTCTTACTCGACGAGGCCTCCTCTGGACTCGACATAGACAGTCGAGCGAATTTAAATGCACATGTGAGAACGCTCTGTAAAACCGAGGGAATTGCTGCACTGTGGACAACGCACCTCATAGAAGAACTGCACGACCAAGACAATATACTCATACTGAATAAGGGCAAATGCCTTGCCCAAGGTGAAGCGAAAACGCTGCAAGAGCAGCACAAGGCCAAGGATTTACCGGCATTATTTTCGCAATTAACAAGGTCAGTGGTATGACTATTTCAGCGTACTACTACTGCTTTGTGGGCATTCTAAAAAGAGAGATGACTCGCTTTCTGCAACAGCGATCGCGATTTTTTTCCTCATTAGTTCGACCGCTGCTATGGCTTGCGGTATTTGCTGCAGGTTTTCGCTCCGCCCTTGGCATTGCCATCATTCCCCCCTACGAAACCTATATCAGCTACGAGGTGTATATTGCGCCGGGGCTAATCGGCATTATTTTGCTGTTTAACGGCATGCAAAGCTCGCTGTCGATGGTCTACGACCGTGAGGTGGGAAGCATGCGTGTACTGCTTACCAGCCCAATTCCCCGCGCCTATCTGCTGATCTGCAAATTACTTGCGACATCGCTAGTATCACTATTTCAGGTATATGCCTTTATCGCGATTGCGCGCCTTTTCGACATCACCCCGCCGCTTATGGGCTACGTCTACTTATTACCCGCGGCTCTACTCCCCGCACTCATGTTAAGTGCCTTGGGTTTATTTTTATCGTCGGTCATCCGTCAGTTAGAAAACTTTGCCGGCGTAATGAACTTCATCGTGTTTCCCATGTTCTTTCTTTCCTCGGCACTGTATCCGCTGTGGAAAATGCGAGAATCCAATGAAATTATTTATCAGATCTGCGCCCTGAATCCCTTCACCCACGGCATCGAACTTATTCGCTTCGCCCTTTACGGCCAATTCAACTTGCAGGCGTTTAGCGTGTGTATCGCAACTACATTGGTATTTCTCGCCTTAGCCATTTTTGGCTACGATCCCAAACACGGTCTACTAAAAAGAAAAGCAGGGGGTGATTAATTCTATGGCGACTCAGCAGATATGGCATTGCCGCACATTAAGCATCAACAAGCGGTTCGCATTGCGTTATATTAGAACTACGTGCGCCAACATAACGATAAATGTTCTATCTCAGCACGAGGTATCAAGATCATGATTCATATTATTATTGCCGACGACCACCCCCTATTCCGCGAGGCGATTAGAAACGCTACTCAGCAGCGCTTTACCGAAGCCTTAATTGCCGAGACTGCGTCGCTAGATGAAACCCTAGAATACATAGAACAACACGCCGACGTAGACCTAGTACTACTCGATTTGAATATGCCGGGAATGGATGGTTTAAATGGAATTGTGAATCTACGCAGTACCTATCCCGACGTCCCGGTTGTCGTGCTGTCGGCAGAAGAAGATAAAAACGTGGTACTGCAATCCATGACCTACGGCGCGGTGGGCTTTATCACTAAATCCATGCCCCGCGAAAAGATCATCGCCGCCATTGAACAAATACTCGATGGCCAAGCATTTCTTCCGCCCGACATTATTCGTCGCAGCGGTGACAGCAGCCACACCCGCAGAAAAGACAATACTGGCATACCAGCAGAAATCATTTCATCACTCACCCGCCGTCAATTACTGGTGTTTGAGCGAATGGCAAAGGGCGAGTCAAATAAACAGATCGGCTATGAATTAAGCATTGCAGAAACCACAGTGAAAGCTCACGTGTCTGCGATATTAAGAAAACTAAAGGTTCAAAATCGGATGAAGGCCGTGCTTTGCGCATCGGCCATAGACTTTGATCACTACTTGCATCGCTCGCACTGAGCAAAGGAATTTTGCATTTAACTCAGGGATTCATCGAATACGGCGCTAAAATATTCAAGATAAAAGATAAACCAATACCGATTTAAGCTTTAAGGGTTTGATCGGTTTATTCAGCAGATGAAAGCCCAGCTCTTTAACTTGCTGACGCAGCTCGTTACTGTAGTTAGCGGTGATCAATACCGTGGGTACTGACTTAGCCAATTTCTCTCTTACAATCACTTCTGCCTCTAGCCCAGTCGCGTCATCATCGAGGTGGTAGTCTAATACCAGAACATCCGGCGGCGGATTTAATAGTTCTGGCTTCCTGCGTAGATCGTCTAAGGTCTGCGCGGTGACAACGTCGCAGCCCCAATTGGCCAAGACATGGGTCATACCCTCGCAGATAGACCAATCATTATCGACCACCAGTACTCGCTTGCCTGACAGGGGATCTTGCTGAGGTTCTATACGCGTTTCTTCTTCAATGAAGGTGTACTCCGCCTCACCAGCGTAGGGAACACAGACAGAAAACACCGAGCCCTTACCGAGCACTGACTGCAGTTTAATTTCATGGTTGAGTACAGTTGATAGCTTGTCAACAATCGCCAAGCCCAAACCAAGGCCCTTGTCTTCACGTTGCTTTTTAGCATTGACGCGCTTGAACTCCAGGAATATTTCCTGAAGCTGATCACTGGGTACACCCACGCCAGTATCCCACACTTGAATTTCTAGATAATCAGCTCTACGTCGACAGCCAAGGAGTATTCGTCCACTGTGGGTGTATCGAATTGCGTTACTCAAGAAGTTACGAAGAATGCGCGCCAGCAACTGACTATCAGAGTACACCGGAATATTACAGGGCACAAAACTAAATTCTAATCCCTCTCTTTCTGCCTGCTTTTGAAATTCATTCGCTAAATTTCGCATTAATTCATTTACAGGAAAATAATCTAAAATTGGTTCAACTATACCTGCTTCTAATTTGGATATATCGACCAGTGTACCGAGCAAGGACTCCACATCGCTGAGCGAATAACTCAGCGATTTCACTAGTTTTATTACGCCCTCGGGCAAATCATAATCTAATAACGCAGTAGCAAATAATCGAGCCGCATTTAGCGGCTGCAAAAGATCATGGCTAGCGGCGGTCATGAACTTGGTTTTAGAAACATTTGCCTCTTCTGCCTCGCCCTTTGCTTCCAGCAAGGACTGTTCAACCACGGCACGCTCCTCGATCTCAATACGCAACTGGTGATTTAAGGCAGACAACTCAACTGTACGCTCATGAACACGCTGCTCCATATGCTTATACGCATTCTTGAGTGCCTCTGCGGTGCGGCGCTGTTCTGTTACGTCTTGGTAGGTATTTACATTACCACCGCCTGGAATGAGATGGCTTTTAATAGCGATAACACGGCCATCATCGAGTAGTTGTTCGGCTTCGAAGAGTGCACGTTGACCACGATGAATACTGGAGTCGGGCGAATAACTGAAACTTCGCAATGGCGAATCGTAAAACAAGGCATCAAAGTCTGCGCCGCGATTTACCTTGGCGGGCTCCAAATTAACTAGATTTGCAAAGCGGTCATTCCAGGCCTCTACTCTGCGCTCGCCGTTCACCAAAACAACGCCTAGAGGTAAGTTGGCAATCAGTGATTGCAAAATTCGGTTCTGCTCGGCCAGTACTTTTTCTTGGCGCGCGAATTCACTTTCTTTTACTTGAGTTATATCGCTGTAAACAACCACCAAGCCATCATCGGCGGTCGGTCTTTCTGATACTTGCAACCAACGACCATCCGCAAGCCTGATCACTGAATCACGAAAAACATCACTTCGTTGTACGAGCTTTTCGAAGGGTTTTCCTTCCGGATCATAAATGCCGTATTCCAGCGCCATTGGGGTTAGTTCTTTAAAGCTGGTAACACCCACTTCAATTTTAGCTTCAGTGTTTCGCCAAAATTCATAGAAATGGCTATTCGCTAAAACAAGTTTACGGTTCTTATCAAAGAGGACAATCGCGTCAGAAATACTTTCTATGGTGTCTAATAAACGCTGTTGAGAATGGGCCGACTCTAAACGGGTTTCCGACAGACTTTGATTGGCTTCTTCGAGCTTATAGAGCGTTCTTCGAAGCTTTATGGTGCGATCTTTAACCTTGTCGGCAAGCAGCGCCGCATTTTGAAACGAGCGGTAGGCGTCACCGTAATTAGCCCAACCTTGCTCAACTCGTTCGATAAGAACTTGATTGGTTTTTTTTAATTTTTCATTCTCGTAGCGCAAGGCTTCAATTACGCTTTCCACGCCGTCACTTTGCACTGCATTACGTTCCATTCTTGCATACCCATTTACTAATAAATTGACGCCGCCCTAGACTGAAAATTCCGTGGCCTCACCAATAACCACACCAGTAAAGGTGTGATTTACATGCATGGCATCGCAGTGTTCCCCATAGGTGTTAAAACCCACCACTTTATAACGCTGGTACAACATCGACAGTTCTGGATAGATACCTTTACCCTCTGCTTCAATTCTGCGGTGAATACAATCGTAGCCAATCACCAATTGTGGTTCGCCAATTTCGGCGACTACCGCGTCCATACGCTGTTCAAATTCGGCAACCAATCCACCATCGCGCATTTTGGTTAACACAATGCCGGTATCAATCGCACAGAAGAAGGTAAGACTAAGATCGTCGTTCACCTGCTGAATAGAGCGGGCAAAGTAATTGTCACCGACCTGCACCGCCAATGGGTGTAAGGCATATGTCGTAGAACTTAGCTCATCAAGCGAAATACCCATCACTCGACAATATTCCAACGCGGCCGGCTCGGCATTTAATTCGTGAACAATACGCTTGGCTGCATCAGCTTTTGTCACCACCAGTTTATCGCCAGCAGCGACCAGATGGTGCCCGCTCAATACCGTAAAAGGACAGGTGGTATTTACCAATATAATGGCTGCTGCATTACTAAAAAACTGCTTGTCGTAGTAAACGTGGGTATCTCGAAAGTGCAAATTATCTCCCGCAGAACCACCCACCAAGGGAATACCGGATAGTGCTTCGTTTAAAGCACTAAGCACCAACTCTTCGCGAATCGACATTCCATCGAGCAGCGACAGAGCAAAGCTGTTATATGCCAATGGCTCGATCGCTCTGCGCTCTAAGCGCGCCATCATATCTTTCACCGTGTCGTAAGCGCCGCGCTCAGAAAAGGTAGACAGATTTTCTAGTAGTGTGGTTTCTACCACAAAGTGGTCAGCAGACAGACAAAACCCGGTAATCGAGCCGGGGGATAAGCCCATAGGTGAAATTTCACCGGCGGTGGTGCAGCCCAGTACGGGTGTATCACCAAATAGCTCTGCCAAGGTGTCGCCTAGCTCTTCTCTGTCATAATCGACACAGCAGAAAAACACTACACAGGCAGGTCGTGCCATCATAAGCGATTGATATAGTTCTTTGGCGGCCTCTGCTGCAACTGGATTGTCTGAGCCACCATAGGCCACCGCCGGACCGTATGTACTTAGCTCCCGCCTCTCTGCCCTATTCATTGTGTTACCCTCGATGCGTATTTATTTTTATAGCTTTTTTATAGTAAGAACTGACTTGGCATTCGCCAATAGTCATTTTTCAAATAAACATTCTGTCCAGCCCACTACGTTTCATTTGCACAGGATCAACTACGCAAGCCGACCGCTCAACAAGCCCGCTCGCTTGCAAATGCCGTGTTTAACGGCGTCAACATCCTGCGTCCGCCGTGGTCGCGGCAAATCAATTATCTCTTCCCTGATAATGCTTGTCGGCGACGTCGATAAAAACAGAATTCTATCTGCCAGTACCACAGCTTCTTCTAACTGATGGGTGACATAAATCACGGTACATTTGCGCGCCCGCCACACCCTAAGCAGTAACTCACGCAAGGCCATTGCTGCAGGCTGATCTAATGACACCAAAGGTTCATCAAGCAATAGAATATCTGGATCGGCCATTAGCGTCCTAGCCAGCGCAACTCTGCGCTGCATGCCGCCAGAAAGTTGACCGGGATATTGCTCGGGCGAACCGGTAATTCCCACGGTTTCCAGCAATTCCGCTGCGCGATTAATAGCCAGTGTACTCTTTGGTGAATCTGACACCAAGCAGACATTTTCCTGCAGATTGAGCCACGGCATCAAGCGCGGCTCTTGGAACATAATACTGAGGTTTGATGAGCGGGTTTCCAAGGTATTAAAGCGAATATGCCCTTCAAATTTTGTGTCAATACCGGCAATAAGATTCAACAAGGTGCTTTTACCTGCCCCAGACGGGCCAACAATAGCTAAAAACTCGCCGTCCTTCACCTCAAAGTCGAGGTTTTGGATGATCGACGGCGCACCCTTGTGATAGGTCTTGTTGGTCACATGCACATCCATCATTGGCGCCACCTCATTACCGATATTTCCCAGCGCCGAATGCATCCCGCCTCCAGTAAAATAACAATGCCAACAAAGGCGAAGGTATAGGCCAGAATGCCGGGGATGTCGAAATATTGAAAATAGATACCGAGCTGGAATCCTACGCCATCGCTGCAGCCGAGAAGCTCGGCAACTAATACGATCTTCCAAACCAAGGCCAAGCCTGCCCGCGTTGCAGCGAGTAAGTATGGATACAACTGGGGCAGATACACATCGACAAGGGTTCGCCAGCGGGAAATATGAAAGGCTTTCGCGACTGCCATCAGTTTAAAGTCTATCGACTTGCCACCCTCGCGCATGGTGACAACAATGACCGGTATTTTATTAATAACCACCGCCATCACTGTTGCTAATTCGTTTAGCCCCAGCCATAAAAAGCAAAGAATAATAACAACGAGGGCAGGTATATTCATAAACACGGTAACAATGCCGTCGAGCAATAGATCTGCCCGACGGCAATACGCCATCCATAAGCCGAGGGGAACACCGAGCAACATAGCTAAGATAAAACTAAAACCCACCCGCTTCGTCGTAGCAAATAAATTCGCTAGTAGATCCCCGTGCGCCGCTTCCTGCCACACGCGCAGCGCAACCTCGACCGGACTCGGCAACATATCTGGCTGCCAAATCACGACGATGGCCTGCCAGCAAGCTAGCAGACCGATAAAGGATAGTAGACGCCACTTAGCAGCAGACAATTACGTCACCTTAAGACTCCTGGTGCCGTAGGTACTGCCACCAGAACATCCCTTCATCGAACTTATTATTGTTGTCACGTGTATTGGGCTCTGAATTTTTTAGCCGTATCATCGCCGGCGTATCTGACTCCGCAGCAACGCCCGGATGAATTGACGGATACAAAATGTCGTAGATTTTGCGTATCGCTAGCGCGTCTTCTTTTGTTAGCGGTTCTGGAATACCAGATCGATAGGCATGTTTTAATTCCGCAAATATATTGTCGTTTTCAGCTTTTAGTAGCGGCCGAATGGCATCCCACTCCAACTCGGAATTAGCCAGCAGCGCTTTCGCGTCAAAGGACGCGGAGAAAAAGGCGTTCATCAGCTTGGGACGATTCTCTGCTCGATGTCGATCAAAGACCCACCCGAGCATCGGTACTTTTTGCTCAATACCTAACGCAGCGAGTATGTCCTCGGTGCTCACCAAATTGCGCATACCCTCGCCGAGTAAACGGGCGTTGTAGTGCCAGTAGTTCACAACCGCATCAAGCTGACCATTTAGTAGCAGATGATTTAATAAGGGGGGCGCGCCATACTTCACGTCATTGATCTCTGCCAAATCAACACCGAGTTTTTCAGCAGAGTAAGCGCGAAATAGGAGCCAGCCCTTGTCCACCGGCCCACCCGAAACGCCAATACGCTTGCCACGCAGATCCGACAAGGAACGTATTCCTGAGTCAGGCGATACCACCATGCCGCCAATTTGGCTTGAGTACGGCGAGTAGCCATATTCCCGCTGGGTGTTTTTTTGTTTATTGACCCACACCCAGTCGTTCACAATCACATCAACCCGATCACCCTGTAGTGCGACCACCGTGGCATGTGGCGAGCCTAGCTCAAGTACCTCCAATTCAAAGCCGTGCTTACGATCTAGGCCATGACGCTTGATAACCTCAAGCTCCCAGTTAACCGTGCCGTATTTCAGCACGCCAACTCTCAGAACCTCAGTGGCATTAACGTTGGAGCAAACCGCTAGGGCAGAAATAACAAAAAACAAAGGTGCGAGAAATACACGCTTAAAGTAGGCGTTAACCCCATTCATTGAATAAGGTGCGGCAAGAAATCCCAGAAACCATCTCATCAGCGCTTCGCCATTTGATGTGAGTTCTTGGTATTCCGAAATAGCAGCGGCTGTACCTCAGCATCTCGATATTGCGCCTGCGCGACCGCAGTCTGAATAACGTGGTGGTGCGGCGACTTATCACAGACAGGATCGGCATTCTCTGCGCTCCCAGTGAGCAGATAGGCCTGACAGCGACAACCTCCAAAGTCCTGCTCCTTCTCTGGGCAGCTGCGGCAGGGTTCTATCATCCAATCGTCACCGCGATAACGGTTAAAGCCATCGGAGCCGTACCAGATGTCTTTTAAAGGGGTCGTTTTTACATTGGGAAATGCGATAGGTAAGTCTCTGGCACTGTGGCAAGGCAGCGCTAAACCATCTGGGGCGACGGTAAGAAAGACCGAGCCCCAACCGTTCATGCAGCCCTTGGGCCGGGTTTCATAATAATCTGGCACCACAAAAATGAGCTGCATTTTTTGATCATGCTGTTTTCGATAACGCTGGGTGACTTCTTCCGCGTGACGAAGCTGCTCTGCCGACGGCATCAAGTTGTCACGGTTATGCAAACCCCAACCGTAATATTGCACATTGGCCAGCTCGACATAGTCGGCGCCAAGCTTCAAACAGAGGTCGAGTATCGATTCGATATGGTCAATATTGTGTCTGTGTAAAACAAAGTTGATGACCATCGGGTAGCCAAATTCTTTTACGACTTGGGCCATCTCTAATTTTTTATCGAAGGCTTTATGACTTCCCGCTATATAGTCGTTAAGTTCTTTTTCGCTGTCTTGAAAGCTGAGCTGAATATGGTCTAATCCCGCCGCTTTTAACGCACCAACGCGCTCGTAACTCAAGCCCATGCCAGAGGTAATGAGATTGCTGTAGTAGCCCAATCCGCGAGCTTCCGCCGCCAAGACTTCCAGGTCTTGACGCAACAGCGGTTCGCCACCAGAAAACCCGAGTTGTGCAGCGCCAAGTTCGCGGCCCTGACGCAATACGTGAAGCCATTCGTCGGTATTTAACTCGTCTTTAATCTGCGCAAACTCAAGCGGGTTAGAACAGTAAGGACACTGCAGGGGACAGCGATAAGTTAATTCCGCTAATAACCACAGTGGCGGCCCAATTCGGCTAGACAAAATGAGTCCAGCCCTTTGCTTTTGCCGCCGAGAAAAAATCGTTTACATCGGCGGAGATACCCTCTGCATCGGGATATTTTTTCTCCAGGAAATCACTTATGTCTGATACCGATTTTTTGCCATCGCAGGCACTGAGTATTTCACCTGCACTCGCGTTTAGCTTTACCATGCCCTCTGGGTACAGCAGCACAAAGCTGTCTTGCACTGGCTCCCACTGCAGACGAAAGTGCTTATTCAAGACCGGCACGATGCCCTGCTCGATAGTAGATATTGCCTCTAACTGCGTCATAGGCTACTCCATAGAACTTGCTCATTCTGTATATGATGGTAGGGGGGACGGTCGTAGACATAGGCCATGCTGATGGCATCTAACAAACACCATAAAATATCTAATTTAAATTGCAGAATATTCAGGGCATGGCGCTGCTGCTCAGCACTGCGAAAATAATCCAAGGTGACGCTTAGACCATGATCAACATCTCGACGGGCTTCGCTTAAACGTTTACGAAAATAGCCAAGGGCCTCGATATCAATCCAGGGGTAGTGCGTTGGCCAAGTATCTAAGCGGCGCTGATGAATTTCTG
This sequence comes from Zhongshania aquatica, assembly GCF_027257955.1. Taxonomy (GTDB): domain Bacteria; phylum Pseudomonadota; class Gammaproteobacteria; order Pseudomonadales; family Spongiibacteraceae; genus Spongiibacter; species Spongiibacter aquatica. The sequence goes on along the minus strand of NZ_JANZNQ010000023.1, from coordinate 19,077 downwards.
GGGCGAACATTTCGGTCAGCGATGAACACGCCGCTTCTTGCCAGCTGGCGCGGCGGGCAAAATTAACATAGGCATCCACTGCAAATCGAACACCGGGGAGCACGTAGCGGTGGGATTGCAAATCGTCTCGGCTTAAACCACAGGCTTCGCCTAAATACAGCCAAGCCTCTATACCACCTAGATCATCACCACGGCCATCGTGATCAATTATTCGCTGCACCCACGCACGGCGCGTTGCCTGATCAGTGCAATTAGCCAGTACCGCCGCATCTTTAATGGGAATATTACTTTGGTAGTAAAAGCGATTCGCCACCCAGGCGCGTATCTGGGTCTTGCTACATTGACCTTGATGCATGGCCACATGAAAGGGGTGGTGAATGTGGTATAGGCGTCCCTTGTCGCGCAGGCGCTGTTCAAATTCAGATACCGACAGCGCCTCTGTAAAGGGTGCCTCCCTCAGCGCAATGGTCACTGCCCTGCCCTCTGGCTTCCGACGCTCTGCTTTCCTAAGCTATGGCTTCCGAGCGTAGGCGACGCGTCTGGCGCCAATGTATTCACCTTACTAAGAAGGCTGTCATTGGTATCAAGGTCTATTTCTAAACCGTCAAACGCAACCTCAATACCCTCGTTAGCCAATATCGCGCGTTCAGGGGAATTTTCATCAAGTATCGGGTTGGTGTTATTAATATGAATCAGTATTTTTCGCTGCTCTGGAAAACAGCGCAGCATTTCAATCATGCCGCCGTGACCAGACTGCGGTAGATGCCCCATCTCTTTAGCGAGCTTGGTGCCAACACCAGCGAAGATCATTTCATCTTCGCGCCAAAATGTACCGTCTACTAGCAAGCAGTCGGCGCTAATCATGTAATCAATAACAGACTCGTCAAGGCCGCCCAAACCCGGCGCATAAAAAATGCTTTTTCCACTACGGGTATCTTGTATGTATAGCGCGACATTATCGCCGGGATGCGGATCATGCCTGTGCGGAGAGTACGGTGGTGCTTTGCCACAAATTGGCACGGCGGTAATTTGTAAGCCCTCAAATCCGACGGGGGTCACGGCACTGCCGTCGATGGCTAGTTCGCAGTAGTTAATACCGCCGTTCCAACTCTCCAACATGGGAAAGATGGGAAACCCGCTACTTAGATCTTGATGCACCATACGACTGGCATACACATCAAAGGGACAGCCCTCGCGCAACATCAACAAGCCGCTGCTATGGTCGATTTGACTGTCAACCAACACCACTGCGCCAATACCGGTGTCTCGCAAGCCGCGTTTGGGCTGCAGCGCCGTACTGGCTTCTAGCTGCGCCCTGATATCGGGCGAGGCATTAATTAATAGCCAACGATCGCCATCGATACTGACAGCGATCGACGACTGGGTCCGTGGAATAGCGTGTATTTTGCCATTGCGAACGCCGTAACAATTCTGGCAATTGCAGTTCCATTGTGGAAATCCGCCGCCTGCGGCAGAACCTAATACATGAACTCTCATTGCGATCTACTTCTCTGACGCGGCCACCCAAACACCGTTTAGGCAGCCAGCAAATTTAACGGTTTGCGAAATACATAGTGACTTCAAAACCTAACCTGAGATCTTGATATGCTGGTTTTATCCACATAAGGCTTACCTCTCTTATTTAACGAATTATTGAGTTTGTAGTGCCAAACAGCAGATAAAGATCAAACTGCCCCTGCCACACTTCAATACTAAGCAGAGCCCTTCAAGGCTAATACTGTACTTTAGACCTATAGCGTGCCCCCCTTTGGTGTTAAGACATTGGCCAGTGCAAGACAGAGAAATGGCTAACAAACGGCGATAAACAGATCTTCTTTAGCAGACGTAAATACCAAAAATACGTAGCTAAAAAAAAGCCGCAACTCGACGTTGCGGCAAACATAAGGTCCCAAAACTGTGTGGTACTACCACTGACAGAAGTAGTACCGGCCCCACTATACTCAGCAAATTTAAGCTACAGCCTTCACTCCGTCAGCTTAATTAGCGCAAGTATAAAACCGCTGTGCATTGCGACGGGGACGGCGTAATACACAAGCGATTCAGGTCATTAAACCGCGCAGCGCGGCCCGAGACTCAGAAGAATCCCAGCGGGCTAGTGCTATAACTCACCAGCAAGTTTTTAGTTTGTTGGTAGTGATCAAGCATCATCTTGTGGTTTTCACGACCAATACCAGACTTCTTGTAGCCACCGAAGGCCGAGTGAGCTGGATAGGAGTGGTAGCAATTCGTCCACACCCGACCCGCTTGAATATTGCGACCCATGCGATAGGCGCGATTCATATCCCGCGTCCACACACCGGCACCCAAGCCGTACTCGGTATCGTTGGCAATACTGAGCGCCTCAGCTTCGTCTTTAAAGCTGGTGACACCCAGTGTTGGCCCAAAAATCTCTTCTTGGAAAACGCGCATTTTATTGTGCCCGCGCATCAGAGTAGGCTGCATATAATAGCCACCAGACAAATTGCCTTCTAAGACATTACGGTGACCACCAATCAGCATTTCAACGCCTTCGGCGCGGCCAATGTCCATATAGCTAAGGATTTTCTCAAGCTGCTGCAATGACGCCTGCGCACCAACCATGGTGTCGGTATCCAGCGGGTTACCCTGCTTAACCTCATGAGCGCGAACCATGACACGCTCCATAAAGTCTTCGTAAATACTTTCTTGTACCAATACCCGTGACGGGCAAGTACACACTTCACCCTGGTTGAAGAAGCCCAGCAAGGTGCCTTCAACACATTTGCTGATATAGTCTTCTTCGTAGTTCAACACGTCTTCGAAAATAATATTGGGAGACTTACCGCCCAGTTCAACCGTCGATGGAATCATACTGTCCGCCGCGTATTTTAGAATCTGCGCGCCAACTGCGGTTGATCCTGTAAACGCGATCTTGGCAATGCGAGGGCTAGTGGCTAAAGCCGCGCCTACGTCCTTACCAAAGCCATTGACGATATTAATCGTACCCGGTGGCACTAGGTCTGCGATTACTTCCATTAACACCAAAATACTAGCCGGTGTTTGCTCTGCTGGTTTCATCACCACGCAGTTACCTGCAGCCAATGCTGGAGCTAATTTCCACGCGGCCATTAGCAGCGGGAAGTTCCAGGGGATAATCTGACCGACTACACCCAGCGGCTCATGAAAATGATAAGTCGCAGTGTGCTCGTCTAACTCAGCGGCCGTGCCTTCTTGCGAGCGGATGCAGCCCGCAAAATAGCGAAAATGGTCAACAACCAAAGGTATATCCGCGTTCAATGTTTCGCGTACACCTTTGCCATTTTCCCAGCTCTCTGCCACGGCGAGCATTTCTAAATTGCTCTCAATACGGTCGGCAATCTTTAGCAGTACATTTGAACGCTCTGTTGCAGAGGTCTTACCCCATGCATCTTTCGCTCTGTGCGCCGCATCTAAAGCTAGCTCAATATCAGCGGGTGACGACTGGGGTATTTCGCAAAACGGCATACCCGTCACTGGGGTTAGGTTTGTGAAGTATTTTCCTTCGACGGGGGCGACCCATTCACCACCGATGTAATTTTCATACCGTGGCTTAAATGTAACAACAGAGCCGGCTTCACCTGGTTGTGCGTATATCATTTTTCCAACCTCGCTTTATTCATTATGTATGTTCAATAGTAAACTCAGCCCGAATGGTACCTAAGGCTCTTATCACTCATGCTAGAGCTATTAGTCAAAATCATTAACTGTACTTTGGTGTCCTTAAACCTAGTCATTTAGTAGTAGATTTCAAACCTTGCCACTGCTCGGCAAAACTAAAAAATCCGAGCTGTCTGTTACAACAAGCCCGGAAAGCATCGACCCGAGGGAGATTAACGACTAAAAGTTGGCAACGAGACCCAAGGCTATGGTGCTGGTTTCTTCTTCATTGTTGCCAATTTCAATGGTATTAACGTTGTATTCAACCACCGTGCGGAGCACTGAATTGATGTCGTGGAACCACGCGATCTGGCTAGTGCTGTTGTTCCACTCTGTCGCTGTTTCGACGGTGGTTTCACCATAGGAAATAACAAACCGCTCAGCACCTAGGGTGTATGATCCCTGCACTACATAGCCGTCGCTATCCACTTCGCTACCGCTTTCAGAAATCAGCCCTTGCAAACCTAAGGCAGCGTCGGTGGCCGGCCCGAGCAGCAAGCCCAAACCTTGACCAGAGAATCCAGACAGATTGAATGCAAAACCACCGGTTTTAAACTTAACGCCATAGGAAAGACCCTGTGAATCAACGTCATCAACACCTACGGCTTGGCTGTCGGAACTTTGCTGTAAAAAGCCCAGCCATGCGGTGAGTGAATTGCCTTCACCCAATGCGGTGTTGTAGGTCATCTCACCTTCAAAGCGCGGCATGCTCTCTTCGCTGCTGCGACCCGCACCGGTATCAGTGGTGGTATTGCCCGGATCGATGATGCCCAACGCGATTTTAAAACCACCGGCGAGCTCTGGCGTGCGATAGGTAATCTGCGCATGTGGGAAGGGGTAGTGATAACCACTACCGATATGCCCAAATGACACGCCTTGGCCATCAATTAATCCCAAGGTATCGTTTACCGCACCGTAGCCCTGAAGCATTTCATCTAGGAATATATTAGAACGACTAAACAGGGTGAAGTCTTTACCAAAAAGTACTTGGCCCCAATCGCCGTCAATTGTTGCGTAAAACTGACGCACATCAATCCCCGTTGATGTCACGGCAGTATCGCTGTCGTTGATGGTTACCCAAAACGATGAGCGACCACCCATTTTTAGATCGCCGACTTGTTTACTAAAATTAAAGCCGACCCAATTTGGGAGCAAACCCATCTTGACGCGAGACTGTGTGCGATCGACACCAGTAATATCGTTATTGGTATCACTTTGAACAAAGAAAGTATTGAACGACGCATCTATGGATACGGTCGTTTCTTCTTCATTATAAATTTCTACAGCCGACATAGCCGGAATACTAAATGCTAGCGCTGTAGCGCCAGAAATCATGTGCCGTATTATTAATTTCTTATTCATGAGATCCCCCAAAAATTTTTGGCTTTCTATGCCAACGTCAGCGCCGAAAAATCGTACGCAATGATTAATTCGTCCCAGCATTCGCTAGGACGCAACTAATATGCGCACCTTTTAAATATTCCCCCATACCACCTTGCGCCAAAATAAAATGTCTTTTGGATATGAGACCTAACTAGGAAAGTACTACTTCTAAAGGACCGCAGAATACTATTGCTGGTGTTTAGACAGCCCACGGCGCCTTATAAAAGGAATACGATAAAGGAAAGACACAAAGGGTATTGTTAGAAGTAGATATAAAATGAGGACCATAAAAATTAAAAAATCTTGCCCCCGACTACCATAGCCAGGGACAAAGAAGATATTTTTCTACCAATGGTAGCTTGCGCCTAGCACTACACTACGTGGTGCTGCGGGACTCAAAAATCTTGGACTTTCATTATCTAAATCTTCTAAGACTTCATCTGGCTCACCATATAGACCAAAGCGCTCGTACTCTTCATCAAGAATATTCTTGGCCTCAATATTCCACCTTATTCGCTTAGTGGGACGATATTCGATGCTGGCATTCACCACAGAATAAGAGGCTGTTTTGCTATCTTGATTCGCCTCATCACCACGCAAATACACGCCGCTGCTGGCATTCACCGCAATGCGACTACGTAGTTTTTCTGTCCATTCGTAAGCAAGGGAAACCTTGGCGTTATGCGCAGGTATAGATGGAATTTTATTGCCCTTTTCTACCATCAAAGCCCCATTAACACTATTGGGATGATTCGGTGAAAAAGAGGTAAATGCAGTTTCATACCTAGCATCGAGGTAGGTATAACTTAAATCCACAAGCCACTTGCCGCTCCTTAGCGCGGTATTCGCTTCTAGACCTTGATGCCTCGTGTCGCCAATATTGGTAAAAAATCCCTGATTGGACGAGACACCGCCCACCGTTTGAAAGTGAATATCGTCGTGGTTAGTAGTACTAAATAAAGCGACACGCCATTCCAGCGCTGCTTTTTGACGGATCACCGATTCACCACGCAGCCCCCATTCAATACTGCGGGCAAGCACGTCCTTCAAGGGCGGATCGGCAAGGAAGGTATTGGGTAATACACAGGGGGCATCCGGGTGGGAACAAGCAAGCTCAACTGGGGTTGGCGCCCTCGACGATTGATACGCTCCCGCATACATACTAAGCGATTCTGATAAGACCCAGTTCATACCAAGTCCGCCATTCATACTTTTATAGCGATGATTTGCAGTCAATTCAGGGCGCTCGTCACTCAAATCCTTTGACCCAACGTCGACCACGTTATAACGCATAATGGCAGTTAAACTAAAATGTTCACTAAGCAGAAATGTGTCAGAAAAATACCACGCAGCCATTCTTGTAACGGCGCGCAAGGATGTGAAACCTTCTGCGTCGTATAGTCCAGATCGAGTTGTCGATCGCGTTTCCGTTAACCTTGCAAATTCAACTTGAGAATTAAAATCTGTCATTCCCGCCAGATAATCCACCCCGGACGTAATGTGGTGAACCAGCTCCCCTAACTCTACATTCCAGTAGAGCTGCGCACTCGCGCCCCAGCTTCGTTGCTGCCTACGGCTGATATTATTGACCGCGTTAAATTCACTACTTACGGGATTATCGAACTGATCTCGCGCTAGCTCATCACTATCATCTTCGCAGAGGACATCATCGTTGGGCGCGTCACACGTTTCAAACTCGGTTCCATCACCATTAAAGCTATTGGTATTCACCTGACGGTAGAAGAGATTTGACGATAGCTTTACATCATCGGACAACCAGCGTGAGTAGACAATATTCGCCATACTCATCTGATTTTCTGTTAAATCCGGATGCGTAAAAACTGCCTCTCTGTCTGCCTCCAACAAACCGACGGGAATTGCACCGTTGCCTTTTAAATAGGTATCAGAGAAATTAAAAAACACATCCAGCTCACTACGCGCATCGTGGCGACTTAGCGACGCGTAGGCACTCCTTGCCTCAGTGGGCGAAAAATCTCGCCAACCATCTTCATCGTATTTTTCTAATGACAGAAATCCGCCCCAATTCTCGCCGTGGAAGCCCTGAGATACCGAAATAGCGCGCTGGCCAAAGGCGCCTGCACTGAGGTCAAGGGCACCCTCTGGAGACGAGAATCCTGTTTTACCCTTAATCACGATGGCGCCGCCTAAGGCGTTTTGGCCGAAGACCGGATTCACCCCGGCCACCAAAGCCATCTCTTGCACACTGCTTGCAGGCAGTAAGTCCCAATTGACAGTATCGCCAAACACTTCGTTTATTCGAACGCCGTTGTAATACACCACCACACCTTGAGACGAACCCAATAACGGCGATGCGGCATAGCCTCGAAAGCGAATATCTGGCTGCAGAGGATTACTCTGCGCGTCATTCACCGAAATGCCACTACCATGTTGATCCAAAAATCCTGCCACCGAATAGGACTTGTCCTTATCGATATCGGCTGCCGAATATACTTGTACCTGAAATGGCGACAGTGCGGTAAGCACACCAATACCTAAAGGTGACATACCGACTACGCTGACGTTTTCAACCTCCTTGCTGTCCGTATCAGCAAAGGCCAATTCGGCCATGAATAATGATGCAAATGCAGCCAGCATCGCGCCACGCAGCCGCCAGTTACTTGCGGCAGGCAAACCTTTCATTATTATTCTCCGTAGCACAAGCTAAAAGAGATTCAGCCTAACATTTGAGCACTAAGGTACAATTAAACTAAAGTGGATAAACCCCATAGCTAAATACTACTTTCGTATTATTCACCACCAAAGTAGTAGGCAATTGCACGTGAAGTCCTATTCATTAACTTAAGCTCCTAATAGACACTACGCTCAGTGCTCCTCCATTAAATAACACATAAAATCATCAGGTGCCGTCATGAGTAAAACGTGCCTGCTTAATCAAGGCCCTATTTTCAATAGAAGGACAAGTTTAGGTAAAAAACACCTAGGCCAGCATCCCGTAGGTAAGAACTTAATTGCCTTATTCGTTATCATCGTATTTTCTTATTTCTGCATGCTACAGTCGCAAAACACCTATGCGAGCACAGACGATACGCAAACACTCGAAAGCGACATACTAGCGCTCTTCCCACGCGCGACACGCCCACCCGAATTAAATATTGAGTCCAAAATCTGGTCGATATACCAGCTTAATGACATCATTGGCTATGCCTATCAATCAAACGACTTCGTGGACTTTAAGGGGTTTTCTGGTGAGCGCATCAATATCCTTATTGGCCTGGATGTTGATGGCCGATTTTCTAAATTAAAAATTTTACACCACCACGAGCCAATTTTTCTTCACGGTCTTGGCCCCATCCCACTTCAGGAATTTATCGACCAATACCCGCTACACACCTTATCTGAACGGATCATGTTTAGCGGCCGGAAAACGGGGGAAACAGAAGACATACACAACACCTATTTCGACGGCGTTACTAAAGCCACGGTATCTGTCATTGTTATAAACGACACCATTCTGTCATCCGCACGAGAGGTCGCTCGACTCGTCCTTCCCGCCTTTGCCCAACAAGCCCCTGCAACTGTTCGCAAAGAGATCTTTGAAACACTGGACTGGCACGATCTAGTCGATCAGGGATTGGTAAAACACTGGATATTAAGTCGGGAGAATGTTGAAGGCGAACTCGGTCAATCACTGTCTAACTACCCCGCTGGACAGCTCGATTTAGACTATGAAAATACCGACATCTACTACGCCTATTTAAACGCACCGAGTATTGGCAAGAATCTTCTCGGCGACGCGGACTACGTGCGGCTGATGGATAAACTCAGCGATGGTGAACAAGCAATTCTCATTATGTCGCGCGGTTTTTATGACTATCTCAGCAAGGACTTTCGTCCCGGCACAATTCCTGAGCAAGTCAGTCTTGAGCAACGCAATCTGCCAATTACTCTGAGAGATCTAAATTTCTTCGACAGTAGTACACCAAATTTACTAAAGGACGCACCGCAACTAGACAATATCCGGATATTCAAAATTCGTCCGCAAGCGGGGTTTGACCCAAGCGCGCCAATGCAAATGGCGTTAAATATAAAGTTAGACCGCAATCATCTCGTGCACGACAGTATTTTTGTTAGAAGCGACTACCAGCTTCCTGTCACGCTGTTTAAGAAAATCGAGACGACAATCACCAAGCCTGAGGCTATCTGGATAAAACTGTGGCAAGGTCGGCAAATCCAAATCGCAATTTTGGCGATCAGCTTAGTCATACTAACCATCGCCTTTGTCATGCAGCGCAAACTGGTGGCAGAAAGTCGCCGCTTCGTGTGGTTTAGACGGGGATTCTTGCTTTTCACTCTATTCTATATTGGCTTCTATACCCAAGGGCAGCTCTCGGTGGTCAATCTTATCGCGCTACTTATGGGAGTATTGAACAACTTCAATATTCAGGTATTTTTATTAGATCCCATTATTTTTATTCTTTTATGCTATACGGCGCTTACGCTTATTCTATGGGGTCGTGGCCTATTCTGTGGCTGGCTATGTCCTTTTGGGATTATGCAGGAGTTTATCGCCACACTGGCCGAAAAGCTAAAAATCAAACAATGGCACATCAATCCAACCCGCCATCAACAGCTGCTAAAAATAAAGTATGTCGTTCTGATCGGTTTGCTTGCTACCGCACCTTACTCATTAACGGCGGCCGAAAAGATGGCGGAAATTGAGCCGTTTAAAACCGCAGTCACCTTGGTATTTATTCGCGAATGGCCCTTTGTCATCTATGCCGTTCTTATTCTTGGCCTAGGCCTATTTGTTAATAAATTTTACTGTCGCTATCTCTGCCCCCTCGGTGCGGCACTCGCTTTTATGGGAAAATTTCACCGCTTCAAATGGTTAGCTAGACGGCAGGAATGCGGAAGCCCTTGCCAGCTTTGCAAACACCGCTGTGGTGTTGATGCCATTAAAAAGACGGGGGAGATAGATTACGACGAATGTATTCAATGCTTGGAGTGTGTGGTTATTTTGCAAGATCCGCAGCAATGTGCAGCGATCATGTCTGCGGACAAAAAAGCGAAAAGACACGCAGCTACGACTGTCGATCCCGTCAACATTATTGAAGGCCGGTAAGGACACCGACTAATTCCACTCCACGCTTACGACTTTAGTTGAATTGTCATCCACTATTCACACAGTGACACTTGGCGGTACATGTTTTTATTCGGATCAGCTACCATGTCTCAAGCGACCTCACACACATCTCCAGCCAATAAAACGCCAGTGTATAAAGTGCCTAAAAATTTTCACGATGCACATATCACGCCCCAAAAATACCAAGAGATGTATCAGCGCTCGATTGATGATCCAAGTGGATTTTGGGGTGACATGGCAACCGAGTTCTTAGATTGGAACCAAACTTGGAGTCGTGTCGTTGACTATAATTTTTGCAAGGGCCAAGCCCAATGGTTTAGCGGTGCAGAGCTAAATGTTAGTTACAACTGCATTGATCGACACTTACCGGAACGTGCCAATCAAACTGCACTGATATGGGAGAGTGACGATCCCAATGATAGCATTGCCATCACCTACGCCGAGCTAAAAGATGAAGTATGCAAGCTCGCCAATACCTTAAAATCCCGCGGTGTTAAAAAGGGTGACCGAGTCTGTATATACTTGCCGATGATTCCACAGGCTGCCTATGCAATGCTGGCATGTACGCGTATTGGTGCTGTTCACTCTGTGGTATTTGGCGGCTTTTCTCCCGAGGCGCTCAAGGATCGTATACTGGACGCAGATTGTCGGGTAATCATCACGGCCGATGAGAGCACCCGTGGCGGAAAAAATACATCGCTTAAAATTAACGTCGACAAAGCCCTTGCTGACTGCCCAGATGTTCACACCTGCCTAGTCGTAAAATGTACCAACAAAGACATTCCCTGGGTTGAGGGCCGAGATCTCTGCTACAACGATTCTGTAAACTGGATGAGCACTGAATGTCCGCCAGAATCTATGGACGCAGAAGACCCACTATTCATCTTATACACCTCAGGATCGACAGGAAAACCCAAGGGAGTTTTACACACTACCGCAGGATATTTATTACAAGCCGCTATGACGTTTAAGTACACCTTCGATTACCACGAGGGGGAAGTGTATTGGTGCACCGCTGACGTAGGCTGGGTAACAGGCCACACTTATATTGTTTATGGCCCCTTATGTAACGGTGCCACGAGCCTGATGTTTGAAGGTGTTCCTACCTACCCTGACGCTGGCCGCTGCTGGGAAATAATAGATAAGCACAAGGTAAACATATTTTATACCGCACCGACCGCGATTCGGGCGCTGCAAGCACAGGGCGATGAGTACGTTTCTCGCAGCCACAGAAGTACTTTGCGCTTACTGGGCACGGTTGGCGAGCCAATCAACCCTGAGGCATGGGAATGGTATCACCGTGTTGTGGGAGACTCTCGCTGCCCCATTGTGGATACATGGTGGCAGACCGAAACCGGCACCCATATGATAACCGCGCTGCCGGGCGCGATCGACCTCAAGCCTGGTTCGGCAAGCGTACCCTGCTTTGGTGTACAACTCGCCTTGCTAAATGAAGATGGCAGCGAAGTTCAGGGCGCAGGTTCGGGCTACTTGGTTGTTAAGTCTTCTTGGCCTAGTCAAATTCGAACGATTTACGGCGACCATCAACGGCTGATTGATACCTACTTTAGCACCTATAAGGGCTATTACTTTACCGGTGATGGCGCAACCAGAGACAACGATGGCTACTACTGGATTACTGGACGGGTTGACGACGTACTCAATGTATCGGGGCATCGCATGGGAACCGCAGAAGTAGAAAGTGCGTTGGTACTGCACCCAAAAGTAGCTGAAGCCGCCGTGGTTGGATTCCCCCACGACATTAAAGGTCAAGGCATCTATTGCTACGTCACGCTGATGGACAACACCGAGGTTGACGATAATTTACGCGCCGAACTTATCGCACTGTGCAGCCAAGAAATCGGCCCCATCGCCAAACCGGATGCCATTCAATGGGCACCCGGCTTACCGAAGACCCGCTCCGGCAAAATTATGCGACGGATACTACGGAAAATTGCAGAATCAGATATGGATTCACTGGGTGACATCACTACCTTGGCAGACCCCACGGTGGTTGATGCCCTAATTAAAGACCGCTTAAGCATGTGAACATAAGACAAGAACTTAATCAAAGTAGCGTAAGAATAGCCGCTTGAGTACAACGGCATGGAACGTCACGAAAAATAGCAATCACTTATCTATTTTTCGTGACACAACATCTCCTCTTGCGTCCTCTATCCAAACCGACGCGCGATCGTCAAAAATTTCGCCTTTCACAAAATACTCTTTACCAGCTTCAAGCGTCAGTACGACATCACCCTCTGCTTTATATATATTGGTAAACAGCGCGAAAAAGGGCACGGTTAGATAATTTACCGCGCGAATATGCAATATGCGCTTTCCCGCGGGAACTGGATGGCGAGCTGAGCATACACTCAAACCTGTTTGAACATCCTCGCCACTATCATAGGTACACGTAGAACTGGCGTTGATAGACTGATCATCGATCATTGCTAGTTCAAAGAAATGCGTCCTTACCATCGATACTTTTTTGCTAGCATCATTAATATGCGCAAGCGGGCCAGTGAATGCGATAGGGTTAACGGGAGCTTGAGCACAGCCCGCCAGCACAAGGAAAGCGAAACTCATCGTAAAGAACTTTGTCATCACATTAAATGTCCTTTCAAAAGTATGTATGTAATCTATAACAAATTTATTTTTCGCGCATACGCCACTGCAGACGTTCTATTCCGAACACCTAATTTCTCAAAAATATTATGCACATGCCACTTGGCGGTCGATAAGCTAATATGTAGTTCATGCGCTAAATCTTGATTTGCTAAACCGGCGCCAATCAAACGCAGAATTTCCATCTGCCTGTCCGTCAGTGGCTCAGCGAGTACTGGCGGATTTATCTCTTCCATCCCATCTAAGTTCGACTTTTCAAGCGCTTTGTCATCGCTTAGTAATTCGATCAGTCGCTGCACAAAAATACGCTTTTCGTCTTGTTGATCACTCCCCGCAGCCTTAAGCCTTGCATTATTAATACGCTGGAGAATCACGATTAGCCCACGACCGACCCGATACAAAGGGTATATATGCATCTCAAGTGCCGCGATACTAATGAGATTTTCCAGTTTACGAATCGCCTCCGCTTCCTTCCCCATTTGCCATAATGCAATTGACGACATTGCATCCAGATGCTGCATCAAGCCTATTCGACCGGAACGCTGCGCATTAATAAAAACAGTATTTATTAGAGTAAGCGCCGCCTGTCCACGATTCTCTGCGAGATGTAAACGCACCTCAGTCAAATCAATATACTCAAGCGCGGCCGTCTTATGACTTGCATCAATAAGAACACTTTCGCGATTAAGGAAATCCGTACGCCTCACTGTATCTCTCGCGGCAGAAACACGACCAATATGTAATTTCATCTCAATTTCTTCCGCAATAAACGCGAAATACAACCTAGGCATATCCATGGAAATCGCTAACTCTTGCCCCCGCTGCAATACTTGCCAAGCAGCGGAATACTCCCCAATCCACATCCTATATCTAGCTTCGCCACAACGCGCAATCAGTAATGGCTCCGGCGAATTAGATATAGTGGAAATAACCCGCCCTCCTACCAAGCACTCTTCCAAGCGTTCAAACTCGCAGCGTTGACATTCCACCTCTGCCTTAGCAAGAGCCGCCAATGCAGCAACCTGACTACCTCCGGCAACCTCGCCCACTGTTCGCTCCGCTCGGTGCGCGAAACCTTCCGCAGCATGAATCCGCCCGAGTTCGACATTAGACATCACCGCAACAAAGTCTCCCCAGACCGCGGCATAAGCGCTTTCACCTCTGCGTCCATAAACATAAGCGTCATTTGCTGAACTAAGCGATTGGTCTAAATTCTTTTGAAGATAGTGGCAAAATCCATTCGCCACAGATGCTGATGCAATTAATACATACTCGTCCTTGGGTAGTTCAGCCAACAAAGCCATCGATGTGACGATGCATGACTCTATCTTTTCTAGGCATGCCAACGCGACACAGCGAATAACACCGGAAAGGTGCACAAACGACTGCACTTCTTCTACGCTCAAATCCCAGTTCGTTTTACTGACGTCATCTAAAAGATTTTCGAACTCGTCACATATCGATACTGCGCTATTGACCCCGTCTCTCGAAAACGCCCTTGACCACGCGTGATGTAACAATATCTCTGGCCGTCGGTAGTGATATTTCTGTGGTAGCTTTCGCATCCATTCAAAAATAATAGTATGGTTTCCCGCATCCATGGCGACAGCTTTCGCATGCTCTGCAATGAGATCCGTCGCTTTTTCAAAATAAGAAGCATCTAAACAGTACTGTATCGCTTCAAGTAAATAGCCCTCTCGAATGCACCAGTCCGCTGCGAGCTCACAAATTTCCTGTTTATCATCTGGTTCGTGCCGAATCAACTGCGCGATCAGATACTCCGAAAAAAGATGGTGATACCGATACCAGCGCCCCTCTCGGTCAAGAGGAATAATAAACAAATTGGCCGCTTCAAGCTGTACGAGCCGATCATAGCCATCTTTTCCATCAGTCACTACATCACATAACTCTGCGGAGAATCGATTAAGTGGTGATGTTCGTAATAAAAAATACCGCGTCGCTTCATCCTGTAAACCGTAAACTGTCTCAAACAAATACTCCTGCAAATTTCGGTCTCTCGCTGAAAACCCGCGGATAATTTCCTCTTTATTACGATCAGACTTACTTATCGTCATTCCCGCGAGCTGGAGCCCAACCATCCAGCCTTCGGTGCGATCATGCAAAAGCTGTACTGTTTGCATAGGTAGCTCGACATCATGCTGTTCCTTCATGAATTGCATGATCTCCGGAACATTTAAATTTAAATCTCTCTGACCCAGCTCCAAAATTCTTCCCGAAATTCTATGACGACTGAGATCCAGCGATATTTTAGAACGCGACGCGATTACAACCCGCGCATTGACTGGGGCATAGCTAATAAATTGAGTCCAAAAAGCTAGGATGCCTGGGTTCTTCAGAACATCAAAATCATCAACAAATAACGCGAAAGGGATATCAGTAGCTGCGATATACTGGATGATCGAGTCGAAAAATGACGTCAAATCAGCAGAGACATTGCGCGTTAAATACGACAGCATTCTCTCAGAAAATTTTTTATCAATAGAACGGAGTGCGGATATGATGTATCTAGCGAAACGCGTTGGATCATCGTCACTATGCTCAAGGTTAAGCCAAGCACAAGAGACCCCTTCCAGACGATAAATTTCATACAGCTCTACTAGCAATGTCGATTTTCCCGACCCTGCTGGCGCTACGACACTGACTAAATTTACCGTATCTATGCCTTGCGTAAGCCTTTTAACAATACTGGTACGCTTCATTCGCTTATGACGAATATACGGCGGATTTAGCTTTGTCTCGATAATATCGGTCAATTTATACCTGCCTTGCTACTTATTATATTCAGCCGGCTCAACACCCGTACAACTTGTTAAAACTCGGAACTATCTATCTAACATTAACTTTATTGCTATCGCCCGATAACCGTACTAAAGATCGGCTCAAAAGCCGGCGCGACCCTATATCCTACTGATCTAACTGGATTCTTTATAGAAGCGTGCTCTTCACCACCAATACACAGCTTTGGAATTGCTAGTCATCGATAATAACAGAGGAAGATACAATGCGAGCTTACTACTCCAATCTATTAATTAAGCACGGCCTAACGGCAATGCTAGTCGGCCTTTTAGGAGGCTTCCTGCTTGCCTTCTCAATGGTTGGAGGCATATCGCTGAGCCCGATTCCAGTATTTCTTCAATTCGATCTTCCGGGAACAGATACAGGTTGGCGAATTCTCCACGTCGGTACACTAATGAACGGAATAATGGCTTTAGCCTTAGGCCTAGTAATGCGTACAGTTAATTTATCCGACAACCGAGCGCGACTAATATTTTTCGGGATAGCATTAGCAATATGGGGAAATTTTTGCTTTTACCTGTTCGGAATGTTTGCCCCAAATCACGGCCTAAGTGTTGAGGCAAACCGTCTTGGCGCCGCAAGTCTGGCTGGCGCTCTCGCCTATCTACCGGCTATCTTGGCCGCAATCACGTCTATATGGGCTGTCATTGTACTGCTTTTCGCGGCACCAGCACATGAACCACCCAGTAAGTAAATTTCATCTTAAAAGTATAAATCCAAGCCGACTAGAAAGTTTACCGCGACACGACGCAATTACTCAATGAGACCACCGTATCGAGTAACACTTAAATATACACATGATGAGACAAAGCAACCCAGACTTAGTGAGATGACTATGACTCAGCACGATGGTTTAGACGCTAACAATCACCCTATGGATCACTTTCCAGTTAGAAAGCTGGAATTTTGCTTCGAAAACATCGAACAGAAAGATCCACTATGGAGTCGTTCTAGTCCGGATTTTTCAATGTTTATCAACGCCCTTGGAGTACATGTACCGCACTTTGAACGATATCTGGTTAAAACCCTGATAGAAACAAAATCGAAGATCGCGGACGAAAAACTGAAACAAGATATGTCTGCAATAATCGGACAAGAAGCTCAACACGCAAAAAATTTCCTTAACTACAACACGTGGCTTGCAAAGCGCTACCCGAAGATAGCTGATCTAGAAAATACCGCTCATGAATATTTCACTTCGCACAGCAAAACAGATTCGATAAAGCGCAAGATAGGCTACACCGCCGGCTACGAAACCTTTACTTTTTTAGCAGGCCTCATCATTTTAGAAAATTACGATCACTGGATGAAAGACAGCGACCCCGTGATGAAAGCGCTTTGGATATGGCATCAAGTTGAGGAAATAGAGCATGGTGCCGTAGCTTTTGACGTTTACAAAGCATTATATGGCGATAACGAGTGGTATCGTAAATGGATGGTACTCGCTGCGCTTATTCACATTGCCGGTGAAACAACAAAGTGCTATATCGCCATGACTGTAGTTGAAGGCTACTGGCGAAACCCGCTACGCGGTATACGCAAAATGGGTTTTTGCGGTTACATGCTACTTCGCTTACTCATTAATGCCCTACCTGTATTTAAATCTAACTACCACCCACGCAAACACAAACTTGTTGCCGGAAAAAAGGGGCTGATTCAAATTGCGTGGCGTCGTTACGAGAGAGATGGAGGTAATGTTCTGTCAATCAATCACAATAAAATGGCAGAAATACTCAAAATTTCTGTACCAAGAATATAAACCTCCGCAGCTTAAGCAACCTTGATCAGAAACAATAATAAATATGCAGCCATTATGAGTATAGAGTTCGCGCGCACTCATAGCTAGGAGAGAACCGTGACAAGCAATGTAAATATAGAACGTAAGTTAACCGTGAGACGTATGCCATTTACATTTGATGATGACATCGATATTAAATGGAACGCCGCCAAGCCTGAGTGGAGCTATATGGCAAATGGCGCCTCTTTGGCAATGCCATATCTCGAGCCCTACCTAATCCGCACAATGAAGAAAGCACTACCCCTACTTAACGATAATGCGCTAATTCAAGAAGTTAGAGATTATATTGGTCAAGAGGCGCAACACTATCAACAGCATAGAAGATTTAACGATATTATAAAATCGAGAGGTTACGATATAATCGACGAACTAGAACAACAAATGCTGAGTGAGTACTCAATCTTTGAAAAAGAAAAAAGCCTGAAATTTAATCTAGCGTACGCCGCCGGTTTCGAGTCTATGGCACTGGGAGTAGGTCACTGGTTGATCAAAAATCGGGACTACCTTTTTGGCACATCTGACCCTCGCGTGGCATCATTGATTCTATGGCATTTTGTTGAAGAAATTGAGCATAAATGCACAGCCTTTGATACCTACCAAGCAATCTATGGCGGCTACTGGCATCGATTATATGGCACCTTCTTTGCGACGCTCCACGTCATGAAATTTAGCCGGAGCGGCTACATTATTATGATGAAAAAAGATGGCGCATGGGGAAAACTACGTCACCGCCTCCACATCATAAAATACAACCTTCTGTTCATAACTGGCGTACTTCCAATGCTTCTTCACTCTGCACTCCCAAATCATCACCCAACTGATATAGATGACCCTCAGTGGAGTAAAGATTGGATTGATCTTTACAAAAAAAATAATGCAATTCTAGCGCACCTAGATACAGGTAACCTAACTACACCGTCAGGTACAGGATTTACGAAATGAAAAACGACATCCTAAAGCACCAACGTTTTCTAGTTATTCACGGAACACTGATTCTTCTAACGGGGTTTATCATAGGTTTTGGATTTCTATTTTTTATCACCGGCAACATAAGCCTTTGGCCAATTCCCGGAAAAATTGACTACCAAATGCCCGGAAGATACGATGCTTGGAGGATGGCGCATATGGAGGGAATCATAAATGGTTTGATGCTATGGCTCATTGCTGCGCTGCTCCCGGTGTTCGCGACCTTTGTAAAAAACTTAAAATGGCTGGTTATACTCCCACCTGTCATCTCTTGGAGTATTGTTATCGGAGCCAGCTTCGATCCACTCTTTCCAGACGCTCGCGGACTCGTTTTCGACGCGACAACAAATCTAATGAACGATATTTCGTTTTTCGTTTTTTTCCCGGGCGTATTTTTGTGCTTTGTTCTCGTTATCGGAATTCTCGTTTCAGCATGGAAACACTCAAGAAATCCATCTTAGACATAACAACACTTGAATCACTGTCCATCAAATAGAATCATTCCCCTGATGGAAAGTGATTAGCAGAATGAAAATACTATATCGCCATTCTATAAACTATTAACCCGGCGATCAAAAGTATCTGATATAATGCGCGAATGGACGAAAAAATTGATGCAAGAAAATTATCCTTAGAAGTTCTTGAAGAAAAACGCCGACAGGCGCATCGACTTCGGAAACGCGGA
>NZ_JANZNQ010000022.1 GCF_027257955.1 Zhongshania aquatica | reverse complement strand
GAGACCAGCGCGACATTTTGCGCAGTTTTTGCCCCTCGTGGTGCTGTTTAGCGAGGGTTTCAAATTCATGTCTCGATACCAGTTTCAGCAATTGAGAAAATACCGTGTTATGATGTGCCAAGGCTTGGATCTCCCTGTTTTTACAGTGTTTGGTCGCACATCCATTGTAGCAACTTGTTGAGGTTCAAGCCTTTTTTATGTCTGATTTATGGGACAGCAATGATATTCCGATAATCGCAGTCAACGCGTACCGCTGGAATTACTCAGCCATGACAACACCGCACTGATGTTAGATGGCTATGACGGATACCAAAAAGCGTGCGATAAATATGGCATT
This sequence comes from Zhongshania aquatica, assembly GCF_027257955.1. Taxonomy (GTDB): domain Bacteria; phylum Pseudomonadota; class Gammaproteobacteria; order Pseudomonadales; family Spongiibacteraceae; genus Spongiibacter; species Spongiibacter aquatica. The sequence continues at coordinate 40,005 of NZ_JANZNQ010000022.1, read as the reverse complement.
AAACGCTTGGGCTGCTGGGCACATGTGCGTAGAAAATTTAAAGAAGCGCAAACGTGCAACCAAAGGGAAAAATAGGCAAAGCAGACCAAGGGTTAGCCTTTATTCAAAAGCTTTACGCGATTGAAAAAAAAATCAAAGAGGAGCCTCCGAATAAACGCTATCAAGTGCGACAAAATGAAGCGAAACCCATTCTTGATAAGTTAAAAGACTGGCTGGATAAAAGCTTGCTTACGGTGCCGCCGAAAACGGCCATCGGCAAGGCATTGGTGTACCTGAATAATCAGTGGGATCGCTTAGTCGGCTATATTGATGCAGGCCATTATCCAATTGATAATAATGCGGCGGAGCGTGCCATTCGGCCATTTACCATCGGTCGTAAAAATTGGATGTTTAGTAAAAGCCAAGCGGGTGCGAACGCCAGTGCGAATCTGTATAGCTTGATTGAAACAGCGAAAGCAAACGAACTGAATGTGTTTGAGTATTTACAACGTGTTTTTAAAGAGCTGCCTAACGCAGAGACGGCAGAGCAGGTTGAGGCCTTGTTACCTTGGAATATTGAATTAAGCTAGGGCGTGGTTGGATTGGCGTTTACCCAGTAATGGCTAAGGATAGACAGCTATGAACAAGAAAGAACTAATGTAGTGTAACAAACAGTGCATTCAAATATAATTGACCTATCCATTGGTTATTTTCGGTACGCAGTCAATGCCCGCACCTGTAACAATATCCCTCACAGATGAAGAACGAAAGGAATTTCACCGCCGTTGTCGCAGTGGAAAGACATCGGCGAGACTTAAAGAACGTCTTTCCATTATATTGCTTGCCGATGAAGGTTTATCGAACGGGGAAATTTCTGAGTGCTTACCCTTTAGCGCACATAAAATAGCGCGGTGGCGGAATCGATTTGCAGCATCTGGCTTGAAAGGCATAGAGAAAGACCTGCCGCGAGGCGCAAATCATGGTGGTGCAGACAGTAAGAAACAGGCGAGACTGCGCAAGAAGATTATTGAATACACCACCAGCAGGGACAAGCTTCCCGAAGGGATGACGCACTGGACGACCAGAACCCTGGCCGACAAGCTTGATACAAACCACATGATTGTGGCGCGGGTCTGGCAGGAGTGTGGATTTAAGCCGCACCTGATGCGTCAATTCAAGATCAGCAATGATCCGAACTTCGAAGAAAAGCTGGAAGATGTGGTGGGATTGTATTTAAATCCACCGGAAAACGCGGTCGTATTTTCGGTGGATGAAAAGAGTTCGATTCAAGCGCTGGATCGCACTCAACCTGGTCTTCCCATGAAGCAAGGACGGGCTGGCACCATGACCCATGACTACAAGCGCCATGGCACAAGCACATTATTTGCGGCATTGAACGTATTTACCGGTGAGATAATTGGTGAATGCAAGCAGCGTCATCGCCACCAGGAATTTCTCTCATTCTTGAAGAGGGTTGAAGCGCAAACGGATAAAGATAAGGCGCTGCATGTGATCGTGGATAACTATTCCACACACAAGCATGAAAAGGTTCGTGATTGGCTGAAGAAAAATCCACGAGTGGTTATGCACCTTATACCTACCAGCTCATCATGGCTGAATTTGGTTGAACGCTTTTTTGGATTGATCACGGAAAAACAAATTCGCCGTGGTGTATTTTCCTCAGTGAAAGACTTGGAGCAGAAAATCATGGCATTCATAGAGGCCCACAACGTTAACCCAAAGCCGTTTGTGTGGACCAAGGATGCGGAAACGATATTAGAGAAAATCGAGCGCGCCAAGAAGGTATTGGTATGAATACACTATTCGTTACACCACACTAGGTACTCAGCGGCTTTGCTTTGCAATTCGCGCTCGTCCATCAATACACCCTGTACTTGATAGGAGCGCCCACGGAATGTTGCAAGTAGCTCGGCTCGCTGATTTACAATACTGACATCGTATACCCCTGTCCGCTTGCCCCGTGATAGCTCCTTTGCTGTAGCGGTTAATCGATCCCCAAGTTTAGCCGGTGCAATATAGTCAATTGTGCAAGCTTGCCCAACAGTCACTGCATTATAAGTATTACAGGCAAACGCAAACGCGGAGTCGGCGAGTGTAAAAATATACCCGCCATGACAGCTATCGTGGCCCTGTATCATCACATTGCTAACGATCATACTTAGCACTGCTTCGCCAGGTACTATGGTGTCTATCACCATTCCCAGAGCGCGCGTTGCTAAATCGCGCTCATACATTAGCGCCGCACAAGATTCTGCTAACAGTTGTGGCGATAATTCAACGGTACTTTGCATTAACAATCACCAATAGCATTAAATGTAAAAAGCGCATTACCTAATGTAAAAAAAGTGATGCGCCAAATATCAGCCTAATAACCGAAATAGCGACCAGCCACATTTTCGCGTCGCCAACGTAATCATTTCTCGTCAAAGCTAACAATCACCCTGTCGCTTATTGGATGCGCTTGGCAGGTAAGGATAAAGCCACGCTCCACGTCGGAAGCATCCAGACCGTGAGTAATATCTTGATCGACCTCGCCCTCAACAAGATGCGCTTTACAAGTGGAGCAAACCCCACCCTTGCAACTGTATGGCAGGTCTATTCCGTTATTCATGCCGGCATCTAATATGTTCTCGCCGTCAGCAGCAAGGTCAAAGTTACTAGCACGACCGTCGGCAATGATCGTCACCGCACTGGTTTTACCCGCATAGGTTTTAGCGCGAGCGTGGTGCTTTTTAACAACTGTATCTGCATCTTCAGCCGAAGAGCCAAAAAGCTCAAAGTGGATATCATCGTCTGCAACGCCAAAATCACGCAGGCCGCGAGATACTTCAGAAATCATCGACTCTGGACCACAAATATAATAACTATCGAACTGACCAAGTGGCAGCAAGCGTTTGCTTAAGGCCGCGCCTTTGGCGTTATCAAGACGACCGTTAAGCAGATCGACACCTTGATCTTCACGACTCAATATATTCACCCAGTGAAAGCGGGTCATATAACGATTTTTCAGGAAGCTTAGCGCGGTGCGAAACATCATGGTGTTCGTGCGCTGATTACCGTACAAAAGCGTGACTCGACTTTCGGGCTCCACTTCTAGTATCGACTTGATATTCGACAACACCGGTGTAATGCCACTACCTGACGCGATAAAAAGATAATTGCTTTTTTTCGCTGGATCTAGGACCACACTAAAACTACCCTGTGGCGGCATAATTTCTAGCGTTGTGCCCGCCGCAAGCCGGTCATTTGCGAAATTCGAAAATTTCCCGCCTTCAACTCGTTTAATTGCGATTTGCATACTTTTATCATTTATACCTGAACATATTGAATAGGAGCGCTGTATAGGCTCCCCGTCAATATCGGCACGCAGGGTTAGGTATTGACCTGGGCGGTATTTGAATGTGGCAGTAAGCTCTGAAGGAACCTCAAAGCTCAGCACAACGGCGTCGTCGGTTTCTTTTGTGCTACGCGAAACGGTAAGCGGATGGAAATAGTTGGCCTTCATGCCCCAATACCCTCAATTAAACTAAAGTAGCTAAATATTTTTAAAATAATCAAATGCCTCACTACAGGCCTTGCAGCGGTAAAGTGACTTGCATGATGTAGAACCAAACTCACTTATTACCGCCACATCCATTGAATTGCAGTGTGGACATTGAATTCCCGTATTCGAATGTTTACTCGGCGCAATTCCATACTCCTGCAACTTCTTTCGCCCCTCAGACGACATCCATGCAGTTGTCCAGGCTGGCGACAGCTTAGACTCAACCCGACTATTCACGTACCCCGTTTTTTGCAATGCAATGAGAATATCTTCCTTCATTACATCAACAGCGGGGCAACCGGAATAGGTCGGGGTGATCGTTACGAGTAATTCCTCGCCCACTTTTTTTATATCTTGTAATACACCGAGATCCCAAATACTAAGAACAGGTATCTCAGGGTCTTTTACTGCGTCTAACAGATTCCATACTTCTGGAATATCAGACTCACGTCGTCGCCTACGACGCTGGTACTCCTCCAATGGCAAAAGCGGAATAAGCTTGCTGTCTTTCATGGCGTTATTCCCACGCTCTACCAACGACAGCCAGGATAGGCACGCTGCACATATTGCAATTCAGCTAACAAATGTCCTAGGTGCTCGGTATGGAAGCCAATACGCCCGCCTTTAACCGCCCAACTTGCCGGAGGCAAAGTCACATTCGCCTCCGCAAAAGTTTTCGATACCGCACTAAACCAACGGTCAAATAAGGCACTGCGATCAACGGCAACGCCAATTTCACACAAGTCACGCTCGAGATCATCCATCTCAAACAACTCGGTGGTATAACCCGTCAATTCGTCTAAGGCCAACTGCAGGCGACGATGACTTTCGTCTGTGCCGCCCCCTAGGCGTAACATCCACTCGCGACTGCGGCGCAGATGGTAACTTGTCTCTTTTGCCGACTTTGCCGCGATACCAGCAAGATCACTGTCTTTTGATTTAAGCAACTCAGCAAGAAACAAAGCCTCGTACTCATCGAGCAAATATTGACGAGCGAGCGTAAATGCGAAATCACCACGCGGTAACTCATGCATTAGGAAATTGGTAAAATCCCGACAATCACGCTGGTAGGCAAGTGAGTCTTCGGTACTGCCATTACCTCGCAATTGCGCGGCATAATTTAAAAAATTACGTGCTCGCCCTACATAATCCAGCGCGACATTCGTCAGTGCTATATCTTCTTCTAGAAACGGGCCATTGCTACACCACTCACTTAGTCGGTGCCCCAATATCAGTGCATCGTCCCCGAGTCGCAGTGCATATACGCTTATTGTTTGATCTATATCTCGTTCTTTCATTGCAGACCTCACATGCTGTTCACTTCATCGGGAAGCTTATAATGGGTAGCGTGGCGATACGGCTTATCATCAAGCGGGTCATAAAAGCTTTCGCAATCACTTTCTTGAGAGGCACAAATATCAGAGGAGTTAACAACCCAAATACTTACACCTTCACCACGACGAGTATAGACATCACGAGCATACTCAAGGGCCTGCTCTTGATCTTCAGCGTGCAAACTGCCGACATGCTTATGGTCAAGTCCACGACGAGATCGAAGGAACACTTCATACAACTTCATATTCACGTTGTCAGTCATCATTTTCTCCTTATGCGACTTCTCGGCTGCGCTTTTTTTCTTCGTATGCACAGATTGCATCTCTAACCCAAGAACCCTCATCATGCGCTCGGCGGTGATGAGCAACTCGCTCGCGATTACAATGGCCACTGCCGCTAACGACGCGATCAAACTCCGCCCAGTCAATCTCGCCAAAATCAAAATGACCACGCTCTTCATTCCATACTAAATCTGGGTCTGGCAGAGTAAGTCCAATTGCCTTAGCCTGCTCCACACTTTGATCGACAAACTTCTGACGTAGCTCATCGTTTGTTTGACGTTTAACCTTCCATTTCATGGATTGTGCAGAGTGCGCAGACGCGGCGTCGTGTGGGCCGAACATCATTAATGATGGCCACCAAAAGCGGTTAACGGCGTCTTGAGCCATGGCTTTTTGCTCGGCAGAGCCCTCCATTAACGTCATGAGAATGTGGTAACCCTGACGCTGATGAAAGCTTTCTTCCTTGCAAATTCTTACCATGCTCCGTGCATAAGGGCCATAAGATGTGCGCTGTAGCGAAACTTGGTTAACAATGGCAGCGCCATCTACCAACCAGCCAAGCGCGCCCATATCAGCCCAACTTAATGTTGGATAGTTAAAAATTTGCGCGTATTTAGCCGAGCCATCGTGAAGCGATTCAATTAGCTCTTCTCGCGTTATACCCATGGTTTCCGCTGAACTATAAAGGTAGAGACCGTGGCCCGCTTCGTCTTGTACCTTTGCAAGTAAAACGGCTTTGCGGTGCAAGGTTGGCGCGCGAGTAATCCAATTGCCCTCAGGTTGCATGCCGATCACTTCTGAATGGGCATGCTGGGAGATCTGGCGAATCAGATTTTTGCGATACTTCTCCGGCATCCAATCTTTTGGTTCTATTTTTTCTTCCGCATCAATACGCTCTTGAAAGTGCGCATTCAAACCTTCTAACTCACTTGAGGAGAGTTCTTTTGAATCAAACTGGATCATTTTAGTACTCCTTTTAATTCCTTAAACACGCTCGATTACAATGGCAATACCTTGGCCTACGCCGATACACATAGTGCAAAGTGCATAGCGCTTTTTACGTTCGATCAATTCATAAACAGCCGTAGTGACCAAGCGCGCCCCGCTCATTCCTAATGGATGACCTAGCGCTATGGCGCCGCCATTTGGGTTAACACGCGCATCGTCTTCGGCGATATTTAATGCTCGCAATACTGCTAGGCCTTGCGCCGCAAATGCCTCATTTAGTTCAATAACATCCATGTCAGCAATTGTTAAACCGGCCTGCTCCAAAACCTTACGGCTTGCCTCTACTGGTCCGTAGCCCATAATTCTTGGTGCCAAACCACTTGCAGCCATACCCAGCACTTTGGCTTTTGGTGTTAAACCGTAACGACTAACTGCCGTTTCCGACGCTAACAATAGGGCGCAGGCGCCGTCGTTAAGACCCGAGGAGTTACCTGCCGTTACTGTTCCGTCCTGTCGAAAAGGCGTTGGTAATTTCGCTAGGCCTTCAAGGGTAGTGTCAGCACGGGGGTGCTCGTCGCGGTCAACAATTATCGGCTCGCCTTTGCGACTCGGAATGCTCACCGCAGCAATTTCACAGTCGAAACGACCCCGAGCTTGCGCAGCCGCCGTACGCTGTTGCGACACATAGGCAAACTTATCTTGATCTGCCCTGCTAATATTAAAATCTGCCGCAACGTTTTCTGCCGTTTCGGGCATGGAGTCCACGCCGTACTGAGCTTTCATTGCTTTATTAATAAAACGCCAACCCAATGTGGTATCAAACATTTGGCTATTACGACCAAAGGCAGAATCGGTCTTTGAAACAACGAAAGGAGCGCGGGACATCGACTCGACACCGCCAGCAATTACAAGCTCTGCTTCACCTGTTTTTATTGCCCGCGCAGCGTTACCCACCGCATCCATTCCAGACCCACACAGACGATTAACGGTCACACCAGGCACGTCGACCGGCAAGCCTGCAAGTAGCGCCGACATCCGCGCCACATTCCTGTTATCTTCACCAGCTTGGTTCGCGCAGCCGTAAAAAACGTCATCTACCTTCGACCAATCAACGCTAGGGTTTCTCGCTATTAAAGCCCGCATTGGCACTGCACCGAGATCATCCCCGCGCACTGGCGCTAACGCGCCACCGTAACGGCCAATTGGCGTACGCTGGGCGTCACAAATAAAAACATCTCTCAAGCTTTTCAATTTCTTCTCCTAAACCCTTAATCGCGCTTACACTCTTGTAATTCTTACAGCGCCAGCGTTCGCTACTAGATAGATTATTCACCACGAAATTCAGGATTGCGCTTTTCTATAAAGGCAAAGACGCCCTCTTTGTAGTCGTATGTTTTACCAGCGCTGCGCATCAGCTCCTTCTCTACCTCGAGCTGCTCATCAAGGCTATTGGTCGCTGACGATAGGAAGGCCTTCTTAGTAAAGGCAAAGCCCCGTGTTGGCTGAGTCGCCATCTGCTTTGCCAGTGCTAACACGGTGTCCATCAGGACTTCGTCGTCAACAACTTGCCAAATCATTCCCCAATCTGCGGCCTGTTCAGCAGACACCTTAGGCCCAAGCATCGCGAGGCCTCTGGCCCTTGCCATGCCGACCAAACGCGGTAGTATCCACGTACCACCTGAATCAGGAATGAGTCCTAGCTTTGCAAAGGACTCAATGAAACTCGCCTTGCGACCAGCAATAACAATATCGCAGGCTAAGGCGATATTTGCGCCTGCACCGGCGGCGACGCCATTAACCGCACAAATAACGGGCTTTTCCATGTGGGTAATTAAACGGATTAAAGGGTTATAGTAATTCTCTACTGAATCACCCAGATCGGGCATGGTGTCGCTAGGTGCAACAGCACGATCATTTAAGTCTTGTCCGGCGCAAAATCCGCGACCATTTCCGGTAATAACAACACAGCGAACAAGTTTGTCTTCTGCCGCTTGGCTCAGTACTTTGCGCACCTCGCCATGCATTGCCGCCGTAAAACTATTCAATGAGTCTGGTCGATTAAGGCGCAGCAGGGCAACGCCATCTTCTACCGTGAATTCGATATTTTGGTAATTCATAACAATTCTCCTCGCTCAAACTTCGCGGCGTTCAACCAGTGTCAGAATGTCATAAATAGCAACTGCAACATCGTGCTGATTGGTGACCTCGATAGCCCACGCAACAACACCGTTAGCTTTCTCATCGCCGCGGGGTGTTTTCTTGATTTTCTTCTTAACGGTCAGTTTGGCGCGGATGGTATCGCCGATGCCCACGGGCTCGATAAAGCGCAAATTATCTAAGCCATAGTTTGCAATAACAGGGCCTTGTGAAGGCTCAACAAACATACCGGCAGCCGCAGAAATCACAAAATAGCCATGCGCCACGCGCTTGCCAAAGAAGGAGTCTTTGGCAGCAATTTCGTCAAAATGAGCATAGAAATGATCGCCACTAACACAGCCGAAATTCACGATATCGGCTTCAGTCACTGTGCGGCGGTGGGTTATTAGCGTTTCGCCAATTTGTAGATCTTCAAAGTATTTTTTGAACGGGTGAACGCCATCACTCTCTACCACCGCACCGCGGTGATATTCAGAGGTAATAGCAGACAGTATATTAGGAGAACCCTGCAACGCAGTGCGCTGCATATAATGCTTAACCGCGCGCAAGCCACCAAGTTCTTCGCCACCACCAGCACGACCAGGCCCACCATGAACCAACATCGCGAGCGGTGAACCATGACCGGTAGATTCTTTAGCGCAATCGCGGTTAAGAATATGAATTCGACCATGCCAAGCTGCTGCTGCCAGCACCAACTCGCGCGCCTCGGCATTGTCGAAAGTAACCACTGAAGCGACTAAACTACCTTTGCCGAGCTGCGCAATGCGAATTGCATCGTCAATGCTGTCGTAGGGCATTACGGTACTTACCGGACCAAAAGCCTCGATCTCGTGCACTAACATTTTCTCAAAAGGCTTGTCGCATTTGAGAAGGGTTTTAGGAAAAAAGGCGCCTACTTTACTATCTGCACCCACTAAATCTAAGCAGTCGCCACCGCCGTAGACAAGCTCACATTCTTCAGTAAGACGTGCTACCTGACTACGTACATCCTCAACCTGACTCTTGCTTACCAAGGCGCCCATGCGAACACTTTCATCATTCGGATTACCAACAGTGATTTTGTCTAGCCGCGCACTTAGCGCCTCGATAACATCGTCCATTAAGGCGCGTGGCACCACAATTCTACGAATAGCCGTGCATTTTTGACCGGCCTTAACCGTCATCTCTTTAACAACTTCTTTAATGAACAGGTCAAACTCGGGATCGTCCTTTGCTACCGTCCTACCCAGAATGGCGCAATTTAGGGAATCCGCTTCCATCGTAAAAGGAATTGAGTTTGCGACAATATTTGGGTGTGTCCGCAATTTGCGGCCGGTACTGGCAGAGCCTGTAAAGGTGACTAAATCTTGTTCATTGAGGTGCTCAAAGAGATCGCCAACGGAACCGCAGATAAGCTGTATAGCGCCTTCGGGCAGGAATCCACCATCAACAATCGCCTTAACCATCGCTTGGGCAAGAAAAGCATTAGCGCTGGCGGGCTTCACAATAACGGGAACACCGGCAATCAGGCTAGGCGCGATTTTCTCGAGCATACCCCAGCACGGAAAGTTGAAGGCATTGATGTGCAATGACACGCCACGCTTAGAGGTTAAAATATGGCGGCCGAGGAAGCTGCCACCCCGCGATAGGTTTTCAACGTCGCCCTCAACCGTCATTACATCATTTGGCAGTTCACGTGTTGCGAGGCTGGCATAGGTAAATACGGTGCCTAAACCACCTTCTATATCCACCCAGCTGTCGGCACGGGTTGCACCGGTTTTAGCCGATAGCGCATAAAAATCTTCTTTATCCGCCATTAGCTGCTTAGCCATTGCCTTTAGTGCAGCGGCACGATCGTGGAATGTCATGGCCCGTAGTGCAGCGCCACCAACTTCTCTGCCGTAACGCAATGCCTGCGCAAAATCGACGCCGTCGCTAGAGACGAAACACACAGTCTCGCCGGTCACAGCGTCAAATGTTTCGACCCCGCGGCCCTCGCCTTCACGCCATTTTCCGCCGATGTAACTATTGAGCTTCATAAACCAGACTCCACTGTGCTGTTTATTATTTATAACTAAATATCTGCACTTCAATACTCTCTAAATCACCAAGAGCCTCATGAGCGCTATCTTTAGATATGATACACAATTAAATATGATACACAATAGATGCCTATAATTACTTTTTGTGTAACACTTTCACAAATTGGACGCTGCAAGCGCAAATAACGCACACGAGGAACCGCTAATGCCGAACACAGAAAAGCACCCAAAATCATCGCCGATAGGGTATGAAATCAAAGATGGCGTCGCGCTTATTTCAATAGACAACCCGCCAATAAACGCAATTTCTGCGGCAGTTCGCGAAGGCCTACTAAGCTCGCTAGATAAAGCAAAGAACGACAACGTTAGTGCGGTGCTTTTGTATTGCAAAGGTAAAACCTTTATCGCTGGCGCAGACATTACTGAATTTGGAAAGCCACAAACCTCTCCCACACTCCCCGAGGTCATTGCTGCAATTGAAGAGTTTGCCGTACCTGTAATGGCCTTATTACACGGCAATGCCTTAGGTGGCGGGCTTGAAATAGCAATGGCGGCTCACTATCGATGCGCGACAGCAACAACAAAACTTGGCCTACCTGAGGTTACCCTAGGGCTAGTACCGGGCTCTGGCGGCACACAGCGCCTACCCCGCCTGGTAGGCGCTGAAAAAGCGCTTGCCATGATTTCTAGCGGAAAACCAATTTCAGCCACAGAGGCTTTAGAACACGGCTTAATTGATCAAATAATAGAATCATCATCGATAGACTCCGCACTGCTGCACCTTCGCGAGCAAATCAAAAACGGTGCCGAAATTAGGCGAACTGGTGAGCTTCTCATCCCACAAACACCAGATGGATTCTTTGCAAAGAAAAGGCTTTCAATAAAACCTAGCGGTGTTCTCGCGACGAGCTACATTCTGGATCTCATTGAATTAGCTACAAAAACCAATATAGACGAAGGTCAACAGATAGAACGAGAACGATTTCTCGAATGCCGAAGCTCGGCAGGCTCCGCCGCCTTACGTCACATTTTCTTCGCCGAGCGATCAAGCGCTAAGCTCACCGGTACAGCACAATCTGCTATCGCTCGCCCTGTTGAGCAAGTTGCTATTATTGGCGCCGGCACCATGGGCGGCGGTATTGCCATGTGTTTCGCTAACGCAGACCTCCCAGTAACACTGGTAGAAACAGCGGAGGCGAATCTCAGTCGTGGAATTGCACAGATTAAAATGAATTATTCACAATCTATGAAACGAGGACTTCTTAGCCAGGAACAAGTTAACGACGCGATAGCTTGTATTAAACCCAGTCTAGACTACCAAGATATTGCAAACGCCGACTTAGTTATTGAAGCAACTTTTGAAAACATGGAGGTAAAGAAAGAAGTTTTTGCCAAACTCGTTACAGTTTGCAAAACAGACTGCATCCTCGCTACCAATACCTCGTATTTGGATATTGACACCATCGCTGCCACTACAGACCGTCCTCAAGACGTTGTCGGTGCACATTTTTTTAGTCCAGCCAACATTATGAAACTTCTTGAAGTTGTCCGGGCCGAAAAGACCGCACCAGATGTACTAAAAACCGTCATGGACATTGGCAAGCGCATCGGGAAAGTGCCTGTCGCCGTTGGTGTATGCCATGGTTTTGTCGGTAATAGAATGCTAAAAGGCTATGCACGCCAAGCACAGCTCTTACTGCTGGAAGGCTGCACCCCCTCACAAATAGATACTGCAATTCAATCTTGGGGAATGGCTATGGGTCCACTGGCAGTAGGCGACCTTGCGGGCATTGACATTAGCTACAGGTCACGTCGAGACCAAGGCATCCCTAGCGGAAGCATGGCAGAATTCGCTCTTCCTGACGCTCTGGTGGAAAGTGGACGTCTTGGCCAGAAATCTGGCTCCGGTTACTATACCTATGACCAAGAAACACGCGAACGCAGCGATGACGACTCCGTCAACACACTGGTCTCCAGTATTGCTCAACAATGGAAAATTGATAGGCGTGAAATTCAAGACACCGAAATTATTGACCGCCTTACACTTGCGCTTGTTAACGAGGGCATTCGTATCCTTGACGAAGGGGTCGCTGCACGGCCCAGTGATATAGACGTCGTATACGTGAATGGCTACGGCTTTCCTCGGTGGCGCGGCGGCCCAATGTACCATGCAGAAAAAGTGGGCCTAAAGCATATTCTACAGAAATTACGAACGCTTCATAAACAGACAGACGATGCATTTTGGGAACCTGCACAACTACTGATCCGCTTAGTTGAAGCCAACAGAGAGTTATCCGAACTGAATACATAAAACATCATATTGCCCACTTGGGACCTCATCCGTCGGAATCTTAGCAATTTGCGGGTAAACAACCTTAGTGGGCGCCTTTAAATGCTAATTATTCAATCGTATTACGTATGCACAATAGTACAAAACCCTCTACGCCAATACTCGCATATATTTTGAGTTAGTGTAGCCCGTAGTGTGGGCTAAAATAAGTAATAGATACTACAGAAAAAGTAAGAGCGCAAAAATAACGCTAAAAGCTTAAAATATAATACAATGGAGTGCTTTATCATACATATGAACTCAAATCCTAGGCTGTAAAATTGACCATTTCGGAATATATTACTTACATCAATTTCATGAACGCCGAACTACACACTTCGTCGTAATTAACAGGGATATCCAATTCGTGCCGGGAAAATCTAACGAAATAGGGCAATGGGTCAAGAATTACATCAAGAAACATGACCCTCGATCAAAGTCTTTAATTATCACCGTTTTCGGAGATTCGATCGCCCCTTACTCAAATGGAATTTGGCTAGGTGATCTCATTTCACTCATGTCGGAAATTGGCGTCAATGAACGCCTAGTTCGAACAAGTGCCTTTCGGCTTACAGACGAAAACTGGTTGTCATCAGAACGGCAAGGCAGAAAAAGTTTTTACTCACTAACTAATTCTGGCACCAAGCGCTTTGAAGCCGCCTACAGGCACATTTATAAATCCCCAAGCCAAAATTGGGACGGTAAATGGACGCTGGTTATTATTCAACGAAATAATGAATCAACCCCAGAGCGAAGTGAACTACGACGAGACCTAGAATGGGATGGATTCACTTTAATCGCGAATGGTGTATTTATACACCCAACTGCAACAGTAGAATCTGCCAAAAAAATTGTCACACAAAATGGCTTTGAAGATCTGTCAATCGTATTCAGGGTAGAAACTGGTGAAACAGACGATAAAATTCAAAATGACATTAAAATAAGAAGCAACTGGAACTTAGAAAACGTCAATTCAAGGTACCGAAATTTCATTACAGAATTTAGCGCCGCTGAAAAACTTATAAGCCAACACAACCTAACTCCAAGAACCGCATTTCAGGTTCAAACCCTTATGATTCACTCTTTCCGGCGGGCTAACCTTCACGACCCCCAACTACCAGAATCCCTCTTACCTAGAGACTGGCCCGGGCAAAAATCATTTGAACTTTGCGGCCAGATTTATGAGTATACCTGCAGATTATCGCACGAGCATGTAAGTGAAACAGCTTCGTTTAACTCATCAATTGAATCAGGTACGCGATTAAACATTTCAGTAGAAGACAGGTTTCAGAGTTAATTTTTTTAAAACCATTGCTTAACTCTTATAAAAAGGCACTGAAAAAAGGAGGCACCAAACAAGCACACCTCCATAACACCTAGGCATTTAAAACCAGTTATACGAAATCTAGGGCCATATAAATGGACGATACATTTAAATAATAAATATTATCGCCTAACAGAGCACACCGCTACTGACTTCAGGTGCAAACCATATGATCAAAAATGCATTTTTCAAATAAGGGCCAACAAACGATAGCCCGCCTCTCATGAACGACCAAGACGCTGCAAAGCAGCATGCGTTAGATAGTCATCATAAATCGAATCGTTATTTGCAGAACTGACATGGCCACTATCCAACTCCTTAACCTGCTCTATCCGCGTCATTCTCCCTGACTGAAATTCATAAGCATGTAAATATGCCCATGACCAGTATGGATGTTTTCCATCCATAAACTTATTTTCACCATCGTCATATAGGCCATAACAACCATCAAAGGAGCGAAATGGCTTACCTTGCCGGTCATAAGTTACCATCGCAACCGGCATACCGTTGCGAACATCAAACCAAACGCGCTTCTTACTAACAGGCGACCTTGCAAATCCCGTTGGTTCCGCCTCACACACTATCGTCTCTGGCACCATCTCAACAACACTATCAAAAAAAGTTTCACCTAACTCTCCACCGTGAACGCCATGCTCCCAGTTTGAGTGTTTCGAGTTCCAGCCCCCTGAAACGCCGGCAAGTAAAGGCTGCCGACCAATTACCTTGTAATTCCCCCATGTATGAAGCGGGTCTCCGGCGGCCCAAGCATCGGATAGGTATAAAGCTGAGCCAGGCACGAGGGGTTCAAATCGTTGATTACTAGGAAACTGTCTAATTCTTCTAAAGCTAGGCACATAACCGTACAAATCAGGCAATTTATTTTGATCGTAATCCCAAATGTTAAGATAACTAGCACCGCTCTCTGATGCCGGTGAGGTATAAACTACGGTATTAAATCTCAGCTTATCAATATGCTTGTTCCAATAGGGCTTTGGATCAAGAGTTACGCGGCCAACAGGAGAGAGCTCAGCCCATACAAGATCGTACTTATAATCAACTTTCCCATTGCTCGCAACATCATATTCTTTCATCGCATAGAGACTAGCGTCGTGCCGCCCCCACGATAACGTTAGCCCAGCAAATAGCTCCAAGGCATTCTGTGTGCCGGGAAATGGATGCCCACCAATCCATGGTTTACCGTCATCATTAACCACATTTCCTTTATCATTGAATTTAGCTTTACCCTGGTTTCTTAATGTCGCTTCCAAATACTCCCACGGCCCGAGCTTCATCCAATCAGTAGTCGTTGGTACAACCTTGAGTTTTCGCCCCATATTTTTTACATGATGATATTTCGCAGGCTCTAAAAGATTTTTCACAGCGTCAACATTGTCTGCAGTAATCATACTACCGGTACTAATTTTTCCCTTTGTATATGCATCAACTGATAATAGTTCGTCCGGATACGCCTTTTCAATTTCTCCCGATCGTCCTATCGTCGGCCATAACGGCGCCAAAACACCAGCACCAACAATGGAGGTACTATACCTCAAGAGATTTCTACGGCTAATACCTGGTATCCAACGAGCCATCTGTAAGTCCTCAGTAAAAAAAGGCCGGCAATAAACTATTGCCGGCCAAATGGGGTAATAAAGTCCCCTAGCGGTCCCTCTGGAAAACTAGTTACAACTGGTATGCAATACGCAGCCCGACTTCCTGAATATGGTCCAGGGACCGGGTCAATGTATCAGCTGAATCACCGCGAATATTAGACTTAATGTAGTTATAAAATAGATCTACGCTAAGACCACTACCTGGATTCCATTTAATAAGCGGCTGAGCCAAAATGCCACCGCGGATATCGTATAGAAACGCCCATTCAGCAACAAATTTCTTATTCGGCCAGGGTTGGAAACCAGCGAACACAAGATAGTCAGCACCGGAAATACCATCTGAACGCTTATAATCTGTATTGCCTACGTTGCCACCGTAACCACTTAAGTGAAGACCAACTAAATCACTTTCACTGCGGTGCATGTATTGCGCAACAAGGTATGCAGATGGGAAGGTCTCGCTCCAGCGATGCCATTTTTCTGCAACAGCAGTAAATATGTATTCGTCACTGGTTAGGCCGTTCTTGCCAAGATCAGGCGATGTATAAACTCGCTCCGGCGTGTATTGAACTTCCAGATTAATAATCACCTGATTCCAAAACGAATCGATATCCTCAGTCTCATTGACATAGCTTCCGCCAAGACCAAACACTTGTTCTCGATAGTAATCACGCTGAACTTGTCCGCGAATACTACCACCAGCACCGATGAAGAATGTATTTAAAAGCGCTGCTGCTTCAGTCGCGTTGGCAGCTGGCGAAGCAAATACATCGCGAAGAGCTTCGAAATCGCCAATAGCAGTGTTTAGCGCATCAAGACCATCCAACCGAACGCTAGAGGCGGTAGAGAACCACTCTTTATCGCTATAAACACCGCCAGGTCCAACAGTAAAGGGCGTGTGAGATAATGCCTCGCCAACACTATCGTATAGCCGACAGAAGTTATCGTAAGGATTCTGAGAGCCACTACATTTAGGTTTTGCAGCATATGCAGTCTCTACAACAGCACCCACCGTACCACCAAAGGGTGTAAGACCTTTATTAATGCCACTTTCAGCCCATCTAAATACACCCAGGGAATTATATCGACTCACAGCCATCGCCTGCCAACCAAAGTTGCCGTAATCCGCCTTAATTCGAATACCAAAGTCGAGTTTCTTATCAAAATCACCACTATAATAATTATCAAGTGGGCGATAGAACTGTGAAGGTATTACATTGTATTGACTATTTGGATTGGGTAATACATCAGGCTGAAATTTACCAACAAAAGCATCCGCAGTAATGTTAGACGTCGCCTGCATGGTCGCTCTAAACGCCAACTTTGGTGTACGTTCATCCTCGTACTCTTCAATCGCTCTATCCAATATCAAATGACGACGGAAATCCAAGCCATTTGCAACATCAAGTGTACGGAAGAATACAGCCTGACCCCAGGCGATTTGTTGGTTACCAAATCTAAAGTCATACTTACCGGTTTTGTAATTTAAAATGAATGTCGGAAAATCCAACATATAATCGCGACCAGCAATTTCAAACGGATTAATGTTTTTACCGTTTCTACCTTTCGCTTGGTAAAAATTAGTACGGCCGGTATCTGCATAGCGATCGCCACCGCCGCCAGCGATTCCACCCTGATCATTTTGTACATCCATAGCGTCAAATCCAGCGTTAACCTCTGGGTCAAACAAAGCACGTACTTTTATATTAAGGCTAAGATTTCTGGTGAATTTTGTATTCATTTCACCATTAAATCGCAAAATCGTTTGCGTAAAGTCATAGTTATTTTCTGGCAATCTATCACTACGACGCACAGTGTCTCTAGTATCAAGTACAAATGGAAGCGCAGGAATTGGCACATCACCCCATCTTCCACCGCCTAGATCAGGTGGCAGGAAGGCCTGTCGAGAAACCTCCACATCCTGAAATGGTACGTCACTCTGATTATATGGATTTTCACTTCCAGAGGTGTTGTATGCGGCGTCAAGACGAACCTGACCAAAGAATGTTGTCTTATCAATCAGCTCTTCAACCAGACCACCGGCAAGAACGGATTGAGCCGTAACGCTCCCCGCCAAGTAAAGTACACAGGATGCAATTTTATTGCGGCTATTATGTTTTTTCATTTTTTTCCCTCACTATAGATTCTTACAGCGATATAACCACGTAGAAACTTTGTTATTAAAAAGGTGAAAGAGACAAGATACGCGCGCTATGCCCCACAGCCACAATCCGGCCGTTGTTAGGTGCAGTTTGGCCTAAGCCCGAGTACCAATTGAGGCTAAGATCTAAAGGTTCAAATTGCTCCCAGCTCTCGCCGCCATTGATGCTTTTCATCGCCACCCGCTGGCCAACCACAAATACTTTGCTTGCTCCGGTATACGTAACTGCAAAGAAACTACCTTTAGTATTAGCTGCAACTGATGTCCATGTTTTGCCGGCATCATCGGTGCGAATAACCAAACCCGCTTGACCAACCGCATACCCAGTTTTTCCCGACAGTTTCAAATCAAAGAATGTGGCCGCTGTATCTCCATCTACTTCTGGATGCCGATACAGAACAGACCATGTTTCACCACCATCTTCGGAAACATTTAACTGACCGTATTCACCACCAACAATGATTCTGTTGTCCTCTAAAACTTTAACGACATAATTTGTTGGTTCATCGCGAATAACAGCAGTGTCACCAGCCCCAGAGTCATATAGCGTTGCCCAATCTGGAGTGACTAGCTGCCAGCTTTCTCCGCCGTCGAGAGAACGTAGAAGCGTACCGAATGCGCCTGTAGCCACCGCTAGCCCATGGCTATTTAAATCAACTTTTAATAGACGCATATCTGAGCCGCTATCGGATATTTTCCATTCAGAAGATCCATCACGGTAGATAACTACACCCATTTGCCCGACAGCAATCTCTCTGCCGCCACTATGGGCGACACTAATTAAGCCGAGAGTTGTTGGTGACTTCTCTTTTTTCCAAGTTTGACCTGCATCGTCAGTTCGCATTATTAAGCCAGCTTCACCCACTGCGACGCCCGTGTCTTTATTGAAATCGACACTAAATAAGCGATCTGTCGGTGTTGCTTGGCTAACTACGGAATTGAGACTTTCATCTACATCCGCAGCCAGAACTGGCTTAATTAATACCAACATCAAAAGTGCCAAATACCAAATTGATAGCCGCGACTTCATTCCCAATCTCCATCTTTCATCGGGCAGTAAGTGCGCGGTGCAAATGCATCGCGCACTTACCTAATTGCAGTGTTAGTTATGCACGCCCAAGGGACTGCAATGCCTGTTGAGTACAATAGGTTTCGAACAACCAATCTTCATCAATCTGGAATAAAGATTCGGTGCCAACGCCTTTTTTGGCATGATGGGTACGCGACATACGCTTGTTCTGGTGATCGTAAATCATTACGTAAGTCCAAGACCAAGCAGGCGTCTTGCCATCCGCGCTCATTACGACTCGCTTACCGTCTTTCCCGCCGCCGACAAATTGACCGAACGCCATTTCGAAGTTAGCCCATAGTTTTCCTTGACGGTCATATCTCACGCAACCACACGGCACGCTATTACGGGCATCAACATATACCAGCTTTTTACTCACTGGTGACCGAGGGAAGGCTACAGGCTCACATGAAGTTACGATAATATCCGGTGCCATTTCGTATTCCGACTCCCAAAATATAGGATTACCTTCCTGCTCTTTTGGCTGCCAATTATCATCCGTTCCAGAGAAGTTACCGCTACAAGCGATAAGCATTGGTTTCCGCTCAACAATCTTATGATTACCCCATGTCAAGAACGGATCGCCGGCTGCCCATGGATCGGTAAGGAACCAAGTCGCGCCAGGGATAAGCGGCTCGAAGCGCTGGTTGGCCGGGAACTGTCTAACGCGGCGAAACTCCGGCAAGTAACCATACAGATCAGGAATCTGACGCTGATCTACAGACCAGTTACTTAGAAATGACGTACCGCGAACATCTGCGGAGTTAGTAAAATAAACAGTTTGTCTTCTAAGCTCCTTATCATATCCACGGAACACTTTTCTATCTGTCCGCGCTTGCATTTGAAGCTCTACCCATTGGAAGTCGTACTGATACTCGAGCTTTCCATCGGCGCCAAAGTCCCACTGCTTAATTGCGTAAGTGTTGGCATCTGCACGGCCCCAGCTCATCGCCATGTTTGCCCAGACTTCAACACCGGTTTTTGGACTAATAAATGGAACACCACCCCCCCAAGGATTTCCCTGCGGGTCCACCACATTTCCATCTGCATTAAACTTACCTGTTCGGCCCTCAGCTATGTTGCGCTGCATTGCTTCGTAATAAGCATGGTTAAAGAGTTGGCGTAAATCAGTAGTTGGAGCTTTTATCTTAATTCGACGCCCAGCATTTTTTATCTGGTCATACATTGAAGGGTCGAGAATGTGTTTAGCATGCTCTACATTTGCCTTAGTTATGTAATCTCCTACGCTAATTTTCCCCTTTGTTTGTGCTTCAATGCTATATAGCTCATCGGGATATGCGTTTGTAAGAGGCATGTCCTTAGCCATAACTTTTTCTATTGGCATCAGAATACCGGTACCGGCACCGCACGCTATACCTTTAAGCAGCTCACGCCGGCCAAAATTTAAATCGTATTTACGAATATGCATAACACCCTCCGGTGAATTATTATTTACGTGTCGCAATATCTAACCGCTTGCGACTTTACGGTTTTTTTGCTCGATCAACTAATAGTACTTATGCGCTAACGCCCTGCTCTTTTTCTCGTGTTTTTTCTTCACTAAACCAAGAGAGGTCAATACCTTCACCAACCATCAAGTCCGTTCTCGTTACAAACTTAGGTTTTAGCACCGATACGATCAACGGCAACACAAGCAAAGCAAGCACCATATTGATCAACATAATTGCTGAAAGTAACAGACCCATATCAGCCATAAACTTTAGATCTGACAGGAAATACCAAGGCATAATCCCGATCAGCATAATAGAAGCGGTAAACATTATTGCTTTACCGGTAGTTGTAAGTGCTTCTGTTATGGCTCGATCCCAGTCTTCACCTTGTGCGTGATATTCCTCGCAAATTCGTGACAACAAGTAGATGCCGTAATCAATACCCACGCCAACACCAAGAACAGCAACCATGACCGAGTTAATATCTAGACCAATTCCCAAAACAGACATCGTGGCCGTTAAATAGAAGTTCGCTAAGACCACAGGTACAAGCAACACTAACGAGGCAACAAAAGAGCGATACATATAACTTGCGATGAAAAATATGGCTAAGCATGCAAGCCCTAGCAAGATCCACTCATAACGTTTCACAACCGAGTTCATCGCATGCTGCAACGCTATAGTCCCAGAAGCCATACGGACAGTGATTCCCTTATGATCGGTTCCAACAGCATCAACTGCGGCTTGTGCAGCTATCAGCGCCCTCTCAATAGTTTCTTGCTTATTGTCTCTATAAAATAAAGAAATAGCGCTGTGCTGGAACTGGAAGTCAGTTACATCAGCAAAGTTAAGTGGATTTTGACCAAAGGCAACTGCTACACCCGCAGCGTTTACTGATCTATCAGTGGGGTCTAATGAAAGCCACGCTGGATGGCCTCCAGAGTAAAGACGTGACCCCTCCTCCATAAAGTCCGAGAATGAGCGCGCGGCCTTTGCTGGATGCTCCTGACTTAAAGCAACGCGTAATATTTCTTTCGTTAAGGCATATGCCTCTTCCGTGCGGGCAGCACGCTGCTGGACATTATCTGGATCCTTGGCTTCAAGAATAATTTCCAGAGAGTTCACACCGGGGAAATGATCGTTAACATCTCTAACGCCAACATTAAACTCGGAATTATCCCAAAGAAGATTACTACCTTCTGTTGGGTTTCCAATTTCAACCTGCCGCGAAAGGATAATAACCACTATTGATACAATACATACGATAGTTGCAGTTATCTTAGGAATTCGTTTTCCAGTAATTAAAGAAGCCACACCCTCAAGTACACGCTTCTGAAAACCATGAACCCCCTTTTCGCGATCGCCACCGATAATATCGTCGATATTTTTCGGTGTAGGAAGATATGAGAGCATAACGGCAATCAGCATGACGCCCGTCGGGATTAAGAAAAATGCCCAGAAACCACAGAACAAAGCAAATCTCTGCATCGCTGGGATCGGCGCTACACCGATACACATTATCGCGACCATGTCGGTAATTATGCCAAACACACTAGGCGCCATCATCACTGCCAGCGTCGCTTCAGATGCTAATTTTCGATCTTTAAGCTCACTAAAGACCTCGTAATAACGCTCTGTATACTGAACACAGTGAGAGAAAGACCGCGCCACTAAAAGCAAAGGTACAACCATAAGCAATGGCTCAATTGGCGACTTTAACCAACCAACCAAACCGAAGCCCCATATTGCGGCGACAAAACTACATACAACCGGGGTGACAACGCCAGCGAAATTCCGCATATAGAAGGCAAGAGCAATGATAAGCAAGCCAACAGTTACTGCGAAAATTGTGTAGGTTTGCTCCTGAAGAAGATACACCCACCCCGTCAGGACCGGCTGCCCAACGACATGGATGGTATGACCACCATCTTCAGCATCCTTTGCAAGCTTCTGAATTTCATCGAACACATGACCATAATCTAACAAGTGCTCGTGGAAGCCTGCGCGAATAAGTGTTGAAGTTTCGTCGGATGAGACAAGATAGGTTCGCGCCATTGGCGAGCGCTCTACATTCCGCTGAAGGGCATCAAGCTCCTGCTTTCCTTTGGGAATTCGATCCCCCATTAAAGGTTGCATCTCGACTCCCATAGGAGTCGCCTCAGCATAATTCGCCTTCTCAGTTGTTATCGAAACAATCCTATCGTGATCAACACCCTCAATAAGATCTATATTTCTAGTCAAATCCCACACCTTCTTCAAGGTATCTTCGTTATAGATATTCCCACCATCCGAACGCTTTACCATTACGGTAATTGTTAACGGATTACCGAAATTAGGGTGATCTTTAAAAGTCTGAACAAATGGATCGTCAGAAGGGAGTAAATCTGCAAATATGGTTCTTATGTCTACTCGTGGCACACCAATGGCAAATCCAATGGTAATAATAAGAAACACGCAGGCAACCTGAGCGCGATGTGACACGATCCAGCGGGCTATTTTAAATCTTAAATTTTCCATATCTTTATAATCTTTTAACTGGCTTGAATGAAAAGCGACCGCAATGCTCGCCTGAAAATTCGCATTCTTGTAGAGACTGCACTTTAAAAAACGCCATCAATTACACCCTATTGTCTCAATTTAAGAATATCACGCTTGTTGCAAAGTGCATTTTGAGTGTCCCTATGTGCACCTTGCTTTAAGTATTTAAATAAGGATGCCATTTATGCTCACTACTAATCGGCAACGTGAACAACACATTTGCCGATGTTATCTCCGTCGAATACCCCTCGAAGAGCATCTGGCGCATTCTCCAAGCCCTCAACAACGTGCTCAATCGGCGTAACCTCTCCGTGATTTATTAGTTTCTTCATCTCTGACAAAAACTGAAAGTGGACATCGGTATTTAATTTATCCAACACCATCGACCCCTTAATAGACAGTCTCTTCAGTAGTATTTCATTTAAAATCATAAACGATCGGTCAGACGTTATCGGCAATTGCGACATCGAATAGAGCGCCATCAATCCGCATACTGCGATACAACCACCAACATTCATGATAGGAAATGTAGCGTCAAACGTTTTTCCGCCGGCCGACACTACCATCGCATCAATACCGGCCTCGATTCGATCACTAACGATACGTTCAAAATCTTGGTCCTTATAGTTAAAGCAGGCTTTATAACCAAGCTCCGATACAGCTAAGTTGCATTTTTCATCCGAACTCGCCGACCCGTAGACGATAGCGCCTTTGGACTTACTTAATTGACCCACTATCTGGCCCAAGGCGCCGGTTGCGGCGCTGCAAAAGACCACATCACCCCGACCAACCTTTAATACATCGCTCACCGCCAGATAAGCACCAAAACCTGCAGCACCTAGTGCACCAAGATAGTACGAGGGTCGCAATCCATCGTTGGCAATTTTAGTAATTCCGTAGCCATCACAGACATGGAACTCCTGCCACCCCCACAACCCATGAACAACGTCACCAGCATTAAAATCTGGATGATTTGAAATATCGACTACACCGACCGTAGCGCCGTACATGACGGCTCCGATATCAATTGGCTTCGACTGATCGGAGACTTTTTTGACTTTCGAAAACTGATTTGGATCCATACCTAACCAGGTAGTTTTTATACGAATCTGCCCCTCAACGGGCTTTGGAATCACTACCTCTTCAAGCCGAAAACATTTTGCGGTAGGTATCTGAAATCTGGGGCGCTCTTTTAAAACTAGGCGGCGATTTATGGCTGGCATTAACTATCTCCTCGCTAAATATTTTCCACACCACTAGAATCCATTTATTTGCGGAATCAAACATCCCTTTCTGTGCAAAACCATTGATCTAGCGTGCTCATTACAAGTTAAATTTTAACGCCATACATATCTGTTAATGATTTTTTCAAGTATATATTTTAAAAATTATTACATTTATTTTAAATACACTTATCGCGGACATAAAAAAACCCCTAGCATTTCTGCCTGAGGCTCAAACTTAATAATTAAACCAAATACTTAATGGACACAATCTCGAGATAACGACAGGGAAGTCGAGCGAAATTCGCTTGGCGTTTTACCATACTGCGTTTTAAATATGCGACTAAAAGTTGCGTAGTCATTAAATCCAATATCAAATACGATATCTGTAATTTTTCTATGGTTCTGACCATTATCCGCAAGCATATGCATAGCAAGCTCTAAGCGAGTATCTCGTATCAATCGCGCCGGTGTTGTACTGCTACCCTCAAAAAGCATATACAAAGATCTTCGAGACATACACATTGATGAAGCTAGATCGTCGGTACTAAAGTTTGAATTTGAAATATTTTCAAGTATAAAGCGCTGGACTTTATACAGCCTCGGGTTATCAAACTTCGACACGCCTTGAACTGCCGCCGAGCGATGAAGTGCCTTGGTAGTCATTAACTGAATAGCTTGAATAACAGTTAAGACATCTTCACTCGTTACGGAATCCTGGTCTGCAGCGGCAAGCGCCATCAACGAACCTAAGGCCGCATTAATTGAAGCTCCGTTCTGCAACCTAGTACCGCATATAAATTCACTAATATAATCCCAGCCGACACACGCTTGATGTGGCAGAGTCAGCACTGCGAATCGCGAGCTGTCGGTCATTCCGATTTTATAAGGGCGCGCTGTATCGCACACAGCAGCCTGCCCAGGAAGTATCAAACAACTTTTGCTATTTTGCTCTAAATGAATTTTTCCATTTAACTGCCAAATAATTTTTATAAATCCTGCATCTGCGACCTCTGCTAAATGCCGAGTTCTAATAACCTCGCCGTCAGACGCGCTAATCGTACTAAGATCTATTGCATTGACTTCATCATTACCAAAATGATGCGTACTTACTTCTGCCTCAAATTGCCCGCTAGTATTATTTCTGTGCTCTAGCCACGGAAAATTGTCGTGAACAAAATCCTGCCACTCACGAAAGTTACCAAGCTGCTTAGTATTGGAGGTACACCAACCTAACCGAGAAAACACAGCTTGATGACTACTTGCATCGAATACTTCATTCATTATTAGCTACTCTTTTATATAATTATTTAGCGTAAGCTGATACCGAATATTTCAAACCACTCAACAGACTAAGAGGTGCGGCAAAATTTCTAGTCCTTAAGCCTAAAACTGCCGCCCCCCCTTGGACGCCTAATCAGCTATGAATTTTCTACATTGCTTCTATTGATCTTCGCGACTTGAAGGGCTCTCACACCAATAATAAACAATGCACCAAGCGCCAAAACACCGAATAAATATGCGGGCCCAAGTGCCAATGCACTGAAAATATCGCCACTACCGAATTTATTGTCACCGAAGCTTAAACCACGGTTAGGCGTGAAGTTACCAAAGAAGTAAAAACCAACATTCCCCCAGCCATCAAGAATAATGATGTAACCAAGTATCTTCGCCATTTTCTCGGAAAAATTCAGCGTAGGAAGAACAAATGCCACAGCAATGACCATCATTCCATTCATCGCCGGCCCAGTATGCGCTCGCTTCCATCCCTCAGGAGTCCCCGGAATCTCAAAATGCACCATATATCCAGGTACAATTTCGAAGCCACCCACAAGATTCATCCAATAAAGCACACCAAATAATAACGTACAAAATATCATTAGGACGCCATGACCTGACATTTTATATTGCAAGCTAGAAAGCATATTACCAACCTCATGAAATAATTAGCTTTTGATAGAAACCTTGATTCTTAACAAAAGCCGTATTTTATTAGTATTTACCCTCGTAGAGCGTGAAGGCATTCATTCTTTGAGCCAGTACTGATAAGTGATATTACCGCTTATCAGCACTATTTTCTGGAGTTAGCGCACACTTCACATCATATGCGACACTTATATCAGCCAAAAGCGACAGGTATCTGCTAACTTAAACGTTACTTTACATGTCATTTTTAAAACTTTCTACTTATTTTTGTATCAAATTAATATGGCTACTTCGTATTTTTTCAAAATTACGGTAACTAATTGATTAAAAAGATTAAAATGTATCATGCGCTACGCATAGCCCCCTTACTCAACACAAGCTAAGTTACGGAAAGCACGGCGGAAGCTAGCAAAACAGCAATATATTTTATCACTACCACTGAAGCCGATTACTTAAGCAAACCGAGGTATTTTTTAGCCGGCTTAGAAATTAATACGTTTTACAGGTAGGGAGAATTGCACACAAGGTGAGGGGCAAGATTGCCTTACGCTACGTCAAAACCACTAGGGGTGATGATCATAAAACTAGGCAATGCGAAGTATAGAGCCCCGCCTCAAATAGCAAGCGACGCTCTACATAGATCGTTATAGGAATAAATGCTAATCAGTCAAAATGGTTATGACTTTTTCTTCAGTGTATGCCAAAACACCTGACAAACCACATTCCCGGCCGATACCGCTTGATTTTGTGCCACCCCAGGGTAGCCGAGCGTCAATCGGAGCCCAGCAATTCACTCCAACCGCACCCACCTTCAAGCCTCGAGCTAAACGGTGAGCACGCATCACGTCTTTAGTCCAAATAGTTGCCGCAAGCCCATACTGGGAGTCGTTAGCTATCTGCAACGCTTCTGCCTCGTCGGAGAAAGGAATCACTGTCGCTACTGGCCCGAAAATTTCCTCTCGGGCAATCGTCATTTGGTTTGTCGCCCGGGAAAATACTGTCGGCTTCACAAACCAACCTTTCTTATATTCGCTCTCGCCTCCAGCTAGTAATTTTGCGCCTTCGTCTACACCGGTGCGAATATAATTATTAACTCGATCAAACTGCCCTTTTTTAGCGACGGGCCCCATCTGTATACCGTCAGACCTTGGATCACCAACCGCTATCCCATTTGCTACCGCAGCCAATTTTTCGGCAAACTCATCTGCGATATCGTTGTGAACCAAAATACGAGAACCCGCGGCGCAAATTTGCCCCTGATTAAAGAAAACACCCATTGCGCACCCGCCAATGGCCGCGTCAATGTCTGCATCATTAAAAACAATCTGTGGACTCTTACCACCAAGCTCAAGCGATACTCGCTTAAACTGCTTACCTGCTACGCGCTGAATATCTTGCCCAACAGCAGGACTACCGGTGAATGTAATCTTATCAACACCAGGATGCTCTGCGAGCCCCCGTCCAATTACAATTCCCGAGCCAGTAACAACATTTACCACACCATCAGGAAAACCTGCTTCTTTACACAGTTTCGCTAAATGCAGAGCAGAAAGCGGGGTTTCTTCTGAAGGCTTAACAACTACTGTGCAACCAGCAGCGAGTAGAGGACCAAGCTTCCAGCAGGTAATCATGAACGGGGTGTTCCACGGCACAATTGCACCTACCACACCGACTGGTTGCTGCAGCGTATAAGAAAGCGTCGATCGCCCCATATACCCCGGAGTTGGAATAGTTCGCCCTTCAATTTTGTCAGCCCAACCAGCAGAGGTTCGCAATGTCTGCACTGAGTTCGGCAGATCTAATAACGTCGGCTCGATCCCGACACGGCCTATACAACGTGCGTCCATATCAGCAATCAGAGCTGAATCGCGCTCAACCAAGTCAGCAAGCTTATTTAGCAGAACACCTCGATCTGAACCGCTAAGCTTACTCCATTCACCGCCATCAAACTGACCTCGCGCAGCACTGACTGCGACATCCAAATCTTCTTTTGTGCCACGCGCGCATGTCGCAAACTCCGACTCGTCAACGGGGCTAATAAGTGACAGCCTTCCACCATCAGAGGCAGCCATATCCATTCCACTCACAAAGTGGTTAAGAGCAAGCGGCTCAAAACAGTTCGAATTATGCGTGCTCATATGTAATTCTCCTTTATAATTTTTTACAAGGTCAAGCTATCTAAATATCGCTGCTATAAGCCGCATAGCGCAAAACCAATCGTGCACAACGCATCGGTGGGGGTGCATATTTTGCACTAAGCAAAGAGCTCAACCCTCTTCGCTAATCTGCATCTCAGGAGTTAGATCGGTATAATTTATAACATCAGCAAGAATTTCCTTCCGGCTCGGGCCAAAACCGGCATAAAAACTCTCGACGCTTTCACAATAGATATGGCAACTAGCTATATATACTGGCGGGCTACCCGGCGCTGCTCCGCTCAACCCTCGATCTACCGAATATCTAACACAATAATCACCCATTTTTTCTTTCAATAATGGGAGATGTTTGTTTTTATAATACTCGTGGTCGAATATCGCACCGTCTTTATAGGGGTACATCACACTGACCTTAATCATATTTCCTCCGAAACCTGCTTTGTATTTATTTTATTTTCTCGATTATTATTGCCACAGCGTTTTCAGCACCATCACACACTGCGCAAAGAGCATACCGACCACCATTTCGCTCTAGCTGATTAATTGCAGTTATAACTAAACGTGCGCCGGCTGCACTTACGGGATGTCCAACTGCGATTGATCCACCATTTGAATTGATGCGCTCGGAGTCAACCGGAAGGTCTAGCTCCTGAATAATCGCCAAAACCTGAACAGCAGAGTCCTCACTTAGCTCTATACAATCCATTTGCAATAGCGACAAACCAGCAACACCGAGCACTTTGTTGATAGCGACAGCGGATCCAACACCTATTTGTTCTGCCGGAACACACACCATCGAGTGCGCCAATATTTTTACCCTAGGAATTAAACCGTATCGATTTGCGGCAGCCTCCGACGAAAGCAATAGCGCGCAAGCACCTACCCTGCCAGCCGAGATATTGCCAGCTGTCACTGTGCCACCTTTACCAGCGAGTGGATTCAATTTAGATAAATCTACAAGTGAGGTAGCCGATGCCGCCATGTAGTCCGCGCGAACAACGAAACCATTACTATCCTCAGGCTGCCTAACGGCCATAGTTTCTCGCTCAAAGAAACCTGTACCCGCGGCGCGGCGCCACCGCAAGCGACTCTGCAACGCAAACTCATCTTGCATTTCACGCGATATTGCAAAGCTGTTAGCCAAACTCTCCATAGCTTCTACATCTAAGCTAAGACCATTGCGCGAAGCAGCTGATCTCACTTCAAGTAAACAGCCATCTTCATTATTATTCGCGCTTAACAGAAAACTGGCGTCTTTGTGAATTTTATCTACGCCACCTGCAACAACTAAATCCCACTTTCCTGACAAGATTGCATCTGCCGATAAACTAACAGCATGCAAGCCTGAATTTACTGATCGACTAACTATCTCGCCAATCACTTCCGACGAAAACCCAGCTCGAACTGCGGCACGGTAAGCCGTATTGCCCCCGTCCTCATCGGTTTCATCAGCACAACCTAAGATTACGCCCTCCACTGCGGACCAATCTACACGTTTATTTCTGCTAATTAGGTTAGACATCGGCAGCGCGGCAAGAGCATCAACGTTAAATGAAGAAAGCAGGCCTTTGCCACTGCAGAATGGTGTCCTCACTGCACCACAAATGTAGACACTCATATCATCGACGATCTATAACACGCTTAGCTTTACCTACCGATCGCTCCATCTCACCTGGAGCTTGCAAATTAATGATAATAGTTATTCCGACGTAGGTTTTTACCAGATGCTGAAGCTGCTTAACGACCTCTTCTCTGCGGTCTATCGAAACGCCTGCCGCACTTTGATCTAGCTCTACGGACACAGATACAGAATCTAAATTTCCATCTTTTGAAACTTCAATTAGATAAATCGGCGCAAGCTCTGGGATTTTAAGTAAGAGCTCTTCAATTTGCGTAGGGAAGACATTCACGCCTCGGATAATAAGCATGTCATCCGACCTGCCTGTAATTTTCCCTATTCTTCTCATCCCGCGAGATGTCGGTGGCAATAGCTTAGTTAAATCACGCGTCCGATATCGAATAACTGGAAGCGCTTCTTTGGTAAGTGAAGTAAACACCAACTCACCTTCTTCGCCGTCTGGCAGAACTTCGCCAGTAATAGGGTCAATAATTTCCGGATAGAAATGATCCTCCCAGATTACCGGGCCGTCTTTCGATTCAACACACTCACTCGCAACCCCTGGTCCCATTACCTCTGAAAGTCCGTATATATCTACTGCGTCTATACCTGTGCGCTCTTCTATCTCCTTACGCATCGCATTTGTCCAAGGCTCGGCACCAAAAATGCCAATCTTCAGGCTGGTTTCTCGAGGATCAATACCTTGACGCTCAAACTCTTCTATTAAGTTGAGCATGTAAGATGGCGTAACCATGATAATTTTTGGCTTAAAATCTTGGATTAGCTGAACCTGCTTTTCAGTCTGCCCACCAGACATCGGAATAACAGTACAGCCAAGTCTTTCAGCACCATAATGCGCACCGAGACCGCCTGTAAAAAGACCGTACCCGTACGCTATATGAATAATATCTCCAGCACGGCCGCCTGCTGCGTATATGCTCCTTGCTACTAGATCAGCCCAGGTATCTATATCATTAGCGGTGTAACCAACAACTGTAGGCTTACCTGTCGTTCCGCTTGACGCATGAATCCTAACCACCTCCTCCCTCGGCACAGCAAAAAGACCAAACGGATAATTGTCGCGAAGATCTTGCTTCACCAAGAATGGAAATTGAGACAGATCCGAAAGCGAATTTATATCACCCGGATGAACCCCAGCCTTATCAAAGCTATCTTTATAAAATGGTACATTCTTATACGCATGCTCAAGCGTTTTCTTTAGCCGTAATAGCTGTAGCGATTCGATCTCGGCTCTACTAGCTACTTCAATTGGCTCTAGCTCAGATTTTCTGCGTGAAATTATATTGGACATATTCTTCTTCCTCCTGATATCAAGCAATATGCATCAAAAGACTTAACCGAACATCGCAGCTGGTGCAGAGGAAATGCCGAAGCGTGCAATCCCGCATTAGAAGTTAGTATGCCGGATTAAACCTTCAACCGTTACCACCGTTCGGACAAGAAATTTAACGGCAACATAGGTTATAGAAGCGCGGAAAGTATTGATTAAGAGAGCCTGCCACTCGCCGTCAGGATACAACGATATACCTACATTGCATATTTATGTATCATGTCTGTCATCACCTAAGACTGGAACTTAGCGCAATGACTTTTTATTCAATAGACGGAGTCACACCTTTCTTAGACTCTGAGTCCTATGTACATCCGAGCGCGGTAATAATTGGAGACGTAATCATTTCCAAAAAGTGTTATATAGGGCCGAACGCGGTATTACGTGGTGATTTTGGGCAGATCTATGTTGATGAAGGGTCAAATATCCAAGACTGCTGCGTCATCCATAGTTTCCCCGGAAGGCAAACCATACTAGGACGAAATAGTCATATTGGTCACAGCAGTATAATTCACGGGTGCACACTCGAAGAAAATTGCTTAGTGGGAATGAATTGTACAATTTTAGATAATGCTCATATTGGCGCGAACTGCATCATCGGCGCGAATAGCTTAGTACCAGACTCTTTTAGATCGCCATCAAATACACTCGTTTTTGGCTCCCCAGCCACGATCAAACGAGAATTAAGTACAGACGAAATAAAATGGAAAGAAAACGGAACTCTTGAGTATCAAAATCTTGCGAAGCGTAGTCATGACTCATTAATTGAATGCAGACCAGAACGAATTTGCAAGCCACAGGGCGTTAGGCTAACCAGTGCTTCACACCAAAGAAAGAAGGAATATATATAGTACGTTATTCGCTTTACGAATTAAGACAAGAAAAGTCACAGGGATACCAATTAGTAAAGGCAAATTAAGGCTCAAAATATGTGCTAAATTATTACCCACCGGCTAGATAAAATAATTAGTAATCGGAAATGGATATAAAATTATGCCTGACAGAACACGCGCACTATTTTTACTTAATGGATTTGGGCTACTTGCTTTAAGCCTACTCATAGGCTGGACTTGGTTTTTTGCACTACTTGAACGTATCGTACTATGGCCCCTCCCTATTGATATAGCTATAAGAATCCCAGACGATGGACGCGCATGGCGTATGGCTCACATGGAGGCAATCACGCACGGTTTAGTTCTTCTGGGTATTGGCGCGGGAGGCCGGCTTATAATACTTGGAAGCACTCAATTGAAATGGTTGTTCTGGTCTGCGCTAGCTACCACATGGCTATTTACCATCCAAGCCACCCTCAACGCGCTACTTGGAACTAGAGGCCTAGCATTTGGTGGCGGCCCATTTAAACCTGGGCTAGCAAATGACGTCATTTATCTTTCTGGATATATACCTGTCGTCGGTGTACATATCATGATCTCACTAGCCCTGCTCGGCGTATGGCATTTTCTAAAACAACAAAAGAATAAGTAAAATCCACCATCCATAATCAGGACTCGGGAAGATCAATACAAAATCTCCGAAGCAAACTATAAAAAAGCGCCCATTAAGGGCGCAAGTTGCGGGTAATTAAAAGCCTTAGGCTAAGCAGTCTGCATACCTTCGCTTAATAGCGACTCCATTTTCGGAATTGCTTGCTGAATTAGCTCACCCATAGCTTGAATATTTGCAGCGATCTCAGGATCATCAAAATCAAGTAGCGGACTAAATAGATCAGTTCGCGACTCGTTAATCCATTTCACAACCGCTGGCTCAGTTAACCAAACAGACATATTTATAGTATTTTTCAGAGCACAACGTAAGTAATCAATTTCAAGGTACGGCAGAGGAACGGCGCGACACAGCTCATTCTTGCGGTCTTCATCGGCATCAACATTACATTCAACGTTACCTATGAAGCCAGCACTGTAGACCTGCTGACACATGCGGACAGTCTGCAATGTAATCCTATTACCATCAAACACTTTAACTTCCGGCACTTTAGGCAAGCCATCTGCAGCGCAATCAATGAAAATGGCATTACTGGGAACGGGATGCCCCCCTTTAGACAATTTCATTTCTGTATTAGTCACAGCTTCAAGATAGCCCATCCGTACGATATTTTTAACTCTACGTAACTGCTCAAGCTCAAGAGGGGTGAAAGTTGCGCAACGCCAACGTGTAGGCTTGATTGCCGAATCTAGCTGGACAATCAATTCACGACCCGCAAGACGATCGTAAAAATCACGATAATTTTCGGCTTCAAGTGCGCACTGTAATATGCCAATAGCATATTGCGTCACTGGATCACTAAACTTCCTACCTGGATCAACAGTAAACCGGTCAAACATCCACGCGTCGGCTGGCATAATCCAAGTTATTCGGTCAGGATCAATGCCATTGCTTAACAAAAACAACACAGCATCCATCCCGGTTTTACCCGACCCCACAATAACAAAATTATCATAGTACGGAGCCACTCTAGGCAATTCATTGACCGCCACAGCTTTTGCATCCGCTGACAAGTCGAAGGTGGGGGCACGCTGTGAAGGTACAGTCACATTCAAATATGTTGAATCAACTATTTTCTTTGCACGAAACTCGTATATTTCGCCACTTACTAAGTTTTTAGCGGTACCAGACTCTTTGTCATATTCGCACATGGGAATATATTGAACTCGCCCAGAAGGCAGGAATCGCCGCCGCATCACGTTATCGAAGTAAGCTACTACTTCACGACCGCTCGCTAACTCATAGCACCCTTTATTCAAACCAAATTCATCTCGCTGATCCCCACCCAACTCCGTGGAGTTTACCCCGTAACATGTTGATGTTTGATGAAGACGCACGAAAGGATATGCGTAATTCCAATGACCACCGGGACTAAAATTTTTGTCAATAATGATAATAGAAGCTTCGCTATGAGAAAGTATCTCATCCGCGAACGCCATACCCATCCCGCCGGCACCAACAACTAAATAATCGGCTTCGAGAACTACTGTCATTTTTCACTTCCTCACAAATACTTCATTATTTTCTTATGCGATAACACAATCTAACTATCGCTAAATTGCACGATGCCACATTTTCGCGCTAAAGCTACGGCAATAACTGACGTACTGTGCAACTTCCTTCACAATAAGTGCAAATTTCTATATCTAGGCAAAAGCTCGGGAACATACGAAATTCGTCCTATGTTCTGCTAATTTATCAAGCTTTCGAAACTGAATTTGCCAATTATTGTAAATTTGCGGCTTATGCAACGCAGCTAAACCAAGAAATATACCAAACTTTTTTACGCTACATTAGCATCTTCTACCTCGCCATAAGTATGTATTTATAGTCAGGGGCGTTTATAGTGCACGTAAATGCCGTCATAATAGAATTTCGTTTGGCGAAATTATAAGCCGAAAAAAAGCAGCGCAATGTTTACAGCAGTATAAGATCGACTTCTTTAGCGCCTTCGAAACAAATCATTTCGTTTAACATTCAATTTGCGATTTAAAGTACTTGGTCACACCTACCCAATTCGGAAACTCCTCAGAACCATATAATATTAATTTTCCGTCGAAACGATCCTGCCCTTTTCCCGACGGCATATCGTCGATGAGATAATCGCCTTTGCTAAGAAGTTTATGCGGACTGATTATCAGATTTTGTACAACCGCCATTCCCAAATGGTTTTCGACCCAAATCCGCTTTTCCGCGTAACAATGAGGGTTCTTTACTGACGGCGCCGTCAAGATATATACATCCAATGCTGGGTGCTCGTGCAACCACATATACGAGTCGATTGCATCAGGCATCGGACCAAGACTTTCATATAGCCCTGGCACGCTTTGCGGAAAAGCCAGGTTTGGATACTTGGCTTTATGACGCGCAAAGCCGGTAGCATAGTCGCAAAGAACATGATCCATATCTACGTACACAATGGCTTTTTTCTCAGTCATTACACGCCCCGCCTTTCCAAGAACTGTCCTTCAGGTGTACTACGATTCTAAATTCCGCACAAAGCGGTAAGCCCGCCCCTCAGGTTTCACCTTATAAAGTTTGGCTGGCCTGCCTCGGGCGACCGTAGATTTTCCAGTATCTATCAATAGCTCTGCCTTCTCGATGCGGCGCCTAAATGATTTTTTCTCAAGGGTCGTCCCGATAATGACTTCATGGAGGGCCTGTAACTCGGTAAAAGTAAACTCATTCGGCAGCGCATAGGCTGGCACAATCGAATACAGGGCCTTTTGCTGGAGTCGCTCGTGCGCAAGCTGAATGATTTGTCCGTGATCAAAAGCCAAGTCTTTGGCACTCAACGCACTGACCTCCCGCCACTGTACGTCGGTCACCGAATCGATGTGTGGCTCACAGTTCACATGGGCCACTAATGCATAGAAAACAATGGTAACGCTCCAGCCACGAGGGTCCCGGCTTGCCCCGCCCTGCGAGAGCAATTGCTCAATATAAGGTGGCGCAATTCCCGTCTTTTCTTTCAGCTTGCGGATAGCACACATTTCCAAATCCACATCAGTGCCTTGCTCGATAAACCCACCAGGCAATCCCCACTTGCCGGCAAAAGGCGCATTGCCACGCTGTACGAGGAGAACCTTAAGCTTCTCGTCGTGAACCGTGAATAGCACACTGTCTACCGTGGTTAGCGGCACATCATAATCATGGATATTGTACGGGGCCGGTGATTTGGCCATGACACACCTCAGCTCGAACGTTTTTGCATTAGCTTCAATCGCTTAGCTAAATTCTAACAATTAATTGTCCAAAAGCCACTAAAAATACTTGACGCATAAGTGGCGATAAGACACTATCTAAATCACATAGTGTCTTATCGCCACAAAAGGAGCGCCACCATGCTAGGTTTTCAATACTTCAAAGCAGACCCCACTGTTCATGTTATTCAAACGAGCAGCGGACAAATCAAACGCCAAGGGAAAGGCTTAAGCTTTTTCTACTACGCACCCAAGACCTCGCTCACCGCAATACCGATGAGCGCGAAGGACGTGCCTTTCATCTTCAATTTGCAAACGGCCGACTACCAACATCTGCGCGTGCAGGGCCAACTCAGTTACAGAGCAGCCGATCCACAGAAGTTGTCCGACATGTTGAACTTCACCTTGAACGAAAACGGCAAGGAATACATCTCAGAGGATCCAACCACGTTAGGTGATCGAGTAGTTCGTGTGGCGCAAGGGGTGATACAAGAAGAGATTCAAACCACCACACTACGTCAAGCCTTAACGCGTCTCAAGGAGTTAGATACACGCCTTAAGACCGCACTTATAAGCAGCACACCTTTGCAGCAACTGGGGATTACCGTGATAGACGCCATGCTGGTCGCACTCACCCCCACACCAGAAACAGCCAAGGCACTTGAGGCTGAAGCCCGCGAATCTATTCTTAAAGATGCTGATGACGCTATTTACGATCGCCGGAAATCCGCCGTTGAGCAGGAGCGGACTATCAAAGAAGCCGAGCTGCAAACGGAAATGACAATTAACAATAAGCAGCAGGAAATCGCCGAGGCAGAGTTAGATAATCAGCGCACTCTGACCCGCAAGCGCGCCGAAACACGTGCGGAGCAGATGACTGCGGATATCAGCGCAGAGGAGACTCGTAAAGCACTAGTAGAGCTGGCGCAAACCAACAAGAAAATTGAAGCCGATGCTGAGGCATACGCCATTGAGATTCGGGCCAAAGCTGCCAGCTCGGTACCTGTTGAGTACGTCAAAGCGATGGCCATGGCCAGTATGGATCCGCAGCAACTGTTTGCGGTAGCCATGGACAACTTCGCCGTCAATGCAAACAAGATTGGCAGCCTGCATATCGGTCCAGATACCCTAAACAGCTTACTCAAAGACTATAACGGGTGAAGGAGTTGCAGTGATGGATCAAAGCACACGGATTATCCTCATTCATCGCAAAACACGACTGGCAGAACTTGTTGAACGGTTTAACACCGTCCAACAAGCCCGCTTCTACCTTGAACAATCGGGGGCTGACTTTGCAGACTATCAGCAAGAAGACAAAGACTACCGGCACATTTTGGAACAAGCCCGTCGCACTCTAGAAGCGCGCGGTCGAGTTCAGGTTCTTGAACGCGCAATGCTACCGAGCTACAGGTTTAATACTGATGATACCGTTGTTGTCATTGGGCAAGACGGTTTAGTCGCCAATACGTTGAAGTACCTGAATGGAAATCCTGTGATCGCGATCAATCCTGACTCACAACGTTGGGATGGTGTTTTACTGCCCTTTGTACCCGCAGATCTACCGTTAGTTATCGACGAAGTGCTTCGCAGAAAGCGAAGCCACAAGGAGATCACCCTCGCCAGGGCGAGCACCAACGACGGCCAAACCATGCTGGCCGTGAACGATTTATTTATTGGCCCTAAAAGCCACACCTCTGCCCGCTATGCACTCCACTGGGGAGAGCGCAGCGAAGTACAGAGTTCATCAGGCATCATCGTATCTACTGGCTTAGGCTCCACCGGCTGGTACCAAAGCCTACTCGCCATGGCGCAGGGTATTACTGGCACAATGACAGACCCACATGTCGGCAGCGGTTTTGCATGGGATGCCAAGATGCTGATGTTCACGGTAAGAGAGCCCTTCCCCAGCAAGCAAACCGGCACGACGTTAACACGTGGCGAGGTCAATGAACTAAGCCCGCTGCGAGTAGAATCTTTTATGCCGGAGAATGGGGTCATATTTTCAGACGGAATTGAGAGTGACTTTTTAACGTTTAATGCGGGATGTACAGTTGAGATTCGGCTAGGCGACGTAGCAGGGAGATTAGTAGCGTAATCCAACGAACCGCCTAAATATAATGCATCTGAAACAAAGATCAGAGAAGGTCTTGTAATGCGGATTGCACCTAGCGCAGTTGAATTTTGTGCTTTTCGACAAAGGCAGCAACCGCCTTCATGTCGCCAAAGGCTTTTAGCAGCATTTCGGACGCGCGGTCTTTAACCTCTTGGTCTTGGTCCGAGGTGAATAGCGTAATCCATGTTTTGACGAGAGCAACGGGCGGTTCAGGGTGGGTAGTCACATGCAGGTCCAAATGGGAGTGAATCAAAGTTTAGCCAGCGGCTGACGTGAGTTAACTTTCGGGCGCGAATAGCGCCACGAGACGCTCAAAGCTGTCCAGCGCCAGCTCAAACGATATCGTATTGTCATCGTCAGCATAAGACATGGCGTCGACAAATGTACGATACTCGGCGCTACTCGATTTTTTGTTGCCTATCTGTCTATGTGCGCGCACCAATGATTCATAGAGCGGGTCTTCTAGCATCCGCGGCCCACGTAGCTGATCGGCGGCAAAGGCTCTGTGCGCAAGACTAACAAACAACGCGGGGTTTGCCATGATCTCCCCATGCAATGCCGTTAAATCATGCAGGTGGCGTATGGTGGCCGGATCGTAGTTCTCATCACCACGCACGAGATTTAGTGTCCTCCACATCAGCGCATTGATTTTGTCACCAGCGATCTCTATCGGAGGCAGGCAAAGGATCTCAACTTCTGGCTCGCCACCAGTGTACTTAGCGATAATCGACTGAATGGGCTTTAGTACCGGCGCTTCATGAGGCTGTGTGAAGCTAAACTCCACCAACAAATCCGTCCTAAGCGCAGAAGAAATCTCAAAATTCTTTGGGTAGAGCAGCGGGACCTTAAAATGCTCACTCCCCTTACCTACGGACTCAGGATCTAAATCTATATGCTCAACACCACTCAGTGTCGCCAGCATCGATTCTCGGTACCGGCGCCTCACTTTTTTGTGGTGCGCTTGCGTACTCTCGTTCTTGTACTTGCACCAAAAATCCAGATCTTCAGAAAAGCGCTCAATTACTGGTGGCCCTTCGAGAGCGACGTGCCGCCCGAGAAGATCGTTACCATCTCATCACTCTCGTGGGCAGCGACCGCACGCAGGACTTGGACTGCATACCAGTCCTTTTCGATAAACGCCGGATCTATAACCAGTTCCGACGCAATCTCTGCAATGACTAGGGGATCAGGATACATTCCGAAGCTTTATCGATTTGCCATTAAAGGACATCTTGCGATTAACACGGCCTTTCACGGTGATAACACGGCCGGTGGGCACTTGTGTTGATTCACTGCTGTTGTAGCGCTCCACATCGGCATTTGGCATCAACTTCACCTTTAACTTTTCCTCAAGGGCCTCTCGCGCCAAATCGGGGAGCGGTCTGATGGGAATAATAGCGCCGGTCACTGACGACCGCTTAGCCTTGGCGTAGAGACCCTGTCCAAACCGAATTATCGTGTCCTCAGCCACCAGCTCACGCAAGGCGCGGCCCACCTGATCACGACCCGAGAGGTCAAAGAAATCCCCAGGCGTAAATACCGACCCCTTGCTCTTGTTAATACGGAGCCTGACTCTACTTTTCAACGTTTTGACGCGCATGGCAACCTCCGCAAATATACGACAATTATCTTATACAAATATACGACAATTATACACTACAAACATACGACATTCACATAGCAGCTAAATTTACCTGTAAATATCGTTATTGCTATATTTTTGTGATCTTCCAATCCTTAATCATAGCGATATTCCACTGCTATACCATTCTATA
The DNA here is from genome assembly GCF_027257955.1 of Zhongshania aquatica. Lineage (GTDB taxonomy): Bacteria > Pseudomonadota > Gammaproteobacteria > Pseudomonadales > Spongiibacteraceae > Spongiibacter > Spongiibacter aquatica. The sequence goes on along the minus strand of NZ_JANZNQ010000022.1, from coordinate 366 downwards.
GACGGATAGGCTCACAATGTTGATAGAATACCACCCCACGAAAACGGAAATGCCGCCCCCTGAATCTAGGTACACACAGGATTGACTATGTATGTAGCAACCTTCTTACTGCCACCGTCAATCCCCGCGCATCTAATCGGCCATTTCCTGGACTGGCCATAAACTGATGTCTGGCGTCAACTATCTTGGCCGGTCGGCGACAACTATGATGGCCGGTTAGGTGGTTTCTCTTTTCACTGCTGATTTAGCCTTTTCAACATATTGTTGCTTACGATAACTTTCGCCCTCAAGTTCAATGATGGTCGCATGATGAATCAGGCGGTCAATGGCGGCAACGGTCATCATTCCGTCTGTGAATATGCTGTC
>NZ_JANZNQ010000021.1 GCF_027257955.1 Zhongshania aquatica | reverse complement strand
GACTTAGCTTTGCCTCAAGTTTAAGGCGGAGAATTTCTTTGATATGTCGCATTGCTAATCTCGTGTTTGGCATCGTCATCCCGGCGCAAAAGCGGCAAGGATAACGTGCAGTACAGGATGAATTTCAGTGCATGAGGTGGTGTGGAAAATGATGGTGATCAGTCATTGCGGCAACCTGATCACCCGTTGCGATAAGTCCCGTAAAGTGATCACTTTGAATCGCAATGAGTGATCACGTTCGTTCGCGACAGGTGATCACGTTGCGTCGCAGGCGGTGATCAGGTTGGGCCGGAATACGCAGGTGTGGCATCCACTATATAAGGAATGCCTATCTTTTGTTCTTGGAAGGCCATGTCATGCCGAGTTCTCTCCATACCTATTGCAAGGAGTAGGCGTTGAAGTACCGGATTGTCGGTGTCCAAACCGTCGCCAAAGATCGCCTTAACCTCCTCGATACTCACATTCGGTGCCGTGTCAGCCGGGCTTGAGGCATAAAGATTAGTCGAAGCTGCTGATATTGATGCGGCTAATATTCCCTTAGTGATGAAGTTGCGAAAAGTCATACCATATTCCTTAATCTGAAAAGTATCCCCGACGCTCTACCTTCAACTCTCTCCACACAGGGAGGAACTGTTCAACGACCAGGTTGCGGTTGCGTATCGCCCGGATCTTGATAGTAGGTTGGTCGTTGTCAGAGGTTTCCATGACGATCGATGCAAGGCCAAACAATGCAAGAAGTCCTGCAGGGGGACTTTTCACGTCCTTCACGTCGCTGATTTCGCAGAATAGCTCTTGCCTGAAAATCTTGGTGATGCCCCTAACTTCTTTAATTTTGTTGTGTGTAATAGTGGTATGCGTGTACCGGATTGCTAGATAGGCGTAGAGCATGCTAGTTACAGCTACGACCTGAACACCGGTTGTTGACCAAGAAATAATAAGATCCACAATCGGAGGGTACTGTGTAGCCATTCCATCGTCCCACATGGACTTGAAAATAAGAATGGCTATCGAGATACCACCCCACCACAGGAAAGTAGGAAGATTGACGATTTGAGAAGGCTTCCCTTCCCATAGTATTGTTTCATCCGTGTATTCAGCGCTTTTCGGCGCACCGGTCTCTTCTTTCGCGTCTGGATCACTCATCGTTTCAGGCTGCTTTAGTTAGGTTTAGTAGGGTTATAACCGCATCGGCCGGGTCGAAATAATAGTCTCGTTTTTGGGAGAAAAACTGAGGGAGGAAGCGGCAATTGACTAGAACAAAGTGATGGTCAACGCTACATCCTTCTGGTGTTTGGATTTCCTGATCTTCTTGTTGATCAACCAGTATCAGCCGGTCAACTGTTTGGCTCGACTGAATAATTTGATTGATTATGCGGGAAGGTGCTGAGGCAAGATGTAAATTGTCGAGCACTACTGTCTGCGCAGGATTTCCTAGGGATATTTCATCCCGGCCCTTACACTCATAAAGAGTGTATGAGTGGAATGCCTCCAAGACACCGTAGATGAGCCTATCTGGGTACTCGCCAGGAGCATCTGTGACTCTCAAAATCTGCATAGAACACCTATGGCTGACCAAGAAGTGGGTTGTCGTCGGTCGTTTCATGATGAAGTAGAACTGGGTGATCGCTGGTTTGGCGATCGGAGAGGCGCCCGGAATAGATCTCAATCAGTCGGATCAGGTTAATCCCCTCTTCAGCCGCTAAGGCGACCATTTCGTGGTATGCGTCGGACGGTGAACTGGACAGGGTTTCGAGCTGATAGCGCTTTAAATCGCTGGAGAATACGTCAGCGTTGTATATTTTTTTCCGCCTTCCATTGCTGAACCGCCCCTGTATCACCACTTAGAACCTCGATATCTGAATTTGAGTGCTGTGGTGATAGTACAAAAGCTAGGATCGGAATTGGGTAAGATTGGGGCATAGAGCCGTGCCCCAATTTTGGCTTAGCAAGAGGCGACAAACTCCTCAGTGATGTGCAACTGGTACATCAAATTCGCTGCTGAGGCCAAGCGCCGTGGGTCTTTCAACCAGTCTTTTAATTCACCTCGACGGGCGACACCCCGGAGATTGTCCGCAATAGACGACGAAATGCAGGGGTTCAGGCTGGCGTAGGCGTCAAGTTTTGAGAGATCCATTGCAGCCAATACGCGCTCAAGCTCTGCCCGGCCACGGCTAAGTACAATTTTGTCATGCCTAAATAGTACAGAAATTGGCATCGCATCGACCAAAATTCGAGCTACGAACAGCATTGAAGACTTGCCTCTCGCTATGTACTCAAAAAGCAACACCGAGAAAATGAGGAGGAGTATCTCACCGGGCAACAAGCCGGCACTGTCAGCATGATTGGCGATCAGCAGGAGTGAGCCATTAAAAGTGAAGAATAGAGCTAGCGATGCGACCAGGCTCAACATCCTTGCGCGGGATGACGAGAGCCCCTTAAAAGTGACCGCATCGATATTAATTTTCAGAGAGTTGTTAATCACAGGAACCATCCTTTTGCTGTCTGTTTCAGATAGCATTACACGGCTTTTCTAACCAGCAACCCCTCCCGAGCGTTTTATTTTAGACGGATTGTATCGGTGTTAGGCGCGATCCAGTTTCATCCCTTGAGGAATCCCAATATGAAAGCCACCTTAATACTGAATCTTCCCAGCCATCCACAGCATTGCAAAACCAGTCTTGGCCATAAGGGTTTGTCCCACAAATATGACCATCCTCACTCCGTAGGCTTAGCCAGCATCCATTGCTAAAAGTGACAAAACGGCCTTTCGACTCTTCGATTTGTTTACGTAAAAGAACGTTTCCTTCGGTTTGAACTTCCTTAAAACGATTGCCCATTCTTAGTACATCCTTGACATATTTATATTGAGGCTCCCTTGTTCTGGATTGTCACTTTGACTAGCGGATAACTACGCCTTTTCAGTTTGCTTATCAACATTACGGCCAAGAAGAAAAAAGCAAAGCGATGCTGAGCCAACGAGACCGACGATCAAATCAAATGCTAGCGCGGTGTTACTATAAATGGTGACAGTAGTTATTTTGAGCAAGAGCAAAGTAAATAACCAACTGCCAATAGATGCTGCGATGCCGGAGAAAATAAGCAAAACGCTTCGATGTGCCTCGCCTCCATTATTGAATGAATAAATTCCTGCTAGAAGACCAACTATGGAGCCGCTAAGCATTGCATAAACGACGTCTCCAATGTCGATTTTTACAACAAGAAAGACAAGAATAACAATAACCATAAGGGCAAGACTCGCGGCACCCCAAATAAAACTCTGCATTTCATTCTCCACTGTTCGATATGATCGGTTTCGGTACAAAAGGAATTATATTCTGATGCGATATGTCGATTCACCCATAAGATGTCCGCTTTGGACATCTTATGGTAGAAACCCGCGATGGCCAATTTATGGTAAATCAGTTTCTGTCTGGCGCAAGGAAAGTCGGCTGCTGGTAATAAGCAATATTGCCATGCGCAAGGAGTGTCGGTAGTTGGTAAAAAGCGGACGGACGAAAGCCCATACTGAGGTCCGGCCGGTAAAAGCGTTGGAATTAGCCACTTCGCATATAACATATTGATTAATATAGTTTTTAGGACAAAAGTTTTACTAAAGCCTTTATCGCGACAGTGACTCCTGAAGCTGCTTAAACTGCCCCTGAATCACTGCTTTTTCCTGAAGAATCATCTTGTTCTCATCGAATAGAACTCCCACTCTATTCTGAGCGGCTATCATATCCGTTTTAGTGGCCTCCAATGCTTGGGATAGCACGGTCACTTGCTTATCGACGTCTGCTTTCTGGCTGGTGAGCGCGGCAATATTATCCACCAATTGTTCGCTTTTATGCTGCTGCTCCCGACTTTTTACCGAGGCGTCGTTAAGTTGATGCTCCAAGTTCTGGATATCGACCACTTGCCTATCTAGGGTGCTTTTGTGCATCGCATTGGCCTTTTCGAGCTCATGCGTTTGTCGTTGTAAGTGCGCATTAGTGTCTATCAGCTCGGACGCTCTTGACTCGGCTTGGATGAGCCGGTGTTGCAGGTCTTGAATCTGGTGTTGCAGGTCTTGAATCTGGTCTTTCAGGCCCTGGTTAACCACATGGAATTGCTCGCGTTCCTGCTGCCGATCTTCGGCGGTGCGTTGCTGGTAGTGTTCAAAGTGATCACGAATATCCTTATTTTCCTGCTTGATTTCTGCAACGCTTTCCTTTAATTCAGCAGTTCGTGAAAGAGCTTCGTCGCGTTGAGCCTCTGCCGTTGCTAGCTTAATGCGTACCTCTTCCAGAGACTTGCCTTGCAGGGCTTTTGCTTCGGTAATTTGCGATAGCTGGGCGTTCACATCCTGTTGGCGGTCGGTAAGCTGCACAATGCTATTACGGGCCTCAGTCAATTCTTTTCGGAGTTCCTCATTCGATGCCTTGAATTCGTTGCGGGATTGCGCAATGCGCTGGTCGGCCATCTGCTGAACTCGTTCATGCAAGGCTTTTACTACCTCGACGAGATCATTCGGCAGTCCGCTCACATCGGCCAACTCCCCATTATCTGACCGCCAGCGCTTGAGCAGCGGAGCTATGGTGCTTTTGCTGCCGGTACCCAAGTGCTCACGAACACGATCCACCGTAGGTTCCTGATTCTGGATTTTGATAGCCTCTGCGGCTTTCGAGACATCGTAGTAAGTGATTCCGGCGCGAGCCATGACAGTTTTCCCCGGTGATTATATCGTAACGTATTACATAAAACGTAATATAACATAATATAGTAACTTCTATTCAGCTCATAAAAATTAAATAGTAACCTTCGATAATGAATGTTATCGTTTGTTAAAGCAGAGAGACTTAAATTGTGGGCTTGTAACACCAGTACAGAATGGCCTTTTCAGCGCATCCAAGAAGATTCCTATTTATGAACAGTAAATTGCCAAAAACCGTCACTGAACTGTCGTTACGTAATGAGCATTCAAGCTTGGTTGCACGCCGAGAAGCCGAGTCGCTGCAGCAATATCTTCAGGCAGCAACTTCCGACAACACTCGAAAAGCCTACCGCTCGGCCATTCGGCAGTTTGAAAAATGGGGTGGCCGCCTGCCTACGGATCGGGACACGGTGGTGCGCTACCTGCTGGCCAGGGCCGAATCGCTAAACCCCAGGACCCTGGATCTGCACCTCACGGCGATCAGCCAGTGGCACCATTTTCAGGCGCTGCCTGATCCGGTCCGCGATCCTTTAGTGCGTAAAACTATGGATGGCATCCGACGCACGCATGGCCAGCCCAAGCGCAAAGCCAAGGCGCTGCGACTAGAGCACATTGCGCAGATGGTGAAGCATCTACAGCAACTGCATGACAGCAAGAAGAAGTATCGGGATATCGCGCTGGTGTTAACGGGTTTTTTTGGTGCCTTTCGTCGTAGTGAATTGGTGGCCATTAAAACCAGTGATCTGATGTGGGAGCCTGAAGGGCTTCTCATCAAATTGCCTCGATCCAAGACCGATCAGCAAGCCACAGGCTTAGTACGGGCCTTGCCTTTTGGTGCTCCAGGCTGCTGTCCTGCTACGGCCTTGAGGGACTGGATAGAATTGGGTGGCATAAATGAAGGTCCGATTTTTCGCCCCATTAACCGCTGGGATAAGGTTCAGCCGAAAGCGCTGAATCCCGGTGCCATTAATGAATTACTCAAGAGTTTGGGTAGCGCCTGTCAGTTCGATTTCGTACCTGAACTGAGCAGCCATAGCTTCCGGCGCGGCCTGTCTACGTCGGCAGCTCGAGAGCGAATTGATTTTGAGTTGATTAAAAAACAAGGAGGATGGAAGAGCGATGCTACCGTCTGGGAGTACATTGAAGAAGGACAGCAACTCTCCAATAACGCTACCCATATATTGATGGAGAAAATGGCGGTTCTTATCGATACCATTAATGTAAACGGGATGTAAGCATGACACGAACCATCAGTAAAGTTGCCGAAGAACTGGCTATCAATATAGAAACTGTACGTTTTTATGAGCGTCGCGGCTTGATACAGCAACCACCAAAACCTGAACTGGGTTACCGCCATTATCCCGATGAAACAGTGAACCGCATTCGTTTCATTAAGCGGGCGCAAGAGTTGGGGTTTACCCTGGAAGAGATCGCCAACCTGCTCAGCTTGAATGACCGCCCATGTGCTCAGGTGCAGGAACTGGCCGAATATAAACTCAGCGCCGTCAAAGAAAAAATGGCTGACTTACGTCGCCTTGAGAAAGCGCTCAAGGTCTTACTCGCACAGTGCCACAGTAATGATGATGACAGCCACTGTCCCATCATCGATTCCCTGCAGCCATAAAAAAATTTTACCCGGGCACCACGAAAACGCTTGACTCCGTACATTGGTACGGCAATTACACTTGCTCCATACGCTGAAATCAGAGGAGTAAGTCGTGTCCCAGAAAGAGTCCAATCTACCCATTATTGGCGGCGTGATTGCCGCTATTGGCGCTGGCCTCTGCTGCGCTGGTCCTTTCGTCTTGTTGCTGCTAGGCGTGAGTGGTTCCTGGATTGGTAATTTAACCTTGTTAGAACCGTACCGCCCCATTTTTATCCTGCTGGTATTGGCTTTATTTAGTTTTGCGGGCTGGAAAGTCTATCGCCCCGTCGAAGCCTGTAAACCCGGCACAGCCTGTTCGGTACCGCAAGTGCGAAAACGTCGGCAGCTCATTTTTTGGTTAACCGCACTGACGGCATTGGCGTTAGTTACCAGTAATTATTGGATTGTTTGGTTCGCTTGATCACTCATTTTAACAGCTTACTTTTATTAATTACTTATACGTTACTGGAGAACCTGATGAAGAAAATTGCCTTGTTGTCTTTGCTAGCCTTGACCAGCCTGACTGCTTTTGCCGCGCCGCAAACGGTTACCCTGGAAGTGCCCACCATGAACTGTGTGACTTGCCCATTTACGGTCAAAAAGGCCTTACAAAATGTTGATGGTGTGAGTAAAGCTGAAGTCACCTTTAAAACCAAATTGGCGGTAGTCACCTTCGATGACGAAAAAACCACAGTAAAAGCACTGACCGAAGCCACCACTAACGCGGGTTATCCGTCTACGATCAAGGAGTAAAGCATGGAAATGCTAATGCGGTTACTGACCCGTTTCGGCGATAAGATTAGCTCATTGGGCGCACTGGTTTCCGCCATGGGCTGCGCCATGTGTTTCCCGGCCATCGCCAGCCTCGGCGCTGCGGTCGGACTGGGTTTTCTCAGCCAATGGGAAGGTCTGTTTGTTAACACGCTATTACCCCTGTTTGCCGGGATAGCCCTGGTACTCAACGGACTTGGCTGGTTCAGTCACCGGCAATGGCACCGCAGTGCGCTCGGTATGACAGGTCCGGTATTGCTACTGCTGTCGCTTTATGCCTGGTTTCAATATGGCTGGAGCAGCTATGTAACCTATTCAGCATTAGGCCTGATGGTTGCCGTATCGCTTTGGGATATTTTTTCACCCGCGAATAAACGCTGTGATGATGACAGTTGCGCGGTTTAACCCGACGCAATGCCTGACTGCTATTTGAGGACAGAGAATGATTTTACTATCGATAGAAGGGATGACCTGCCCAAGTTGCGTCGCCCACGTTAAAGAAGCGCTTGATGCAATCGAAGGCGTGAATAATGTTGAAGTATCTTATGAAAACGCCAGTGCAACGATCACTGCAAATGATGGAGTCAGCGTAAACGATCTTATCGGCGCGATTGAAGCCCTGGGTTATACCGCAAAAGAAACCCCCTTAGCGGAAAACACGGCACCGAACGCCTGTTATGATAACGAAAATATAAGCAACACAGAAAGCCACAGGTCTCAACATGTGGCGATTATCGGTTCTGGTTCCGGCGCTTTTGCCTGTGCCATCAAAGCCGCTGAAGGTGGTGCCAAGGTCACCCTCATCGAAGGTGCTGATGTCATAGGTGGTTGTTGTGTCAATGTCGGCTGCGTGCCCTCAAAAATTCTGATCCGCGCCGCACAATTGGCTCAACAGCAACGCAACAATCCCTTTGTCGGACTGGAAAATCATTCGCCCCAGCTGAGTCGCGCCTTGTTGGCCCAGCAGCAGACTGCTCGGGTCGAAGAACTGCGAGCTGCAAAGTACCAGAATATTCTGGAGACCAACCCTGCGCTTAGTTTACTTAAAGGCTGGGCACAATTTAAAAATGCGAACACCCTGACAGTCAGAAAAAATGATGGGTCTGAGCAGGAGGTTCACGCCGATAAAATCCTGATTGCCACCGGTTCCATGCCAACCATTCCTCCTATTGATGGATTAACTGAAACGCCTTATTGGACCTCTACCGAAGCGCTGTTTGCCCAGGAATTGCCGCAGCACCTGGTCGTGATTGGCTCGTCGGTCGTAGCACTCGAAATTGCTCAGGCTTATCGGCGTCTAGGTAGTGAAGTCACCGTATTGGCAAGACATACATTGCTTTATCGGGAAGATCCCTTGCTGGGTGAAAAACTGACCGGCTGTTTTGAAAAAGAAGGCATTCGTGTTTTAGACAATACGCAAGCCACCAAGGTGACCCACGATGGAAACCAATTTACGTTGGAAACTAACGCGGGCGAACTGCGCTGTGATCGTTTGCTGGTGAGCACCGGGCGACACGCCAATACCAGCAAACTCAATATGGACGCAGTGGGTGTCACAACCAATAAAAAAGGCGAAATCGTGGTTAACGAGCGCATGGAAACGAATGTTCCCGGTATTTACGCCGCCGGTGACTGCTGCAACATGCCGCAATTCGTCTATGTCGCCGCGGCCGCCGGTAGCCGCGCCGGTATCAATATGACGGGTGGAGACGCCGAACTGGATCTGTCCACCATGCCCGCCGTGATTTTCACCGACCCTCAAGTGGCCACCGTTGGACTCACGGAAGAACAAGCCAATACGCAAGGTATTGAAACCGACAGCCGCGTGTTGGATATGGAAAACGTGCCGCGCGCACTGGCTAATTTTGAAACCGATGGTTTTATCAAGCTGGTCGTTGAGAAGGCCAGTGGTCGCCTGATCGGTTCGCAAATTCTGGCCCATGAGGGCGGCGAACTGATCCAGAGTGCAGCTTTAGCCATCCGCAACCGTATGACGGTGACCGAATTAGCCGACCAGCTTTTCCCCTACCTGACCATGGTGGAAGGCTTAAAGCTCTGCGCGCAAACCTTTAACAAGAATGTCAAAGAACTCTCCTGCTGCGCCGGATAAGTAGGTAAACCAATGAACGCGATAGCTGAGAGCACTATAAAACGCCTTTGGTCACTTGTGCTGTATGCATTTCGAATATCGGTTCAGGATTCTCATTCAAAATGGCGCACTGCGATCATCTTTAGTCTATTTCTAATTGCTCATTTAGTGGTTCTGCCAGCGCATGCTCTGGGTTCCGACATTGGTTTGCGTTCTTTTTCACATCTTAATCTGAAAATAGCGTTATTTGCGTTTCTGTTCGCTACGCTGGAGAGCGTGCTCATCAATTTATGGGTTCAACTGATACGCCAGAAAAACCGTTGTAGAACGGCACCGGCGGCGGGCGGTATAGTTATCGGGATGGTAAGCCCGCTCTTATGTTGTACTCCGCTATTGCCGACCATCTTAAGTTTTGCCGCCATCCTGTTTCCCTCCACCGTTTCGGGGATGGGTCTCAAAATTCAGTATGCGGTCAATGTGTATCAAACTGAACTGTTGTTGTTGGCGTTGCTCTTGCTGCTGGGTGCGATCGCTCAAAATGCTTGGTATCTCAATTCAGGCCACCCAATGGCAGGCCATAACAAGAAATAAAGCCAAGAAAACCAATTACGGTTAATCTGGGAACCCCTGAATGACGACCAAAAACCCAATTACCCTAATGCGACGCCTTTACACAACAATGCACCTGTTAGAGAAAATTTAAGACAATGGCCGCCATTTATCAAACAGCCTATCCACGAATCAAGGCTGATATTACCGAAGGCGAGCTAGGCGATATCTACACACCAACGCCAGAAGATCAGGAGTTTGCATTACGTCACTGTAAACGAACCAGCGCGGCCTTTTTGGGGCTTCTGGTTCAGCTAAAAATCACACAACGATTGGGTCGGTTCATCAGCTTGGGTGAAATTCCAAAGGTAATTATCGCGCACATCAAATCCCACTGTCGTTCACGGGCCACTATTCAGAATCTGAACGCCTACTATGCGTCTGGATCGAAGGATCGTCATGTCAAACTGATACGACAGCATCTCAACATCAACGCCTATGACGCGACCAAAACGTCTGAGCTGGCGCAGTCCTGGGCATTGGAAGCAGCGACCACCAAGGAAGCACTGCCGGATATCATCAATGTCACGCTGGAATACCTGGTCAAGGAGCGGTACGAATTGCCAGCGTTCAGCGTACTTGAGCGCATATGCCAAACCGCCAGAGCTGAAGTTAACACCCGGTATTACGATCAATTGTGTGAATTTTTGACGGCTGAGAGTCGCCAGTGCATCACTGATATTCTCCGTTCCAGCACTGGGACGAATGGTTTTGGCTGGAGCACGCTGAAAAATGAACCGAAACGCCCAACTCCTCGCAATATCCATGCGTACATCCATTACCTGGAATGGCTGACCTCCCTGCAAACACTTCTGCCCGCGGATTTGGGGTTGCCGCCGGTGAAACACCAGCAGTTTATCGACGAGGCCAAGGCCCTGGATTACGCCGAATTGATGAAGTTGAAACTGAACAAGCGACTCGCGCTCGTCATCGTTTTAATCCGACACCAATACGCACGAACTTTGGATAATGCCGCTGATATTTTTATCAAACTACTGTTAAAAATGGATCGCTCGGCGCAAAAGCTGTTAGAGAAATACCTTGCTGACCACCAGAAGCAAACCGATCATTTGATTTCTGTGCTGACTGGAACGGTCAAGGTGTATTTGGATAAACCTGAGTCGGTATCAGCGTTTGATCCAGTACTGGGAAAGAACAGCAATCAGTTACTGCAAATGTGCGAACACTACATGGCCTTCGCGGGTAACAACTATTTACCGTTCATGGTTCAACTCTACAAAAAGCAGCGTTCAACGTTGTTTCGCACCATTGAAATACTCAATCTGGCATCGGCCACGGAAGACAAGGATCTGCTGAATGCGTTTCAGTTTATTTTGAAACACAAACAACGGCGCGCCGAGTTCCTGTCCATTCAAAGTGATCCCAACGATCCGTCCTCCAAAAATGTCATCAACATTCGCTGGATTCGCGAAAGCTGGTGGAAATTGGTCACAGGAAAATCGACTAAATCCGCGCAAGTCACCGAGGTCAATAAAACCTGTTTTGAGCTGTGTGTGTTTGAACGGATCGCCGAAGAACTGAGTACCGGTGACTTGTTTATTCCCTACAGTGAAACCTTCGATGATTACCGGGAGCAAATGATCACTTGGGAAGAGTATGAAGCGCAGTTGCCTACCTATTGCGAGGAGGTCGGGCTTGTCGCCGGTGATACTGAATTTGCAAGAACGCTGAAGGAGTCCATGGAAACGAGCTGTCAGAAAGCTGATAGCCAATTTCCGGACGATGAACTGGTCCGCATAGAAAACGGAAACCTGATTATCGGTAAACCGAAACCCGATCAACCCTCACCAGAAGTCGAAGAGATTGGAGCGCTATTGCGCGATCGCTTGGACAAGATCAACCTGCTCGATGTGATCATTAATGTCGAAAAGTGGCTGAATCTAAATAAGCATTTTGGACCGTTGTCGGGCTTTGAATCACGCATCAGCGATCCTGTGTTACGTTTTGTCCTCACCGTATTTTGTTACGGCACTAATATCGGCCCTACGGAAACTGTGCGATCCGTGCAGGGTGTTTCTCGCAAGCAAGTCGCCTGGCTTAACTTAAAGCGCACCACGGAAGCCCGCCTCGATAAAGCGATTGCGAAGATCAACAGCGAGTACAAGAAATACCGGCTCATTGAGTGTTGGGGTTCGGGCAACAGTGTGTCCGCCGATGGCAAGTTATGGGATCTCTACGAAGATAATTTACTATCGGAATACCATATTCGTTACGGTAGCTATGGCGGCATTGCCTACTACCATGTCTCGGATACCTACATTGCATTGTTCAGCCGGTTTATCCCTTGCGGTGTCTACGAGGCGATTTATATCCTGGACGGCCTGCTCAACGACGAATCAGATTTTAATCCGGACACTGTTCACGGGGATACACAGGCGCAATCAACACCGGTGTTTGGCTTGGCGTTCCTGCTTGGCATCAAGCTCATGCCGCGTATCAGGAATATCAAAGATCTCAGCTTCTACAAGCCTGACCGCGCCATGGTGCTTAAGCATATTCAGTCGCTGTTCAAAGAGCCAATTAAGTGGGACCTTATTGAAAAACACTATGCGGATATGATGCGAACGGCCATGTCCGTTAAAGCAGGAAAAATTACTGCCTCGACAATCCTGCGCCGGTTCGGCACTAAGAACCGGAAAAACAAGCTTTACTTTGCGTTCCGCGAACTTGGGCGAGTGGTCAGAACCATGTTCTTGCTCGAATACATCACCGATGTTGATCTACGCAAAACGATCCAGGCAGCGACCTGTAAGAGTGAAGAGTTCAATGAGTTTGCTCGTTGGTTGTTCTTTGCGAATGCCGGAAAAATCCCCGCTAACCTAAAGCATGAGCAAAGCAAAATCGTGAAATACAATCATTTGCTGGCTAACTTCACAATCCTATACAACGTGAATGCGATGACTGAAGTGTTCAATCAGTTGAAATCGGAAGGGCACAATATCACCCGCGAACTTATGGCCGCATTCTCACCTTACCATACTGAGCACTTAGGCAGATTGGGAAGCTTTGAGCTGGATTTGACCAAGCAGGTCAAACCTATGTCATTTGAGCTGTTGGTTGACTAAGTCTTTATTATTCAGTCAGTTATACTCGAAGTGGCTAATTTCAACACTTTTACCGGCCGGACCTCAGGTAGATTCCGAAAGCAATCGATCCGCATCATCCAACCTTGCCAGCGTCCGGCTCACAGCGCTTTCCACCTCACCCGGGGACTGTGCCTGCTTCAATAATTGCCTTATCGCCATCATATCGGCTTCGAGCGTCTGGCGAAGTGCTTTATCCTGCGCATCCAGGCTGTTTTCGACCAATTCAAAGCCATCCAGATAAGCACTGACCGCCAGTGCTTGTGCTGTCTGATAATCGCCGCGCTGGTGCTGGTGCGCCTCTTGTGCTAGCAGCAGTTGGTCGCGGGTGATTTTCAGAGGATTGGTCGTTTCCTGGAATAACAGTTCTGGCTTTGCGCGCAACCGTTCGATCCCCTTCTGCGTCATCTCCGGATGTTCTGCAGCGAGTTGCACCGGCGTGTGGTTAACCATCTGTGACAAGGTGACGCTGGGTGCCTCGCCTGTAACTTCAGAGCCGGATTGGAATGCCAATCCGCCGACATGGAACGCCAGCGACCAGCGTTCCTCTTCCGTCAGTTGGGTAAATGCCGGCATTGCGGTATCGTCTATGCCATTGGAGATGGCGTCGTACAGGCCCAGAAGTGACCGGTTCAAGGCTCGCTCTTTGCTGGTGAAATCGGTTGGAGCGGGCTCCAGCTGTTCGGCCATCACACCATCGCCCCCACCGGCTGCGCCATGGCAAGAAGCGCACTGGCTCTCATACAACCCTTTGACGGTCGCTTTCGACAACAGATGATCCGGCAGGGACGACTGCGGCATCAGTGCCAACAACGTACCCCGCAGGCTGCCGCTCATTTGCCGAATTGTTTCAATAGCCTGTTTGTTCTGGATGGCTTCCTGTAAAGCCTTGGCCTGATCTGTCAGGTCGCCAGCGTCGGCTGATTTATCCTGAATCTCAGAAATATTCGTCACGATGAGCTGGGAGAACTCCAGCATTTCCTGATATTCACCGTCATTGACCACCTGCCCATCCCTGACGGCTTCCATGTAATCCACAGCAATGTATTCGGCCAGCTGAGCCAATTGACGCATCTGAGCGAAGCCGTCATCACTCATTTCCGCCTGACTGGTCGCTGGAAGCAAACACGATAAGCCCAGCAGTAGTACTGAGACATTCAGAACAAATAGCTTCGGGCTTATAAAACGGTATATCCAGTGTGCCTGCATTAACGGGATCTCAATTTGATTTGTTGCTAATGATAATTGATCTCAATACTAATCCCTATGGTAGCTATAGAGTCAAGTGTGTGACTGGTTTGTTGGCATTCCTGACAACACGGCTCCTGTCGGCACACGGGATATCCTTCTGCCTCCATTGAGCTGCTCTCATAACCAGTCGTACCCGCAGTCCGGGGCCGTGCAGAATGGCATTACGGTGCGTATCTTCTGTCGGAGCAACCTCACGCATCGCACTCCTCTTGCGTTTGTACACTGGACTGGTTGAGATACACCAGCATGATCATCCTGATCTTCACGGCGACCCCGGACAATGCGATTCTCTAGGCGCCAACAGATTATCGATTTCTTACAAAGTGGATCCTAGCTCTTGGGCTCATTTCATGAAGAAGACCCGCTTCAGAGTGGCTTTTGGGTTGGTGCGGTATCCTTAAGCTGGCTTTAGCGGCTGTTCGATAAGCCCGAGGCGTTCGTAATAACGAATAGTTTCGACACTGACCCGAGCTGCTTGCGCCAGTTTACCGACGGTCAGTTGACTCATCTCTTTCACCGGTAGCGCTCACCTCTGCATCAGCCATGCTGGGTAAGCTGATCGTGAAACGCGTAACGTCGCGCTCGGAGATCACCTTGATATTCCCCTCATGAGCTTCGACTATGGACTTGACGATAGCCAGTCCCAAGCCCGCACCTTCGCTTTGGCGTTGTCGGGAGGGATCGATCCGGTAAAACCGGTCGAAAATCCTGGGCAAATGCTCGGCTGGAATTTCCGGCCCCGGATTCTGTACGTTGAGTAACGCCCCACCCTCGCCCGATGAATCCAGCCGGATCAGCACACTTGCCCCCGCAGGCGCATGACGTAGGGCATTGGACAGCAGATTGGATAATGCACGACGCAGCATGCCGCGATCACCCAGTATAATTAGCGCCTTTCCCTCCAATACCAATTCGATGTGTTTTTCCTCCGCCAAGGCCTCGAAAAAATCGAACAGCTCGCGCACTTCCCGGGCCAGATCGAGCGGTTCCCAGACAGGCTTGAGCAGGCCGTGCTCGCTTTGGGCCAGCCAGAGCATGTCGTTAACCATCTTGGTCAGGCGCTCCTGTTCTTCCAGATTTGAATACAACAGTTCGCGATATTCTTCCAGGCTTCTGGACTTCCCCAAACCCACCTGGGTCTGTGTGATCAGATTGGTCAGAGGTGTGCGCAATTCGTGGGCGATATCGGCGGAGAAATGGGATAGTCGAACAAAGCTGTCTTCCAAGCGGCCAATCATATGGTTGAACGAATCAACCAGCGTTTTCAGCTCCGCCGGCACGGTATTGGGGTCGAGACGCACATGCAGCCGATCTACCTGGACATCACCCATAGACTCACTCAGAGCACGTATTGGCGCATGCCCCTGATGCACGCCATACCAGGCCGCCAGGAGAGTGATGGCCCCTGCCGCCACCATGATCAACCACAAACTACGACGAAAATTTTCCAAAAAATGGATGTGGAAATCCATATCGATGGCAGCAACGATGCGATAATCCTGGCCCGCGATGCGGGTATGAGTGATAGTGCCACGGTAGGTTTTGCCGTCAGTTTGCCAGGTGTAAATCTTGTCTACCTGAATACGGCTCACAGGAGAATAGGCGTTTGCTTGTGGCAAAGGTCCACCTTCCTCAGGACCATAGACCAAACGTCCCGCATCATCCCAGACTTGAAAGTAGACACCATGGTGACCAGAAACAGCTCGCGCAAGGGCGCCCTCCGGAGCCGAGTCCTGATCTTTCGCCGATTGTAGAGCGTCTTCAACAGCACGAGTAATCACCACCAACTCGTCGGCATCCTGTTCAGCAAAATGGCGCTCTACTTCATTCAGCACAAGATAACCGATCATCAGCAAACTGAAACCGATAGCCATCGCGACAAACAGCATCACCCGGCTGTTGAGTGACAGTGGTCGTCTCCGGACGAGACTAACTTTCGTCATGGTCGTCCTCGACCTCCAACTTGTAACCCATGCCGCGCACAGTGTGAATCAGCTTGGGTTGATAATCGTCATCGATTTTTGCCCTTAGGCGACGTATGGCCACGTCAATGACATTGGTGTCGGAATCGAAGTTCATGTCCCACACCTGGGAGGCGATCAAGGAGCGCGGTAATACTTCGCCCTGTCGCCGGACCAACAGCTCCAGCAAACAAAACTCCTTGTGGCTTAGATTGATCTTGCGGCCGGCGCGCGTGGCCCGGTGGCGCGGCAAATCCAGGGTGAGGTCGGCAACTTTGATCTGATCGGTCATCACCGGCACCGTACTACGGCGTAACAGCGTGCGCACCCGGGCCAGCAGCTCGGCAAAGGCGAAGGGCTTGACCAGGTAATCGTCAGCCCCCAGCTCGAGGCCCTTAACGCGGTCATCCACGCTGTCGCGGGCGGTTAGGAACAGTACGGGTGTCTGACGTCCAGCCTCGCGTAGTGACTGCACAATGCGCCAGCCGTCGACGTCCGGCAACATGACATCCAGCACCAGCAAATCAAAGGTCTCTGTCATCGCCAAATGATGGCCGTCGAGGCCATTGCGCACTAACGTGACCAGAAAGCCCGACTCGGTCAGTCCCTGCTGTAAATAATCGCCGGTCTTGATTTCGTCTTCGACCACTAATAGCCGCATCGTTGCACTGCTCCGTATTTTCAGAATGGAGTGTCAGAATGGTTTGGAAACAGCCTAAACCTGGCTAACCCACAAGAAGATGACGACTAGATTACAACTTTGTCATTTTTAAGTCATGCGGGTGACAGGCTCGGCTCGCTAGTATGCGGAGTCAGAACGTGTAACAACCATCACTTATCCCAAAAGAGATTGCCTCATGACCCATGGTTTCCCCAGACCCAAACAACCCTGGCAACTAGGTCGCCGCCGCTTTGTACAGGGCCTGGCAGCCGGTGGCGTGCTGGCCGCCACACCGTCCTGGGTGCAGTCGGCCGTAAAAGGATCGACTGCTCTGGGCTCAGCACCAGTGCTCAGCGGACGAGAAATCGATCTGGTGATTGCCGAAACACCCGTCAATTTTACCGGTGTCACGCGCATGGCGACCACCATCAACGGCTCCATTCCGGCACCGACGCTACGGTTGCGCGAGGGCGATGAAGTCACCATCCGCGTCACTAATCGTTTGCCGGTCGCCACCTCCATTCACTGGCACGGGATATTGCTGCCCTATGAAATGGATGGTGTACCCGGCATCAGCTTCAATGGAATTGCCCCGGGAGAAACCTTTGTTTATCGCTTTACACTTAGGCAGAGCGGCACCTACTGGTACCACAGCCACTCCGGCTTTCAGGAGATGACTGGTATGTACGGCGCCCTGATTATTGAACCACGGGCGGGTGAAAGACACCGCGCTGACCAGGATTACGTGGTACAGCTTTCCGACTGGACCGACGAAGACCCGATGCGCGCCTTCAGCAAACTGAAAGTGCAAAGCGATGTCTATAACTTCAACCAGCCCACCTTTTTCGATTTCACAGCCGATGTCTCCAAGCTGGGCTTGCAGGCGGCACTGGAAAAGCGCCAGATGTGGAATCAGATGCGCATGAATCCGACCGATTTGGCGGATCTGTCGGCAGCCACCCTCACCTTCCTGATGAATGGCACCACCCCGGCGGGCAATTGGAGCGGGTTGTTCCAGCGCGGTGATCGTGTACGGCTTCGTTTTATCAATGCCACCAGCAACAGCTTTTACGACGTCCGTGTTCCCGGTTTGCAGCTAACGGTGATCCAGGCGGATGGTCAGGATGTTGAGCCAGTCACTGTGGATGAATTCCGCTTTGGCCCCGGCGAAACCTACGATGTCATGGTCGAACCTCGGGACGATGCCTACACAATTTTTGCCCAGAGCATCGATCGCAGCGGCTATGCCCGCGGCACCCTGACCGTGCGGCAAGGCTTAACCGCGCCAGTGCCAGAACCCGATCCGGTCGAGTGGTTGACCATGGCGGACATGATGGGGGCTATGAGTCATAGCACGGGTCACGAAGGTATGAATCAGGGGTCCATGAATATGGGTACCATGGATCATTCCCAAATGCATGGCGGCATGGCCATGGACCACAGTATGCACGGAACGCAAAACGGCGCAGACCACCAGCTTGCCAAACCCTCATCCACCATACGCCACGCCCGAACTGAATACGGCGCTTCGGTGGATATGCGAGTCGACACGCCGCGCACCAATCTCGACGACCCAGGTATTGGCCTGCGCAACCTAAGTCAGCGTGGGCTGCGCCCACAGGGCCACCGAGTGCTGACGCTGGCTGACCTGAAATCCATCGATGGTGTGCTGGATGACCGCCGCCCGCCCGCGAGGGAGCTGGAACTACATCTTACCGGCAATATGGAACGCTATAGCTGGTCTTTCGACGGACTTGAATTCGGTAAAAGCACACCGGTCTCTCTGCGTCATAATGAACGCGTTAGAATTATTCTACAAAACGACACCATGATGACCCATCCCATGCACTTACACGGTATGTGGAGTGAACTGGAAACCGACCAGGGTGAATTGCGAGTGCGCCGCCATACCATTCCCGTGCAACCAGCGCAGCGCATCAGCTACCTGACCACACCCCATGATCTGGGCCGCTGGGCCTGGCATTGCCACTTACTGTTTCATATGGATGCGGGCATGTTCCGCGAGGTGGTGGTGTCATGAAACTGAATACCATGAAATATCTAACAACACTGGTTTTTACTGTCGGTGCACTTCAAGTGAATACGGTACTGGCACAAATGGATCACGGCGAAATGCAAACGCAGGGCGGCAGCGCTCCTGCCAATGCCCGTGATCCCCATGCCTATTCCGACGGTTACACCTTGACCGAAGGGCCCTATGCACAACCGGGGCCACGGCAACTGAAACTGGCGGACGAACACGCCTTCTGGTCCGTTCTGAGTGATCGCCTTGAGTATCAGGAAGATAGCGATAGCACGGTTTACGATATCCAGGCCTGGTATGGCACCACCTACGACCGCTTTGTCATCAAAGCGGAGGGTGATATCGCAGACGGCACGCTGGAGGAGAGTTCAACCGACTTGTTGTGGGGCCATGCGCTTAATGCCTATTTCGACACGCAGCTCGGCGTTCGACTCGACCAGTATAACGAAGGTGAGGACCGTCAGTGGTTGGCATTCGGTGTACAAGGTCTGGCGCCCTACTGGTTTGAGCTGGATGTGACTGCCTATGTTGGCGACGACGGTCGGACCGCACTCTCTGCCGAGGCCGAGTACGAGTTGCTGCTGACACAGCGGCTCATTTTACAGCCCCGCGCGGAACTGAATCTGTATGGCAAGGATGATCTTGATAATAGATTGGGGTCGGGCCTCTCGGATCTCGCCTTGGGCTTGCGCCTGCGTTACGAATTCAGCCGTCAATTTTCTCCCTACATCGGTGTGGAATGGACAGACACCTATGGCGACACAGCCGATTACCGCCGCGCGGCAGGCCAAGATACGTCAGGCACCCAATTCGTCGCGGGACTGCGATTCTGGTTTTAACAATCACCAAGTTGATATAGAAACTTTTTAAACACCTATGAGGAACACCTTTATGAATATGAAAACACTAGCCACTATCATCGTGTTCTCCACACTGGGCATCGCTTTCTCAGCACAGGCCCATGAACCTAAAGAACATATGAAAGACGCTGAAAAACCGGATTGTGCAGCCATGAAAAATATGGATCACAGCAAGATGGATATGAATGATCCTGTGATGCAAGCCATGATGAAACAATGCATGAATGACACGCATAATAACGACTCTGAAAAGGATCAAGCGCAGGCTGATCATCAGGACAACGAAAAAAGCTCAGGCGAGCAACATTCAGAACACCAACACTGATCAACCCAAGGAGTTTTCATGTCGGCGCTCACCACCTTTATCAAGAGTCTGGTCATTACCGCTGTCATCGCGCTGGTGGGTGGTGGGCTGTTTCTCTATTCAGGTCTCTACCCCATGGGAGCCGATGTACCACACAATCGGCTGACCTACTGGCTGCTGGAAACCTTGCGTGAACGTTCAGTTGCACGTGCTGCCAGTGACATTAAGGTTCCTGGCGACCTAAACGCACCGGAGCGGTTACTGGCGGGTGGCGCCGACTACAATGATATGTGTGCGGGGTGCCATTTGAAGCCGGGCAAAACCGAAAGTGATTTCACCCTGGGACTGTATCCCGCTCCCCCTAATCTAACTCTAGCCGGCGATGAACATGGGCACGAACATACCGGCGACACCGAAAATGACGACGAGGCCATTAAGCGACAATTCTGGATTATTAAACACGGCATCAAGGCTTCGGGCATGCCCGCCTGGGGACCGGGGCATGACGATGAACGTATCTGGAACATGGTGGCGTTCCTGAAGCGATTGCCGGAATTGTCTCCCGACCAATACCAGATACTCACCGCACGTGGGCAAGACTCGGAAGGGCATGGTCACTGATATGGCACCTCATAATCCATCGGCTTACTGCAAGCGGTTGTAAATAGCCGCCAGCAACCACCCGGCGATACCCGCTGACACTGACCAAGCCACCAGTCCCACAACAACGCCAGTGAATGTCAAATGCCAACCCATCTCATTCAGTTGCATATGCACCATTTCCCCAGACATGGATAACATCATGGCGGGCATTAACATCACCAACAGGCTGCAAGCCAGCCACAGTATCGCCGCGGTAATCGCGCTGGCTATCCCGAATTTGAACGCATTAAGTGTCATGACTATTCCTCCGTTTATGGTGGTGTATCTGTAATAAATTAGTGTCTCTACATATCCCCGAACCGGTTGGCAGACTGCACCATACGCATCATTTCGTGTTCCTCCAGCGACCGGAGTGATTCCATCAACTCCTTGGCAGAGGGGATATCCGCCCTTGAGGCGAGATAGCGATACAGCTCAATCACCTGCTGATGCTGATCGACAATCACCTCCATGATTTGCGCGGCATCAAGCTCGGCAAAAGGCGCGTCGCAATGTGCATGTCGGACGATAGGATGCTTTGCCACATATTCCATACACCAGGTGTTCAGCGCATGTTCATCGCCCGAGGTTTCGAAGCCATTGACAACTTTTGTGAGACTTTTTTCGTGATCGGACAGGTAAGCAAGAATCATCCGGGCCCGTTCATCCGTATTCTTGTCTGCGCAATGGGATAAGCACTGACTGAGATGTTGGTGAAATTCCCGGGTCCAGTGCAGCACATCTTTTAAGGTTTCAATTTGCATAATTTTTTCTCAGTTGTGGATTGACTCATCGATTAGAGTCTCAAAAAGTCACGATAGCTGCGCATACACACCACCAGTTCCTGGTGGGTGTCGATGCCCATATAGATCGCTTTAAGTGTGCTAACTTGATCCATTACCATTCTCCAAACAACAAAAGTTAACCACTAGAGTCCCGTTCTGTGCCTGGCAGGCTTCCTCCACATGATTTTTAATGATGATGTTCATGCGCCTGACTTTGGGACACAGCTTGCTTTCGTTTTTCAGATCCAAGGAATAGTTGCTCTCCGATCGCGATTAGCATCATTGTGACAACGGCCACACCCAACACAAATGGATCTGAATTCAACTTCACCCAAACGAACCCGCTTAGTGCAAGCGAATCTAATATAATCGCGGTAACGGGGACCCAGCTTTTGGCTTTAACATCGTCCAACAAGTAGCGCAGAACACCCCAGTGAATGGCGATATCCATCACCAGATAGAATATGATGCCAAGTGCTGCTATACGGGAAAGATCAAAGAACGCGGTGAGCACAAGTCCAAGAACCACGGTGTACACCAATGTATGTTTCTGAATGCTACCCGGCATACCGAAATGGCTATGGGGCACCAACTTCATTTCCGTTAGCATCGCCAGCATTCTGGAGACCGCAAAAATACTGGCAAGAATCCCTCCCGCCGTCGCCAGCATGGCAATCGCAACGGTGAACCACACGCCGTACTCACCGAGTGCAGGTCGAGCGGCCGCAGCCAGGGAATAATCTCGAGTTTGAATAATCTCCCTGAGTGAGAGGTTACTGGCCACCGCAAAACCAACCAATGTATAGATAACGACACAGGCAGCAATCGAAATAACAATGGCGCGACCAACATTGCGGTGTGGATCGATCACCTCGGAACCACTATTGGTAATAGTGGTAAAGCCTTTGAATGCCAGAATCCCCAGCGCTGTGGCGCCGAGGAAATTACTGGCTGAACCGGTCTCGCTTACATGGTCAAAGTCCACTGCCAGGCTATCAGCTAACCAGATGCCGACGAGACCAAAGATTAGAATTCCACCAATTTTCAGTAGGCCGATAAACCCTGCAACCCCTTGAATCAACCGATTACCCAACAGGTTCACAATGAACGCCGCCAGAATTAGGGAGACGCCGAGTATAGGAGTCATTTGCCCTGAAGGGTCACCGCCAAATAATTGCATGGTGTAAGAACCGAACGTACGCGCTAGAAAACTCTGCGCGATGACCATCGAAAAATACATAAGTAGTGCATTAAACGCAGTGGGCAACCGGTCGCCATAGGCCTTATGCAGATACATGCCGATCCCCCCTGCTGATGGGTAGGCATTGGATATTTTGATGTATGAGTAAGCACTGAAACCAACGATGATCGCGGCCGCGAGGAATGCCAATGGGAATAATGCACCAGTCATCTCTGCCATTTGCCCGGTTAGCGCAAATATTCCTGCGCCGATCATCACCCCAGTCCCGAGCATCACCGTACCTGACAGAGAGAGGCTACCCTCGTCATAATGTGTCGAACGATCGTCTTTTTCCTCCATTCATGCCCCCTTAATATAATGGTCAGCCCTCTTCCTGGGCATTCGTTGCAAGGTATACAGGATGCTTAAAACTGCATTTCTCAACAGACTGCTAGTCATATCGACAGGTTCCAACGTCAATTGGCCCCTCACCAGATTAATTTCCGAGACACCTAATCGATGTTCTTTGTTGCTCATTTTCTCTTTCATCTAATGAGGCGGCATCTTGTTGCAGCAGTGCGCCTCATGTTTAGCGTTATCCCTGATATTCTCATCGGTCTGCCGTTGCCAACTCAGCCTGGTTCGGGGCCACCAGCTGTCTTTTATTGCCGCACCATGCTTTTCGACAATGGCGATCATTTCATCGATATTGTGATGAGAAGCGTCGTAGGCGATTTTTAAGGTTTTTCTACGTGCATCGAACTGAACGCTGTCAACACAGGGAAGCTCATCAATTTCCTCAACAATCGCTTTGGTATTGTTTTCATTGATCCCGCACACGCTCAAGGTATGCTTGGTTAAAAAACCTGGATTGATACCCGATCGATGCTCATTCATAGTGTTTTTCCTCCAATCGACAGGTTGAGTAAGCAACCCATCTATTTTTTGTGTTTGTGGACAGGTGTTTTTTGGGATTCAGACTCATGATCCATCATTTGCCCCATCATCATCTGCATCATGCCCATTCGTTCTTCCATCATGTCCATGCGCTTTATCATATCCATGTCGTCCATTTTTGATGACTCATCTTTGTTCATGTCCATTCCCATGCCATCACCCATTAATCGCATGCCCTCCTGCATCACTCGCATATGTTCCTGCATCAGTTGCTGGCGTTTTTCCGGATCGGTTTCGGCTTTGATTTTTCCCATCATGTCGTGCATCTTTTGCATGTGCTCATGCATAGCCATCATTTGCTCATGGCCCATCACCATTCCGCCCATCGGCTGATCTTTACTGTCGCCATGTTCGTGCCCTTTTTTCCGCAAAGACGGGCGAAGAAATCGCGGCGGCTATTACCAAATTGGAGATTAGTTTTTTCATCGGAGTACCCTCATCAGTTGGAAACAGTTTTATCGACGTTAAATTTCGGAATCCATGCCGGCGTGACTTCCATATAGCGGCGATAGTCATCACCGAATTCCTTCAATGCCATGCGCTCCTCACGCTTAGCGAGTCGCACGTAAACCACTACCAGAACCGGAAACATAATCACGGTAAGGATCGTCGGCCACTGCAACAGAAATCCAAACATGATCAGGATAAATGCGATGTACTGCGGGTGGCGGCAACGGGCATACCAGCCGGTAGTCGCTAGCGAACGGGTCTGCTGCGCCTTGTGCAGAACACTCCACGCCGAGGCCAGCAAAAAGAAACCCAAAATGATCAGGACATTACTGGCGATATGCAGCGGATCAAAATGAGGGTTGCCTTCAAAACCGAAAAGGGTATGCAGAAGATGGCCGTTTTCGTGGGACAGAAAATCAATACCAGGATATTTTTCCGCCAACCAGCCGGAGAGAAAATAAATGGTTAATGGAAAGCCATACATCTCGGTAAATAGGGCAATAATAAACGCCGAGAAAGCGCCAAAGCTTCGCCAGTCAGTTTTGGTTTGCGGCTTGGTAAAGCTGAAGGCAAAGAAAATAAATATCGCCGAATTAAGTATCACCAGCGTCCAGAGGCCGTAAGCGGATTCACCGTGCATGCTTCTTCTCCTGTAATATTGTTGGATTAATGGTGATGACGGTGTTCGTTTTCCCGACGGCCTTCCTCCAGCCCCCGCTGATAGGCATCCTGATCGGACTCGCCCTCATGCTGATCATGGCTACCATGACCACCGTGTCCGCCGTGCATAAACAGATGCATAAAGGGGCAGGCAAGGAAAATCAGGAACGGCAGAAACTGCCAGACGTGTTGCCGGTGCTCGACGAGCAGAAAATAGGTGACCGCGCCGATAAGTCCCAGTGCCGCCAGTCCTTTGGGTGTTAACCAGAATGATGTTTTTTGAGTCGCCATGTCACACCTCACCTGTGTAATTGAAAATCGTTGTCTATTGCGCCGCGTTTATCGTGTATCCATAGCAGATCGTTAACCGGCACAATGCAGACCAGCCCTTCGCTATCGGCATTGGCATGCGCCGCATCCACAATCAACCGTGCGATTTCCTTGGCCTGCTCCGCCTTGGCGTAAACTTCCATTTGAATATGCTTGATCAAATGGTTTTCGTTAAAACTGTCAAAGTAATGACCACGCCCACGAACTGGATGCAAGGTAAACCCCTTCACCCCATGTCGAATCAAAGTTTCTTCCACGTTTTTCAGGCGAAACTCGTCAAAAATGGCCATGACTTTGTTGATGTTCATTGGGCCTCCTGCTTATTTCACCGTGATTTGTCCACGGTACATCTGCATCTGACAATGAAACGCATACTCGCCGGATGACATTGCTGGCAGCTGAATGGTCTTCAGTTTATTCAACGGCAAAGTGTCGCTGATTTGCAGTTCGGGGATCAATAAAGTCTCAGAACAGGGTGATTGATCTTTGCGCATAAATTTAATTTCAAATGGTGCTCCAGCTGGCACCTTAATGCGCGAAGGCGAATAGGTACCGTTTTCCACAGTTATCACCAGATCGTTTTCACCCAGCTCGGCTTCTTTCGGCTTGTAGAGCCAGAACCACCACACAATCAGTGCAATCAGCGCTAAACCCGCAATATTAATAATCATCATCGCAACGCTCTCATCCCGACATTCTCATTAGTGCTCCTGCGCTTTAAAGAAGCGCAGCCTATTAGCATTGGTTACAACTGTCAGCGATGAAAACGCCATCGCCGCACCGGCAATCACCGGACTTAACAGCAAACCGAAAAATGGATACAACACGCCAGCCGCAAACGGTACACCGGCCACGTTGTAAATAAAGGCGCCAAATAAATTTTGTTTGATATTGCGCAACGTAGCCTTGCTGACGGCAATGGCATCCGCCAGGCCATGTAACGAACCCCGCATCAGTGTTATGTCGGCACTCTCAATGGCCACATCCGTACCGGTGCCGATAGCAAAACCGACATTGGCGATAGCCAGGGCCGGCGCATCGTTAATGCCGTCCCCGGTCATGCCCACCACTTCGCCTTCCATCTGCAGTTCCTGCACCTTTTTGGATTTTTCTTCCGGCAGCACTTCGGCGAAAAATTCCTTGATACCGGCTTTTTTCGCTACCGCTTTGGCCGTGGCACGGTTATCGCCGGTGAGCATCACCACCCGGATGCCGTTATGCTGCAGGCGCTTGATGGCAGCGATGGAGTCTTCCTTAATCGGATCGGCTACTGCGATAATCGCTGCGAGCTTATTATCAACGGCGAAATACATCGGCGTTTTAGCCTCGGCGGCCAGCGCCTGGGCCATTTCAACAAAATCACCGAGCTCAATGGTGCGCTCGCGCATGAGTTTTTCATTGCCAAACAACAGCGTTTTACCGTCTACTTCCGCCTGCACGCCGTGGCCAGCAATGGCGTTAAAGTTGGAGACTTTGCCGGTTTCGATCCCCCTTTCCTGAGCACTTTCAACAATAGCCATGGCCAACGGATGCTCAGAGCCGGATTCAAGCGTTGCTGCCAATCGCAACACCGCCTGCTCATCATACTCACCCGCCACCAGTACATCGGTGACCTTCGGTGCACCCAAGGTAATGGTGCCGGTTTTATCCAGAATCATCGCCGTTATCTTCGACGCGGTTTGCAGGGCTTCACCGTTGCGAATCAGCACGCCCGCCTCTGCGGCCTTACCCACACCCACCATCACCGACATCGGCGTGGCCAGCCCCAGCGCACAGGGACAGGCGATAATCAATACAGTCGTGGCCGATACTATGGCAAATGCCACCGCCGGTTCCGGTCCAAAATTAAGCCAGGTCAAGGCACTCACCACAGCAATAATCATCACCACCGGTACAAAATACGCCGAGATGACATCAGCCAAACGACCAATCGGCGGCTTGGAGTTTTGTGCGCGCTTGACCATATTGATGATTTGCGCCAGCGCCGTGTCTTTACCAACGCGGGTAGCTTTAAACAGAATTGAGCCGGATTTATTGATGGTGCCCGCCGCTACGGTATTCCCAGTGGCTTTTTCAACCGGCATCGGCTCGCCGGTGAGCATGGATTCGTCAATCGCCGTATGCCCTTCAACCACTTCACCATCGACGGGAATTTTTTCACCTGGGCGCACGCGGACCACATCGTTCAGTAGAACCTGTTCGATAGCGATATCCAGTTCTTTGTCATCGCGAATAACCCGCGCCGTTTTCGCCTGCAATCCAATCAGGCGCTTAATAGCCTCAGAGGTACGACCGCGGGCTTTCAATTCCAGGGCAAGACCGAGATCGATTAAACCAATAATCATCGCGGTCGCCTCGAAATAAACATGGCGCGCCATTTCCGGCACCAAGTGAGGAACAAACACCACCACCATCGAATACACCCACGCCGTACCTGTGCCTAAAGCAATCAAGGTATCCATATTGGCCGAGTGATTTTTAAAGGATTGCCAGGCACCGACATAAAAGTGTTTGCCGGAGAACACCATCACCCCAAGCGTCAGTAATCCAACAGCCAACCAGGCAATGCGCTCACCAGTGCTTGTTACCGTCATTTCGCCGACTACGATGCTGTAAATCATCAGCGGCACGCCCAGGCTGAGGGCGATGGTCATTTCCCGCATCAGTCGTTTGTAGTAAGCCCAATCAGCTTTTTCTTTTTCCGCCAATGCATCGTCTTCATTGTCAGCAAGGCTGATTTTGGCGTTATAACCAGCGCCCTCAACGGCTTTTATCAATTGCTCGGCAGGCGCCGAACCCAACACGCTGACGGTTCGCTGAGCGAAATTCATTTCCGCGTTTTCCACACCCGGTATCGCTTTTAGGGCGGATTCGATTTTTCCCACACAGCTGGCACAACCAGCGCCTTCGATCATCAATTCCTGGCTTACTGCGCTGCCGCCATGAACATGATGGTGGTGATGCTGGCCAGTTTCCGTACCTTCATGACAGGATGGATTGCCAGATTCCGTGTTTGTTGAACTCATATCCATACTCCTGGTTTACTTGACAGCAACTAGCGAATGAGCGTTGCGGGAAAACCCACACGATCCAACGCATCGGTAAGGTTTTTTGGTTCAACCACACCAATGACTGAAGCGATGCCCGTTACCAGGTCCATCGACACTTCGCTAACCCCTGCAACGGATTTCAACGTCTGCTCGATACTTTTCACGCAACCACCGCAGCTGGCACCCTGAACCTGTAAACGATGAAGAGGAAGAGACGTATCGCTAACGCTGCGGATATCACGGGCTTCAGCAGAAACGGATGATTTGCCGGCGCAGCAACAACCACCTCGGTGTAGATTCGCACTTGGCGTTTTGTGTGTATTCATAACCTTTCCTCCGCAGTGAATTCTTCGATCAGATGGCAAAGCATATGGCCCGTTGGCGCCTTATCCGGCTTTTGACTCCACTCCAACACAGCCTGTTGCATGCGATCCCGCAATTTCAACGTTTCCCTAAGCTGTCGCTCGGTTTCATGCAGGCGCTGATCAATCAGGCGGCGCACCGTCGGGCAAGGCGATTTCTTATTATCCGCGTGGTTCAAAATTTCCTGAATATCCTCAACGGAAAAGCCCAGTTGCCGTGCACTCAGCACGAATCGCAAGCGGTTGTAATCCTTTTCGCTGTATTCCCGATATCCATTGGCTTTGTTCTTACCCGGTTTCAGAATCTTGATCCGGGTATAAAACCGCACGGTATCGGCCGTAACCCCTAAACGCCTGGCCATTTCGATAACTTTCACACAGCCCTCCTCGCAGCTCAGTCTGACTATCGCAGGATTCAGATTAACCCCGAAGATCTGTTCCTTGCCTTGATATGAGTCAATCATCAGTTCTAAACCCGAGAGAAAATCCAAAGAATTTGTCCGGCTTTTTGTCACCTTACACCTGTGTCCAAGACACAGGTCAAGCAATTTTCATTAACAGGTATCAGGCCTCTCGTACTCACTATTACACGCACCTCGATCTGTAGCCTGTACGCCGTCAACCGTTAATATTGGCCAGATATCCTGTCGCGGCGTTTCTGCATTGAATCGACCCGTACACAACTCCCAAGCTGCACCTGGACTTATCCATTGTCATAGTAGAGCGGCGTTTCTGACCTTAAGATGACCCGTGTATTACATTGCTGTAATGGATGTGTAATCCTGTTTACCCTGGCTAGTCGGAACATGCGTTGCTCCCAGCACAAAGCGGGAGAACCGCCAGCAGGGATTTCAAAGGTTCAGGAACCAGGATCCGCAAAGGCGGAACCATTCACGAAACAGGTATCGCAGTTGTTATACCAGCGGGATTACCGGCCTGATCAGGCCGTTTTGGGAGGATGAAAAATACGTGAGGGGAGCCGCGCCAACAGTGGTTCCGGCGGGGTATTGAACACATCGCAGGCGGCATGATTCATAGTATTTTTATAAAATGAACCGACAGCCCCAACTGTTCCCGAGGCTGAACAGGTTGGCGCACAATGACTGGCCGATAGACAGCCTGAGTCACAATGACCGGTTAAGCACTTACCGCAGGGTTTGGACAAATCACTACTGTCGGCAATTTGGTGACAGGGCATTGTCGAAGCAGTGAGGCTATGCCCTGCCGCCTGTTTACCATACTCATTCGGGTTGAGAGGATTGGAAGTGGCCGCTGGGACTGGGAGCGTATGGTCCAGATCCGATACTGAGGCGATCGCGCCAATATTGGGCGCACTTGCTGATACTGGAGAGTGAACCTGTATATCTCCGGGTAATGCAGCCATCAGTGGTTGCGCAAGCAACCCCCAAATGACCAGCACAATACCCAGATAATGAACCATATCGGCCCCCCTTTATTGACCGTTTTAATCTAGCAGATCTGATATTGCCAGTTCTTGATCTGAATCAAATGTTTGACACCGATGTGTTTCTCATCGGTTCCACAACCAGAACCAACGGAGAGGCCAAGAATATAGGGTTAGAATTCAGAACGGCGCACCCGAACTTTATAATCGGGTACGCCAGGTTCATTGATTAAGTTCCGTCATTACCCTTGCTCTGCTTCCAAAGCAGATAAACCGCCGGCAATACCAACAAGGTCAACACCACGGCACTCAGCATTCCACCCACCATAGGCGCCGCAATCCGACTCATGACTTCCGAACCGGTACCCGTGCCGTACATAATAGGTAACAGCCCCACGATAATCGCCGCTGCAGTCATCATCACGGGTCTTACCCTTAGGCCGGCACCGTGCAACACCGCGTGGCGCAATGTTTCCTTTCGCGGTTCAACACCTTTCTGCTCACATTCTTCCAGCATATGGCGATAGGCCTGATTGAGGTACACCAGCATGATGACCCCGATTTCTACTGCTACACCTGCCAGCGCAATAAACCCTACGCCAACAGCGACAGAGAAGTTGTAGCCGAGCAAGTACATCAGCCAGATCGAGCCCACCATGGCTAGCGGCAGAGTCCCCATGATGATCGCGACCTCGGCAACGCTGCGAAAATTGAAATAGAGCAGCACGATGATAATGGCCAACGTCAGTGGCACCACATAGGTGAGTTTTTCTTTGGCTCTTAGCATGTATTCGTACTGTCCCGACCAGTTGAGGGAGTAGCCTGCGGGTAGCTCGACCTGATCGGCCACCACAGCCATGGCATTTTTTACGTAACTGCCAATATCCACGCCATCGATGTCAACAAAGGTCCAGCCATTAAGGCGGGCATTCTCGCTCTTGATGGCAGGTGGGCCGTCTTCCACATAAACACGAGCGACATCCCCCAATGCAATGCGCTGGCCACTGGTTGTTACAATAGGCAGCAAGGCCAGTTGTTCCGGCGAGTTACGATAGTCCTGCGGATAACGCAGATTGACGGGATAACGCTCCAACCCTTCGATTGTCTGCGCGACGTTCATGCCGCCGATAGCAGTGGCCACCACCTGCTGCACGTCAGCGATATTGAGACCATAACGCGCTGCCTTTTCCCGCTGAATATCCACCTTGATATAACGGCCACCCGCTACTCGCTCGGAATACACTGAGGCGGTGCCAGGTACATCTTTGAGCACCTGTTCCAGACGCTTGCCGATTTTTTCGATTTCCCTCAGATCAGGGCCAGCCACCTTGATGCCTACCGGGGTTTTAATACCCGTGGCCAGCATGTCGATACGGGTTTTGATGGGCATCACCCAGGCATTGGTCAGTCCAGGAAACTTCACCAAGGCATCCAGTTCCTTTTTTAACGATTCCGTGGTCATGCCATCGCGCCACTCCTCTCTCGGTTTCAACTGGACAAAGGTTTCAATCATGGTCAGGGGCGCCGGGTCAGTGGCTGTTTCTGCCCGACCGATTTTGCCGAATACGCTTTTCACTTCGGGCACCGTGGCAATCAACTTGTCAGTTTGTTGCAGGATCTCCCGTGCTTTACCTATGGACAGCCCCGGATAGGTGGTGGGCATATACATCAAATCGCCCTCATCCAGGGGGGGGATAAATTCGCTACCTATCTGGCTGACTGGCCAAAACCCGATAACCGTAATCACCAGGGCTAACACGAGCGTGGATTTAGGGTAATTGAGCACGGTTTTAAGCGCAGGCATATACACGCCAATCAACGCGCGATTGAGTGGGTTTTTGTGCTCGGGCAATACTTTTCCGCGAATAAAATAGCCCATCAGCACGGGCACCAGCGTTACCGCCAATGCAGCGCTTGCGGCCATCGCATAGGTTTTGGTAAAGGCCAGCGGCGAGAACATACGGCCTTCCTGCGCCTCCAAGGTAAACACCGGCACGAAACTCACGGTGATAATCAGCAGGCTGAAAAATAGCGCCGGCCCCACCTCGGCAGCAGATTCCGCGACTACCTGCCAGCGATTTTCGTTGGTCAGTGGTGTTCGCTCCATATGCTTGTGCATGTTCTCTATCATGACGATGGCGCCGTCGATCATGGCGCCGATGGCAATGGCAATCCCGCCCAACGACATGATATTGGCGTTGAGTCCTTGCGCATGCATGACGATAAATGCGACAAGAATACCCACTGGCAAACTGACAATGGCCACCAGACTGGAGCGGATATGAAACAGGAAGACGACACACACCAGGGCCACGACGATGAACTCTTCCAGCAATTTGTGCCACAGGTTTTCCACCGCACGCTCAATCAGGCCGGAACGATCATAGACCGTCACGATTTCCACACCCTCAGGCAACCCGGCCTTGAGTGTCTCCAGCTTGGCTTTGACGCCATCAATGGTTTTTTGCGCATTCTCGCCAAAACGCATGACCACGATGCCGCCCACCGTTTCACCTTCGCCATTGAGTTCGGCAATGCCCCGGCGCATCTGCGGCCCGACGTCGATGTCCGCCACATCCTTTAACAGCAAGGGGGTACCGTTTACGTTCAGGCCCAAAGGGATATTGGCCAGATCATCACGCCCCTGGATGTAGCCAGACGCGCGCACCATGTATTCCGCTTCGGCCATTTCCACCACCGACGCCCCGACCTCCTGGTTACCCCGCTGGATCGCCATTTGGATATGGGACAGCGGGATGTTGAAGGCCCGTAACTTATCCGGGTGAACCCTGACCTGATATTGCTTCACCATGCCACCCAGGGCGGAAACTTCCGACACGCCGGGAACCGTTTGCAGCTCGTATTTCAAGAACCAGTCCTGCAGGCTGCGCAGCTGGCTGAGATCGTGCTGACCGGTGCGGTCCACCAGCGCGTAGAGGTAGACCCAACCCACACCGGTGGCATCCGGCCCCAATTGCGGCCTGGCATTGGGCGGCAAAGTCGGTGCCACCTGCGACAGGTACTCCAGCACTCGCGATCGCGCCCAGTAAGCATCGGTATCCTCATCAAAAATGACATAGACATAGGAGTCGCCGAAAAAGGAGTAACCCCGAACCGTAACGGCGCCAGGCACGGACAGCATGGCTGTAGTCAGTGGATAGGTGACCTGATCTTCCACCACCTGCGGCGCCTGCCCCGGATAACTGGTTTTGATAATCACCTGCACGTCCGACAAATCGGGAATGGCATCCACTGGCGTGTTTTTCAGGGACCAACCGCCGATCCCCACCAGAATCAGGGTGGCCAGCAGCACAAAAAAGCGGTTTTGGACAGACCAGCGGATAATACCTTCAATCATGGCTTGTCCTCCCCGTTGCGCTGGCCTTGATCCATATCGATCGCATCATGGCTCATACCCTGATGCTGGCTGTTGTCCATGGATTGCCCGTCCCCCTCCCTGGGCGCATCTTCGGACACCTGTTCCAGTCGATGGATCTGGCTGATCACGTAGTGGTTGTCCCCGTTCCGCTGAATCTCCACATGCAGCTTCATGTCGGGTTTCAGCCCATCCAGATCCACTGCGGGGTCCACAGTAAAATCCATCGTCATGGCCGGCCATTGCCAGGCATCGATGGGGTCGTGAGCCAGCTTGAGCATTCGGTGTTCGACCATGACGCCTTCAATACGGGCGTCGACCGATACCGATGCCGGTGTTTCAGGCTGGGTATCGTCATCCGGGCTGTGGTTCATGCGACGAAAATCCGAGGTCTTGCTGGATTCGGAATCAATCAAAAATTGAGCGGAAGTCACAAGCCGGTCGCCCTCGTTGAGCCCCGACAGAATCTCCACCTGGTTCTCGCCAATCCGCCCCACCTCGACGGCGATGGATTTAAAGCGCCCGTCACCTTTAGCCAACACGACCCGCGATTGACTACCCGTGCGAATCAGTGCTTCACGGGGAATGAGCAACGCCTCCCGAGCGGGTTGTGTCGCTATCGTCATTTGCGCAAACATACCCGGCCGCAAGTAACCGTCCGGGTTGTCGAATCGTACCCGCACCCGAGCTGTTCGAGTCTGGGTATTCAGTGACGGGTAGATATAGTCAACCGTGCCAGACCACGTGCGTCCTGGCAGATAATCGAGGTACATGCGCACTGCATCGCCCTCTCGCACACTCATAACCTGACGCTCGAACACTTCTCCTATGACCCAGATATGTTCCAGCTGCCCGATGGCCATCATTTCCATACCGGGTTTCACAAACATGCCTTCACGGACCATAAGATTGTCCAATACGCCGGATTGCGGGGCCTTGATGGTGATGGCCTGACTGACCTTTGCGGATTTTTTCAGTCGGTGGATCTCCGATTCCGGCACCTGTAAAGCCGACAGCCGTTCCATGGCAGCAGTGATTAGTGTTGGGTTATTTCGCTTTAATGCCAGCAACAGTTCTTCCTGAGCATTGACCAGGGTAGGCGAATATAAGGCATAGAGCGGTTCGCCTTGAGTGACCGGATCTCCGGCGGCTTTGACATGGAGTTTTTCAATCCAGCCTTCTACCCGTGGATGAATGTGAACAAGACGGTCTTCATCATATTGCACATAGCCCACGGTATTGACAGAGACGTCCAGCTGCCCCCGAGTGGCAGGCGCTGTACGTACGCCGAGGTTATTGACCACATCGGGAGAGATGGTGACTGTGCCAATCTCCTGATCGCCGCCCGCGTTTTCATACACTGGTATCAGATCCATCCCCATAGGGGATTTACCCGGATTATCGCGCTTATAATTGGGATTCATCGGCGCGACCCAGTAGAGTGGTTTTTTCTCGGTTGCAACGTCATCATCGCCCGTGGTCCCTTTCATACGCCATAGGGCCGAATAGTGAGCAAGGGTCGCTGTCGCAATCAACAAGGCAACTGTAATGAAAAAAGATTTATTCAATTGAATCTTCATGGGGTTAATCCTTCAGCGTGTTCTCTGCTGGTGGCGGGAAACGGTTCTGAACCATTTTTGGACAAGAGGTAATTCAACTCGGCAATCATCTTCAGCCGATCAATCCTGATCGTTAAAAAGTCGATCTTGGCATTTAACTCAGCAATGCGGGCGCGCACCGCTTCGGCAAAGTCGCCGTCGTCGTTGTTGTAGGCGGCCAGGGCAGCTTCGGCCTGCTCTGACATTTGCGGCAATAACTGCTCGGCGTAGAGCGCGCGACGATCATTCAGGCGCTGTAGCTGGACCAAGGCCGTATCCAGTTCCGCCATCAGCTTTCGCGCCATCAGTAACTTGTCAGTTTTCAAGGCCTCGGCCCGAGAAGTGGCCGCACTGACGTCTTTATCCTGTCGCTTGCCGGTGAAAAGCGGCAGGTCAAAGGTCACACCGACAGAGAACAAATCAGCGCGGTCGCGACCCATGGGATCATCGTCCCTATAGCCGTATTGGGCGGAAAGACCCCACTCAGGTTTATATTTCTGGCGCGCTAATTCGACCCCGGTCTCCATGGCATCAATACGCTGATCAAGTGCCAGCAAGAGTGGGTGCCGATTGACCTGTTCATAGAGCAAACGATCACTATCCGGCTGACTTCCCACCGACGTCGGCTCATCACCGTACTGACTGGGCACAAGCTGCGCTAACGGCAGACGGGCGCGACCGCCGACCCACTCGGATAAACGCTGCTGTGCTGACTCCGACTGTTGCCGCAGCACCGTCAAACGATCGTCCAACCGGGTAAGCTCCAATTGGGCCCGGATAATATCCTGCTGGCGGGCACGTCCCAGTGCCGACGAATAGCTCGCTTTGGTTGCATCCACCAAATGTTCAAACAGCGAGCGATCCCGCTCAATCAATCGAATGCTCTCCTGGGCCCTGAATGCTTCCAGCCACAGCTGCGAGACAGTAGCCGCTACCTTGGCCTGGCGATTCTGCCTGAGCAATGGCTCCTGTTCCGCCAACTCCTGTTTCTGACGGCTGGACAACTCCAGGCTATCGCCGCGAGGAAACATCTGACTAACACCTACAGTGAGCTGCGTCATAGGCTCCTGGTTGATATCGAAGCTATCGGTAGGAAAGTTAGCCGCCATCAGGCTGACCTTGGGGTCTGGCAGCGTCGATGCTGAAATTGATTCGCTGGTCAAAGCGTCTTCGCGATGCCGGCTACCGTTCAGCCAGGGATCCGTGGCAATGGCATGGGCGATGGCCTCATCCAGACTCAACGTATTAGCCGGGCTCTGCGCAAATACAGGAAGCCCCACCAGCAAAAACAATAAAAATACCCATTGAATGTTCATCGTTATATGTCCTATTGCTGATCGCGACTATTCACAGATGCAAACACGTCAGCCGAACCGTCTTTTTTAAGCAGCCATACCTTGTAAGGCGTAAACCTGTCACCCATCTCCATACCAGGGCTGCCTGCTGGCATGCCAGGCACACTAAGGCCGATGGCGTCATCGGGAGGGTTTTCCAGAAACTGCTGAACAAAGCGCGCAGGGATATGGCCTTCGAACACATAGCCGTCGCTCGAAACTGCCGTATGGCAGGACTGGAACTCAGGTGCTATGCCATAGTCATTTTTAATGCGATTCAAGTCCGACGGGTGGTGGGTTTTTGTGTCAAAACCAACATCTTCCATATGGTGAATCCATTGCTGGCAGCATTGACAGGTGCGGCTTTTATAAACATCCAACGTGGCAATCGTTGCGCTTTTAGTTGCGTGATTTTCGCTTTCGGAACAAGCGGTAAGAAATAACAGGAATACGATCAGCGCCGGAAAGCGCAGATAGGTATGTAACGGCTTCATGATGACTCCCAATCAAGAGTTGCAGTGAACGCGCTCGTAGCGATGGCGCGTTTTAAACATACGTTATGGGAGTTTTGATCTCCCGCTTATCGAGTCGTCAGACGCCTGAATTTCAGGCGTACCAACCCTACTTCAGCGGGAAATGGGGGGGCGAAACAGCGAGGAAGCTGCCTGGGAGAGGAAGGAAACCGAATACGCTGTATTGAGGGTTTGAGAAAACTGAACGGAAAACGGCGACAGTGTACTCACCACCGCAACGCTTGCAGAGATGCAATCCAACTGAGAGCAGTGATCCTGGCTGCAACAATCAGCGGCATCAGCCGTAAGGGCATTATTGATCTGGATATTGTTTGCCTTGGTATGGCTTCCATGATCCATTGCCCCCGTCATTACTGGAACATCAGGTTCGTGACTCATCTTGTGGCAGGGCAATTTCGCAACAGCGAACGACTGGCTGGTAAAAGCCAGTAACGCGAAGATCGCCATGTAAAATCTGAATCTGCTAAGCCACATAATCTGCAAATGGTTATATTAACATTAGGAAAGATACCTTATTCTCTCGAAAGTTCAAACATAACGCCCTTGATGATTGACATAGATCAATCAACGGATACTTCCATTAAGCGCCAGAACTGCAAATATTGACTTGAGGCCCACCCCGTCAGGATTGACCTGCGCTTCGAAGCACTTCATATGCAGTGTGCAGAAAAACCACAGCCACAACACTGGCGACTATTAATAAGTCCGGCCAATAAGAATTGAGCCAAATAACCAGAACCCCTGAAATAATCACGACGTACAACCGACCGAAAGAGGCTTCAACTGTCCAGCCCGCACAATACCTTCAGGCCTTCACAATGAGATAACCGCCCGCCCCCACCA
This sequence comes from Zhongshania aquatica, assembly GCF_027257955.1. Lineage (GTDB taxonomy): Bacteria > Pseudomonadota > Gammaproteobacteria > Pseudomonadales > Spongiibacteraceae > Spongiibacter > Spongiibacter aquatica. Next base: position 3,653 of record NZ_JANZNQ010000021.1, on the reverse strand, counting down.
GCAGGCCACCGGCGGCGACTCTGGCCTCCTGCCGAAATACAACGTCTTTCGATAGACAGGCAATCCGATTGGCCGCCAGTGCATAGGCAACCTTGACACCGCCGACGGCAATGACCGTCACCAGCATAATAAGTACGACATCGGACATTGTCAGGGACGCGATATCGACAAAGGCGGGAAACAAGCTTGCATAGAACAGGATAGCCTTGATATCGCCCAGGGTCAGCGCCAGTCCGGATAGAAAACTGGTCGCCATACCGCCTGTGACCTGACCCGCATTCACAACCCTGGTGTCCGCCGCGTGCCGGATCAACTGCCAACCAACCCAGACCAGATAACCGGCAGCCAGGTAGCGGATCATGGCGAAGAAGGCACCCATGATTTCAGACAGCGCCACCAGCCCCATCATGGCCATGGTAATAAAGATCAGGTCCCCCGCCACAACCCCCACTGCGGTAGCGATACCGTTACGCACATTCACCGTCGCCGAACGCACAACCACCAGCGCCACACTGGCACTGGGTATCGCGGCCAATGCGCTCATGACAAGGAAAAGCCCGAGCAGATCGTATGCAGTCATCCCTTTTTCCCATTAATTGACAGCATGTCCCCTTCTACCCATGTTATTGGATCCTTGCGCAGATCGTATCGAATGGATCGACTCCCGGGTATCAATGACGCTGCTCGTAAAGATCAATGAACCGACTCATATCCTGCAACAGGTCAGAGATCGACAGGATGGTATCTTCACTATAGGCCGGGGTGTATTCTTCGAGAATTGATGACTGGTTGTCGTACAAGGCAGTGATTTCCGCCAAGGCCTCATCGTCAAAATCATCCGGGAAATGTTCGTAGAGATAAATGACATCATGCAAGTCTCGGGCGGCGGTTCGTCCGGTGAGTGCGCTGAGTTTTTGTTGGATCAGTTTCCCAATCCTGTAGGTGAGGATACCGTTTATCTCGACAAGGTCGTTGTCATTGGGCGTACCGCGCAATGAGGTTTCCAACTTTAGATTCATGCCATCCCCATATGTTATGCGGTAGCGGCGAACCGTTTTTGTGTCCTTGGTGATATCAATCGTTGGGTTTCTCAAGTGGGCTTTGCCCTTGCCGAGCTGCGTAAAAACCTCCTTGATCGAACTGTCCAGATTCAGGGCTTTGGCACAATCGAAATCCAGATCCTCGCTAAAGCGATCGAGGTCATAACACAGCTTCAGGGCTGTCCCACCTTTCAGGATCATCGGCAGCCCTTTCTTGTGAAAACCATGGCACAGCGCCGACATGACCTCTATGTGTTCGCGTTGCTGTTCGTCACTCAAGCTCATTGTCATGCATCCAGGTATCGAGTAACTGCTTCTGTGTTTCGTCCGCCAACGGTCTCAGTTCATCAATCGCTTGCTTCATCTCGCTGGGAGTTATATCGAACATAAACTGATCCAGCATAAAGAAACCAGGGTATTGTGATTTGCGGATGATGCTGGCGAACAAAATATCTTTCATCGCGCGCAGGGGTGTGGCACACAGGATGGTGCCTACATCGACGTTGAATTTCCGCAAGAAAGTACTGCAGTCAAACAGCTCTGTATCCTGAAGGTTGGGTGCGCTGTCGTAATTCTTCCCGGCAACTTGAAATTTATTTCTGTGAAGCATGCCCATCTGATGCCAATCCGCCTGTTTTCCCTTGTGGGGAATGTTCAGAGCACTTAGCCCGGTAATATACGGTTTCTCCACTCCCTGCATGAAAGCCTTTACTTTGTCCTGGAACCATACGGGCCACAAGGCAATGGCTTTGTCGAGTTGCCCGCGGGAAAAACGACTGAGTAGTCGACGTATACGCTGCTCCTGCAGTACGGTTAAACGCCCTTCTTCCTTGTAGAGAAACTCCAGCGCCCGCAAAACCGTCAACAAGCCGCCATTGACCGAAACGAGCTTTTTACCCTCCACCTTGCGAAAATAAAGTGTGAGATTATCGAGTTGGATGGGGCCGATGCGCTTATTGGTTTCGTAACTAATGTTATCGGGCAAGTTGTCGGTTAAACCGAGCTTGTAGGCAGCCAACTCACCAGACGGGGCCACCTTGGCTTGGTATTGCTGTTTGATTGAACGAACAATGCGCTCTTCTTCGGGTGGAAGCTTGCCGAAGAAGGTGCTGGTATAGGGGCGGTAATAAATACCATTGCGAAGCTTCTGGAGCCCCGCTGTTTTGTACAGACGAGAGGCGGCCTTATCGACCTGCTGACTGTCAGGCGACAATTTGTGGAGTGCTCGGCTGGTGATAACGCCACCCTCCGGCACACTCTGCAACTGCAGTTTTACTTGCCCTGCCAAGCTCATCGGCGCCAACTACCTCAATAGTGATAATACATCATGCGATTTTATCACAAAATCAAGATCTCGGTACAGTTTGACGACGGTAGCCAGCGATACATGCCCCGCCCGACACGCCACACTTCCCAAGGACAACGGTAACAGCACACCGGGAAGCCAAATCACGAAGCGAGACCTGCTGGAAAGCGCAGTCACCCTCATAACGTAAGTTTACCTTGGCCGCATTAAGTCCAATTTAATTGGACAAATACCATAGGAATCAAACCTACATGGGTCCATTGCCCTCACGAGCAATCAATCCGGCATCCGGCAATTCCCTTTCTTTGTGGGGTCCTAGGGATTTTGCCACCAAATACTGCAAAAACCGTTGAAGGCCCCGTATTTACTGGCCTCCAAGCCACTATTAATTTTAATTTAGCTCGAGTTTCAGTATCTTCTTCGGCCTTTGGGTCAAAGAATGAGCAGAACCAAGCGACTATCAATTCTCACTGCCGCTGAAATCGAGGATTTATACGGCGTCCCCTCCTTCAACGAATCGTATCAACGGTTTTACTTCACGCTGAATGATAAAGAGCGTGCTGAGCTGGCCAGAATAAGGCAGCGCAAGTACCGCTGTATCGGCATTGCATTGTTGGGCTACTTCAAATGTAAACCCATCTTGCTCAATCCGACGTTTAAATCCATGCAGGTTGACCTGGGATTTATCGCGAAAAATCACTTTGATGGCCTGAAATTTCGGCGCTTCAGTCTGAAATCCGATCAAAAATCCCGCATTTATGAACGGATTTTTTCCATGATCGATTACGAAAACTGGAAAGATGCGGAGCATCAACCCCAGCTTGTTGAACACTTACTGGTCTGCGCTGAAAGTTGGGTTGCACCTCGTGCCCTCTTCGATGCAGCGATTGAGTTCCTTGCCCACCAAAAAATCGCCATTCCTGCCTATAGCACCCTGCAGAAGATCGTCAGTCAGGTGGTTAACCAGCATCAGCAGCGAATGCATGAGAAGATCCGCGCCGCGTGTAGCCCAAAATTGACGGTTATACTGCACACACTGGCAACCGGTGATGGCCCGCTTACGTTAACACAATTGCGCGGCAGCGCGCGCAATTTCACCGGCACCGAATTGCAGAAAGAACTCGCGGTGTATCACCACATTCAACCGCTGATGGTAGAGGTGACAGCTGTCCTGGACGCACTTTCTCTGTCTCAAAAAAATCAGCAGCACTATGCCGAACGGATTCAATATTACGGCGCCAAAATCAAGCGTCAGTCGCCAGAGAACCAGTGCCTATATCTGCTTTGCTACCTACAGTTTCGATATC
>NZ_JANZNQ010000020.1 GCF_027257955.1 Zhongshania aquatica | reverse complement strand
ACAAAACTTGATAGTCAACAGAAGGTTGATCTGGCAGTGGACTCAGTGCAGCTTGTTCATCGGCAAACCGCGAACGAACCCGCTGATTGAGCTTGGCTACAGTTTTGTCGATCCAGTATTGGTACGCTTCAATGCACTCAAAATCGTGATTGCCACGAAGCTTGAATTGTTGTGACAAACGATGTTTCAACGAACCGTTGGCGCATTCTACTACACCGTTTTCATGCGACTGGCCAGGGTTATTGCGGGTGGGCTGCATGCGATAATGATCACACAAATCGCGGTACGCATCTGTCCATATATTCTGGGTATTGTTGCGTGCTGCGCTGAGGCTGTCGGTGCGATGCTCAACCGGGCTGCCACCAGCTTGCTGCAGTGCGCGCTGTAAACCAAAGGCTAACGCGGCGTAGCTTTCGCCGCCTTGCACTATCGTGACTGAGCGCCAGCCGCTATAAGCAAGACGAAACTGATAGAGCAAGTGGGGAAAGGCCTGACCCGCAAGGGTAACCGCGTCATCGGGGTGGGTGAAATCGGAAAACCCTTGTTGCCCGATCACCGCTTGCTGGCGAAACATTACCTCTTTGTCGGGGCCGCACAGCGCACGCCATTGCTTGACCCGTCGTTGCAGCGTTCTCAATACACGTTGATCGTAGTGCTCGGGGTAGTGCTCTTGCAAATACTCCAATAGCGTCAGTCCAGTGAGGCTCGGCTCGCGTTCGAGTAACACCACAAGCTCACGCTCCCAGACGGCCTCCAGCGGATCTTCGCGGGTGCGCCAGTGACGCTCAGGTGGGTGGTGGATTGGGTCTTTCTCGATTCTACGGCCTGAACGAACGGAAATATTTATCTTCGCGGCTGCGGTTTCTTGGGTGATACCACGCTGTCGATGCTGCATATACAGCTCCTCTTGTCGTTGGGTGATATGTAATCCCGGCACGCTGTTCTCCAAGGGAAAATCAAAGTACCGAACGTTACATCCAACCGGCCAAGATAGTTGTCGTCAACCGGTCATCCTAATTGTCGCCGAACATTTGATGCTTTTTTTCCGAACATATCTACGTATGGATATACTACCTTCTTCTCCACTAGGTCTTCGGCCGCTCGCTGCGCTCTTTCTTGGGCTGAGGTATGGAGTGACAGTTTGGCTTCAGCGCCAACAGATGCAGTATCAGCACAGGTGATGATTCCGGCTTGAGCCTGATAAGAAAATATTAGTGCGATAAAAATCCATTTGTGCATTTTGTTGTTCTCTTTGTGCCTAACAGGTAGTTTTAGAGACTCGTGCCCCTTATCAAAGTCAGGGCTTCAGCATGGCTTAAAAAGTACAAGGGAATTCAATAAAATATATGTCTCGAGCGAGGCGAGCACCAATCAAACGAAGAATAAATCCCTTTAATTCTGACAAAATTTCCTTTTCCCTGATCATATCGCGTTTTTTATAAATTTCAATGAGCTAACTGATTCGCCAATGCGTTAGTGGGGCGTACTCTCTTGTTCACTTATCGCGACGACGCGGAAACAGTTACTGACCACTATTGTGAGAGGCTGTGTGAAAACTCCTATGACCAAATTAATCATGCAATCCTAAGTAAAATGCGTATTTGATTGGCAAGAAAACTTGGTCAAATTTTGATGTAAGACACATATTCACATCAGTTCTTGTTTAAATTATGACTTGAAAATAGTTTTCACACAGCCTGGTGACAAATCGGCTACATTATTGGTGAGCTGGTGAGCTGGTGAGCTGGTGAGCTGGTGAGCTGGTGCGCAGGTGGTCAAGTTATGGTCGAATCCGCGGCCAGAGTTGGTTGCCACGCTTTGATTGCCCTTCGAGGTTGATAGCTACCTTTAACTCTAATTTTACCTGCCTCCATTAAGCGGGTGTAAAGTAGATCTTCAGTTAATTCGACAAGTTTGAATTTTTCTAGCACCAGCAGTGCATTCCTCGGGATTGCTGGTGCTACTGGAATTTGGATGGCAAGAGGTAAAATCTCTTCCCAAGCTTTTGGGCTCGCAGCGATATTCACCAGGGTTTGCTCTATAAAGTAGTTGGTGGGTAATAACTGAGGCCTACCGTGTCTACAAATCCTTTAGATGCAAGGAACTGTGCTGCTCAGCCCGTGGTGCGATGATGTATCTCTGGCATGAGGATCAATAGCTCGGCTTTTGTTATGCCCTTACTACCTGCTTGCTTTATATTTTCTCGCACCTTCGCTGCAGCACCTTCCAGAAAACAATTGATAAGCTAGACGTTGACCAGTGACGATAGATTATATTTGGATCGGATTGAAGAGAGTAGGGTAGGTATAGCGAGTTTGAGCTGAGGTAATCTTGCTTCAGCAAAATAGGTGGTAGGTAAGTGGCGGGTATTTAAATGATCTTGGCGGGAGCCCACAGAACATGGGCAAAAGTGGCGGAGGGGCAGGGATTTGAACCCTGGGTTGGGATAAACCAACGCCGGTTTTCAAGACCGGTGCAATCGACCACTCTGCCACCCCTCCGCAGCAGTCGAGGATTATACATAGCTTGTGTTGTGAAACAAGCGGTAATACAAAAAAGACTTATAAATCAGTTCGATGTAGGGCTACTTGAATAAAATTTAAGCAAAAAAAAGCCCAGCTAATAAGCTGGGCCTATATCGCTAATATAAAATTAGATATTTAGTTGCGGGGATCATTTGCCGCGCGTGGCATTTTTGGCCGGTTAGGGTCAGGTGTAGCCGCAATGCTTGCGTCTAATGCCGGCGGTAATGGCTTGGCCGTGGTTATCTGCAGATCTTTTAACGGCTGAGGTGCAATCCGTGGATCATTCGCTGCGCGGCCAACCGGTCGTACAGTTTCAACGGCGGGTGCTAGAGCCGTTTCCTTTGTCTTAGCCGCTGCTGGTTTACTTGCAGCGGGTGTTTTAGCTGCTACAGGTTCAGGCGCCTCAGCGTCAGGCTCGCTAACTTCCGTTGGCTCGGATTGCTGCAGTAGTTGAGCTTCAGGTGCTGGTGCGTTTGCGGTTTCAGTTGGCAATTCTTCAGCCGCGATATTTGCTGCTTCAGTGTCAGCAGGTTTTGCCGCTTCCTCAGATGCTTCAGCCGGAGCTGGTGCCACGTCTTCCTCTTTTTCTGCAAACTCGGCAGCTGGCGCGGCTTCTTTTGCTGGCTCTAGTGGTGCTGGTGAGACTGCTTCGCTTTCAGCGGTCTTTGGCTCATCTTGAGTAACAGCTTCTGGCGCCGGAGATTCAGCAGTAGTTGGCTCTTCGTTTGTAGATGTTTTGCTATTGTCTCTGTTGCGATTAGGTCGCTCGGAGCGGGCTGGCTTGCTCGTTGCCTGCTCATGATTTGCCTCTGCTTTAGTTTCGATATTTTCAGTAGGGCTGTTCTCGCCTGTGGCTTGATTCTCATCGCTAACCGGGGCCGGGGTGCGCTTACGTTCTTGCGAGTTGCGCGGTTTGCGGTTGCCTGGCCGACGTTTTGGTCTGTTGTTGTTTTCAGGCGCAGCATTTTGTTCCTCATTGCTATTCACAATGTCAGCGCTTTGTTCGGATACCTCAGATTTAGTGATTTTCTCGGCTTTATTGCCGCGATTGTCAGAAACTCGGTTGTCGTCGCGTGGTGCCCGCTGGTCCGGATTGCGGCGGTTCCGCCCACCGCGGTTATTGTTGCGATTACCCGAGCGGTTATTGTTGCGCGGATTGCTGCTGCGCGGACGCGGCGCAGGAGTTGGTTCCGGCTCTGGTTCTGGCTCTGCAGGTTTAAATAATGCACTGAGTGATTTGGCTAACTTACTAAAGAAGCCTTCGGTGCTAACTGGTGCGCTGACTTTAGCGTTGGTTTTCTCAGTGCTAGGTTCGGCGGGTGCTGGCATCGCTTTTGGTGCCAGTGTGCGAACGACAGCCGCAGGAGCTGGCGCGCTGGTGGTCACTTCATCCAGAGCTTCAGCTTGGGCTTCAAGCTCAGCAACGATTTTGTAGCTAATTTCCTTTTCGTCACCGATATCACTTTCGCGTAGACGCATAACTTCAAAGTGTGGTGTGTCTAGCGCGGGTGTTGGTATAACAACGACGCGAACACCGCTGCGTTGTTCTACATCGTATATCGCTGTGCGCTTTTCATTTAACAGGTATGAAGCAACGTTTACCGGAACGATAACGCGAATTTCTGCGCTTTTCTCTTTGTTGGCTTCCTCTTCTACTAGGCGCAGAATTGATAGTGCCAAAGAGTTGGTGTCGCGGATGGTGCCCTGGCCGCTACAGCGAGGGCAAACTTTGGCGCTGGTTTCGCCAAGCGAGGGACGTAGCCGCTGACGAGACATTTCCAGTAGGCCAAACCGTGATATACGACCAATTTGAATGCGCGCGCGATCTGGTTCCATGGCGTCGCGTACACGATTTTCCACTTCCCGTTGATTCTTAGCGGCCAGCATGTCGATAAAGTCGACAACAATCAGACCACCAATATCCCGGAGGCGCAGTTGACGGGCGATTTCGTCGGCTGCTTCAAGGTTGGTTTGTAGTGCTGTTTCTTCAATGTCGCCGCCTTTCGTTGCGCGGGCGGAGTTGATGTCGATAGACACCAGTGCTTCAGTTGGGTCAATAACGATGGAGCCACCAGAAGGCAGCTGCACTTCACGCTGGAACGCCGATTCAATCTGGCTTTCAATCTGATAGCGATTGAATAAAGGGACCTGATCCTTGTATAGCCTGATTTTGTTTTTGAAGTGGGGCATAACCTGCTCAACGAAATGCATGGCTTCGTTGAAGGATTCTTCAGCATCGATAAGAACTTGGTCAATATCGTCGCGCAAGTAGTCACGAATTGCGCGGATGATAACGTTGCTTTCTTGCAGAATCAGAATAGGGGCTTTGCGCTCTTCCGAGGCTTGCTTAATTGCAGACCAAAGGTGCAATAAGTAGTCTAAATCCCACTGTAATTCTTCAGAACCCCGACCAACACCCGCTGTACGTACAATAACGCCCATTGATTCAGGGATGTTTATTGCGTTCAAGGCGTCGCGCAACTCACTGCGCTCATCGCCTTCAATGCGGCGTGAAATACCGCCCGCGCGAGGGTTGTTTGGCATCAGCACCATGTAGCGGCCAGCTAGGCTGATAAAGGTAGTCAGTGCTGCGCCTTTATTGCCGCGCTCTTCCTTTTCTACCTGGACAATAACCTGGGTGCCTTCTTTGACGAGGTCCTTGATTTTAGCGCGGCCGCCGACGTCGGAAGGGTTGCGATAGAAGTATTCTTTAGAAATCTCTTTGAGGGGCAGGAAGCCGTGACGCTCTGCGCCAAAATCGACAAAAGCAGCCTCTAAGCTCGGTTCTACGCGGGTGATTGTGCCTTTGTATACATTGGCTTTCTTTTGAACTCGGGTACGGTTTTCTATATCCAGATCAAATAAACGTTGGCCGTCGACTAGCGCAACGCGCAACTCTTCCGGCTGAGTTGCGTTAATAAGCATTCTTTTCATGAGCTAAAAATCCCAAAAGCCGGGATTTGTTGCGCCACTCGTGTGATCGAGCATCTTTAAGCGTTCTGATGTACGCTGCATTACCTTGTGAGTCCGGCAGTAGTTTATGCTGCGCTGCACGGGTACATCAGTGTGGCCTGTAACCTGGCCGTTATATTCCAGTTCGCTGGGGTGTGTTTTTACAATCCCGCGCTGGGCGTCTTTCATCTATTACTGTTGGGCGCTAATTCACTGCGCCAGTATTGGTAACGTTCTTTACGTCGCTTTCTCAGAGTTCTTTCACAGCCGTGGTGTAAACAAATATCGGCAGTACTATTAATTAATGTACCGACACTACGTTAGAATGCCGCCGGTACACTGCTATTCACTGATGGAAATAAGGCTATGCGTGAAACCGCAGTCTTTACCTTAGTAGATGGCCGGCGGTCTTCCCTCACGTCACAGCCATGCTGTGGCGGGAACCGGACCCGGTAACTACCGGGCGACTATATCAGTATTCAATAACTAACTCAATGAGTTACGGGAGTGTAAGTGAGTTCAGAAACTGTCATCAATCCGACTGTGCGCTTGGTGACTGTCGAGGCTGATTATGCGGGTCAGCGTATCGACAATTTCTTAATGCGAGAATTAAAAGGCGTCCCTAAGTCTCGGATTTATAACTTATTACGCCGAGGCGAAGTAAGGCTAAATAAATCTCGGGTCAAGCCTGATCAAAAGTTAGCCTATGGGGATGTTGTTCGTGTGCCACCAGTAAGGGTGGCGGTAAAAGAGGGGGTGGTTGTTCCCGGTGGGCTGGACACCAGTCTGCGATCAGCGATTTTGTACGAAGATGATGGTTTGATTGTCATAAACAAGCCGTCTGGACTGGCGGTGCACGGTGGAAGTGGTATTTCGCTGGGCCTAATCGAGGCTTTGCGACAAATGTATCCTGATCAGCGAAGCCTTGAACTGGTGCATAGATTGGACCGTGATACCTCTGGCTGTGTCATGGTCGCCAAAAAGCGCAGTGTATTAAAGCAACTTCATGAGCTACTGAAGGCCCGAAAGGGTGTTGATAAGCGATATTTAGCCTTGGTTTCAGGAAAATGGCCGGTAAGAAAACAGCAGGTGAATGCGCCGCTTCAAAAAAATGTACTGAATTCTGGTGAGCGGATGGTAAGAGTTGAGCTGGATGGCAAAAAGTCGCTCACCGAATTTACGCTTATTCAGCGTATAGCGGGCGCTAGCTTGATAGAGGCGCGTCCAGTGACGGGCAGGACTCACCAGATTCGAGTTCACTGTCAGTACGCTGGGTACCCCATACTTGGCGATGATAAATATGGTGATGACGATGCGAATACTAATTTTAAGCGTCTCGGGTTAAAGCGCCTATTTCTCCATGCCCACTCTTTGGCGTTTACTTTAGATGGCCAGCGGATCGAAGTAAAAGCACCGTTGCCCCCTGAATTAGAAAAAGTATTAGAAGTAGGCGGTAGTGAATTGTAATGCTTATAATTTTTGATTGGGATGGTACGATTTTAGATTCGAGCGATAAGATAGTTTTTTGTATGCAGGAGGCCGCGAGAAGATTTGGTGTTGCGGTTCGCGAGCCGGAGGAAATACGCAATATTATCGGCCTCGAGCTGAGCTTAGCGATCTCCTATTTGTATCCCGATCTAAATCCGATTGAAGTCGAGGGGGTGCGGGCGAGTTATGTGGAGAGTTTTATCAAAGCCGATCAAAAGCCCTGTAAGTTGTTTCCCGGTGTTGATGACACGCTGCGCGGCTTAAAAGCGGCGGGGCATGATTTGTGTGTGGCGACGGGTAAGAGCCGTCGTGGTCTAGATCGTGTTTTCTCTGACTTAGATATAAGTACGTTATTCAGTGCTAGCCGCTGTGCCGACGAAACCGCGTCTAAGCCTGATCCACTAATGCTGCATCAGCTTTGTGCGGAGCGAAATTTCAATCCGTGCGACGCTATTATGGTTGGGGACACTGAATATGATCTGGAGATGGCGAGTCGTATAGCTATGCCATCTATTGGGGTGTCCTACGGTGCTCATAGCGTTGAGCGCCTGTTGCGCTGGCGCCCCCTGTCTGTCGTCAATGAGTTTTCTATGTTGCTTCCTTTAATAGAAGGGCATCAAAATGCAAAATAAAGCGCAAATAGATTAAATAACGGATACTCCCTCGTTTCGTAGGAACTCACAGAGTTTTATGAGTGGTAAGCCTATGAGGGTGTTCGGGTCGTCACTGCGTATGCGTTTGAACAGGCCTATGCCCAGTCCTTCCATTTTAAAGCTGCCTGCACAATCGAAAGCAGGTTCTTTTTCGATGTAGCGGTCGATCTCTTGGGGGCTTAGCGTGCGGAAATCGACGAGTACACGCTCGGTATAAACTTGGCAGCGGTTTGAGGCGGTATTAAGCAAGCATAAACCGGTATGGAAAATAGCTTCTTTTCCTGAGCAAAGGCTTAGTTGGTGGCGGGCTGCTTCGGCATTTCCGGGCTTGCCAAGTATTTTCCCATTTACTTCACAGGTTTGGTCGCCGGCAATAATGAGTGCATTGCTGTGGTTTTTTGCCACCGAGTAGGCTTTTTCTGTGCTTAATCTTGTTGCAAGGGTGTCTGCGTGTTCATTTGGCGCGGCTGTTTCGTCTATGTCGGGGCTGGCGGTGGCGGGGTGCAAGCCGATCTGCTTTAGTAGTTTAAGCCGATATTTAGATCCGGAGGCTAATATTAAGGTGGCGGTGCTATGATCGCTTGGCGGCATTGGTGTTGTGGCTCCATGAATTTCGCTTGGTTAGTAGTGCGGTGTTAAGTGGCATGCCTTCTCAGGGTATACGTTATTTGTGACAGCTAGGTTCTGCTACCACAAGCTATAGTGCTTTTCCCCTTTAAGTACCCAATAATACGGGCGTTTTTGCTTTGACAATAGCCTGTGAAGTCCCTATGATTGCGCGCCTATGCAAAGACAGCCCCTGCCCAAGTTTGTTGATGCTCGTAAATTTGTTTCCTCAGGCATGGAAATTCATGCTTATCGACAAGTTGATGGGCTAGACCGTTTCGTTGCCGGCCTCGCCAATAACAGTGGTTCGGTAGATGTAGACTTGCGTTTTTTTCGCGATGAGCAGGGGTTTAAGTGCATTAATGGTAGTGCGGTTGCGCACGCTGAAGTAATTTGTCAGCGTTGTTTAAACCCAATGCCGATATGCATTGAAGCTGAATTTAATTTAGCTATCGTGTGGACGGATGAGCAGGCCAAAGCACTACCGAAATCATTAGATCCTTTGATTTTGGAAGAAGAGAGTTTGGTTCTTGCTGATTTGCTGCAAGATGAGTTAATCATAAATACTCCCTTCGTCAGCTTTCATGACGAAGAGTGTCGCGATTTTATTCCGGAGCCTGAGCCGGAAGTAGTTGTTCGCGACGAAGAGGAAGGTGATAAGCCGTTTGCTATTTTGGGGCAATTAAAGCCCCGCGATTAATCTTTAGTACGAGGAATTTTTAGGCCATGGCTGTTCAAAAAAGTAAAGTGACCCGTTCACGTCGCGGTCAGCGTCGTTCACATGATGCACTGACTGGTGCAACTTTGTCTGTTGATCAGACTAGCGGTGAAAAACATCTTCGTCACAATGTGACTGCGGATGGTTTCTTCCGCGGTCGCAAAGTAGTTGCTGGTAAAGACGACTAAATATTTGCGTGGCATCGCTGCGATTAGCCGTTGATGCAATGAGCGGAGACCACGGTCTCCGTTCATCTATTTCTGCCACACTCAATACGCTGAACCAAAATTCAGCCCTTCATATTTCCTTGGTTGGTGATGAGCCATCCATTCTGTCTGCGCTCGCCGGAAAAAACTACGATTCATCTCGTCTTAAGGTTTTTCATAGCCCCGACGTGGTTACGATGGATGACGTTCCCTCAAAAGCCCTACGGTACAAAAAGCACTCGTCCATGTACCGCGCCCTCGAGTTACTGCGCGACGGTGAAGTTTCTGGTGTTGTTAGTGCAGGAAATACAGGCGCTCTGGTCGCGATGGGATGTATTTTATTAGACCGTCTGCCCGGTGTGCGTCGTCCTGCCATCTGCGCACGAGTCCCCGCTATTGCTGGTTACACCTATATGCTCGATCTTGGTGCGAACATCAGCTGCGATGCCGAGCAATTACATCAATTTGCGGTCATGGGATCCTCTCTAACTCGCGCATTAGATGGGCGTGAATCCCCTCGCGTAGCCCTATTAAATGTTGGTGCTGAGTTAATCAAGGGAACCTCGGTAGTAAAAGAGGCCGCCGAAATTATCAGCGCCGACACCAGTTTGAATTACGTCGGTTTTGCCGAGGGCAATGACATTTTTTCTGACCGAATTGATGTCATTATTTGCGATGGTTTTGCCGGGAATGTGGCACTGAAAGTCTGCGAAGGTACTGCAGATTTTATACGTGGCCAATTGACGGCGCGCTTTAATAAAAATTGGTACGGAAAGTTTGCCGCACTGGTGGTTATGCCCGTATTGAGCGCCTTTAAACGCGATATTAACCCGGATCAATACAACGGCGCCGCGCTTTTGGGCTTGAACGGCGTCGTCATAAAAAGCCACGGAAGTTCTAACGTGGCGGGCTTTGAGTCTGCAATTCATCAAGCTGAAAAAGCGGTAAAGCGTGACTTGACTCAGTTAATTTCGGCCCAAATAAACTCAAGACATTCTTAAAAACTCGATATCAAAAAGGAATAAGCAATGGATACTCAGCAACTTGCACTGGTTTTCCCCGGCCAGGGTTCTCAGAAAGTCGGTATGCTGGCCGAGCTTGGTGAGTCATTTTCAATTATTAAAGACACATTTACCGAAGCTTCAGACGCACTTGGCTACGATATGTGGGATTTAATTCAACATGGTGAGCAAGCACAGTTAAACCTAACTGAAACAACCCAGCCAGTGTTGCTGACATCCAGTGTCGCAGTGTGGCGGTTATGGTCCGCGCAGGGCGGTTTACTACCTTCTTTGCTCGCCGGTCATAGCCTTGGTGAGTTTTCTGCATTAGTTTGCGCGGGTTCTTTAGGCTTTGCAGATGCGGTGCGCTTAGTTCGCGCCCGCGGTCAATTTATGCAAACCGCAGTGCCGTTAGGTGAAGGTGCAATGGCAGCGGTTCTTGGTCTTGATGACACAAAAATTGTTGAGATCTGTGCTGAAGCGGCTGCCGGGAATGGCGTCGTCGAAGCGGTGAACTTTAATTCTCCGGGCCAGGTTGTTATTGCAGGGCAGGTTGCTGCTGTTGATAAGGCAATTGAATTATTAAAGGCTGCAGGTGCTAAGCGCGCAATGCCTTTACCTGTAAGCGCACCGTTCCATACGTCTTTGATGCGTCCTGCAGGTGAGAAGTTGGCGCAAGCGCTTGCTGATATTAGTGTGCAGAAGCCAAATATTCCTGTTGTGCATAATGTGCATGGAAAAACTGAGTCTGATCCGGAGGTGATTAAAGCCTTGCTGGTTGAACAGATCTACAGTGCGGTGAAGTGGGTTGATTGCGTTGAGACCATGGTTGCCGCGGGCATCACTACTACAATAGAGTGCGGACCCGGTAAGGTGTTAAGTGGTCTGAACAAGCGCATCAATAAGTCGCTGAATTGTTTCAATATTGAGTCTCCAGAAAGTTTTGCTGAGACCTTGGCGTCTACCAAGTAACGACGACGAATTTAACAATATAAATAGGGAGTTAGGATATGACTGCGAAGGTAGCATTGGTAACAGGCGCGAGTCGCGGAATAGGGCAGGCCATAGCGATAGCGGTGGGTAAACTGGGCTATCTGGTTGTGGGTACGGCCACATCGCAAGTTGGCGCGGACGCGATTACAGCCCATTTTAGCGAATCAGGTATTAAAGGCGTTGGTATGATGCTGAATGTTGCCGACACTGCATCAGTAGAGGCCGTTGTTAAGTCGATTAACGAACAATTTGGCGCGCCATCAGTGCTGATTAATAACGCGGGCATCACCAAAGACAATATTATGCTGCGAATGAAAGACGATGAGTGGTTTGATGTGATCGACACCAACCTAAATTCTCTCTATCGTTTGAGTAAGGCTTGTTTGCGCGGTATGACCAAGGCTCGCTGGGGTCGAATCGTAAATATCAGTTCGGTTGTTGGCGCGATGGGTAATGCAGGGCAGGCGAATTATGCTGCCGCAAAAGCAGGTATGGATGGTTTTACCCGCGCTTTAGCGAGAGAAATTGGTTCTCGTGGCATTACCGTTAACGGTGTAGCCCCTGGCTTTATTGACACTGATATGACTAAAAAGCTCGGCGATGATCAGCGGGACGCGTTAAAAAACCAGATCCCCTTGCAGCGTCTTGGTAGCCCTGAAGAGATAGCTGGTGTTGTTGCCTTTTTGGTTAGCGACGCTGCGGCCTACGTTACGGGTGAAACTATCCACGTAAATGGCGGCATGTATATGGCGTAAACATATGTTCATTAAGGAATTTTCCTTACTGAATGTGAATTTTTCATATTTTGCTATGCACAAGCGGCATTAGTCGCGGTAGAATGAGCGCCCAAGTGCTGGCGGTATGAAACACGATTTCGGCGGCTGCGCTTTTTGCTTTAGGCCCTGTCCATTAGCGAAAGTATAAAAGCAGGCCCAAATATTTTAATTTTAATTAGGAGTCACCAACGACCATGAGTAGCATTGAAGAGCGCGTCAAGAAGATTGTTGCAGAGCAACTAGGTGTTAAAGAAGAAGATGTGTCAGAGTCTGCATCATTCGTAGAAGACTTGGGCGCAGATTCTTTGGATACTGTTGAGCTGGTAATGGCTCTGGAAGAGGAATTTGAAACTGAGATTCCTGATGAAGAAGCTGAGAAAATCACTACTGTTCGTTTAGCTATTGATTACATCAAAGAAAACCTACAGTAAGCAGTAAAATAGCGGCCTAGCCGTTTAAAAAGCCGTTTCTATGTAGTGTAGGACGGCTTTTTTTATGCCTGAATGTGCAACATCCGTATTGTGAAGTATACGTATACTTTGCAATAAAGGAGCTTTGGGGGATTTATGGCTAAAAGAAGAGTTGTCGTCACAGGTATGGGCATTATTAGCCCTTTAGGGAATTCTGTGGCAGAGACATGGCGTAACATTCTTGCCGGTAAAAGTGGCATTTCACTCATCGATCGTTTCGATGTGTCGCAGTTTGCCACCCGTATTGGTGGCGCAGTTAAGAATTTCGATATTGCTGAATATATGTCGGCGAAAGAAGCAAAGCGCTTTGATCCGTTCATCCATTACGGTGTGGCGGCGGCCGAACAAGCTCTTAGTGACTCTGGTCTAGAGGTCACCGATGAAAATGCCCACCGAATCGGCACGGCCATTGGTTCAGGTATTGGTGGTATCGGCTTAATTGAAAATAGCCGAGTCATCATAGATAAGAGTGGCCCGCGCAAACTTTCACCCTTTACGGTTCCTGGTGCCATTATCAATATGGTCGCTGGGGTATTAGCAATAAAGCACAATCTGCAAGGCCCGAGTATTTCCATCACCACGGCGTGCACAACAGGTACCCACAATATTGGTATGGCTGCGCGCATGATTGCCTATGGTGATGCAGACGCCATGCTCGTCGGTGGCGCTGAAATGGCAACAACGCCGGTTGGTCTAGGCGGTTTTGCCGCAGCGCGAGCGATGTCTACGCGCAATGATGATCCTGAGGGGGCTAGCCGTCCATGGGATAAGCAGCGTGACGGTTTTGTGCTTGGCGATGGCGCCGGTATGCTGGTGCTTGAAGAGTACGAATTCGCCAAGCAACGTGGCGCAAATATCCACGCAGAACTTCTTGGCTTTGGCATGAGCTGTGATGCTTTTCATATGACCTCACCACCGGAGGATGGTCGCGGTGCTCGTGCGGCTATGCAAAGTGCGCTAAATGATGCCGCTTTAAATGCTGACCAACTCGATTATATAAATGCGCACGGTACTTCTACAATTGCCGGTGATTTAGCAGAGAGTAGGGCGATTGAGCAATTGATCGGCTCTAAGGCCGCCAAGATTGCGGTGAGCTCTACAAAATCGATGGTTGGGCATTTGTTGGGTGCCGCCGGTGCGGTGGAGGCCATATTCTCCATATTGGCGCTGCGTGATCAGGTTGCGCCACCGACAATCAACTTAGATGAGCCGGACGAAGGTTGTAATCTGAACTATGTACCGAATCAGCCTCAGCAGCGCTCAATAGCCTATGTTCTGTCTAACTCCTTTGGTTTTGGTGGCACCAACGGTAGTTTATTGTTTGGTCATTTACAGAGCTAATGTCGAATGCTGTAGCTTTAACACTCTACAACGGTCGTTTTAGTCAGCAAGTCGGTGCTGAAAGTCGCGGTTTGGCATACGGTGATGGGATTTTTGAAACCGTCCTGGTTCGCGGCTCTAGGCCTCTGTGGCTAGAGGAACATCTGCAAAGGTTGGCCTCTGGTGCTAAACAGCTCGGCATTCCCTGCGATCTTGTAGAGATAAGACGTGATTGCACTATTTTAATAGCAAGCCTTGATACGCCAATGGCGGTGTTGAAGATTGTTCTTTGTCGCGGTCATGTTTCTAGAGGTTACACGCCTCATTTGTCGACTCCTGACCGAGTTTTAAGTATTTCGCCGTACTCACAAAATTGCTCTGCGTGGAATAACGGCATAGCGCTGGCGGTTTGCCAAACCCAATTATCCAGTCAGACTCGGCTGGCGGGAATAAAGCATTTAAACCGCTTGGAGCAGGTTTTGGCTGCAGAAGAACTACTTAAGCGCGGTTATCAGGAAGGTCTTATGATGCACGGTGGGCGAATTATTGAGGCTAGCCGGAGCAATGTGTTTTTTGCTGTCGATGGCGAACTTGTGACGCCGTCACTGGGTCTTTGCGGTGTAAGCGGTATTATGCGGCAGCAGGTGTTGAAGCACGCCGCTAACTTGGCAATTCCAACACGAGTTTGTGACCTTGGTATTTCTTTGCTGCAACAAGCGGAAGAAGTTTTTGTTTGTAATAGCGTTTTTGGGCTCTGGCCGGTCACGAAAGTTGAGTGTGTGCACAAGGAGATTGGGCCGATAAGTCGTCTATTACAGCGGGAGTTTGATAGCTTTTTTTATGTTTAAACTATTTAAGGTAGCGCTGGCGCTTATTTTTCCGATTATATTGTCAGGCCTTGCCGCGCTTTGGTATCTCGACGGTTATTTGAAACAAGAGTTGCCGCTTACTGAGCCAACTGAAGTCTTTGTTCTTGAACCTGGTACGGGTTTTTCCACAATGGTGAATCAACTTCAGGAGCGTGGCTGGATTAAAAAGCCACGGGTTTTGAAATTGTATGGTCGCCTAAGCCCAAAAGTTGCAGAGATCAAAGCGGGTGAGTACCGCCTTGAACTGGGTGTAAGTTTAGCTGAAACGTTGGCGATGATGC
This sequence comes from Zhongshania aquatica, assembly GCF_027257955.1. Lineage (GTDB taxonomy): Bacteria > Pseudomonadota > Gammaproteobacteria > Pseudomonadales > Spongiibacteraceae > Spongiibacter > Spongiibacter aquatica. Next base: position 58,491 of record NZ_JANZNQ010000020.1, on the reverse strand, counting down.
GCGAGGGTGATGTGATTCGTCACCAGCTGACCCTGCTTGAAGGTTGGACTGTCGCACAAGTGCTTGCTCATTTGAATAATCAATCTCTCTTAGAAAAACAGGCCCTGGAAAATGATGCCAGCCTATGGCAGCAGTTAGGTATTTCAGAACCGCTGGCTGACGTTCCAGAGGGACTCTTCTTCCCAGACACCTATGATTATCACCTTGGCGATAAGCCAAGCGCATTACTACTCCGCGCGTATAAGCGCATGGTGAAGGTACTAGGCGATGAGTGGGAGGAGCGTGACGTCGATCTTCCCTATAATAATGCCTATGAAGCCTTGGTGATGGCATCAATTATCGAGAAGGAAACCGGCGTGCCAGAAGAGCGCGCTCAAATAGCCGGCGTGTTTGTACGGCGATTAAAAATGGGTATGCGCTTGCAAACTGACCCAACGGTAATTTACGGTTTGGGTGCAGATTACAATGGTAATCTGCGTGGCTCCCACCTAAGGGACGACAAAAATATATACAATACTTACCGTCAAGTGGGCTTGCCACCCAGCCCGATTGCGTTGGCTGGTAGAGAAGCCATACATGCGGCCTTGCACCCAGCTGAAGGCGATTCCATCTTCTTTGTGGCAAAGGGTGATGGTACGCATTACTTTTCTGCGACGTTAAAAGAACACGAGGCGGCGGTGAAACGTTACCAGCTTAGTAAGCGTCGAGCAGACTATCGATCTGCGCCACCGATGCCGGAGAAATAAATGAGCCAACAACAGCGCGGCCGTTTTATTACCGTTGAGGGTACCGAAGGCGTTGGTAAGTCCACCAACATCGACTTTATTCGTAAATTACTCGATAAAGCGAATATTCCACATATAGTAACCCGGGAGCCAGGCGGCACGCCGCTCGCGGAAGAAATTCGCAATCTTCTGGTTGTTCCGCGTGAAGAGTCGATGACTGAGTTGGCTGAGTTATTGTTGGTGTTCGCAGCGCGGGCACAACATTTAAAGACACTAATAGAGCCTGCCTTGGTGAAAGGTGTATGGGTATTGTGTGATCGGTTTACCGATGCCACCTTTGCCTATCAAGGCGGTGGACGGGGTTTGTCTGCTGATACCATTGATCAATTACAAAACTTGATTCAGGGTGATTTGCGTCCTGACTGCACCTTGTTACTAGACGCCCCGGTAGATGTTGGCATGGCGCGGGCAGGTGCGCGAGGCGCTCTTGATCGATTTGAGCAGGAAAAGCAGGTGTTTTTTGACAAGGTCAGAAGCGCTTATTTACAGCGAGTTGAACAAGAGCCTGAGCGTTTTTCAGTCGTTGACGCTAGCGCAGATTTAGCTACGGTTCAGGCTAATATTGAGTTGGTTTTGCAGTCGCAGATCTCCCTTTATAAGGGCGTGAACAATGGCTGATCCGCTGGTTGCCTATTCCTGGCAAATGAGTCAATGGCAGGATCTTCAGCGCCTAATTGACTCAAATCGATTGCCCCATGCGCTATTACTAGCTGGGCCAGATTTAATTGGTAAGTTACGGTTTGCAAAAGCACTTGCTGGTTATTTATTGTGTGAATCACCTAACAAGTTGGCAGCATGCGGGCAGTGTCGAAGCTGTCATTTCCAGATTGACGCCAACCATCCCGATTACCGAGAAATATGCCCCGAGGAGGGCAAGCGCCAAATCGGTATCGATCAGGTTCGAAGCCTACAAAGTTTTTCGGCCCAACACGCTCATCGTGACAATGGTCGGAAGCTCGTGGTGATTCACCCGGCGGAGGCGATGAACGTATTTACCGCGAACGCTTTGCTTAAAACGCTAGAAGAGCCTAATACTGGTACAGTGCTTATTTTGGTGAGTCATACAAGTAGCCAGTTACTTCCTACGATACGATCTCGATGTGTGCAGCTACGCTTTGGCGTGCCCGATGCTACTTTGGCGCAAACATGGTTGCGTGATTATGTTGGCGACGCTGAGTTAGCCAAGACTTTGCTTTTGGCGGCGGGTGGCCGTCCTTTGGCGGCAAGACAAATATTCGATGATAACGGTTTGGCCACTCGCGATGGCTATGATGCGGGTCTAATGGCCATGCTTAACCGGCAAAAAACACCGTTGCAGCTCGTCGATGATTTATTTGATCAAGATATTTTGCAATTGCTTGATTGGTGGTGTTCGCGGCTTATGGATTTGTCGCGGCATCAACTCGCGGCTAAACCATTACAGGCGAAGAGTTGGCAGGCTTTCGAAAAACTGTCACCCAAGCTTGTTATGCAGACTTTGCAGCGTGGTTTGGAGCTGCGCTCCGGTTTTAGCCGCGGGGTGGCTTTAAATAAACGTTTAATTTTAGAATCACTGTTTCTTGATTGGTCCGCATTGTGCCAAAGCCGTGCGGCATCGGAAGCAAGTTGATATAGTGTCGCCTATTATGGAATTTGGTTTTGAGTCTATGAGGTTGAATATATGAGTGGTGCGCAGGGTGCACGCAACGGGATTTTGTCTCTGACTATCAGGGATAAAGCTGTTCTCTACGCGGCATATATGCCATTCATACGTGACGGCGGTTTGTTTGTTCCAACCACTAAGCCTTATAAAGTAGGTGATGAAGTGTTTATGCTACTCACCCTAATGGACGAGCCAGAAAAATTACCTATCGCAGGTAAAGTTGTATGGATTACCCCGCGTGGTGCGCAGAGTAATCGCGCCGCAGGTATCGGCGTTCAATTTGTAGGTGGCGACGGCGTTGCCAATAAAAAGATTGAGTCCTATCTTGCGGGTATAATAGAGTCTGATAAGCCCACGCACACCATGTAAACTCATCACTGGCCCATTCAGGCCAGTACGTGAAACAGAAAAATCCTAACGGAAATCTCATGCTCGTAGACAGTCATTGTCACCTCGATCGAATTGACCTTAAGCCCTATGATGGCGACTTAAATTTAGCAATACAGGCGGCAACGGAGCGTGGCGTAAGCAAAATGCTATGTATCGGTATCGATTTGGGCAATGCCCCGACGGTCGTTGCCATAGCCGAACGCTTTCCGCAAATTTATGCGTCTGTTGGCGTGCATCCACTCGATATAAGTGATGAGGTCTGTTCGGTACAAACGCTTACTGATCTGGCTGATCATCCCAAGGTTGTGGCGATTGGTGAGACCGGCTTAGATTATTATTACAGCAAGGATCGTAAAGACGATCAGCAGCGCAGTTTTGCCCAGCATCTTCAGGTGTCGGCGGCCATTGGCAAACCGACGATTGTTCACACTCGGGATGCCCGCGAGGACACCTTAGCCATTATTGCCGAGCACGGGGCGCCCTCGGTGGGCGGTGTATTGCATTGCTTTACAGAATCGTGGGAAATGGCAGAAGCGGCGATAGATATGGGCTACTGTATTTCCTTTTCCGGCATCATTACCTTTAAAAACGCGGAAGAACTTCGTGAAGTTGTGCGTCGCGTTCCTATTGATCGTTTACTAGTAGAAACTGATTCCCCCTATCTGGCGCCGGTGCCTTACCGCGGTAAGAAAAATGAGCCGAAGTATGTTGTTGAAGTGGCGGAGTGCGTGGCGGAATTAAAAGGTTTGTCTTATCAAGACGTGTTGCGACATACAACGCAAAATTTTGAACGGCTTTTTCCGTTAGCGCGATAAGTACGCAGCGATACGGCTTTATATAGACTTAGGAGACAGTGCATTGAGCACAGAGACATTATTAACGACCCCTTTGAACGCCTTACACCGCGAGCTTTCGGCCAAAATGGTGCCATTTGCAGGCTACGACATGCCTGTGCAATATCCTTTGGGCGTGCTCAAGGAGCACCTACATGTAAGAAATGCAGCGGGTCTATTTGATGTGTCTCATATGGGGCAAATACGTGTGAGTGGCCCAAATGTTGCGGCCGAACTTGAAAAATTAATGCCGCAGGATGTTATCGGGCTACCCGAAAACCGTCAGCGTTATGGCCTGTTGACCAATGAGCAGGGTGGCATACTGGATGATCTTATGTTCGCCAATTGTGGTGATGACTTTCTGTTAATTGTGAACGCCGCTTGTAAACGTCAAGATTTTGCCTGGTTGAAGCAGCATCTGCCTGCAGATATAAAAATGGAGATGCTTGAAGATCAAGGCTTGCTCGCGCTGCAGGGGCCGCAGGCGAGACAGGTACTGTCGCGTTTGGCGCCGGAGACGGCGACGATGATCTTTATGGATACTGCAGATTGCATGATCGGTGGTATCTCATGCTGGCTAAGCTGTTCGGGCTACACCGGTGAGGATGGTTTTGAGATATCAGTCGCCCCAGAGCAAACCGAGGCACTAGCACGCTTACTTCTAGCTGAGCCTGAAGTTGAATTTATTGGATTGGGGGCCAGAGACTCCTTGCGTCTAGAGGCCGGACTTTGTCTTTACGGTCACGATATGGACGAGACGATTAGTCCGATTAGCGCCAACTTACTGTGGTCAATTTCAAAAGCTCGACGACCAGACGGCGTTCGCAGTGGAGGCTACCCAGGCGATTCGTTTATCTCATCACAACTCGCTAATGGCGTGACTGAAAAACGTGTTCTTCTTGATGTCGAAGGTAAGGCACCGGTGCGTGAAGGGGCGGAGATTGTCACTACTAGCGGCGAAACAGTGGGTAGAGTCACTAGTGGTGGCTTTGGTCCCAGTATTGGGCGGCCTATTGTGATGGCCTATGTTGCAACTGCTGCGCTCAATTCAGATGAATCATTGTTTGCAAGTGTGAGGGGTAAGCAATTGCCTGTGACTCTGCGGAAAACACCGTTTGTAGAGCAACGTTACTATCGCGGCTAATGGATTGAGAGAGGTGCTGTGAGTAAATCTTTTACAACATCCGTTATCGAAGGGTTTTATGGTCGTCAATGGACGTGGTCTCAGCGCTTTACTTTGCCGGAGTCGCTCGCAAATTGGCAGTATCAAAGCTACATCTATGCACCGAAGGGCGACGCTAGTTTACGAAGCCGTTGGTCTCAGCCATTTACTGAAGAGCAGCGATTAAATTATGAGCGTCTTGGTAACGCCTGTCATGCGGCCGGTTTAAGCTGGGGCTTAGGCCTGTCGCCGGTGGGCTTGCAGGCAAACTATGGCACAAGTGAAAAGCACTCATTAATTAAAAAAATAAAAGAAATTCAATATCTTAAGCCGGATATCTTATGGGTTTTGTTCGATGATCTGCCCGCTGGAAATATGCTGCTGGCACATAATCAAGTCGCTGTTGTTAACGATATCCAGCGTCATTTGCCTAATGTTCAGCTGGCCATGTGCCCAAGTTATTACAGTTTTGACCCAATTCTTGAAGAGCTATTCGGTGCCTGCCCAGAACATTATTTCCGCGATCTAAATACTGGACTTGGGCAGGACATAGATTTGTTGTGGACGGGTAATCGTGTCGTAAGCGAGTCCTATACTGCGGATGATTGTCGGCGCGCGGCAGAGCTACTAGGTCGAAAGCCGCTCATTTGGGATAATTATCCGGTAAATGACGGTCGAAAAATTAGTCGGTTTTTGCACTTGGCTCCGTTCACTGGCCGGCCAGCAGAAATGGCTCAGCTGTGCAGTGGTCATGCCGTTAATCCAATGAATCAATTTCATTTGTCTATGTTGGTGTTGCCAACGCTGGCAGATGTCTATGCTCGCGGGGTTCACTATGATCCAGATGCGGCGTTTGCTGATGTAACAGCGGACTTGCCAACCGAGTTGGCTAGTCTAGTCTCTAGGGATGCCGATATATTTCAGAATCTTGGCTTAGACGGCATGAGTGACGGGCAAAAAGCACTATTGCGTTCAGCTTACGGCAGTATCGATCATCCCTTGGCGAGAGAAGTTTGCGAGTGGTTGGATGAGCTATACCGATTTGATCCTGCCTGTTTGACGGATTAATGTGTTGCCGTGCTTGCCAAGAATTTCGGAATACGGTAGTTTTAGCACCCAATGTTTACATGGTAAACATGAAAAGTATGGCAAATGCCGCCGCCACAACTCTATTCGAGGAAAAAAAATGATTTATCAAGGCAAGGCGTTAACTGCAAAGTACCTAGAAGAAGGCATTGCGGAACTCTGTTTCGACCTAGAAGGCGATTCAGTCAACAAATTTAATCAGCTAACTCTTTTGGAGTTGGGTGCAGCGACCGCCGCCTTAGCTGCGGAAGCAAATTTGAAAGGTGTGCTCGTTAGCAGTGCGAAGTCGGTATTTATTGTCGGTGCTGATATTACCGAATTTACCGAGCTTTTTAAGTTACCAGACGCGGATATTAGGGAGTGGGTGACTAAGGCAAATGCTGTGTTTAATGCGTTTGAAGACCTGCCCGTGCCAACCGTGGTCGCGATAAATGGTGTTGCATTAGGCGGCGGTTTTGAAATGTGTTTAGCCTGTGACTTCCGGGTGATGTCGTCGGCAGCAGTTGTCGGTCTTCCGGAAGTAAAATTGGGCATTAACCCCGGTTTTGGTGGCACTGTTAGATTGCCTCGTGTTATCGGTTGTGACAATGCAATGATGTGGGTTGCAACGGGCAATCATCAAAAGCCAGATGCTGCGCTTAAAGATGGCGGTGTTGATGCGGTTGTAGCGCCAGATGTTCTTCGTGATGCGTCTTTAGATCTTCTTAAAAACGCGATAGCAGGTGAGTTTGACTATAAGGCACGTCGTATCGAAAAAACCTCTCCGGTTAAATTAAATGATATCGAGCGCATGATGTCTTTTACCACCGGTAAAGCGATGGTTGCTCAGCAGGCTGGTCGCCATATGCCAGCACCTCTGACTGCAGCTAAGTCGATGGAGCGTAATGCTGGTTTGAGTCGCGCTGAGGCCATTGAAGTTGAAATTGATCATTTCATTAAGCTAGTACGTACGCCACAGGCTGGCGCCTTGGTGGGTTTATTCCTAAGTGAGCAAGCGGTGAGCAAAGCCGCGCGTGGTTTTGCAAAAAATGGCGGAGATATAAAACAAGCTGCGGTCTTAGGTGCGGGCATTATGGGTGGTGGTATTGCTTACCAGTCTGCCTATAAAGGTACGCCGATCCTAATGAAAGACATTGCTGATGCCGGTCTTGCGCTGGGTATGAAAGAAGCTGGCAAGCTTCTCGCAAAACGAGTGTCCCGCGGTCGCATGACTGCAGACAAAATGTCTGCGGTGCTAAACAGTATTCGTCCATCGTTAAGCTATGACGGCTTTGATAAAGCCGATGTGATTGTTGAAGCGGTAGTTGAAAATCCAAAAGTGAAGCAGGCAGTTCTTTCTGAGACTGAAAAACACATCCGTAAAGATGCGGTTTTGGCGTCAAATACCTCAACAATATCCATCACCCATCTTGCCGATGCGCTGGAGCGCCCAGAGAACTTCTGCGGTATGCATTTCTTCAACCCTGTGCACGCGATGCCCTTGGTAGAGGTTATTCGTGGTGAAAAAACCAGCGATGAGACCATATCCAAAGTCGTTAAATACGCGCTACAAATGGGTAAAACCCCGATTGTTGTCAACGACTGCCCAGGTTTCTATGTGAACCGTGTGCTGTTTCCGTATTTCGCCGGCTTTGACATGCTGATTCGCGACGGTGGTGATTTCCGTAAGATCGATAAAGTTATGGAAGGCTTCGGCATGCCAATGGGGCCTGCCTACCTGATGGATGTTGTCGGTATCGATACCGGCTACCACGCCGCTGAGGTAATGGCAGAAGGCTTCCCAGATCGCATGCGCCATGACTTTACGGGTATTTCGCAAATGATGTTTGAAGCGAAGCGCTACGGTCAGAAAAACGGCATCGGTTTCTATCGTTACGAAGAAGACGCCAAAGGTAAGCCTAAGAAGTGTGAAGATGACACGGCGTTAGCGATGGCAGAGTCTGCGAAACAAGCCACGGTTGAGCTTTCCGACGACGATATCGTCGCGCGGATGATGATACCAATGTGTATAGAAACCGTTCGTTGTATCGATGAGGGTATTTTGCGTGACCCAGCTGACGCCGATATGGGTTTGGTTATGGGTATCGGTTTCCCCGTTTTCCGTGGCGGTGCGCTGCGCTATATCGACCAAATGGGCGTTAAAGCCTTTTGTGAGATGGCAGATCGCTATGCGGATCTTGGTCCGCTATATCAGCCAACAGAAAGCCTCCGCCAGATGGCGGCCAATGGCGAATCTTTTTTTAAATAAACGGGCGGAGATACAACCATGACTTATAAAGCAAATGATGTAGTAATCGTCGATTGCGCCCGTACTCCAATGGGGCGTTCAAAAAACGGCGTATTCAGAAATGTACGTGCAGAAAACATGTCGGCGGCGTTGATAGATAGTTTATTGGCGCGCAATCCCGGTATTGATCCGGCGCTGTTTGAAGATGTGATTTGGGGCTGTGTAAACCAGACCAATGAGCAGGGCTGGAATATTGCGCGGATGATCTCGGTGATGACAAAGCTTCCCCATGAAGTCGCTGGTCAAACTGTGAGCCGACTTTGTGGTTCATCAATGTCGGCCTTGCACACTGCGGCGCAGGCCATTATGAGTGGGTTTGGCGATACCTTTATGGTTGGTGGCGTAGAGCATATGGGCCATTTGGCGATGAACCACGGCGTTGATCCTAATCCGCAAGCAAGTAAATACGTTGCCCGTGCTGCCGGTATGATGGGGATGACCGCAGAAGCACTCTCGATGATGCACGGTATTGGTCGTGAGCAGCAGGATGAATTTGGTTTGCGTTCGCATATGCTTGCAGCAGATGCCAGTGCTAATGGTCGTTTTGACAAAGAGATTATCGCTCTGGAAGGCCACGGTGACGACGGTCGTAAAATCTTGGTAAAAGCGGATACCACCATTCGCCCCGAAACCACTCTTGAGAGTCTTGCTCAGTTGCGTCCAGCCTTCGATCCTCGTAACGGTACAGTGACCGCCGGTACCAGTTCGCAAATTGCTGACGGCGCCTCCGCCATGATCATGATGTCTGGACAGCGGGCAATGGATTTAGGTTTGTCACCTCGCGCAAAAATAGTTGGTATGGCTGTGGCGGGTGTAGATCCGTCGATAATGGGTTACGGTCCTGTGCCATCGACTCAGAAGGCTTTAAAGCGTCTTGGCATGAGTATGGACGATATTCAAACCGTCGAGCTCAACGAGGCGTTTGCGGCGCAGGCTTTGCCAGTGCTTAAAGATCTCAAGTTGCTAGACAAGATGGATGACAAGGTAAACCTCAATGGTGGCGCGATCGCATTAGGTCATCCGTTTGGTTGTTCCGGGACCCGAATAGTCACAACACTTCTTAATGTTATGGAGCAGCGTGATACGTCGGTAGGTCTTGCCACTATGTGTATTGGTATGGGGCAGGGCATTAGTACAATTATTGAGCGAGTTTAACGTTGTCATGGGCTGTTATTGCCTGATTTTTACGCAATAACGGCCTTTGATGATAATTGTTTGCAGGTCTGCTTGATCACGCCCATGGCCTGTGGCACAATCTCGTTCCTCGCGTAGTCATGGCTGCGCGATTTTATTTGTAAACCGTGATAATTCAATACCTTAAGACGGTTTTACAAGTGCGCGGATGTGGTGAAATTGGTATACACGCCAGATTTAGGTTCTGGTGCCGCAAGGCGTGAGAGTTCGAGTCTCTCCATCCGCACCATTTCATAGAATTCTTTTAAATGGCCGCTTTGAAATCATAGTGGCCATTTGTGTTTAACAGCCCTGTTTTGAGGACCCCCCATGCAAGTCTCAGTTGAAACGACTTCTGGCCTAGAGCGTCGCCTGATTGTTGGCGTTCCTGCTGCACGTGTTGATAGTGCCGTTGATTCACGCCTGCAAAATGCTGCGCGCACTGTAAAATTAGACGGCTTCCGCCCTGGTAAGGTACCAATGCGTGTTGTTCGCCAGCGTTTCGGCGAGTCAGTGCGTATGGAAGTGCTTGGCGAAGTCATGAATGAGAGCTTCTATGAAGCCATTCAGCAGCAGGGTCTAAAACCAGCTGGTCGCCCAAATATTGAACCCAAAAGTTTAGAAGCGGGTAAAGATATTGAATTTGTTGCAACCTTTGAGGTGTTTCCTGAGGTTGAATCAAAAGACTACAGCACGATAGAGGTCAAAAAGCCGGTTTCAGAAATTACTGCCGCCGACATTGATAAGATGATCGAGAATCTTCGTCAACAACGTGCTGAATGGCAAGTTGTTGAGCGCGCTGCAGCCGGTGGTGATAAGGCAAACATTGATTACTTGGGCACGAAAGACGGTGTCGAGTTTGAGGGCGGTAAAGCCGAAGGTAGCGATCTAGAGCTGGGTTCTGGTCGTATGATTCCTGGTTTTGAAGATGGTGTTGTTGGCATGAAGGCTGGCGACGAGAAGGTTGTGGCACTATCTTTCCCTGACGATTACCACAGCGAAGACCTTAAGGGTGCCGCTGTTGAATTCAAGATTACCTTGAATAGCGTTAGCGAGAAAAAGCTTCCAGAATTGGACGAAGCTTTGTTTGAAGCTTTCGGCGTCAAAGAAGGCGGCGAAGAAGCTTTTCGAGCTGAAGTAGAAAAAAATATGGCTCGTGAGTTGAAAAATGCGACTAAGTCCCGCATTAAGAATCAAGTGATGGAAGGTGTGCTTACCATTCACGCAGACTTACAAGTTCCAAAAGCCTTGGTTTCTCAAGAAATCGACGCTTTGCGTAATCAGCAGATGCAGCAATTTGGTGCGATGGCCGAAAAGCTAAATGCTGCTGATATTCTTCCTGATGAGCTGTTCCGCGAAAACGCAGAGCGCCGCGTCAAGTTGGGCTTGGTCTTAAATGAGTTGATTAGCGCAGAAGGCATCAAGGCAGATGAAACTAAGGTTCGCGCTGCTTTGGAAGAAATGGCCGCAAGCTATGAAGACAAAGACGAAATTATTAATTGGTATTTGAGCAACCCGCAGCAACTTCAACAGATCGAAGGCATGGTCATTGAAGAGGAAGTTGTTGAGAAATTGCTTGAAAAATCGAAGCTTAGCGAAGAAACTTTAAGCTACGAAGAAGTTATGTCGCCACCAGCGAAAGAGGCAGAAGAATCCTAATCTGAAAAGGATACTCTGGTTTTTCCGGGCAAGCGACTGAACGAAAGTTCCGTCGCTTGATTTTTTTCCGCTGGCCGTAAATTTAGAACATTAATTACGTACTGAAGAGTATTCAATATGTCTCGCAACTCGATTGATGGTTATAACAATAATGCTGTAACTAACCTAGGCTTGGTGCCTATGGTGGTGGAGCAAACTGCTCGTGGTGAACGCTCCTACGACATTTATTCACGTCTACTGAAAGAGCGCGTTATTTTTTGCGTGGGCCAAGTTGAAGATCATATGGCCAATCTCATTGTGGCGCAGCTACTTTTCCTTGAGTCAGAAAACCCGGATAAAGACATTCATCTTTACATTAACTCTCCGGGTGGGTCGGTCACTGCTGGTTTATCTATTTACGACACAATGAAGTTTATAAAACCCGATGTCAGCACTATGTGTATCGGCCAAGCTGCGAGTATGGGTGCATTCTTGCTGAGTGGTGGTGCCAAGGGTAAGCGCTTTATCGTGCCAAATGCCCGCACCATGATTCACCAGCCAAGTGGCGGCGCACAGGGTCAGGCTACGGATATAGACATTCAAGCTAGAGAAATTTTGATTATTCGCGAGAAGCTTAATCATTTGATGGCCGAACATACTGGGCAGACTTATGAAACCATCGCCCGCGATACTGAGCGTGATAACTTTATGAATGCGCAGCAATCCTGTGACTATGGGTTGGTTGACGAGGTGTTAACTGCGCGTAAATAGTACTATTAAGCACGTTGTTCGCATTCGATTGTGGATAGTGCAAACTTGCAAAAGCGGGTAAAAGGCGTCATCTTTACCCTAAGGTGCTTCGAACACCCTGCAAAATCAGAACAAGGTAGGTATGAATGAGTAGTAAAGACGGCACAGATGATAACGGCAAACTGCTGTACTGTTCCTTCTGTGGTAAAAGCCAGCACGAGGTTCGCAAATTAATTGCGGGGCCGTCTGTCTTTATCTGTGATGAGTGTGTCGATCTTTGTAATGACATCATTCGCGAAGAAGTTCAGGAAGCAGCAAGCGAAGCGGGGCGTGACAAATTGCCTACGCCGCAAGAAATTAATCACACGCTAGATCAATACGTTATTGGTCAGACTCGTGCTAAGAAAGTATTGGCTGTGGCTGTTTACAACCATTATAAGCGCCTGCGTTACGGCGATAAGCACAAAGATGACGTAGAGCTTGGCAAAAGTAATATTTTGCTGATAGGGCCAACCGGTAGTGGTAAAACCCTGTTGGCTGAAACCCTTGCTCGATTACTTGATGTTCCGTTCACCATTGCTGATGCGACTACGTTAACTGAAGCCGGTTATGTGGGTGAGGATGTTGAAAACATCATCCAAAAACTGCTGCAGAAATGTGATTACGATGTAGAAAAGGCCCAGATGGGCATCGTTTATATCGATGAAATCGATAAAATTTCGCGCAAATCGGATAATCCGTCGATTACTCGCGACGTGTCGGGTGAGGGGGTGCAACAGGCGCTTCTTAAGCTGATCGAAGGAACAGTTGCATCAGTGCCACCTCAAGGTGGTCGCAAGCATCCGCAACAAGAGTTTTTGCAGGTTGATACCTCAAATATCTTGTTCATCTGTGGTGGTGCGTTTGCAGGGCTCGATCGCGTTATTCGCGACCGGTCTGAAAAAGGGGGTATTGGCTTTAGTGCAGAAGTGAAGAGCAAAAATGAAGCTCGGAACGTGGGTGAGATTTTGGCCGATGTTGAGCCTGATGATTTAGTGCGTTACGGACTAATTCCTGAATTCGTAGGCCGTTTGCCGGTCATAGCGACGCTCGAAGAATTGGACGTGGATGCCTTGGTCAGCATTCTCACCGAACCGAAAAACGCTCTAACCAAGCAATACGCTAAGTTGTTCGATATGGAAGGCGTAGAAGTCGACTTCCGTGAAGATGGTTTGCGATCAGTTGCTGAAAAAGCGATGACGCGTAAAACCGGTGCACGTGGTCTGCGCTCCATACTCGAATCGGTATTGTTAGATACGATGTATGATCTTCCCTCTATGGATAACGTCAGCAAAGTGGTCATTGATGATTCGGTCATCAAAGGTGATTCTGCCCCGATATTGGTGTATCACAATAGCGAGCATGAGCAGCGCAAAGCAGCTCCAAAAGAGTAATCCCCGCTAAATAACACTGCGAAAACCTCGTTTTCGCAGTGTTTCTCTTTTTTGTCAGTTTCTTTACACGTCAAGTCTTGTTTTTAACTCCGCAAATCCCCATCTTAGAGCTAAGCTGTCTGTATTGGCGGCAAATATCCGCTGCGAGCGGATTGAACCAGATTAACTAAGAGGAAACGTAATGGCTGACACACACGAGATAATGGAATTGCCACTGCTTCCTTTGCGCGACGTCGTGGTTTATCCCCATATGGTGATCCCACTATTTGTAGGTCGGGATAAGTCGATCCGAGCGCTTGAGTTAGCCATGGCTAGCAACAAGGAAATTGTACTCGCTGCCCAGCGTAATCCAGATCTCGATGAGCCAGGCACAGATGATCTTTATGATATTGGCACCGTTGCGAATATCCTCCAGCTACTAAAACTTCCTGACGGAACCGTTAAAGTTTTAGTGGAAGGCACCTATCGTGCACAGCTAAACGCGGTGACCGCAGAAGAAGATTATTTCAGTGCAGAAATCACGGCGATCGATGGCGAGAAAATAGCCGCCGATGAGTCAGAAGTAATGCTTCGCTCAGCTATTTCTCAATTTGAAAAGTACATCAACCTGAGCAAGAAGATACCTGCGGAAGTTCTTACATCTCTATCAGGAATAGATGATCCTGGCCGTTTAGGCGACACCATCGCTGCACACATGACCATGGAGCTTGAGCAAAAACAAGCGGTTTTGGAAATGGCTAATGAGCGCGAGCGCCTTGAGAACTTAATGGGGTTGATGGAAGCGGAAATCGATCTTTTTCAAGTTGAAAAGCGTATCCGTGGTCGCGTTAAAAAGCAGATGGAGAAGAGCCAGCGCGAGTACTATCTGAATGAGCAAATGAAAGCGATTCAGCGTGAATTAGGCGAATCTGAAGAGGGTGTAAATGAGCTCGAAGAACTAGAAGGCAGGGTTCTGAAGGCGGGCATGAGTAAAGAAGCCCTTGAAAAAGCCAAAGCCGAATTAGCAAAACTTAAAATGATGTCGCCCATGTCTGCCGAGGCCTCGGTGGTGCGTGGTTACATTGATTGGCTAGTCAATATTCCTTGGCAGAAGCGTTCGCGTGTGAAACATGATTTAAAACGCGCCCAGGAAATATTAGATGAGGATCACTATGGCCTAGAGGAGGTCAAGGATCGCATTCTTGAGTATCTCGCTGTTCAAAAGCGGGTAAAGAAAGTGAAAGGGCCGGTACTTTGTTTGGTCGGGCCACCTGGCGTAGGTAAAACATCGTTAGGTGAGTCTATCGCTCGCGCAACCAACCGCAAGTTTGTCCGTATGGCGCTGGGGGGGGTTCGTGACGAGGCCGAGATTCGCGGTCATCGTCGAACCTATATAGGTTCTATGCCGGGTAAAGTTATTCAAAAAATGTCGAAAACGGCCGTACGCAATCCCTTATTTTTGTTAGATGAAATCGACAAAATGGGGATGGATCACCGTGGTGATCCTGCCTCGGCATTGCTAGAGGTGTTGGACCCAGAACAGAATCATGCTTTCAATGATCACTATCTAGAAGTCGATTACGATCTGTCTGACATCATGTTTATTTGTACGTCTAACTCACTGAATATTCCACCCGCCCTTATGGATCGGATGGAAGTGATTCGGATTCCTGGTTACACAGAAGACGAGAAGATCAATATTGCTCGCAAGTACCTCATACCTAAGCAGTTAAAGAATAACGGCTTAAAACTGACGGAAGCTGAAATTGATGATGAGGCACTGCAAGACATAGTCCGTTATTACACCCGCGAGGCCGGGGTGAGGGGCTTGGAGCGCCAAGTTGCAAAGGTTTGCCGAAAAGTCGTTAAAAGTGTCGCCCTTCATGGTGATACCGGCATTATCTCGGTAACGAGTGCAAATCTTGAAGAGTATCTTGGCGTCCGTCGTTATACCTTTGGCAAGGCCGAGGAAGAAAATAAGGTGGGTCAAGTCACTGGCTTGGCGTGGACTCAGGTCGGTGGCGAGCTTCTCACCATAGAAGCGGTTTCTGTTGTCGGTAAAGGCCGTCATATTAAAACCGGTTCGCTTGGCGATGTTATGCAGGAATCTATCCAAGCTGCAACAACGGTAGTTAGAAGCCGTTCTAAGCGTCTTGGTATTCCCGCGCGCTATCATGACAGGCACGATATCCATATCCATATGCCAGAGGGAGCAACGCCCAAGGATGGCCCGTCGGCGGGTATTGGTATGTGTACGGCACTTGTTTCGGTGATTACCGGTATTCCTGTTCGTTCAGATGTGGCAATGACCGGTGAGATTACCCTACGTGGCCAAGTATTAGCGATTGGTGGTTTAAAAGAAAAATTACTGGCAGCGCACCGTGGCGGTATAAAAACCGTTATAATCCCTCTGGAAAACGAGCGGGATCTGAAAGAAATTCCGGAAAACATAAAAGCCGATTTAGAAATCCGTCCTGTAAAATGGATTGATGAGGTTCTAGATATTGCGCTGGAAAGTCTTCCTGAAGAAATTTCTGAAGAAGCTTATCTTGCTGGTATAGACGACAGTCACAAGAACGTTGATGGCAACGGAGATAATCTTGGTGAATCGCGCGCAAACGCGCACTAGACGCAGAGATATCTTGACCATATACGGCGCAGTTGGTATAAATCCCACTCTTTACGCATATGGCTCTTACAGCGTATGGGTATATTTGTGACGGTCACCAGTCAGTTAACGTAGAAATATTTTTTATAACAATTTGAAGGGGAAGAATAAGTGAATAAATCTGAGCTAATCGACGCTATCGCAGAATCCGCGGATTTGTCTAAAGCAGCGGCAGGACGTGCATTGGATGCAGCCGTAGAAGCCATTACTAATGCACTGAAATCAGATGATTCAGTTTCTTTAGTTGGGTTTGGTACCTTTAGTGTAAAAGACCGCGCAGCTCGCACTGGTCGCAACCCACAAACTGGTGCACCAATCGAAATTTCAGCAGCCAAAATTCCTAGCTTTAAAGCTGGTAAGGCGCTGAAGGATGCCTGTAATTAAGGTATAGACTGCCAGTCCCGTTCATTCGGGGGGCCGTAGGGGTAAAACCTCTTACAGAAGGCGCATCGAGAGGTGCGCTTTTTTTTTGATTCAGAATCAGGTTTAGCATCAATGCTGCAAAATATTCGCAATAACATTCAGGGAACCGCGGCCAAAGTCATCATCGCGATTATTGTAGTGCCATTTGCACTATTCGGGATCGATAGCTTATTCAATAGCTCCTCACCAACACCCGCGGCGGTCGTAAATGGTGCCAAGATTTCACAGGCAGAGTTGCAACAGGCAATTAGCCTGCAAAAACGTCGCTTGTTAAGCATGATGGGCGATCAAATTGACCCTAGCATGCTAGATGATACAATTTTGCGAAAACCGGCTTTAAACACCCTGATTAAGCAACAGCTTCTTCTGCAAGCTGCCAAGAATGAAAATATCGAAATTTCTACCGCGCAGCTGAACGCCACGATTGTGGCAATGCCACAGTTTCAGGAAGATGGTCGCTTCTCGCAAGAACGCTATGAGCAAGTTCTGCGTCTACAGGGTTATAACAGTAGTTTCTTCAAGCAGTTGTTAAAATCCGATTTAACGATTCAGCAGCTATCAACCGCTATTGCCGGTTCTGCTATTGTTAGTGACGCTGAAATTACTCGTGCTGTGGGATTATTGTACGAGTCGCGTGATTATCATTACATTAACGTTCCCCTTGCTAGGTTCACTGACAACGTCACGGTCAGTGACGAAGAAGTTGCCGCTTATTACGAAGCAAATACAGATGCGTTCTTAAGCGATGAGAAAGTTCGTTTCTCCTACATTGAACTTACTGAGCAGCAGTTCTATGAGCCGGTTTCGGAGGATCAAGTTCAATCCGAATACCAGCGCTTAATAGAGGCAAGCAATAATCAAATTGAGCGCGAAGCCGCCCATATTTTAATTGAAGTAAACGATGATCGCAGTCGTGAAGAAGCACAAGCGCAGCTAGAAAAGATACGTGCTGAAATTCTTGCCGGCGCGAGTTTTGGGGATGAGGCGAAAAAATATTCTGCGGACGCGGGTTCTGCTGCTAATGACGGTTTACTAGGGTTTACCAGTGGAGAAAGTTTTCCTGCGGAATTCGAAGAAGCCTTGGCTAATTTAAACGAGGGTGAATTGTCTCCAGTTGTTGAAACTGAAGCCGGTTTGCATCTGATTAAACTAGTCAGTATTCGCAAGCCTGAAGTACCCGATATTGATGCGGCGCGTTTGGAAATTACTGAGCGTTTACGTCAGCAAAAAGCGCAACCTCGTCTCGTTGGGGCTGTTGATACCCTAAAAGACCTCGTTTTCAACGCTGAGAGTCTGAAGATGCCAGCTGAAGAAATGAAGTTGAAAGTGAGTCAAAGCGAATTACTGAGTCAAAATTCAACCGAAGGATTGTTCGCATTTCCCGCAGTAAAACAAGCTGCTTTCAACCAAGAGCTCCGTAGTCAAGGTTTGAATAGCGAGGTTATAGAGCTCACGCCAGATCGCTATGTAGTTCTTCACATAGAGGAATATAAAGCGCCAGAACCGAAGCCTTTAGAAACCGTAAGGAATGAAATTAAAACTACCTTGTCTGACAACAAGGCAGCTGCTGCGGCCTTGGCTAAGGCGAAGGAGTTGCAGCTTGCGTTAAATGCCGGAGGACGTGCGGAGGAGGTCGCTAAAGAACATGGCCTAGTATGGAATGGCGTTGTCGATGGTAAGCGCAGCGATATCAGTGTTGATTCATCGATACGTAATCAGGCATTCGCAATGCCTCGTCCAGGATCTCAAGCCAGCGTAAGTACTTTACGCAAAAACGGTGGTGATCAGGTCGTTTTACAATTGCTAGAAGTCCGCTACGGCGATTTATCTTCGTTGACAGGAAATGTTGCGATGGAAGCTGAGAAAAATGCTTATCGTAATAAATCATCTCAAGAGTTTTCTGCCTACTTTAATAGTTTGTGGGAAAGCGCTGAGATAAAAATTAATTGATTAAATGTGATTATTACGGTGGTGCAGCAGCTACAGTGATAATCACTTGGATATATAAAAATAATGATTTCCGCTGTACCGAAAAGACCGTTACAAATTGGCCATATCGACGTTTGGTATTGTTTTACCGATGATCATCGACTCAACAGTCGAGTAGATCAGTATGAGGCGATGTTATCTCCCGCAGAGTTAGCTCAATACCAACAATTAATGCATGGCAGCAACGGCAAAGATTATCTTGTCAGTCGTGCGTTATTAAGAACTGTGCTATCTGAATATTGTGATCTTGCACCAGAGAAAATTAGCTTCTGTGTAAATGATTTTGGTAAACCAGAACTAAATAATAGCGAAGCGCGAGGGATCATTCAGTTTAATACAGCCCATACAAGTGGGCTGACTGTATGCGTTGTCACGAGAGATAATGATGTTGGTGTCGATGCTGAAAGTCATGCAGAAAACCAAAGTGTCGTAAATATGGCTGATGACTATTTTTCGGCGCTAGAGTTGCAAGCATTGAATAGCTGCTCCGATGACCAGAAATTAGACCGATTTTATCGTTATTGGACTCTTAAAGAAGCATATATAAAAGCACGGGGTGAAGGCCTTTCTATCCCCTTGCACGACTTTTCGATTGTATTAGATGAAGAGGGTGGCTTCGACGGATTTATTGGCCCGGAAGCTGACCGCTGGGATTTCCGAGTTTTGTGTAAAAATCTTAATTACACCGTAGCATTGGCAATGGGTGGAAAAATTGAAAATGTTTCGTATTTTCACAGCCTGCCATTAGGGCAGCAGGTACAACTCAGTCCTGAAGACGCGTTTAATCATATGCCTTTGAATACGAACGCGCAGCGCCATCGTATGATTGGTTAATTAGTAACGAGGATGTTTTTGTGTACAAAATATTGACCCTTAATCAAATTTCACCGAAAGGTTTAGAGCGCTTGCCTCGCGCAAGCTATGAGATTGCGAGTGAGTTTACGACCCCTGATGCCATCTTATTACGTAGTCACAAATTACAAGCCGATGACATTGCGAAGACTGTTAAAGCAATTGGTCGCGCCGGTGCCGGAACTAATAACATTCCAGTGGCTGCGTGCACAGAGCGTGGTATTCCTGTCTTTAATAGCCCTGGCGCAAATGCCAATGCCGTTAAAGAGTTGGTCATTGCTGGTTTAGCGCTCGGCTCTCGCGGAATCTTGCAAGGCATTTCCTATGTGAATTCGCTAAGCGATATGAACGATGCCGGTGAAATGGCAAAATTGCTGGAAAAAGAAAAGAAACGTTTCAAAGGCAATGAGTTAGCTGGCAGAACACTGGGAGTTGTTGGTCTCGGTGCGATAGGCTCAATGATCGCTAATGCAGCACTGAACTTAGGTATGGATGTTATTGGCTACGACCCTGCGTTATCAGTAGACGCAGCTTGGCGTCTACCTAGCTCTGTTAAGAAGATGGAAAATATCGGCAGTCTGTTTGCAAAGGCCGACTATATAACTCTTCACTTGCCGGTTTTAGAGTCTACCCGTGGTTTGGTAAACGCTGACTTATTGGCCGCCTGCAAGCCGGAATGTTGTTTGCTTAACTTCGCTAGAGAAGAAATTGTAAATGTTGATGCGGTAATCGCTGCGCTCGATAAGAAACAATTGCGTCAGTTCATTACCGACTTCCCTGTGCCGTCACTGATTGGACGTGACGATGTGATTTTAATGCCACACATTGGTGCCAGCACTGACGAAGCGGAAGATAATTGCGCGGTAATGGCAGCGGAGCAGATAGATGATTTCCTTAAAAATGGAAATATAAAGAATTCCGTTAATTTTCCAAATTTGCAATTAGAACGCAGTGGTTGCTGTCGTATAGCGATAGCCAACCATAACGTTCCTAAAATTCTTGGCAGTATCTTGGGGATTTTGGCTGACGCAAATATCAATATTGTTGATATGCTAAATAAAAGTCGCGATGAGATTGCCTACAACCTAATTGATTTAGGTGGTGATATTAGTGACTCACTTTTGTCTGAATTGGCGGCTTTAGAGGGCGTAATAAACGTTAGGTTGATTCATTAAGCCCCTTACTCATTCCGTAAAGAAAGCGTGCTTTAGGAGGGTACTTTGATGGCAACATTAACAGCAATAGAATCACTGTTACGCGATCAACGAGGTGCGCCTCCTATTGAAAAGTGGCATCCAGAGTTAAGCGGCGATATTGATATTGTCATAACTTCAGATGGCCGCTGGATTCATGAAGGGGGCGAAATAAAACGCCATAAACTCGTAAACTTGTTTGCTTCTATTTTACGGCGTGAAAAGGATGGTGAGTATTATCTTGTAACCCCTGTTGAGAAGTGGCGAATTACGGTAGAAGACCTGCCCTTACAGATTATTGATTTTGAAGTGAGTGAGCTAGCAGAAGGGCGGCGAATTGCTGTAAAAACCAATGTCGATATGTGGTTGGAACTCGGTACCGTGCATCCGCTAAAGGTCGTTACGGATGAGGCGACGCAAGAGCCAAAACCGGCTGTAGTCCTTGAGCATGGTTTAGAGGCCAGAATTAATCGAGCGTGTTTTTATAAATTAGTTGAACTGGCTGAATGTATTGATGGCCAATTGGTGTTGAAAGTTGGCAGTGAGAATTTTGAGCTAGGTCGCATTTAATTTTTTTATAGTAATTTTTTGAAAGAAAACAAAAAGGGCAGCGTAAGCTGCCCTTTTTTATTACAAAAAAACGGTTACATATTTGGGTAATTGGGTCCACCCAAGCCTTCAGGTGTTACCCATACAATATTCTGTGCAGGGTCTTTAATGTCACAGGTTTTACAGTGCACACAGTTCTGGCCGTTGATCTGGAATTTCGGTGTGCCGTCTGCACTTTCAATAACTTCATATACACCCGCTGGGCAGTAGCGCTGCGCAGGTTCGGCGTATTTGGGCAAGTTGTCGCGAATAGGCAGCTCTGGGTCTTTCAGGGTTAAATGGCAGGGCTGGTCTTCTTCATGATTGGTATTAGATAGAAAGACAGACGTCAGCCTATCAAAGGTGATTTTGTTATCAGGCTTCGCGTAGGTGATCTTCTTTGAATCTGCCGCCAGCTTCATTTCCGCGTGGTCTGGGTGATCGTCACCTAATGTCCACGGAAGTTTGCCACCGAAAAGGTTGATGTCAATGAAGGCATAGGCTGAGCCTACCAAGTTACCCCATTTGTGCTGAGCTGGACCGAAGTTGCGTTGCTCATAAAGTTCTTTATAAAGAGACGAGCTTTCGAACGCCGTTTTGTATTCCGTTAACTCGGCACCAGTGGCTTCGTTCTCAGTAATCGCCTTGTGAACCACTTCAGCTGCGATCATGCCTGATTTCATCGCAGTATGGCTGCCTTTGATTTTAGCAAAGTTTAGCGTACCAGCATCACATCCAATCAATAGGCCGCCTGGGAAGGTCATTTTTGGTAGTGATTGCAAACCACCTTTTGCAATAGCGCGCGCACCGTAAGAAATACGCTCTCCACCTTCCAAGAACTGAGAAATGGTAGGGTGCTTTTTGAAGCGTTGGAATTCTTCAAATGGTGATAAATATGGGTTGTCGTAGCACAGGTCGGTAATTAAACCGATGGACACCTGATTGTCTTCGATGTGATACAGGAAGCTGCCGCCAAAAGCGCCATTTTCTGACAAGGGCCAGCCAGTCGCGTGAATAACCTTACCTTCTTCGTGCTTGGCAGGATCAATTTTCCACAGCTCTTTAATACCGATGCCGTAATGCTGGGGATCTTTGCCCGCATTCAAATCGAATTTTTCCATCAGGCGCTTGCCCAAGTGACCACGGCAGCCTTCGGCAAACAGGGTGTACTTTGCGTGAAGCTCCATGCCGGGCATGTAGCTGTCTTTGTGGCTACCGTCCTCTGCAATGCCCATGTCGCCAGTTACAACACCTTTTACGCTTCCGTCTTCATGGAATAGAACATCTGCAGCGGCAAAGCCAGGGTATATTTCAGCACCCATACCTTCGGCCTGCTCAGCCATCCAACGGCACAAATTGCCAAGACTGATAATGTAATTGCCTTCGTTGTGCATTGTCTTTGGTACAGCGAAACCAGGAACCTTGATCGCCTTCTCGGCGCTGGTCATATAGTAGATGTCGTCGCCCGTTACCGGGGTATTGAGCGGGGCGCCTTTTTCTTTCCAGTCTGGAAAAAGCTCATTTAGCGCGGTGGGTTCAAAAACAGCACCTGAAAGAATGTGAGCGCCGACTTCAGAGCCTTTTTCTACAACACAAACACTGATGTCTTTACCGGTGCTTTCGCTTAACTGACGAATTTTACACGCCGCAGCCAATCCGGCGGGGCCAGCCCCAACGATCAGGACGTCAAATTCCATTGATTCGCGTTCCACAGACTCTCTCCTCTGTATGCTATAGCTGCATAGCCCTTGTTTTGGGCGGTTTATGACCGATTTAAGGCGCGAATTATAAAACCTGAGGCTTTAAAACGCTACTTTAGCAGGGGTTTTATTCCTTACTTATTTGTTATTCTTACAATCTGGTGCGCAAAAAAAACCTTTTTTAAACAAAACCTTACTAATTAATGTTCCAATTATGAATAGCTTGCGAATAGCTGTTATTCGCGAGGTGAATATGCTGCTTTTATTGACCTTAGGTCTTATACGCGTCAATATAACCGCGCTTTGAAAAGAGGCTTTATCCGGTTGGAACTGGTTTGCAGTTCCACAGCGTAGGGATATAAAGCCATTCCATTTAATTTACGCGTGTACTGGGGAATCCATGAAGGTTCTGGTTGCTGTCAAACGAGTAGTTGACTACAACGTAAAAGTACGTCCGAAATCGGACGGTACTGGCGTTGATCTGAATAATGTAAAAATGGCTATTAACCCATTTTGCGAAATTGCCATTGAAGAGGCTGTACGCCTGAAAGAAAAAGGCGTGGTAACCGAAATAGTTGCTGTCTCTATCGGTCCTAAAGTATGCCAAGAGCAGATTCGTACTGCGCTGGCGCTGGGTGCTGACCGCGGCATTTTGATTGAGACAGACGTTGAGGTTCAGCCTCTAGCCATTGCTAAATTGTTGAAAGCCGTTGTTGATAAAGAAGAGCCTAAAATGGTGATTCTTGGTAAGCAGGCGATCGACGGTGATAACAACCAAACAGGCCAGATGCTTGCTGCATTATCTGGGATGTCTCAGGGTACCTTCGCGTCTGAAGTTGTTGTTGAGGGCGATAGTGTCACTGTTACTCGTGAAGTCGACAGCGGCTCACAGGTTGTTAAACTGGCGTTACCTGCTGTAGTGACTACAGATCTGCGTTTGAATGAGCCGCGTTACGCGTCGCTACCCAATATTATGAAGGCGAAGAAAAAGCCTTTAGATACAATGACACCAGAAGAGCTAGGTGTTGAAGTGACGCCGCGAGTGACCACACTTAAGGTTGAGCCGCCTGCAGAGCGTCAAGCTGGCGTTAAAGTCGCTGATGTTGCTGAACTTGTTGATAAGCTGAAAAACGAGGCGAAAGTAATCTGATGAGTATTTTAATTCTTGCAGAACATGACAATGCCTCAATTAAAGGCGCTACTTTAAATACTGTTGCCGCTGCGAAAGCAATCGGTGGCGATATTGTCGTTCTTGTTGCCGGTGAAGGTTGCGGCGCTGCCGCAGAAGCTGCAGCGAAAATTGATGGCGTAAGCAAAGTTCTTGTTGCCGACAATGCAGCTTACGGACACCAACTTGCTGAGAACGTAAGTTTGTTGGTTGCTGAGCTTGGTAAAGACTACGGCTATATCTTAGCCCCAGCTACCACCAACGGTAAAAACACATTGCCACGTGCTGCTGCGCTGCTAGATGTTGCGCAGATCTCTGAAATTATCTCTGTAGAAAGCGCTGATACATTCAAGCGTCCTATCTATGCAGGTAACGTTATCGCGACTGTACAGTCCTCTGACTCAATCAAAGTGATCACTGTTCGTACTACTGCGTTCGACGCAGTTGCAGCGGAAGGTGGCAGCGCATCAGTAGAAGCAGTTGGCAGTGCGCATGACGCCGGTAATTCTAGCTACGTTCGCGAAGAAGTTGCGAAAAGCGATCGTCCTGAGTTAACTGCGGCCAGTATCGTAGTATCTGGTGGCCGTGGTATGCAAAATGGCGATAACTTTGCCATGCTGTATTCCTTGGCAGATAAACTGGGTGCTGCGGTGGGTGCTTCTCGCGCAGCTGTCGATGCAGGTTTTGTACCTAACGATATGCAGGTCGGTCAGACTGGTAAGATCGTCGCGCCTGGTCTGTACATCGCGGTTGGTATCTCGGGTGCAATCCAACATTTAGCGGGAATGAAGGACTCTAAAGTCATTGTCGCGATCAACAAAGACGAAGACGCGCCGATTTTTCAGGTCGCGGATTATGGTTTAGTTGCAGATCTGTTTGATGCGGTGCCAGAGCTTAATTCAAGTCTCTAAGCCTGCAATAGCAGTATTAAAAAGGAGCCCAGTGTTTACTGGGCTTTTTTTTGTCTTCAATTCTTGGTTTTATTGAATATATATATATTCTAGCTGTCTTATAAAGACTTACTACGTGAAACTCGTTGGTCTCGACATAGCTAATCAAATTATAAAAGCTAGAGATGCCGATGAGATTGACGCTCGCGGATTAAATGCAAAGGAGAGATACATGAGGAAGTTAATATGCGCGGTGGCACTTTCGTTGCCACTGACAGGTTTGAACGCACTTGAGTTAGATGCGGATTCGTCGGTACTGAATTTTGTCACTATTAAAAATGATTCCGTTGCGGAGCTGATGAGCTTTACGTCTGTAAGCGGAAATATTGATGAGAATACCGGCAAAGCAACACTGAGCGTCGATTTAAGTAGTGTCGCGAGCGGTATCGATATTAGAAATGATCGAATGCGTGAGCATCTGTTTCAAATTGATTTATTTCCAAACGCGGTCTACACCACAAATTTGGATATGGCCGAATTAAATTCGATAGGGATGGGCGAGCAAAAAACGATGGACTTAAGCGGGGAGTTGTCACTCCACGGTAAAAAAGCGCCACTTAAGTTTAATGTGCTTGTGACGAAGCTCAGTAACGGTAGCTTCAATGCGACAACAAGTGCGCCATCTTTCATCAATGCCAATAGCTTTGGTCTTGCACCGGGTATCGGCAAGTTGCGCAGCTTGGCGGGCTTGGCGGGTATTGATCTTGTCGTTCCGGTGACATTCTCAGTCGTTTTTAAGTAGTTGTATCTGCGGCGGGTATTAATCTCGCCGCAGTTTGTCTGAAATACCGATTGGTGTTGGGTAGTTGAAGACCACGATATATGATGAAACGACAAAACTGATAATCGCAGTCGCTTGAATCAGATGAGACGCTTCTCGACCAATAAGCAGCATTTCTGCTGCTACGTAAGCAATGAGTAACGAAAATTCGCTAATTTGCCCCATTCGAAAACCTAAATCCCAAGCGAGTTTTTTGGTCTCGCTCATTCCGTGGATTAAATAGCGGAAAATAATAGGCTTTAGCGTGAGTATCAGCATTGCTAGTACGGCTGCCGGCAGCAAAATTTCACCAAGCAAGCCGAGATCAAATCGTGCGCCCAGCGAAAAAAAGAACAGGATTAAGAAAAAGTCTCTCAGTGGCTTTAGGTTGATAGCAATGTATTGAGATATGGGGCTTGTCGCCAAACTAATACCCGCCAAAAAAGCCCCAATTTCTGTAGATAAACCCAAGAAATGTGCTGCCTCACTCATACCCAAACACCAGCCAATGGCCAGTAAAAAAATGTATTCATGAAAGCGATCGAACCGTCTCAGCATTGGCAATAATAAATAACGTACCGCGGTGAAGGCAAAAAAAACTAGGATGGGGAGGGCGATTAGGGTCCTTAGTAGGCTAATAGAAGAGAACTCGCCTTGGCTCATACTGAATAAAACCAACAACACAAAAATGGCGATTAAATCTTGCAATAGCAATAAACCGACCATCAATTCGCCAGTGTGGCGGTGATGAAGTGCTGTAGTGGGCAAAAGTTTTATACCGATAATGGTACTGGAAAACATCATCGCAGCGCCGACAATAAGGCTTTCAGTTCGACTAAAGCCAAAGCTATAGGCGAGCCCAAAACCGATGAGGGCAAAGGTCAGAGAGCTTGCGATGGCAACCACCGTTGCTTTCTTTAGGGTGCTAAGTAGAGATTTCGGTTGCATATCCAAACCGAGTAAAAATAGCAGGAATATGATGCCAAATTCTGCGATCTCGGCGAGTAGCTTGAGATCAGTTACCCAGCCGGTTCCGTAGGGCCCAATAATAGCGCCGAGGGCGATATAGGCGATTAATAGTGGCTGACGGGTATAAAGTGCTATAGACGCAAGAACCGCTGCACCACTAAATATCATGAAAAAGGATGAGGTTAGGCTTGCTTCCACGCGTTGTACCTCTAACTGCGGCGG
Organism: Zhongshania aquatica; assembly: GCF_027257955.1. Classification (GTDB taxonomy): domain Bacteria; phylum Pseudomonadota; class Gammaproteobacteria; order Pseudomonadales; family Spongiibacteraceae; genus Spongiibacter; species Spongiibacter aquatica. Next base: position 31,851 of record NZ_JANZNQ010000020.1, on the reverse strand, counting down.
GCTTTCATCATCACACAGGCGCGTGCTATGAAACAATAAGGGAAATAGAAAATGCCGTCATTAAGACGGCATTTTCGGTATCGGATGCTGGTATTAAAACTTAGCGGCGGCGAAATAGTGGCAGACGCTGGTCAATACTCGGCTGGTAGGATTCTGAAAAATCCTTAAAGCTTGCTAGAGACTCTTCAAGATCAGAGTTTTCTAGAGCAAAGCTATTAAAGCCACAGCGGCTTAGGAAATACAGTTGATCTCTCATGAAGTCACCAATGGCGCGCAACTCACCCTTATAACCCAATTGCTCGCGCAGCTCACGACCATATGAGAAACCGCGTCCATCTGCAAATTTTGGGAAATCTACTGCAATCAGGTTTAGCTCGGTGATATCGTTGGCAAGCGCTTTTGGCGACTCGTCGCTTGCTAAAAATACCGCGATATCCCCAAGGGCTTTAAGCGAGTCTTTATGCTCTAGCCACAGCGTCAAAGGGACAATATAGCCACCTGACTCTGGGAGCGTTGCCGCGTCGCGCCAAACCTGCCAGCTATCATCACTAATCTGTTGGTCTTTAATTATATTAGGCATAAGCGCTCTCCTTAAAGGGGTTTATGCCAACGCGACGGAAGGTGTCTAAAAAGCGTTCTTCCGGCTGGCGCAGACTTACATAGGTTTCTAAAACTTTCTCAATCACATCGGGCACTTGGTTTTGCGCAAAGGAGGGCCCGAGGATAGCGCCTAGTGAGGCTTCTAAGCCCTGGCTGCCACCAAGTGATACTTGATAAAACTCCTGGCCTTTTTTATCTACGCCTAGGATTCCGATGTTCCCAATATGATGATGGCCACAGGCGTTCATGCAGCCGGAAATGTTAAGCTCAATCTCTCCGAGATCATATACGTAGTCGATGTCATCGAATCTGCGCTGGATCGCTTCTGCAATGGGAATGGATTTCGCGTTCGCTAGCGAGCAGAAATCGCCGCCTGGGCAGCAAATGATATCGTTCAATGTGCCAACTGTTGGCGACGCAACTTCCAGCTTATCTAGCTCTTTCCATAATGCCAGTAGATCAGCTTGCTTTACATCTGGAAGTACTAGATTTTGGTGATGCGTGCTGCGTATTTCGCCAAAGCCGTAACGCTCGGATAGGTCTGCGACCGCTTCAAACTGCTCAGCAGTTATATCTCCCGGTGCAACGCCCACGGTTTTAAGGGCTAGAGTAACAATGCGATAGCCCGGTATTTTGTGTTCATGGGTATTATGCTGAAGCCAGCGAGCAAAATCGGCATTTTCCAAGGCCAACGCCTGCATATCCTGCTGTGCTAGTGTTTCGTAGCTGGGTGATTGGAAAAATGACTTAGCACGATCAATCTCTTCAGCGCTTAGGGTCAGGTCACCATCTTTGATGTGAGCCCATTCCTTTTCAACTTCAGCTTTAAAAGCCTCAGCGCCCATGGCGCGAACTAAAATTTTAATCCGCGCCTTAAATTTATTGTCACGACGGCCAAGCTGGTTATACACCCGCAAGATGGCTTCTAAATATGTCAATAAATGTTGGGGTTCAAGGTTTTCGTAAATAAGACTGCCGATGACAGGCGTTCGTCCGAGGCCGCCACCGACGAATACGTTGAATGCGGTTTTGCCACTGGTGTCGTGACTTATTTGTAAACCGATATCATGCATCATGATCGCAGCCCGATCAGATTTTGATCCACACACCGCTATCTTAAATTTGCGGGGTAAGAACGCAAATTCGGGATGGAAGGTTGACCACTGGCGAATAATTTCACAGTAAGGACGTGCGTCTTCAATCTCGTCAGCGGCAACACCGGAAAATTGATCCGCCGTGGTATTGCGGATACAGTTGCCACTGGTTTGAACTGCGTGCATTTCAACTTCTAACAGTTCAGCTAAAATATCGGGTACTTCTTCCAGTTTAGGCCAGTTTAATTGCACGTTTTGGCGGGTACTGATATGCGCGTAGCCCTTGTCATACTTGCGGCTTATGTGAGCAAGTTTACGCAATTGGATTGAGCTCATCGTGCCGTAAGGTACGGCAATACGCATCATTGGCGCCAAGCGTTGAATGTATAAGCCATTTTGAAGGCGCAACGGTAAGAATTGCTCATCGCTTATTTTGCCGTCGAGATACCGCTGCGTCTGGTCGCGAAATTGGGCGACACGCTGACTGACGATTTGACGGTCAAAGTGGTCGTAAATATACATAGAAACCTTTGTCTTAAGAGTTTTGGTGGGCAAATAATGCATTTTTAACGCTGCGGCATTATTTCCTGCCCATATTTTACGTAGAAAAGGGCGCCGGTTCACGCATCGAATGAGATGGTAACGACTATGTCCTTATTACGCTAACTGATTTTCTGGGTAATGCTTATGCGATGTGTCGATAAGGGAGGTGCATCCTAGGGATACGTATTGATCCCGAATTGGCCGTAAAACGGCATAATTAAACCTAAACAGTCTGCATTTTTTTGCTACAATACTTGCAACTTCTTTTGCCGAACTTCGGCGTCTTTAACTCGTATTATGAGGCTCCTATGTCTGATCAAACCCAAGAACAGCGCGAAGATAACTTTGCGGATGTGTGCGCTACTATAGCAATTTTAGCGTTAGTGGTAGGCACTGCAATTTACTGGCTGCACGGCATGCCGACCTAGTTCGGAATGCGCACCCATAAAAAAAGCCGCTAATGCGGCTTTTTTTATGGGTGCAACGTTTAGCCAATTCATTATTTTAAGACGATTTGTACGATGGTATATACGGTGGTGATAAACACAGCAACAAAAATGATTGCCGTGATAACGTAGTTCCTAAACTTACCATGGGTAAAGTCACGCTCACGGTTTTTGCTGTTTTGTACACCAAAAGCTGCTGACACTACACTGCCTATAACGGCTAAAAGGCTCGGTTTCTTGGCCTTGTCATCCTGTTGATCCATATTTCATACTCCTATCAACCGTGAATTAATTCGCGTGCCGGCGGCTTAGCGTGACCGCTATGGATCGTAATCCAGATTTGGAGATAACCAACGCTCCATCGCTGTCATTTCCATGCCTTTTCGTTTCGCGATCGACGCTACCTGATCTTTACCGATGCGACCGACAGCGAAATATCGCGACTTGGGGTGGGAATAATAAAACCCACTTACCGCGGCAGCGGGGTGCATGGCGAGATGATCGGTCAATATAATGCCGGTTTCATTCGTTGCATCTAACAAATTAAAGAGCGTCGTCTTTTCGGTGTGATCAGGACAGGCCGGATAGCCCGGCGCAGGCCTAATACCTTGGTAACTTTCTTTTATTAATTCCTCATTGCTAAGCTCTTCATCCGGGGCATACCTCCAAAATTCTTTGCGAACGCGGCGGTGCAAGGTTTCCGCGAATGACTCTGCAAGTCGGTCGGCTAAGGCTTTAACCATGATGGAGTTGTAGTCATCATTGGCTTTTTCATACTTGGCTGCAAGCTCGTCCGCACCGAGACCGGTGGTCACCGCAAAGCCGCCAACATAGTCGGCGACGCCACTATTTTCAGGGGCAATATAGTCCGCCAAACTCATTTGGGGCTTGTCATCCGGCTTTTGTGCCTGCTGCCGAAGATGATGCAATGTGGCTAGTTGCTCATTCGTCTTGGGATCGAGTACCGCTATATCGTCGGTACCCGCGCGGCGGGCCGGCCAAAAACCGATGACGCCATTGGCTTGAAGTAGTTTGCCGTCAATGATGTGGTCGAGCATTTGCTGGGCATCATTGAATAGACTTCGTGCTGCTTCACCAACAACGTCATCCTCAAGAAGTTTTGGATATTTCCCTGACAATCCCCAAGAGATAAAGAATGGCGTCCAGTCGATAGTGTCGCGCAATTCTTCAAGCGGGTAGTTGGTAAAGGTTTTAGTGCCTAAGAATGTTGGCGTTGGCGGGGTGTAGGTGTCCCAGTCCCACTGATAAGACAGCTCGCATGCGGCTTCATAGCTATGCAGGCGCTTTTTACCTTGGTTGCCCGCGCGACGTGCACGGACGCGCTCATACTCATCTTTTCGTTCAGCGACAAAAGCCGCTTTCATGTCTTGGCTAATTAGCTGCGTAGCAACAGCGACACTGCGAGATGCGTCTGGCACATATACAGTGGCGTCTCTGGTGTACTTGGGCTCTATCTTCACCGCCGTGTGGGCTTTAGATGTCGTTGCACCGCCGATCATCAGAGGGATAGTAAAGCCAAGACGTTCCATTTCACTGGCGACATAAACCATCTCGTCTAATGATGGGGTGATTAAGCCGCTTAAACCAATGATATCTACGTTCTCGCGTTTGGCTGTTTCTAGAATCTTGTCGCATGACACCATAACGCCGAGGTCAATAACTTCAAAGTTATTACACTGCAGCACAACGCCAACAATATTTTTTCCAATATCGTGTACATCGCCTTTTACGGTTGCCATTAAAACTTTGCCGTTGGCTTTGGCGCCGACCTCTTTACCCGCCTCAATGAATGGGTTTAAGTAAGCTACGGCCTGCTTCATTACGCGGGCAGATTTCACCACTTGGGGCAAAAACATTTTCCCGTCGCCGAAGAGGTCACCCACAACGTTCATGCCATCCATCAACGCGCCTTCGATCACATCGATGGGCTTAATCGCCGCGGCACGGGCAGCCTCGGCATCCTCTTCGATATAGGTAGAAATGCCTTTTACGAGAGCATGTTCAATGCGCTTGTTTACCGGCAGTTCGCGCCAGCTAAGGTCTTCCTTGTTTTCAGCAGTACTGCCATCACCTTTGTATTTGTCGGCGATATTTAGCAGGCGCTCAGTGCTGTCATCGCGACGGTTAAGAATGACATCCTCAACATGATCTCGTAACTCAGCTGGGAGGTCGTCATAAATAGCGAGCTGGCTGGCGTTTACAATCCCCATATCCATACCCGCCTTGATCGCGTGGTAGAGAAATACAGAGTGGATTGCCTCGCGTACTGCGTTGTTTCCACGGAATGAGAAAGAAACATTGGATACCCCACCAGACACCATGGCATAGGGGAGCTCTTTCTTTATATACGCCGTCGCTTCAATGAAATCGACCGCATAATTGTTGTGTTCATCAATGCCGGTAGCAACTGCAAAAATGTTTGGATCGAAGATGATGTCCTGTGCTGGAAAGCCTATTTCATCGACCAAAATGTCGTAGCTGCGTTTGCAGATATCTGCCTTACGCTTGAATGTATCCGCCTGGCCATCTTCATCGAAGGCCATCACTACAACAGCCGCGCCGTACTTTAAGCAGGAGCGCGCGCGCTCACGAAACTCATTTTCGCCTTCTTTCAGCGAAATGGAGTTAACAATGGGCTTGCCTTGAATGCACTTAAGCCCTGCCTCAATAACGTCCCACTTTGAAGAATCGACCATTATGGGCACGCGGCAGATATCAGGCTCTGCGGCCACAAGGTTTAAGAAGGTGACGATGGCGTTTTGCGCATCGAGCATGCCTTCATCCATATTAATGTCGATTACTTGCGCGCCGTTTTCCACCTGCTGGCGAGCAACCGAGAGGGCAGCATCGTAGTCATTTTCTAAAATCAGCCGTTTAAATGCCGCAGATCCCGTCACGTTGCAGCGTTCGCCAACATTCACAAACAGAGAATCTGGACCGATATGGAATGGCTCTAGCCCGGCAAGTCGACAGATTGGCTCGCGTTGAGGCAGTGGCCTAGGCGCTATGCCTTCCATTGCGTTGCCAATTGCTTCGATATGGGCAGGAGTCGTACCGCAGCAGCCACCGACTAAATTTAGAAATCCGCGTTGCGCAAACTCTTTCAGTTCGCCGCGCATGTCTTCTGGTGTTTCGTCGTATTCGCCAAATTCATTGGGCAGGCCGGCATTGAAATGACCGCTGAAATAACAGTCTGAAGCCTCACAAAGTTCTTCAACAAAAGGACGTATCTCACTGAATCTACGGCCGCAATTAGTTCCAATGATCAGCGGTTTTGCGTGCGCTATAGAATTCCAGAACGCCGTCGGTGTTTGGCCAGAAAGGGTCCGTCCACTGGTGTCTGGGAAGGTCACTGAAATCATAATGGGTAATTTCTGACCACTATCTTCGAAATATTGAAGTACCGCGTAGACCGCCGCTTTAGCGTTTAAACTATCGAATACTGTTTCGATCATCAGAATGTCGGCGCCGCCGTCAATCAGGCCACGGGCCGCTGCGTAGTAATTTTCGACGAGTTGGTCAAAATTGATATTTCGAGCGCCCGGATCGTTCACATCGGGAGAAATCGACGCGGTGCGGGGGGTAGGCCCAATGACACCGGCAACAAACCTAGGCTTATCAGGATTCTTTGCGGTTTCAGCGTCAGCAACTTCCCGTGCTAAAGCTGCACCGACCCGATTTAGTTCCTCTGCAATTTCGCCAAGTTCGTAGTCGTCTTGGGCAACGGCGGTCGAGTTAAAGGTATTGGTTTCGATAACATCCGCGCCAGAATCGAGGTAGGCTTGGTGGATTTCGCGGATAACATCCGGCCGAGTCAGCGTTAAGAGGTCGTTATTGCCTTTTAAATCTTTGTGGAAGTCGGCAAAGCGCGCGCCACGATAGTCCATCTCCTCAAGTTTATAGCTTTGAATCAAACTGCCCATAGCGCCATCAATAATCAATATTCGATCTTGAAGGGCTTGAGTAAGTTGGGAGATGCGGGGTGTGGGCTGGCTCATGGATATCCTAGTGTGTAAAACAATTAAATAGCTAAAGCGCTTCTCGGACTGTGGCCGGAATAGGCTTCGTGGTAAACTGTGCAATTCTAACAGATACACGGCCCAGCATTGAAATTGTTTGGCAAAACAGCAGGATATACAGAGGTTATTATGTCAACAGAGCAAACAGCCGTTAATGTGACGATCACAGAATCTGCCCAAGACTACCTCGCGGAGCTCTTGAACAAGCAGGACGACGTTATCGGCGTACGGGTGTTCATCACTCAACCGGGTACACCTAAAGCAGAGACGTGCATTGCCTATTGTCGAGAAGGTGATATGACCGACAATGATATCGTGCGCGACTACCCTCAGTTTAAAGCTTACTTTGAAGGGCGCAGTATTCCCTTCTTAGATGAGGCGCTTATTGACTATTCTAAAGATCGTATGGGTGGTCAGCTCACGATCAAAGCACCCAATGCGAGACTGCCGCGGGTTGATGCAAATAGTCCACTTGAGGATCAAATTAACTATGTGTTGTATAACGAAGTTAATCCATCCCTTGCTGCTCATGGCGGCGAAGTGTCTTTGCTAGAGATTACCGACGATAAATTTGCCATCCTTAAGTTTGGTGGTGGTTGCCAAGGCTGCGGTATGGTCGATGTCACTCTGAAAGAAGGCGTGGAAAAGACCCTGCTTGAAAAGGTGCCTGGCATAGCAGGTGTCAAAGACACCACAGACCATACCAATACCGAGAATGCCTATTTTAAATAGAGCTTAGCGACGTTCAGTTGTAACAGCCGGCTCCTGTATTCGTGAGCCGGCCCTCTAGGAAAACTCCACATGAAATTACCCCACTCCCGCACAGAGATTCAGGTGCGTTTTTCAGATTTAGACATCCTCGGGCACGTATCGAATAGTTACTACGCACAATATTTTGACTTGGCGCGGGTGACCTTTTTTAAAAATATTTCCAATATTAGTAAAAGTCCTAATCCTTCCCATGTCGTTGCCAGTGTCAAAATGGACATGATTCGCGAGATTCGTTTTGATAACTTGGTAATCGTTGATACTTGGTGCTCAAAGATGGGCACGAAAAGTATGACCATTGAGCACCGCATTTACGCAAATGGTGAACTGGCAACTACTTGTCAAACCGTACTTGTCGGTTTTGACAGAGATACACGTAGTTCAACGGCTCTCCCTGAGGTCTGGGAGGCGACAGACCTCAGCGGTATCGTTGCTCCAGTTGCGCCATAATTTCTTTTAAATGACTGTTTTTCCAATCGAAAATCATTGCTACTGCGGCAACGCAAAACCTTTCACCGAATGTTGCTATCAATATATCAGTGGTAACACGGCGGCCCCGACCGCAGAAACCTTGATGCGGTCGCGGTTCAGTGCGTTCTGTATAAAAGATCCTGACTATCTCTTGGAAACACTCCATAAAGATCCCCGCGCGAAAGAAAGCCGCAAGGCGCTACTGCGTAGTTTTGGAAACACGCAGTGGCGGTCCCTGAAAATTATTCGCAGCCATCAAGGCGCGGGCGGACAAAGGAGAGGAGCGGTTGAGTTTGCTGCTTTTTTTGTCGAGGGTGAAAAAGGCGGGCAACTCCATGAGCGGTCTCGATTCGAGTTTGAAGATGGCCGGTGGTTTTATACCGATGGTGATATTTTACCACCGATAACTGTGCCCAGAAACGAACCTTGTTGGTGTGGCAGTGGTCGGAAGTTAAAGAAATGTCATCCTGATTAGGAGAGTTAGATGTCGGTTATAAGAGTGCTATCGTATAACGTGCACAAGGGGTTTTGCTCAGCAAACCGACAATTTCTGCTTAAGCAGATTCGCGAGAGCATCCGCAGCGTTGATGCTGAGGTGGTTTTTTTACAAGAGGTGGTGGGAGAGAATAGCCAACATTCGGCCAAGGTGGACGGGTGGATAGACGAGAGCCAATTTGAGTTCCTCGCGGACTCTGTTTGGCCGCATTTTTCCTACGGAAAAAACGCAGTATATGACCATGGGCATCACGGCAATGCGATTCTGAGTAAATTTCCGATCATTAAAAGTGAAAACGTCGATATTTCTTTATATCGACGATCGCAGCGGGGCTTGCTGCTCAGCGTAATCGAGCCTGGTATTTACGTAATCTGCATGCATATGGGGCTTTTAGGTTGGGAGCGGCACCAGCAATTCAATCTCTTAATGAAATTCATTGAGCGAAAAATCCCCAAGGATGCCCCTTTAATTATCGCCGGGGATTTTAACGATTGGAGTGGGGCGTTGCATTGGCGCTTTAAACATACACTTAAATTGCGCGAAGCTTCAGTAGAGATCAATGGCAAACTCGCCAAAACCTTCCCTGCTAAACGGCCGGTATTGCGCTTAGATAGAATCTATTTCAGGGGGTTTACTGCCGTGGCGGCTAAACGGCTAAACGGAGAGCCGTGGCGCTCATTATCGGACCATTGCGCACTTTACGCTGAATTGAAGTTGGATCTATAAATAAAAAAGCCCCTGGAGATAGGGGCAAAAAACCATGCATTATGGTCGTGAAGCACCCTACTTACGTCAGAGCGATGCCTTTAGATTTTACTAAGGCAAAAAATAAGCAAAAAAAGCGCCCAAAGGACACTTTGATAATATGACGCAATAATGACTAGCGCTTACGGCTTGGTAACACGTCTTTCAAACGCTCCCGCATCGTCCGCAGAGCAGTTTCAGTTTCTTCCCAGCCAATACAGCCATCGGTAACCGAAACACCATAGGCTAACTTCGACAAATCTTCAGGAATGCTCTGATTGCCTGCATTTATATTACTCTCAATCATCAAGCCGATAATTGAAGTGTTGCCCTCTAAGACCTGATTCGTCACGTTCTCTATGACTAGCGGCTGAAGAGAGGGCTGCTTGCTTGAGTTTGCATGACTTGTATCGACCATAATATTCAGCGGGATACCGGATTTATCGAGCTCAGCTTCGCACAATTTAATGTGCACAGAATCGTAGTTAGGGCCTTGGCTACCACCGCGCAACACAATATGTGTATAAGCATTGCCGCGGGTATGAATAACCGCAACTTGGCCTTCGCCATTGATTCCTAGAAAACGGTGGGGTTTAACTGCAGAGCCAATAGCATTTAAAGCGACGGTCAAGCCACCATCTGTGCCGTTCTTGAAGCCTACAGCCGATGACAAACCACTGGCCATTTCACGATGCGTTTGTGATTCGGTTGTGCGGGCGCCGATTGCAGACCATGAAATACAGTCCTGCAAATATTGTGGTGAGATTGGATCAAGCGCCTCGGTGGACGTAGGCAGACCGAGTTCGCTGATATCCAATAAGAGTTTACGACCTATATGCAAACCGTCTTCAATTTTGAAGGTGTCATTTAAGTAGGGGTCGTTGATTAAACCTTTCCAGCCAACCGTGGTTCTCGGTTTTTCAAAATAAACCCGCATGATGATCACTAAGGTGTCGCTAACTTCATCAGCCAAGACTTTCAGGCGACGCGCGTAATCCATTGCCGCATCGACGTCATGAATAGAGCAGGGGCCGACAACCACAAACATGCGGTGATCTTTACCATCTAAAATATTTCTGACGGTCTCACGACCTGCAGAGATAACTTCTTTTGCGGCGTCGCTCATCGGCAAGGCAGCTTTTAGCGCGGCAGGAGTAATAAGAATCTCTTGCGCATCAACATTCACATTTTCAATAACAGTGTTAGACATAGCTCTTCCGATGTCGGATACATATAAACCCAATTTAGCTGACCATTCTAACGTAAAAATAAGTCAATTAAATATCCACCACAGTATTAGAAAGGTAAAATACCTTGAATTTCAGGGGAATAATGCCGAGTGAGTGGGAATAAATACCGAGAGGCTAAACAATTAACTGGGATTTGCTTGTTGAATTCAACACTGCCGCACTTGTTATTATCTGCATTACTCATTAGCTCGTTGAGCTATGCTAGTGAAGAGTTACCTCTACCTGTTGTTAAAATGTCGCCAAAGATGCGAGGCGATGAACAACCGGTTCTGCGCTTTTCGACTATACCTTGTGACCAACTCACTACAATCAATCCTTACACGCCAGATGAGCAGCGTGCTCTGGCACAACGCAAGCAAGAATGTCTTGCGCAATTTCAGCAGTTTATTCCGAATAAGGCTCTGCGATAATGGCCAAACACCGTAGTATTAATACCTTCAAACCAAGTAAAAAAGCACAGCCTACAGTAGATTCACGTCCAATCGAACTCCGTATTGACAGCCTCAGCGATGACGGCCGAGGCGTGGCGAGGCACAATAATAAAGTGGTGTTTATCGCTGACGCATTAATGGGTGAACAGGTTGTTGCCAAAATCAGCCGTTCACACAAGCGCTTTGACGAAGCCCGGTTAATTGAGGTCACTGAACCGTCTGATGATAGAGTAGAGCCGCCATGTGCTATCTACGAACGATGCGGTGGCTGCCAACTTCAGCATTTAAGTTATGCTGGCCAGCTAATGTATAAACAGAGCAGATTCGCCAAGCTAATCGCCGCAACGGCGCCCTCCACGCTAATCCCATCGATTCTTCATGGGGAGAACACCGGCTATCGGCACCGCGCCCGCTTAGCGTATTCAGGCGGGCATTTAGGTTTTAAGGCTAAAGCGAGCCACGACATCGTCCCAGTGGATACCTGTCCGTTACTTGAAGACAGCTTAAACACGGTGCTGGCACAATCACGCGGCCCGATTCAAGGCTTTTTCGGTGATAACGCCAAAGGTGAAGTCATACTCACTGCAGATTTCCGAGGCAGAATTGGTATCCGAATACTGAAAGAGGGCTTTGTCGATTTAAAGCGCAGTGAAAAACTGGCTGATGACATTAAGGCTCCCGCATTTTTGCATAGCGTCGTCGGAAACAAAGGACAGTCATGGCTGGGGGCACATGAGCCACTGTATTTTCAAGCAACAGATACCCGGACATTGCGCTATCAACCGGGAGATTTCACCCAAGTTAATACATCAATAAATAGGCAGATAGTTAAGCAATGTCTCAGTTGGTTGGCACCCCAAGCTGGCGAACGAATCACCGATTACTTTTGTGGTTTGGGAAACTTCAGCGTTGCCTTGGCGGATGCTGGCGCGCAGGTGATTGGATTTGATTCTGGCAAAAGCATGATTGAAAGTGCGAATCAGCAAGCCAGAGAAGGGAAGTTGGCAATTGAGTACTTTTGCGCCGACTTATTTAATGACGCGGAAATAATCGTTCCAGCGTCTTGCCACAAAGTCATTCTTGATCCGCCCCGTGCTGGCGCGAAAAAATTGTGCGAACGAATCGCCAAGCAAAAAGCGATTACAACAGTGGTTTATGTCTCTTGCGACCCCGCAACCCTAGCGCGTGACCTAGCTATATTGAGCCAAGCCAGTTTTAAGATTACAGATGCAGCTATGGCGGATATGTTTCCCCACACTCACCATATAGAGAGCGTGGTTTTATTGCAGCGTTAAGGGCATCGATATACCCTGGCGGCAATCGCAAGAACAGCCGCTCTAACTAGCTGCTACACGGGGCAATAAAGTCGTCGGCGTAGCGATGAATACCGTCAATTTTTTTCGCAACATCCTGCGTGTCGCCGTGATAAAAAGGCCACGGCTGGGTCAATATATGGCTAACACCGCCGTCTTCTAGGCGTTTATATGCATCTGGTGTGAACGCGTCCGACGGCGTGGCCATAACGGAAAACGGTAGGTTCTCGCGCCCATATTCTCGGCGATACCCATTAATTTTCTTTATGCAGGCCATAATATCTTCACTGGTTTGCAGATCTGTTACCCAGCCGTCTCCGATTCTCGCCGCGCGCCGCATCGCGGCGTCGCTAATACCACCGACCCAGATTGGAATGTAGGCGCTTGGCGCGGGATTCATTTCTAGGGGAGCAAATTGGTAGTGCTTGCCCTGATATTCGACCAATTCGCCAGTCCAAAGCAGGCGCATGATTTCAAGCATTTCGTCTGCGCGTTTACCACGGGTATGGAAATCTTGCTGCAGTAGCTCAAACTCATCTTTTGACCAGCCCACGCCGATCGCTGGTATCACCCTGTTGTCCGAGATAATTGCCGCCGTACTAATCGCCTTGGCAACCAAAAAGGGATTTCGCATAGGCAATACAAATATATTATTTGTAAATTTCAACGTTGTGGTAATAGCGGCTAAGGCGCCAATCATAACCCAGGGATCTGGCCAGTCGGAGAATGGCTGCCAGCGGCGTTCACCGTCTTCGGTATAGGGGTAGGGGGTATTTAACTTCTCAGGGTTCACGACATGGTCAGAAAATGACATAGCCTCCCAACCACAATTGTCAGCCGCGATAGCAAGCTTTTTTAAATCTGCGACGATGCTAAATGAGGTCGATATGACAAAGCGCATAGTACAGTCCTATTATTTTTATCCTGCGATAGACAAAGGTTTAGCCTATCGAATTGCCGTTAAATTATGTTTCTCGCAAATATAGTTGAGCAGACCTACTGCTGATACTTCAATCTGGGCAATAACCTGATCGAATGCGGCGTCATCACCATAGTAGGGATCGGGGATTTGAGCGTTTCCTGCGTGCCCGCTGTACTCCATAAGCAGCTTTATTTCACCCTTGTAGCCCTTGGGCGCCCATGCGGTGACGTTCGTAAGGTTCATGCGATCCATAGCGATAACGTAGCTGGCCAGATCATAGTCGGTATCGTCAATTTGGCGCGCGATTTGGTGGTCAATTTGAATGCCGCGACGCAGTGACGCCGCTATCGAGCGGGGATCTGGTGATTTGCCAATATTGAATGCCGCTGTACCACAGGAGTCCACGGTAATCTGTTCGCCCAAGCCAGTGCGCTCTAGTAGGTGTTCAAAAACTCCTTGGGCGGCGGGTGAGCGACAAATATTGCCTAAGCAAACAAAAACGACGTGAATTGGCATTACGGTGTAGACATTCCAGATAATCGAGCGGTAGCACTAAGATAGCACTCAGGTTATATCTGGGCATCATCCGTTTGGCGGGGTGCGGATCTAGCAAAGCACGTTAACGGTAGGCTAACAACACCACGAACTTTGGATCAGAGGCAATAATATCGCAGTGGCCAAAGAGCTGTTTTAGTAGGACGTGGTAGCCCAAATGCCGGTTACCAACAACACAAATGCGCCCTTCAGGTGCAAGATGTGTCACGCAATCCTGAAACATCGTTTTAGCAATATGATCGCCAACGTGATGATCTTGATGAAATGGAGGGTTGCACAAAATCAAATCGAAAGGCTCGTCAGTGTAATTCGATAAACCATCGTCAGCGATATATCGCGCTTTAGCTGCTGCCGTCGGCGTGTTGGATGCAGCATTTTTGCATGCGGAGTCGATTGCTAAAAAAGAGTCGTCAAAAAAATAAATACTGGCATCAGGCCACCGTCGAGCAGCGGAAATGCCTAATAAACCATTGCCGCAGCCCAGATCGGCAACCCGTGTGGCATTTGGCAGTAGCTCAATACCCTTCAGCATAAGACGGCTGCCACGATCTAGCTTGTCTCGGGAGAATACGTTTGCGCGGTTGCACAGGGTTAGACCAAGTTCTGGGAGGCTCAATACTTTACTGTCGTCAGCTGGCGCTTTGGGTGTAGGGGCTTCTAATAATTCAATTAGACGTGCCTTTTTACGCGCCAAGCTAGGTCGAGCTGGGGCTAGGTAGTCGGCAAAGTGCGTGACCACATGATGATCGATGTGACGCGCCATAGCGGCTGCAATAAAGCGTTCTGGTGCGGCGATTAATGGCGCAAGGTGCTGCAATTGATATTTCAGCAATGATCGACTTTTAGGGAGTTTGTATAAAATATAATCATAGCTGCCCTGTGGGATTTCGGTCGCAGGCACAAATAATGGTGGTTTGCGTTCATTGCGTGCGCAATTTTCAAGACTCGATAACTGACTGATTGCCGAGTCAGCCCACAGAGTGCAGCTATAATCTGCAAGGGCAGTACTCAGCGCTCCCTGGCTGTCATTGACAATCAAAAAGCGACTATCTACAGCAATATCTTTAGCTGCGAGATGGTGCAGCAGGTACTCATCCGCCGCATCCCAAGCTTGCAATGTCTCGCGATCGCGATGCGGCCGACGACTCAGCGTAAACGATCCCGTGGGCGCGTTTAAAATAGCGGTGGCTGGCATCAGTTGTGACTTGCCGGTTCTAACAACAATGCTTGTAAGTTCACGCGATCCTTTTCACTTAAGCCGAGGCCATTTTCAATATAAGCATCGATCTCACCGTATTCTTCGTCGATCGCTTTGAAGGCTTCGCCTAAATAATTTTCCTGAACAGTGAAGAGGGTTCGAATGACGTCTTTGTTTACCTGATACATCGTTTTTTCATGAACATAATTCACGATGTGGTCAACTCTGGCAGCAGTGTAAACATTCGTCGCCATATAATCCTGCAAAATGGTTTGGTAGGGAACGCCTAGAATGCTAAGCAACAGGGCCGCGCCCAAACCAGTGCGGTCTTTACCAGCAGTGCAGTGAAAGACGTGGGGAAAGCTGGTTTCTTGCAACAGTAATTCCAGCCACTGGCGATATACCGGTGTGAAACGCTCTATCATTTCTCGATTAGCTTCTATGAGAAAATGGGCCATGTCATCTGCTGTAGCGTCCTCCGCTTGCAGGCGTGCGGTAATCCGTTCGATTTGCGCCGCTTCGACGGTAATCGGTAAAATATTTACTTTAATACCACCCGTACTTGGAAGCTTGTGTGGCGATTCATCACGCTCTTCGTCGGAGCGAAAGTCACTTACCTGCTTTATGCCTAGACGCAAAATAAAATGCTGGTCTTGCTCAGACAGCGACGATAGCTTGTCGCATCGATACACGCAGCCCCATTTAAGTTGTCGCTTATCGGCTGTCTGGTAGCCACCTAGATCACGAAAATTATGCATGTTGTCAAAAGGCAGCTTACGATGTGACTCACGTTCTGACGACGGCAGCAATGCCGGAATGGGGCGACTGCCAGCCAGCCCGGCGTCGGTTAATTGATGTGGCGTTGAGAGTATTAAATCTAGGGTATTCATAATGTTACTTTCATTATTTCGTGTAAATACTAAGATCTCATTAGCTCTTGGTATTGTTAATGTGGGGTTGTCGACTGGCTCGGTATTCGCCAGGCGTCATTCCTGTCCATTTTTTGAATGAGCGGTGGAATGCACTAGGTTCGTCGAAGCCAAGCAGGGCCGAAACGGCATTAACCTTTAGCTCGGGCTGGTTTAGCCACCGTGTTGCATGCTCCTGACGAAGCTCATCTTTAAATCGTTGATACGTGGTGTCTAAATCTTTTAAACGGCGGCGCAAGGTTCGTACCGACATATTCAATTGCTCTGCCATCACCACCACGCTGGGAAATTCATGGCTTAGGTCACTGCCTACAATTCGCTTCATTTGCGACAGCAGCGAGCTGTCGTCGTCTTCCTGAGACACTAGTAAATGGTAAGGCGCGTTCCGTAAGAACTTACGCAGTGATTCTTCGGTATGAATTAGCGGGCAATCTAAACAGTACTCGGCTAAATGAAAGGCATTATGCTCGCTGCCGAAGTGTATCTCACAGCCAAATAGTTGATGAAAGTATTCACTACGCTCTGGGCCGTCTGCTTGTAAATGCACGGAAATTAACTCAAGAGGCTTACCAATTAACCACTGACAAAAACGACGCCAAATAGCCATGGAATGGGCGATGGTCGTTGCCGAGTCGCCATTGTTATTGCCGACTAAATCGGAATTGTCCGGAAAACGATAAAATGCAGTGCCGTCTCCCAAGCGCTCAATAGGCCGTTTATGAGTATTCGGTACGTCGGTAAGAGTGCGGCAGAAATTGATAAACTCTGCGGCGCGGCGCAAAGCTTGCTCTAGTGTTTCACAGTGAATAATAAACAAACACAGCATTCTGAAACTGCCCGCAGGCATGCGCTGATCGAGCCCCAATCCAAAGGATTCATCTTGCAGCAGCCACATGACGCGCCGATAAATCTGGCTGTAATAGCGTCCGTCGATCAGGGTCTCTAGATCGGCATTCGGTGCTAAGGGGTTGATGGGCAATTCTAGTGAGCGTAATAACTTTTCACCGCTATAGCCTTGGGCTTCGGCGACTTGCAGCATACTGCGAGCGTATTTCAGCGGTACACGTTCTTTGTATGGCGGGTAGTTATTGCGCACAGTAAGCCTTAAGTAGAGTCGATGACATTGCGGGACAGTTAAAACTGACAAGCACCAAAACGGCTACGATATTAGTAGGGCAAGAGTTTACCCCGTATTGGATTAAAAATGGACGTAAAACGCCGCGTTTTATTTTACTAATGCCTGTAAAAGTGGATCAGGAGTTGAGCTTAGGCGACGGTAAGTTCCTTCCAAAAGTGACAGGCAGCAGGGTGGCCGTCATGATCTACATTGAGCGTCGGTGCATCAACCCTGCATTTATCTTTCGCGTAGGCGCAGCGGGTATGGAAGCGACATCCCGAAGGGGGCGCCATCGGCGAGGGGATATCGCCGCCAATAAGACTAACCGCTTCCGGCGCGCTGCCAAGTTTTGGAATAGCTGCCAATAGGCCTTGGGTATATGGATGCCGCGCGTGACTATAAATAGCCTGGGCCTCGCCAATTTCGACTATTTGACCTAAATACATGACCGCAATCCGATCACTCATGTGGCGAACCACACTGAGATCGTGGGATATAAATAGCATGCTTAAATTTAGTTCTCGCTGAATATCGAGCAGCAAGTTCAGTATTTGCGCCTGAACGGAAACATCTAGGGCAGATACTGCCTCATCGCATATCAGAACCTGTGGTTTTAATGCTATTGCTCTGGCGATACCTATGCGTTGCCGTTGTCCACCTGAAAACTCATGGGGGTATTTACTGCTCGCGGTACTAGGAAGTCCCACCATGTCGAGAAGTTCAGCGACTCGACGACGGCGAGATTCCGCATCGCCAATACGATGAATGATGAGTGGCTCTTCTAAAATGGCAGACACTGTATGGCGGCTGTTAAGCGATTCGAAGGGATCTTGAAATATCATTTGCAGTGAACGACGGTAATCCCGCATAGCACGATCAGACAATCCCGCGATATTTTGGCCCTGATAGATTACTTTACCGGCGGTAGGGCGGTGCAGATTTAAAAGTGCTTTGCCAAGACTGCTTTTACCGCAACCTGACTCTCCAACTAATCCCAAGGTTTCACCCGAGCGCAGCGAAAAACTGACATCATCTACGGCCCTGACAACGGCGCGCTGGCGCGTAAAAATACCTTTGCTTTGGGAGAAATGCAGCTGCAGTCCCTGAACCTCAAGAATTGACTCGCTCACTGTTTGATCTCCTTCCATCGATGGCAGGCAACCATAGTGGCGTTGGTATTTACGTCCTGCTGTGGAATTTCAGTGTGGCAAATATTGGCAACGTGGCGGCAGCGATTGGCAAAGCGGCAGCCCGGCGGCATATTCTCAATGGCTGGCACTTGTCCTTCTAGGGCCAGTAATGGCGATTTAGCGGGTGAGTTTATTCCCGGTAATGCCGCAATCAGGCTCTGGGTATAGGGATGGCAGGGCTTCGAGAACACGTCTTTTGCTGGCCCATACTCGGCTATTTTTCCCGCATACATAACGGCAATGTGATCGCTTAGCTGTGACACTAGTGCAAGATCGTGGGTGATGAATAGCATCGCCATGCCATTTTTTTCTTGCAAACGTTTCAACAAACGTACGATTTGCGCCTGTATCGTCACATCCAATGCAGTGGTCGGTTCATCGGCAATGAGTAAATCGGGCTCGCAGGCGAGGGCCATTGCAATCATCACCCGTTGCCGCATGCCACCTGACAGTTGGTGCGGGTAGACTGCTAGTCGTTCCTCTGGAGCGGGAATGCCCACTTCATGCAGGAGTTCTAGGGCCCGTTCACGGTGTTTTCTACGAGACAACTTAGGGAAGTGAATATTAAGTACTTCAATAATTTGCTGTGCCACCGTTTGAACGGGGTTCAAGGCGGTCATTGGGTCTTGAAATATGACGGCGATATTCTTACCTCGTATTTGCCTCAATCTTGACGGGGCAGCGGTGCTTATCGTTTCGCCATTAAATATTAACTTACCGTGGCTGCGCCTTGCCTGTGGCTTGGGTAATAGATCCAGTATCGACATTGCCGTTAAACTTTTACCGCAACCCGATTCTCCGACAAGCCCTAGGGTTTTACCCGCTTCAATATCGAAGGACACCTTGCTGACAAGCTCACGTGCAGCGCCATCATCACTCAGAATGGACACCGATAATTCTTGCACCGACAGTAAGCTCATGGCGCAATGACCCACGTTTTATCCGTAATGTTGATTGGCGGCAAGGAGTCACCATCATCTTTGGCCTCCAATGTTCGCTCCTGTTCCTCAGCATCAATCCAAAAAAGCCCGCCGCTACCGCCCAACGGATCGAATAGCGCGTCGCTAGTGCGGGTTCCATGATTTGGCGGCAGCTTGATCCATCGCCAGAATGCTTCACGGGTGTAGGGCACTTTAAACGTGGGAATAAACGAACCCTGATCGTGAACCATTTGTTCAAGCTCATGGGCAAGTTTTACCCGAGTCTCTTTTTCAGTGGCGGTGCGATAAGCCATAATTTTTGCGTCTAGGGCTTTATTGTCAGTGTTAGTAACATTGTTGGTTTGGGGTTTGTGGGCATTGTCGGAGTGATAAAACTCCCAGTAGCGCGGAGACAGTCCGCCGCCAGCCCATCCCATCCAAGCGGCTTGATGTTTATTTTCCATAATTTGCTTAAATGCGGCAGAGGCATCGAGTAGTTGCAATTGAAAGTCTATACCCGCTTTGCGCGCTTCTTGAGCGAGGATTACCAACCGATCGTTGTGGCCACTGTTATAGTAAGTAATGCGTACTCTAAGAGGCACGCCGTTTTTGACGCGAATGCCGTCATCCCCTCGTTCACTCCAACCGGCTTTGTCGAGATATTCAGCTGCTTTTTTCAGGTCAAATTTTCGCGCCCGAATTGAGCTATTTGTGTAGTCGCCAAATCCATCATGTGCGGTTTCTAAACGCTCATAATCACCGTGTAATACCGTATTTATGACTTTATCGACATTGAGCGCATGGGCGATGGCGTAGCGAACATTGATATCGTCGAGTGGCGTAGCATCTTCGTTTAAAAACAGGCCGCTGATGGGTTGCGGAACGTCATTGTAGAATTTTATTTTGCCGACATAGCCCTTGTCATAAATATCGCCAGTGGCCTTTTTATGCCAAAAGCGGGGCATTAGCAGGGGAAAGGTATCCAGCTCGCCCTTACGAAAATACTGATAGGCAATATTGAGATCACGGATTAACTTTACGCGGATATGGTCTGGGTTATATCGGTATTTAAAATAGCGCTTATCGTTGGCCCACCAGTCCTTTTTTCTGGTGAATTCGATGTACTTGCCCTTGCGTATTTCACTGATCAGATACGGGCCGGTGTTGGGTTCTATACGCCAGTTGTAATCCCGCACCCAGTTCTCGTCTAGTTTGTGAAAGTGGGCCGGTACAGGTGAGACGCTATATTCAAACAGCATCTCGTTTTGGGGCTTTGGTGTCGCGCCCTCGATACCGATGGTGTGGTCATCGTATTTGACCAGCCCGGTGATGATTTCGCTAAAATAGTTGTTATACCACGGCGCTAAAATATATTTCGAGCGCATAAACTCTAGGCCATAAACAAAGTCATCTGCAGTAACAGGAGTACCATCAGACCAACGTGCATCGGGGTCTAAATGAAAATAAATAGTATGACCGTCGCTGCCAAACGCCCATTCTGTTGCGAGCTCTGGAATGGGTTTTAGCGTATCGGGATGAATGCCAACCAAACTCAAATTATTAGACCGCATATAGCCGGCAAAACTGCCATTCGAATCCGGACCCACTAGGCGAAGTGTCAGCGGAAAAGTGGTTACAAAGGTGCGAAATCGGCCTCCGCGTTTTGCATTCGGGTCGGCAAAAATTGGATCACTCACGTTTGTTTGCCAAACCAGATCTGTCGGCAGGGTTTCTGGCAAAGCCTTAACGTCAAGGCTAAATACACAGATAAATGTGGCGAGAAGTATCGAAACTAAATTACGCATATAGTTTTATTCATAAAAGCTGAATTTTCTTGGGTCGTAGGCATCGCGGATGGCTTCACCAATGTATGCGACCAACATCAGTATGACGGTCATTGCCACTACCACTGAGCCCACCAACCAAAGCGCTTCAAGATTTTCTGTGCCCTGCTTAAGGAGTTCGCCCCAGCTCGACACCGGTGGCGGTAAACCGAAGCCCAAATAATCCAAGGCAGTCAGAGAAGTAATACCTGAGGCGACAGAGAAGGGGACAAAGGTTACCAAGGTCGATACGCTATTTGGCAGTATGTGTCTAAAGACAATGCGAGGGCCGGACGCCCCCAGCGCGCGGGCAGCCATGACGTAGTCTCTCGCAACTTCTTTATATGTCGCGGTACGCATATACCAAGTCATGCTGGTCCAGCCGAAGAAGGCCATAATAAACAGTAAGGTCCAGAACCCCGGTGTAATAACCGAGGCGACAATCATAATCACGTAGAGGAAAGGAATGTTGGACCATATCTCGATGATACGCTGAAAGATCAGGTCAAAAGCACCGCCCCAAAACCCCATCATGCAGCCTATCGCGACACCGGCGCCGTAATTAAAAACCAACAACAGCAGCGAAAATACAATAGCCGTTCTAAACCCGTAGATCAGCCGAGCGGCGACATCGCGGCCGCTGGTGTCCGTGCCTAGATAGTGCCGCGTATCAACGGAGGGAGCGTGAGGAGGGAAATCACCTGCAATTAAATCCGTCTCCAACGGGCCAAACGGGATAGGCGGCATGATAAGCCAACCATCTTTATTACTAAGACTTTTCTTAAGCTCTCTGTAATTAACTTCATAGTTGTAATCTAGTCCAAAATCCTTACCAGTTAACACATCGCCGTAAATGGGGAAGTGTACTTTGCCCTCATGTACCACTAGCAGGGCGCGATTATTCGCCAGCATTTCTGCGCCGAAACTACAGAGTGTAAGTCCCAGTAATATCCATGCCGAATAGTATCCGCGACGGGACTGACGAAAGCGTTGCCAGCGTTTTTTGGCGACCGGGTTTTTAAACAGTGTCATGAGCCACTCCGTTCGCCAAAACGAATACGGGGATCGACCAGCGCAACACAGATATCTGACAAGATATTACCCAGCAAATACAGCAGCGATGAGATTACTAGTATTCCCATCACAATGGGGTAGTCACGTTCGATAATGGCTTCGTAGCCAAGTAAACCAATTCCGTCTATGTTGAAAATGGTTTCAATAAGGAAGGAGCCGCCCAGCAACAGCGAGATATTACTGCCAAAGGAGGTAGCAACGGGAATTAAACTATTACGAAGAGCGTGTCCGCGGACACTTTCACTGCGGCTTAAGCCCTTGGCTGTTGCGGTGCGCATATAGTCAGCGGATAAATTGTCCATTAAGGAGTTTTTCATCATCAGTGTGGTAACAGCAAAGCTACCTGCCAAGTACGCAATTAAAGGTAATACTGAGTGACTGAAAATGTCAGAGGCTTTTCCCCAAAGCGTTAGTTCGTCGTAGTTGTCGCTAATAAAGCCACCGAGCGGAAAAATATCCCAATAACCTGCAAACATTGAAATCAGCGCGATACCAATCACGTAGCTAGGTAAAGCGTAGCCCAAAAAGACCACAGCCGATGACCAGCTGTCTAGAGCGCTGCCGTGATACATACCCTTTGCTAAGCCCAGCGGAATACAGACTGCGTACGTTAGGATTAATGTGGTTAGACCATAGTAAATAGATATAGGAAAACGTTCTTTTATAATTTGCCACACGGGATCTTGGTAGCGAGTCGAAAGGCCAAGATCGAACTGCAGCACTTTTTTGAGCCAAATGGCATAGCTAGACAACATCGGCTTATCAAAACCGTAGTAGCGTTTTAGCTCTTCCATTTGTTCGTCGGAAAGGGTGCCGCCGCCTTGACTGCGTTCAAGAGAGCCAGTTTCGCCACCCAGTTGAATTTGCGTCATTAGGCGCTCAATTGGCCCGCCGGGAACTACGCGGGTGATGGCAAAAACCAATAGAGTAATACCAATGAAGGTAGGAATTATGAGTAGAAATCGGCGAACAAAATAGCCTGTCATATACGCGGCACAAACCTAGGCAAAGCGAGAAGGCTATACTATATCAAAACGCAGTTAAAGATCCGCGTGAGTGATGTCGACATAAAGCGTTAAAGATTGACCGGGACGTAAATATTGGCTGGTTTTAATTGAATTCCATTCGACAATATCGCGAATTCGCAAATTAAAGCGGCTAGCGATCAGTGACAGTGAGTCCCCATTTCGTACTTTATAGCCCACTTTGCGAATAATACCTTTGTCTGAATTCTTAGCTGCCTTACCCCATATCACCAATTTTTGGCCGGGTTTAATTACCGAGGCAGAACTCATATTGTTCCAAGAGAAAACTTGTTTGCTCGTCACACCGTGTTTTTGAGCGATTGCGCTTACCGTGTCACCGCTAACCACTTTGTACTCAACACGAGACGCTTCGGTAGAAGCCAAGCCGCGATTCAGCCCTTTAAGTGGCGAAATGCCGTTTCCTGCGTCGGGAATGAGTAGTACCTGATCTACTTTTAATACGTCACTATCAAGTTGATTACTCGCGCGCAGCGTTGCTACATCAACATGATGACGGCGAGCAATAGTTACCAGATTATCGCCACGTTGGATTTTATAACGCTGCCACCGCACGCGATCACGCGCTGGAATTTTCGTTAGGCGAGATGCAAATTCCTTAGCTTTACCCTTTGGAATAAGTAAACGATGCGGCCCTTCCGGCGCCGTCACCCAGCGATTGAAACCGGGATTTAATCTGTATAGCTCATCTACACTGATTTCTGCTAATTTCGCTGCCTGCGCCAAATCGATCTGACTACCCGTGTTAACAGCTACGAAATGCGCTTGGTTAGGAACAGAAGGCAGGGTGAGATTATAGGACGCCGGGTTATTAAAAATCTTTACTAACGCTAACATTTTAGGAACGTAATTTCTGGTTTCCTTGGGCAGTTTTAGCGACCAGAAATCAGTTGGTAGCCCCTTCTTTCTGTTCTTGGTAATGGCCTTATTGACCGTTCCTGCACCCGCGTTGTAGGCCGCCAGCGTCAATAGCCAGTCGCCATCAAAACGTTTATTTAAATCAGTTAAATAATCTAACGCAGAGTCTGTTGCAGTGATGACGTCTCGTCTGCCGTCGTACCACCAGTTTTGATCGATACCTAAATGTTTCGCGGTATTAGGAACGAACTGCCAAAGACCCGATGCTCGGCCGTGGGAGTATGCGAAGGGATCATAGGCGCTTTCTACAAAGGGCAGTAATGCCAAGTCGCCGGGAAGGTCACGTTCCTTGAGATTTTCAAGGATGTAATAAATGTAGCGCGAAGCACGTTTACTTATATTGGCGAGGTAGTAGGAGTGTTCCGCGTACCATTCTTCTTTTTCTTCTACTTCAGATTTTTTCGTTAACTCGCCGAATCGAAGTTCCGACGCCAATCTGGGCCAAATCTCGATAAAACTTTGTTCAGTTGGCTGGCTTTCGATGTCGTCTGCCAGTGAGGTATTGCTTGTAACTAGTTGCGCGTTAGCTGTTTTACCCGCGGGTACTTTTGCTCGAGGCTTGTATCTGAAACCATCTAAGGTTTCTTTGGCAGGATCACTGTTTAGCTTTCTTTCTACGACTTGTTGGTATTTGCACAGTTTGGTGTTTTGATTTTCCGCTCGATCACAATATTGGGTGTCATTTTTGCTACGTGCACTGCGTTGTTGTGGTGTTTGAGCGCATGCCGACAGCAGCGAGAGTAGAATCGCACCGAAGATGAGCTTAAATATGTACGTATCGCGTTTTATCATTATTCACTATTTCGTTAGCGTTGCTCAAAAACCATCTTTCCACGCACGTAGACTGGCGAAAATATCTATCTGATTCCACGACTTAAGATCAGCATGCGCCGCAACGCGTTGTTGCACAACAGAATTTCCTGTCCTTAAGAATGGGTTCGTCAGCAATTCAAGTGCCAACTCAGACGGTACTGTCGGGACATTCTTTTCCCGGCGTGACTGAGTCTCCACAAAGCGATCTTGTAATTTGTGGTTTTCTGGCTCGACAACTAAAGCAAAATTGAGATTACTTAAGGTGTATTCATGCGCACAGTAAACTGCTGTATTTGTCGGTAAAGCTTGGATTAGTCCGAGGGAGTTTAACATTTGTTCCGGTGTGCCTTCAAAAAGTCGCCCACATCCGCCAGCAAAAAGCGTATCGCCGCAGAATAAAGCGGGTCCAGAGGGTGAGTTTTTAAGGTAATATGCGATATGATCCAACGTGTGTCCGGGCACGGCAATGACTTGAAAGGTAAGCCCTAGAACAGTGACAGAATCGTTGTGACGCACCCGGTGATTGATACTGCTGCATTGATTGTCTGGGCCGTACACTGGAATATCTGGATACAGCTCAAGAAGGCTATCTATGCCATTCACGTGGTCATAGTGATGGTGGGTTATGAGAATACCGGAAAGCGTTAAGCCCATTTTTTCGATATGCTTTATCACAGGCGCAGCATCGCCGGGATCGACAATAATTGCCTCTCCGTTGCGCGCGACACACCAAATATAGTTGTCGCTAAATGCAGAAATAGGTGATATTGACAGCATAATCATTATTTTGATGTGGACAGCGAAGGATAAACATTCCTGTGGCTCGCTGCAATAGGCCCAGCAACAGGTTCGTTAGAGGGTACAGCATGGCAAATTGGCGCACGCAACACTCACCCGAAGTTCTAATGCCGGCGCTTAGGCAATGGTTTCAGGGGCCTGTGGGCAGAACTGTGCTGGCAGAAGAGATGCCACTCATTGCTAGTGCGATCAGTGATACATCCACCGCAAAATATAATCTGTTAAACCTGAGCGTCATTCCTGAGCGCTGTCCGATTGATCGCAATGTATTTCAGCGTCAGTTTTGTCTTGGGGGAATGCAGCACTACGGTTTAAGCCAAGTCCTCGATGTCGTGTGTGATTTCGAGCATTTACCGGTAGCAAATGAGTCTCAAGACGTGGTTGTTCTCCACCACCTTTTGGAATTTGTCGATAATCCCCACAAGGTGTTACGGGAAGTCGAGCGAGTCTTAGTTCCCCATGGCAAAGTCGTAGTCTGCGGCATAAATCCTTATTCACTGCTGGCAGTGCGTGGATTATTGGGAAGGCTGAAGCGCAGTCCAATGTGGCAGAACCACCGTCTACCTATTCATCGACTGCAAGACTGGCTGTCATTGCTGGGTTTCGAGGTCAGTGTTGTCGAATATGGTTTTCATCGCGCTCCCATTAGTAGTCCAAGCTTCTTCATGTCACACAAACCTGTGGCAAAAAACCTACCTATGGGTGGTGTTTTCATTCTTAGCGCGACAAAATACCGGGCGCCGCTGAGTCCTTCTGTAAGAAATCTAGCTCGTCGGGCACAAATTCTTCGCCACCCCGCTATGGCGGGCGCAACCCGATCAATAAAGTCACGAGCTGATTATGAGAAAAGCCCAAGAGAAAGTTGAAATTTTTACAGACGGTGCATGCCGCGGCAACCCCGGTCCGGGAGGTTGGGGCGCATTAATGCGGTTTGAGGGTAAAGAACGGCACCTGTTTGGCGGTGATCCTGCCACCACGAATAATCGTATGGAGTTAATGGCGGCCATTGAAGCATTAAAAGCCTTAAAACGTCCCTGTGATGTGGTGTTAACAACTGACTCGCAATACGTTCGGCAGGGTATTACTGAATGGATGGTGAATTGGAAAAAACGCGGATGGAAAACTGCTGCCAAGCAACCCGTAAAAAATGCAGACCTCTGGCAGCAATTAGATGCCGCCACCCTTGGACACAATATTGATTGGCAGTGGGTAAAGGGTCATAGCGGTCACCGAGAAAATGAGATCGCTGATATGTTAGCAAATCGCGGTATAGATGAATTAGAGAAGGCCTGATGCGACAAATCGTACTAGATACAGAAACAACGGGTCTTGATCATGCGTCAGGACATCGGATTATAGAAATAGGCTGCGTAGAGTTGGTCAATCGCAAACTAACCGGCCGCCATTATCATCAATATATAAATCCGGACAGAGAAGTAGAGGCGGGGGCAATAGAAGTTCACGGCATCACAAATGAGATGCTAAAAGACAAGCCACTGTTCGCTCAAATAGCAGATGAGTTTTATGAGTTTATTCAAGGCGCGGAGCTTATTATTCATAATGCGCCCTTCGATATTGGCTTTATCGATGCCGAATTTGCACTGCTGAGACGCAAAACCCCTAAAATCAGCACAGTGTGCGGGGTGATCGACACCCTTATCATGGCGCGGCAGAAGCATCCCGGACAGCGCAATAGCCTAGACGCTTTGTGCCAACGTTATTATGTAGATAACTCTCAACGGGATTTACACGGCGCACTTTTAGATGCGGAGATCCTTGCCGACGTCTATTTAATGATGACCGGTGGTCAAACCGCATTAGCATTGGCCGGAGATGATGGCTCCCAGCAAAGCGAGGGCGGGGCAGCGAGTGATCACCGGCGCCTGCCTGACGTACCGAGAAACTTACGCGTCATTGCGGCGACGTCGGATGAATTGGCTTTACACCAACAGCAACTAGCAGAAGTTGCTAAAGCCAGTGGCGGAAATTGTGTTTGGCAGCGCGATGTAAGCTGATTCGTGGCCGGTGCGGCGCGAGCTGTGTGAACCCAATATCGGCGCCTATCTAAAATAATAAAGCTGTGCTTATCATCCAATTAATGCTAAATAGTCTATAAATAACCGCTAGTTATGCGTACAAGTCAAAGCAAAACTTTATGGCAAGCCCCATTGGGCTATAAGGATATTGTGTGGCACTGAAAGTAGATATCAATACCAGCTCCTATGCCATGGTGGCTGACGAACTGGCAAAAACCTTACAGCAGGCTACCAATGTTTTTGAAGCATTTCTGTCTGAGCGCCACAGTTTAGATTTGCTCCAGCAGTGTGAAGCAAGTTTGCGGCAAATCGGGGGCACCTTGCGGCTCTTGGAAATTCCCGGTGCAGCCTTGCTCGCAGATGAAATGCGGGCATTGTGCGGGGCCATTCTTAAAATTATTACGGCAGTACCAGAGGGGCAGCTCAATGCGCTGAGTACCGCGTTTTTCGTGCTCCCTCGCTATCTTGAATTCGTACAGTCTCGGCAATCTGAAGTACCACTGCTAGTAATATGTCATGTCAATGAATTACGGACAGTCCACAATCAACTATTGCTTCCAGACAGTTACTTTTCAGACACTGACGAAGGCCTCTTTAGTCGAGATTCTCATATACAAGTGCGCAGTAAATCATTAGCAGAGCCGGCGCTGTCTGATAACCTAAAGCGGATTAGCCATCTCTACCAAAGTGGTCTGTTAGGTGTATTACGTGATGCCCACAACCCGATGCAGCTGGTAATTATGTCGCGCGCTGTAAGACGTTTTCGCAGCTGTATCGACCCTGGTCCACAACAGCGTTTTTGGCTAATAGCAGATGCAGTGCTTGATGCTTTTGCCAATAGTGGACTGGAGCTTAATCCCCACCGCAAACGCGTCTTGGCTGGCCTAGAAGGACAAATGCGTGGTCGGGTAAAAAATAGAGTCGTCCTTAACGAAGTACTCGAACGAGAGATGATCTTTCTATTAAAAATTAGTGCTTACCGAGAAGGCTTCGTTGCCAAGGTCATGAAGGCAGCGCGTATAACCGCGTTTGATATTGACGACAATCAGCTCAAAAAAATGCGCGGTATTATGCTCGGCCTGAGTTATGACACGGTCTCATCTGTCATTCACGAATTGCGCACAGAGTTACGGCATGCCAAAGATGTATTAGAACTGCTAGCCCAGCATCAACGTAGTGACAGCGAAGAACTGTTGCCGCTGACATCGGTGCTCAAGCAAAGTGCGGACATCTTGAGTATTCTTAACTTGCCCGTGCTTGCGAGTACCCTAACCGATCATGCAAACGCCTTGCACGCGCTAGTTGGCTGTGACTTAAGCCAAGAGCGCAGCCGACTTGAGGATCTTGCAGATACATTGTTATTCATTGATGGCAGTCTTGCGCAAATTGACCGTCGCAAATTAAATTACGAGGACTTAGGTGATATATCGTTAGAACGAAGAGATGAAATCAGCGCTGATAATCAAGTCAGTGAAGCGCGTAGTATTGTGATCGAGGAATCTAAAGCCGCAATTGGCCTCGTTAAACGCGCTATCTCCGCTTATATAGATTCGGGCTTTGACAGTACTCATATTGCAAATCTTCCGCAGTTACTTGATTCCGTGCGCGGCGCATTCCAAATGATTAATGTGAAAAAGCTCCCCGATGTGACTTTAGGTGCAAGCGAGTTTATGCGTCGCTTTGTCGATCGAGAATCCGTTAACGCCGCGTCAGATGTGCAAGAGTTGGAAACCCTCGCCGATGCCATGATCAGCATTGAATATTATTTAAATGAACTGGGCCGACGCCACATCGCTGATGAGCGCATTTTACAAGTGGCTGAAGACAGTATCGCACAGCTAAGGAAGGCAAGCTAAATTATGAGCGACCTTCTAGGGCTTGATCAACTATTACTCATTCTTACCGGTCTCGGCGTCTTAATGTGCTTTCTGGCGTTTGTTCGCTTTCGGAGACACGCATTTACTGGTTTTTTAGCACTTATCGTCTCGGTGAGTTTTACCGGCGCCGCGGTGATTGTCACAAAAGATGTCTACAGCTATCGTCACTTAGCCGATGAACAACTAGTCGCAAGAGTGTTTGTGGCAGGTAAGGAGAAGCAGCAATTCATCGTTAGTGTGGACACCGTTAATGACGAGCCCCTGCAAACGTTTTTACTGATGGGTGATCAGTGGCAGCTGGACAGCCGGGTGATTCGTTGGGCAGAACCTATTGCAAGACTGGGGTTTGATAATCTCTACCGATTAGATCGCTTATCGGGTCGCTATCAAAGCATTGAGGAAGAGCGCGATCTAGCCAGAACGATATATCTCATTAGTATTTCCGACCCTATCGACCTATGGGAATGGCTGCGTAGCAATGAATATCTACGTAAATGGGTCGACGCAGATTACGGTACCGCTGTTTTTGCCCCGATGGTTGATGGCGCACAATTCAGTGTTTACTTAGGTCGCAGCGGGCTCTTTATTCGCGCCGAAAATCCAATAGCCGTCAAGGCCTTAGGCAATTGGCCAACTTGACTTGACCCTTGCTCACATAACAATATGTGGCACTTTTGAAACATCTCTAGGAGTACGTAGTTGGACTTTTTACTGGAATACGGCTTATTTTTGGCCAAATCGGTCACTATTGCTGTTGCCGTTGTCGTTGTTATCAGCGCAATTGCTGTTGCAAGTCAGCGTAGTAAGCGTGATAGCAGTGATGGGCATATCGAAGTCACGACCTTAAACCACAAGTTTGAGGATTGGGAGGACATGCTTAAGTTTGAAATCCTAGATGAAGACACCTTTAAAAAAGACCGCAAAGCTAAGAAAAAACAAGAAAAACAGGACCGCAAAAAACACACCGACGAAAAGCGTAAGCGCTTATATGTTTTAGACTTTGATGGCGACATGAGTGCCTCTGAAGTCGAATTTTTACGCCATGAAATATCTGCTGTATTAACGGTGGCTAGACCAGAAGATGAAATTCTACTTCGTCTAGAGAGCCCAGGCGGAATGGTGCACAGCTATGGTTTGGCGTCTTCCCAACTACAGCGTATTACCGCCCACGGTATTCCGCTCACTATCGCCATCGATAGAGTCGCGGCGAGTGGCGGATACATGATGGCGTGTATCGGTAATCGCATTTTAGCTGCGCCTTTTGCTGTTATCGGCTCTATAGGGGTGGTAGCCCAACTTCCTAATTTCAATCGCCTGTTGAAAAAACATGACGTCGATATAGAGCTGCACACCGCAGGGGCACACAAACGCACCCTAACCATGGTGGGCGAAAATACCGACGAAGGGCGTAAGAAATTCGTTGAAGAACTGGAGGAAACCCACGTTTTATTTAAAGAGTTTGTCAGTGAGAATAGGCCACAGCTAGATATTGATCATATCGCCACTGGAGAAGTTTGGTACGGAAAGCGAGCTTTGGATCAGAAGTTGATCGACGAAGTGCGCACCAGCGATGATTATTTACTTAGCAAGCGTGAAGATACGGATATGTTTTCCGTTAAATACCGTCAAAAACGCACCCTGCCAGAGCGTCTTGGATTTGCAGCTGAGAGTGCCGTTAATCGAAGCTTAACGTCTCTACTTGGAAAGCTTAGCCAAAGCCGATACTGGGGATGAAAAAGGTAGTAGGCGCGAACGCGATCACTGGTCGATGTGCGTTTGCGTCTTTTAGGAAGCCGGTCTATGTGGCGGCACTAGTCTAAATATTTGTAGAGCAATTAATATTGACTAACAGACACCACAGAAAGAAACGAGATAAGCAAATTGCACCGCAACGTCGTATTCAGTTAGGAATAAAGCGCTGGGAAATCGTGTTGGCTCTCGCTATTTCCGGGAGTATTGCCCTAGTAATAGGAGTAATAGTTAATAAAAGGCTTGGCGGCGAAATGGAGGCAAAAATAGAGAATGACTTTAGACGAATTTCAGTTGCGCTTCATCAGTATAAGTTAGATAACAAGCGCTACCCGAGCACAGACCAAGGATTAATGGCATTGCTGCAAAAGCCGACATCGCCACCGCAAGTACCGCTATGGAAAGGCCCATATATTAATCGCGAGGCCATCATTCTTGATCCCTGGAAAAAAGCCTACTTTTACGAAAGTTCTGATGCACCACCGGGGTTTGAAATTCGCACCCTAGGCGCAGATGGGAAAGAGGGTGGAGAGCATGTGAACGAAGACCGAGTAGTGCGTTTTCAGAGTAAGCGGTCATTCCAAGACGTCCTGCCCTCGCGTACAATTTTTCCCTAAAGTAACCTCATATTTTCCAAGTTGAGGTTACCCCCATGAGAAAACACCGCCGCCCAGAACAGTGGCAAAACCTAGT
>NZ_JANZNQ010000001.1 GCF_027257955.1 Zhongshania aquatica | reverse complement strand
GCTGGCTTTTCATTGCCATCAATCAGAGTTATTCGGGTTCTAAATCAACTGCTGGAGTGGCGGGAAAAACCGGCAGTCATTCGCTGCGACAACGGGCCGGAATTCATCAGTCACGAGTTTACACAGTGGGCATCAGCGCAGGGTATCCGCATCGAATATATCCAGCCTGGTAAGCCACAGCAGAATGCATACATTGAGCGAGCCAACCGCACGATCCGTTATAGCTGGGTGAGTAAACACCTATTTGAAAGCTTGGAACAAGTTCAAGAGTATGCAACCGAGTGGCTTTGGTTTTACAATCATGAACGCCCCCATAAAGCCAACAATGGGAAGCCACCATTGATGGCTGCTTAACTTCTACTTTGAGCATCAGCTAAAAATGGGAGGATTACCATAGAGCCGTGACCCAATCGCTGATTCGATCTGTCTCAGAGAACCCAAGATAAACCAGCTGGCAGTTTTGCACTTGGTTGAGGTGTCGGGTAGCGTTGAATTTTATTGCCAATCCTCTACTTGTTTTACCGCCAACGGTTTCGATTAATTTTTCGTATAATGCGTCGTTTCCAGCAACGCACATAACAAATTCTAACTGTCCCTGAGTTTCAGGCCATTCAATGAATTTTGTGAAGTTATATAGGAATGCGGATTTTACTCGGTACTCCAGATCACTGGTATCGTCGGCGTAGCTAGCGTCGCAGAGCGTACTAATGCCGATGACGACCAGCAAGCTGGCGATTTTCAGGCCTGCGCGCATGATGGGGTGTATTTGCGAATTCAGAAGTGCCATGTAAATTGGCCGTGTATGCTGCGAACAATTTCTTTGCCGCCGCTGAATTCTGCATGTTGTGGGTCAAATAGATTAGTCCCAACTAGTGATATGTCAATGCTTGTGCTTAGTCGCCAAGTACCGCTTATATCAATGGCGGAATATGACGCGACGCCTGCGTCATCGATACTGTCTATCCAGCGTCCTCGGGCCTGTATTGACCATGTCTCAGAAGCATCCCAGTCAATCCTGAGGCTAACTTGACTGCTTGGATCGTTTTCGTTGTTTCTATTAATGAAAATATCGCGGCTACCGTATTTTGCAGATATATCCATATCAAAGTAGTTGTAGCTAGCAAGTAGCTGTAAATCTGGAAGAGGGTTCCAGCGAAGTGTGAGCTCAAGCCCTTGCGTTCGCCCTGCGCCTTGGTTGTCAAAGTGAATTTGCTGATTTTGAGGATTAGTGAAATCGTCTGTAAATGTACGAAGCTTGTCATACTCATTGTAAAAAATTGCGAGATCGGTGGAAAGCTGAGTCGTTAAAATAGCTCGATACCCCATCTCATAAGCGACCACTTCCTCTGCTGTGAAGTGATCGTCGCCGGTAATCTGCCCGTTGAAGAGGCTTACCGTATGATCTATACGGTTGGGGATTCTAACCGCCCTAGATACTGCGCCCCAGAAAGTGTTGCGTTGGTTAAATATGTAGCTAAGGCGTGCGCTGGGTTGAAACTCGGCGCCAGTGTAGTCATTTTTTTCGAATTTGGCACCCAAAGTTAGGTGTAATATGTTTTCAATTAAGTCGATTTGATCCTGTGCGAAAATATCCAGTGTTTCATCTTTTCGCGAGCTCGGAATAAACTTTACGAGGAAAGGGTTTACGTCTTCAATGTCATCTTCAGTACTGCGGTAGCCACCGCCAAGAACGAAATTTTGACGTTCTCCTAAGGCAAAGCGGTGTTTTATCTCAACGTCGAACGTATTCCGATCTTCTGCGAAATTGATTCGGTTGTTGCGGCTGGTTTGGTCGTAATAGAGCTGTAACTCAGTATCTGAATTGTCGTCGTAGCGTCGACTCCAGCGCGAGATAAGATTGTAGCCGCTGGTGAATTCATCTTTGCTTGTGTTTGGATTGGCAGCGGTTCCTCGATGTAAGTCACCTTGTATTGTTAGGCTGTCTATTTCGTTCAGCTTTAGGTCTGTCCTAAAGCCGACTTGGTTACTTTTGGAGCTGTCTGCTGCGTCGCCTGGGGCTGCGATTTCTTGTGCAGCGTTGTGAATTGTTTTTGCATAGAGCCGATAGTGCCCTTTTTCGCCCAGTTTTCCGCCATACCGAAATGAAGAGAATCCTTCAAATTCGCCGCCGCCGCCAAGTTGTTCAAAGCCACCTTGCGTTTCCGCTGCGGTCTTTGTAACAATGTTGACTACCCCGTTTACCGCGTTCGAGCCCCATAGCGAAGCTCCCGGCCCGCGGATTACTTCAATACGTGCAATATCTTCTATTAACGTATCTTGAGCATCCCAAAAGACTCCGGAATATACCGGCGAATACAAACTGCGGCCATCCATGAGGACTTCTAATTTGTCAGCGCCGGCTGACGCATTAAAGCCTCTCGCGGTCACCGCCCAGGAATTGGAATCTACGCGCGCGACCTGCAAGCCCGGAATCAAACGCAGGGCTTCGGGAATATTTTTAACACCAGATCGGATGATGCTGCTGCTATCTAAAACGAAAACCGCTGCGGGCGACCGCTGTAAAGGTTCACTGCGTTTTGACACCGATACCACATCGATATTCATCAATGATTCAAGACTAAGGTTGGCTAAGTCATCAACCCGAGCAAGTTGCATTGACGAAATGCTTTCGGCTAGGGCGCTTTGCGCGAATAGCGTCGCTACGGCGATGATGGGCGCTAAGTGACGCCGGGCTGAGTTTCTTTTCCGACGGTTGATGCTTCCAAGAGGTAACGGCGACATATGACAACTCACTTCCTAGTGCGCTGTTTTATTTCAGCGGATGTTTTTCTTTTGCGATATAGCGCGGCCCTAATTTAGCACCATAGTGTACTGATGGCTGTGTTGATATAGCCTCTTTTACCTATGCGCGCTTTTAAATGAATATTGATAATCTTTATCAACCCACGGCTTGCAATTTAATTCTATGTCAAAAGTGATCAGGCTGTTTTTTAATAGTGGGCACAATGTCGGTCTTTGCTCGAATATCAGGTGTTGAATGTATTGTTATACGAGGCGGGAATAAGGTGTTCAATTACTTTCATACCGCTATCACGGTGAAGTATGTCGGATTAACTGACACTAAATTAGGTGGGTGGTTTACGGTGAATTTGAGATTTGCTTCTAAATGGGGAAAGCGAGAAAATGGGTGTGGTTATTTATTCAGTTCAGAGCTTCACAAACTAGGAAATATTGGTGTTGCGTGGCACGTCTTGCTAGATATTTAGCTTATTGGAATAAGGCTAATTTGTTTGGCTTGGTGCCCAGGAGAGGATAGGGCACCAGAATCGCTCAGATCGTTATTTTGGCCAATTTACACGCTATTCGTCGGCAGTGCTTGCTAACCGAGTTGTGCCAGCCGTCACAGAAGTGTCACACCTTGGCGGTGTTTAGTTGATGAATAAGGCTTAAGTCTAACGTAGGTAGCATATTTTTCAACGATAAGATGCGGTCGACTCAATTTGTGAGTTCTTCATCCCCGTCAAACGGTGCTCTTTGGGTTACGTGCAACGTGCTGTCTGTGAAACTCTCTGGCTTGCTCAATGCGCACAAAATTAAGTTGCCTGGGGTTGGATATCGATTGGTCTATGAAGTGCACGACAACGAACTAGTGGTGTCTGTGGTCATCATTGGGAGGCGCTAGCGCAGCGAAGTCTGCGAGAAAGCCAAAAAGCTTCTGTGATCTGAGGACCGCTGTCGATGCCCACGCCTACGAGCAAATCATTCTCAATCGGGTGTCGGATTATTTGGCGCAGCGCTCGTCTCAAAAGCTGGCCCGCTGCATTTGATGCTCAGGGTGTAAATGCCCCCGTCAAAAAACACTTTCTCTGTGTCTCGGCGCTGTTCGTGCACCACTACCGGATTTTCACAGTCAGGTCGTAGCACTTCCATTATTCTCATTTGGACTTCGGGTTTTGCGGTGTCGAAGCCGTTGAAATCTATTTTTCGAATAAACGTAGCCTTGAGATCGTAGCCTTCGGCTTGGCGCACGATGGCTGGCATGTCGTCTATGCGAATACTACCCTGAGCCTCCAGAGTATTGAGCATTTGGGGAGAATATGGCGAACACCCCACCAACCCCATTGATGTCGCCATTACTGCGATCGATTTTCTCATAGGTTATCACCAATCATTTACGTTACAGCAGTATACGCATAAGCCAATAGGGAGCGGTGGCTTTTCAAGTCCGATCACAGACACAAAAAAGTCAGCAAATGCTGGCTCTCTCGGTCAAGCTCAGTGGCTACTGGCCCGTGGCGCGTTGTTCTCTCTCAACGTCTGCCCTACAATCTCTGGATGATCACAGTCTTGCCGCAACACTATTAATATTTTCAGGTGCGTGGCGCCGCGGTCGGCGGGAAACTCATCTCCTCGCCCGTTGCGGTTGGGATGGAATCCTAAATCGTGTTCATTGAGTGCCCACCCCCCGTCAATTGGTGCTCTTTTGGTTTACGTACTAAGAGCTATGTGCTG
This sequence comes from Zhongshania aquatica, assembly GCF_027257955.1. Classification (GTDB taxonomy): domain Bacteria; phylum Pseudomonadota; class Gammaproteobacteria; order Pseudomonadales; family Spongiibacteraceae; genus Spongiibacter; species Spongiibacter aquatica. The sequence continues at coordinate 435,653 of NZ_JANZNQ010000001.1, read as the reverse complement.
TCTGCTCCTCCTTGAATACTTGCGTGGAGGGTGAAGCGCAATAACCTCGGCAACCCTCAGCCGGCCTTGTGCTCGTCTAAGCTATTAGTTTAGCTCTCAGAAGCCGCATGCAGAAGGGGTCTGCTGCGCTTATAGGAGGAGTTGTAGGCGTGGAAATCACATTGAAATCAGAGATCTCGATTGTCTATTATGAGGCCGATATGCCTTGCGTGGATCGAGCAACGTTCGCCGCGCGGATCAATAGATGTCTACGTCGTGATGTTGGTGTTTCGTACGATCAGGTCTACGCTGCGCTGCACCTTGATGCTAAAGGCTACTCTGCGAAATACCAAGTAAGACGCTCTATTGTCGAGTTCAACGGCAATCGGTGTGATCTTCGCAATTTGTACGAAAAAACTGAACGATCTGTAGATTACTCCGTATTTCGGACTAGGTTTTTTCGGTTGCAAAAGGCGGCACTTTTGACGCAGCAAAGTATGATTGATGCTGGTTCGTTTAGTCAGGATCGATGGGTTGTTCATTATGGTGGCGGACGGCGACGAACATTCACGTACACAGGGACGCAATATCCCGCGTACCAAGGTCGTGTATTTCTTGGGTATTCGTCTTTTCTTGATGTGATCGGCCGTTCGGGAGAAAAGCTGATTGTTTGGTCAAGAATGAAGGCCGGGTGGAGCCTCGACGAAGCTCTTACAGTGCCGGTCGGTGCATGGGGCGGGCGTTCAGGGAGCATTTACAGAGTGACGAGTGTCTGCTGTGGCAGGCAGTACGTTGGATTGACGCAGATGGAGGTCGCTCAGCGATGGTCATTCCACCTCTCCGCTGCCCACAGCGGTAAATCTACTCCAATCGCATCGGCCATTCGCGAATACGGGCCAGAGAACTTTGTAGTGGACGTGCTTGAGTCTGGTGTAGCTGTGCGAGAGTTGGGCGCGCGTGAGAGATACTGGATTGATAAGGTGGGTGCGTTGGCGCCTTCAGGGTTCAATGTTTTGCGAGGTGGCGGCATGGGGTCGCCGGCAGGGTGTGAAGTGACGTACCGGGGTGAGAAATTTCAGTCGCAGACATGCGCGGCTCGTGTTTTGGGCGAGCGGATGGGCTTACAGCCGCATGTGGTTCTCACTCGGTTGGCTGCGGGAAAGGAAGTGCCAGAGAGTGCGCGGCGGCACTCTAAGCACCCGGAAGCTGGGACACGGCTCTGGCGGCGGTGGAAGTCGATGATCAACGGTGTTGAGGCCGGCCGACGAAAGGGGCCAATCTCAATAGAATGGATGGACTATGACCGGTTTGCTGGAGATGTGCGCGGGAAGGGCAAGTCTGGGGAGGTCTTGGTTAGGCTGGACTCCGGCAAGGCTTGGGGTGGGAACAACTTCAAGTGGGTGCCCAAGTGTCGACTGGTCGAGCAAGTCCATGGGGTGAAGCTTGTTGCCAAGGGGGGCGAATTTCCATCCTGGGTGGCTGCGGCTAGAGCTCATGGCCTTAGCGTCAGCACGCTAAAGCATCGTGTGCGGGTACAGGGTATGTCGCTTGACGCTGCGCTGGAGATACCTTTGGGTAAAAAATAGGCTCAACGCTATTTCAGTTGGGAATTGGTGGTTCACGGTTAGGTCATGTTTGGTTCGGCAGTACTAGGCCTTCATGCCAGTAACTGCAACTCGCGGCCCGCGTAGTATTTGGGTGAGCCGGCTGATCTCCGAGGCTTCCGCTTTTTCGGTGGGGTCGCAATCTATAAATTAACAAGGAAACTACTAGATGCAGTGAGTAAAAAATCCGGCGTCTCCTTCTCTCGAATCCTGAAAAAATGGACTTTTTTTGTGACGATGGGGTTGGGTTGGACGGTTTTTGGTCTAAGGGTATGACAGACCTTCTTTCGGCTTTGGTAGGAGGGGGCGTGAGCTTGTTTGAAAGCGCTTGTCTTATAAATTCAGCCGCACTCTTTAATATTTTTACCCCAGCATCATCGCCGTTCGCCATGTTGCGCATGATAATCCATATATTTTTGGATAATTGCCGTAGCTCTTTGGATGCTACGATGTCTCTGTTAAGGACGCCGCGCCTAACAAGGCTTCCAATCTCTTTGGTACAGTAGGCCATCCAGCCGCCGTTGATGTCTGTTTTCTTTGTGTATTCGGAGAGACTGTCATGCTCATCAGCAGCGTAAGCTGTTCGATGATATTCTTTTTTTATAATTGTTCGTTTGTTTGCGTAGCGCTGCCGATATGCCCATCCGAGTTTTTGCGCCAGTGCGGCGCTGATATTCGCGATGCAGTTATCCACGTCGAGTGTTCTCGGGGCCGCAAAGACGCCATGGAGGTGCAATCGCCCATTTGTACTTTCTTCGGCTGCGAAAACAAACATAATGGGGGTGTCGTCTGGAAATTGACTTGCCAGTACCTTGCGGATCTCGTCTCTCGGGTAGTTCAGGCTTCCTTGCTTTCGGATTGCCTTTTCAGTGGAGGGTGATAAATTCTGCGTGAACGCGACGGTTTGGTAGTCCCGAAGTGAGGTAAGGGCATTCATGTACCCAAAACACTGAGCCATGTCACTTGCATTCCGCCAACTTGGAAACTTATACCTAGAGCGTTGCCGTGGTTGGCGACACAATGTCACCCTGTTTTCCATAGAAGTATTATTCCTTAATACTACATGATTGTTCAGGCGGAGCCCTGCAAGCCTTACCTGAACGGGCGTTGCGCTCGGTATTGCGTGCTTAATTTTCGGAAGAATGTTCGTGGACGTGCCAAGCATTTGGGCGTCATCGAGGTTGAGTTTATACTCCATCGGCATGGTTATCCGTAGAAGTTTCGTCACAGATTATTCCCAGATTTATGGCTTCCTCGCGTTGTCGTTCGCGCTCGGCCAGAACGTCGTCGTCGGTCATCACGCAGACGATGAGCTCGGGTAGGTCTTCGTTGTCATCGTTGTCTGGCGCGATCTTGATTGCGCTGCGAGTAGCGTCGGCAGTCAGTTTTAGGGTGTTTGCCCATGCATTACAGCCCCGCATGACCTTCAGGGCATCATCAACATTTGACGCCTTGAGATGAGCACCCGCTGACGCGGCTAGCTCCCTTACTGCTTCGGCGTGAACCAGTGTGTCCTGCATAAAACTGGCTGCGATTAACTTTATGGAGTCGTCCGACGTCAATGTGCGTGTCAGGTCGGCCCGAGCTTCTGCCACTAGGCTTTCGAGTGCGCCGCCAGCATGCACGTTGTTCTTCTGGCAGATGCGTTTTACGCTGGATGTCGAGATTCTAACGCTATTTGCGATTGTCGATATGGTGTACCCGGCAGAGCGCATGACAATGACTTTAGTAACTTTATCGGGGCTGATTTTCATTGCTTTGATTGACTCCTTTTAAGGCTCTCTCTACTCATTATCAAATCAATATTCATCTTGTTGTTCGAATATTTCGCGCAAGCTCTCGATCCCGTGGCCGGCTCTTATTAAATAGCGAAGCCTTGCTAGCATTTCTGGTTCGCTCGGTATTTCTCCCTGTGTATCCTCTACCGCGCTCAGAATGTCTGCTGTTTGTTTTGCGGCTCGATACAGCAGAAGTTCGATAGCTGCCGTGGTCGATAGCTCTAGTGATTTCGCAATGATGTCTACGCCGTCTAGCGTCACTTCTTTAAGTGCTAGATTTAATCGTTTTTTGCGGGGCTTAGTTGAGGCGATGAGTTCCTTTTTTCGAAGCTCTTGATTCGTTTTCCATCTCTGGTGCCTCTCGGCTTGAGTCAATGGTTTGCTTTTTAGCAGTGGTCGACCGAGTTTCTTAGTCATTTCTCATATGTTCCATAAGCTCTAATGGGCTCGATTATCGCACTAAGGGCTTAGTATGTAAACAAAATACACATTATGTTTAGATGATCTTTGGTTTTGGTTTCATGTCTGATTTGAGTTGGTGCCACGAGTGTTCAGCGTTGTTCCAGTATGCGGGGGCGGCTGCTGTGCTTCTGCCTTGTATTTGATGGGGGCGCAGAAAATTATCGGTAGTCCGGCCTCACTCCTCCCGCTTGCGGTGGTATCAAAGGCTAGTTGGCAATGATTGGTAGCGCGGATGATTTTAATCTAAAGCGTAAACTCCAAGAGCGCGCAAGAGTGGTTCGTAGGCTGCTTATGATTTTGGTGATAGGGGATTAAAACTGCTTCTCTTGTTGCCATTATTTCAAGTGTTCAGGTGGTTGATGACAATTAGGCATATTTTGTAAATCAAATATGGCTCACAATCGCTCGTCCATAGCAGTAATGATATGTTCGTGGCTAACTCTCTGCTTGTTTAGGCAGGCTTTATATTTAACAAACTTTGGAAGAATAAATGAGAGCAATAATAAAGATCAGCTTGTTAATATTAAGTGTAAATAGTTTCGCCGGTGTATATGATTTTGATTGTAACGGAAAGCCTATTTCTAGCATCACTCCCGCTATTTCAGGGGCTGAGCTGGAAGACCGGATAGATCGGACTTGTGGTCAAATGGTAGAGTTTGGCTCAAGCTCTGAGTCCGATACCTCCATGCGTGATCGAGAAATCCTTCGTATCATGAAGCGCTTTTACCCGGGAGATAAGATGGAGCAGTGCGCGGCAGATAAAGCCGAAAAGATTTCTGCTCGCATAGGTGCAGCAATTTCTCTCTCAGAAACTGAGCGGTTTCTTCAAAATCTACGTGGCTCGTCATCTGGTAAAACAACTGTTTCGGCAAAAGGCCTCTGTCGCGACGCTTTATTGGATGACTACGACAAATATCTCTAAGCACGGTCTTTGACTGCTGATTATTTCGGCATGTCACTCAACTAATAGATGGCAATAGCTTGGCGCTCCAATGCCTTTTTACGGTCGCCAAGCTAATACCTAATAATCGCGCTGCTTTGGACTGCGTGAACCCCTCGGCTTTTGCTGCCTGAACGAGCTTAGTGGTTTCAACGGCTGGAGGTCGGCCCAGTTTAATTCCGCTCGCCTTAGCCCTTTCTAGCCCCTCCTGAGTGCGCTCGCGGATGCGATTCCGCTCAAATTCACTGAATGCGCTGAATACTTGAAGCATCAGCTTACCTTCTGCACTGGTTAGATTTAAATTTGGCAGGTCAAGGCTGCGGAGGCTAACCCCCTTTTCTAAAAGAAGGTCTATCGTTTTCTGAACATCAATTGCATCGCGACCGAGGCGGTCGAGCTTTAAAACTATTAAGGTGTCGCCGCGCTCCAGGCTATGCTCGACCATTAATCGGAATGCTGATCGCTTCATTGCTTCAGTTGAGCCTGAGACGGTCTCGGATACGCAGCGATCCTTTGAGATCTCAACCCCTGATTTCCTGATTGCAAGCAATTGGTTTTCCGTAGTTTGCTCAGTAGTACTGACTCGGCAGTAGGCAAATACTCGTGACATTTTGCATTCCAATTTACATCTAAGGAGGTGTCAACAAATGGTATCAATAATTATATTTGGTGTCAAAAAGTAATACCCTATTTTTATGATACCATTTTTGCACTGCGCCTATTGGTATCAAGAAACGAATGTTTGTTGATACCAGCTATAGCAGTACTGGCGCAAAGTGCTTGAAGATGGCGCGGTCGTGCCGGAGGCGCCGGGTTTGGCGGGAAGGCCGCAGCCTTTATCGCTTCATTTCGATGTGGTGACTATCCATTGCATCACTCATAGTCTTTACCGAAACTTCCAGCAAACAGCTTCTTTGCAGCGTCGGGGTCATTTGCATCCGCACCCGCAATCGCGGCACGTACATCGTCGTTTTTCAGGTCGAGAGTTCGCAGTTTTACGCCAACCTTATCTATCGACAGTATGCGACGATAGTAGTTAGGATGGGTTTCGGCGTAAACCGCCAAGCCCCTCAGTTTAGCCAGGGCATCCCCGAGAAAAGCGCCGTGAGGGTCAACGATATCTACAGAAACTTCACCCTCAGAACCTAGAGCAAAAAAGAGGAAGTCAGGACGCATGATCTTGTATTCCTCTCCAGCCTTGTAGGCGATGCCGAGTGAGGACTGTCCCGGCTGCTGCGGATTGCGATACCAGCACACAAACCCGTCGCGCCCGCTTTCTTTCGATACAACGTCTGACTCCGGGCCATTGAGTATGGCGGGGAACTCACCTTTGTCATCACTCAGCATATGAGCCTTGAAGGTAGGAATAAGGTTCTCTACACCACGTTCACGCACCTTGGTCGCTTCATAGCGTGCCCCCGGGCGCTCCATGTCCACGTCTTGCGGGTCTGTGCTTAGCTCCTGAATTTCCCTGTAAGTGTCTCGTCGATCGTCAGGCAGGGCCTTGATTTCGTCGCGGTATGCAACAAGCCAAGCCTTAGCTAACTTATCGGCTTCTGAATCCACAGCAGTAAGAAGTTCACCCAATAGACCCATCGCTGCGATGGATACTCGCGCATTCATTAGTGCTTCTTCAAACTCGTCGGCGTCATCTGGTGTTGCCTCTTTGTAAGCCAGAAAATCGACGTAGGTTCTTGCTATGTCAGGGCTGAGGATACGCGCCGCCCGGCGGTAGGAATCATCAATCACTGCCATATCGGCATTTTCCCAGAATTGATCAAAACTCTTGGTCTGGCCTTTCATGTCAGCCACAACAGTTTTACCGTCTACCGTTAGAACAGCTTTGCGTTTCGCTTCTATTGTTGCTTTTTGGTCATTTTGAAACTTATCTAAAGCTGCATGTATCACTGCATGCGCCTTTTTCCCCGCTCCTTCTAAAATGTCATCCGCCGCTAGTTCATGGGCCAATGCGGTTAACCGCTTGGCTGGCTTGGCATTGCGCTGTGGACGGCTCTGCGAGGGTAGTGCCTCAAAGGCTTCCCATACAGCATCTGGAATAGCGGGATTTGGCGCCATCTCAGCAGGATTGATCAGTATTCGCCCGGCCGTTGTCGCGGCGGTTTCATCGCCACTCTTTAGCGAATCAACTACCTGCTCTACGGTCTTTGCATCAAATTTTGGCAGTAAGCACTCTACGGCATTAAGCCGGTCGTCACCTGCGATACGTCGTGCTAGCGGTGAGCGCACCATCCGACCTAATAGCTGTGTAATGTGAGTGCGATCTTTGGCTGGACGAAATGACACCATGACTTCAGCGCGAGGGCAGTCCCAGCCGGTGCTGATCGCATCTTTGGCAATCAATATCCGTACCCATGTTGAATCCTGTACTCGCTCAGGCTGAATATAGGGCACGGCCCGGTTGCCAAAGTGTTGGGTGCTGTGTTCTCCGAAGACGTGCGCCACTGAACCATTGGGCAGCTCTGGCCATTGCTGATAGATAGTATCAAGCGCACGGCCAATGTCATTCGGGTCAGGAGTGTTGGGCACTTGCAGCACCATCAGCGGTATTACTGATACATCGTCTTCCTGCCGTTTTGCGTATTCGGCCCATGCTTCGGTGATGGCCTTTAGCTTTTGAGCTCCCCGCCTTACCAAGACCGTATCAAAGTCGCCAGAGGAGTCCTCCGGAATGTCGATCAATATAGTGTCTTTGATAAGACCGGATTCCTGCACCTTGGCGGCGTCAACGGTGACATCAGGCAATGTTATGCGTTTTACCGCCCCTTCCATTGCCCGGTTAAAGCGTTCTACCGTTGCGGAAATCCCCCATACAATGGGTATACCCGGTACACCAGCCTTGCCGTTGATAAGATTTTGTACAATCGTGGTGCGAGTGTTTTGCGCTGCTGCGTTTGGGTTTCCCATGCCCCGATGGGCTTCATCAAGCACAAGGTATAGAGTCAGCTCTGGGTCTTCTATTGTATTGCGGATCGTGTCCCAAATTGTGAAAGCACGCATGTCTGGCCGGGTTTCCGGGAACATTCCCGCCTCGCCTTCCTCTGGCTCATGGCCGCGAACTAGTAAGCTCTTCTTGCCCAGTTTCTGTGTATTGAGGAAGTAGATTTTTTTTGCCTCAAACTTGGCTCGGTTAAAGGTGTTTTCCACTACCACCATATCGGTATGTTGGATGCGGTCACTAGCCTCCATCAGCCTGAACCGGGTCTGCTCGTTCAATGATGGATCATCGCTGAACCAGATTACGACCGCACTTGGATCCGCGTCGAACTCAAAATCGTCATCGCCATAAAACATAGCCTCAAAAGCTGCTGCTGCCATTACGGTCTTACCTGCACCTGTCGCAGCGGTCAGAGAAAACGCATAGCGGTCAGTATCTTCATGCCAGCGCTTCCGGGCCTTGCGTAGGTTGTCCAAGGCATCGCGAACCGCCTCAGACTGATATTCCTTGAGCGTGAATTTCATGGCTCAGTCCTCGTTAGTAAAGCTGAAGTTAGATAGGTACGACTCGTACAGGCGAACCGGTTCCACTCCGGAAGGTAGTCGTTTTGCTATGGACTGGAAGCGTCTGTCGTCATCAGTAACGATATAGGCCAATGACAAGCCCTCGACTTTACCTAGCGCCTTAATAAAGGCCGTGGCACGGTCTAACTCAATAAGTAAGCCGTAGGCCTCCACCACCGCCCAGCCTTTGTCCGGCAAAGCATCTATTCGCTGTCCACGACTGCCAGCTCTCATCCACAAAATAGGTGCGATACGTCCAAAAGAGTGGTTGTAGTTCACTGCTATCGGCGTTTCGTACGTGAGAGTGAAGAACTCCGCATTCTCCTCAAAGCCTTCAGACATCTCGAATTCATCCACGAACTTATAGTCGCCTTTGATGGGCTTACCGTCTGGAGAGCACCCAGTAATTGCCGCATTTATACGTGGTTTTGTGATGTAGTCACATATACCCCACTTTTCCCAATTGGGGTCTCCTGGGCGCAGTCCCTTTTCGCGAAGCCCCTTCTGCTCGATAGCACTGACCTCATTGTTAGTCACGCTAATGCACTGTCGCCACCCATTATCCTGTTTGTTGAGGCGCATAACCGCGTGCGCAGTTGTGCCTGAACCCGCGAAAAAATCCAATATAATGGCATCAGGCATATCAGCAACAAAAAATCGAAGTATATCTTCGACCGAATAAAGAGCCTTAGGAAACGGAAATTTTCGATTTGGCAGCATCGTCGATACGAGCTTACTACCGTATTCACCGGCGTTGTGGCCGGGCATCTTCCAGACTGTACGGGGATGCGTTACCTTCACATTATCTGGGTAACGAACAATCAGTGTTCCATCTTCTTTGCGGCCTAACGTGAGTATTTCTCCGGAGTCTACTTTTTCCATAATGCCCGAAGAAAGATATGAGATAGGGAACTTAGCTGCGGCGGGGTTGATTCTACCAAGCCTTAAGGCCCCCCGATCAAGCAACTCTTGCGCTTTCGCAGGGCCAATGCCCCACCGTCCTTCCACTCCACTCGGGTGCTCAGGTGGCCAGACCGCAACCGTATTGCTGGGGGGGGATGTCGACTCACGATCAGCCCCCCTTGGAAGTGGTTCTCCAAACGAGTGAATTTTCGAGTCATCAACGTTTATAAAAACCGGGTAATATGCGCCTGGGCTATCCGTGCGTATTCCTTTGGCGCCACCCCGGATCAAACTTGACCACTTTACAGACGTTGAGGTTTCTTCGTTCTTCTTTTCATCAAGCATATCCCTCACTTCTGGTTTCACTGCTATTTCCCCGAAGTACACGATAAATATCTGCTCATCAACTCTGGCAAAGTCGCCACCAAGTGAGGCGCCTTTCGGGTTAATCACAGTCGTGATCATCTGAGACTTTTGCGATGGAAACACTTGATCTAGCAGGAGTCCCAGGCGATGTAACTCCTTTGTATCTATCGTGACCAGCAATACAGACCGTTTCGGATTCAGAAGTTGTTTCGTCAGTTCCAATCGACGCTCCATCATGGCGAGCCACTTACTGTGACGATAGTTATCGTCAGCCTCAACGTAGTCGTTGTTGTATTTCCAGTCTTTTGCACCCGTGTTATACGGCGGGTCAATGTAAATGGCATCAACCTTGCCGCGATGGGTGTATGTCAGCGCTTTTAGTGCATGGTAGTTCTCGCCATTGATGACAGTGTGATAGGGCTTGTCACCGCCGCGCTCGACTTTGCCTGTGCTGATAAGGCCGGGGTAGATTACGTCCCGGAATTCGGCAACGACTATGAGGTCGTCAAGCGACACACTTTGAGTTTCCGGTTTTTCGCTGTAGACCAGCTCCAGATCAGCGACCTTAGCTTTGCCTCTGCCACTGATTGTCTTTACCTGCCAAAGCCTTGCGTCTCCAGATTTCGTTGAGCCACGTTCTGGCAGCACGCGCACCTTATCCCCCTTGCGGATAGGCCGCAGAGGTAGTTCTACAACTTCTGGCCGATGGCGCTCAAAATTTAGGCCAAAGGGTAGGCGTGAGGAGAGGGTTTTTATCTCCCGTTCAAGGTCTTGGCCGAGCTGGGGATCTTTTGATTTTGCTTGTGCGATTAAGTCTGTTAATCGTGACACAGTGTATCCTCAAGAATAATCATTATTTGTTCTGGTGCAGATCACGCTACTTCGGTAGCCGACTCCAGCAGAAACAGTATCGTACTTATACTAGTTGGTAAGCTTTATGTATGGTGGGTCGGCTCAATTCTGCTGGAGTGTTCGGGTGGTTTACCTAATCTGTTAGGCCATCCTGTGCCATCGCTGTGGTGAATCATAGCTATATCATAGCTCGGGAGTAATTGTTGCCGCATTGGCGTTGCACGTCAAAGGGTAAGTGTTTTCCGTTCACGTTTGGGTGCGCGTCTCTGTGGATGCTCTTTGGCATCGATTGGTGGCGCACCGGCACATTCTACCTAGCGTTTTACGTTTTTCGGGGTGCGACTCCCCGCAGAATATCTCGAAAGTCGAGTTGGCCGATTGCTTGGGAAAGTTGGTTGAGCTTTGCATCTGATCCATAGGTTTTGAAGGTGATGGATTCGTCGGAGTGCCCCATCAGTGCTACCACGATTGAATCCCTGACATCCGCGTCGCTGAGCGAGTCGCGAAAGGTATGGCGGAACGAATGGAAGGTTTTTTTAGTGCCTAAGCCAAGATTTTTCTTGAATGTGCCGAACTGTCTAGAGGGGTAGTGGCTGCGCTTCCCGTTCACTGGGTTGACGTTGAATAGATAATCACTGCCGCGTGCTGCAGCAAATTCGACAAATCCCAGTTCAACGACGTGAGGATGGAGAGGGATTTTCCTGGTGGAGTTTTTGGTTTTAAGCATGTCTACGCCAGATTCGCAAATGTCGATATAGCTTGTTCCATTTGCGGATGCGACGTTTTTGCCCCGGAGTTGGCATAGCTCGCCCAAACGGCAGCCGGTATACAGTGCTAATAAAGGTAGCCAGAATTCCCAATCATTTTTATAGGAGCCATTTTGAAATCGTGGATCTGCAAAAATTAGCCGTAGGTCTTCAGGTGTGAACGAGTCACGGTTTTTGCGATCCTTTTCGCGCTTTGTGACCAGCGGCGCTAGGAAGTTATTGTCAATGTATCCATGGCGCTGTGCCCAAGACAGGAAGGCGGTAATCAGCGTCATTCTGTTGGAGGCTGTGGAGGCCGCGATCCTTTTCCCATTTTGCTGGCGGAGCTCGTCCAGTGATTTTGCTGCGTTTTGGCCGACGTTGCGCCGCAAAGGGTAGTCCAGGATGCTCTTTTTGTAGTTCCTCGTCACCTCGATGGAAAGTTTATCTGCCCCGAGATCGGTCACAATTTCAATGAATGCCCGGAATGCTTCTTTGTTTTCCGCACAGGTGCCCGGCTGCCAGTGTGCTTCTTGCTCTTTTGTGTACTCGGCCCAAAGCTGGCTGATCGGTGGCGATTGGGTGGGAGTGGTTGTTTTCGTGGCAGGAGCCGCTATCTGCTCGGAGGCCCAGCTGAATTCTGTGCCAACAGATTGCTTTGCAACTTGGGCCGCTAGGCGGTCTTGGATACTTAAAAGAATATTTTGCTTTTGGTTCGCTATGGCAATGTTGAGCTTGGAGTCTTCATCTTTTTCCATTAGGGCGACCAAAACTGATATCGCCTCGCAGAGTAGGCCTGCGTCCTCAAGCTGGCCATCTTCAGCGGCTCGCTTTACGGTTTCAGCCAGAAGAGCGAAATTGTTTTGAGCATCAGCCTGTCCTTGATTTAGCATCCTCACGTTATCAGTATTGCAAGTTATCGCAAACGTGATTTCTTCTAGCTTCTCGAAAATATCATCCGTAGCCATAGCGTACCTTCGGGCTGTTCGTATTGCCGAGCTGCGGTGGTGGCATCGCAGAGATAGTCTAAGTTGTTGCTTGCCGCCAAAATAAATGCGGAGGCGCTGGGGTATTATACGACGAAAAAGGAAACCGCCGTGACGGTCTTTGCAAATGTATGCGGGCGCAGGCATCTGGGGCTCCAATGACCCACTTAAATGTCACACCTTGCTAGAGCGGAATGGAGAGAAAGGCTTAAAATGACGTTCTGAGAAGCTTTGGTAGTTATATGGTGCCCAGGAGAGGACTTGAACCTCCACCCCCTTGCGAGGACCAGCACCTGAAGCTGGCGTGTCTACCAATTTCACCACCTGGGCAGGGGATGACCGGCTAGGATGCCGAGGCGCGCAATTTACTGATAGAAAGTATTTTTGTCAACGGTTGAGTTACACTAGCCAATAAGAATTTAAATCCCATATAGATAGGAAGCCCGATTGAATGGCTAAACGCCGTAATCTCCCAGATCCCCATGCAGAGCGCGAGGCTTCGCGTTATGAGAATCCCGTCCCAAGTCGCGAATTTATCCTTGAACAGCTGAAAGATGTTGAAAATGGTCTTAGCTTGTCACAGCTGCGTCGTCAGTTAGAGGTGGCAGGCGAAGATCAAGAGGAGGGTTTGCGACGTCGCGTAAAGGCGATGCTTCGCGATGGTCAGATTATCGAGGGTCGGCGAGGGCGTTTACGTGCTATCAGTGGCGGTGATGCCATGGTGGGCCGGGTACAGGGGCATCGTGACGGCTTTGGCTTTGTCGTTATTGAGGGTGAGGATGAGGATGTGTATTTGGCTAATCGCCAAATGCAGCAGGTGTTTGATGGCGACATCGTTAAGGTCGAGGTGACTGGCATAGATCAGCGCGGTCGGCGTGAAGGGGTGATCATTGAAGTTGTTGAGCACAATACTCAGCAATTAGTTGGCAAGTTGATGATGCACCGTGGCTTGCCGCAGGTTGTGCCAGAAAATACCCGTATTCAGAATTGGTTGGCCTTGGAAGACGCCGATGTTGGCGGCGCCCGAGAGGGTGATTATGTGATGTTGGAAATCACCCAGCAGCCCGGTGCGCGTCAGCAGGCTCGCGGTCGAATTACCGAAGTGTTGGGTGATCGTCGCACCGTGGGCGTGGCTACCGAGCTGGCGATTCGCAGCCATGATATTCCCTTTGAGTGGCCAGAAGCGGTTGAAGAAGAAGCTCGCCGTTTTGGTTCTGAGCCCTTAGAGAAAGATAAAAAGCATCGTGTTGATTTGCGCGAGTTGCCACTGGTGACCATCGACGGTGAAGATGCGCGAGATTTCGATGATGCGGTGTTCTGCGAGCCGAAGAAATCTGGCGGGTGGCGTTTATGGGTGGCGATTGCAGATGTTTCTCACTACGTTCAGGTCGGTTCAGCCTTAGATGAAGAGGCGAATAAGCGCGCGACGTCGGTTTATTTTCCTGATCGAGTTGTGCCGATGCTGCCCGAGGCACTCTCTAATGGTTTGTGTTCTTTAAAACCGAATGTTGATCGTTTGACGATGGTGTGTGAAATGACCATCAGTGCCACCGGCAAGCTAAGTGGCTATCAGTTTTATGAGGGGATTATTCGCTCTCACGCTAGATTGACCTACAACGAAGTCGGCGTTTTGTTGGGATTAAAGGATGTTGATCCTAGTTACGACACCGGTAAAAACCGGGATTTACTGCCTCAGCTGCAGGACTTGCACGAGCTCTACTTTGCCTTGCGCAAAGCGCGATCTGAGCGCGGAGCAATTGATTTTGAAACGGTTGAAACCCGCATTGTATTTAATGACGAAAAGCGGATTGAGGCGATTGTGCCGATTCGCCGTCATGATGCTCACCGTTTAATAGAAGAGTGCATGCTGTGTGCGAACGTTGCCACGGCGAAGGCCTTGGAACGTGCCGGTCTTGAAGCTTTATATCGCGTACATAACGGTCCGAGCGAACAAAAGCTGACCAATCTTCGCGAATTTTTACAAGAGATTGGTTTGGGTTTACGCGGTGGCGCAGAGCCAAGTCCGAAGGATTACCAGTTGCTGTTGTCGACTTTAGGCGAGCGTCCCGATGCGGCAGTAATTCAAACCATGATGCTGCGATCTTTGAGTCAGGCGGTATATCAGCCTGATAACGAAGGTCACTTCGGTTTGCACTATTCAGGTTATACACATTTTACATCTCCAATTCGTCGTTACCCAGATTTACTCGTGCATCGTGCTCTGCGCTATTTGATACGCAGTGGTGGCGGTGAGGCTGCAAAATGTTTTCTTAAAGTGGATGGCGCCCCGGCGCTTAGTCGCAAGAAAATCTATCCCTACGATATGGAAGCCTTGGTTGCACAGGGCATGCATTGTTCCATGTCTGAACGTCGTGCAGATGACGCCAGTCGTGACGTGATGGCGTTTTTGAAATGCGAGTTTTTACAAGAGCATGTGGGTAGCGAGTTCGACGGCGTGATAGCCGCGGTGACTGGTTTCGGCATGTTTGTTGAACTCAAAGACTTATATATAGAAGGCTTGGTGCATATCTCTGCCTTGCCGCAGGATTACTATCAGTTTGACCAAGCCCATCAGCGCCTTATCGGTGAGCGTACACGCCGTACTTTCCAGCTGGGTGATACCCTTCGTGTTCAGGTGATGGGTGTTGACCTTGATCAGCGGAAAATTGATTTAGCCCTACCTTCAGGCGAGCCGGCTAAGCGCCAGAAGCCGTCAGTACGAGAAGCCTTGGCGAAGGGGCAGGTACCGCCGTCAAACTCAAAATCAGGGCGTGGTAAATCACCGGCTAGCAAGTCTGCTAGCGGCAAACGTCGCAGTGCCAAGCCAAATACAGATGCGCCGAAAAAAGCCTCGCCTGCTGCTAAGAAAGCGCCTGCAGCAAAGGGTAAGAAAACCGGCGTGGGTGCGAAAACCGCCGCCGCGCGGAAATCGGGTGCTTCCAGTAAGCGTCGTGGTCGATAGGAATTATTGTGGCAGAAAAAATATTTGGTATTCATGCCGTACAGGCGGTGCTGTCGCGCAGCCCTGAGCGCGTGAAGAGCCTTTATGTGCAAAATGGGCGTGGTGATAAGCGCCTGCAAGAGGTGCTTGGTTTGGCCGCTTCGGCGTCTATCGGCGCATCGCAACGTCCTCGAGAAGAGCTCGATAAAATGGTCGAAGGGCGCCATCAGGGCGTGATTGCCTTGGTCGAGCCGGCTCCAGAGTATCGTGAAAAAGATTTACCGGATTTGGTGGCGGCGGCAGGCAGTGCTGCGCTAATTTTGGTTTTGGACGGCGTCACCGACCCCCATAATTTAGGCGCTTGTTTGCGTAGTGCCGATGCGGCTGGAGTGACTGCTGTGGTCGCGCCCCGCGATAATTCTGTTGGTTTGGGGGCGACGGTTTTTAAGGTCGCCTGTGGTGCGGCCGATGTGGTGCCTTTTATCCAGGTAACAAACCTTGCCCGCAGCTTGCAGCAAATGCAGCAGGCGGGTATTTGGGTGGTGGGTATGGCGGGTGAGGCAGATACTTCATTATATGAACGAGATCTCCGTGGCCCGCTGGCTATTGTGCTGGGGGCGGAGGGTGCTGGAATGCGTCGCCTTACCCGGGAGAATTGTGACTACTTAGCAAAGTTGCCTATGGCTGGCACCGTCAGTAGCTTAAATGTGTCTGTTGCGACTGGAATTTGTCTGTTTGAAGCGGTGCGTCAGCGCCAATCTTGATCTATTGGCTAATATTTGTGCGAATCGCTTGCATCTAGCGCCTCCCTTGCCTAAAATCCGCGCTCTTGATTTATGGTAGCTCCGCCTATTTTGGGCAGAGTTGTCCTCCTTGTCACACCGTAAAGGGTGACTTAACCCGTAAGGAGCTGAAAATGCGTCACTACGAGATTGTGTTCCTGGTTCATCCAGACCAGAGCGAACAAGTACCAAGTATGGTTGAGCGTTATACGCAAGCCATCGAAAAAGACGGTGGTAAAGTTCACCGCCTAGAAGACTGGGGCCGTCGTCAACTGGCTTACCCTATCAACAAAATCCATAAGGCACACTACGTGCTGATCAATGCTGAAGCGTCTGCTGAAGCACTGGAGGAGTTGACTACCAACTTCCGTTACAACGACGCTGTATTGCGTAACCTCATTATTCGCTGCGATGAAGCGTTGACTGAAGAGTCGCCAATCATGAAAGCGGAAAAAGAGAGCCGCGAGCGTCGTAGCCGCAGCGAGCAACGTGTAGAGCGCAGCCGTGATGACTCTGAGTCAACAGCTGATGACGATAGCGATTCTGATGTCGATACGACTGAAGAAGACGCTGAATAATTGCGGACTGAGTTAGGAGAGTAGTTATGGCACGTTTTTTCCGTCGTCGTAAGTTTTGCCGCTTCACAGCGGAAGGTGTTGGCCAAATCGATTATAAAGATTTGGAAACCCTAAAAGCCTATGTTTCTGAAACAGGCAAAATTGTACCGAGCCGTATTACCGGTACGAATGCTAGATACCAGCGTCAATTGTCTACTGCAATTAAGCGCGCACGTTTCTTAGCTTTGCTGCCTTACACAGACAGTCATAAGTAAGAAAACGACGTTTATACCATGCGCGCCTTAGCTGAGTTCATTATGAAAGGGCGCTTGCAGGCAGTGGCCGTTGCAGGCTTGGGCGTTGGTACGCTCGTATTTGCATGGGTCGGTGTCGCAGCGGCGATACTGGTATTGCTGCGCAAAGGCTTGACCGAAGGTGCTTATGTTGTTTTTTGGGCACTATTACCGGCCATTGCCGTGGCAACAATCGGGGCAGATGTCGGTCCGCTGACAATGCTGCTGGGAGCTTCCGTAACAGCTCTGGTGCTTCGTAATACCCAGCAGTGGGCGTTGGCTTTGATTACGGCAACAGCGGCAGGTCTGTTTACAGCCCTGATGCTGACGCAGTTTGCCAATGCCTACCTCGTGTCGGTGCTTGAGCTTGTGCAGCCTATGCTGCAGAAAATGCAGGCCTCGGCACCGGGGGCATTTCCGGAAATCACCACCGGCGATGTGGCTGCGCTAATTGGTGTCAGCACGGTGTTATGGAGTGCGTTGGCTGTGATGCTAGCGCGGTGGTGGCAGGCACTGCTTTACAATCCTGGCGGATTTCGCTCGGAAATGTGGCAGCTAAGGTTGTCGCCAGTAGTCGCCATAGGCTTAGTTATGGTGATGTTGTTGCTAAGTAAAATTGGCGGTGATTATCGCTTTTGGGCTGTGATGTGCGTTATGCCCATAGTGATTGCCGGTTTAGCGTTAGTGCATGGTACCGTTGGCCGCTTGGGCTTAGGTCGTGTTTGGTTAATAGTTTTTTACGTAGCGCTGTTGGTATTACGACCGCTTTGGGTGGCGTTGATATTAGTGGCGATTGTGGATAGTTGGATTGATATTAGACGGCGTTTGCCGGTTCGTCCTACAAAGTAGGGCAACGCGAATGTCGGCGCATTTAAGAGGGTAAGAACCATGCAAGTGATTCTGCTGGAGAAAATTGGCAAGCTTGGCAATCTGGGTGATCAGGTTAACGTTAAATCCGGCTACGGACGCAACTTCCTTATTCCTTATGGCAAAGCCGTTCCTGCCACGAAAACTAACGTAGCTGAGTTTGAAACTCGTCGTGCTGACTTGGAAGCCGCTGCGGCAGACAAACGCAGCACTGCTGATGCTCGCGCTGCGAAATTGGCTGAATTGACTGTGACTATCGGTGCAAATGCTGGCGATGGTGGCAAGTTGTTCGGTTCTATCGGTACTCGCGATATTGCTGATGCGGTTTCTGCTGCTGGCGTTGAAGTGAACAAGAGCGAAGTGCGTATGCCAGAAGGTCCAATTCGTGATCTAGGTAGTTACGACGTAGCAATTCAGCTTCATAGCGATGTAGTGCAGTCTGTTAGCGTTATTGTTGTCGTTGAGTAAGACTGCTTCGCAAGTTGGTTAAATTAGCCGCTGCCATATAAGGCTGCGGTGACGCGCGAATTGCGTCTATAGCCAGATGAGTAAAAAAGCACGACCGCTGTTTGTAGCGGTGGTGCTTTTTTTTTGCCACAATGCTCGATCTGATAATGTGTAGTGACGGTCCAGTGCATCCCGATATTTACCCAGATTCGCCGCCAGACTTCGCCGATGAGCGTGAGTTTGCCCAGCTGAAATTGCCCCCGCATTCTGTAGAAGCTGAGCAGTCGGTACTCGGCGGCCTGATGATTGCTAATGAGGGCTGGGATTCGGTAGCGGATGTCGTTGGCGAGGGGGATTTCTTTCGCCCGGAACATCGCAAAATCTTCGCGCAGATGGCGCGGCTTATTCAGCTCCAGCAACCCATCGACGTCGTTACTCTTGCGGAGTCACTCGCTAAGTCAGGTGAGCTAGACTCGGTTGGCGGTGCGGCGTATCTCGCTGATATCGCCAGTAATACCCCTTCTGTCGCGAATATACGTGCCTATGCACAGGCCGTGCGGGAGCGGGCGACGTTCCGCTCTTTGATTAGCGCTGCGAACGCGATAGCCGATAGTAGTTTTAATCCTGAAGGTCGCAATAGTGATGAGATATTGGATGAGGCCGAGCGTGCCATCATGCAGATCTCTGAGGAGCGTCCAAAGACGGGCGGTCTCACTCCAATTAACCCTCTGCTAAAGCAAGCCGTCGATAAAATCGACGAGCTGTTTAGCAGTGAGGATGCCATCACTGGTTTAACGACCGGTTTTGAAAAGCTCGATGAAATGACTTCCGGCTTGCAAAAGTCTGATCTTATTATTGTCGCGGCGCGACCCTCCATGGGTAAGACTACCTTCGCTATGAACTTAGTAGAAAATGCCTTATTAAGTAGCGATTTACCGATGCTGGTATTCAGTATGGAGATGCCGGCAAATCAGCTAATGATGCGGATGTTGTCGTCAGTCGGACGTATAGATCAAACCCGCGTGCGCACAGGTCGGCTTGAGGAGGCGGATTGGCCCAAGCTGAGTGCGGCGGTGACGAAGCTCAAAGACAAGGCCCTGTTTATAGATGATACGCCCGCGTTAACGCCGACGGAGGTGCGCTCCCGCGCACGTAAGATCGTTCGTGAGCACGGTGGTATCGGCATGATCATGCTCGATTATTTGCAGTTGATGAAGGTTGCAGGTACTGGAAGCGAAGGCCGTACTGCAGAAATTTCTGAGATCTCGCGGTCTTTGAAGGGTATTGCAAAGGAATTTGAATGTCCGGTTGTAGCGCTATCTCAGCTCAACCGTGCGTTGGAACAGCGACCAAATAAACGACCAATTAATTCAGATTTACGTGAATCGGGTGCGATTGAGCAGGATGCTGACGTCATCATGTTTATTTATCGTGACGAAGTGTATAACGAGGAATCCGCCGATAAGGGCATGGCTGAAATTATTATTGGTAAGCAGCGTAACGGTCCCATCGGCACCGCGCGGCTGAGCTTTATCGGTAAACACACCCGATTTGAAAATCTCGCCTTCGGATACGAAGCGCCGCCTGACGAATATTAATAGCTCTAAGGGTTTATTCTTCTTCGGTGTCTGTTTCAGCAGTCTTCTTTTTGACCAGCCTGCCAAACACAATCCCGATTTCAAATAGTAGCCACATTGGTACGGCTAACAGCATCTGCGATATTACATCTGGCGGCGTTAACAGCATTCCGAAAACAAAGCAGGCGATGATGACATAAGGCCGTTTTTCTGCAAGTTCGTTGGCAGTAATGACGCCAGAGGCGATGACTAGTACCGTCGCGATGGGAATTTCAAAAGCGACACCGAAGGCTAAAAATAATTTAAGCGCAGTGTCTAGGAAGCGGGCTATATCTGGAGTGTAGCTAACTCCTTCTGGGGTAATGCCGCTGAAAAAACCAAATACCAGCGGAAATACCACGTAATACGCAAACGCTAAACCTGCGTAAAATAACACGATGCTTGAAATGAGTAGCGGTGCGGCAATACGCTTTTCGTGGCGGTACATGCCGGGCGAAATAAATTGCCAAATCTGGTGCAGAATAACAGGCATGGCAAGACAGAACGCAGACACCAGTACCAGCTTAAATGGCGTGAGAAAGGTCGAGGCAATCTCGGTGGCAATCATGCTGCTGCCTTCAGGGAGCAGGCGTTGCATGGGTTCAGCTACAAAAGTGTAGATGGTGTTGGCGAAGGGAAATAAGCCTAAGGTGCATATCAACACGGCTAAGACAATACGCAGCAAGCGATCACGCAGCTCTGTGAGGTGGGCAATTAGCGGTTGGCTTTGATCCTGTTCGGCATCACTCATGATTTGGCGTCTTGATCAGTTTCTTTAGGTGTTTCAGGTGAAGCCTCGGGGATCGCAGTATCCGATGCTGGCTGCGTCTTTGACCGGCCATCAATACTGTTTTCAATTTCCGATACTTGTTTCGCAGCTTCATTGAGATCGCTATTAATTTTGTTTTTTGATTCTTTGAGCGAGGCTAGTATGGATTCATTGTGAAGTTGGCGACGAATTTCATCGGCACCCACTTCTTTTTCTATTTCGGTGCGAATGTCATTAAAACTGCGGCGTAGCCGCCCAAGCCATAGCGACGTAGTACGAATCGCGCCGGGTAGGCGTTCTGGGCCAAGAATCAGTAATCCCAGAACGGCAATGACAAGCAGTTCAGCAAAGCCGATATCAAACATTTATAGTTTTGACTCGTCTTTTTTCTCGGTTTGCGCCGCAGCGCTTGCGTCTTCCTGCTCTTTCTTTTCTATATTTTTGGCGTCCTCGTCGCCCTGCATACTGTCTTTAAATCCTTTTAAAGCGCCACCAAGGTCACTGCCCATGCCTTTCAGTTTTTTGGTGCCGAAGAGCAAAACGACTATGGCTAGAATGATTAATAGTTGCCAGATACTGATGCCACCTAAACCCATAATTCCTTCCTTATAATTTATCTAGTTAATTGCAGGTTGATTTTAAAACTAACTGTCTCGAGCTGCTTTTTCGTCTAATCCAGACAAGCCAAAGCGGCGCGCGAGTTCATCGAGTACTTGCTGATGATTTCCGCCAAGGTGAGATAGCATCACCAGGCTGTGAAACCACAAGTCTGCAGTTTCATAAATAAGATCGCTATTGTCGCCATCCCGATCAGCATCTTTTGCCGCGAGGACCGTTTCTACAGCTTCCTCGCCGACTTTTTCAAGTATTTTGTTTAATCCTTTGTGATGCAGGCTTGCAACGTAGGAGCTGTCTGGATCGGCCCCTTTGCGGGACGCTAATACGGCATCTAATTGCTCTAAAATAGTTTGCGTCATGTTTTTTCCACGTGTTGATACATGGTAGCCGGATCTTTTAATACGGCTTCGGTAGTTTGCCAGTCACCGGTGTTTAGCCTGCGATAGAAACAGCTCTGGCGGCCGGTGTGGCAGGCGATACCGCCGATTTGCTCAACTTGTAGCAATAGTGCATCACCATCGCAATCTAGTTCCATGGCGCGGATTTTCTGCACGTTTCCTGAGCTTTCACCTTTGCGCCATAGCTTAGCTCGCGAGCGTGACCAATAAACAGCGTCGCCGGTTTCAACACTGAGTTGTAAAGACTCGGCATTCATCCACGCCATCATCAACACTCTGCCGCTGGAGGCGTCTTGGGCAATGGCGGCGACTAAGCCGTCGTCATTCCATTTGATGTATTGAAGAAAATCACAGTTCATTTGTAAATACGACGTAGGATTTATAAGAGGGCATTACTTTACCTCAGCGACTGCGGATAAAGAAATACAATGCGACACCAAATAGCAAGATACTGCTGTCGGGTAGGTTTCTTATCCCCTCTCTTATACCGGGGTCGGCGATGAGCGCCGCGCTAATTAAGGCAATGATCGCGATGCGCTGATTTCGAGCGCGAGCGCCTTGCTCACGGATAATAAGCGCGACTTCGTTTTTATGACGAAGATCGTCCGCCGTGGTGTTGTGTTTGCTTGGCGTCCCGCGCTCTAGCAGCGTTTCTGGTAGGTGGGGTAGTTGCTCCAGCCAGCCTGGCAGGCGATGGCTTACTCGTTTTAGCATGCTTTGGGGAGAATAACGGTCGCGCACCCAGCGTTCTAGAAATGGCATCGCCGTTGACCACAAATCCAGCTGTGGGTAAAGCTGGCGCCCCAAGCCTTCAATGTTTAACAATGTCTTCTGCAGCAGGACGAGGGACGGTTGTACTTCCATGTCGAAGCGACGGGCAGTTTGAAATAAATATAACAGCAGCTGGCCAAAAGAAATCTCTGATAGCGGCTTTTCAAAAATAGGTTCGCTTACACTGCGTATGGCGGCTTCGAATTCGTGGACGCGGGTATCCGGTGGCACCCAGCCGCATTCTACGTGGAGTTCTGCAACCTCGCGGTAATTACGCTGAAATATAGCGAGTAGATTTCGTGCTAAGTAATACTGATCGAAATCACTTAAGCTACCGATGATGGCGCAGTCAATGGCGATGTATTGCGGTGACAAGGGACGGTTATGGGCAATGAATATATTCCCTGGGTGCATGTCTGCGTGGAAAAAGCTGTCCCGGAAAACTTGGGTAAAGAAAATTTCAACGCCACGCTCGGCGAGCTTTTTCATGTCGGTGCCCTGTTCGCGCAGTGTTTTTAGGTCGGTAACGGGAATGCCGTAGATACGCTCCATCACTAATACATTGCGGCGTGTGTAGTCCCAGTATACTTCTGGAACGTAAAGCACTTCTGAATCTTTAAAATTGCGTTTGAGTTGCGAGGTATTTGCACCTTCGCGTTGTAGGTCAAGTTCGTCAAAAATAGTGTGTTGATAATCTTCGACCACTTCGACTGGGCGCAGTCTGCGGCCATCTGGTACATAGCGCTGAACAAGCAGGGCGATACTTTGCAGAAGGCGGATGTCTGCGGTAATAGTTCGCTCTATGCCGGGCCTTACAACCTTTACGACGACGTCGATGTTGTTGTGTAAGGTGGCGGTGTGAACCTGTGCAATGGAGGCTGACGCTAGGGCTTCGCGATCAAAGGCAGCAAATAATTCATTGATGGGTTTGCCCAGTGCTGTTTCTATGGCAGCTACCGCGATTTCGCTGGCAAAGGGTGGTACTTGGTCTTGTAGCTTGGCCAGTTCGTCAGATACATCATCGGCTAAAAGGTCGCGGCGGGTAGATAATACTTGGCCAAATTTTATGAATATGGGGCCGAGATTTTCCAGTGCGCAACGCAGTCTCTCGCCGCGGCTATAGTCTCGGCGAGGGAATAATCGCCAAGGACCAAACTTTATCAGTAGGCGTGCCCGTAGCGGTAATTTCTCAATTGGAATTAAGGTGTCTAAGCGGTAGTGACAGATAATCCAGCAAATGGCGAGTAGGCGACGCAGCCCCATATTTATGTCCTTACTTATTTTTAGAGGGTGCTGTAATGCGCTGTTGTAAACGACGAACTTTGGCTTCTAGCCGTTCACTGCGGGTTTTCAAATCATCGACGGCGCTGTAAAAGTCGTCTGCCTGACAAGGGTGGGGCACAAGCTGACTTTCTTCCACAATAAACTCACTAAATTGGCGGTGAAGGTTTTTTCCTGTGCTACTTAGCCAGCGTTGTCCTGCTCTTAGGCCATTGCCCAGCTGATGAGCGGCCACATCGCCAAAGGCATCGGCGAGGGGTTGTTCCCAATCTAGGTCCAGCTCGGCAAGGATTTTACGTAATTCTAATAGTGGGCTAGTATCGCCACTGATGCTGATATCGCCATTAATGAGTGCTGCTGCAGGGTCTTTTGCGGTGGCGACCTTGGCAAATTCGCTCCATTTACCACTGAGTCGCGTTGTCACTTTGTCGTTGTGTTGTCCTAGAATTCGCAAGCGTTTCCCGCTAATACCAATCCCCAAATTTAAATCGGGATCTCTTAGTTCAAGCGAAAAGCGCTGCCCGTCTAGCGCCTGCAGTTTGGTGCTGGAAGCGGGGTCGAGCTGAAGGGCCTTGTTAATGAGGTTTTCTAAGCTAGATAACGCGGCACCCTGCAGAACCAGTGGAATCACGGCTTTATGCCTCGGTGCACGGCGACTACGCCGGCGGTCATATTGTGGTAGCGCACATCGACAAAACCCGCATCGCTCATCATGCCCTTGAGGGTTTCCTGATCCGGGTGCATACGAATACTTTCAGCTAGGTAGCGATAACTTTCCTCATCATTGGCGACTAACTGGCCCATTTTGGGCAGGATGTCGAAGGAGTAACGGTCGTACAGTTTGCCGATGACCGGATTGACCGGTTTGGAAAATTCTAAGACTAAAAGTCGGCCGCCGGGCTTGAGTACGCGGTTCATTGAGCGCAGCGCGGCCTCTTTGTCGGTGACATTGCGTAGGCCGAAGGCGATGGTAATGCAATCAAAACTATTGTCTGGAAACGGCAAACACTCGGCGTTTGCTTGTACGTATTCGATATTGCCAACAATGCCTTTGTTGGTGAGCTTTTCGCGGCCAACGGTGAGCATGGAATCATTAATATCGGCAAGAACAACTCTGCCGTTAGGGCCGACGAGACGGCTGAATTTAGCGGCGAGGTCGCCGGTGCCGCCGGCAATATCGAGCACTGAGTTGCCGGTGCGCACACCCGATAATTCGATGGTGAAACGCTTCCACAGGCGATGAACACCGCCGGACATCAGGTCGTTCATTAGGTCGTATTTCGCGGCAACCGAATGGAAAACACCGGCAACCATTTTGACCTTGTCCTGAGTCTCTACGGTTTTGTAGCCAAAATGAGTGGTTTTATCGTCTGCCATAAACTTGCCTGTTCTGTGTCGTCAGCCGCGTGGGCCGGTTTGAAAGGGGGCTATTGTAGCGCTTGCGGAGGCACCCTGCACGATTGCTTTTTGAGATCTTCGCACGATTGTTATTTTGTCCTCTGTCGGCGTCAAAATTCTAGCCAAAATACGCGCACTGCTTATTGTGAGTGCTCTACGCAATGGATTATTTGCCGATATAAACACTGTTACTGCTTGTGTTTTTTTGCAGAGAGTGACGTTTCGGCTCGCGCAAACATCACACGAGGTCTTTGATTTCTTGGCTCAGTGATTACTAAATATCTAATTCATCGCGCATTTTTTGCATGCGCTGGCGCTGCTCCGCCTGAGATAGCGGCTTGCTGATGGTCTCTGGTATCGCTTTTTGGGATGGCATTGTGAGGGTTTCACCGTTTTTCACCCGCGAGCAAATATCATCGTAGTGTCGACGAAAAACGGGGTAGGCGTTGTGTTCAGCGGTGCTCGCTAGATAAAACCAATCGCTGGCGCGACCAGCGTGATATACCGCAGGGTGAGACCAGTTGTATTCGGCTTTCGGCTGCGGGGCTCGGCAGGCTTCTAGATAGGCGCTATGGCTGTCTGGCAGACCTAGCTCGTGGTTATCAGGTTCGCAGTATTTCAGAATGCCTTTTATGGTGGGTAAAAACTCAGACTCGCGAATCGCTCGATGGGTGGCGGCGACAATAACGTCAGGCTGAATGTGACGCAAATTACTGAACCACAGTTTCTTGGCGTAACTGAGTTTTTCTGGGTTTGAAAAGGCCTTGTTGTACTGGTTGTGGTAAACCAGCTCAAACTCCGCAAACATGCGATTTAGTGCATCGATTACCGCATCTTTATTCGGCGTAGGCTCAGAGTTCGTCTGCCCAGCTGCGATCGGTGTGTTTTTCGATGAAGCCAGTTTTTGGCTGGCTTGTTCCAGTAGCTTGTTGCTGTCGTGCATTGCTCTGCCCCAGTTGATGACTTTGTGCCCAACGATATTTTACATGTTGTAGAAACTTTGTATTCCATGAGCGGTGGGCGGTGCCACTGTCTTGCCAGAATAGTATAAATTCAGCGACTTGTGCTTTGGCAAACTCCGGGTCGATGCGAGCCATATGGAATATGTCGAAAACCGCGTCGTTGGGTTGCCAGTCGGATTTAATCGGCGCAATCTCGTTTTCATTGCTGACAGTATTGGTGTAGCGGGCCCACTGAAGGCGAATATGCTGTATAAAACGGGAGTTCCAGTTGCTGTCGGGTGTTCCACGCTCCCGCCAGTACAAAATAAACTCTGGTATAGCGTCTTCAATAAAGTGTTGGCTGACGTGGTCGCGTTCAAGAATTTCTATCGCATCTAAGCTCGGTTTCCAATTCCCGTCTATGGGTTGAGTACGAGATTCCTCGATTTTTGCGTATTGCCGTTTTTTCCAGCGGCGACTGACATATTGGCTAAAGGCGCTATTCCATGAGCTGCGAGTTTCGCCGGTTTCGCGATAATGGGCGATAAACTCAGGAAGCACAGCATTAATAAAGGCAGGATCTACCTGATTAAAGCGTGTTAGGTAGTCAATGCCCGCTTTGTCGGGAAGCCAATCAGCGGGAATAATATTGTTGCCTGGTACTGGGCGACTGGGCGGCGCGGTCATTTGCTTGTTGGCCACCTGTTGTGTCTGAGCGTGTGAGTGTGCGGCTGTTTTTGCGCTAGAAGGCGTATGATCGCTGTTTTTTATGTGCTCGGACTCTGCTGCTTGCTTTCGCTGTGGAAGCGCAATGCGAATATTTTGCGCATTGCTCATTAGGGCTGCGCCGATAATAATGAGCCCCTGGTCGTGGAGGGTACGAAGTACCTCATCAATTTTGTTTTCGTCCCAGAACGGCAGCTGGCGAGTAAGTTGATTTTTGTCGATAAGAAACCAGTGTTGACCTTGGCTTTCTCGGCCGCTGAGTAAAGGTAGCCATTCTGCAATGAGTTGATATAGCAATGCGGCCTCTAGCCCTAATGTTGTGGCGAGGGAGGGGGAAACCAATAAAGGGCGTTCTACAAGCGCAGCTGACATCGTATTTACTCTAAAATAGCGGTTCATTGTACGGCCTTGTGCCGCCGGCTGTCAGCCCTGTGTCTACGGTATGTGTTTTGACAGAATTACTTGGGAATGTTTTTTAGGGGTTTTTTATGGCAAAGCAAAAAACAGCCTTTGTTTGTGTGGATTGCGGTTCTGACCACAATAAATGGCAGGGACAATGTCAGGACTGTGGTGCGTGGAATACGCTGTCGGAATTAAGGTTGGGCGCGGCGCCCAGCGCCGCGAAGGCCACCTCTGCGCGTCAGGGTTACGCTGGTGCGGTGGGAGGTGAAGTGCAGATGTTGGCAAATGTCAGCATCGAGGCGCTGCCGCGTCAGTCGACGGGCTTTGATGAGTTTGACCGTGTTCTGGGTGGTGGTTTGGTGCCGGGGTCGGCGGTGTTGCTAGGCGGTCATCCTGGTGCGGGCAAGAGTACCTTGTTGCTGCAGGTCTTGTGTCGTTTAGCAGCGGAGTGCGAATGTTTATATGCGACGGGAGAAGAATCGCTGCCGCAAATCGCGATGCGGGCCAAGCGACTTGGTCTTAAAGCCGACAGTTTGAAATTATGCGCGGAAACCAGTCTTGAAATGTTGTTAGGACAGGCGGCTGCCAATAAGCCTAAGGTTTTGGTCGTTGATTCGATTCAGGTCCTGCACAGTGATGACGTCAGCTCGGCACCCGGCAGCGTATCGCAGGTGCGGGAGTGCGCCGCGGCATTGACGCGATTTGCTAAAGCCACCGGCACGGTGTTGATTATGGTGGGTCATGTAACCAAAGACGGTGGTTTGGCGGGACCGAAGGTGTTGGAACACATTATTGATTGCTCCATTATGCTGGAGGGCAGCAGTGACAGCCGTTACCGAACATTGCGAGGAAGTAAAAACCGCTTTGGTGCGGTGAATGAGTTGGGCGTATTCGCCATGACCGAGTTGGGCTTGAAGGAAGTGAAAAATCCCTCGGCGATATTTTTAAATCGCGGTGATGTGGTCACCTCGGGCAGCACCGTAATGGTGGTCTGGGAGGGCACTAGGCCTCTGTTAGTTGAGATTCAGGCTTTGGTGGATAGTTCTGGATTTGGTAATCCTCGGCGGGTTGCTGTCGGCTTAGAGCAAAACCGTTTGGCGATGCTACTAGCTGTATTGCACCGACACGGAGGCTTGCAGGTTGGTGACCAGGATGTGTTTGTGAATGTGGTCGGCGGGGTTAAAGTACTGGAAACTGGCTCCGATTTAGCCTTGTTGTTTGCGATTGTGTCGAGTTTTCGCGATCGTCCTTTGCCGGAAGATTTGGTGGTCTTTGGCGAGGTTGGCCTGTCTGGTGAAATACGTCCTGTACCAAGTGGACAAGAGCGCTTGCAAGAAGCTAGAAAACACGGGTTTAGGCGTGCAATTGTCCCTTTTGGAAATGCACCGCGTGGTGATTTAGGGATGACGGTGATTGGCGTTAAAACTTTGGCAGAGGCGTTGGAGGCCATTTAATCAGCGGTCAGCGATGTATATGAAAGTCCGCCGCCGAGATGGGGCTCAGCGGCAGAGTGGTAAACACGTTTTTAGAATATTTCTATTGGATCATCGCTGCCCGGACCGTAGGGATTTGCAGATGGGTTAAACTCTTCACTGGGTGCATTGTCAGTTCTAAAATACTCAAAAATAGCGTTGGCTTGTCCCGGCTGCGCCAAACCGCCAGTGTCTGGATCGATGCGCACAGAAATAATACTGTTAGGTTGTTTTAAATAGCGTTCGGGATGATTTTTGAGCGCTTCACGCATGTAATCTATCCAGATTGGCAGTGCCACCGAGCCACCGTATTCGCGTCGGCCTAGATTCAGGTTTTGGTCAAAGCCTGCCCATGTTGACGTCACGATACCCCCGCTATAACCAGAGAACCACGCATCCGTTGGGCCGTTGGTGGTGCCCGTTTTACCTGCCGCATCGCCTCGATTCAGCACTAGCGCTTTGCGGCCGGTACCACGAGTTATGACGTCTTTCATAATGCTATCTATCAAAAATGCGACTTCTTCATCGAGCACACGTTTCGCGTAGCGTGGCTGGAGAGCTCCATCGTCGCCAGAAATAATATCGTCTAGGGTGTCGGCTTCAATTTCTTCCGGGCTTTCGCCATCTCCATCATTGTCGCATTGGCGACAGACTATCTCTGGGTCTGCTCGATAAACTGTGTTGCCGTCGCGGTCGATAATTCGGTCGATGAAGTAGGGCGATATTTTATAACCTCCATTTGCGAATACCGCGTAGCCGGTGACCACATCCAGCGGCGTCAGCGAGTGGCTGCCAAGCGCTAGTGATAGGTCGTGAGGTAGTTTGCTGGTATCAAAGCCAAAGCGGCCGACGTAATTTATCGCTTTGCTGATACCGAGGTCCCGTAGAATTCGTATGGAAACAAGGTTCCGAGATAAGTACAGTGCTTGGCGTAAACGCATGGGGCCATTAAATTTGCCGTTGTCGTTGCTTGGCCGCCAGGTGTTGCCTTGGGCATCGTCGTCAAACACGATGGGAGCGTCATTAATGATGGTGGCGGGGGTGAAGCCATTGTCGAGCGCCGCGGTATAAATAAAGGGTTTGAAGTTTGAGCCTGGCTGCCGAGTAGCTTGGGTTACACGGTTAAATGCACTTTTTTGATAATTATAACCGCCGACTAGACTCAGAATCGCGCCGCTATCTGCATCTAAGGAAACCAATGCGCCTTGTACCTTGGGTAGTTGCGATAGCTCCCAGTGGCGGGGCGTGGTGTCGCTCATTTTGACGCGGATAACGTCACCAGCTTTGAGTAATTCAGCTGCGTTTTCTGCAGCATAGCTGACGCGATCTTCGCTAATATAGCGAACGGTCTTTTCAAGGCCGTGTTCCCATTCGAGGGTGGCTTGTAGTTCACCTGCTAGTAAGATCGAGGCGCTTTTGTCTTTAACGTCTAGCACTAATGCTGGGTACCAAGGGCCAATATTGCCGATTTCTTCTAATTTTTGGCTAAGATTTTGGCGTTCGTTCTCATCAATTTCATTAGAAAGGGTCCAGTGGCGTTCTGCGCCACGATACCCATGGCGGGTGTCGTATTCTATGACGCCGTCTACCAATGCTTTATTTGCTGTCGCCTGCAGATTTGATTGTACGGTTGTGATGACGGTATAGCCGTCTTCGTAAGCTGCACGGCCGAAGCGGGCGAGCATATCGAGGCGAACCATTTCCGACACATAGGGTGCGTCGAGATCTAGCTGAGTGCCATAGGCCTTCGCACTAATGGGATCAAGCATTGCGGCTTTGTAGTTGTCCTCATTAATGTATCCTAGGTTTAACATTCGTCCGAGTATCCAATTTCTGCGCACCTTTGCGCGCGAGGGATTGGCGACTGGGTTATAGGCTGACGGAGCCTTGGGCAGGCCGGCAATCATCGCCATTTGGGCAAGATTTAATTCCTTTATGGGTTTTCCGTAATAGACTTGTGCTGCAGCTTCGATACCATACGCGTGATTTCCCAGAAAGATCTTGTTTAGGTAGAGTTCCAAGATGTCGCCCTTACTGAGCGCACGCTCTATTTCAATGGCGAGAAAGATCTCGGTAAATTTGCGTGTAAAGGTGCGTTCTTGGCTTAAGAAGTAGTTTTTCGCTACCTGCATAGTGATGGTTGAGCCGCCAGATTGGATGCTGCCGCTGGTTACCAGCTGGGAAGCAGCGCGCAGTAGTCCGCTGATGTCTACACCATGGTGGGTGTAGAAGTGGTCATCTTCGGCGGCGAGAAAGGCGTCGATGAAAAGTTGGGGTACTTCCTGAATGCTAATTGGCGATCGGCGTTTTTCGCCAAATTCACCAAGAAGCTTGCCATCAGCGCTGTAAATACGCAGCGGTGTTTGAAGTTGAGTGTCTTTTAAAGCCTCAACAGAGGGTAATTTAGGGCTGATATAAAGGAATGCAGTGGCGAATACCATTAATCCGCCGCAAAAGGCTAGAACGGTTAGGCCAATGAAAATACGAAGATAACGCGTCGTATTAGACATATTTTTCCTTTATATGGGGGTAGTTGTCACAATCCGAACGCTAGGATAACGAAAAGTGTGGCAATTTCGGTGTCTTTTTTTCAGAACTATTTGCGCATTGGCATACACTGGTATTTAATCTTATATGTAAGAGTACGCCCTAAGTCCACGATGTAAATAGGAAAATTACAGTGCTAGATGGCTTGTTTGGCGGTCAGGGTTCCCGCAGTTTGCTTGGTATAGACATTAGTTCAAGTGCCGTGAAGTTACTTGAACTAAGTCGAAATGGAGAAAAGTATCGCGTAGAAAGTTACGCGGTCATGTCTCTGCCTGCGCATTCTGTAGTGGAAAAAAATATTGCTGAGGTTGAAGCCGTCGGTGAAATTGTACGAACAGTTCACGCGCGTTCAAAATCAAAATTGAAGCGGGCGGCTGTTGCTGTGCCCGGCTCCGCGGTAATCACTAAGATTCTGCAGATGCCAGCGGGTCTTCATGAGAATGCACTGGAAACTCAGATTTCTTTAGAAGCAGACCAATACATCCCCTATCCATTGGATGAGGTTGCTCTCGATTTTGAAGTGTTAGGCCCGATTGAGGATAACCCTGACCAAGTAGAGGTGATGTTGGTCGCTTGTCGTCGTGATAATGTCGATACTCGGGTTGAATCCCTTGATATTGCTGGGCTTGAGCCGAAAGTTGTCGATGTTGAGGCCTATGCGGTTGAGCGAAGCTTTGAACTCATATCGAAGCAGATTGGCTGCGATGAAAATACAGTTGTCGCAATTTTAGACATCGGAGCGAGTATGACATCGCTCACGGTTATTGTGGCGGGTGAAACAGTCTATACCCGTGATCAAATGTTTGGCGGTCGTCAGTTGACCGAAGAGATTCAGCGTCGTTATGGCTTAACAGCGGAAGAAGCTGGCCTGGCTAAAAAACAGGGCGGACTTTCCGATGACTATGACAGCGAAGTTTTAGCGCCGTTCCGTGAGGCGGTTATTCAGCAAGTCTCGCGGTCTCTGCAGTTCTTTTATTCCGCCAGCCAATATAGCAGCGTCGATATTATCTTGCTTGCTGGTGGCGTTGCCGCAATGCAAGGATTGGCTGAAATGGTAGAGGAGCGAGTGGAGGTGAGTACGGTGATTGCTAATCCCTTCGCTTCTATGGCTGTGGCGCCAGGTGTCGATGCCATAAAACTGACAAGTGATGCGCCGGCGATGCTCATTGCCTGTGGCTTAGCGCTTAGGAGTTTTGATTAATGGCAACAATTAACTTATTGCCCTGGCGTGAAGAGCGCCGCCAGCTGATTAAGACCCAATTTTTAGCGGTTCTAGGTGGGGTGGCGGTACTTGCGGTTTTGCTCGTTGTGTTGGCAATGTCGATTGTTAATAGCGCGATTAGTCATCAAGAGGGCCGAAACGCCTATTTGCAAGGCCATATTAAGAAAATTAATAAAGAAGTGGCTGAAATCAAAAATCTTGAGACTCGTCGCCAGCAGCTTTTAGATCGAATGACTATTATTCAAGATCTTCAGGGTACTCGGCCGTTAATTGTGCGGGTATTTGACGAAATGGTGAGGACCTTACCTGACGGTCTTTTTTATACATCTGTGAGTCGTAGAGGTTCTCGGATTGAAGTTCAGGGAATAGCGGAATCGAATAACCGTGTGTCTAGTTTGATGCGTAAATTAGATGCCTCGCCATGGTTCTCTGATCCAAATTTGACAGCTGTTAGCGCGGCCTCGGCATACGGCGATCAGGCGAGCAGTTTTAAACTGTCATACAAAATCAGTGCGCCTGCGCCTGACGAAGAGAAATAGGGGGCGATGGCAGTGGCAGCATGGCAAGAGCTGGTAGACGAGCTAAAGAGCTTTGATTTCAGTGAACTTAATGTCGACAATATTGGTGCTTGGCCATTATTGGTGCGGGTTGGCGCTTGGGTTGGTGTCTTCGTCCTGTGCCTTGTTGGTGGGTATTTTTATGTAGTTGCCGATCTGCGAGTCAAACTGGAAGGGGTTGAGGCAAAAGAATTACAGCTAAAGGCGGACTTTGAAAAGAAAGCCTTTAAAGCTGCGAAGCTTATTCCGTTGAAAAAACAAATGGCGGAAATGGAAGAGTCTTTTGGTATCTTGCTGAGCCAGCTACCCGCCGATACTGAGGTGCCAGGGTTGCTTGAGGATATGACGGAAAAGGCGGTGTCCAATGGTCTTGATATCAGTAGCATCCAGCTTCAGGCGGAAAGGGTTAAAGAATTTTATGTTGAGTTACCGATTGCGATAAAAGTAAGCGGCAGTTATCACGACCTTGCGGCGTTCGTAAGTGGTATTGCAGGGTTGCCGCGAATAGTGACTCTCCATGATTACACCATTACTTCTGATAAAAATCTAAGCCAGCAGACTATGTCTATAACGGCAAAAACCTATCGATATAAAGATCAAGGGGGGGGCAAATGATGAAGTCTTCTCGTTTGGCCTTTGTGCTTGCTAGCTTGTTAGCACTTGTTGCTTGTAGCGGGGGTAGTCAGTACGCAGATTTGGACGCTTTTGTTGCGGAAAAACGTGCATCGCCTTCTGGTCAGATTGCGCCGATCCCCGCTTTAAAGGCATATCGCGCCTTTAGCTACACGGCTTCCGGTTTACGTGCGCCGTTTAATCGTCCGGTGGATGTGAAAGAAATTGCTAGGTTGGAATCGTCAAGCAATATCAAGCCGGATTTAAAGCGTGAGAAGGAGTTTTTGGAGCAGTTTTCTTTGGACTCCATTTCTGTTGTCGGCACGGTGCGCCTTGATGGGGTGCTTTGGGCGCTGGTGAAAGATCCTGATGGCGGCGTGCATCGTGTGGGGAAAAGTAATTATCTTGGACGTAATTTCGGCAAGATAATAGACGTAGCTGAGAATTACCTGACAGTGGTGGAGATTGTTTCCACCGGTGGGGATGGTTGGGTTGAGCGACCTCGCACCCTTGAATTGAAAGTCCGTAAGTAAGAATTCGAATGGCGGAGAAGTACATGAATACCCGAGTGCAGATGCAGTGCAAAAGACCTAGGGGCCAATTAGGTCTAGGGCGACAATTCCTAACCGGAATGTGTTTGCTAATGGCATCAGTTGCCGCCATAGCGTCGAATTTAAAAGGCGTGGAATTTAATTCGCTGCAGGGTGGTAGCTTTGAGGCGAGGCTAACCTTTGACGGACCAGCCCCTGAAGTTAAGGGCTATACCATTGAGAAGCCGGCCAGAATTGCGCTCGATTTAGTCGGCGCAGGCAATTTGCTAAGCCAAAAGAAATTTCCTTTGTCTTACGATAATGCCAGTAGCGCGGTGGTATTAGAGGGGCGTGATCGCACAAGAGTTGTTTTGAATTTAATCAAATTAGCAACTTATCAAACCCGTCAAGAGGGTAATGTGCTGATTGTTGAAGTGGGTAGTGGGGGTAGCCAAGCTTATTTGAAAGAAAAATATAATGCCCCGATTACGAACTCTCCGTCAGTGCGGACGGCAGGAAACAGCATCACTGATTTAGATTTTCGTCGTGGCGAAAAAGGTGAGGGGCGTCTAGTTATTCAATTGGCTGATGCTAAAGCCGAAGTAAATGTGTTCGTTGAAGGCGCAAAAATCAAGGTGGATTTTGGTGGTGTTAATTTGCCACAAAATTTGCAGCGTCGTTTTGATGTTGCTGATTTTGCGACTCCGGTGAAAAGTATAGACGCTCGTATGGGTGATAAAGGGGCGAAGTTGTCACTGGAAGCCTCTGGTGAATATGATTATTTGGCCTATCAGACTGACACTGAATATGTGGTAAGTGTAAAGCCGCTAAGTAAAAAAGAAGTTGAAGATCGCCGTCGCGAATTTGCCTATGTTGGCGAAAAGCTGTCGTTAAACTTCCAAGATATTGAAGTGCGCTCGGTATTGCAGTTGATCGCTGACTTTACTGAATTGAACCTAGTAGCAAGTGATACGGTAAAGGGCAATATCACCTTGCGCTTGCAGAATGTGCCCTGGGATCAGGCCTTGGAGTTGGTGTTAAAAACCAAGGGATTAGACAAACGCCAAATTGGTAATGTGCTAATGGTTGCTCCAGCAGCGGAAATTGCTGAGCGCGAACGACAAGAAATCGCCGCGCAAAAGCAAGTAGAAGAGTTGGCACCATTACAAAGCGAATTTATCCGTGTGCGCTACGCCGATGCTGCAGAGCTATTTAAGTTATTTAAGCCTGGTAGAGATGGTGAAGATGACGAAAACTCGACGGGCAGTATTTTGTCTCCCCGAGGTAAAGTTATTGTTGATGAGCGCACAAACTCACTATTGATTACTGAAACAGCTGAGCGTTTAGATGAGTTTCGTCGTCTTATTGCACTGATTGATGTTCCTGTTCGCCAAGTGCAGATCGAGGCGAGAATCGTCCGCGCGAGTTCTGACTTTGATCGCTCTCTCGGTGTTAAGTGGGGCGGCGCCTACGTTAAGGCAGATGGCGACAAGGTCTATTCTGCCAATGGTGATCTTGCCAGCGATCAGGCTACTCAAAATAATTACTTGAGTGCTTTGGCTGCGGGGTCATCCACATACACTGCGGTGCCAGGATTAGTGACGGATTTGGGTGTGACAGGTGCTGCGGGCTCGTTTGCGCTTGGTTTTATTAGTTCAGATGTGCTTCTAAATTTAGAATTGTCTGCACTAGAATCAAAAGGTCGAGGCGAAATTGTATCGCAACCACGAGTGGTGACGGGCGATAAAGAACCTGCGATTATCAAATCGGGTACTGAGATTCCCTACCCTGAATCCTCTTCAAATGGCGAGACGACAATAGCCTTTAAAGAGGCCGTATTAAAGCTCGATGTTACGCCGATAATTACGCCGGACGATCGCATTATTATGGATTTAACAATCAACCAAGATACTATTGGCTCATTAGTTATTGCGACTGGTTTGGGTGGTCAAGTTCCAACAATTGATACCACAGAGTTGAAAACCAGAGTATTAGTAAGCAATGGTGAAACTGTAGTACTGGGTGGGGTTTTTGATCAGCTGGATATTTCTTCAGAAACAAAAGTGCCCTTCTTAGGGGACCTTCCTTTCATCGGGCGTTTGTTTAAAACTACAACCGTGACGCGCGAGAAGCAGGAAACGTTGATCTTTATTACGCCGCGTATTCTGGCTGACAGCTTGGTTGATTAATGCTGTGATTATGAAGTCTGGTGCAGTCTTTTTGGTGGGCCCAATGGGGGCCGGAAAAAGTACAATAGGTCGTTTACTTGCAGATACTCTGCGCTTTGATTTTCGCGATGTAGACCGTGAAATAGAAGAGCGTAGTGGTGTCGATATTCCATGGATTTTTGACATGGAAGGCGAGGAGGGCTTTCGTGATCGCGAGGAAACTATGCTTTCTGAGTTAAGCGATGCGGCTCAGGTTGTTATTTCAACTGGTGGTGGCGCGGTGTTGCGAAGCGATAGTCGAAAGTTGATGGTCGCAAAGGGCACGGTGATTTATTTAAAAACGTCGGTAGATGAGCAAATTCGTCGTACTGCTCGTGATCGCAAGCGGCCGTTATTGCAGACGGGTGATCCTGCGGTAACCCTACGTAATTTAATGGCCTTACGCGAACCGTTGTATGAAGAAATTGCTGACTATACGGTGCTGACAGATAACCGAACTCCCAAGTCGGTTGTGCAAGAATTGTGTTCTCAGCTTGGTGCTGACGACCTGAGTGCTCAATATTGATATACTGACCAATTTGGTCGGTATATCACTTACTCCCCCGGATACATAACAGATGAAAAATCTCGAACTTGATTTGGGTGAGCGTAGCTAT
Source organism: Zhongshania aquatica (assembly GCF_027257955.1). GTDB lineage: Bacteria > Pseudomonadota > Gammaproteobacteria > Pseudomonadales > Spongiibacteraceae > Spongiibacter > Spongiibacter aquatica. The sequence continues at coordinate 398,947 of NZ_JANZNQ010000001.1, read as the reverse complement.
CCCATTTTTATCGCGCGTGATCTGCTTGCGAAGTCGGAACTATGGTCGAAATATATTGCCGGTCGCCAAGTTTGTATAGTGACAAATGACACTATCGCGCCTTTATATCTAGACAAGCTAATTGCTCAGCTCGGCGACAAGTCGATTTGTCAGGTTGTTCTGCCAGATGGCGAAGCCTATAAAACATTAGGAACGCTCGACCGGATTTTCGATACCTTGCTTGAGAAAAATCATAATCGCAGCACGACATTAATCGCCCTTGGTGGCGGCGTCGTTGGTGATATGTGTGGTTTTGCTGCAGCCTGTTATCAGCGTGGTGTTCAGTTCATACAAATCCCTAGTACCCTGTTGTCGATGGTGGATTCGTCGGTAGGTGGTAAAACAGGGGTAAACCATCCCCTCGGCAAAAACATGATTGGCGCATTTCATCAGCCTAATTGCGTCGTTGCTGACTTGAGTTTACTGGATACCCTGCCTGATCGGGAGTTTTCAGCGGGCATGGCTGAGGTTATCAAATACGGTTTGATTTGTGATGCGCCATTCTTTGAATGGTTAGAAAAGAATATTGCTGGTTTGATGCGTCGCGATGCCGACTTATTAGAAGAGGCGGTGTATCGGTCCTGTGTTAACAAGGCTGAGGTCGTGGCCGATGATGAGCGCGAGGGCGGTCGTCGCGCTATTTTAAACTTGGGGCATACCTTTGGTCATGCTATTGAAACTGCCGAGGGTTATGGCAACTGGTTGCATGGCGAGGCCGTCGCCGCCGGCACAGTGCTGGCGATGGCCCTGTCTGTCGAATTGGGATGGTTGAGCTCAGATATTTTGGCGCGTGGCAAAATGTTGTTGCAGTTGGCTGGTTTACCCATCGCGCCTCCAGAAAACATGGATGTGGATCAATTTTTGCATTTAATGGGACGTGATAAGAAAGTTTTGGATGGTCGTTTGCGTCTTGTGCTGCTAAAAGGCTTGGGAGAGTCGGTAGTGACAAGCGATGCGTCGGTAGATGTGATTGGCAAGGTATTGCGCACCGCGGGTGTTCGTGCTTAGTTATAGCGTGTTTGTTCAAAAAATGATCGGTCTGGTGATGTCGTTTGTTGCTTTTGATGCATCCGTGTAGAATGTCACTCCTTTTTTCGGGTATGTGTAAAATCCCCGAACATTCTTTTCGACTATCTTTTTGTTTTTCTTAGTAAATTTGCGAGAGTCGTTTTATGAGTACAGGCCTGTACAGACCTGAAGATGTGCGTGACAACTGTGGATTTGGCCTGATAGCCCATATGCAGGGCGAGGCGAGCCATAAATTGTTGCAAACAGCTATCGAATCACTGACCTGCATGACGCACCGTGGTGGTATTGCTGCTGACGGTAAAACAGGGGATGGTTGCGGCTTGTTGCTCAAAAAGCCAGACAGTTTTTTGCGCGCAGTGGCGAAGGAATCCTGTGGTAGCGAGTTAAGCGACATCTACGGGGTTGGACAAATATTTCTTGGCCGCGATGAAAAACGTGCTGCCGCCGCTCGTGCCGGGTTTGAGGCTGTACTGGTAAAGAATGGTCTTCAGCCCGCAGGCTGGCGTGTCGTGCCGGTAGATGAGTCGGTATGTGGCGAAATCGCACTTTCTAGCTTGCCACGCATCGAGCAAATATTTATTAATGTTGACGGCATGGACACGCAGCAGTTGCGTACCTGCATGTTTGTGGTTCGTCGCGAAGCTGAAATAGCGCTGGCTGACGATCCCGATTTTTATATTTCCAGTTTGTCGGCGGACGTTATTTCCTATAAAGGTTTGGTGATGCCGGTAGACTTGCCGCGCTTTTATCTAGACCTTGCCAATCCGGCGCTTGAAACAGCTATTTGTGTTTTCCATCAGCGCTTCTCTACGAATACCATGCCGCGTTGGCCGCTTGCGCAGCCCTTCCGAATGTTGGCCCACAATGGTGAAATTAATACCATTGAAGGTAACCGTAATTGGGCCGAGGCTCGGACGCGTAACTTTAGCAGTCCACTGTTACCTGACGTGGCAGAACTTGCCCCCTTGGTTAACCGCACTGGGTCGGACTCTTCAAGCCTAGATAATATGCTTGAGCTTTTGGTTGCCGGTGGCATGGATTTATTCCGTGCGGTGCGCATGCTAGTTCCGCCAGCGTGGCAAAATATTGAACATATGGACGCTGACTTGAAGGCGTTTTATGAATATAACTCCATGCATATGGAGCCGTGGGATGGACCTGCTGGCTTAGTTTTGACCGACGGTCGGTATGCAGTGTGCATGTTGGATCGTAATGGTCTTCGTCCCTCTCGTTGGGTTATCACCAAAGACGGGTTTATCACTGTCGCGTCGGAAATAGGCACCTATGGTTATACGCCTGAAGATGTCGTTTCTAAGGGCCGTGTTGGGCCGGGACAAATTTTAGTTGTTGATATAGAATTGGGTGAGGTACTTCATACAGAGGAAGTCGATAATCGCTTGAAGTCGGCGCACCCTTATAAACAGTGGCTGCGCGAGAATGGCAACCGCCTTCAAGATCAGCTCGGCCAGGGCAATCGTCCGGCCTTGCCAGAGGCGGATACGCTGGCGGCCTTCCAAAAATACTTTCAAGTAAGCTTTGAAGAGCGTGAACAAGTGCTTTCTGCTCTGGCAGATAGTGGCAATGAAGCTGTTGGCTCCATGGGTGACGATACGCCAATGGCGGTGTTGTCGCGTCATAAACGCTCATTGTATGACTACTTCCGCCAGAAGTTTGCACAGGTTACCAACCCACCGATAGATCCGCTGCGCGAAACTATTGTAATGAGTCTGGAGACCTTGCTCGGTGCAGAACAAAACGTGTTTGAGCAAACGGCTGATCATGCGGACCGCTTGATTTTAACGAGTCCGGTATTGTCGCCTGACAAGTTTGATCGATTAACGCATATAGATTCGCCACGGTATCCTTTGGCGCTTATTGATTTGGCCTACGATCCGGCGCTAACGTCACTGAAAGATGCTGTTGCCGGGGTAACCGCGGCAGCAGAAAAAGCGGTACGGGAAGGCAATGTAATCCTGATGCTTAGTGATCGTGCGCTTGAGCCAGGCTTGCTGGTTGTCCATAGTTTGCTAGCGACAGGTGCTGTTCATCACCATCTCATTAAGCAAGGTTTGCGTTGTGACGCGAATATTGTTGTTGAAACTGGTAGCGCGCGCGATTCACACCAGATGGCCTGTTTGTTCGGTTTTGGTGCAACGGCGGTGTATCCGTATATGGCTTATGCCGTTATCAGCGATATGTTGGCCTCCGGTGAAATTCTTGGCGACGAGCAAACCGCGCACACCAATTACGTAAAAGGAATCAATAAGGGCCTGCTGAAGATCATGTCCAAAATGGGCATATCTACCATTGCATCGTATCGTGGTGCCCAGTTGTTTGAAGCAATTGGTTTAGCGACAGACATTGTCGATACCTGTTTTAAAGGCGTCGCCAGCCGAATTGCTGGAGCTGGTTTTGCTGAGTTACAGCGCGATCAAGAAGCCTTGGCAACAATGGCTTGGCTGCCACGTAAAACAATCGACCAAGGTGGCTTACTTAAGTATGTTCACGGCAAGGAATATCACGCCTTTAATCCCGACGTGGTCATTACCTTGCAACAGGCGGTTAAAAGCGGTGATTACGCGGATTGGAAAAAGTACGCGAAATTAGTGAATACTCGTCCGGTCGCGACAATTCGTGACTTGCTGGGCTTTAAAGATGATATTAAGCCGGTCCCCTTGGATGAAGTTGAGCCTATAGAAAGCTTGTTGCGCCGCTTTGATTCTGCGGGTATGTCATTGGGCGCCTTAAGTCCAGAGGCTCACGAAGCCTTGGCGACCGCGATGAATCGGCTAGGTGGTCGCTCTAACTCTGGCGAGGGTGGTGAAGACCCTGCACGGTTTGGCACTGAGCGGGTTTCTAAAATTAAGCAGGTTGCGTCTGGCCGCTTCGGTGTCACGCCCCACTATTTGGTAAATGCAGAAGTCTTGCAGATTAAAGTGGCGCAGGGTGCCAAGCCTGGCGAAGGTGGCCAATTGCCCGGTGGTAAGGTGAATGCCTTAATCGCCAGATTGCGTTATTCGGTGCCCGGTGTAACGTTGATTTCACCACCGCCACATCATGATATTTATTCGATTGAAGATTTGGCTCAGCTCATTTTCGATCTTAAGCAGGTGAATCCGTCTGCCTTGGTATCGGTCAAGCTGGTGTCAGAGCCGGGCGTCGGCACGATCGCCGCGGGCGTAGCCAAAGCCTACGCCGATTTAGTTACTATTTCTGGCTACGATGGCGGTACGGCGGCAAGCCCGATCACCTCTATTCGCTATGCGGGTTCGCCTTGGGAGCTTGGTCTTTCTGAAGCCCAGCAAACATTGCGAGGCAACGGTTTGCGCGGCAAAGTCCGTGTGCAAACCGACGGTGGTCTAAAAACTGGTTTGGACGTTGTTAAGGCGGCCATGTTGGGCGCTGAGAGCTTCGGTTTTGGTACAACACCGATGGTGGCCCTGGGGTGTAAGTATTTGCGAATTTGCCACCTAAATAACTGCGCGACCGGTGTTGCAACTCAGGACGAACGTCTGCGCGATGAGCACTTTATCGGTACCGTTGAAATGGTGATGAATTTCTTCACCTGTATCGCCATGGAAACTCGTGAGTGGATGGCGGCTATTGGTGTTCGCACCATGGAAGAGCTCATCGGTCGCACTGACTTGCTCGTTCAAAAGACCGGCGAGACCGAGAAACAAGAGTTGCTCGATTTGTCGCCAATTCTGTTTAAGGACCCTGCGGCCAAAGACCAGCCAGAGTTTTGTCAGGTTGACCTAAATGCCCCGTTTGATAAAGGCGAGAAGGCCGAGGCGATGGTTGCAGCGGCGTTACCTGCCATTGAATCGATGTCGGGTGCGGATCTTGAATTTAAGGTAACAAACTGTGATCGCTCTATTGGTGCGAGATTGTCAGGTGAAATTGCTAAGCGTCATGGCAATCTTGGTATGGAAGATGCGCCAGTAACGATTCGTATGAAGGGTACTGCCGGCCAGAGTTTCGGCGTTTGGAACGCTGGTGGCCTAAATATGTATCTTGAAGGTGATGCTAACGATTATGTAGGTAAGGGCATGGCTGGCGGGAAGCTGGTTATCTACCCACCTAAGGGTAGTGTGTTTAAAAGTCAGGATACGGCGATTATCGGAAATACCTGTCTCTACGGCGCTACTGGCGGTAAGCTGTTTGCTGCGGGTATTGCCGGCGAGCGTTTCGGAGTGCGTAACTCAGGTGCGCACGCAGTAGTTGAAGGCGCTGGTGATCATTGCTGTGAATATATGACTGGCGGTATTGTCACCGTTTTGGGGCCTACGGGTGTCAATTTTGGTGCAGGCATGACCGGTGGCTTCGCTTATGTCTTGGATGAGGCAAATCGCTTTGTCGACCGATACAACAGCGAGTTAGTGGAAATGTGCCGTATAAACTCCGAATCGATGGAAGCATACAGGGCGCATTTGCGCGGCAATATCGTCGAGTACGTTGCCGAAACTGGCTCGGCATGGGGCCAGCATATCCTCGATAATTTTGACGACTACATCGGTAAATTCTGGATGATTAAGCCGAAGGCGGCGAGCCTCAGCCGTTTGCTTGACTCCACCAGAAGACGTCCGGAATAAGCCCGCCGAGTAGCGATGAGGTAATTTGAAAATGGCAGAGCGTTTACAGAATTCATTCCAGTTTCTCGATGTCGGTCGTCAAGATCCGGGCAAAAAAGATATTGCCCAACGACGTACCGCTTTTGTAGAAATTTATGAGCCGTATAAAGAGGAAGAGGTTAAGCACCAATCACATCGCTGCTTGGGTTGTGGTAATCCTTATTGTGAGTGGAAGTGCCCAGTACACAACTATATTCCCAACTGGCTGAAGCTGGTTGCTGAGGGGAATTTATTTGAGGCCGCTGAGCTAAGTCATCAAACAAATAGTCTTCCAGAGGTGTGTGGTCGAGTTTGTCCACAGGATCGCCTTTGCGAGGGTGCTTGCACACTAAATGACGGTTTTGGCGCGGTGACTATTGGTTCTACCGAAAAGTACATTACCGACACTGCGTTGGCTATGGGCTGGCGCCCGGATATGTCTAAGCGGGTGTGGACTGATAAAAAAGTTGCAGTTATCGGCTCCGGTCCTGCGGGTATTGGCTGCGCGGACGTATTAGTGCGCGCCGGCGTCAAGCCTGTGGTATTTGATCGCTACCCAGAGATTGGTGGTTTGCTGACCTTTGGTATTCCAGAATTTAAATTGGAAAAGTCTGTCATTCAACGTCGTCGTAAAGTACTGGAAGAAATGGGTGTTGAATTCCGGGTTAACGTCGATGTCGGTGTCGATATAACAATGGAGTCATTGCTAGAGGAGTACGACGCGGTATTCCTTGGTATGGGCACTTATAAATATATGAAGGGCGGCTTTCCAGGCGAAGACTTACCGGGAGTATACGACGCTCTGCCATTCTTAGTGTCCAACGTAAATCGGAATATGGGCTGGGAAAAAGACGCTGCCGATTTTGTTGACGTTAAAGGTAAGCGTGTTGTGGTTCTGGGTGGTGGTGACACTGCAATGGATTGTAATCGTACGTCGATTCGTCAGGGTGCCGAAAGCGTTGTTTGCGCCTATCGCCGTGACGAAGAGAATATGCCCGGTTCGCGTAAAGAAGTGCAGAACGCAGGCGAAGAGGGTGTGCAGTTTTTCTATAATCGCCAGCCTATTGCTATCGTTGGTGATGGAAAAGTTGAAGGCATCAAAGTTGTTACTACTCAACTTGGTGAGCCTGATGAAAATGGCCGTCGCCGTCCTGAGCCCATTGCCGGTAGTGAAGAAGTTATTCCTGCTGATGTGGTATTGGTCGCTTTTGGTTTCCAGCCTAATCCCCCATCTTGGCTAAGTGATGTCAAGGTTGATATTAATAACTGGGGCGGAGTTGTTGCGCCGGAAGTGCAGGATTATAAATTCCAGACGAGTAATCCTAAAGTATTTGCCGGTGGCGACATGGTTCGTGGCTCCGACTTGGTGGTGACTGCAGTATGGGAGGGTCGTCAGGCCGCCGAAGGGATTTTGGATTACTTAAAAGTTTAAATCGCAGACGCTGGACGGGAGACGGAAAACGCAAAAGCTGTGTGACGTTTCATTCCAGCGTCTCCCGTTTACCGTCTAGCTTTGAGCGACATATGACTGAACTAAAAAACGATACCTTCCTTCGCGCACTTCAGCGTTTACCAGTTGATTACACCCCGGTTTGGATGATGCGGCAGGCGGGGCGTTATCTACCTGAATATCGCGCAACAAGAGCGGTAGCAGGTGATTTTATGTCGCTGTGCATGAATCCAGAGCTGGCTTGTGAGGTAACATTGCAACCCTTGGCGCGTTACCCATTAGATGCCGCAATTTTATTCTCGGACATTTTAACTATCCCTGATGCGATGGGCTTGGGTCTTTATTTTGAAACCGGGGAAGGACCGCGTTTTAGAAAGACCGTACGTACCATGGCCGATGTTGACGCCCTGCCTGTTGTTGACGGTGAGAATGATCTGACCTATGTCTGTGACGCGGTGCGAACGATTCGTAGAGAGTTAAACGGTAGTGTGCCACTAATCGGTTTTTCGGGCAGCCCATGGACTTTGGCAACCTATATGGTTGAAGGCGGTGGGTCGAAAGATCACGCTCGCTGTAAAGCATTGGCCTTTGATCAACCTGAATTAATGCACGCCTTGCTCGATAAATTGGCGAAGAGTGTGACAGCTTATTTAAACGATCAAATTCGTGCGGGCGCGCAAGCCGTGCAGATTTTTGATACATGGGGTGGAGCCTTAAGCCACAATGCGTATCAGGAATTTAGTTTGCGTTATATGAAGCAAATTGTTGATGGCTTGATTAAAGAGAATGATGGGCGTGTTGTGCCAGTCATCCTGTTTACCAAGAATGGCGGGCAGTGGTTGGAGCTAATAGCTGACACTGGCGCTAGCGCGCTAGGCTTAGATTGGACTACTGATATTGGTCTGGCGAAAGCGCGGGTCGGTGATCGTGTTGCCTTACAGGGTAATATGGACCCTTCGATGTTAAGGGCATCTCCGGCAAGAATCAGAGAAGAAGTAGCTTCGATTTTAGCGCGCTTTGGCTCTGGTCCTGGTCATATATTCAACCTTGGCCACGGTATTACACCTGAAGTTGATCCTGCCAATGCGGGTGCGTTTATTGAGTGTGTTAGGGAATTGTCGGCGCCCTATCATCAGCAATGAGAAAATGCCCAAAGGGCTAATTGTTTCGATAAAAAATACCGGTGCGGAAAGCACCGGTATTTTTTTGTCTGATTAAACATGCCTATTGTGCGGCTACGGCATAACCTCAACGAAATGACGCCACTTGTTTTGCAAGCCAATGAACCAGTTTGGAGAGCCATTGCCCGTTCCGGAAAACTCGAGCTCGGGGTAGTAGGCAGTCACGCGGTTAAGAATATTGTGATCTTTCTCATTGATGTCGATAATGAGTAAATGTCGGCCTAGCGACAGGTCTTGGTTAAAGCGTTTAAAGTCATGATGTGGCTCTTGAATCCCGAATAGGCCACCTTCCCACGTAAAGAAGCCAAGCATCACAATAGACAGGAAAATAAAGGGCATCCAGCCCACGCTTGCCGTGGCGCCGGAGTAATGCCCAACAGCTAGAACGAGTGCGGCAGCAGCAAAGCCAATTAACGCGCCGCGTTGCATGGCAAGTACAACATCTTTGCGTAATACTGCTTCCACATCGTTTAGCTTGCGCTTATTTACCCCAGAATCGTCGCGGCTAAGAACATGTATTTGAGGTTTGGAAATGCCGCTTCCGGCAAGGTCGTGCTCAACTGCGGAGATTTTGTCTAGATTATCTGTAAGGAAAAAATAACGTTTCATATTATGCTCCTAACTTAGTCAGGCTAATGTCAAGCTGGGGCGGATGTAGGCCGCGGACCACAGCTTGATCAACGTCTCCAGTGTAGCAGCCTACGTTGACGCTGCCTTGGATTGAATCACACTCTATTATTGTATTTACTCCTAATGAATGCGTGTGTAATACCTGAATACTCTAATGACTAGCGCAGTTTTGTATTATTGAACTATGGCTAACTGAAAAAAATGGGATTTGAGATGACAAACGAAGCTGTTGTGATTGAGCAGGAGGTGCAGCGGTGGTTGGCAGAGGCGGTCGTAGGCTTGGGTTTGTGCCCCTTTGCAGCAAGGCCGTTGCAGGATGAACGTGTCGTTATTGATGTTAGTCACGCGATTAACGCAGAAAGTTTGGTGGATGACTTGCATCAGGCACTGTGCAGGCTAGAAGAAACGCCTGTTGAGAAGTTGGAAACGAGTTTGCTTGTGGTTCCGAATATGTTGCAGGATTTTTACGACTACAACGATTTTCTCGATATCGCCGACGCAGTATTACAAGAGGGTGGTTGGGAGGGCGAGATTCAAATAGCGAGCTTCCACCCGGAATATCAGTTCGCAGGAACGGAGAAAACCGATCCTGAAAACTTTACTAATCGCGCGCCCTACCCGATATTCCATTTGCTCAGAGAGGATAGTCTTGAGCAGGCTATAGCGTCGCACCCTGATCCAGAGGGTATTCCGGAGCGCAATATTGCTAAATTGTGCGAAATGGAGGGCGATGCCCTTAAATCGCTATTTCCCTACTGCTTTAAGTAAGCCGCGGGTAAGCGGCGTATTTATGTTCTTGCCAAGATTTAAGCTGGTGGAAATTGATGCCAGATTTCGGTAACGGCCCGCTCGATAGCGTTGGCATTGGCCTTCGGATCGCGGTCATCAAGCTCAATAACTATTGATCCCCGCCAGGTAAGTTTTTTATCTGCGGGATTTAATAAGTCGATGATTATTTGAATGTTGCGGACAATTTTGTCCTTGCCCAGCGGCACCCCAACTGAGGTACTCACGCCAAAATTGCCACCGAAACTACCCAAACCAAGACCGATGCGCGGGCTTCTGTCGATAGTTTCTGCCGCTTCTGCAACGTAATAGCGAACGAGGAAATCTGAATTTTCGGGGCTATTCGCGAGCTTATACAAGCCCACTTTTAATTGCCGTTCTAGTGATTCCTTGACGTTATCGACCACAAAGGGGGATACGGCCTTATCTGCGCCACTGGTGTCAGAGATGGTATAGCGTTCATAACGGCTGAAATCAGCGCGGGGATTGTAGTCGGTGACCACGTCTGTCGTGCTGCAGCCACTTAAGGTCAAAAGTAAAAGTGGCGCGATTAATGCGAATATTTTCATGTTGGTCACCTTTTTGTCCTTATAACCAATGTGGACTGAAGTTTTTGCCAAGATCCGCGCACACTTTGTGGCGCGGGCAGCTTACGAGATGATCATTTACAAAACCTAAGGCCTGCAGATTAGCGTAACAAATTGTACTACCGAAAAACTTAAAACCCCGTTTTTTTAAGTCCTTACTAATCTGATCAGATTCTTTACTAGTGGCGGGAACATCTGCCATTGTTTTCCACTTATTCTGGATCGGCTTGTCATTGAAGTATGACCACATGTAGCGAGCAAAACTCCCAAACTCCTGTTGTATTGTTAAAAAATGCCGAGCATTTGTAATAGTGCTCTCAATTTTTAAGCGATTTCGCACAATGCTTGGGTTTGCCTTCAGGGTTTCGACCATGGCTTCGTCAAACTTAGCCACTTTTTTTGGATTAAAGTTGGCAAAAGCTTTGCGGTAACCCTCTCGCTTGTTTAATACGGTTAGCCAGCTTAGCCCAGCTTGCGCAGACTCCAATACTAAAAATTCAAAATGAACGCGGTCATCGTCAGTGGGTATGCCCCATTCTTCATTGTGGTATTTAATATAACTCGGTGTGGCTGTGCACCAGGGGCAGGGTTCTTTCAAAATACTTACTCCGTTATTGTAATCTGGCAAACTGTGTCACTGAACAACACGACGGCTATGCCATAATAGCTGCAAAATAGCACATTAACGCGGGGAAATTTATGACAATGTTTAAGCCGGTATTGGCGATAATTCTAGCGGGTTTATTAGCTTCTTGCGCAGAATCGCCAACAGGGCGGCGTCAGGTCTTGTTATTCTCAGACGGTGAAATGTCGCAAATGGGCGGCACCGCCTTTGAGGAAATGAAAAAGAAAATGACCATTAACAAAGACGCAGCAACCAATCGCTACGTAAGTTGTGTGGCCGATGCCATTACTGCGTCGCTACCGGCAGAGTGGCGCGGCAGCTGGGAAGTGGTTGTATTTGAAGAAAAATCGGCAAATGCGTTTGCATTACCGGGCAAGAAAATTGGTGTTCATACTGGTATATTTCAAGTCGCCAAAAATGCTGACCAGTTAGCCACCGTGCTAGGGCATGAAGTCGGCCACGTATTGGCCCACCACAGCGCTGAAAGGATGTCAGTGCAAAGCGTAGCGGGAACCGGTACTCAATTGATTGGTGTGTTGCTGGGTGAAGGCGCAGGAAAAGACACCGTGATGGGATTGTTGGGTTTAGGAACACAGTACGGCGTGGTGCTTCCCTACGGTCGTGCGCAGGAGTCAGAGGCGGATTTAGTGGGCTTAGACCTCATGGCAAAGGCAGGATTTAACCCAGAAGCGAGTATTGCCCTGTGGCAAAACATGAGCGCCTTAAGCGATGGTCAGCCGCCAGAATTTATGTCAACTCACCCATCGCATGCATCGCGTATTAAAGATTTGCAAAAGCAAATGGTGACCGCGAAACCCTTATACGAAAAAGCGAAAGCAAACGGCATTCGGCCATCATGCAAACGTTGAACTAGGAGTGTTGGGCTTGCTCGGCGACCTTATTCGTCGCAGCAAGCGCGGTGGTTCATAGACAGTGCCGGTGCTGCGCAATCCGGTTTGCCGATTACTTTAGCGGGCACGCCAGCAACTACGGTATGCGCGGGAACATCTCTTAATACAACGCTGCCAGCGACAACCTGAGCACCCTCGCCGATATGGATGTTGCCGAGTATTTTTGCGCCAGCGCTGAGTAGTACGCCATCAGCGACCTTCGGATGACGGTCGCCTTCTTCTTTGCCCGTCCCACCTAGTGTGACCGACTGCATGATCGATACATTGTTGCCGACCACCGCTGTTTCGCCGATGACTATGCCGGTAGCATGATCCATCAAAATACCATGACCCACTTTCGCTGCCGGATGAATGTCAACGCCGAATTCGCAAGAAATACGGTTTTGGAAAAACAGCGCTAGCGAGGTTCTGCCCTGCGTCCACAGCCAGTGCGCAATACGATACGACTGCAGCGCGTGAAAACCCTTAAAGTACAAAAATGGCACTGAAAGGCTAGAACAGGCTGAGTCACGTTCAAACACGGCGCAAATGTCAGCGCGAATGGCGCGACCGATATTAGGGTCTGCGGCAAATGCTTTTTCAATCACTTCACGGACTAATAATGCCGACGCCGCGGGGCTATTTAAAATATGCGCGAGATGATAGCTCAGCGCAGTTTCAAGGCTGTCGTGATTCAGAATGGTTGCGTGCAGGAAACTGGCGAGTACGGGCTCGCGCTCAACCTCACAGGCAGTCTCCTTGCGGATAGTCTGCCATACGGGGTCCTGCTTTATTGCGGTTTTTTCTGCGAGAGTGCTCATCATAAATTTTGTATTGGTAAATGTGCCTCTAGTATAACGCCGCCAGTGCGTCAGTTAACAGGGGGGCTAACTGCGAGGTTACTTCTCTGTTAATTGGCTACGACACTCCCAGAGTGACTGTCCCGCGTGGTGATATTTGCGTTCAAAAGCTGTAATGGTGGTTTCGGGGAAATAGGGTCTTGTTGCCGCGCCTTTTCCCGCAATAGAAAGTGCTGCGGCAAACTCGTCAACGTAGAGCTTCCAATTGCTGCGCAAGGTCACCTCGCCGCCTAGTTGAAGCAATGCAGGGAAAACGGCTGAGCCATGTACCCGATATTGCAACTGCGCGCTTTTTGGCCATGGGTTGGGGTAGAGCAAAAAGTGATGCTTCAATTGCCAGTTAGCATCGACGGCGAGGCGCCAAAAATCGTCGACATCGGCGCGAACAAGTCGGTAGTTTTCAATCGGTTCGTCTTGTTCCTGTTGGTGTCGCTCTAGCCGTACTGCGGACTTGTCGACGCCGATAACCAGAGACTCGGGGAATAAGCGAGCTAACTGCCGAGTGCTTTCGCCTGTGCCACAAAACGAATCCAAGATGAGTGGGTTTGGTCGCTGCGCCAACCATTGGGAGCAGTCTTTGAAGGCCTCAATATTGTGTTGTGCATACGGTTTTTGAAAGGCATGGCTCAAATGTTTGTTCACCGTCGTCACTAAGTTCGGGTGAATGCCGTTCTGGTTGCTAGTTACTTCCCGTGGAGGCGTGTTGTCGCTGCGTTTCTTCATGAATTGGTAACGTTCTAATGATTGCCCTGTGAGTCAGTGCTTGCGACACTAGCGCAATATAATAATTGCGGACAGCTAATGCGGCAGGATAGAAGACCCTACTGGGTGAAAAAAAATTATTTGCGATTCCGTTACTGGTATACGCAGCATTTTCTGAAGCCCGCTTGCGACTATCTTGGCGATTATCCCACTTTTATGAAGCCTTGGTATATCTCCATTTCCGGGCCAAATATTGAAATTGGCAGTTGCGCGACCGTTATTGGCGAGCCGGAAAGCCGCGTCAAAATCGGCGTATGGGGCGTCGATGAAAAAAGTGGCCGTATTAAAATCGGCGACTATGTCCTTATTAGTCCGGGCACCAGAATTTCAGCGGCCAATGAAATTATTATTGGTAATAGCGTGATGATGGCCAATGGTGTCTATATTACTGATAGCGATTGGCACGAGCTTTATGACCGTAGTCAGCGCAGTACTAGTTTTACGCCGGTGCATATTGCGGATAATGTCTGGTTGGGCGATCACAGTACCGTGTTGAAGGGCGTGACGATTGGCGAGAATAGCGTGGTTGCCGCCGGTGCTGTAGTGACAAAAGATGTACCCGCGAATGTGATTGTGGCAGGGAACCCTGCTGTTATTGTAAAAGAGTTAGACCCGAATAAACCGATGAAGACCCGAGCTGATTATTTTGAAAATCCAGCGCAGCTGGAGACTTTTTTTGATGGTGTCGACAGGATGGTCTTACAAAATAATGGCTTTTTTAATTGGTTAAGAACACTACTTAAACCGACATCTTTGGATTAGCGGTGGAGGGGCAAGAAATATGTAGTCGCGCAATAATGTGTTGTATAGACGTATCTTCGGCGAATGCCGTAAGTTGTTGGTCAGTAGTAAAATTATATTAATAAATTAAAAACTGGGGAATGAAATGAGTATCGCATTTTGGTGTATTTTTGCTGCTGGGATGATGCCTGGCGTGACGTCGTTATTTGCAAAGCTTGGTAAAACGGACATTGGTCATTTTGATAATAACCATCCCCGTGAATGGTTGGCGCGGGTAGGCGGCTGGAGAGCCCGTGCAGTTGCTGCTAGCCAGAATGGCTTCGAAGGTTTTCCTTTATACGCTGCCGCCGTAATTATTGCGCAATTTGGTGGCGCAGAGCAGGGGAACGTCAATATGTTAGCCTTGGCATACATTGGGGTACGTATTGTATTCACCATATGCTATTTGCAAAATTGGGCGACACTGCGAAGCTTAGTTTGGGTTGCTGGTATTGGTGTGATTCTAACGCTATTTTGTATCACCCCAGCGATCGCAATTTAAGTTCAGCTAATACCGGCGAATATTCTGGCGCCGGTATTAATTTTTGCCGTCATTAAATTTTGGCGTGTCGGTAAATTCCAATACCGCAGGCTTGCCCTCTGAGCCGACTAGCACCCTTTTACCGTCAGTTGTAAATGTGCCCGATTCGACTTGCCGCATCCGGTTCTGCGTACGTGCGAAGGGAGTTTTGTTGAGCGCCTGTAGCCAACTTTGGTTGTGCTCGCGTTTAAAAAAATAGGTGTTGCGCAGTGTTACGATCATTGCGATATCGCCGTTTGGACTGAACTCCATCGCGGTTGGTGAGCCGCCGCTAATGCCACCCTGTCTCTGTGGCTGGTGTTTTTCGATACTGGGAATGCTGCGGATTTCGCCAAGATAATTTAGCGGTATCGCTTGTCCTTCGACGGCATCTAAGGAAAAACGATACAGTCGCGGATGGGTGTCACGCTTGGTAAGAACATACACAAAACGTTCGCCGGCATCCACGGCTATGGCCTCTGCGTCGTGTGGGCCGTCCGGATAAACGAGTGAATAATGACGATTTACTTGTGCGTGAATTATCTGTTTACTTATATTTACTGGTTCATGCACCAGATAGACGTCCGCGAAGGGCCGTAACATCATATTGTCGCCAATATCACCGATGAGTAAATAAGAGCCACTGGCATCTTTAAAACTGCTCATGTCCTCCCAGTCAAAAGCGCTGCTGTTATCGATGCGTAATTCGGTGAGCATTTTACCCTGCTCATCAAAGGAAAACAGGCGACCACGATCACCGCTATCGTTATGTGCCCAAAAGTGATTCTTGTAAATATTGCTGGCGGCGACGCCGCTCATTTCGGTCAGCCACGTATTGTTAACCTCGAAACGTTGTCGATTTAGTGTGTCTGACTCTGCAGCGTGCACTGCCAAACCAAGATGCAGTGTCATCAGTGCAGAGATTAGCAGCGCACGTAGTATGTGGCGGTGATGGGGCATGCATGTCCTTTTTGGTGGAATTGCGGAATGCGGCGCGTATTTTGATAGTGCGAGCGAGATTGTATCGCGTCGCGAGGACTTGGAGGCGTTGTTTTGCCTTTTGTTCCACCCAAATACTGTGGCTTATACTTATGACCGAGTTTTGAGCGCCGTTTAAATTAGCTTAATATTAAGGGAGTTGTCGGGTTTCTCCTATCGCCATGGTGGAGAACTCTCCTTCATCTATAAGGCCTAGACGTTGCGCTCGGGCAATGAGTTCTACCGGTTCATCTATGGCTTCAGCGCTAAGCTGAAATGTCCCCCAGTGCATGCCAATACTTCGTTTGGCGCGTATATCTTTGTGGATTTGAATAGCTTGCTCAGGATCGACGTGTTGCTCTTTAAGAAAGCTGCGAGGGTGGTAAGCGCCAATTGGGATTAACGCTAAATCAACGCCGCCGAGACGTTGACCAATCTCGACAAATTGATGAGCGTTATAACCGGTGTCGCCTGCAAACCAAATGCTTCGATCAGCAATTTTGACATGCCAGGATGCCCACAATGTGTCAAAACGGTCGAATAAGCTGCGCCCAGACCAATGTTGTGAAGGGGTTGCGGTGGCGATGATATTGCCGTCATCGCGGCTTTCCCACCAGTCAAATTCGTGGATGTGATCGCTTGGAATTCCCAAGTCGATAAACCAGTCGCCAAGTTTTGCGGGCACTAAATAATGAGGCGATTTTCCCAGCGCTTCTATTGTATTTAAATCAAGATGGTCATAGTGGTTGTGGGAGATAAGCACGTAATCTACGTCCGGTAGATCGTCGATGCCGATGGGCATAGCGACCAAACGGGGGTAGCCGCCGACTGGGAGTGGTGACGCGCGTGGCGATAATATGGGGTCGGTAAGAATGGCAATGCCGCGATATTGAATTAAAAAACTCGCGTGCCCCAGCCATGTCACCTGAAATACATCTGGCGCAGCTGAGCGAAGATCAGCGATGTGGCTGGCTACGGGAACACGATGGGCGTTGGCTTCGTTGTCGGCTATTTTTAGATCGGAAAAGTAGCGCAGCCGAACGACATCCCAAATACTTTTATCAAAATCCGGCCAATAGGGGTTGTGAAATTTTTCACCATCGTAATGGTCGCTGGTGTTGGTGGCGTCGTTTGTATGTTTACTGGGTGACGGGCTGCTGCACGCCGTAAGGAAGATAAGCGCGCAAGTAATTGCTAGAAATCGGTAGGGTTTGCGAAAGTGCATTTTTGAAAGCGCGGCGTCATTAGCCATGGTTGTGCCGCACATTGAATGGCGGCCTCTGTTTAGAAACACTTACTTGATACGGTGATTGCGGGACGGCAGATGCCATACCCCGCAGTTTTTTTAGATTATCGCGGCGAGCCGCGTGCCTTGGTCAATTGCTCTTTTGGCGTCTAACTCAGTCGCTAAATGTGCGCCACCAATTAAGTGCACTGGGCTATGAAGTCCATCACTCAGTTCGGTTAATGACTCTTGGCCAGCGCAAATGATGATATTGTCGACGTCAAAAATCCGCGTCTCATTCCCTAGGCGAATATGGAGCCCGGCGTCGTCAATTTTTAGATACTCACAACCTGGTATCATATTTACACCTTTTTTCTGAAGGCCGGTACGATGGATCCAGCCAGTGGTTTTGCCGAGATCATTGCCGACTTTAGATGCCTTGCGTTGAAGTAAATATACCTCGCGCGGTGAGGCTGTAAGTTCGGCTTTTATGCCCTCGATACCGCCGCGCGCCTCAAGACTCATGTCAACTCCCCATTCGCGCATAAAGGTCGGAATACTGGTACTTGAGTCGCTGTTATGGGTCAAAAATTCAGCGACGTCAAAGCCAATGCCACCAGCGCCAATGATGGCGACTTTTTTGCCAACAGGCTTACCGTCGCGGATAACGTCAAGATAGCTGAGTACCTTGGGGTGATCGATGCCGTCAATGGGTGGGGTGCGCGGTGTGATACCCGTGGCGAGTATAATTTCGTCGTAGCGACCGTCGTTTAAGATTTTTTGATCGACCTTTGTGCCAAGCTCAGTCTTTACGCCGGTGATCGCTAGACGGCGCTCAAAGTAGCGAATAGTTTCGTTAAACTCTTCTTTACCGGGTACCTTTCTAGCGATATTAAATTGACCGCCAATGCTGTTGGCGGCGTCAAATAAAGTCACCTTATGGCCGCGCTCGGCGGCGGTGGTGGCAAAGGCTAAGCCTGCTGGGCCGGCGCCAACGACGGCGATATTTTTAAGCGTCGTTGCAGCTGAGATGTTTAGTTCGGTTTCATGGCATGCGCGAGGATTGACGAGGCAGCTGGTTAACTTGCCGCTAAAAATATGATCTAAACATGCTTGATTACAGCCGATACAGGTATTGATTTCATCGCTGCGGCCAGCCGCCGCTTTTATGATGAAGTCGGAGTCCGCAAGAAAAGGGCGAGCCATGGAAACCATGTCGGCGTCACCACGAGCGAGAACCTCCTCTGCTACTTCCGGCGTATTGATTCGGTTTGACGTGATTACTGGTACCGACAGGCCGGCGCGGAATTTAGCGGTTACCCAAGTAAAGGCAGCGCGGGGTACTTTGGTGGCGATGGTCGGAATACGTGCCTCGTGCCAACCAATACCCGTGTTAATGATGGTTGCGCCGGCTTTTTCGACAGCCTGACCCAAGGTCAGTATTTCATCAAAACTACTACCGCCCTCGACAAGATCGAGCATGGATAAGCGATAGATAATAATAAAGTTTTCGCCAGTGGCTTCCCTTACACGGCGAACGATTTCTACTGGCAGGCGCATGCGATTTGCGT
Organism: Zhongshania aquatica; assembly: GCF_027257955.1. Lineage (GTDB taxonomy): Bacteria > Pseudomonadota > Gammaproteobacteria > Pseudomonadales > Spongiibacteraceae > Spongiibacter > Spongiibacter aquatica. The sequence continues at coordinate 380,424 of NZ_JANZNQ010000001.1, read as the reverse complement.
AGTCGCCGCCCCATTCGTCGTCGCGGTGATTCGTTCGTTTAGCCAAAAACTGGTTGATGAAATAGCCTTCGGAACCCATGATTTCGACACCATCGTATCCTGCCTTTTGAGCAAGTACGGCGGAGCGAACGAAGTCCTGAATCTGCTCTTCAATTTGATCGATGGACGCCGCCTCGGGCGTGGCCGAATTGATCGGCGCACGAATCGCCGAGGGTGCAATGGGGTTATTGTTGAAGGCATATCGGCCAGTGTGCAGAATTTGCATGCAGATCTTTCCGTCCTCTGCATGTACCGCGTCAGTCACTATACGGTGGCCAACACAGTCTTCTTCAGTGCGCAGCATTTTAGTATGTTCGTGGGTGGCTGCGCGTATATTGGGGCCGAAGCCGCCGGTAACGATAAGTGAAACACCGCCGCGGGCACGCTCTGCAAAAAACGCCGCCATGCGTTCAAAGCCATTTTCAGCTTCTTCTAAACCGGTATGCATAGAGCCCATGATGACGCGATTTTTTAGAACGGTGAACCCAAGGTCCAGCGGCTTTAACATATGGGGATAGTGGCTCATGGTGTTGCTCTCCGGTGTGGGGTTTCGGTCAAAATAATCGGCTGACAGCGGCGGTGCATTGCTGAAATTTCACAACTAGACGGTGTCAAGTTTGCTGAGATTAGCGCTCAATATAGACAGTGTCAAGATTGCTTGGTAAATTGCTGGTATGACGAATAGCCCAGAAGCTCTAATTGATACAACTAGTGTGAGTGATAAGCCCTATCACCATGGCGATCTACGTCGCCAAATTTTAGACGAAGCCGCTCGTTTACTAAGAGAAGAGGGCGAGTCTGGCTTGTCGATGCGAAAGCTTGCCCAGAACCTCGGTGTGTCTCGCACGGCACCCTATCATCACTTTACTGACAAGCAGGCTCTGCTTTGCGGTGTTGCCGAAGAGGGTTTCCGTCGCTTACAGGAGGTAGTGAGAACACCACCATTTGTGGATGGGGGTGAAATGAGTGAGGCGGCGGTGCGTTTGTTTGTAAAACGCTATGTGCAGTTTTCAATTGAGAATGCAGAATATTATGAGCTGATGTTTGGTGCGCGCTTGTGGAAGTCTCAACAATTGACTGATTCGCTCAGGTCTGAGGCCTATGACGCCTTTAAAGCTTATATCGAGCAAGTTCGTCTATGGCAGCAGTCCATGAGTAACACAGATGTCGATGCACTGCGTTTTGCGCAAGTGAGTTGGTCAACCTTGCATGGTATGAGCCGTTTGCTAATAGACGGTATTTACCTTGATGTAACTGCTATTAATGTCATGAGTGATACCGCCGCGAAGATGTTTTGGCAGCAACTTCATATTCCGTCGTAGCGAAGCCGATTCCATAGATTCCCCGCAGTATTCACGCCGCACTGATTTTTATATCGTGTTCGGTGGTACCTTACCTGAAAGGGCAAACTCCCGTACCGCCATTAGCGGTATATGATCACCTTCATCGCGGCCGTAGTGGGCATACTGCACACGGCCGTTTTCGTCGACCAGAATATTCAACGGCATGGTTGTGATGTTGCCCTGAATGGTTCTGGGAATAAAACCTTTAATGAATACTGCATGTAGGATCCGAGGCAGGCGTAGCACTAAGCCTTTAATAACTCCCCATACCGAACGTTCTACGCCAAAGCGGCGATAATAAACGTTGTCTGCATCTGCTAATAATGCAAAGGGTGCATGATGATCCTCGGCATGGCGTTGAAGATTTTCCAGTGAAGAATCAAAAATCCCCACCACCGTGAAGTTGGGTCCAAAATCGGCGTAGTGTTTTACTAGCTCGTGGACGCGCATATTGCAGAATGGGCAGCCCGCAAACCGAAAAAATGATAGTAGATAGCGCCTACCGGCGACCTGCTCTATTGAGAAGAGCCTACCGTCAATGGCGGGCAAATTTAGCTCGCTGATGCAATCACCAACGTTGATTCTGCTCATAAGATTTTCCCATGATTTTTTGCAATGGTCAGTGTAATATAGCCGCAGAGTTTTATATTGCAATAGGCATTGTAGTAAATGGGGCGAAAAAAGACGTTTGAAGAGGGTGCCGTACTTGATGTTGCGACTACGTTGTTTTGGCAGCATGGTTTTGACGGCACCAGCTATCAGTTGCTTGAGCGTGAGACAGGGCTGAGCGGACGTAGTTTGATTAACGCGTTTGGCGACAAAGAGGCTTTGTTTGCAAAAGTGCTGACTTGCTATGCTGCGTCAGTGCAGCAGGACATCGAACAGCTCGGGTCGCCAAGTGTTGCTGCAATCCTCAATTTTTTTCGTAATATTGAGAAATCACCTTCCCATAGTTTACGTAAGAATGGCTGTCTTTTAGTTAATACTATTGTGGGTCGTGATCACTTGCCTGAATCAGCATTGGTCGCGGTCGCAAAGTTTAAAAGCGATCTGCTAATATTTTTTTCCGAGGCACTGAAAGCGGATAATATTTCTGCAGAAGACCACAAGGCAGAGTTTTTACTCAGTTTACTCTGGGGACTTTCCTCAAGAGTGCGTGATCAGCGCAGTGTCAAAGCGGTATCACCGACACTCACGGTTTTGCAGGAAATAATGACAGCTTGGCAGCAAGGTGCATTGCTAAGTGATCGTTAATGTGGAGATAAATTTTTGTTGGTAGTGAGAAGTTGGCTTGCTGCGCGGGCACTTGCCAAGTTTGCGCGCATCGCCGACACTCTTGTGCGTTTTATTTACCCTTACGGTTTTTGAGTTCAGCCGTCGTCATTGAGGAGTGCATGTGTCACCCATTATAAGCGTTCAACATTTGAACAAAATATACGACTCTGGTTTTCAGGCGCTAAACGACGTTTCTTTAGATATTCGACGCGGTGAAATATTCGCGCTGCTAGGCCCCAACGGTGCTGGTAAGACTACGATGATCAGCATTATATGTGGCATCGTGAATCCGAGCTCTGGCGTTATTACTGCCGGTGGTCATGACATCATCCGGGACTTTCGTGCCGCGCGTAGCAAGATTGGCTTGGTACCTCAAGAATTGTGTACTGACGGTTTTGAGAGCGTTATTTCGACGGTTAATTTTAGCCGCGGCCTGTTTGGTCGCGCGCCAAACAAGGCCTATATCGAACAAATTCTGCGGCAGCTTTCGCTGTGGGAAAAGCGCGACTCCCGCATTATGGAGTTGTCTGGTGGTATGAAGCGTCGGGTGATGATTGCCAAAGCCCTGTCCCACGAGCCGGAGATTTTATTCCTTGATGAACCAACCGCCGGTGTTGATGTTGAGCTGCGCCGAGATATGTGGGAGATGGTTCGCGGGCTTCGCGAACGTGGCGTTACCATCATATTAACCACTCACTACATAGAAGAAGCGGAAGAAATGGCAGATCGCATTGGTGTGATCAGTCGCGGCAAGCTTATTTTGGTGGAAGAAAAAGATGTGCTGATGGAAAAACTCGGTCAGAAGCAATTACGTTTACAGTTGCAGAAGCCGCTGCTCGACCTGCCCACAGAACTGAAGGCCTACCCGCTGTCGCTCACGCAGGACGGTTTAGAATTAATTTATCACTTTGACACTCAAGGTGATCAAACCGGTATTGCCGATTTATTCAGACGGTTAGATGAGCACGGTATCGATTACAAAGACATACATTCTAAGCAGCGTTCTTTAGAGGAAATATTTGTGAGCTTGGTTACAGAAAGAGCGTCAGCGGAGGCTGCAGAATGAATTTTCATGCGGTTAAGGCGATATATAAATTTGAATTGCACCGTACTTGGCGGACGATTATGCAGAGCATTGCGTCTCCCGTTATTTCTACCTCACTGTATTTTGTGGTGTTCGGTTCCGCCATCGGTTCGCGCATGGTTGAGATTGATGGTGTGAGCTATGCGGCGTTTATTATTCCCGGTTTAGTAATGTTGGCGCTATTGACGGAAAGTATTGCCAACGCCTCCTTTGGTATTTATTTCCCGAAATACAATGGCACGATCTATGAGCTTTTGTCGGCGCCGATCTCCATGCGAGAAATTGTACTGGGCTATGTAGGAGCGGCAACGACCAAGTCCGTCATTGTTGGCAGTATTATTCTGCTTACCGCAAATTTGTTTGTGGATTACCACGTCGCCCATCCATTCTGGATGGTGACGTTCCTGGTAGTGACGGCGGCGACGTTTAGTATGTTTGGTTTTATTATTGGTATTTGGGCGGACGGTTTCGAGAAGCTGCAGGTAGTGCCAATGCTCATCGTGACGCCACTCACCTTTCTTGGTGGTAGTTTTTATTCAATTGGAATGTTGCCACCGCTCTGGCAAACCATCACCTTGGCGAATCCGGTGGTGTATTTAATCAGCGCCTTTCGGTGGAGTTTTTATGGTGTTGCCGACGTCAATGTCGGTGTAAGTGTGGCGATGATTCTAGTGTTCCTTGGACTGTGTTTACTTGGAATTTATTGGATATTCCGTACTGGTTATCGTCTAAAAAATTGATATGACCTTAGCAAATGTTTCAGCAGTACTATTTGATCTAGACGGCACACTTGTCGATTCTGGCTTAGATTTTCAGGTGTTGCGTGAGGCACTGGCGTGGCCAGCTGATGTCGATTTACTTGCCTATTTAGCTGCATTACCCAGCCCAATACAGCGGGCTGCCGCTGAGCAAACCATTCATGAATTTGAAATGGCAGGGGCTGAAGTATCGACCTGGATGCCTGGCGCACAGGACTTACTTGCGGCCTTGGCTGCCGCTAGGATTCCAGTAGGTATTGTGACGCGCAACACCCGTGCTGCGTTTGAGGTTTGTCGTGCTCGCTTGGCAATACCAATAGCTAATGTAATTACCCGTGAAGATGCGCCAGCGAAGCCCGATCCCTCTGGCTTGTTGTTTTTAGCTGAGCGATTTTCGATATTGCCGGAAAACGCGATTTATGTTGGTGATTATATTTACGACTTGCATGCTGCAAGGGCGGCGGGAATGAGAAGTTGCTTGTATGATCCAAGTGGGGTCGCCAGTTTTGCGAATGAGGCAGATATGTCTATCCGCCATTTCGATCAGTTAAGGAATTTTTTAACGTTAGCAATTAATACTCAATAACAATTTTACCAAAGTGCTTTCCAGTTTCTTGGTAGCGGAATGCCGTGCCGAGTTCCTGAAAAGCAAAGCTGCGGTCGATGATCGGGCGCAGACCAGAGATGTTGATCGCTTTTACCATCGCATTTTGCATTTCGACGCTACCCACAGAAAGACCTGTCATTCGTATGTGCTTGCCGAATATTTTCGGCAGCATCATCTCTGCCGTGAAACCGCCGAGTATGCCGATGAGTGAAATGTGGCCGCCAACTTTGGCCGCATCAATTGAGTGGTTGAGGGTGGTGCTCCCGCCAATGTCTAACACATGGTCTACACCGCCATTAGAAAGTTTGTGTATGGTTGAGCCCCATTTTGGGTCGGTTTTGTAATTGATGATGGTGTCTGCGCCAAGCTTTTTAAGTTGATCAATTTTGTCATCGCAAGAGGTGGTCGCGTACACATAGGCGCCCGCTGCTTTGGCAATTTGCAGGGCAAACACTGACATGCCACCTGTACCTTCTACCAATACCGTATCGCCCGCTTGTAAATTGCCTTCGACAATAAGTGCGCGCCATGCTGTCAACGCAGCGCAGGGCAGTGTCGCGGCTTCTGCATAGCTATATCCATCTGGCATGCGTGATACGGAATCCTGCCCGATACAAGATTTATCGGCGGCGCAGCCGTCAACGGTGTCGCCAAAGAGGGCGAGGGTCTTGGATTTATTGACCTTGCCCTCTATCCAATTGGGGAAAAAGGCAGACATGACCTTATCGCCGACCTTCCATTTTGTGACGCCTTCACCAATGGCGACAACGTCACCGGCGCCGTCAGACAGTGGTATGCGTCCGTCAACGACAGGAATCATGCCGATCGCTACCAGGTAATCATGGTAATTTAATGAGCTTGCCCGCCATTGCACCACGATCTCGCCATGACCCGGTGTGGGCTCGGGTGATTCGATAACACTAAGGGTGTCGAGTGACGAGGGCTTATTGATGGTAATGGCGCGCATGTATGTCTCCATGTTTGTTGCTATTCTTGGACGATGTTCACTAAAGATCGGCAAAATAATATCAAATTTCATCTGACCTTGTACGCCTGCTAAATAATGGCCTGATTGTTGGTCAAAGGTTGCGATTTACGGCGATCACTCCTGTATTCTAAACGCTCAGAATTTAGGAACGTTTATGAGCTTAGTTGACGATTTTATTTCTCACTTGATGCTAGAGCGAATCGCCAGCAATGAATTTGTTGGTTACAGCCGCTATTCCGCGGCAAAGAATCACATTTATGGTGGTCAGGTATTGGGGCAGGCCTTGTCGGCGGCAAATCAAACAGTAGAGGGACGACTCTGTCATTCACTAAGCGCTCAATTCCTGCGCGCCGGCAACTTGGAGGGGGCGATTCATTTTAAGGTTGCCAACCTTCGAGATGGACGAAATTTTAGTGTGCGGCGAGTCACTGCGAAACAGCAAGGGCGAGTGTTGCTCACGTTAGAGGCGTCCTTTCATATCGAGGCTGAGGGCTTTAATCTGCAGCCAAAAATGCCTGAGGTGTTGCCGCCAGATTCTTTCCGCACCATGGAATCCTATCGCAAGGCATTTGACGAACTCGGCTTACATCGGCTCTACGAGTTTTTGGCGACCAATAGTGTTTTTGATTTCAGGTGTTTAGAGCTGCCCTCGTATTTAGAGTTAAACAATCGCCCAGCGGTGCAACGTATGTGGATGAAGGCAAAACATGACGTGCCCGATGACCCTGCCATGCAGCGGTCGATGTTGGCGTTTATTAGTGACCATAATTTTATTCGCACGGCATCTCTGCCGTATCGAAATCAAATTACATCACAGGCTTCTCAGATGGCCACTCTGAACCACACAATGTGGATTCATCGCCCTGTTAATCTGAATAATTGGCATTTGTATGATATGCATAGTGCCAGCTGCTTTGGTGATCGTGCCTTGGTGATGGGGCATGTGTATGCTGAAACAGGCGAGTTAGTCGCTACAATGGTACAAGAGGGGTTGCTGCGGCTGCTTGGCGATGGGGTTAACGCAGCCTTTAGCGAGAACGCCTAACAATGAATGGCCAAGCTAGCGCGGTTTTACAGCGTTACGCTGGGCGCGGTAAGCTCTAGCGATTAACGCTGTTACTGTTTTGGTGATCCAGCGATGAACGCACAGACTGTATTGGGCGATGAAACATGTACCTTATAGAGCCATCGGGCTGGCTAGCCAATGCCGCTAGGCATCCCTCGCCAAATTATAATCAGCGGCCTGATGGCGCAGATATTAGCCTGCTCGTTATTCATAATATTAGTTTGCCAGCGGGGCAATTTGGTGGTCCCTATGTGCATGCACTGTTCACTAATTGTTTAGATTGCAGTGTTCACGACAGCTTTTCAGATCTAAATGGTCTGCAGGTGTCCTCCCATTTGTTTATCGATCGCGAAGGCGGCATACATCAGTTTGTGTCTTTTAATGACCGAGCATGGCACGCCGGAGTATCTCGGTTTGACGGGCGAGAGAATTGTAATGATTTTAGTATTGGCGTAGAGCTAGAGGGTGCGGACGACATACCTTATACCGACGCTCAATATCGCGAGTTAATTGCGGTAACAGAAAGCCTAAGGGCCTACTATCCGGCTATCTCATCTGCACGTATAGTTGGTCATTGTGATATAGCGCCGGGTCGTAAAACTGACCCTGGTTCTGCCTTTGATTGGGCATACTATAAGAATGAATTGGGATAGATCATGGAATTTTTTGCCATACTAATTGCTTGGGCGGCGGTGCAGTTTTGGGGTAGTGGCGGCGTTATTCAAGAAGACCATTGGTTTGCGCGCTACCGCGATATGACCGCAGGTGTAGCAAATAGCACGCTGCGTTTACTGCTCTTGATAGCCTTGCCGGTGATCGCTGTTTTCGTTGTGCTTTGGTTGTTAGCGCCGTTGCTGTTTGGCCTTCCGGTATTTTTACTGAGCCTTGCTTTATTGCTCTATAGCTTAGGCCGTGGCGATTTTCAGATTCTTCTTAAGCTCTATTTAAATAGCTGGCAACGCGGAGATTTAGAAGGTGCTTACCAGCATGGCCGTGGATTCAGCTCTGAGCTTTGTGAGAATGGCGCAGATAACGCCCTTCAACTCCATCACAGCGTTCGCAAAGCGGTATTTTACCAAGGATTTGAGCGCTGGTTCGCCGTGGTGTTCTGGTTTGTGTTTGCAGGCCCGGCGGCGGCGTTTGCGTATCGCTTGTTATTTTTACTGGTGAACGACAATGAGCTAAAACAGGAAGACCGTGACCGTGCTGCAACTGCCCTCTTTTACTTAGAGTGGTTACCCGTGCGCTTGCTCGGTTTCGCTTTTGCGATTGTCGGTAATTTCGATACGTGTATCACTTCATGGCGGGAGCACTTAAAAAGTGAACTGCCCTCTGGCGAAATCTTAGACGCGGTCGGTATGAAGGCGCTGCCAGTTTACTTGCCAGAGGGGCAGGTAGATGGTGAGCAGTTTGTGAAGTTAGCAAGCGAGGAGTTGTTGGCGGTTCAGCATTTATTGTCTCGCAGTTTGTTGGTTTGGGTGTGTATTGTGGCGGTGGTTCAGCTTGTATAGACGTTATTATTGCTCTGTGTAGCAAGAGAGGAATCGATTTTGCGTATTGGTGTTGACCTAGGTGGAACAAAAATAGAGGGTATTTTGCTTGCCGAAAATGGCGAGCAAATAGCACGTGAACGCATTGCTACTCCGTCCCATAGCTACGCCGCAGTGGTTGAGGCTATCGCGGGGTTAGTTGAGGGTTTACAGACCCATGCGACAGGCACTGCAACGGTTGGCTTAGGCGGTCCGGGCGCAATTTCAACCCTCACCGGTTTGATCAAAAACAGTAACACCCTTGCCATCAGCGGGCATGCTCTGCCAGCTGATTTGGGCAAGCGACTTGGCTACGAAGTGCGGTTTAGTAATGACGCCAATTGCTTTGCACTGTCTGAAGCAGTAGACGGCGCCGGAAGCGAGTACCCCACCGTATTTGGCGTTATTCTTGGTACCGGAACCGGTGGTGGGGTAGTTGTCAATAAACAGGTTCTTGTCGGCGCAAATAGTATTGCCGGTGAATGGGGGCATAATCCCATGCCGAGGGCGACAGAGGAGCGGGTGTGCTACTGCGGCCGAATTAACTGCATTGAAACGTATTTGTGCGGTGGGGGATTGGCGAAAAGTTACTCTAATGCCGGCGGTGAATCCATCAAAGCGCCAGAAATTGCTAAACGTGCGGCGGCGGGTGAAGCTTTAGCGGATGCTGTTTTGGATAATTATTGTCGGCAATTGGCGCGTGCTTTATCTGGCGTCATTAACTTGCTCGATCCCGCCGTAATTGTGCTGGGTGGTGGCGTCTCGAATGTCGATATTATTTATGAGAAAGTCCCGCAATATTGGAGCGGCTTTGTTTTTAGCGATAGCTGCGAAACGAAATTAGTGAAAGCGAAGTATGGTGATAGTAGCGGTGTTCGCGGTGCTGCGTGGTTGTGGTAAGCGAGGTCGTTGCTATATCGGCTCAGCGTCATTAATTAGAACGTGTTTACCCTGTTTTCGTTTGCTGGAAAACGAAAACAGGTCTACAAGAAGGTTGTTATCGTTTGTCAGCTTGCAGCCATAGCACTTCTTGGCCGCCATTTCGTCTGGCCAGCAATCTCGCCATCACGAATAAAAAGTCTGACAGACGGTTTAAATATTGTCGTCCAGTGGCATTTACTTCGTCGGTTTTGTTGAGTGCTACTAAGCACCGCTCAGCCCGACGACATACTGATCTGGCCATATGGCACAATGCTGCGGTTTTACTACCGCCGGGCAGGATGAAGTTTTTAAGTGGTGGCAGATCTTCGTTTAATTCATCGAGGCTGGCTTCCAACTCGCCGATGCGCTCGGCGCTAATCATGGTGTAGCCAGGGACAGCAAGCTCGCCGCCGAGGTCAAAGAGATCGTGCTGAATACGGGCTAACAGTGGCAAATAAGCATCTTCTGTTGGCAGTTCGGCGATTAATAAACCGATAACAGAATTCAGTTCGTCAACGGTGCCGATGCTGTCCATGCGGTGGTGATCTTTGTCGATACGCGAGCCGTCACCTAGCCCAGTAGTGCCGTCATCGCCTGTACGAGTATAAATCTTCGATAATCGATGTCCCATATTTCCCTCTGTTGTGGCCGGTCTTGTAGAATAAGCGGTTTACTATACGTCAGATCACTTCTTGGTGGCAGTATTGGCGGCTATGGTTAGGGGGCGTTGCGGTGTTAGAGCTGTATCTTGGTGGGGCGCGATCGGGTAAAAGTCGCTTGGCAGAGCAGCGTATATGCGCTGCAGATAACCATGCGAAGCGAATTTACATCGCTACCGCCACCGCGGGCGATGAGGAGATGGCGGCGCGTATCGCTCACCATCAATATCAGCGTCGTCACGATGGTTGGCAGACCGTAGAAGCACCTGAAGCGCTCGCTCAGGCGATTCACAGCAGTGCAAAGACAGACACTGCCATTTTAGTAGATTGCTTAACTTTGTGGTTAAGTAACTGGCTAATGAAAGACGATCTTTCAGTTTGGCGGCAAATACGTGATGAGTTCTATCAGGTACTTAAGCGCGCCGAAGGCCATATCGTATTGGTGAGTAACGAAGTGGGGCAGGGTATTGTGCCGCTAGGATCATTGAGTCGGCAATTTGTCGACGAATCGGGACGCTTACATCAGGACCTCGCTGCTATGGCAGATCGGGTTGTGCTAGTAACAGCGGGTTTAGAGCACGTTTTGAAAGGATAAAGGCATGTCACATTGGTATGAGGAGTTAGCACCGGAAGCGGACGAAGAATTTCGTGCCTCGGCGCAGGCGCGACAGGCAAGCTTAACTAAGCCTCTGGGTGCCTTGGGCAGGCTAGAGGATGTTGCTATTCAATTGTCGGCGATACAGCGAACCTTAGAACCTCGCGTAGACAAGGCATTGATCGCGGTTTTTGCTGGCGATCACGGCGTGACTACCGAGGATGTATCGGCGTATCCACAATCTGTGACGTCAGAAATGGTGCGTAATTTCGCCAGTGGTGGCGCCGCAATTAGCGTGTTGGCTAAGGCGCTGGGTGTCGATTTTAAAGTGATCAATGTTGGCACCGTGTACGCCTTGGAAGATTTACCCAATGTGTTGGATATGCGCGTGGGGGCAGGTACTCAGAATATGTGCGTGACCGAAGCCATGACCATGGAGCAATGTGAAGAGGCGATGGGCGTCGGTCGCGATATCATTGATCAGGCTGGCGATATCGATGTCTTTATCGGTGGCGAGATGGGTATCGGTAACAGTACCTCCGCAGCGGCATTGGCGGTGGCACATACCCGCTTGTCAGCAACCGCGATGGTAGGCCGTGGCACCGGAATTAGTGATCAAATGTTGGCTAAGAAATCGGCGGTAGTAACTCGTGCGATGTCTCGGCATTTGCCCCATATGAAAAATGGCATGGAAGTTCTGCGACGCATAGGCGGCTACGAAATTAATGCCTTGGCGGGCGCTTATATCCGTGCTGCTCAGAATGGTATTGCGGTATTGGTAGATGGCTATATTTGTACAGCAGCGGCAATGTCGGCAGTCAGAATCAATCCCTCCATTCGGCCTTGGTTGTTTTTCTCGCACTGCTCAGCGGAGCCGGGACATAGCCGTTTGCTCAATAAAATGGAAGCCGAGCCGTTGCTGCAGTTGGATATGCGTTTGGGTGAAGGCAGTGGCGCTGCCTTGGCATTGCCGATTATGCAAGCGGCCTGCCGTTTACAAAAAGAAATGGCGAGCTTTGAACAGGCCGGCGTTAGCCGCGGTAATAATTAAAACTAGGGTGTTGCGATGGCCAAAGTGACAACAACGAGTATCGATTTGTTACGTCACGGCGCCTGCGAGGGTGGCGAGATTTTTCGCGGTAGCACCGACGTGGCGCTTAGTGATACCGGTTGGCAGCAAATGCGCGACAAAGTGGCGAGCATGGGTGATGTAAGCTGGGACTCCATTGTTAGCTCACCGTTGCAGCGCTGCCAGCGCTTTGCTGAAATGTTGTCGACTGATCGAAATACCCCGATAACGGTGCGCGAAGACCTGCGTGAAATGCATTTCGGTGACTGGGAAGGCTTGGCGCATGATGTTGCCCGTAAGCGTTTTCCGCAGGAATGGGCAGATTTCTGGGAGTCTCCCGCAGAGGCGAGCCCTCCAAATGGCGAGGCCATGCCGGATTTCTGTCAGCGTATTACGAGTGAACTAGAAGCCATTGCAGAAGAGCACAAAGGCCAGTCGGTCTTACTCGTCGCCCATGGCGCCGTAATCCGCGTGATGATCTGCCATTGGCTGGGTATGCCCATGGGCGCGATGACCCGTTTAGGCGTACCCTATGCTGGCTTAACCCGCTTTAAGGTTTACCACCAAGAGGGCAAAGCGCCTTGGGTACAGTTGGGTAGTCACTATTAATCAGTCGATTTATTGCTTAGTTTTATCAATGAGGTCCGGCGTTACTCTTTCGTTGCAGGGCTGCCCGCGGCATGAAAAATCTCAGGCGGCGAAATAGCGCGACTGCCGACAATGTGCCACTTACCTTCGCGACGTTCAAATTGATATTCAGCGTGATGGACTTGGCTCTCTCCCGCTGAAAATTTACCGAAGCTACTTTTGTATTGTAAATAGGCGACGTTATACGGTTCTAGTCTACGTAAACTTGCCATGGTGTCGAAGTCTTCAGGAAAGCGCAGTCTGACGTCGGCAATAGCGCTACCCGTGGTTTCCCCGCTCTCCAGACTTTTCACGGTAATATCCTCAACCTTAAAAATGGCGGGTGTCGCCATCGTCTCTAGATTGTCACGCAAAAGGTTCCTGACCAAATAATCGGTAAATGGAATGGGTTTGCTGCTGCAGGCCATAAGCAGCACGCAGGCCGCAAAAAGTGAAAGGGTTTTCATCTGTTGAGATTGTCTCCGTAAATATTTAGGCGCGCCCACGGTCACTGAAATGTATCTGTAACACCCAAAAGTTATTCTGCTGTTACTTTTTGATGATAACACGAGTGGGTTTTCCGTGAAGCGACGACATTTTCTGCGGGTGATGACAACGGCATCGATTGCGGTGCCAATATTGACAGCCTGTGGCGGCAGCAGCAATTCCAGATCTTCATCTACAAATACCGCAGCTTCAGATGTAAATGTGTCGTTTATTCACGGCGTCGCCAGTGGTGATCCGCTGGATGATCGGGTGATTTTGTGGACCCGGGTGACACCAAAAGAGGATCTGATTGGAACCATCAATGTGCTCTGTGAGGTTGCCGAGGACGCTGAGTTTAACAGTATCGTGTTGTCAGAGATCTTTAGCACCAGTGCTGAGCGAGATTTCACCGTTAAGTTTGATGCGGCGGGTTTGCTGTCAGAACAGTATTATTGGTATCGCTTCTCGGTGGGTGAGCACCAGTCGCCAGTTGGCCGGGCGCAAACGCTACCTATGCCGGGTCAATATGCAGAGCGTCTGCGCTACGCGGTGTGTTCCTGTAGCAGCTATCCCCACGGGTATTTCTCTGTATATCGTATGATTGCCAATCGCACTGATCTCGATTTTGTTCTGCATTTGGGCGATTACATCTATGAATACGGCGATGATGAGTACGGTGACAATAGCGAGCGACGACTCGATCCGCCCCATGAAATTATGGTCTTAGACGATTATCGCCGTCGCTATGCCCATTATCGCAAGGACTTGGATTTGCAGGCCGCCCATCTAATTCACCCCTTTATTACTATTTGGGACGACCATGAATCGGCTAATGATTCCTACAAAGACGGCGCAGAGAATCACAATGACGGCGAGGGCGAATGGGCTAATCGCAAGGCGCAGGCAATCCAAGCCTACTTTGAATGGATGCCAATTCGTCCGCCAACAGTGAGTGAAGACAGTATTTATCGCGCCTTTCGCTATGGCGATTTAGCGGATTTCATTATGTTAGATACGCGCCTAGAAGGGCGCGTTAAACAATTAGACAATCCAGTTGATCCCGCTCGTGCCGACGCCCGAGACTTGCTTGGTCAAACACAGAAGTCTTGGTTTAAAAATAAGCTGGCAACCGCACAGGGGCAGTGGAAATTTGTCGGTCAGCAAGTCATGTTTGCCCAGCTGCAATTACTTGAACTGCAGCGTCTGCTGCCGGGTGTGCCCACCAATGACTTCAGCCCGTTGATCGCGGTGAATATGGATCAGTGGGATGGCTATCCTGTCGAACGTGAAGAAATCCTCGATTTTGTCGAGGAAAACAGCATTTCTAATATGGTGGTACTCACCGGTGATATTCACACCAGCTGGGCAAGCGAGCTGTATAAAAGCAGTGCGGTTATTACGGGCGGCGTGTTGGATGAGCCACTTGGCGTTGAGTTTGTAGCGCCGAGTATTACATCGCCGGGCTTTCCTGATGGGGCCGCTGAATTGGTGTCGGCGGTGTTGCCAGTGGTGAACCCGCACATGAAATACACGGACTTAAAAAATCACGGATTTATTTTGATGGATGTGAATCATCAGCGCGCCCAAGCGGAGTTTTATTATGCCGAAAATATTGATTCGGCAGATCAGTCCGGAGTGGAGTCTAGCAAAGTTAAAACTTTAGCCGTGAACAGCGGCAGTAGTCGCCTAATCGAAGATACACCGGTCTCTTATCCTAAAGTGTGACAAGTGCCGTAGATGTTTAAACGACGCTGCCACTAGAATGGAAGCGCTAAAATTTGAGAGTAATGTTATGAAAACCCTCGCTAATTCACTACTGATCATCCTTATGATGACCCTCGCCGCTTGCGGCGGATCGTCTTCGTCTAATAGCTCTTCTACTGGGAGTACTACGTCCGTTGACGATGACCTAGTGGATCAAGCCCCGGTAGATGAAACTCCTGTCACTGAGCCGGTCGTAAGAATGATTTTATTGGGCGACAGTGGCAGTGGTAGCGCGGGTGCCTACGCAGTTGGCGAGGCGGTGGCAAAGGTCTGCGCTGCTAAAGGCTGCGATTTGGTTTTAGGACTTGGCGATAATATCTACGAGTCGGGTGTGAGTTCTGAACTTGATCCACAGTTTGAAGAAAAGTTTGAACTCCCCTTTGCCCCCATCGATTTGCCCTTCTATATGGTGCTGGGCAACCACGATAATAGTGGTTTCTTTGGTGGCGATGGCGCGAATAACGCCAATGGTGATTTTCAAGTTGATTACCACTACCGTGACGCATTGCATCCAGAGCAGCCTAGGCAAACATCGCGTTGGCATATGCCTGCCCGCTACTACCGTTTAACACAGGGCGGAGATGCGGCGGCGCCACTGGTAGAATTGTTTGCCGTGGACTCCAACCAAATTGCCGGTGGCTTCCCCGATAGCAATGAAAATTTTTCGTATAACAACTACGGTCTGGCGCAGGCGCAGTGGTTAAAAGACGCGATGGCGAACAGTAAAGCAAAATGGAAAATCGCCTTCGCTCATCATCCCTATTTGTCTAATGGCTCCCATGGTAACGCCGGCAACTACGACGGTGTGCCGGGCTTTGTGGCACCAGTATTGGCGGGCAGCCGTTACAAGGCATTTTTGGAAGAGACCTTGTGTGACAAGGCAGATTTCTTTTTTGCGGGTCACGACCACGACCTGCAGTGGTTAATGCCAGTAGCATCCTGCGGTAAAACGGGCTTTATATTATCGGGTGCGGCGAGTAAAACCCGCAGCCTAGAGCACCGCGACGACAACGCTGTGTACTACGAAAAAGGCGATAGCTACGGTTTTGTTTGGGTCGAGATTAAAGGCGATAAAATGGTCGGCGAAGTGTATCAAGTCGATCCAGACGATGCCGCACTTGGTTTAGGCTCCTTGGCCACGCCGCAGCCCGCATTCCGTCGTGAGCAAAGTCAGCAAGCTGCGATTGGTTTGCCGGCCTCAGATGGCTTCACTAATCCTCTAGTGGGCGAGTCGAATTTTGATGTGACTGATCAAGAGGGGAATCTTGATCCGGTGCAAACTCAGTTCGCCGATGGCTTTGCGACCTTAGCTGCTGCAATTCCAGAGGAAAATTTAGCGGGAGTCGTCGCCGCTGTCGGCGAGTCTGGAAATGCTTTATTAGAAGTTGTCGATTCCCTACTCAGCGGTTTACAGGGAGCGGCAACCGAGCAGAACCCTGAGTTGGCACTCGCGGGTGGCGAGCGCGCTAGTCAGGCACTGTTGTACGCCCTGCAGAATTTACAGAGCGCTATACCGGCGGCGGGCGAGGAAGGTTTACCTGCGCCATTTGATCAACTTGCAGCAGCGCTAGAACAATTTACTGGCGAAGCTGGCAGCGGCGATGACGCCGCATCAGTCGATTTGCGCAGTTTGACCGACCCTTTAAATCATCTTGCCGGCAATATTCAGGGCATCGTTGACAGTATTGAAGAAGAGGGCGGCAGCGTCCCCGTTGCTGGTGGTGCCATGAGTCTATTGTCTGAATTACTCTTTGACGTCACTCGCGTGATCGATGGGGTAGGCAATGTCAGCACCAGCGAAATCGGTCAAGTGGTGGTGTCTACCACCGACGACTTACTTGCCAATTTACTGCTCAAAGTTATTCCGATAGAGGAGTTTGCGCCTGCGGAAGTAAGTGATGCGATTGGCCTAGGGCCTAAGTTTATCAGCAGTGCATTACTGGCGGTTGTGCGTGAAGTCACCTATGACCTAGATACGCTATTACTGCCGTCGTTACTCCAGGGCTTAGGCGCGTTGCCGCTGTCTGCTTTAGATGGTTTATTTGATGGTCTGGCTAGTCTTGGCGGTTAAAAGAAGTTAAAAGCGGTGTTGCGGTTCGGCTTGATTGGCGTGCAGTTACGCTA
The DNA here is from genome assembly GCF_027257955.1 of Zhongshania aquatica. GTDB lineage: Bacteria > Pseudomonadota > Gammaproteobacteria > Pseudomonadales > Spongiibacteraceae > Spongiibacter > Spongiibacter aquatica. The sequence continues at coordinate 363,490 of NZ_JANZNQ010000001.1, read as the reverse complement.
ATAACTCGGTGAGTTTCTGGCCGGCGAGTAGCGACACTAGATTGGCGAGCAGTACCGTGCCATTTTCCTTGCTTTGGCCTTTTTGCGCGGCGTCGATGCGGGTAGCAAGTTGCAGAAGCTTGCCGAGCTGCAGGGGCTTCATACGGCGCAGGGCGCTTTTATAAAGTGCTTTGCGTTTGTCCCACACTCGGGCACCGTCTAAAACCCGGTCTATACTGACACCTTGTTCGAGTTGTTGCGCACATTGATAGAGGGCGCGAATTTCCCGAGTTACTGCGCCAAGCATGGCGATGTCTTCGCCGCCTTCGGCCTGTAGGCTGTGCAGCATTTGTAAGGCGTTGCCGGCATTCCCCGCCAGTGCGGTATCGATCAGCTTAAATACATCGTAGCGCGCGCTGCTGGCGACCGCATTGGCGACCACGTCAGCGGTGATCGTGCGATCCCCCGCTAAGATTTTGAGTTTAGATATTTCTTGGTCGGCGGCGAGTAAATTGCCTTCAACCCGATCAGCCAGTAGCTGCACTGCGTCATTGTCCGCGCTTAGGCCGATATTCCGCATTCGCTGCATAATCCAGTTGTTAAGGTGTTGGCGATCAACCGGCCACACTTGAATCACCGCGCCAGCATTATCCAGTGCCTTCACCCATTTGCTATTCATGCTGCGGCTGTCGAGCTTGCCACAGCTCACTAGCAGAATATTACTGCCGTCGACGTGCTGCAGATACTCCTGCAACGCAGCCGAACTTTTCTGATCCATTTTGCTGTCGCCAAGGCGCAACTCTATAAGTTTTCGGTCAGCGAAAAGTGACATTGATTGGCCAGCGTCGAGTAGTTGCCCCCAGTCAAAACTGCGGTCAACATTTAAGACTTCGCGTTCGCTAATTCCTTCTTTGCGGCAGTGTTGACGAATGGTGTCGCAACATTCTTGATTGATAAGTAGTTCTTCACCGCACACTAAATAGACAGGCAGTAATTGCTTGCTGAGGTGTCCGGTGAGTTGCTCCGAACGTATCCGCATTAGGGCTGTTCTTGAAGTTGGTGCGACCAGAACTCGACTTGGCGCGCGAGACGAATACTCAGTTGCTCACGCATTTCCGCGCGAACAATGGTCGATTCGGTTTCTTCGCCAACTGGGTTGTCCGGGTCGTTCACAATGAGGCGGCGCTGTTGCAGTGTATGTGGGCCGCGCAGATTTGTACCGTCGGGGCTTTGCAGTTCGATACTGGCAGATTCAAACAGCGCGTATTCCGCGTCGCGGGCTTCGCGGTCTAGGGCTACGCTGCGTTTTTCTTCGTCTAGTAGTTTTATAACAACAATGAGTTTCGCATCCTTACGATGCTTGCTGACGGCGACGTCATTGATGGCGAATTGCCGTTTTAACGACAGGCTGAGCTCTTTGCTTTCGCGATCGTTCACCACGTAAATGGGCTGCATGTCTTTATCTATGCTGGTATTACCGCGCAGCGCAAAACCACAGCCTGCCACCGTAAGGCAGACTGCGACGATGAGCGCGTTATTGATCAGCTTAGTTAGCAACGATATTCACCAATTTTTTAGGGACTAAAATTTCCTTGCGGATGGTTAAGTCAGCAAGAAAGCGTTGTACGTTTTCCTGTTCCCGCGCTAGTTGCTTAATACTTTCCGCATCAGCATCGGCGGCGACTGTAATAGTAGCTCGCAGTTTACCATTGACCTGTACCGCCATTTCAATGGTATTGCGTACCAGCGCACTTTCATCCGTTTGCGGCCATGGTGCGTCGATAACGGCATCGCTGTGGCCGAGGTTGATCCATAGCTGGTGACTAATATGCGGCACGATTGGCGCAAGTAGACGCACGGCGGCTTCAATGGCTTCGCGCTCAACGGCAAGGCACTGCTCAGTTTCACGTTGGAAGCGACTGACGTCGTTGACCAACTCCATTACCGCAGCGATAGCCGTGTTGAAGGTGAGGCGGCGACCAAAATCATCGCTGACTTTTGCGATGGTTTCATGGGTTTTACGACGTAAATCCTGCTGCGGGCCGCTCAAACTTTCCGGCGTTAGCGCGGGCGCTGTGCCCGCTTCAAGATGAGTCGCCGCTAATTTCCATAGGCGTTTCAGGAAGCGATGTGCGCCCTCTACTGCGCTGTCAGACCATTCTAAACTTTGCTCTGGCGGCGCTGCGAACATAATAAATAGGCGCACGGTGTCGGCGCCGTACTGTTCGATCAATGCCTGCGGATCGACGGTGTTGCCCTTGGACTTGGACATCTTGCTGCCGTCTTTCAATACCATGCCTTGGCAAAGCAATTGTTTAAACGGCTCGTCAGAATTGAGTAGACCTTCGTCACGCATTAATTTGTGGAAGAATCGTGCGTACAAGAGGTGAAGAATTGCGTGCTCGATACCGCCAACATATTGGTCTACCGGCAGCCAGTAATTGGCGCGGTCGGGGTCTAGCATGCCGTCTTCAAAGTCTGGGCAGGTAAAGCGTGCGTAGTACCAACTCGATTCCATAAAGGTATCGAAGGTATCGGTTTCGCGCTCAACAGCGACGCCGTCGAGATTATCTTTGCGCCACTCGGTATCCGCTTTGATGGGCGACTGTACGCCGTCCATCTCTACGTCTTCCGGTAGCAGAATAGGCAATTTATGGGCTGGTACCGCAATTTCGCCGCCGTCGGGCAGATTGAATATGGGGATCGGTGCCCCCCAGTAACGTTGACGAGACACCCCCCAGTCGCGAAGGCGGTAGTTGGTGGTGACTTTGCCTTTGTCCTTTGCAACAAGTTCATCGGAAATTGCTTTAAAGGCGGCTTCAAAATTCAAACCGTCAAAGGCGGCGGAGTTGACCAATATACCTTTCTCGGTAAACGCACCTTCTTCAAGATTTACCGCGTCGCCATTTTCAGGCGCGATAACTTGATTGATCGCGAGGTTGTATTTCTTAGCAAATTCGTAATCGCGTTGATCATGAGCAGGCACTGCCATAACCGCGCCGGTGCCGTAATCCATTAATACATAGTTGGCGATCCACACTTGCACCGCTTCGCCGGTAATAGGGTGGCGGGCATCTATGCCGGTTGCCATGCCTTTCTTTTCCATGGTCGCCATGTCGGCTTCGGCCACAGAACTGTTGCGGCATTCGTCGATAAATGCAGCGAGTTTGGCATTGGTTTTTGCCAGTTCCAAGCTAATGGGGTGTTCTGCCGCCAAGCTCACATAGGTGACGCCCATGAGGGTGTCGGGGCGCGTGGTGTAAACCTCAAAACTGTTCATGCCCGCAATGGTGGTGTCTAAATCAAAGCGCATTTGCACGCCCTGCGAGCGACCAATCCAGTTGCGCTGCATGGTTTTGACTTGCTCAGGCCAGCCGTCGAGTTGGTCTAGGTCGTTAAGCAATTGATCAGCATAGCTGGTGATTTTAATAAACCACTGTGGAATTTCCTTGCGCTGAACTTGGGTGTCGCAGCGCCAGCAGCAGCCGTCAATAACCTGTTCATTCGCCAATACGGTCTCATCGACTGGGCACCAATTCACCGCCGAGGTCTTTTTGTAGACCATGCCTTTTTCGTAGAGGCGGGTGAAGAACCACTGTTCCCAGCGATAGTAATCTGGTTTGCAGGTTGCTAGCTCGCGGTTCCAATCATAGGCAAAGCCCAGTTGCTTCAGCTGATCGCGCATATAGGCAATGTTTTCAACCGTCCACTTTGCCGGTGCGGTTTTGTTTTTTACCGCTGCGTTTTCTGCGGGCAAACCAAACGCATCCCAACCCATAGGCTGTAAAACGTTTTTGCCCAACATACGCTGATAGCGCGAAATCACATCGGCAATGCTGTAGTTACGCACATGCCCCATGTGTAATTTTCCGCTGGGGTAGGGGAACATCGCCAAGCAATAGTATTTTTCGCGGCTGGCGTCTTCGACGGCGGCGAAACTGTTTTGATCCTGCCAAAATTGTTGGGCGCAGGTTTCGATGTCGCGGGGGGCGTAATGTTGGTCCATTGGCGGTGTCAGGTCTCTGTACAGCGGGCTAATAAGTTAAGGGCCGTTATTCTAACAGCTAAGCGGTCTGTGAATAAGTGTCTATTTTTGCGCTTTCAGCGCGAGGTGTGGGTGTGATGGTAAGAACCACGCTTCGTGTGGGGTTGGAGGCTACAGCGCTCAGCCATACCCGGCCCTGATCGGGTATTCATGTGAGATTAGCGAATGTCCTTGTTTTGATGCTCGCAAATTGAAATGTTTTGTAGATTTACTGTAAGCCTTGGTTTCGCCCTCGCTGGGCGACTTACTTTACTCGGTACTACGTGCCTCACCCTTCGGGTCGCCAAAAAGCGGCGATCAAATAGAAAACGTTGTCTTTTTGCATGCCCAAAAAGAAAGTAAGCAAAGAAAAAAGGCACCCTACATCACCGTCGATGGCAAAAAACGCCATCGATCCCCTTGCGCGCTTCACAAGTAACGGCGCGAGAAAAACTCGCCTTCGGCTCAAACAGTTTCTCGCTCTATTCCGTTACTTGCCGCAGTGCTCAGCGGCACTGAAGGGGAGCGGTGCATGCTGTGGGGGTCGTGGTAAATCTACCGTATTTGTCGGTGACTGATTCTTTTGCGCCTCGTCATACCCGACCCCGATTGGGTATCCATTTGAGCATAGCGAATGCTTTTGTTTAGATATCTGATCTTCGACTAGTTCTTTCGGTTTACTGTTCGCTTTGGTTTCGCCCTCGCTGGGCGACTTACTTTCTTTTTGCATGCCCAAAAAGAAAGTAAGCAAAGAAAAAAGGCACCCTACATCACCGTCGATGGCAAAAAGCGCCATCGATCCCTTGCGCGCTTCGCAAGTAACGGCGCGAGAAAAACTCGCCTTCGGCTCAAACAGTTTCTCGCTCTAATCCGTTACTTGCTGCAGTGCTCGGCGGCGCTGAAGGGGAGTTGGCGCAAGCTGCGAGTCTCTTGTTGAAACCGCGTCGTTTATCTAGTACCAGTACGTGACGACGCCTCAATCCCCGCTTTTGAACTCACCTAGCACCGCAGAAATTCAATGGGATGTTTTTAGCGAGGACTGTTTGAGCCGAAGGCGAGTTCCGCAGCGATCCCATTGGATTTATGTGAGCGCAGGGTACCCGAAGGGTGAGTGATAGCGGGCGAGTTTCTTGCTTACTTCTTTTTTCGTAAAAAAAAGTAAGTCGCCCAGGAAGGGCGAAATAAGATCTAGTTAAATACTATAAAAATGACGCACGAAATCAATTTTCTATCAGGTACTTTTGTGTCTCGTATTTAACAAGGAAAACCGCCAATTTTCTAATGTTTCACATAAGCCACGAAGATCAGTTGATTCACCAATAATTATTTTAATTCCCTGATATAGCGGAAACTCTGTATTTTCGTTTATGCGGTAGTGGCGAAGAATCTTGGTTGTTTCGTTGACGGGCCAAACAGACCACTTTTCGTTATGCTTAAAGAAGTTAGCAAGAGCATTGATTAGTTCAACGTACGTATACTCGTGGTAGTTGGTTTCTTTGTATTTGTATAAATCAATTTTCTTGTGGTTAGCCGCTTCTATTTCGTTTATATCACTAACCGTGCCCACAGCGTAGGCCTGGCAAGCAACCAAAACTGCACCATGAAAATATTCAGCATATTCCATTGCAGTAATACCATCCATTACACCACTTTTAGAAAACAGAATAAGTTCGGAAACTGCATTTGTTGATGCTGTACACAGTGTTCTCAGTGGAGTGGATCGAAAGTCAATTTCTTTGTAATGCATTATTGAGTACCTAATGCCAGCACTTTGGTCCGATTGCGCAACTCAATATATACTGGTCGACGCTTGCGATAAATTTGTTCGAATGTACTAACAAATCTATTATTCTTTTCAAGCTTTCTGAAGGATTTAACTATTTTTTGATCATGCGGGAATCGATAGCCGCCTAAATCTAGTGCACAGCACCAACACCCCACACAAAACAATAATCGGCATTGAACCATACCGAGTAAATGGTGTGGTACCACTCCTCGCGTGAACAACACCTTTTAAATTTCCGGCGGTAAACGACGGTATACGCGTGCGAATATTGCCCTGATGGTCAACAATCGCGGTAATGCCGGTGCTGGTGACGCGAATGAGTTCGCGGCCATTTTCTAGCGCGCGCATTTGTGCCATTTGCATATGTTGGTCGGGGCCGATGGAGTGCCCGAACCAGGCGTCGTTGCTGATGGTGAACAGTAGGTCGGAATCACGGGCGCTGCGGGCGACAAGGTCTGGATAGGCTATTTCGTAGCAGATAGAGGGTGCGAGTTGCCAGCCTTTGACTTCTAGGTGGGCTTGGCCTGGGCCGCCGCGAGTGAAGCTGGACATGGGCAGGTCAAAAAATTTAATTAGTCCGCGAATGTAGTGAGCTAGTGGTACGTATTCGCCAAAGGGTACTAGTCGCTGCTTGTGATAAATTCCCTCGCCGCCGCTAATGACCATGACTGAATTGAACATATCTTCGCCAAAACGAGTGGGTACGCCGGTAATGATGGCGCTGTTATTGGCTTTTGCACGCTCGGCGATATATTCAAAATACGATAAGGCATTGTGGTAAAGGGCGGGGATGGCCGCTTCTGGCCATATTACTAAATCTGAGTCTGGCCACAGTTCTTCGGACGCGAGGTCGTATTGCTCAAGTGTTGCCCAGTACTGGGTGTAGGCCCATTTTTTTTCTTGCGAAATATTGGCTTGCACGGCGCCAATGCGCAGTGGGGCTTTGGTGCCGGCTATTGTCCATTCATGTTTTTGTAGCGAATACCCGAGGCCAAATAAGGCGATGCAGCCAGCTAAGGTTGCGTAGCCGTGGCGCTTTAAGTTTGCGGGTGCGGTAACGCAAAGTGCAATCGCCGCGCCGCTCAACGCTACCCAAAAGCTAAGGCCGTAAACGCCGATGACCGGTGACCATCCTGCCATGGCCGTGTGTAAATGCCCGTAGCCTAGGTAAAGCCAAGGGAAGCCGGTGAATATCCAGCCGCGTAGCCATTCAGCTAGGACCCAAAGTGCGGCAAAGCCCAGTGTTTTACCTGCGACGCCGTCGCGAATCCAACGCGAATATATATAAGCAAAAAGGCCGGGTACTAAGCCTAGGCCAATGCAGAAAATACCCGTCATGGGAATGGCGAGCACCGCTGGTGTTTCGCCAAAGTCATGCATGGCGACGTAAACCCATGAGACACCGGTGGCGAAACTGGCGCTGCCGAAACTCCAGCCCAGCAAGAATCCCTGCTTTGCCGTTGCGGAATTTAGGCTGGCGGCGAGGGCGGCCATGGCGATGATGGCTGTCCACCACCAGTCGAAAGGGGCGAGTGAGAGTGTAAGGCTGGCGCCGGCTACAGCAACAAAAACGTAGTGACTTATTTTCACAGGGCGTTGATCCGGCCTTTCAAGAGTATGACGGAGGCCTAGTGTAGCGACGGCCTCCGCTGGGAGCTAGCGCAAATATGTGAATTAGCGCGGACGAGCGTCTTTATTCATGTTAATGGGAATTGCTGCTTGGGGCTTGCTTTCCTCGGGGTGATCGACGTTGTCAGCGGTGCTGGCAATAATGTATTCGGGTTTGGGCGTTTTCTCTGGGAAGCGGTCAGTGAGAGGCTCAGGACTGCCGCTGTTGTCGATGAGATAGACATGTCTGCGTGTTAGTCCGCGGGCTTCTTTTACGCCACAGGAATGGGCGATAACACCCACTTCATGCATTAAGTTTAGGGCGTAATTTTTAACGCGGGTGGCCTTGTCCGAAGGCACCAAACCGCGTTGTAGTTCAGGGTCGTGGGTGGTGATGCCAGTGGGGCAGGTATTCTTATTGCATTGCAGCGCCTGAATGCAGCCAAGAGCAAACATAAAACCACGGGCGCTCACAATAAAATCAGCGCCAACGCACAATGCCCACGCAGCCTCAGCCGGGTTGATCATTTTTCCGGAGGCGATTACTTTGATGCGCTTGCGTAAATTGTATTCATTCAGCTTGTCGACTACGAGGGGCAGGCTGCGCCGAATCGGCAGGCCGACATAGTCCATCAAACTCTGTGGCGCGGCGCCGGTGCCGCCATCGGCGCTGTCGATGGTAATAAAGTCCGGCGCGTATTTTAGACCGCGCCGATGGATGGTTTCGCCTAGTTCGTCCAGCCACTCCGAAAACCCGATTACCACTTTAAAACCGACGGGTTTACCGGTGATCTCACGAATTCTAACTACCATATCGAGGAGTTCGTCGATATTGTGGATGTCGGTGTGTCCGTTGGGGCTGATCGAGTCTTTGCCGATTTCAATACCGCGAATTTTTGCGACTTCTTCGGTGACCTTGCCACCGGGAAGAATGCCGCCTTTACCGGGTTTGGCGCCTTGGCTCAGTTTAATCTCTATCATCCGCACCTGTTGGTGCGCGGCAATGGCTTTGAGTTTTTCCTCGCTTAGATTGCCCTCGTTATCGCGAACGCCGTATTTTGCGGTGCCTATTTGAAAGACAATGTCGCAACCCGCTTCTAAATGATAGGGCGACAGTCCGCCTTCGCCGGTGTTTAGCCAAATGCCTGCTTCCTTGGCACCTGCGCTAAGGGCGCGAATCGCAGGTTTGGAAATGGCGCCAAAACTCATACCCGAGATGTTGAAAATAGCGGAGCTGGTATAGGGGTGTTTGGCAAAACCCTCGCCTATGGTCACTGCGTGGGTGGGGGCTGCGTCTTGGCTTAGTGTGGGAAACAGGCAGTTCATAAATAGCATTTCATTGCTTTGGGTCAGTGGTCGGGTCGATCCAAAAGCAATAGTGGTGTCGATGTTTTTAGCTGCGCGGTAGACCCAAGAACGCTGTGAGCGGTTAAAGGGCAGTTCTTCTCGATCCATCGCAAAAAAATATTGGCGGAAAAACTCACCGAGGTGTTCGAAGATATAGCGGAAACGTCCAATGACAGGGTAGTTACGCCGTATCGCATGTTGTGTTTGGGTGATGTCGCTGATGTAGATATACACCAGATACACGGCACCTAGACCGAGGGCGAGAAGGAACAGCAGGGCGCTGTATTCTATAAATGTGCTGGCGATTTTATTGAGTGTGTCTAGTGTTGGGGTGGGCATAGGGGCCTCTACGCTGGGAAAAATACGCGGTACTTAAGGTCATTGTAGACCGTAATTGAGGCGTAAGTTCAAGGGGCGGGAGATTTCCCGCCCTGAGGGGATAAATTACTTCTTAGCTTTCGCCGAGTTTGCGCATACGAAGTAGATGAATTTGCCGATTGTCGGCGTTTACCACTTTGAATTCGTAATCTTCGAGTCGCGTTATTTCGTTGCGACTAGGCAAATGTCCAAAGGCTTTGAGCAGCAAGCCGCCAATGGTGTCGAATTCATCGTCGCTAAATTTGGCGTTGAAGTAGTCGTTAAAGTCGTCGATGGGCGTTAGTGCTTGCACGACAAAATCGTTGTCAGCAATTTTGCGAATTGGCAGATCGTCGTCTTCGTCGTACTCGTCTTCAATTTCACCGACGATTTGTTCGAGAATGTCTTCGATGGTGATGAGTCCAGCTGCGCCGCCGTATTCGTCAATGACCACCGCCATATGGTGGCGCTTTTCACGAAAGTCGCGCAATAACACGTTCAAACGCTTGCTCTCTGGTACTAACGTGGCAGGACGCAGGATGTCGCGAATATCGATGTCGGCACTGTTTTCAAACTTCCACAGCAGCGGCAGCAAATCTTTGGATAGTAAAATGCCCAGTACATTATCTAGGGTGTCGCCGATGACAGGGTAGCGGGAGTGACCGGTGTCGATAATAATGGGGAGTAATTCGCTGAGGGGCTGGTCTGCTTTGAGCACCACCATTTGTGGGCGGGGAACCATGATTTCCCTAGCCTGCATATCGCTGATATGCATGGCGCCTTCCACAATACTTATCGCGTCATCATCTATGACTTCGTTCTGTTTGGCGACAGCAAGCAATTCAAACAGATCTTCCCGTGTTTTGGGTTCAGATGAAAAAGCATGGGCTATTTTCTCGATCCAAGATTTATCACTTGGATCGTTGCTAGATCGATCTTCGCTCATGGTTTTGGGTGCTGTCCTCACAAAATAGGGGTATAGGGGTTACTGATTTCCAGTGTTTTTAAGAGCGCAATTTCCAGCGCTTCCATCTCTTCTGCTTCGTCATCGTCAATGTGATCGTAGCCGAGCAGATGAAGTGTACCGTGAATTACCATATGCGCCCAGTGGTCTAGGCAGGCTTTGTGCTGTTCATTGGCTTCACGCTCAACCACTTGTTTGCAGATCGCAAGATCGCCAAGCAGGGGTAATTCTAACTCGGGTGGCAGATCCGCAGGAAACGATAATACATTGGTCGGCCCGGATTTTTGCCGATACTGCATATTTAATTCAGAGCTTTCGGCCTCGTCGACGAGGCGAATACTGAGTTCAGCTTCATCTCTCAGCCCCTGAAGTGCTGTTTTCGCCCATAGCGCAAAGTGTTCTTCAGTGGGCAGATTGGCGGCGTCGCAGGCAATTTGTAAATCGAGTTCCAGCTCGACGGCGGCGGTCATCGCGGTGCGTCGTTCGCGGCTTCAAACGCGGCATAGGCTTCTACGATGCGCTGAACCAGAGGGTGGCGGACTACATCTTTGGCAGCAAAATGGGTCATGCTGATACCTTCGATGTCGCTCAGAACCTTCATGACGTGAACGAGTCCAGAGGGGGTGCCGCGAGGTAAATCTATCTGGGTGGCGTCGCCGGTAATCACGGCGGTGGACCCAAAACCAATTCGAGTTAGGAACATTTTCATCTGTTCCCGGGTTGTATTTTGCGCTTCGTCTAGAATGATGTAGGAATCATTGAGGGTTCGGCCGCGCATATAGGCCAGCGGAGCGATTTCAATGATATTACGCTCAATCAGCTTGGTCACCGTTTCTACGCCGAGCATTTCATAGAGCGCGTCATAAAGCGGGCGCAGATACGGGTCTATTTTTTGCGCCAGATCACCGGGTAAAAAGCCCAACTTTTCGCCCGCTTCTACGGCGGGCCTAACGAGGAGAATACGCTGCACTTCATTTGAAATTAAGGCTTCGACTGCACAGGCTACCGCGAGATAGGTTTTGCCGGTTCCAGCGGGGCCAATGCCAAAATTGATGTCGCAGTTTTGAATGGCTTTTACATAAAGTTGTTGGTTTTTGCCGCGGGGCTTTATGCTGGCTTTCTTGGTTTGAATGACCACCGGCACATCGTCGCTGCTCACGGGACGACTAAGTTGCTCTATACCAGATTCCTGCAGGTGCAGGTGTACGGTTTCGGTATTGAGGGTGCTGCCGTTTTGGCTCTCGTTGTAGAGGTGCTTGATTAGCTGCACCGCGTCATCGACCGCATTGGCCTGACCGTTGATTTGAAAGGTATTGCCTCGCGCGGCGATGCGAACCTGTAGGCGTCGTTCGATTAATTTGAGATTGGCATCGAGGTGACCGCAAAGGTCAGCCAGCAAGCGGCTGTCGTTGGGTTCAAGTGTAAGAACGCGCTGTATGTCTTGTGCAGTCAATGATTCACCGAATGCCGCAGGGCGGCGTAAATGGGTTTGCAAAAATTACGCTATTGCTTTGCCAGTGTCGCAAAGCTCGCCGCGCAATGAGTTGGCGTAGGCTTGCAAAATATCAACGTCGACAAATTGACCGATAACGCCTTGGTCTAAACATGGAAAGTTAACGACCCGATTGTTCTCGGTACGTCCCTGAAGTTCGCCCGGATCTTTGCGAGATACGCCGGTAACCAGAATGCGTTGCTGTGTTCCTACCATCTGACGGCTGATGCGAGCGGCATTTTGTAAAATATGCTGCTGCAGGATTGCCAGTCTTTCCTTTTTCACATCCTCTGATGTGTCATCAGGTAATTGGGCTGCCGGTGTGCCTGGGCGGGCGCTGTAGATGAAACTAAAAGAATGGTCGAAGCCGATGTCTTTTATAAGTTGCATGGTGTTATTGAAGTCGTCGTCGGTTTCGCCGGGGAAGCCGATAATGAAATCTGAAGACAGGCTTATGTTTGGGCGAATGGTTTTGAGTTTGGCGATTTTTGCGCGGTATTCGTCGGCGGTGTGACCGCGTTTCATGGCCGCCAAAATGCGATCACTGCCGTGTTGAACGGGCAAATGTAAGTGGTCGACTAATTCAGGCACGGTGGCATAGGCTTGTATAAGCGCTTCGCTAAATTCGACCGGATGAGACGTGGTGTAGCGAATTCGGTCGATACCCTCAACTTGGGCGACAAAGTGAATAAGCTCGGCGAAGTCGATGATTTCGCCTTCGTGATTTTCGCCGCGATAGGCGTTCACGTTTTGGCCGAGTAAATTTACTTCGCGGACGCCTTTGGCGGCAAGTTGAGAAACTTCAACAATGACGTCCTCAAAGGGGCGGCTGACTTCTTCGCCTCTGGTGTAGGGCACCACGCAGAATGTGCAGTATTTGGAGCAGCCTTCCATAATTGAGACAAAGGCGCTCGGGCCGTCGACGCTGGGTTCTGGTAGCGAGTCGAATTTCTCGATTTCAGGGAAGGTAACGTCAACAATGATCGGTCCATCTAGTTTTTTGGCATCGAGCATGTCGGGCACGCGGTGGAGAGTTTGCGGCCCAAAAATAAGATCAACATAGGGCGCGCGCTTGCCAATATCGCTGCCTTCTTGGCTGGCAACGCAGCCACCAACCCCAATCTTGATGTTGGGGTTTTTGTCTTTTAGTTTTTTCCAGCGGCCGAGTTGGTGAAAGACTTTTTCCTGCGCCTTTTCACGAATTGAGCAGGTGTTCAGAAGCAGTACGTCGGCCTCTTTGGGGTCGTCGGTGAGCACAAGGCCATGACTTACGCCGAGTAAGTCTTGAATGCGCGAAGAATCATACTCGTTCATTTGGCAGCCATGGGTCTTGATGAATAGCTTTTTGGGCTGTTCAGCGGCGATTGGGGTCGCGGTTACCGATGCTGGACTTGCGGTGTTTGATGTGAGTTCTTCAGGCATAAGGCGCAAACAGGCTGCTAATAAAATTGGGCAGGCATTATAGCGAAAATGCGCGCTAAAACCCAGAAGTGCGGTGGATTTGGCAAATTTATGCTATGATCCGCGGCCCGGTTTTCCGGTGTATTACAATCTAGCAAAGTGCCCTGCAGCAGTACCAGAGACAATGGAAAGACTATGGCCCAAGTTCCTATTTATAAAGTCATTTTTCTCAACAACAGCAAAGTTTATGAGCTTTATGCGCGCGCAATATACCAAAGCGACATGTATGGTTTTATAGAAATTGAGGAATTTGTGTTCGGCGAGCAAAGCCAGATTGTGGTTAATCCGGGCGAAGAAAAGCTGAAAAACGAATTTAGTGGCGTCACCCGAAGCTATATTCCAATGCATTCTATTGTGCGCATTGATGAGGTAGAAAAAGAGGGCACGGGTAAAATCGTTGATGCCGAGGGTGGCAGCAATGTGCGCCATTTCCCCAGCGTGCCGGGTCGTCCTATTACCCGTTCACCAGACAGCGAGTAAGTTTTACAGCATCAAAAAGCAAGGTTTTGCGAATAAAAAAGGGGTGCCAATTGGCACCCCTTTTTTGCGTTACTGCATAGCGATTAGCTTAGGCGTTGTTTTACCGAGGCTAGTTTTACGCAAGTCACAAAGACTGCCATGGCGCGGTCAATCTCTTCTAGGCTGGGCACACTCGGCGCAATACGAATATTGCTGTTGGCGGGATCTTTGCCGTACGGGAATGTGGCGCCAGCGGGCGTGAGTTTAACGCCCGCGTCTGCAGCTAATTTCACCACGTCTTTTGCCAGGCCTGGCAGGGTGTCGAAGGATACAAAGTAACCGCCCTGGGGCTCGGTCCAGCTTGCCATACCTGTGTCGCCAAGACCGTCACGCAAATGTTTTAGTACGATATCAAACCGTGGCTTAAGCACTGCTGCGTGTTCACGCATGTGTTCGGTAATCCCGTCCGCGTCTTTAAGCAAACGAACGTGGCGGAGTTGGTTGATTTTATCTGGGCCGATTTGCGACATGCCTAGGTGATGGGTAAAGGCCTTTAAGTTGCCCTTAGACATACCGGCGAATGCCACGCCTGCACCTGCATAGGTGATTTTTGAGGTGGAGCCAAACAAGTAAACGCTGTCTTCGGTGCCGTGTTTACGGCAGCTGTCCATCAGGTTGGCGAGTTCTGGTGCATCGTCGCTTAGGCTGTGAACGGCGTAGGCGTTATCCCAAAAAACGCGGAAGTTACTGCTGGCGATTTTGCCGAGTTGGGCAATTCGCTCAACAACTTGATCCGAATAAACTGTACCGGTAGGGTTGCTGAAGCGGGGTACACACCAGATGCCTTTGATTGATGGGTCGTTTTTTAACAGCTGCTCTACCGCGTCCATGTCTGGGCCGTCGTCATTTAAGGCAACGGTAACAAGCTCAATGCCTAGGTGCTCGCAAACAGCAAAGTGGCGGTCATAGCCGGGAACCGGGGCCAGAAACTTAACCGCGCCGCCTTCGCTGCTCCAGCTTTTTGCTAGGTCGCCAAAGCCCTGATGCAGACCGAACTGCGCGGCCATATACATCAAAGTCAGGCTGCTATTGCCGCCAATCAAGGTTTCGTCTTGTTTTACACCAAGTACGCCAGCGAATAGGCGCTTACACTCAGGAATGCCATCTAGGCCACCGTAGTTGCGCAGATCGGTATTGCTTTCGTTGCTTAGGTCGTTGCCTAAGATTTCATTAATACTGTCTGACAAAGAAAGTTGCTGTGCGCTAGGTTTGCCGCGAGTGAGGTCTAAATTAAGGCCAGAGGCTTTAAACTGCTGATACTCTAGGCTTAGGGAAGCTTCCCATTCGCGCAGTTGTTCGGTAGTTGCTTGGTCGAGTTGCAAAGTCATCACCTTAATGCGTGATCGCTGTAGCGCGATTGAACGTGTTGAAATTGGGCGCGTTAGGCCGTGATAGCCAGACATGCGGGCGGCAAATTATACCTAGTTTTCATATATATCAACACCCACTAACGCAGATTTGCCTAACGTTTGGCGTCTGGTTGGCTGATGCTGGTGCTGCGACCTGACGCGATTAAGCGCAGTTGGTGGAGTTCTTCAATAAGGGTTTGGGTGGCGTGATAGCCGTAGTTGATGCGCTGTAGGCCGTCGCTCAGATCCTTTTCGATATCTTTACTCATGGCCTTGGCGCGGCGCAGCTCAGTCCAGTCTGAGTGGGGCTGTATATACCAGAGGATGTCATCGATTAGCTGTAGGCTGCGGCGCAGTGGTCCACTGTTGCTGCCGTGGCGCAGCCAGTGGTAAAGAATAATGGTCGTCATTGGGCCGTAGAGCATATTGTCGATGCTAACAGGCAGTTCAATGCCGCTGATTTTTGCGTCTAGCATTTCGTGTACTTTTCGACGCAAGCGGGTGAGGCGCTTTTGGCCGACCTCAGCATTCAGATTCCGCTTGTCGTTGAACTTTATGGTTTGTAGCAAATGCTGGCAGCAGGCATCTACTTTTTCGCGTACGTTAGAAAATTGATTCGCGCTAATATCGTGGTCTGTAAATGTTCTTACGATGGCCTTGAGTTCGGTTTCAAATTGCTGGCGCTGCGCCGGTGGGGCGTCATCCCAGTGGCCAAGGGTGCTAATGATTTGCCGGCAGACTTGTCTGGCTGGATGCAGCGGGTGCAGATACGTGCTGCGATCACGCAAGGCCAATGTGCTGACACTGGTCTGCAGTGTATTCAGCGACGCGAGAATTCCCGATGATAAGCGTCGGCGGGTGGGTAACTGATGAAAAATGATAGCGGCGGCTTCAAGTAACTCGCTGTCACTGGGGTCGAAAACGGCTGAGCTAAGGGGCTGGCTACTGTTGTTAGAGTGCAGTTTTAATAGCCGATTCAGTCGAGTTTCTGTCAGCGCACGTTCTTGGGTAGAGAGGTTTTTCTCTAGGAGTTGCTGTTTTATGTGACTGATCCAGCCCTCTAAGTTTTGGGTCTGGTTTTCTATCGGCAGCGACTCTAACAATGCGTCATAGAGTTTGCTTAATTCTTGAATGACTAAGCCTTGGAACATGGTCAGTGCTTGGTGGCGGTGAGCCGCCTCCAGTTTTAACGGCACTAAAATTTGTTGGAAACCAGCTAGCACTGTTATGGGTGATATAGCGCGGCAAAAGTAACTGAGTTGCGGCTTTTCGTGCTGGACGTAGTCATTAGGTAATCTTTCAAGTCGCTGGGCAAGTCGGTCTAAGTCAGGTGTGCTACCTAATTCATAGGCGCGTTTGGTATTGAAAGCGCTATTAATATGGTCGGCGAAAAGCCGGAAGGCTTCGTCCTGTCCCTGCTTTACCGCGATTTGCTGTGCTAGTAATTCGATTTGCTCTGCTGGATCAGTTGCGGTCAGCGAGCGGCGGTGAAAATTGTCTTCTAGTCGCTCAAAGTAGCGGTACAGGTGATCGCCAAGCCACAGTCTCGACTGTGATTTCAGGCGGTCAGCTAGAAGTCCGGTACCAGTTTGCAGCATGCTTTAATCCGTTGCGCCCGTTCTTAATATTTTCTGCGCGTAGTCATACCAAAATATGTTACAAACATAGCACAAAAGTCCCTTTTTGTGCCGTTGATTTTATGCTAACTGCTTGAAAAGTCGAATTCTATTGTCAGTTTTGTGGACGTGTTATGGTTTTTCGGCAATGAAAGTAGCACGTCGCGGCGCGGGGTAGCCCTCGACAGTTTGATCTGGGTTGTCAGTGTTAAGAAATTCGGCAAGGGAGTGAAAGCTCATCCACTCTGTGCTGCGCTGTTCGTCGGTGGTGGTTGTGCTGACGTCTACGAGCGTCGGAGATGTAAATCCGGCCTTTTTAAGCCAGCCTTCCAATGTAGCGACGGTAGGAATAAACCACACATTTCCCATTTTGCTATAGCGTCCCTCGGGGACGAGAACTTCGCCCTCTTTGCCTTCAATCACCAGTGTTTCTAACACCAGTTGTCCGCCACTGCGCAGGCTGTCTCGCAGCGCAAAAAGATGATCGAAGGGCGAGCGACGATGGTAGAGAATACCCATTGAGAATGTGGTGTCGAAGGCCTGCAGTTTTTCCGGTAGGTGCTCAATACCCATTGGCAGCACCGCGACACTGTCGTCCTGCAGGTATTTTTGCAGCGCAAAATATTGCGTCACAAACAAGGGTGTCGGGTCGATGCCGACAACTAAGTCGGCACCGGCACCTCGCATACGCCAGCAGTGGTAGCCACTGCCGCAGCCGACATCTAATACGGTGCGTCCATTCAGCGGAGCGATCGCATCTTTAAGGCGATCCCATTTCCAGTCTGAGCGCCACTCGGTGTCGATGTGCACGCCAAAGAGCTCGTAAGGACCTTTTCGCCAAGGGTGCAGACCTTTGAGTGCGTCGTGTAGTTGCTCGCGCTGATTGTCGGTGATATTGCCATCAGCGCCGACTCGCGAGGCATTCAGTGTTCGGGTGTTCGGAGTAATGTCTGGCAGGGCGGCAAGTGCGTTTTTCCAGCGCGGTAAGTCGCCATAGCGAGCTTCATTTAAGCCTTCTGCTATTTGCTGCGGTAGCGTTTCGCGCCACTGCGCTAGTTCTGGATGCTGGCTGAGTTTGTTCAGAAAAGCGTGGTAATCGATCATTTGATGGCAACGAGAGAGGCAAAATTAAAACATTGGAACCAGACGTCGATGCTGCTGAATCCGGCGTCGCGAAGACGCTGCTGGTGCTGTTGCAATGACTCCGGTACTAAAACATCTTCAAGCGCACTGCGCTTTTGAGCAACTTCCAGCTCACTATAACCATTGGCGCGTTTAAACGCGTGGTGCAGGTCGGTGTTGAGCTCTTGAAGGTGTGGATCTAAAAACACGATTTTTTCTGACAGTATTAAAATGCCGCTGGGGCGCATGGCATCGCTAATTTTTTTAATGAGTGCGGCGCGCTCGCTGGCCGGTACAAATTGCAGGGTGAAATTAAGAACGACTACCGACGCGTTTTCGATGGCTGTGTCTTGGATGCTTTCGCAGCGAAGCGAAATAGATTGAGGTATGTCAGCAATATAGTCTTTGCAGCGATCGATCATAGCTTGCGAATTATCTACCCCGATAATCTGGCAATCGCGCTCACCGATTTCCCGCGCCATCGCCAAGGTGCTTGCGCCGAGTGAGCTACCAAGATCGTAGCAATTACTACCGCTTTGCGCGTATCGACCAGCCATAACGCCGGTCATGGCGATGATGGTTGCGTAGCCCGGTACCGACCTCTGAATCATGTCGGGAAATACCTCAACGACGTGCTCGTCAAAGGCGAAGCGCGGGAGGTTGACTTGGGGTTGGGCGTAGATGGCGTCGTGTTTGGTCATGGGGTTGTGCAGTGTCTTTTATGGGTGGGTATTTTATCACAGAGAAGATTGTGTCGGTGGTAGTGATTGTGCCGTGGAGTTCATGATGCCGTCACGAAGTTTATAAGGCTGATGAATGACTATTCGTGGGGTTCAAATAGCTTTTACGGGTCGCAAATTGTTGAGGCATTTGGCGGGGAAAATATCCGCCAAATGCTCGGTAGGGTAGCTTTAAGGAACTACAGTCTGAGTAACGTTCGCTGTTCCCCGTGAAATAAAGCCAGCAGGTGTAGTGACAGTTACTCTAAATGTTCCGGTACCAACGGCGGTGCCCGGTTTTATCTGAAATGCAAATACGGCGGGGCCTGGCTCGTTCGTTGAAGCTATTGTTTCGGAGCTAGGGCCTACGATGCTGCCTTGGTCAGTGGATACACTAACCGTTGTGCCCCCTGTTGGAAATTGCCCGTTTTCGTCTTGAATGCTGACTAAGACAGTTTGCGTGCCGGCATCGAGGCTAATTGCAGCAGGTTGGACATTGATAAAAAAACTAGAGCCGGAGAGTACAATGACTATATTGCTACTAATATTAATTGTCGATTGATTGGTATTACATTTACTAGGCCCATTGCAAAGTAGTCCTTCATATACGCCACTTGCTGAGTCTCTTGTATTGTTGTTATTGAAATCTAAGTAAGGTTCGTTCGGTGAATCATATACACCATTTTCATTATCATCGCGGAACGCCTCACCTAAATCTGTAAAGGGCTCGGCATCGTCATAGCGTCCATTTGAAGGGTTTGCGTCATTAAAGCTTTCTTCGCCTATGGCGCTTGCCAAAATAGTCACCCGACCATTGCTTGGGCGTGGTTCTTGCGATGTCATTATTACCGAACATGCTCCGCCAGCGGTTGTGCAGCTGCCCTGTACTGAAGCGCCCTCAGCTTGGAAGACAATAGCTGTTCCATCCGGCACGGGGTTGTTATATCTGTCTGCTGCACGCAGAGTTAAGGTCGTTTGAATTCCGTCTCGCTTCAATCCTTCTATATTTAATGAGGTCGCACTCAATGAAAAGCTATCTTGGTCTGGTATGCCGGTTGTGATTGCCAGTGCACTTGATTGCGCCGAGCTGGTAATACCGTCGCGAATCGCTGTCGCTGTAACGCGTACGCTTGAGGCTATACTTCCAGATGCGACAGTGGTGCTGACCATGCCGGTTGCGTCTGACGTGTCAGAGCTGTTGCTGAGCGTTATGCCGCCAGTGGTGTTATTTAGGACAAAGCTTACGTCTTGATTGGGTACTGGCCCACCGGACGAGTTAGTAACTAAGAAACTGACAACTGATTGTTCAGGAATTGCGCCAGAGCCTTTGATACCGATTATCTGCGGAGTTGCCGATACAAAACTAATTGAGCCGAGAGGTGCTGGAACCGTTTGTAAAGTAACGGTAGCTGTAAAAGTAGTACCGTTTAGGCTGGTTTGCGCGGTCACAATATCCGCGCCGTCGCATCCACGAGTAGCATAGGTCACGCTGACTGTGCCGGTCGTGTTACTTGCGATTGTTGAATCAAATTCTGACAAACCTGAGCTTGCGCATGGTGAAGTGAACAATATATCCGTTGTGTCTGTTATGGGGCTGTTATTTTGATCAATAAATGAAACGGTTAGTGACGCACTTTGGCCGGCATCTAAACTGGTTTTATTTGTTGCGATTTGTCCTGCCGTAAAAGTGCCAGCAGAGAATGAGCCAAAGCGAATCACCGTTGGTTCAGTAACCGCGCCTGTGCCCCCGTCACTTCCGTTATCGCCAGATGAGTTCGTGTTATCACTTGGCGTTAAGCTCGGCCCATCACCGCTTCCGCCTCCGCAGCCGACAAATAAAAATACTGCAAACATTAATAGGCAGGCACGAAACAAGACCTTCATAACGGATGTCCTCTATCTCTTAGGCAGTTCTGCTGGGCAAAGGTAGCCAACAGATTATATATATTCTTAGGTTAGCGCAGTAAGTCACTAAGTATGAAGGAATATTAGCGTAATTTACTATTTTGTGCGGAAAACTTGTGATCAGAAAGCCTAAATAGGGTTAAACATATGCCTGATGTGCAGTTGTGAGGCAGGTTAGGCGGCTTTGGCCGCCGGAAAGGTTTTGTTAGCTGTAGATGATTTTTGTGCCTTGTTCATTTTGTAATTTTATCTTGCGATAGCGGCAATGTCCTTCGCCTCGTTGGAAGGCTGAATTAGCAATCAGCCACACACCAACTACTTTTTCGGGTAATGGCCCGCCAATGGCGCGTTGGTAGTCCGCGAGGACATTACGAGATTCATTGAGCCAGCGTCCTAAATCTGTAGGATTGTTTCGCAGAACCCAATGGGTTTCGCGCTTATCCCACCATGGCAGCGGGCACTGAAATATAGTATCTACGTCGAGGTTGCTGCTCCACATATAGGTAAGATCAAGGCCATTGTCGAACTCTATTGCGATAGACAGGTAGTCATGTGTGGGTTGAATATGCTCGGCTAATTTAGATGGTAAAGCGTCAACACACCATTGCCAGTTAAAGACTAAATCGCTGTTCAGCGCCATATTTACTGGGTACTGCAAGATTCCGCCATTAGCATGTGTGGTACAACACAGTACATCTTCTTTCTCTTGGTATATTTCACTTTCGCCTAAACGCCATAAATAGTGCCAGCCTTTCGGGGGCCGAATAGGCTCTTTAAAGCGCGCTAGTACTGGCCCAAACAAATCTTCGTCGGCAGTTGCAGCCGTAGTTAAAGATTTCTCTGTATCCGCCCGCCAGCGTAGGACGGCGACGGCAAACTGTCCGTTAACCTGCAAGCTTGCCATGCTCGGATCAAATCCGCCCTGTGAATCACCAAACTCACCCGGTACCGCCGCAATGAGTTCTAATGTGCCGCCGTGTTCCGCGGTAACAATAGCGCCGCCCAGAGGAAGCGTATTGATATATCCCGTGCCATCCTGCTTAACGATTCGATACCACAGGCCAAAGTTTGCGCCAATGACGACGTCGAGCCGTCGCGACAGGTAAAGGCCGCCATCTCCCATTAGTGTTACTGACTCACCCGCCGCCAGGCTAATACCTGTATCCGTCCATTCGTGTGAGCCGGCCGGCAAGGTAAAAAGGTCGCAACTGGCTAATTGTTTATCTAGATCCTGTAGTGCGGTTTCTAGGCGTCGTGTAAACGCTGCAGCTATCTCTTCAGCCTTTGGGGGCTGATTTATCAGGCTAAAGCGCGAGCGAATGAAGTTGACGAAAGTGGGGAGCGGCGATGGCGGATTTCTTTGCGGCGGGTTTGTCGGGTCACGGGGCTCTTGGTCACCTGTCAGGCCGAGAGTTTGATAGATGCGCTGGAAAGCATTAGATGACATTTGTTGTTCCTGTATTGGCTGTCGCTGAAGTTGGGTCACTCGGTAAGCTATTGGTTTTATAAGTGGCTACGTGTCATTTTAAACTTGGTGTGTTGATAGGATATTAGTCGCAAATTGCTTGGGGTGTGAGTTTGTTTGGTGGTGGTTCTGTTTGAAATGGTGGTTTTTTTGGATAATGGTAGCAAGGGACGGGCTGTGGATTGATCAATAGCAGGCTTTGGCCTGCTATTGCCCCTTCGGGCGGCTGTTGCCGTCTAAAATGTTGGTCGCATTTTATCGAACCGCGCGGCGGTTCTCATTCACCCGCTGAGTGTGGAGTGCTTTACTTGGGGCGAAAAAAAACATCCGTAGGTGGACTCTTCGAATAGTGGTGGTGAGGCGTATAGCGGATTGATCAATAACAGGCTTGGGCCTGTTATTGCCCCGTTGGGCGGCTATCGCCGTCTAAAATGCTGGCCGCATTTTATCGAACCGCGCGGCGGTTCTCATCCACCCGTTGAGTGTGGAGTGCTTTACTTGGGGCGAAAAAAAACCACCGTAAGGTGGTTTCTTCGAATAATGGTAGCAAGGGGCGGATTCGAACCGCCGACCCCAACATTATGAGTGTTGTGCTCTAACCAACTGAGCTACCTTGCCACAGTCTCTCTATCGAGAGAAGGCGCGCATTTTCCAAGGATCGGCGCACCTTGTCAAGCGCCGATCAGCTCGGCTTATACATTGAAGCGGAAATGGACGACATCGCCGTCTTTTACAACGTAGTCTTTGCCCTCCAAACGCCATTTTCCGGCGTCTTTTGTGCCTTGTTCGCCTTTGTACTGAATGTAGTCGTTGTAGGCGATAACTTCGGCCCGGATGAAGCCTTTTTCAAAGTCGGTGTGAATAACCCCTGCGGATTGTGGCGCGGTGGCGCCGACGGGGATTGTCCAGGCGCGAACTTCTTTTACGCCTGCCGTGAAGTAGGTTTGTAGGCCAAGTAGTTGATAGCCAGCGCGGATAACGCGGTCTAGGCCGGCTTCTTCCATGCCGAGGTCAGTGAGGAATTCTTGTTTTTCCTCTTGATCTAATTCGGCAATTTCAGATTCGAGTTTATTGCATATTGGTACCACGATTGCGCCGTCTTCGGCGGCGATGGCCAGAACGACATCTAGGTGTGGGTTGTTCTCAAAGCCATCTTCGTTGACGTTGGCGATGTACATGGTGGGCTTGATGGTGAGTAGGTGTAGCGTGCGGGTGCGCGCCATCTCGTCGCTATCTAGTTCTAAGGAGCGAACAGGTTTGCCTTGGTCGAGGTGAGCAAGTAATTTTTCAAAGAGGTTTTTGAGTGCAGTGGCTTCTTTGTCGCCACTTCGTGCAACGCGAACTACTTTTTGTAACTGTTTGTCGATACTTTCCATATCAGCCAATGCCAGCTCGGTATTGATAATGTCGATGTCGGCTGCGGGGTCGATTTTATTGGCAACGTGAATGATGTTGTCGTTGTCAAAGCAGCGCACCACGTGGGCAATGGCGTCGGTTTCGCGGATATTGGCGAGAAATTTGTTGCCGAGACCTTCGCCTTTTGAGGCGCCAGCAACAAGTCCTGCGATGTCGACGAATTCCATGGTCGCGGGCAGTACACGCTCTGGTTTTACGATCTCGGCGAGTGCCTGCAGGCGAGGGTCCGGCACCATCACGATGCCAGAATTTGGCTCAATGGTGCAGAACGGGAAATTGGCCGCGTCAATGCCAGCGTTGGTGAGTGCATTGAAGAGGGTAGACTTGCCGACGTTGGGCAGTCCGACGATACCGCAGTTAAATCCCATGTGTTGTTACCCTTGTTTGTAGCTGTGCAATTTATTCATGGCTTTGGCCCAGTCTCCGCGTACCGCGTCTTCTAGGGTACGCAGTGCTTCGTCTATGCAGCGATCGATGCTGATTCGTTCTTCTGCCGGCGGCTTGCCAAGTACGTAATTGGTGACCTGAGATGCGTGACCGGGATGGCCTATGCCGACTCTGAGTCTATGAAAATGACTATTGTTGCCTAGTTGAGCGATGGTGTCGCGCAGGCCGTTGTGACCGCCGTGGCCGCCACCGTTTTTATAGCGAGCTGTGCCGGGCGGAATGTCCAGTTCGTCGTGGGCGACGAGTATGGCTTCTGGCGAAATTTTGTAAAAATTGGCTAGCGCCGCGATAGCTTGTCCGCTGCGATTCATAAACGTAGTGGGGATAAGTAGGCGCAAGTCGTGGCCGTGGTAGTGAATTCTGGCGGTGTCGCCAAAGAAACGGGCTTCGCTAGTGAGCGTGCAGCCTTGTTGCCGGGCTAGCTCTGAAACAAACCAAGCGCCCGCATTGTGACGTGTATCGTGATATTGCGGGCCGGGATTAGCCAGCCCAACTATCAGTTTTATCGTTTCCAATGGAGCGCCTGTTACTGTTGGCCCCGAAAGGCCGTCAGCTTACTCTTCGTCTGATGCGACTTCGCCGTCTTCGCCAGTGTCACTGCCGCCGCGTGGCGCGTGTACAGTTGCGATAGCCAAATCGTGATCTTCACCTAGTGCTAAAGCAGGGCTTTCTACACCTGCAGGTAGTGTTAGGTCAGAGATGTGCAGGGTAGTGCCAGTTTCGACAAGCGCCATGTCCACTTCGATGAACTCAGGCAAGTCTTTAGGCAAACACTGGATTTCAATATCAGTAGCAGCATGAGTGATGTTGCCGCCCTGAGTTTTCACGCCAACGCAGGTATCTTCGTTTATGAAGTGCAGCGGTACGTGCAGGGTAATTTTAGTGTTGGCATCAACACGCAAAAAGTCAGCGTGCAGTATTTTTAGCTTAGCGGGGTGACGCTGAAGATCTTTAAGTACAACTGATTCTTGCTTGCCATCGATGTCCAGAGTAACTACAGAAGTGAAGAACGCTTCATCTTCTAAGAACCACAGGAGGTCTTTGTGCAAAATGCTGATCATTTGCGGTGCGTTTTCGCCACCGTAAACAATAGCCGGTACTTCACTTTCCAGACGACGTAGGCGGCGGCTCGCACCTTTCCCTACATCTGCGCGCGCTTTGGCGCTGACTGTGTAATCGCTAGACATAATAGTCTCCTTAATAACGCGAAAACCGCCGACTTGCGACCAGTGCGGCGGTAAATGTCGATAAGCCTGTTGCTAAACCGTTGTGGTTTAACGAAACAGAGCGCTTATCGACTCTTCATTACTGACCCGTCGAATTGACTCGGCCAATAGATTTGCCAGGGTTAGCTGACGAATTTTGGTGCACTTTCTTGCTTCTTCTGACAGTGGAATGGTGTCGGTAACAACCAATTCATCTAGTTCAGAGCCATTAATATTCGCAATGGCGGCGCCGGATAATACAGGATGTGTGCAGTAAGCGACAACTTTTGCTGCGCCGTGCTGCTTTAAGGCTTCGGCGGCCTTACACAAAGTGCCGGCGGTATCGACCATATCATCCACCAGCAAGCAGGTTTTGCCCTGTACTTCACCGATTATATGCATGACTTGCGCAACGCCTGCCTGTGGACGACGTTTATCGATAATGGCTAGGTCTGCGTCATCTAATTGCTTTGCTACAGCGCGGGCGCGAACAACACCGCCGATGTCGGGTGATACGACCATTTGGTTTTGGTATTGCTGGCGACTGATATCGTCGAGCAGTACCGGTGAGCCGTAAACGTTATCTACCGGAACGTCGAAGAATCCTTGAATTTGCTCGGCGTGCAAATCAACAGTCAAAACACGATTAATGCCAACGCCGCTCATCATGTCGGCAACGACTTTGGCGGATATTGGTACACGCTGTGAACGCACGCGGCGATCTTGGCGAGCGTAACCAAAGTAGGGTACAACAGCGGTAATACGACCGGCGGATGCTCTGCGCATAGCGTCGGCCATAACGATGAGCTCCATCAAATTGTCGTTGGTGGGTGCGCAGGTTGGCTGTAAAAGAAAGACGTCAGCGCCGCGGACATTTTCATTTACTTCGACGTAGATTTCGCCATCGCTAAACTTACCAACCGTCGCATCGCCTAGGGGTAGGTGAAGATGCTCAACAACTTTGCGGGCGAGTTCGGGATTGGCATTGCCGGTGAAGACCATCATCTTGGGCACGGTCAGAGTCCTGTTAGGCATGTGTGTTTTGAAAAATCAGGTGGTGGCTGCCTACGTTCATAAAGCTAGACAGTCTTCAGATCGTTATTTTACGCGACTGACACTGAATTACATGTGGCTTCTGGCTACATGGTTAAAATGGCTGGGGTGGTAGGACTCGAACCTACGGATGCTGAGATCAAAACCCAGTGCCTTACCACTTGGCGACACCCCAATAAACTTTTTACGATAACTTCTTAGAGTAAGCCCAATGCTATGTGCAATGGCGAGGTGTTTACACCTCGGGCGACAAAACCATGGGTACCTAATGGTCGTTGCTCACAAACTGTCTGTGCAGTCATCTGATCTGCGAAGCTGGCAAAGACGCATGCGCCTGTTCCAGTAAGCTTCGCGGGAGAGAATTGTTCCAGCCAAATCAAGGCCTTATCAATTTCCGGATAGAGTTTTCGAACCAATGGTTCGCAACTATTTCCGGTACCCCCCTCAAGAAAGGTCGCTATTTTGATCGGTGAGTCATGGCGTGTCAATTGTTCATGACAAAAAATTTCTGCGGTGGAGACATGGCAGTCGGGCTTTAGCACCAGATACCATAAATTACTTGTTTCTACGGGTTCGAGTTTCTCTCCTATTCCCTCCGCCCACGCCGTTTTACCACGAACGAATACAGGGACGTCAGCGCCAAGCTCTAAACCAATCTCGGCCAGCTCATCGATGCTCAGGCCCATTTGCCATAGCTTATTCAGGCCCAGTAGGGTGCTGGCGGCGTCGGAGCTTCCGCCACCGATGCCGCCTCCCATGGGCAGTCGCTTTTCTAATCGGATATCCGCGCCGACGGGTATGTCCCGCGCTAAAGGCTGAAGTTTTCGCGCCGCGCGGATAATAAGGTTGTCTTCTTTGCTAACGCCGTCGAGCTCGCTTGCCAGTGTTATTTCGTCGTCATTGCGTTGCGCTAGCGTTAGTGTGTCGCCATGATCCAGCAGCTGAAAAAGAGTTTGCAGCTCGTGATAGCCGTCAGCTCGGCGCCCGGTGATGTTGAGAAATAGATTAATCTTTGCCGGGCATGGCAGGGTCAACGTTTGCATTATTGACCGCAGAGTGTGGGTTGGTCTTGCCAGTCACTGATGATTAGGGTTAGCCGAGTGTTCGCCGACTCCGCGCTAATCTTATTCGGTAGCTGGTGGAACGGGGTGCGGTAGCGATAGGTGATTTTCCAGCCAATTTGCGCAAGCTCTTCCAGTTGCCCGTTGGTGTTGACGCGGCCCTCTAATTTTTCTGTTGGGGTCGGGCGTCCTCTTACCCAAAAACGTAAGGCATCGACGGGGAGAGGCCACTCGGCCTGACTGGCAAGTTCCTCTATACTTTGCGCGTGGGTGGTTTCGCCATTCTGTATCAGCATCGCTCCAGTTTGATCTGCGGATAACTCAATGCCGCCGGCGCCGAGTGGGCCGCTGAGCCGTATACGAACACGTTCGGCGCTGCACTGAGACCAGTCGATTGTTGCGCTCTCTTGTTTGTCGCCATACCACAGGCCTATTTTCCCTTGTAGTTGCCAAATCTCCGACTCGCTGTTTACGGCCGGCTTTGGCGGCGTCGCACAGGCACTAATTGCTAGCGCGGTAATAATGGCGAGGGTTCTCAATAGGGATGACTTAGACATGTACGCGCTACTCATTAAAAAGTTCTAGCTTGCGAAGTGTTTCCATAATAATAGGGCTATTAGGCGTATTTTTTAAGCCTGTTTCCCATACAGCTTTGGCGCGTATTTTATCACCACTGAGCCATAGGGCTTCACCTAAGTGTGCGGCAATTTCATGGTCTTGAGTTTGTTCAAAGGCTTTTTCTAGCAATGTGATTGCTGCGTTGAGGTTACCTTTTAACAACATAATCCAGCCGTAGCTATCGATAATTGCCGGATCGTCTGGTTCTAGTTCAAGTGCGCGCTTTACTAGCTGCTCGGCTTCGTCGAGTCGCGAATTACTTAAATTTGCCAGGCTATATCCCAGTGCGTTTAGCGCGGTGGCGTTGTTAGGGTCTCGGTCAATGATGTGCTGCAAATCTCTTTCTACGTCGTCAATATTGCCCAGCTTTTCACTAAATAAAGACCGCGCATAAAGCAGTTGCTCGTTATCGGCGCGATTCTTTAATGCTTTGCTGAGTAACTCGTAGCCCTGCGTATAGCGTGCTTCTTTGCGTAGTATTTCCGCTTCTAAGAGGTAGATGAATATCGCTTGTTCGGGGTGATTTAAACGCAGGGTGCGCAGTCTCTCTAAAGCTTTGTCTGTACTTTCAACGGCAAGGCTAATACTGGCAATTCGCTGGCTGGATTGGGTGAACTCCGCCGGCCCGGTGGCCTGTAAATAATAGGTGATGGCTTCGGGCCAATTTTGATCTTCTTCAGCTAGGCGGCCAAGAATATAATTAGCGCGGCTGCGAAGTTCAGGGGTTTCATTGAGTGATTTAAGTTGCGCGGCAACTTCTGCAGTATTGCTAAGCTCGCGATTGATGAGCATAAGTTCGAGCAGCAAATCCCTGTCGTCCGGGTTTTGTCGTATTAGTTCTTCGTATTGTGCCTTGGCTTGGAATAAATCAGTTTTAACCAAGCGGCGAGCGAGGTCATGGCGTAAACGTTTATGCTGCGGGTTTTGGTCTACGGCGTAGCGCAGGCGAGTCAAGGCTTCTTCGTCTCGTCCCAGTTGGCTTAGGGTGCGAGTCTCAATTAATAAGGCGTGCGGATTGTCAGGTTCTTCATCGAGGACCTCATGAATAAGTGTTAGCGCCTCTTCTTCTTGGTTACGGTATTGCAACATTAAGGCTTTTGCGATTTTTAGAGAGTTGTCACCGGGGTGCAATTTAAGCTGTGCGCTGAGACCATCGAAAAACTGCTGTTGTTCGTCTTTGGGTTGCGACAGCACGGTGGCCGCCAAGGCTGCAAAATTACTGTCGCCACCAAGTTCAAGCACTTTAATCATATAGGGCAGTGCGGCGAGGGGATTTTGGGTCTTCGATAGCGCTGACGACAAGATAAAGTAGCCTTCGGCGGCTTCGGGCTCTTCCGTTACCCAGCGTTTTGCGTAAATAGCCGCAATGTCGTCACGGTCTAGATATTGAGCTAGCTTAGCGGTAGTGATGATAACGCCAAGATCGCCAGTTTTTTCCGCTTGATAGGTGTAGTTGTCTAGCGCTGTTTCTAGGTCTTGGTTACGAAGCGCGACTTCGGCCACTAGTAAGTCGAAGAAGGCATCTTCTGGAAAGGGGCGTGTAACAGGCGCAGGCTTTGCGCTGACGGCGGCTTCTATCTCCGGTGTTTGTTCTTGTTCGGCTGTGAACACGGCACAGCCGCTGAGGAGCAAAACTGAAAAACTGAATAGCAGTTTGGTAAAGGCATGGTGCATAGTAAAAATATCAGTACCGTGATTAAAGGCCAATGTTAGCATGGCTCTTTGCTGGTGGTTAGGGTTGCCGCATAGGACATTTGCGGTAGCGATTAATTCGCGCCATATCGGCTAAACGTAGATTGTTTTGCAAAAGGTGGGAATAAAATCCACTTTTGTCCCCTGTCTTGCTAAAATTCCCCGCTATTTTGGCTTCGTACTGGATAAAGCAGGCACTCTGTACTCAATGAAATTGCTCGTAATTGGCATTAATCACAATTCTGCGCCTGTCTCGGTTCGCGAGCGGGTGGCGTTTGTGCCTGAGCAAATGAGTCAAGCGCTGAACGATGCGCTCGGTTGCACGGGCGTTTCTGAGCTCGCCATTTTGTCTACCTGCAATCGAACTGAGTTGTATGGTATTGCTGAGAGTGATGGTGATGCTGCCGCTGCAAGTATGCTGGATTGGTTGGCGTCTTATCATCATATTGGCCGCGATGAGTTGAGTGCGTGTATATACGATCATCGCCGCGAAGACGCTTTAAGACACATGATGGGTGTGGCCTCGGGGCTAGATTCAATGGTGTTGGGCGAGCCGCAAATTCTGGGTCAGATGAAATCGGCCTACGCGGTTGCGGTCGACGCGGGAACAGCGAACGGCGTTTTACATCGCATATTTGCCCATGTATTTACCGTTGCCAAGCGTGTGCGAACGGATACCGCGGTAGGCGAGAACCCCGTGTCGGTTGCCTACGCGGCAGTGAATTTAACGCAACATGTCTTTTCATCGTTAAGCAGCTGTACCGCGCTGTTGATTGGCGCAGGTGAAACCATTGAGCTGGTGGCGAGGCACCTTCATGACAAGGGCATAAAGCGACTGATTATTGCCAATAGAACCTTGGAGCGGGCCCGCGAGCTGGCTCAGAAATTTGACGCAGAGGCGGTTATGCTGGCGGATATTCCGCAAAGTCTTGTCGGCGCAGATATCGTCGTTGCCTCAACAGCGAGTCAGTTGCCGATATTGGGCAAGGGCGCGGTTGAAGGCGCGCTTAAAAAGCGCAAGCATCGTCCAATGGTGATGGTTGATATTGCGGTTCCTCGGGATATTGAGCCCCAGGTTGCGGAATTGGCAGACGTTTACCTTTATACGGTTGATGACCTGCGAGAGATTGTTGAAGTTAATAAACGTGCTCGGCAGGGTGAAGCGGCTAAGGCGGGCGATATTATTGAGTTGGCGCTGCGTGAGTGGGAATCGCAGTTGCGAGCTTTGGATGCCGTTGACACTGTCAGGGATTATCGTGCTAAGGCCGAGCAGTTGCGCGATATAGAACTAGAGCGTGCACTGCGTAATTTGGCGAAAGGTGATGATGCGGAGCAGGTCCTAGAGCAACTTGCCCGTGGTTTAACAAATAAATTAATACACAGCCCAACCACACAGATAAAAGAAGCGGGCGCGAAAGGGCGAGTTGATCTTATTCATTGGGCGCGTGAATTATTCCAGCTCAAAGACAGCGATTCCTAAGCATAGGGTCAACAGACCCTAACTACACACTAAGCGAGAAAATATGAAGGCCTCCATTGTCACTAAACTCGACAATTTGCTTGATCGTTATGAAGAAATCGGCGCGCTATTAAGCGACGGCGAAATAATTGCCAATCAAGATCGCTTTCGCGGTTTGTCGAAGGAATACGCCGAAATTGAGCCAGTGGTTGAGGCGTACGGTCGCTTTCGCCAAATAGAAGAAGACTTGGCCGAGGCGACCGCTATGTTGGCGGAGGATGACGCTGACATGCGGGAAATGGCCGAAGATGAAATAGCGTCGGCCAAGGAAAAATTGGCTGGGCTAGAGGTCGAGCTACAAACCCTACTGTTGCCGCGTGACCCCAATGACTCTCATAACGTGTTTTTAGAAATTCGCGCCGGTACGGGCGGTGATGAGGCGGCGATTTTTGCGGGCGATTTGTTTCGCATGTATTCCCGTTATGCTGAGCGCAAAGGTTGGCGGGTAGAAGTGCTGAGTGAGCGCCAAGGCGAGCATGGCGGCTTTAAAGAAATTATCAGCCGCGTTGCGGGGCAAGAAGTGTATGGCCATCTCAAATTTGAGTCTGGCGCACACCGTGTGCAGCGGGTACCCGAAACTGAATCTCAGGGGCGTATTCACACTTCTGCCTGCACGGTAGCGGTAATGGCCGAGCCGGAAGAGGCTGATGAAATAGAGTTGAATAAGGGTGATCTGCGTATCGATACGTTTAGATCGAGCGGCGCAGGCGGTCAGCACGTTAATACTACCGACTCTGCGGTGCGTATTGTTCACATTCCCACCGGTATTGTGGTGGAGTGTCAGGACGAGCGTTCGCAGCATAAAAACAAGGCGCGGGCGATGTCTCTGCTAGCCGCCAAAGTGAATGATGCTGCTAGCAGTAAAGCGCAGCAGGACCAGGCGACCGAACGGCGCAACTTGGTGGGCAGTGGTGATCGCTCCGAGCGCATTCGAACTTATAATTTTCCGCAGGGACGAGTGACGGATCACCGTATTAACTTAACCCTTTATAAATTAGACGAATTTGTACAGGGCGATGTTGATTGTGTTGTGTCGCCCCTGCGGCAGGAATACCAGGCCGATCTTTTGGCTGCGTTGGCGGAATAATGGGCGTGTCTAGCGCTGTACCTGCATTGACTATTGCTGAGGCGATGGCGATGCGACAGCGCTTAATGGGTTTGAGCGACTCGCCGGATTTAGATGTTTCCTTGTTGCTATGCCACTGCCTAGAGAAACCCCGCAGTTATCTGTATAGCTGGCCTGAAAGTGAACTGGCGCCAGAGCAGGAAAAACACTTTCGCCATTTAGTAGATCGCCGAATCGCGGGCGAGCCAATCGCCCATATTTTGGGTGAGCGAGATTTTTGGTCCCTACCCTTGGCTGTGTCGCCGCTTACCTTAATTCCGCGACCAGATACCGAGTGCTTGGTAGAGCGGGCGTTGGGCATACTCGCCGAGCAAGTAAATCCCAAAATTTTAGATCTCGGTACCGGTACCGGTGCTATCGCTTTAGCGTTGGCGTCAGAGCGGTCGGATGCTGACATACTCGCGTCGGATTTTTCTTCTGACGTTGTCGCGTTAGCTGAGCGAAATCGCGATACCCTTGGCCTGAGTAATGTGCGACTAGTGTGTTCAAGCTGGTTCGATTCAATCCCTGTGCAGCGTTTTAATCTTATTGTTAGCAATCCTCCCTATATCGACCCAGACGACCCTCATTTAAGTGAGGGTGATGTTCGATTTGAGCCTAGCTCCGCCCTAGTTGCGGCAGAGGGCGGCATGGCGGACTTGCGTAGTATTATTGGCGCAGCGCCTGATTATTTGATTGCCGGTGGCGAATTGCTACTGGAGCACGGCTACAGTCAGGGCGAACAAGTGCGCACAGCCCTGATTGAACGGGGCTTTAGCAATGTTGCTTCGCAGGCTGATTACGGTGGTAATGAAAGAATGACATGGGGCGCGTGGTTGACATGAATGACGAGCAATTGCTGCGCTATAGCCGTCATATTTTATTACCGGCGCTTGATATCGCAGGGCAGGAAACGCTGCTCAATAGCAAAGTGTTGATTGTGGGGATGGGCGGTCTTGGCTGCCCTGTGGCTCTTTATCTTGCAGCCTCGGGTGTCGGTGAATTGCATTTAGCGGATGACGATACCGTCGATCTTAGTAATTTGCAGCGTCAAATTGCCCACGGTCAGGCCGATATAGGCCGTATGAAAACGGCATCAGTAGCAGATAGCGTGGCAGCGATTAACCCTGAGACTAAATTGGTTTTGCTCGATGCTAGGCTCAGTGGTGAGGCACTCCTTGCGGCGGTAGAGTCTGTTGATCTAGTCGTTGATGCCAGCGATAACTTCACCACACGCTTTGCACTTAACGAGGCCTGTTACCGGGCGCGGCGGCCATTAGTGTCAGGGGCGGCGATACGTGGTGAAGCGCAGCTAAGTGTGTTTGATTTTCGACGGGATGATTCGCCCTGTTATCGCTGCCTGTATCAGGATGGCGATGACGCGGCGTTAAATTGTGCCGAAAGCGGTGTGCTTGCGCCCATCGTGGGGATGGTTGGGAGCATGCAGGCCCTTGAGGCATTGAAATGCTTGGTGGGTATTGGTGAACCCTTGATCGGACGGCTATTGCTTATCGATGGAATGACAATGGAAGTACGGCAGCTCAATTTGCGTCGTGACCCTGAGTGTCCCGTTTGTGCAAAGTCTTTTTAGGGGTTTCAGTGGGCGGCTCTCGATAGGCGGCCATTAAATAATAAGTTTTTACAACGCATTGATAATGAGTGAGGGATCATCATGAGGTTGCTTTTCCGGGGCTACTATTTTTTGCACGATGGCATACTCAGTCTGCTGTCCAAGCTTGATGGTGTTGCGCCATTCTTAATTCGTCTGTATTTATCACCGATTATGCTCGCTGCAGGGCTCTATAAACTTGAGCATTTCGATGCGACCGCGAGTTGGTTGGGGCAGGGTTTGCATCTTCCCTATCCAGAGCTCATGGCTTATTTGGTGACTTACACAGAATTAGTGGGTGGATTTTTATTGCTGTTTGGCCTTGCTGTGCGCTGGGTGAGTATTCCCCTAATGGTCGCAATGCTGGTCGCGGCCTATAGTGTTCACTGGGATAACGGCTGGTTTGCGATTGCGCCGAGTGATCCGTTAACAAGTGCGGCAAAGCCGTTGGCTGATATTGGTCTGCCGATGGCAAAAGAAAGTATGGAAAATAGTATTGGCGTTGGTGAGCGTTTGGGGCGGGCCAGAGCCCTGCTAAACGAATACGGTCACTATGGCTGGCTAACAGAAAAGGGCAATTATGCAGTCCTGAATAATGGTATTGAGTTTGCTGCCACGTATTTTATTATGCTGCTGAGTTTATTATTTAGCGGCGGTGGACGGTACTTGAGCTTGGATTATTTTTTAGATCGGCAGGTGCGGCAATATATGAAGCCAATACCGATTGACACAAAGATGGAGCCAGAACTTGAGCCGGCAAAGTCAGGCGCTGAATCCGCAAAAAAGGCCGAAGTTCAGCCAGAAAAATTATCCGAGACGCCACCCAAAGATAAGTCAGAAGCGGCAGTAGAAACAGCTGTCGATACAAAGCCATCATCCCAAGAATCACAGGCTGGCACTGAAGTGAAGGAATAATGCTAGAATGGCTGATTATTGAGCAATGTAAGAAGACTGTATTTTGTTAAAAAAGTTGTTTGGATCAGGTAAACCCGCGCCCAAGGCCGCAGCTTCGGTTGCCGAGACGCGCAATGCGACCCCTACGTCGGGCACAGCATTAGATGGAAAAGAAAATAACGTAGGTGGCCATAAGCGCGGTCGCGAGCGGGCGCCAAGTAAAAAAGCGGAAGTGACTGCCCCGGCATGGACACTTAAAGAATTTCACGTAGCGCCGGAAGAGGGTAAAACCCGCTTTCACGATCTCGGCCTTGATGAACGCTTGATGCACGGTATTGCCGATACCGGCTTTAAATACTGTTCGCCAATACAAGCGACTTCTCTGCCACATACACTGCGCGGGAATGATGTTATTGGTAAAGCGCAAACAGGCACGGGTAAAACCGCCGCCTTTTTGATCACCATATTCAATGATTTGTTAATAAATCCCATTAAAGAAGAGCGTTTTGCGGGCGAGCCGCGTGCCTTAATTATTGCGCCTACCCGCGAGCTTGTCGTTCAAATTGGTGATGATGCGCGCCAACTAGGCAAATATTGTGGCTTAAATGTGGTCACCTTAATTGGCGGTATGGACTACCAAAAGCAGCAAGATAAGCTGGCGGGGATGGTCGATATTGTTGTCGCGACGCCAGGTCGTTTATTGGATTTCGAAGGTCGCAAAGATCTCTACTTAGATCAAATTGAAATTCTGGTCATCGATGAAGCCGACCGAATGTTAGATATGGGCTTTATTCCGCAAGTAAAACGCATCGTGCGTTCTTGTCCTCAAAAAAGCCACCGCCAAACCCTATTGTTCAGTGCCACGTTTACCGATGACATTATTCGTTTAACGGAGCAGTGGACGGACGACCCGGTGAATATCGAGATCGAGCCCGAAAGTGTGGCAACGGATACGGTTGACCAAAAAGTGTATTTGGTTGAATCCCAAGATAAATTCAAATTGCTGTTGAATATTGTTCGCCATGACAGTGCGAAAAGTGTGATTGTGTTTGCGAATCGCCGGGATGAAACGCGGCGCCTTCATGAGAAATTGCAAAAGGCCGGTATTCGTTGCGGTATGTTATCTGGGGAGATTCCGCAGAATAAACGCTCGCGAACGCTGCAGCAGTTTAAAGATGGTGAAATAGCGTGCCTAGTTGCTACCGACGTGGCAGGTCGTGGTATTCATGTGGATGGCGTTAGTCACGTTATTAATTACACCTTGCCGGAAGATGCCGATGACTACGTGCATCGCATCGGTCGTACAGGTCGAGCAGGCGCCACGGGTACGTCGATTAGCTTTGCCTGCGAAGATGACGCGTTTTTGCTGCCTGGCATTGAAGCAGAGCTAGGTATGAAATTGCCCTGCGAACGACCCCCCGAGCATTTGCTGTCAAGCACTCGTTAAGCTTTATTTTTAAAGCGCTCCACCCACATTAGGGTGCCGCCGCAAACCGCGGCGGGCATAATAAATAAATTCAAAATAGGTACCATGGTACCCAGCATAACCAGCGCACCGTAACTTGCGCTGGTTCCGCGCTGGCTCGCCACACGCTTGCGCGCATCCTTAAAGCTCAGCTTGTGATTGTCCATCGGATAGTCGCAATACTCGATAGCCATCATCCATGCGTTCAGAGCAAACCAAAGAAGTGGCGACAACGGCGAGATAACAAAACTGGCAATTAACGTTAGAATCGCAAAGCCGAAGTAGTACAGTAGCTTTTGACATTCTCGACCGATACTCTTTGGAAAGCTCGCGATTGCCATCCCAATGGTTTCGCGACCAGACACGTCTTCTCCTGTGAGCATTTCCTCGACTTTTTCTGCGAGCAGACCATTGAAGGGCGAGGCAATGATATTGGCCACGGTACTGAAGATATACATAACGATGGCGAGCACGAGAATGACCGCCAGCGGCCAGAGAATCCACTGTAAAAAGTCTAGCCAGCTAGGTAGCCAAGCGACGACCTGGTTTATCCATCCTGAGATGGTTTCTAGAGTAAGCGCGGTGAAGGTGCCAAAAATAACGACGTTGATCAGCAGTGGCAAGACGACAAAGAGACGAATTCCCGGTTCGCGTAGCATTTTAAAGCCGCGTATTAAATAGTCTGGGCCGCTGAGTGGGCGTGCATTCATAGTCAGAGTTACCTGTTAGGAATGAATTGTTCGAATTGCTGAGCGGCGCACTTTCCCGTGCGGAGAAAAATCGCTATGCTTTTTCTCGCTTGTTAGCGGGCGAATGGGTTCGCATTATTCAAATCACTGTTGTGCCTAATGATAACGAGCTAAGCCATTAAATGGCCAACGATATCTCGCTTAATGCTGCGTGCTTTGCCCTGTCGGCGATACACCGAGCGTTTAGCTTTTTCATAACACTAGGAATACTGACAGAGGGAAAGGTCTGATGAGAGCAATTTATTTAGTGTGGCTTGGTGTGGTGTTTGTGGCATCCAGCCAAGTTCAGGCGGGAGATTTAAGCGAATCCTATAATGTGATGTGTGAAAAGATGAAGTCCTGCGCCATGAAAAGTATTGGCGAGGCGGATTTAACCCCTGATATGCGGGCGATGATTACCGCCAGTCTAGAGAACACGTGTCAGTCAATTGAGCAGCAGTTCCCTAGTGTAGCGGCGGCGCATCCGCTTTATGGTCCAGCGAGTGCGTGCTTGTCATCTATGGGAAAGCTCAGCTGTGATCAAATAGAAAACATGGGCGATACTTCAACGCCTGAGTGTGAGCGCTATGAGAAGATGGTTGAGAACTACGAGTAAGCTTAGCACGGGCATCCGCAGGTCTTACAAAGGCAGCGTTTCGTGCTGCCACCGTCATTTGCGCGAAGTTTGGCGGCCTCGTCTATTTTAGTGTTCATGCACCAGCAGCTAGTGGGGTCTTTGCCTGCCGCCACGGCGCAATGATTCTCTTGCTGACAGAGTGGGCAGAGGGCAGGATCGGTGTAAGACACTAAGTTGCTGGTGGGCATTGTTGAATTCCTGTTACGCCGGAGGAGGTGAGTATGAGCGACGACGATAGATTGTTCGCTGAAGAGATGGCCGGTGTCAAACCGCTTGAGCTAGAGCGGCGCGTGGTAATTAGAAAAGATGATGGCGGTGAGGTAAATATTGCTGCGCGGCGCGCTGCTGCGACGGCGCAGAGCAATGCGCGTAATTTTTTATCAACGTCTGAAATAGAAATATTAGATCCATATTACCTACTTGAGTTTCGTCGTGAAGGCGTGCAGCTCGGTGTATTCCGTCGTTTAAAGCAGGGTAAATACGCCACCGAAGCTCGACTTGATTTGCATAAGATGACCGTGGAGCAAGCTCGCTTGCAGGTGTTTGAATTTATTCGCGAGGCCATGAAAGCTGATCTGCGCACGGTGATGATTGTGCATGGTCGAGGACATCACAATGAATCTAAGGGTGCGGTGCTGAAATCCTATGTGAATCGTTGGTTGCCCGAAATGGATGAGGTGCAGGGCTTTTGCAGCGCCCAGATTCAGCACGGCGGTGCGGGGGCGGTTTATATTATGCTGCGGAAAAGTGAGAAGAAAAAACAGGAAAATCGCGACCGCTTAGCTCGCGGTCGCGGTATGTAAAGACAAAGGTGCCTGCTAAGCGGCACCTTTGCTTTCTAGTGCGGCGACGTACTCGCCGGAATTGCGGTGTTCTTTAGCGTAACTTAATACCGTGCGGCCATCCTTGTCGGTGGCGTTAAGATCGCGGCCAGTCTCTAAAAACATGCCAATGAATAATTCAAAGTCATCGGCGCGCATGCTTTGGTAGGCTTTTAGCAAGGCGTGGAAGTCGCGATTGGTACCTGCTTTAGGTTCTGAATCAAGAAACTCGCGAACACGGCCTTCCGTCCATACTTCGTCTAATACTTTTTCTTTGTCTTTTTTCATAAAACTGTTTCTACCATAAAAGTACCGGCGGTTTAGCCGCCGAGTTTTTCGTTTAAAAGTTTGTTAATTACGCCAGGGTTTGCTTGGCCCTTCGACGCTTTCATTATTTGACCGACAAAAAAGCCCAGCATTTTTTTGCGTTTGCCTTCGTCGGCGGCGCGGAATTGCTCAACTTGTTCTGGGTTGGCAGCGAGTACCTCGTCGACCATTGCGCCTAGAGCACCACTGTCTGAGACTTGCTTTAAACCTTTGCTGTCGATAATTGCGTCTGCGCTGTCGCCTTCCTTGTTCCATAGGGCGTCAAAGACTTGCTTGGCGATTTTGCCTGAAATGCTGTTATCGCGAATCCGCTGAATTAAGCCGCCGAGCTGCTCCGCGCTTACGGGGCTGGCATTGATTGATAGATTATCTCGATTCAGCGAAGCTGATAGTTCACCGTTTACCCAGTTGGCTGCCAGTTTGGCGTCGCCTGCACTATTGGCAGCAACTTCAAAATAATCAGCGACTGCGCGTTCGCCGGTAAGCAGGTAGGCATCATAGGCGGATAGGCCGAAGTCTGACTCGAAGCGCTGGCGTTTTGCGTCCGGTAATTCCGGCATACCTGCTAAAAGCTCATCGATTAGCGACTGTTCAACATGCACCGGTAGTAAATCTGGGCAGGGGAAGTAGCGGTAGTCGTTCGCCTCTTCCTTGCTGCGCATTGGACGGGTTTCGTTCTTGTCGCTGTCGTATAGGCGCGTTTCTTGTTTAACTTTGCCGCCGTCTTCAATCAGCTCGATTTGGCGCAATACTTCGGTTTTGATGGCGCGCTCAACGAAGCGGAAAGAGTTGATGTTTTTGAGTTCGGCACGAGTGCCGTATTCCTCTTGCCCCTTGGGACGAATCGAAACGTTGGCGTCGCAGCGCAGTGAACCTTGGGACATGTCGCCGTCGGAAATGCCCAAGTAGGTCACAATAGAGTGTATCTTACGTAGATAAGCGACAGCTTCTTCGGCGCTGCGCATATCGGGCTCTGATACAATTTCAATAAGCGGCGTGCCTGCACGGTTGAGGTCGATGCCCGACATACCTTGATAGTCTTCGTGTAGTGATTTACCCGCATCCTCTTCTAGGTGGGCGTGATGTACGCGAACGCTTCGGGTGCTGCCGTCGCTCAAAGTGATTTCTACGATACCGGGACCGACGATGGGAAAGTCCATCTGTGTGGTCTGATAGCCTTTGGGTAGATCGGGGTAGAAATAGTTTTTACGATCAAAAACCGAGTCGCGGCAAATGTCCGCGTTTATCGCCAAGCCGAATAAGATGGCATTTTTCACCGCTTGCTCGTTTAGCACCGGCAAGGTGCCGGGCATAGCCAAGTCTACAGCGCTCGCTTGGGTATTGGCGTCGGCGCCGAAGGCGGTACTGGAGCCGGAGAATATCTTAGATTTGGTGGTGAGCTGGACGTGAATTTCCAGACCAATTACAACTTCCCATTCCATAGTCGCTATCCTTATACGCTGCCGGGAGCGGCTTGCTGGTGCCAGTCGCTGCGTTGCTGATACTGATGTGCGGCGGCGAGCAGGGTGGTTTCGTCAAAATCGCGGCCGATGAGTTGCAATCCGATCGGCTTGCCTTGGGTAAAGCCAGCCGGTAATGAAATGGCTGGAAGCCCTGCTAGATTGACAGCGATGGTGTAAATGTCTTCAAGGTACATGGTAACGGGGTCGCTCACTTTTTCACCGAGGGCGAACGCGGGGTTGGGTGTGGTCGGTCCTGCAATAATGTCGACAGATTTAAACGCTTCGTCAAAATCCTGCTTTATAAGACGGCGAATTTGCTGAGCTTTGCGGTAGTAAGCGTCGTAAAAACCAGACGATAGCGCGTAGGTTCCGATCAAGATTCGGCGCTTCACTTCGGCGCCAAAACCCTCGGCGCGAGTTCGGGTGTATAGGTCGTCTAAATCTTTTGGGTTTTCGCAGCGATATCCATAGCGTACGCCGTCGAAACGTGACAGATTAGTCGATGCTTCAGCGGGTGCGATTATATAGTAACAAGGCACCGCTAAATGCGTGTGAGGCAGGCTTATCGTTTTAATTTCTGCCCCCATTTTTCTGTACACATCGAGTGAGGCTTCTATTGCCGCTGCGATGTCTGGGGCTAGGCCGTCACTAAAATATTCTTTAGGTACGCCAATCTTTAATCCGCTGAGGTCTTTGCTCAGTCCGGCAACATAGTCGGGCACGGCGACGTTCATGCTGGTGCTATCGCGGTGGTCAAATCCCGCCATGGCTTGCAATAGTAGCGCATTGTCTTCGGCAGTCTTTGCCATTGGCCCACCTTGATCGAGGCTGGACGCAAACGCAATCATACCGTAACGAGACACACGCCCGTAGGTCGGCTTTAAGCCAGTGAGGCCGCACAGTGCGGCTGGCTGACGGATGGAGCCGCCGGTATCGGTGCCCGTGGCAGCGGGTGCCATACCCGCTGCAATTGCTGCTGCTGAGCCGCCGGATGAGCCGCCGGGTACACAGTCGGTATTCCAAGGGTTGCGAACCGGGCCATAAAAACTGGTTTCATTAGACGAACCCATGGCGAATTCGTCGAGATTGGTTTTGCCGAGTGTCACAACGCCGGCGCTAGCGAGTCTATCAACGACGGTGGCGTTGTAGGGCGCGATAAAATTGTCGAGCATTTTCGATGCACAGCTGGTGCGAACACCCTCAGTGCAAAAAATATCTTTGTGGGCAATGGGTACGCCGCAGAGGGCGCCGGCAGCCCCTTTTTGTCTGGCTGTATCGGCTGCGCGAGCTTGGCTTAGTGCTTGCTCGCCGGTCACAGTAATAAAACTATTGAACTTGCTGTCGTGTTTAGCGATGGCGTCTAGGTATTGCTGCGTGATTTCTTCGCTGGAGAATGTTTTCGCTTCCAGCCCCCGAAGAATATCGGCAATTGTGTGCTTGGGCATAGTTCAGATTACTCGTTGTGTCTGCCGTAATAGAGTGCGGCGGTAAATTGGTGTGTCGTCGCAATACGCAGTCGCGTTCTATTCAATCACTTGGGGTACTAAGTACAAGCCGTCCGCCGTTTGCGGTGCGATTTGTTGAAATTTTTCGCGGTGATTGCTTTCGGTGACTTCATCGGCTCTGAGTCGCTGTATAGCGTCATGGGGATTTGCCATTGCTACGACGTTGGCAGTGTCGACGGCTTGCATAGCGTCGACCATATTAAGAATGTCGCCAATGCGTTCGCTGAGTTCTGCGGTTTCTGTTTCTGCGATATTGATTCTCGCCAGCCGTGCTAACTTTGCAATGTCGTTTTGGTCTAGGCTCATGCTCTACCTTAATAAAGTGGGTCGTGACAACAATAAGCTGATTTCCGCTGCGCAAAGTGAGGAATGCGTTGGATTTGCAATGAGGTTGCCGGTAAACCGTTAAACTTATCATATTTGCGCCTTGCCCTAAATCCCTGCCGTTGATAGAGTGGCAAAGTTTTTAATTTAGGGCCTCGCGATGTTGCCGGGCGGCATTTGCTTCCGGTCCGATCAGCCTAGTCCCTGCCCAAAAAACGGGGCTGTATAAGGTGTCAATT
Organism: Zhongshania aquatica; assembly: GCF_027257955.1. Lineage (GTDB taxonomy): Bacteria > Pseudomonadota > Gammaproteobacteria > Pseudomonadales > Spongiibacteraceae > Spongiibacter > Spongiibacter aquatica. Next base: position 321,649 of record NZ_JANZNQ010000001.1, on the reverse strand, counting down.
ACACATGTTTAAACGAATTCGCGGTATGTTTTCCAATGATCTTTCGATTGATCTTGGAACAGCAAATACTCTTATTTACGTGCGTGGTCAGGGGATTGTGCTAGATGAACCCTCGGTAGTGGCTATTCGTGTTCATAATGGTCAAAAAACAATTGAAGCAGTGGGGATGGAAGCCAAGCGCATGCTGGGCCGTACGCCCGGAAATATCACGGCAATTCGTCCTTTGAAAGACGGTGTTATTGCCGACTTCCAAGTCACTGAAAAAATGCTGCAGCATTTTATAAAATTGGTTCATCAGAATAGTTTTATTCGTCCTAGTCCGCGTGTGCTAGTGAGTGTGCCGTGTAAGAGTACGCAGGTTGAGCGTCGGGCCATTCGCGAATCGGTATTGAGTGCTGGTGCACGGGAAGTACGCCTGATCGAAGAGCCTATGGCGGCGGCAATTGGCGCGGGATTACGCGTTGATGAAGCGTCTGGTTCGATGGTTGTCGATATCGGTGGTGGTACCACGGAGATCGCAATTATCTCTTTAAACGGTGTGGTGTATTCAGATTCTGTGCGTGTTGGTGGTGACCGTTTTGACGAGGCTATCGTGACTCACGTACGTCGCACCTACGGCAGCTTGATTGGTGACGCAACTGCAGAGCGGATTAAGCAAGAAATTGGCTGCGCTTACCCTGGCAGTGAATTGCGTGAAATTGATGTGCGCGGTCGTAACTTAGCTGAAGGTATTCCGCGTCGCTTCACCCTGAATAGTGATGAAATATTGGAAGCGCTTCAGGAGCCGCTGCAGGTAATTATTCAGGGTGTTAAGCGCGCTCTGGAGCAGTCGCCTCCCGAGTTGGCGGCGGATATTGCCGAAACCGGTATCGTTTTAACCGGCGGTGGTGCGTTGTTGCGTGGTATTGATCAGTTGATCGCAGATGAGAGCGCCTTGCCTGTTATTATCGCTGAAGACCCTTTAACCTGCGTTGCACGTGGTGGTGGTAAAGCCTTAGAGATGATGGATCGCCATCATCTTGATATATTGTCTGCTGAGTAATAATGATTCGCCCCGCGGAGGGAGGACGCAGCAATTAAACCGGTATTTTCTAATCAGTCGTCCATTGGCGGCCGACTGCTGATCTTAGGCGGTGTTGCGTTGGTTCTGATTTTACTCGGTCAGCGCCTTGATTTTATGGCGCCTCTGCGGACTCAGTTGTCTCTTGTCGCGACCCCATTTTATTGGGTCGTGGATGTTCCCAGTCGCATGGTTAATCAGTTCCGCGATTCGTGGAGCAGTCGAAGCGATTTACTCGCTGATAATGAGCGCTTGCGTTCCGAGTCGCTCATCCTCAATGCAAAACTTCAAAAATATATCGAGCTGCGCGCCGAAAATGTGCGTCTTCGCGAGCTGATGAATTCCTCCGAGCGTGTAAATGATACTGTTGTGGTCGCCGAGGTCATTGCCGTGGCGTCTGATCCCAATAGGCATTTGCTGTTGGTCGACAAGGGTAGTCGCGACGGCGCGTTTGTAGGTCAGCCAGTTATTGATGCCAATGGTTTACTCGGTCAAATTATCGAGGTGGGCGTACTGCAAAGCCGCGTGCTTTTAATTACTGATAACGCCCACGCCTTGCCGGTACGAGTGAGTCGCAATGGCTTGCGGGCAATTGCAGAAGGCACCGGCTTAATTGATGAGCTGGCACTGACCCATGTTGCAGCCACTACGGATATCCAAGTTGGAGATTTATTAGTGAGTTCAGGCCTTGGCGGCCGATTCCCCAGCGGTTATCCCGTTGGCGAGGTCGTTGAAGTGTCAATCGATCCCGGCCAGCCTTTTGCTGAAGTTCGCGCCCGCCCTATGGCGAAACTGGATCGCAGCCGCAATGTCTTACTGGTGTTCAGTGAGCAGAAGATAGAGGAGTAGCGCATGGAGTCGCATGCGCAGGGACTTTGGTTTGTTGTTGTTTCTATACTCATTGCCTTGTTACTGAGTATATCCCCCCTTAGCCCTGATCTCGCTTGGGCTCGGCCTGACTGGCTATTGTTGATTTTGGTGTATTGGCTGCTCGCGCTGCCTGAGCGTGTTGGCGTCTTTGTTTGTTGGCTATGCGGCATTCTCTTAGACGTTTTACAGGGCGTGGTGCTCGGTCAGAATGCGTTTGCCTTCGCCGTGGTTGCCTATATCATTCAAGTGTCATATCAGCGCTTGCGCATGTTTAGTTTACGCAAGCAGGCTGCTTTTGTGTTCTTGCTTGAGCTTTTCCATATTTTGGTTGATCAGTGGGCGCAAAATATTAACGGTGTAGCACAAACCCACTGGCTGGTTTTCCTCCCCGCATTGACCACCGGGCTGCTTTGGTTGTTTGTGCGGCCAATCGTCGGATGGTTTCAGCGTGCTTTTGCGGTATTTTAATTTTGCAAAATAGTCATTCACTCATCTTGGCGTCTGGCTCTCCGCGTCGGGCTGAATTGCTCACCCAAATTGGTGTCTCATTTCAGGTGGTGCCCGCAGATATAGACGAGTCAATAATCAGCGGTGAGTTGGCTTTGGATTACGTTCGGCGTATGGCTAAAGAAAAAGCGGCAACCGTTGCTGCGGCTTTTCCAGACCGGGTCGTGTTGGCGGCAGATACTTCGGTCATTGTTGATGATGAAATTTGGGGAAAGCCCTTGAGCCGTCAACATGCTAAGGTAATGTTGTCGGGCCTTAGCGGTCGTGTTCATCAAGTTATCACGGCGCTCGCCATTTGCCAGCACGGCGACATAACGGTGAGCCAGAGTATTAGCGACGTGCACTTTGCTCATTTGTCAGACCAGCAAATTGAGGTCTATGTCGCCAGCGGTGACGCCGACGACAAAGCCGGGGCTTATGGCATTCAGGGTGCAGCGGGATGCTTTGTAAAACATTTGAGCGGTAGCTATTCTGGCGTCATGGGTTTGCCCTTATACGAAACAGCGGTTTTGCTGGGCAAAGCCGGAATTATTATAGAGCCTGTGCATGAGTGAAGAGATTCTTATCAATGTTACGCCGGTAGAAACCCGCGTGGCAGTCGTCGAAAATGGTGTGCTGCAGGAGGTCTATATTGAACGCAGCCGTTCGCGTGGCATCGTGGGCAATATTTACCAAGGCAAAGTTGTCCGTGTATTGCCGGGTATGCAGGCGGCGTTTGTTGATATTGGCTTAGAGCGCACTAGCTTTATTCATGCCTCAGATATTGCCTGCTTAGATACTGACACCGGTGAACATGCAGATATTCGCAGTAAGATTCGCGAAGGACAGTTGCTTACGGTTCAAGTCAGTAAAGATCCTATGGGAACGAAAGGCGCACGTTTAACGACGCGGTTGTCGGTGTCTTCCCGTTATTTGGTGTATATGCCGGGCGCAGCTCACATCGGCGTGTCACATAGAATTGATGACGAAGAAGAACGTCAGCGTTTGCGCGAGGTTTTAGAGGCAGCTGCGCGAGTCGAAGATGAAGATCTGCAGGACGGCTATATTTTGCGTACGGCCGCTGAAGGTGCTGGTCAGGATGAAATGCATGCCGATGTACAATTTTTAAAACGATTGTGGGCAGCGGTTGAGCGCCGCATGAAACGCGATACTGCGCCTAGCGTGATATACGAAGATTTGCCGTTATTTATGCGCACCATGCGCGATTTGGTTAGGCCTGGTTTAGAAAAAATAAGAATAGATTCCCGCGAGAGTTTCCAGCGTGTGGCGCAATTTGCTGAAGATTACTTACCGGAGATTAGCTCTCAGCTTGAATACTACCCAGGTGAGCGGCCGGTATTCGATTTATATGGTGTTGAAGACGAAATTCAGAAGGCCTTAGGGCGCAAAGTAGAACTCAAATCGGGCGGTTATTTAATTATCGACCAAACTGAGGCGATGAGTACCATCGATATTAATACCGGCGCGTTTGTCGGTCATCGCAACTTAGAAGAAACCATATTTAAAACCAATCTAGAGGCCGCGGCGGCGCTCGCACGTCAACTTCGCTTAAGAAATCTTGGCGGTATTATCATTATCGATTTTATCGACATGAAAGACCCCGAACACCGTCGCCAAGTATTGCGCGCGCTAGAACGGGCCATGGAGAAAGATTACGCGAAAACCTCAATTACCGGTGTTTCGGAATTGGGCTTAGTGGAAATGACGCGCAAGCGCACCCGCGAAAGTTTGGAACATATACTCTGCGAAACCTGTCATTACTGTCATGGACGAGGCTCGCTAAAATCGCCGGAAACTGTGTGTTACGAGGTGTTTAGAGAGATTCTGCGTGAATCGCGTGCCTATGAAAGTAAGCGTTTATTGGTATTGGCATCGCAGGAAGTGGTTGATCGTTTACTTGACGAAGAGTCGGCAAACGTCGCAGATCTTGAAGAGTTTATAGGTGCAAGTATTCGCTTTCAGGTAGAGGCGGTGTACACGCAGGAGCAGTTTGATGTTGTTTTGCTCTGAGCGTGGTGGCGATAATCATGGGTGATTATTGATGCTCGTTCGCGCGTTTCGCCAGCTGTATACCTTTCTCTGGGGTGTCGCCCTGGTACTGCTGGTTATTCTCGCTTTGTACGCAAGTTTGGGGCGCCAATATATCGGTTTGGTAGAGCGTTATCAGCAGGATATTTTTGAGCGTGTAGAGGGTTTTACCGGCATCAGTATGCAGGCGGCTAGCTTGCAAGGCAGCTGGGCAGGCCTCTCTCCTGTCATTGAGCTTAGTGATTTTCGTCTTGGCGCTAACGCGGCCGTTCGTTTAGATCATGCCCGTATAGAAATTGATGTGCTGTCTTCGTTGGTAACAGGCACGCCAAAGGTTCGCCAAATTCAGGCGGGCACACTCAGTGTGGATCTGGAGCAAACAGCGGATGGTCGCTGGCGGGTGCCAGGATTGGTAACCGCCGATGCCGCCGATGCTAGTCCCGATATGTTAATTAACTCGGTGCTCGGTGTTCGCAGTGCCGCGTTAGATTTGTTTGCCATCAATCTCCGTTATGCAAATGGCAATGTCACCCATATCAGCAGTCGCGATTTCTCTTTGCGCAGCGACGATAAATTCCGACGTATCTACGCCCAGCTAAATACAGACAGCGATGGCGATATTCAAATGTTACTTGAGGCCTACGGTGATCCGCGCAATGCCGAAAAATTTAGTGCTAGTGCGTATATGGTCATCGCCGGTAGTCGTTTGTCGGCAATAGCACCCATCTTTCAAGACAGCGCGCCACTGTTTGATAGTGAAGTGAGTGGCGAGTTATGGCTGAGTTGGCGACGTGGGCAGCGCATAAGTTTGAGCGGTGTATTAAATGCACCTGAACTTGCCGTTGGTGTTTTGTGGGGGGCTGAGGACGCTTCGCTAAAAGACGTCAATATGCGTTTTGCCGGAAGTCACCGCGATGGCTTTTGGCGAGTGAGTTTTACTGAGTTTGACGCTCTTTGGCGAGATCATCGTATTGATCTTGCCGGTATTTCAGTGCGTCACCCGGAACAAACCCTTTGGCGTTTTAACTTACCGCAGTTAGACGTTGGCGCCAGTAATGCACTTCTGACGGAAAGCGACATACTGCCAGAACACCTGCAACAGGTGCTCATTGATTTGGCGCCCGAAGGTCACCTGAATCATATTCAGTTTGACTTGTTTACCGGAGACTCGGGAGTCGATAATTTTGTGCTCCGAGCCGAAGCGTCGAAACTAAGCGTGCAGGCCTGGCAGGGGGCGCCGGGTGCAGAGGGCTTGTCGGGGTATTTAGAAATCAGTCCTCAACAGGGTTTGTTGATGATGGATTCGGATTCCTTGTCCCTCTCTTTTCCTCATTTATATGACAAGGCCTTCGATTTAAATTCGGTGAAAGCAGAGTTGCGCTGGGACTACGACCAGGAGCGTCTGCGTCTGCACAGTGGTTTGATTAGTGCTAAAAGCAATGATAAGCCAATGGCGGCGATGCTGCGCTTGGATTTGCCCTTACACAAGGATGCTGAGCCTGACCCGATGATGACTTTGGTGATTGGTGCGAAGGACATAGATGCCAGTCAGCATGGTCTGTATACGCCCAAGGTCTTGAGCGACGGACTCCATAATTGGCTTGAGGATAGTATTCGTGGCGGGCGTGCTAAAACCGCAGGGTTTATCTATCACGGCTCCTTACTGGCGCATGCTGAGCACAGCCCATCGGTTCAGTTAGATCTCGATCTCGCTGACGCGGAATTGCATTTTCAAGCCGATTGGCCGTCGGTCAAAGCGGCGCAGGCATCGGTGCGGATTGATAATGCTGAGGTGATAGCGAAGTCTACGTCCGCAACCATGAATGGGTTGGCCCTTGGGCCGCTAGCGGTTGATGTTTCCACTTCCGCGAGCGGGCATGCGGTTTTGGATGTCGCTACAACCGCAAATCCCAATTTCGAACAGGTCAAAAGTCTACTTATTGATACGCCTCTGCACTCCTATGTTGGGAGTACTTTTGACTCGTGGACGGGTGAGGGCGATGCAAATGTGAACTTTGGTCTTCATTTACAGTTTGTAGGCGACAATACTCCCAATGTGAATGTTGATGCGGATATAGATTTTTCGGTGGTGGGTCTAAGTGAATATCGCTTGGCATTGAGCAATGTTCAGGGGCATTTGCACTATGACTCTACCGATGGATTGAACAGTCGAAATTTAACTGGCGAAGTGTTTGGCAGGCCACTGTCGGCGGTGATTAGCCAGCGTGATCGGCAAGTTGATGTCGATGTTGTTACAAAACTTGCAGTGAATGACGTTGCGCAGTGGCTCCAGCTGCCCGTTTTGCAGTTTTTTAGCGGTCGCAGTGATATTCGTCTGCATATTCAAGCGGGTGGTGATACGCCGGGCCTATCTTTGGCGTCTGATTTGCGAGGGGTGGAAATATCATTGCCGCAGCCATTTTATAAGTCGCCAGAGTCCCCAAGCGTGCTTGCTGTCACGCTGCCCTTTGGTCAAGAGGAACAATTACTTCAACTGACCTTGGCAGATCAAATTAAGTTGAATCTAGGGTTTAGTGATGGAGCTCTTTTTGGTGCTCATTTGACCCTCGGCCCAACAGATACTAAAAAATCAGTAGCTCGGCCTTTATTGGGTCAGTTTAACGTTGACGGACGTGTGGATTTCGCCACTTTTGAACAGTGGCGGCAGATAGCCGATCGTTATATTGCCAGTGTGCCGCCTAGTGGTGCGGCAATGGTCCTGGCAGTAAACGACTTACACATAGATGATGTCGATATATTCGACCATCTTCTGGACGATGTCCGCATCACGCTAAGGGAAAATGTGGGTCGTTGGCAGTTGAGAGTAGACAGCGTCCAGCTTGCGGGAGACTTAACGTTTCCTCGAAACGATTCTTCGACAATTTCGAAACTGGTATTTCAAAAATTGGCCTTGCCCGCATTTGAAGATCGTGTAGCGACTGACGTTGTGGATGTAGATCCGCGGACTTTAATGGATGCAAATGTTGATATTCAAGCGCTCTCTGTTGGTGGTCGAAATTGGGGTAGCGTCGGGTTTAATTTACGCAGCGATGAAACTGGCGCGCACTTCAGTGAGCTGCGGGGAATGTTGCGTGGTATAGCGTTGGCGCCTAGCGATGGCGAGAGCAGTTTACATTGGTTTAGAGATGATAATGGCAATCAGAACTCTCGATTACAGGGCCGATTTGCGGTCAAAGATTTTGGTGCCGTGTTAGCTGAACTTGGTTATTCCAAAGTTATAGAAACTAAAACGGGCGACTTTAATGTTGATATGCATTGGGCTGGCTCACCCAATCAATGGAATATTTTGCACAGTGATGGCGATTTAGAGTTTAGTTTTAACGATGGACGTTTCTTAAAAAGTTCTGATGCGGCGAGTGGCGCATTGCGCGTGTTTAGTGTTTTCAATATGGCGAATATTGTACGGCGATTAAAATTCGATTTTCGCGATGTGTTTAGCAAGGGGATTTACTTCGATTCCATGCGTGGCAGTTTGAGCCTACACGGTGGCATGGTACGGTTGCAGGAGCCTCTTGATATAAAGGGGCCGTCTAGTCGGTTCCAGATGACCGGTAATATTAATTTGAATACCGATGTTCCTGCGCTTCGCCTAGTCGCGACTCTACCTGTTGGGAGTAATTTGCCCTGGGTTGCCGCGCTTGTGGGTGGTTTACCTGCGGCTGCGGGCGCCTATGTAGTGACGAAGGTGTTTGAGGAGCAAGTCGATAGTTTTTCGAGCGCAGTCTACGATATTTCAGGCACTATTCAGCAACCTGAGTTAACGTTTAAAAAGATTTTTGATGTAGATAGTGATGAAAATTTTTAATTAGTTGGATGCGTTGTGTTATCGATACTTGGCATGACGTGTAAACATGAATAAAGGTGACTGGCATGCGCCATTCCGATTCATTGTCACTCCCTAAAGTTGCTGCACTGCAAATGGTGTCGGTAGATCAATTGCCGGTGAATTTGGTGCGTGCGGAAGCGTTAGTTTCAAAGGCCGCTGCTAAAGGCGCGAAGTTGGCGGTGTTACCTGAAAATTTTGCCTTATTCGGCAGCAAAGATATTTTTAAGTTGGCGATTTCTGAAGGTAAGCATGGCGAGCTGCAACAGTTTCTTTCGGGGTTGGCAAAAAAATACCAAATCACACTAGTTGGAGGCAGTATTCCGCTGCCAGCAGACGACGGTCGAGTTTTCGCAACGTCTTTGGTTTATGGCGCTGATGGGGTGTGTTTAGGCGCTTATCGCAAGATTCACCTATTTGATGCCGATGTTGGCGATGCGCAGGGTAGTTATCGAGAGTCAGAAAGTTACGCACCGGGCGATGCAGTAGCGGTATTTGATTCGGACATAGGCCGTCTTGGCATTGGTATTTGCTACGACTTACGTTTTCCTGAGCTATTTCGCACCATGGTCGATAAGGGCGCAGATATTATCGTGCTGCCGTCAGCGTTTACTCGGCAAACGGGCTGGGCGCACTGGTTGCCGCTATTACGTGCGCGAGCGATAGAAAATCAATGCTTGGTTGTTGCGGCCAATCAAGGGGGTATTCATGATGCCAAGCGCCAAACATCGGGTGGCTCAGTAGTTATCGATAGCTGGGGTCGAGTGTTGGCCGAGGCGGGTCTAGGTGAGGCCTGTGTCGTTGCTGAGTTTGACCGTGAAGAGCAAAATGCGTTGCGGCGACGGATGCCGGTTGCACAGCACCGTCGTATATAAAGCGGCAATCAATCTTTTACTTTGTGTTCCTGTAACTCTTTTAAATATTGAAAAAGTTTACGTTTCGCCGCCGGCGGCTTGTTTGCTTTGGCGTCTTTCGCAACTTGTAGAATCAGCGTTCGTAAGCGTTGGCGGTCTGCATCTGGAAATTGTTCAACGACTTTTTCAATGCCGGGCAGGCCTTCTTCAACAATTTGATCGCGTAAACCCTCAAGGCGATGGAATGCGCGAGCCAATTCGCGCTGTCCTTCCTCGCGCTTAGTTAACCCCGCTTCTATCTCGCTTAGGTCAATGCCGCGCATCAACTTGCCAATGTATTGCAATTGGCGACGCAAACCCTCGCGGCTGGTTAGTCGGCGAGCAGTGGAAATGGCTTCGCTGAGGTGTTCGTCGCGAATGGGAATTTTGGCCAATTCGTTGTTGCTGAGTTTCACCAGCTGTTCGCCAAGCTGCTGTAGTGCCTGCATTTCTTTTTTAACTGCGGTTTTACTGGGGCGTTCTATTTCTGATTCGGTCACGTTGCGATCCGTTTATTTAACTAATGGTGTTTTTGTATAGTTCGAACGTCGTTAACCGTAAAAGTAACTGGCCAGTCCGAGAAAGGATAGAAAGCCAATTACGTCGGTAACGGTGGTTAGCACGACGCCGCCCGCAAGGGCAGGGTCTATATTCATCGATTTCATGGCCAGTGGCAGTACTGCGCCAGCCAGCGCTGCGGTAATTAAATTGATGATCAGCGCCGCGCCGATAATACCGCCCATCAGAGGATCGTCAAACCATAGTGTGGTCGCACCGGCGACAATGATAGCCCAAACGACGCCATTAATTGCGCCCACTGTCATTTCACGACTAATTAGCCAGCGGCTGTTGTCGCGGCTAATGTGACCCAAGGCCATACCGCGAATAACAACCGTAAGTGTTTGGGTGCCTGCAACGCCGCCCATGCTTGCTACAATCGGCATCAATACGGCTAGGGCGACGACTTTTTCGATAGTGCCTTCGAATATATTGATCACACCAGAGGCAATAAATGCGGTGAGCAAATTTATACCCAGCCACACGGCGCGTCGCGGTGCAGTTGTCATAACGGCTGCGAAGGTGTCTTCATCTTCGTCTAAACCGGCCATGCTCATTAAAGAGTGGTCGGACTCTTCGCGAATAACGTCAACCACGTCATCGATGGTAATACGACCTAGGAGCAAACTGTTGTCATCGACTACCGGTGCAGATACCCAGTCGTGCCGAGCGAAGAGGGTTGCGACTTCTCGCGATGACATGCGTGCGGGAATCGGCTCTACTTCGGTGTCCATGATTTCGCGCACGGTGACGCTGGGGTCTGATACCAAAAGTTTGCGTAGCGACAAAACCCCAATGTATTGATCGTTGCGGTTAACAACCAGCAGGCTGTCGGTCATCTCCGGTAGTTGTTCGTGGCGGCGCAAATAGCGAAGCGCAACATCGAGGGTGATATTTGGGCGAACCGTGATGGTGTCGGTGTTCATCAAACCACCGGCACTGTCTTCATCGTAGGATAGTACGTGCTCTACTCGAATCCGATCCTGATGATCCATTGAGTCGAGAACTTCGCGAATGACGCGGTCGGGCAGCTGCTGGAGGATATCCGCGATATCATCAGCTTCCAGCCCCTCAGTAATGGTGGCGACTTCTTCCGCGTCCATTTGACGCAGGAACTGGCTCTGCACTTCATCGTTAAGATGCTGAAGAATGTCACCTTCATTCTCTATGTCGATGAGCTGCCATAGCACACTACGGATTTTGTGCGGCGTGGATTCTATTAAGTGGGCCGCGTCTGCAGGGGGCAAACCGTTGAGCATGCGACGGATTTGCAGGAAGCCCCCAGAACCCAGTGCTTCGTTCAGGGTTTTGAGTTGGCTCTCGGTTTGAAGCTTGTCAGCAGTCTGGGCCATACCTATCCCTAGTGCAGTGTCCTGTATAAAGCAGTTAATAGCTATTTTATACAGGACACTGCACTTACCTGAACCATTAAGCGGAAAGAAAAATGTGGGTTAATTATCCTTTAAAGTACAGCCTGCAACAATCCACAAGGCTTAGCTAACGAGCATAAATGCGTCATATTCCGTTAATTATTCCGCTTCGCCGAAACGTTGCGAGATAATATCGAGTACCGCGGACAAAGCTTCGCGTTCATCCTCTCCATCACAGTGCACTTTTATTTCTGTACCTTTGCTCGCGGCTAGCATCATTACAGCCATAATGCTTTTACCGTCCACTGTTCTATCGCCAACACTGATTTGAATGCTGGCGCCAAACGCGCCCGCTGTAGACACTAATTTAGCTGCTGCGCGGGCATGCAGGCCGAGTTTGTTGATGATTATTATATTGGATTCGACCATCTTCGGTACTCTAATACTGCAGTTCGCGATGGCGAACTTGCAGGTCTGGGTAAGTGCTGCGTAAGTCCTTGGCAAGCGTTTCGGCCATGTATACTGAGCGATGTTGACCGCCTGTGCAACCGATGGCAATAGTGAAATAGCTACGGTTGCTCGCTTCTATTTTGGGGAGCCAATGTTGCAGATATTGCAGTATGTCGGCGCGCATTAGCTTTACATCTTCTTGGCTAGCTAAGAATTCTTGCACGGCTTGGTCTAGTCCGGTGAGTACACGCAAATCTTCTTGCCAGTGGGGGTTCGGCAACATGCGAAGATCGTAAACTAGGTCGGCATCGATCGGCAGGCCTCGCTTAAATCCGAAAGATTTCAATTGCACTGCAAGTTTACTGGCGTCGACTCCGAGAATACGGTCGCGGATGGTCGCGCGTAATTCATGAACCGTCATGTCGCTGCTATCTATTGCTAGCGAAGCCTCGACGACGATCGGTTCGAGCAGCGTAGATTCGAGTTTTATCGCGTCAGCGAGCGGCAAAGAATCTGTTGTTAGGGGGTGCCGGCGACGTGTTTCACTGAAACGTTTTATGAGCTTATTGTCAGTCGCATCTAAAAAGACTATCCGCAAGTGCGCATGCTTTTTGACTTCGTCACACAAGGATTTAAACCGCGCGAGTTCGTCTTGTGAGTTACGCGCATCGATACATACGGCAACTTGCTGATGTACTTTTAAGGTGCTTTGCGATAGTTCTCTGACCAATTCTGGCAGCAGTGACACTGGAAGATTGTCGATGGCGTAAAAACCTTCGTCTTCGAGTTGGTGAAGAGCCGTGCTTTTGCCGGATCCCGAGCGTCCACTGAGAATGATCAGATTCATGCTAGTTTGTGATGGCGCGTTTATACAGCGTTTCGTTATCTTCGGCGCTGCGCAGTTGATTGCGATAGTCCGCTTCATTAAACGCGGTTGCTAGCGCGCCGAGTACTTTTAGATGTTCGTCGTGGGCTTCGGCAGGAACGATGAGGGCAAATATAAGATCGACGGGCTCGTCATCAATGGCCTCAAAATCGATGGTCTGTTCCAGTTTTAAGAGCATGCCGGTGATACTTCTGCAGCGGCTGCTGCGGCAGTGCGGAATTGCCACGCCGTGCCCAATGCCTGTGCTACCTAAGCGTTCGCGGGCGAGTAGTTCATTGAATAACTCGTCAGCGTCAAAATCTGAATTGTCCGCGGCGACCGCTGCGGCAATGTGTTCGAGTAAGCGCTTTTTGCTGGTGACGGGCGCACCGCATTCGGTGCGCCCTGTGGTTAGTATGGATTCAAGTGTCATGATGTTTACGTTTTGTCTAGGAGTGGATGCGCGGGGCCATTAGCGGCCCAGCGTTTTTTCTTTGTGTTTGATTAGTTGGCGATCCAGTTTGTCTGTCAGGCTATCAATTGCAGCATACATGTCCTCGGACTCGCAGGTAGCAAACAAATCGGCGCCGGCAACATGCACTGTCGCTTCTGCTTTTTGCACTAATTTCTCAACCGTCAGAGTGACATCGGTATTGGTTATATTGTCAAAGTGTCGCTGGAGTTTCGTCAGTTTATTGTTTACATAATCGCGGAGGGCTGGGGTAACGTCTACGTGATGACCACTTACAGTAATCTGCATATATTGCTCCTTCATCGCTAAAAAATGCTGTCGCCTCGCGGCGAGTTGCTGCTTGCGGTAATCACTCGATTACCGCGTTAAACCAGTCGTTTCCGCTCGTTTGAGGGCGGAATAACCAGTGATTCTCTGTATTTGGCAATGGTGCGTCGCGCAACTTGAATGCCTTGTTCGGCAAGTAAATCTGTAATTTTACTGTCGCTTAAGGGTTTGCGTGGGTTTTCTGACGCCACCAGTTTTTTAATTAAGGCGCGTATGGCCGTACTTGAGCATTCGCCGCCAGTGTCTGTAGATACATGACTAGAAAAGAAGAACTTAAGTTCAAAAATTCCACGCGGGGTATGCATATACTTTTGGGTGGTGACCCGCGAGATTGTGGATTCGTGCATGCCAACGGCTTCTGCAATGTCGTGCAGCACTAGTGGCTTCATCGCCTCTTCGCCATATTCTAAAAAGCCGCGTTGGTATTCGACAATTTTGCTGGCGACTTTCATCAGTGTTTCGTTGCGGCTAATCAAACTTTTTATGAACCAGCGCGCTTCTTGGAGATTGTCGCGAATATAATCATTGTCGCTGCTATTACTGCTTTGCCTCGCCATTGAGGCGTATTGCGCATTGATTTGAATTTTTGGCGCAATATCAGGGTTCAGTTCGACAAGCCAGCGGCCATCTTTTTTGCTAACAAAAACGTCGGGTATGACGTATTCGGTGTCATCGCTGCCAATCGCATTGCCAGGAGTTGGGTCAAGTGATTGGATTAGCTTTAATATATCGCGCAGCTGTTCTTCTTTTAAGCGGCAGCGCCGCATAATTTGGTTATAGTCTCTATTGCCGAGTTGTGCCATGTGTTGGCTGACAACTAAGTAGGCTTCTTCTACAAGTGGGGTACTGCGAGGCAGCTGCTTTAATTGAATAAGTAGGCATTCCTGCAGGTCTCTGCCACCCACTCCCGGCGGGTCAAACTGCTGAATGAGGTGTAAAACCGCGTTGAACTCTTCGATTTCTATCGCATTATTGTCAAAACTTTCTACCAGTTCTTCTGCACTGACCGTGAGGCGACCTTTTTCATCGATGGCATCGATAATCGCCGCCGCGATCATTTGGTCAATGTCAGAAAGTCGGCTAAGGTTTAGCTGCCAGCGAAGGTGGTCTTGAAGTGAATCTGAGCTGGAGTGGCGATAGTCGTTGTTGTAGTCGCTATCTTCTCCCGAGGAGCTGCTGCCGGAGCCGCTACCACTGGTTTGGAAGACATCGTCCCACTGGCTGTCTACGGGCAAGTCTTCTGGAATATCACTGCGTTCGGCCCACTCGGTATCGGCTTCAGGCTGCGGTGCTTCAGTTTCGTTGTCTGTGGCTTTTTCAGGTTTTTTGGGTTCGGCGGACGTTGGCTCGGTATTGACTTCAATTTCGCCGTCGTCATCGCTAATTTCCAGTAAAGGATTGGAATCTAGCGCGGACTGAATTTCTTGCTGAAGGTCTAGTGTGGACAGTTGTAATAAACGAATCGCCTGCTGCAGCTGGGGGGTCATTGTCAGGCTTTGGCCGACTTTTAGCTGTAGCGATTGTTTCATAGGCGGTGGCTTCTACAACGTGAAAAAAATGGTAACGCGAACGGTGTTTCGTTCTACCGGCACTGTGTATGCCTCCATGTCAGTGTAGTCGCGACATGGGTTCCCTGCAATACCTGTGCCGATTCATTTATACGGAACTCTACTTATAAAGTAAATTTGTCGCCTAAGTAAATATCTCGGACGATTTGGTTGTTGAGCACTGCTTCGGCGTTACCTTCGGCGACTATGCGGCCTTCGCCCACGATGTACGCTTTATCACAAATATCTAAGGTTTCTCGTACATTGTGATCGGTGATCAAAACGCCAATTCCTCGGGCTTGCAAGTGCCGAACAATATTTTGAATATCGTTTACCGATATTGGATCAACGCCCGCAAAGGGCTCGTCAAGCAGAATAAAGCTCGGTTCTGTTGCTAATGCACGGGCAATCTCGACTCTGCGTCGCTCGCCGCCGGATAATGCCATTCCCTGAGATTTGCGGATATGGGTGATGTGGAACTCTTGCAGCAAAGCCTCTAATTTGTCTTTACGTTGACTGCGATTCAGGTCCTTTCGGGTCTCAAGTATCGCCATGATATTATCGGCGACACTGAGTTTTCGGAAAATGGACGCTTCCTGCGGAAGGTAGCCAACGCCATGTTTGGCGCGTCCTTGTATTGACAGTTTGGTGAGGTCTCGGTCGTCTAGTTTAATCGATCCTCGGTCAGCGTTCACTATGCCAACAATCATATAAAAACAGGTGGTTTTACCCGCCCCATTTGGGCCGAGTAGACCGACGATTTCACCGCTGCTAATCTTCAGCGATACGTCTTTTATGATTTCTCGGCCTTTATACGCTTTCGCGAGGTTGTTCGCTTGCAAGACTGGCATGGTTAGTTCGTTTCCTCTGCGGCAGGAGGGGTTGCCGCGTTGGTATCTTTTGGGGCAGGAGCACTTGATTCAGGTTTTTCTTGGTTTTGGATTGCTTTCGGGGGGGCGCTAGTTCCGCTAGGTGCAATAACGGGCTCGTCAGGCACTGCCTGAGGTTGAAGCGTCATTTTAACTCGGTTTTCTTTTTCGTTACTGCCACCGTCAGCAACTACCATTTGCTTGCGGCCGCTATACACAACTCTATCGCCGGAAATTTTCGAGCCCTGATGGGTAATAGAGGCGTTTCTTTGTAGCAAAATCTCTTCTTGCTGAAGGCTGTATTCAATGCGTTGGGCGCTGGCTACAACGATCCCTTCATCGGCGCGGGGTTGCTGTTCAAAGTAGGCTGGTGTGCCTTCTGCGATCACTTTTTCTACTTTTCGATCCGACTCAACGATGGTCAATTTATCGGCACGAATTTTAAGTGAGCCTTGGCTCATAGTGACGTTGCCGATATAGATGCCCTGATTTTTCTCGTATACCGCGCGATCAGAACTGAGGTTGATCGCCTGTTTCCGGTCATCGGGAAGGCTAAGTGCAAGATGGCTCACACTGATAAAAAGCACGGCACTGAGTGCGGCTTTAGTAAGGTTCATAGCGGCCTTTTACCTGGTCTAGTAGTTCAACGCGCTCATCTTTAAGGCTTGCTTGCATGCCTACTGAGTCTGTTTTGCCGTTGCGTAATTTGAGTGTAAGCGCCAGCGGCGTGCTTACCTCGCTATTTTCAAGATTAATGTTTAATGCTTCGGTGGTGATTTCCGCCTGGCGGATGAGATCTTTCACTACCACAGTGTGCTCTAAAATCAGTTGCTCACCGTCCTGCGATAGTTTTCCTGTTAGCGCGCTCGCAGTCCATGGCCGCTGCTCGGCGATGTTACCAATATAAAAGGGTTCTTGTAGGGTTATTGAGCCATCAGAAATCAAACGCTCAGCGCTACTTGCATGCCACTGGTACGCAATTTCTCCATCAGCACTGTATTTCAAGCCTTTTACTTTGGTGAGGTGAGAGTCCGCGTCTGGGGTGGCTTCAAACTCGTCAACAATACTCAGCTTGCCACTCTCGCTGTATTGGGTTAGATACACTACTGTACCTGCCAATGCGGTAATGGCGGATAAAACCGAGAGAATGGTAAAGAAATTGAATCCTTTCATGGTTTAGAGGTATTGCTCCAGGGCGTCATTTAGTTTGCCTTGGGCCTTTAGTATGAGTTCACATATTTCTCTAATTGCGCCATGCCCCCCGGCTGCTTTGGTTTGCCAGTCCGCGTGTCTTGCCACATAGTAATGACCATTCGCGACGGTGATGCCCAAGCCTGCTTGACGGACGGCAGAAAGATCGGGAAGGTCATCCCCCACATAGGCGATCTCTTCAAAACTTAGTCCTTGGTCGCTACGCAGCTCTTCCAGAGCAACAAGCTTGTCTTCGCGGCCCTGATAAATGATATCGATTTTTAACTCTGCTGCACGACGAGCCAATAGTTCGGAGCTGCGGCCAGTGATGATTGCCGGTTTTATACCTGCATCGCGTAATAATTTGATGCCTAAGCCGTCGAGAATACTGAAGGCTTTCATTTCTTCACCGCTATTTCCAAAGTACAAACTGCCGTCGGTGAGGACACCGTCGACGTCCATAGCCAGCAGTTTGATGGTTTTTGCTTTTTCTATCACGCTTTGCATGTGTTTATAAAATCTCTAGGCTACGCCGGCTTTTAGCAGGTCGTGGGTATGAATGACGCCAACTGGCTTGTTCTCGCTGTCGACCGCCACCAGTACGGTAATTTTATTGTCTTCCATGACGCGCAAGGCTTCTGCGGCCATCGTACCGGGCTGAATAGTACGGCAATTGCGCGTCATAATGTCATCAATTGGGCTGCTGTGTATATCTATGCCGCGATCAATGGCCCGCCGTAGGTCACCATCGGTAAAAATTCCCGCTAGCGACCCTTGCTCGTCGACGACAGCGGTCATGCCGAGGCCCTTAGTGCTCATTTCAAGTAAGGCTCGGCTCAGCGCGCTGCCCAACGTAACCGAGGGAATCGCCGCACCGGTGTGCATTATGCTGTCGATTTTTAGCAATAATCTCCGGCCTAGTGCGCCGCCGGGATGAGACATGGCAAAGTCGTTGGCGGTAAATCCGCGGGCTTCCAAAAGTGCGATTGCCAGCGCATCACCCATTACGAGAGTTACCGTGGTGCTAGATGTAGGCGCGAGATTGAGTGGGCAGGCTTCTTCGCTAACGGCTACGTTTAAATGGACGTCGGCGCTGGTTGCCAGTTCTGAGTCCGGGTTGCCCGTTAGCGCGATGACCGGAACCGCTAATAGTTTTAGCAGTGGCAAAATAGTAATCAGTTCTGCGGTGGTGCCTGAGTTAGACAGCGCGATGACGACATCGCCTGAGGTAATCATGCCTAAATCACCATGGCTGGCTTCACCGGGGTGGACAAAAAAAGCCGGTGTGCCGGTGCTGGCGAGGGTGGCGGCAATTTTATTGCCGATATGGCCGGATTTACCCATTCCAGTAACAACCACACGACTTTTGCAGGACAATAAAATATTGCAGGCGCGTTCAAAGCTCTCGTCAATTCGCTCAGACAAGACGCTGACTGCATCGCGTTCCATGGTGATCACGCGTTTTGCAGAGCTGATAAAGCTTGGATTGTTGGTCACGGTGGATACCTTGTTTATTTGTGTTGCCCGTTCAGCTGGGGCTAATGTTGGGTATGATAATTTCCAATGTGACAAAATAACAGGTTTAGCTTAGGTCTGAATCGGGAGTCATTAGCGTAAAATGTGGTCGAAGCTCGCAGTTGCCCGTATTTTGTTGGTAATAACAGGCGGATAAAAATTAAGGGGATGATATGTTAAAAAAATTAGGAATCACGTTATTCATAGTGTTCGGCATGCTTTCACAGAGTTTTGCAGCTGAAAAGGGTCCCTATGAGGTTGTTGCAGATACTACTCAAGAACTGGTGAAAGTGATTGAGGACGCGCGCAGCTATATCGATAAAGATCCACAACGCTTTAACAATGAAGTTCGTCGTATCATGGATGATGTTGTCGATTTTCAAAGCTTTGCTCGCGGCATCATGGGCAAATACGGTAGCCGTGGTTATTACGAAAGTTTAAAAACAGAAGCTGAGCGAGCGCAATTTCGCGACCGAGTCATTCGTTTTACCAATAGCTTTAAAGATGGCTTGATTAATACATACTCAAAAGGCCTGCTGGGCTTTAACGGCAATCGTATAGAAGTCCTTCCGTTGGCAGATGATGTTGATTTGTCAGGTAGCGTCGGCGTCCGCCAAGATATTTACGGTGAACGCGCTAAGCCTTATCAAGTTGTATATACGCTTCGTCAAGGGTCTGACGGTGCTTGGAAGCTACGTAATGTGATTATCGAAGGCTTGAATTTGGGACGTATATATCAGAATCAATTCGATGCTGCGGTCAAACAGTACGGTGGTGACATCGATAAAGTTATTGATAACTGGACTGTCGCACCTCAAGAAGTAATGGAAAAAGCTGCTGAGTAATTTGGCGGCATTATGAGCGAGGTGTAAAGCCCACTGGGGTTTCGCCTCGCCATGTTCTCCGCAATTGCGTACAATTCCGCGCTTGAGTAACTCGGTGGTGGATACGAGCGGAATGGGCATGCAAATAGAGCATATCGAACAACGTCTTTCAGAACATTTTCCCAATAGCGAGCTGGCAGTCAGTGGCGATGGTAGTCACTTTGATGTGCGGGTGGTTAGCGATGTCTTTGCAGGTTTGCGCGCAGTTAAGCGCCAACAGCTTGTTTATGCAGCGGTAAATGATTGGATTCGGGATGGCTCTTTACACGCCATTAATATTAAAGCGTTGACCCCCGAAGAAGCCTAATCCTAAGGCTTACCGGAATTTCCAGGAGATTTCATGGATAAGTTGCTTATATCCGGCGGCGGCCCGTTGGCTGGTGAAATTCGTATTTCAGGCTCAAAGAATGCGGCGCTACCAATTTTGGCAGCAACATTGCTGTCTAGTGAGCCGGTAATGATCCGCAATCTGCCTCATTTGCATGATATTACGACAATGATTGCGCTGTTGCGCAGTATGGGGACGGAGTTACTTGTTGACGAGAACCTAGGCGTCGAAATTAACGGGTCTACCACGACGACAACCACAGCGCCCTACGAACTCGTTAAAACCATGCGTGCGTCAATTTTGGTTTTAGGGCCGTTGTTGGCACATTTTGGTCATGCGCGGGTGTCTTTTCCTGGTGGTTGCGCCATCGGCAGTCGGCCGGTTGATCAGCATTTGCGTGGCTTAGAGGCCATGGGAGCGACTATTGATGTCGATGCCGGGTATATCACAGCTCGTGCACCTGAGGGCGGCTTACGTGGCGCCCATGTCTTGTTTGATATGGTTACTGTTGGCGGCACTGAAAATGTAATGATGGCGGCAGCACTCGCAAAAGGTAGGACGGTACTTGAAAACGCCGCGCGGGAGCCGGAGATAGTAGATTTAGCCAATTGCCTTATTGCCATGGGGGCGAAAATTACTGGCCACGGTAGCGCCACGATTGTTATTGAAGGTGTTGAGCGACTGCATGGTTGCACTTATACCGTGATGGCAGATCGTATTGAGGCGGGTACCTATTTGGTTGCCGCTGCAGCGACCAGAGGTTCTATTCGCCTTCGTGATATTGGTCCTGAAACTCTTGAGGCAGTGCTGGTTAAATTAGAAGAGGCCGGTGCTAAAATCGAGTCTGGTGATAACTGGATTTGTTTGGATATGGAAGGTCGTCGCCCTAAAGCGGTTAACGTTAAGACAATGCCCTATCCTGGTTTCCCCACGGATATGCAGGCGCAGTTTACCGCCATGAATGCGGTGGCGGATGGTGTTTCTCATGTCACCGAAACCATATTTGAAAATCGCTTAATTCAAACCCATGAGATGAATCGAATGGGCGCTAAGATTAGCATCGAAGGCAATACCGCAATGATTACGGGTACAGAGCGCTTGAAGGCGGCTCCCGTAATGGCGAGCGATTTACGCGCGTCGGCGAGTCTTGTCATTGCTGGTTTAGTGGCCGATGGCGATACCTTGGTGGATCGTATTTACCATATTGATCGCGGTTATGAATGTATTGAGGAAAAATTCCTCGCGCTTGGGGCGACCATTCGCCGCGTAGCTAATTAGACAATATGAGTTCAGTACCTGGAGTTTATTTGTGAATCAGCCGGTTACTATTGCGCTTACAAAAGGGCGTATATTGAAAGAAACCCTACCTTTGCTGGCGGAGGCAGGCATTGTGCCGGCTGAAGATATTAGCAGCAGTCGCAAGCTGATTTTTGAGACCAATCACCCGCATATTCAGTTAATTGTTATTCGCGGTACCGACGTGCCTACCTACGTGAAGTTGGGTTCGGCAGATAT
Source organism: Zhongshania aquatica (assembly GCF_027257955.1). Lineage (GTDB taxonomy): Bacteria > Pseudomonadota > Gammaproteobacteria > Pseudomonadales > Spongiibacteraceae > Spongiibacter > Spongiibacter aquatica. The sequence continues at coordinate 300,556 of NZ_JANZNQ010000001.1, read as the reverse complement.
TGGCGTGGCGGGTAAAGATATGCTGTTAGAGGTCGGCGCAGGCGATATGTATGAGCCGCTAGATCTTAATATTGCCCGGTGCAAATTAATGACTGCAGGGCGCGTTGGAGAGTCCTTGCCTCAGGGGCGCGTTCGTGTTGCTACCAAGTTTGTCAATGTCGCTCGGCGTCATTTTGCAGAGCGTGGCATCCAAGTCGAACTTATTAAGCTTTATGGGGCTATGGAATTGGCGCCCTTGATGAATTTGGCGGACTTAATTGTCGATATCGTTGATACCGGAAACACACTACGTGCTAACGGTATGGAGCCTCGTGACATGATTGCCGATGTCAGTTCACGTTTGGTCGTGAATAAGGCGGCGATGAAGCGCAAACATAAGAGTATCCAAGACATAATTGTTAAATTAACCGCGGCTGTTGAGGCCCGTCAGCGAGCGGAGGAGGTCGTCAGCAATGGCTGATACTCTGATAAAACGAATGACGTCGAGCGATGCTGATTTTGATTCGGCGTTGACCGCATTGCTTGATTGGGAATCTGTATCTAATCCCTCCGTGGTTGAAACAGTGGCCGATGTACTGGCTAAGGTGCGTGGGGAAGGCGATGCCGCGGTGGTCGGGTTCACTCAGCGTTTTGATGGCTGGGAGGCGAAGGGCGCCGCTGATTTAGAAATTCCTCGCAGTCGTTTGCAAACAGCGCTGGAAAATATAGATGGCGATGTGCGCGCAGCACTCGAAACGGCTGCGCAGCGTATACGAGATTATCACCAGCATCAGCGTCAAGAGTCGTGGTCTTACCGTGAAGCGGACGGCACCTTGCTGGGCCAGCAAATTACCGCGCTTCAGCGCGTCGGTTTATACGTGCCCGGTGGTAAAGCGACGTATCCTTCGTCAGTATTAATGAATGCTATTCCTGCTAAAGTAGCGGGTGTCGATGAATTGATTATGGTGTCGCCAACCCCCAAAGGTTTTATAAATGAGATGGTATTGGCTGCGGCGGCGATTGCAGGTGTCGATCGTGTATTTACTATTGGCGGTGCGCAGGCGATAGCGGCGTTAGCCTACGGTACTGAGTCCATTCCTAAGGTTGATAAGATAGTTGGTCCCGGCAATATTTTTGTGGCGACTGCTAAGCGGCAAGTATTTGGTAGCGTTGGTCTAGATATGATCGCAGGGCCGTCGGAAATTCTCATTATTTGCGACGGTAAAACCGATCCTGATTGGATTGCGATGGATTTGTTTTCGCAAGCCGAGCACGATGAAGATGCGCAATCTATTCTACTAAGTCCTGATGCGGCGTTCTTAGATCTGGTGGCTGAGAGTATTGCGCGTTTGCTACCCCAATCTGAGCGCGCAGATATTATTCGTCAGTCCTTGGCAGAGCGCGGCGCCTTAATTTTGGTCAAGGATATAGATGAGGCGGTTCATTTGAGTAATCGAATTGCGCCTGAGCATTTGGAATTGTCGCTTGAAAATGCGGAGCAGTGGCTAGCTAAAATACGTCATGCCGGCGCTATTTTTATGGGGCGTTACACCCCAGAAGCGCTGGGAGATTACTGCGCTGGACCAAACCACGTTTTACCTACATCCGGCACGGCGCGGTTTTCATCACCCTTAGGTGTGTATGACTTTCAAAAACGGTCTTCGCTGATAGGGTGTTCTGCTGTCGGCGCCTCAGAACTGGCAAAAGTGGCGTCAATTCTTGCTCGCGGTGAATCCTTAACGGCACATGCGCGCAGTGCTGAGTACCGCATATTGGATGATCGAGATGAGTAGATTTTGGAGCCCCTTTGTCAAGGATTTAGTGCCCTATGTTCCCGGTGAGCAGCCTAAATTAAGCAAGTTAACCAAGCTAAATACAAATGAAAATCCTTATGGGCCGTCGCCACAGGTGTTGGAAGTTATCAAGGCGGAAGCCGGAGACGCTTTGCGCCTTTACCCTGACCCGAATAGCGACGTATTAAAGAGCGCGATTGCGGATTATCACGGTGTGTCTGCGTCTCAGGTGTTTGTCGGAAACGGTTCTGATGAAGTGTTAGCTCATGTTTTTCATGGGCTTTTTCAGAATGGTAAGCCGCTGCTGTTCCCAGATATTACCTACAGTTTTTATCCGGTCTATTGCGGGCTATATCAGATTCCCTTCGAAGCAATACCGCTGGATGAATCTTTCCAGATACGCATTGAAGAGTATCGGGGTATTAACGGCGGTATTATTTTCCCCAACCCCAATGCGCCAACGGGGTGTTTTTTAGCCTTGGCGGAAATTGAGCGGCTATTGTCGGTCAATAATGAAACCGTGGTTGTGATTGATGAGGCCTATGTTGATTTTGGTGGCGAGACGGCAATCTCTTTGGTTGATCGCTATCCGAATCTGCTGGTGACTCAAACCCTGTCAAAGTCTCGTTCGCTGGCGGGATTAAGAGTTGGTTTTGCAGTGGGGCACCCGGATTTGATTGAGGCTCTAGAGCGAATCAAAAATAGTTTTAATTCTTATCCCTTGGATCGCCTTGCTCAGATGGGTGCTGCGGCATCGTTTGCTGATCAGTCTTATTTCGAGCAAACCTGCAATGCGGTTATCGCAGAGCGCGAGACGATGGTAAGCCGTCTGGAGGCTCTGGATTTTCAGGTGCTGCCGTCGGCGGCTAATTTTGTTTTCTGCAGGCACCGACACCGCGATGCGTCTGAATTGGCAGCAGGTTTGCGCGAAGATGGCGTAATAGTTCGTCATTTCAATATGGCGCGAATTGACCAGTATTTGCGGATTACTGTGGGTCGTCCAGAGGATAGCCAGGTGTTGTTTAACTCGCTACAGCGTCTGCTCCTAGTAAACTAATGTTCTTGTGCGGTCTAGCTATTGGGCCGCATGGCAACTTCCGTTTCAATCGTCATAGGCTCTTCACCACGTAGCAAGTTGATTTTGACTCGCTCACCAGGACGAGTGTAGGTGATGAGCTTCATGCCAGCGTGGCCATCGCCCACTTGCTCTCCATTTATATTGATTAATATATCGCCGATTTTTAAACCCGCTTTTTCCGCTGGGCCGCTGGCGGCGAGCGCGGTGATAATTACGCCGTTGGTGCCCACACCGACCGGCTGTACTTCTATTCCTAGCCAGCCGCGCAATGGGCGTCCGTAGCTGATTAAGTCGCTCATAGTTCGCAGTGCAAGGTCAGTGGGAATCGCTAGGCCGATTCCGGTTGAGCCTCCGCTTTGGGTGTAAATCGCGGTATTGATTCCAAGTAAGCGGCCTTTTGTATCGATGAGTGCGCCACCCGAATTTCCGGGATTTATCGCCGCGTCTGTTTGAATGAAGTTCTCAAACTGACTTAGACCTAGGCCATAGCGGCCCGTAGCACTGACGATGCCTTGAGTGACGGTTTGACCAAAGCCGTAGGGGTTGCCGATGGCGAGAACGATATTGCCGACGTGGATTTTTGCTGGGTCACCGATGGTGATGCTAGTGAGGTTGTCGAGATCAATTTTTAATACCGCAAGGTCGGTGTCCGCATCGCTTCCTATTACGCTGGCGAGGGCTTGGCGACCGTCGTGAAGTAATACTAGAATCTCGTCAGCACCTTTGATCACGTGGTAATTTGTGAGTAGGTAGCCCGCGTCGCTTACAATAACTCCGGATCCGAGGCTTCGCTCAAGTTGTTGTTTGACGCGGCCATTGCGACTGAAAAAATGTTTAAAAAGTGGGTCGTCAGCAAGCGGGTGGCGCTGCTCTACTACTTTGGTGGTGTAGATGTTTGCGACTGCTGGAGCGGCATGTTCAACTGCGTAGACGTAGTCTTGATCGCGCTGGCTAGGAAGATAGGCGAGTATGCATAGGCCGAGTAAAAGGCCGCAGATGGTTGGCCAAATAAGGGGTTTAAGGCTGTGCCGTGTCAAATGCCCGTCCTCGTTGAATGATTATTAGAGAAGAGCGATGGTGGCTCGTCTTAATGGGGTGCTAGCCTAGCACGAAAAGTGATTTTTCAGAATTAATGTGAGGGTATATGACGGTTTCACTTAAGGCCTTGGTGGCGGCAGCCGATGAAATTCTAGAGCCTGCCCAGTTTAACGATTACTGCCCTAATGGCTTGCAGGTTGCAGGTTCTGATCAGGTTGCGCGTATTGTGTCTGGTGTGACGGCCTCGCAGGCCTTAATCGAGGCTGCCATTGCTGAAAATGCGGACGCTATTCTGGTTCATCACGGCTATTTTTGGCGGGGCGAAGACCCGTGTATTGTCGGTATGAAGCGCAACCGTTTAGCATTGTTGCTGGCGAATAATATCAGTCTCATCGCCTACCACTTGCCATTAGATGCGCATCCGGTATTAGGTAATAACGCGCAATTGGCTAAGCGGTTGGGGATCGAGGTGGATGGTGGCTTGGATGCTAATCATTCGCGATCAGTGGGGAATGTTGGGTATTTGGCTGAGGCTGTGTCTGCGGATGTGTTTGCCGAACATGTTAGGCGGGTTTTGGGGCGTACGCCATTGCTAGAAGTAGGTCATGATCGACCTATTAAGCGTATTGCTTGGTGTACTGGTGGGGCGCAATCTTATATTGATAAGGCGGTTGCCGCGGGGGTGGATGCGTATTTAAGTGGCGAGGTCTCTGAGCCAACAATATTGGCGGCAAGAGAATTAGGTATTCATTACATAGCAGCCGGTCACCACGCTACCGAGCGCTATGGTATTCAGGCCTTGGCAGAAAATCTGGCCGATCGATTTGGTTTGTATCACCGCTTTATTGATATCGATAATCCGGCCTAACCTATTGGTTGGCCGGTTGTTTGCTGCAGGATTGATTCTTAGTTTAGGCGTGGGGCGAAACAGGGGGTTCGATGTGATCTTTTGGTTTCTTTTCAGATTCCATGCCGAACTCTTCGTGCAGTGCGCCTTTTTTGCCGGGCTGTCTTGGTGCGTAATCTAGGGGTGGCGCAGACGGCGCCAATTTGCTCGGCTTGTTATCTAATACTGGCCGGCCTTCGGGAATCGCCTGCAGCGGGCTGATGCCGGTGCTGTGCAAGTTCTGGGCGCCTTCAACAATGTGGTTGTGAACGCTTCGGTAACTCTCAGCAAGTTCGTTTAACAGCTCGCCGGTGCGGTCGAAATGGTGGCTAACTTCTTGCTGGTAATCTTGCTGTTGGCGTTGCATGTCATTGAATTGCTTTTCTAATGCCGCGCGGTTTTGCTCCTCGGGCTTTAAGCGTCCAAGAATGAAATAGCCGATTGCTGCGCCGCTGAGCAGGCAGATAATGGCGACCGTGATTAGTGTGTAGATATCTTCTTGCACAGAGGCTCCTCCGATGAGTCGACGTATTTGTCACTCTATGAGCAACAGTATAACTGCTCACCGCTCGGGGTTCAGTATTCACCGATAAAAAATTGCTAAATAGGCGTCGGCTCGGTACAGTTGCGCCCGTCTTGAAAGAGGCTAGATGCATGTCTACACCAATACAGCGCTATCAGCATGATTTAACGCAGGCCGATTTTTCCTATGATCCGGCTCAGGAATATGCTGTTCAATGTTTACAGCGGCTCTATGATGATTTGCTTGCTCCGCTGACGCGCAATATGGGCTTCTTTGCTCGCGTGGGGGCGAAAATAGCTGGTCGTCGTGAGCCAGAGGTGGCGATTCAGGGTTTGTATTTCTGGGGTGGTGTCGGTAGGGGTAAAACCTATTTGATGGACACCTTTTATGACACGCTGCCCTTTGACAACAAAATGCGCGCCCATTTTCATCGGTTTATGCAGCGTGTTCATCGTGAGCTAAAATCGCTCTCTGGTGAGAAAAATCCCCTTGTTATTGTTGCTGATCGTATTGCTGACGAGGCGCGGGTGATTTGTTTTGATGAGTTTTTTGTGTCGGATATTACCGATGCTATGATTTTGGCAGGGCTATTCGAAAGATTGTTTGCCCGCGGTGTAGTTCTGGTGGCAACCTCAAATATCGTCCCCGACGGTTTGTATAAAGATGGCTTGCAGCGCGCGCGGTTTTTACCGGCGATTGCATTGATAAAAGAAAGGGTAGAGGTCGTTAATGTCGATGGCGGCGTTGACTATCGTTTGCGCGCCTTAGAGCAGGCAGAGCTGTATTACCATCCTTTAGGAGAGTCGGCTGATCAAAGTTTAGCCTTAAGTTTTAAGCGTTTGGCCCCTGAGGTAGCGTGTGCTGACCAGTTGCTAGATATAGAGGGTCGACATATTAAGGCCTTGTTTGTGGCAGATGACGTGGCGTGGTTTGATTTCTCTGAGCTGTGTGATGGGCCGCGAAGCCAATATGACTACATAGAATTGGCTCGGGTATTTCATGCGGTAGTCATTAGCAATGTTCCGCAAATGGGCGCAGGGCGTGATGATCAGGCGCGACGTTTTATTAATTTGATAGATGAGTTTTACGACCGCAACGTTAAGCTGGTATTATCCGCGGCGGCACCGCTGGAGAAGTTATATACTGGTGGTCGCTTGGATTTTGAGTTTGAACGGACGCAGAGCCGTTTGCTCGAGATGCAATCAGAGGAATATTTGGCTTGTGAGCACAAGCCGTAGTTCGTAGATAATTATGACGTATAAAACAATATTCCACTTGAAAAACCCTTGGCGCTTATGTAGTATTCGCGCTCTTTGTTCGGTACGGGCCCTATAGGCGAGAAACATGAAAACCTTAAGCGCAAAACCCAGTGACGTAATACACGACTGGTACGTAGTAGACGCCGCCGAAAAAACATTGGGTCGTTTGGCCAGCGAAATTGCGCATAGACTGCGCGGTAAGCATAAGCCTGAATACACGCCTCATGTTGATACTGGCGATTATATCGTTGTCGTTAACGCGGAAAAAATTCGCGTTACGGGCAACAAAGCAACTGGTAAAATCTATCACCACCACACTGGTTATCCAGGTGGATTGAAGTCTATTAGCTTCGAAAAGTTGATTGATAAAGCCCCTGAGCGTGTGATCCAAGGAGCGGTTAAGGGTATGCTACCCAAGAACCCGCTGGGTCGTGCAATGTTTAAAAAATTGAAAGTCTACGCTGGAACTGAGCATCCCCATACCGCTCAGCAACCAGTTGAACTGAATATCTAACGGAAGCGCAATATGTCAGCCACCCAGTATTACGGTACAGGTCGCCGTAAAACCTCCTCAGCACGTGTATTCCTAAAAGCAGGAACAGGTGCTATATCAGTTAATGCTCGTACTCTTGATCAGTATTTTGGTCGTGAAGTTGCGCGTATGATCGTTCGTCAGCCGCTTGAGCTGGTCGAAATGGCTGAAAAGTTTGATGTGACTGTAACAGTAAGCGGTGGTGGCAGTTTTGGCCAGGCTGGCGCAATTCGTCACGGCATCACTCGTGCTTTGATGGAATACGACGAAGGCCTACGTAGTGGTCTACGTAAAGCCGGTTACGTCACTCGCGATGCTCGCGAAGTTGAGCGTAAGAAAGTCGGTCTGCGTAAAGCACGTAAGAAGCCGCAATTCTCCAAGCGTTAACCGCGACGGCCGCCAGGCCTGTGGAGATTGCCGTTACGGCACTCGGAAAACGCCCACGAGCTATTATGTGGGCGTTTTTTTTTGCGCATTTTAAGATTCGTATTCGGATCTGGACTGCTCATCAATGTTGTCAGCAAGGGCCAAGTTCATTACTATTTGGCCCATTTGGAATTTTGGATTTGGCTCTGTTTAGAGAACAGGGTCTGCCTGAGTTTTCGTATATTATGGGGGAATCGTCATGAGTAATGACGGCATAAATACAGGGCGTCGACGTTTTCTGACGGCTGCAACTTCAGTTGTGGGTGCCGCGGGAGCAGTCGGTATAGCGACACCATTTGTGGGTTCTTGGAATCCAAGCGCTAAGGCAAAGGCTGCAGGTGCTCCAGTGAAAGCTGATATCGGCAAATTAGAGCCGGGTCAGATGGTCGTGGTTGAGTGGCGTGGCAAACCAGTTTACGTCGTGCGTCGGACTGAAGAGCAAATCGCGGGTTTGAAACAGTTAGACCAATATTTAAAAGATCCTGATTCCACTGGATCTGATCAACCATCTTATGTCGACACTGAAACACGTGCTATTCGCCCCGAGTACTTGGTGTTGGTTGGTCTATGCACACACCTAGGTTGTGCGCCGGCGCATCGCCCTGAGGTTGGTGTTCCAGATTTGGGCGGTAAAGCGTGGCTTGGTGGTTTCTTCTGCCCTTGTCATGGTTCGCGCTTCGATTTGGCGGGACGTGTATATCAGGGCTCACCTGCGTCTCAAAACCTCGTTGTCCCTCCGTATTCCTACGAGGGTGACAACGTGCTTGTTATCGGTATTGATCAGGGGGCTGCGTAATGGTCAAGATGTTAGTGGGTCTGCGTGATTGGGTTGATGCCCGTCTTCCTATTATGCGCGCGTGGGATACCCATATGGGTAAATACTACGCGCCGAAAAACTTTAATTTCTGGTACTTCTTTGGTGTGTTATCACTAGTTGTGCTGGTAAACCAGTTGCTAACTGGTGTTTGGTTAACAATGAGCTTTACCCCGAGCTCAGAAGAGGCGTTCCGCTCTGTTGAATACATCATGCGGGATGTCGAGTTTGGCTGGATAATCCGTTATATGCACTCCACTGGCGCCTCGGCGTTTTTTATTGTGGTTTATCTGCATATGTTCCGCGGTTTGTTGTACGGTTCATATAAAAAGCCCCGTGAGTTGATCTGGGTTTTTGGTATGTTCATTTTCCTAGCGTTAATGGCTGAAGCCTTTGTGGGTTACGTGCTGCCGTGGGGACAAATGTCATATTGGGGTGCGCAGGTTATCATCTCTTTGTTCGGTGCAATCCCTGTTGTTGGTGATGACATCGTTCAGTGGATACGTGGTGATTATCTCATCTCTGGAATCACGCTCAACCGTTTCTTCGCTCTGCATGTTGTTGCTCTACCTATCGTGTTGATCGCCTTGGTTGTGTTGCACTTGTTAGCATTACATGAAGTTGGTTCGAACAACCCAGACGGCGTTGAGATCAAAAAGAATAAGGATGCCAATGGTATTCCTTTAGATGGCGTTGCTTTCCATCCTTACTACACGGTTCATGATTTAACTGCGATTGCTGTGTTCCTATTCGTCTTCTGCGCCATACTTTTCTTCGGGCCAGAAATGGGCGGTTACTTTATAGAGCACGCTAACTTTGAAATTGCGAATGGCTTGAAGACGCCCGCGCACATTGCACCGGTATGGTATTTCACGCCGTTTTATTCGGTATTGCGTGCAGTGCCCGATAAACTGCTAGGTTTTGTTGCCTTTGGTTCTTCGGTAGCGATCCTGTTCCTATTGCCTTGGCTTGATCGCAGCCCAGTAAAGTCTATTCGCTATAAAGGCCGTGTTAGCAAAGTTGCTATTTTGATCTTTGTTGCATCATTCTTGATCCTTGGTGTACTTGGTGTGAAAGCGCCAACCGAGGCTCGTACTTTGTTGGCGCGTATTTGTTCGGTGATTTATTTTGCATTCTTTATCTTGATGCCTTTCTGGACCAAGTGGGAAGCGACTAAGCCTGAGCCTACACGTACTACTGATGGCGGAATGGGTTTTTGGAAGAGCATGCTGGTTCTTCTGGTGGTGATATTGTTGACCGTGTTGCCACTGAAAGCGGCTGGGGCCGAGGCTGAATTCGACTGTGGCACCGTAGCCTGTGATCATATTGACACTGATGTGTCTGATATGGCATCGCTGCAAAGCGGTGCTACAACTTATATGAATTATTGTATGGGTTGTCATTCACTTGAGTATGGTCGCTATCAACGTACCGCTGATGATCTAGGTATTCCGGTTGAGTTGTTCGATAAATATTTGAAGCTAGATGCGAGCGCTAAAATTGGTTCGCTTATGACTAACTCCATCGCGGCTGCAGATGCAAAAAAGTGGTTTGGCGCAGCGCCGCCTGACTTAACCTTGGTTGCTCGTGTTCGGTCCCCTGAATGGTTGTATACCTACCTTCGTACATTTCATTCAGACCCGTCACGCCCTTGGGGTGTGAACAATAAGGTCTTTAAAGATGTAGGTATGCCACATGTTTTGGCAGAACTTCAGGGTATGCCTGAGTGCGCGCCCGGTCCGGTTCATGCTCATAATGGTGGCGTGTTACGCGATCCGTTAACCGGTAAAGACGTTTTGTTTGGTGAAGATGGTAAGGCGTTGAATCCCTGTGGTTCTTTCACCTATTCAAGCGAAGGCACATTGAGCCCAGCCGAATATGATAAAGTTATTTACGATTTGGTAAATTTCTTAGAGTACGTTGGTGAGCCTGCCCAATTAAAAAGCAAGCGTATCGGCGGATTCGTGTTGTTATTTATCGCCCTGTTCTTTGTATTTACGTACTTGTTGAATCGTGAATATTGGAAGGATGTGCATTAAAAGTTTGCTACTTGCCTTTGCTTCAAGCAAAAGCCTGTATTAGTTAGCGGGCGGCTCTATTTTGAGCTGCCCGTTTGTTGTTTTAGTTTATTAATTTGAGGTGAGATCAATGGGCGTTGTAGCCAAGCGTTCTACCATGACGTTCTTTTCCGACGCAGCAAGTCATTACTGTCATCGGGTGAGAATTGTGTTGGCCGAAAAAGGCGTGACTGTTGATATCGTCGATGTGAAGCCGGATAACCTGCCGGAAGAGGTCGCCGAACTAAATCCCTATAACTCGCTGCCAACCTTGGTTGATCGCGATTTGGCCTTATACGAATCTAAGGTCATGATGGAATACTTGGATGAGCGTTTTCCGCATCCGCCATTGTTACCGGTGTATCCTGTTGCCCGTGGTGAAAGTCGCCAATATATTTACCGTATTGAGCGCGATTGGTGTCGGTTGGTTGATGAGCTTTTGACTGGGTCTAACCCCAAAAATGCCGAGAAGGCGCGGAAAGAATTGCGCGATAGTTTGCTGACTGTAGCGCCTATCTTCGCAGAAAAGCCTTTCTTTATGAGTGAAGAATTCACGCTAGTAGATTGCTGTTTGGCTCCGATTTTGTGGCGTTTACCGCAACTAGGTGTGGTTATACCTCAGACTCGCCAGTCTAAGCCTTTGTTTGATTATATGGAGCGTTTGTTTGAACGCCCTGCTTTCCAAGAGAGCTTGACAGAAAAAGAACGTGAACTTCGTAGTGAGGCGTCAGTAGCGTAGTCGCTGGCTGAAATTGTATGGCAATGACTTCTAGTCGTCCCTATATGATCAGGGCAATATATGAGTGGGTGCTGGATAACAACTGTACCCCTTATATTTTGGTGGATGCGTTACGCGAAGGCGTTTTCGTGCCGCAGCAGTACGTGCAGGACGGTCAGATCGTTCTGAACATTTCACCCTCTGCAGTAATGGGGTTAAATGTCGGCAATGACATGATTAGCTTTAATGGTCGTTTTGGCGGCGTATCGCAAGAAGTGAGTGCGCCTGTTGGCGCTGTGCTGGGCGTGTATGCCAAAGAGAATGGTCAGGGTATGTTGTTTGATGCCGAAGACCCTGTGCCGCCACCAGCGCCCTCTGATCCGCGGCCGTCAGCTACATTAAGTAAGCTGCCGTCTAAATCTAAGCCTAGTCTCAAAGTGGTTAAGTAAACCTCTGTGAGACCGCGGATGTTTAGCGGTCGCGCTTAGTAGTATTCAAATACTCTCACCACTTTCTGGACACCGCTGGTTTCACTGACAATTGTCGCGGCGGTGTCAGATTCTGCCTTTGATACTAAACCCATTAGATAGACGATCCCATTTTCGGTAACCACTTTGATTTTTGATGCATCAAGCTGGTCGTTAAGAGATAGGCGGCTTTTCACTTTTGTACTTATCCACGTGTCGTTGCTGCGGGCTAACATAGTAATGTCGGCGCCGGTGGCAAGTTCATTGTGTACCTTTCGAACTTTTTTGACACCTGTAGCGATCTCGCCAGCGAGTTGACGCAAACTGTCGTTGGCGGTGTTGCCTGTTAGCAAAACGATGCCGTTGTGGCTAGTTGCGTTGATGCGCGACATTTTTAGTGCAGGGTCAGTTTTATTAATATTCACAAGTACTTTGGTTTCAATAATTTCATCATCAAGATAGCTACCAAGACTCCGGCTACCTGGATCTTCTGCGATCGGTTCGTCGGTGGTTGCAGTGATGATTTGGGTGCAGGCAGATAACAAAAGTGCCAATGCCACAAAGGATATGGCGCGTGTCGAATTATTCATGCGTGTTGGGTTCCAAAAAGTTGGGTGTCAATGAGTTCGCAAATGCTGTGTACTGCGACAAGTTGCATTTCTATCGCGCGGGCTCGATCATCTACGGGAAAGGTGAGTTCAATATCATCTGGTGATAGCAATGCGCCCGCATCACCGCCTTTCAAATTACATAATGAAATAACGCGCATATTGCGTTCATGGGCGGCCTGTATCGCTCTCAGGGTTGCTGTTGAGCCGCTGCCGTTAAAGCAGAGTACAAGGCAGTCTCCGCTCTGCCCTAAAGCGCGGATTTGATTGGCGTAAATATCGTTATAACTTGAATCTGCCGCAATCGCAGTCGCCGCATCCGAGCTAAGAATCATCGCGGGTAATGCCGGGCGCTCCTGCTGAAAGCTATTTAATAAATTGGTGGCTAAGTGGTGGGCAATAAGTCTGCTATTTCCTTCGCCGCAGCAGATGATTTTGTGTTCCTGTAGCATACACTCCACAAGGCATTCACTGGCTTTTGCAATGCCGTTGCCAAGTGCTTCCATTGTGTACATGCAGCTTTCGATGTGGCGATGAAATAAATCTATAACTTGCTCGGAATAGTCCACGGTATGTTGGTTCTCACTCCTGGAACGCGTTGCTTAGCCAATTAAAATGTAAGTTACCGCTTTTATCACTACTAGCTTCAATGACATCAAAGCGGCAGGGGAGTTCATTATAGAGACCCCGACTCAAGAAATGTCTCGCTGTGTTAATGATACGTTGTTGTTTTGCTCTCGTTACCGATTCAGCTGCGCTGCCGTAGCTCGTGTTTTGCCGATAGCGTACTTCTACGAAAATTAAGTATTGATCTGAAAGGGCGATGATATCAATTTCGCCAAATCGACTGCGGTAATTTTGTTTCAGTATTTTTAAATTGTGCTTCTGTAAAAACCGACAGGCACCTTGCTCGGCAAGTATGCCAGCATCAATGCCTTTCGTACGTTTAAAAATCATTGCTTTCGATGGGGCCTGTAGCGCCGACTGGATTTACAACGGCAATACCATCTTGAATCTCAGCGAGTGCCAATTCCCTCTCTATTTGGCCTAGTTCATTGAGAGTGAGTGTACCGGTTTCACCGAAAACTTGGCCGCTTGCGCCATTTCGCAATTGTTTAAGACGCAAATGCAGCCTGAAGCTATCTACGCCGAGGGCATACATGCGTTGGTAGCCTTGGCTAGACGGAATGCCCGCATTTATGTCTTTGCGGAGGGCCGATTTATTATTAAAGATCCAGGGTATATCGATAAAACGAACGCCATTTATGTCTTGATCTTTATTTGCTGAGTCATTGCCCCTGTAGATATGTGAGGTGGCGTACACCGGTATATCGCCAGCGTAGTGGTAGGCCAGTAAAGGCTTTATGGCGCGACCTTCGTTGGGGCGGGCTAGCAAGAAAATAAAGTCGATATCTGTGCGGCGATAGGGCTCATAGCTCGGGTGTATTCCAATGATTTGCTGCAGCTTTTGCAGCCTCTGTTGGCTTCGGTCTATCTGCAAAACGCTTTTAATTTGCTGCGAGTAATTGTTTTTCGACGCATCGAAGGTTTGGCTGGCGACAATTTTTCCATTTAGGCTCTGCCAGCGTTGTGCAAATGCACCGGCTACCTTTTGTCCCCAGGAGCCTTCTGGTGTGAGGATTAGCGCACGAGAAAACCCTTTAGCCATCGCGATATCTGCAATTTGCTCAGCCTCGTCTTCTGGATTTAGTCCAAATTGGTATAGGCCATTGGGAAAGCGATCGCCATCAATACGATTCAGTGCAAGCGTAGGTACATTGATTGAACTTGGGTGGCTTGCTACTAGGGCGCTTAGGCTTTCTTTTTCCAGCGGTCCAATAACGAGCTTATTGCCGCTATTCAGCACCTCTTGATACAAGGCGTTAATGTCGGCGCCATTGCTGTCGTACTGATTGATTTGCGGAACGTTACCGCCCTGATTCAAAGTTTCATAATAGGCGGCAAAAAAACCGTCTCTAATTGCCTTTCCGTAAGCAGCTAGGCGACCTGTCACCGGAAGGATTAGCGCAACTTGGTCTGGGCGTTCTACTATCAGGTCATTTAGCTTGTCTAACCCCCCGGGGAGATTGTTATGGGCGGGGTGGTTGGGCCAATTGCGCAGCCATGTATCTCGTTGTCTTACTTGGGCGTCTATATCATTTTGGTTATCTTTCGCGATAGAGGCGAGCTCTAGCCAGCCAATATAGTCGCGATTATTAGTACTGTTGATATTGCTGATGAGTACCGAGGTGGGTATCTGCATCAACGATCCCCAAATTGATTGCCGGTTGGCGGGCTGCTGGCTGGGAGTCAGAAGAGGATCAATAAATATTCGCTCTCGAGCGGCAGATAAGTGATCTCCCTCTATTTCGTAAAGAGAGGCGCGCAATTGGCTGTACTGCATTTGTTGACGGACTGGCGCCTCGATTACCGCTTTTTCTATCAGTGGGTCGGACAGTTGCGCGAGTGCTTGGCTGAATTCAGCGTGGCCGCGCTGAACACGAGCGCGAATAATGGCTAAGCGAAGTGCTTGATCTGTACTGAGCTCTGGAGAGATCAGTTCGCCAACCACGTCGTCCGCTCGCGCCAGTTCTCCTTCGCGGAGTAAGACTTCCGCAGCCCTTAATAAGAGCTCCGCAGACTCCTCGGGATCCATGTCTTTGGCGTCGAGCAGCCACTGCTCAACGGTACTGACATCGACGGTGGCAGGATTAAACTCATTTGAGGCGGTTACGGTAGGCACGGGGCGAGGTTTTACAGTGTACCTTTCCCCGCTAGATTGGGCGGGTTTCGATACCGTTGTCGGCGTCGAGCTACAACTCGCCAACATAGTGGCAGCAAGTATAAGTATAAAAGTTCTTGTCTTCATTGATTCGCCGTTGTTAGTCTGCGCGGTTATGTAATACTGACTGAGGTTTGACCGTGGATAATACTCCCATCCTCTACGTTGTCGCCACGCCGATAGGTAATTTGTCGGATATGGTACCCCGAGCTGTAGAGGTCCTACAAACAGTAGCGCTCATTGCAGCGGAAGATACACGTCATAGCCGTACATTACTAAGCCATTTTGATATACGTACCCCGCTGTGTGCCTATCATGACCACAGTACCAGCTCGGAGCTAGAGCGTTTACTGGCGCATTTGCGTGATGGTAAAAGTTTGGCGCTTATTTCCGATGCCGGCACTCCTTTGGTGTCTGATCCGGGCTACCGCTTGGTCGATTTGGCGCTAAGCGAAGGGATTAAGGTGGTGCCTATTCCAGGTGCATGCGCGGTAATTGCCGCGCTTAGTGTCGCTGGCTTGCCATCCGATCGATTTATGTTTGAGGGTTTTTTACCGGCAAAGCAGCACGCTCGATTGGCGGTGCTAAAAGGTTTGCAGCGTGAGAAGCGCACTATGATTTTTTATGAGGCGCCACATCGGGTTCGCGATAGTTTGGCGGATATCAGTACGGCAATGGGTGGCGAGCGGACGGTGGTACTAGCCCGCGAGATTACCAAAATGTTTGAAACGGTGAAGCGTTTACCTGCGGCGCAACTGCATGAGTGGGTTAGTGCTGACAGTAACCAGCAGCGTGGCGAGTGTGTATTGTTAATCGAGGGGTTCAAGGGCGATGAAGGAATCCCAACCGCTGCGATTGAAGTATTAAATATTCTCAGGGAAGAATTGCCCCTTAAGCAAGCGGCCGCACTGTGCGCGAAGATCAGTGGTCTTAAAAAGAACCAACTTTATCAGTATGGCCTCGACTTTCCCTTGGAATAGCCGCAAATACCGCTTGCCATAAAACAGACTACTGGTTATTCTTACAGTCGAGTCGGCCAGACGATCGCTCTTCAGTTTACTGTTGGGAGGAAAGTCCGGGCTCCGCAGGGCAAGGCGCCAGGTAACTCCTGGGAGGTGCGAGCCTACGGAAAGTGCAACAGAAAATACACCGCCTACGTAGCGCAAGCTGCCGGTAAGGTTGAAATGGTGCGGTAAGAGCGCACCGCGCGACTGGCAACAGTTCGTGGCATGGTAAACCCCGCCTGGAGCAAGGCCAAATAGGAATCCAGCGCTGTGGCCCACAGTGGATTCGGGTAGGCTGCTAGAGGCTTGCGGTGACGCAGGTCCCAGATGAATGGTCGTCCAAGACAGAACCCGGCTTATCGGCCGACTCAACTTTTCCCACTATTTCCCAAAAACGCAGCACTCTTAATGTTTTACATTAAGTGCTGAGGTCATGTCTTTGTTTTACAAAAATTAGCCAAGAATTCCTCGTTTTTCTACTGCGGTTTTTCACGCAAGTCACTGACACATTTACAAAAAATCCCTGTGTTTTCACTGTTTCGCAGCTTGACACCTGTGCTTGCAAGTTCCTATAGTGTGCCACAGTGGGTAAAAGTGGTTTTTAGTGGTTTTTTGCGGTTTAAATGCGGAGCTTGGTGGGAATTATGTTCCTGGGTAGTCACACAATCACAATGGACGGTAAGGGGCGATTGGCAATTCCAGCCAAAATTCGCGACGCCTTAATGTCTGCCTGTGAAGGTCGTCTCGTGATTACTGCGCATACCGAAGAGCGCTGCTTGCTGGTTTATCCAGAGCCGCAATGGCTGGATTTACTGCCCAAAATAGAAGCACTCCCCAATATCCATCGCAAAGCCCGTCTCGCACAGCGCTTGTTGCTAGGTTATGCGACGCCATTGGAGATGGACGGTAATGGACGTGTGCTATTGCCTCAGCCTTTGCGTGATTACGCAGACCTTGAAAAGAAACTGTTGTTGGTCGGGCAGGGCAAGAAATTAGAGCTGTGGAGCGAGTCAAGTTGGTTTGACTGGTTGGGTGCAGCCGGGGAGGGAGATATGCCAGAAGAAATGTTGTCCCTTTCCTTATAGAGAGTGGATCACTTGGAACAGCATTTAACAGTTTTGCTTGATGAGGCCGTAAGCGCATTGGTAACCGATACCAGTGGTCGATATGTCGACGGTACCTTTGGTCGCGGCGGCCACAGTCGCTTGATTTTGTCGCGCTTAGCCGCAGATGGCAGTTTGTTGGGGGTTGATAAAGATGCCCAAGCTGTTGCAGAGGGTGAGCAACTTGCCTTGAGCGATGAGCGTTTTCGTATTGCTCGTGGCTCATTTGCGGAACTGTCGACATTGGCGGCGCAATCTGGATTCGCGGTCCCGTTTTCTGGGGTGCTGCTGGACTTAGGTGTGTCGTCCCCGCAATTAGATCAGGCGGAGCGCGGCTTTAGTTTTTTGCGCGACGGTGATCTCGATATGCGGATGGATACCGACAGTGGCATGAGTGCGGCGGAGTGGATCGCAACAGCGGAAGAGGCTGAGATGATTCAAGTGTTGCGTGATTATGGTGAAGAGCGATTCGCCAAGCGAATTGTTAGGGCGATTATTGCTGCCCGCGCTGAGGCACCGATCACTCGTACATTGCAGCTGGCGAAAATTGTGGCTGAGGCGAATCCAGCGTGGGAAAAACACAAGCATCCCGCGACAAGAAGTTTTCAGGCAATTCGAATTTTTATAAATGATGAGCTTGCGGATTTAGAGCGTTTGCTCAGCAAGATTGTAGATCAATTAGACGTGGGTGGTCGTTTGGTCGTAATCAGTTTCCATTCTTTAGAAGATCGAATGGTAAAACGCTTTATGCGGCGGCAATCAGAAGGTGATGAAGTACCGGCTTATATACCTGTTACCGAAAGTCAGCGTAATCGCCGTCTAAAGATCATCGGCAAGGCAGTAAAAGCGTCCGAATTAGAAGTAGAAGCAAACCCGCGTTCTCGCAGTGCAGTTATGCGAGTGGCGGAAAAACTAGCATTCGACGTGTGTGCGTAGGGGTGGATTATGCTGGGCAGTAGACAGCGCAGCACGAATAAAAAGAACTATGTCTTGGAAGAAGAGGTGCAGGCGCCCATCGGTGGGTTGGCTGTGCCTTTGCTTATATTGCTGGTTTTGATTTCTTGTATTGCTGTCGTTCAAAGCTCACATAAAAGCCGAAAATTATTTGGGCAGTTGCAGGATCTGCGGCGAGACGCAATGTCGATCGAAGAGGATTGGGGGCGGCTGCTGCTAGAGCAAAGTACTTGGGCGTCACCTGATCGAGTTCAGGATATGGCGGTTCAAAAATTAAAAATGCAAGCGCCTAAAGCGCGGGAAGTGAAAATGGTTGGGGGCTATGGGAAAGCAGGTTAAAGCACCTATTTCGCCGTGGCGTTTCCGCATAGTGGTGGGAGCGCTGCTCGTGCTCGCCCTACTTTTGGTCTGGCGTACGCTAACCCTACAGGTGTTAGACGTTGATCGTGGCTATGAATTTTTGCAAGGCCAAGGCAATGCGCGTACCAACCGTACCGAAGTTATTCCCGCGCATCGCGGTATGATTTCAGATCGTAACGGCGAGCCGCTTGCGGTTAGTACGCCTGTTGCGTCTATTTGGGCGAATCCCCAAGAATTAAAAGAGGCGAAAGGCGAGTGGGCTCGATTAGCTGCCAGTCTTGATATGAATGCGGGTGACTTAGCGCGCCGCATAGAAAAATATCGCGGTAGCCAATTTATGTACCTGCGGCGACATATGGCACCGGGTGCCGCTAAGCTTGTAACGCAACTAAAAGTACCGGGTGTGTACCTGCAGCGCGAATACCGTAGATTCTATCCTGCCGGTGAAGTGACCGCGCATATTCTCGGTTTTACTGATATTGATGATCGTGGTCAAGAAGGCTTAGAGCTAGCTTACGACGAGTGGCTAAATGGTACGCCCGGTAGAAAGCAGGTATTGAAAGATTTATATGGAAACATAATACGGGAGATTGACGCCGGCGAGGCGGCTAGCCCTGGCAAGGACATACAGCTCAGCATAGATTTGCGTTTGCAATATCTGGCATACAAAGAGCTTAAGGCAGCAATCACTAAAACCGGCGCTAAAGCCGGTTCAGTCGTTATTATCGACAGTGAATCTGGTGAAGTGCTGGCGATGGTAAATCAGCCTTCATTCAATCCGAATAACCGCAGTCAGTTAGTTCCCGATGCAATGCGTAATCGCGCGGTTATCGACATGTTTGAGCCAGGTTCGACGGTAAAACCCTTGACCATTGTTGCGGGTTTGGAAAGTGGAAAGTACACGCCAGAAACCATTATTAATACTAATCCGGGATACATCAAAGTCGGCCCAAAATTACTCGAAGATCACCGCAATTACGGTTCGATCACGGTCGCAGAAGTGTTAAAAAAATCTAGCCAAGTCGGAACTACAAAAATCGCATTGTCCCTAGACGAGCATGACGTGTGGGGAGTCTTTAATCGTTTTGGCCTTGGCCGTTCAACAGGCTCAGGTTTCCCCGGTGAGAGTAACGGTATGTTGCCGAACCGGCCAAATTGGCGACCAATTGAGCGCGCTACTTTTGCGTTCGGCTATGGTTTAACCGTTACCAATTTGCAGCTTGCACAGGCCTACTCAGTCTTTGCAAACCGCGGAATGTTTCAACAGGTATCGCTGTTAAAACGAACTGAAAAACCCGTTAAACAGCAGGTTATTTCAGCAAAAATTGCACGCCAGATAGTCGACATGCTGGAGGAAGTGACTGAGCTTGGTGGTACCGCTACGCGCGCTCAAGTTGACGCCTATCGTATTGCTGGAAAAACCGGTACATCCCACAAAGCGGAAGCCGGCGGTTACGCAAAGGATCGGTATTTTGCCTTGTTTGCGGGTGTCGCCCCTGCCAGTGACCCGCGCATTGTCGCGGTGGTGACAATAGATGAGCCTCATGGTGATTATTTTGGTGGCTTAGTCGCAGCGCCTGTTTTTTCAAAGGTGGTTTCTGATGCACTACGTTTATTGAATATCGCACCGGACAATATCGAACCGGCTGACCCTAAACCCAAAGTGAAGGGAGATGCGGCGGCGTGATGGCGGAACAGAGAGACTATACAACACCGCGTTTGCTCGGTGACTTATTGCCTAACCTTGCTGCTGAGGTGGCTGCTGTGCCCGTTACCGGTTTGGCGCTTAATAGCCGCGACGTTCAGGCTGGCGACGTATTCTTAGCTGTGAAGGGCCACGTTGCAGATGGTCGTGATTATATAAATTCTGCGATTCACGCCGGCGCGGTAGCGGTGATTGCGGATGCGCCTTTTGATGCAGCGCAATGGTCGCTACCGGTTATCGTCGTCAATAATTTGTTATCTCAATTGAGTGAGATCGCGGGCCGATTTTACGAAAAACCCTCAACACAGCTCAAATTGATTGGTATTACCGGGACTAACGGTAAAACCAGTTGTGCTTGGATGGTTGCTCAGTTGTTAGAGGCTATCGGCGAACCCTGTGGGCTCATTGGAACCTTGGGTAATGGCCGATTCGGACGTTTAAATAGTGGCAGTAATACAACGCCTGATGCGGTTTCTGTGCAGGCATTGCTGGGCGATTGGCGTGATGGCGGTGCCAACTGGGCAGCGATGGAAGTGTCGTCACATGGTTTGGCGCAGCATCGTGTTGCGGCGCTGCAATTCCAGGCCGCCGTATTCACCAATCTTAGCCAGGATCATCTCGATTACCACGGCTCAATGGAGGCCTATGGCGATGAGAAAGCTCGATTATTTACCTGGCCAGATCTACAACTCGCGGTCATTAATCGCGATGACGAATTCGGTCGCCAACTATTATCCAAATCGACGGCAAAACAAATAATAGATTTTAGCGTGTTTGATAGTAGGGCAAAGGTCTACGCCGAAGATGTTAGTTGTGATATTCGCGGTATCCGAGCGCGCTTGCGTAGTGTGTGGGGCGATTTGACTATAAATTCGTCGCTATTAGGCGGATTTAATTTATCTAATTTAATTGCCGCCAGTACGGTGTTGTTGGGTTTGGGGGTGTCAGCGAAAAAAATTGAAGCGGCTCTACCTTTATTAAAACCAGTGCCGGGTCGCATGGAATGTTTGCGGTCCGAAGATGGTGTATTGGCTGTGGTGGACTACGCACATACACCAGACGCATTGCAAAAAGTATTAGAAGTCTTGCGACCTATTGCCCAAGGCAAAGTCTATTGCGTAATGGGCTGCGGTGGTGACAGGGATAAATCAAAGCGTCCGATGATGGGTGAGATTGCCGAACAATGTGCGGACCGCGTTTGGGTGACCAATGACAATCCGCGAACAGAAACTGCGGAAGCAATAATTGCTGATATTTGCTCAGGAATGCGTGGCCAACCAACGATCGAGCCGGAACGTGATCGCGCAATTCATGCAGCAATTCAGGCTGCAAACCCAGGTGACGTTGTATTGGTGGCTGGAAAAGGCCATGAGGATTATCAAGAGATTGCAGGTCGTCGATTGCCGTTTAGTGATGTGCAGTGCGCACGACTTGCCTTGGTCGCGAGGGTGACGTCGTGATTGCGTCGATGACGTTGCAGCAGCTAGCTAACTGTACATCTGGTGTGCTGCACGGTGATGATATTCAGTTTTATGGAGTATCTACTGATACTCGCAGAATTGAGAAAGGTGATTTATTTATTGCTTTGTCTGGCGAAAATTTTGATGGCAATCAGTTTGTTGCGACAGCAGAAAAAAACGGTGCAATTGCTGCGTTAGTGACTAAGCCGACGGATATTCTGCCCAATGTATTGGTCTCAGACAGTCGCCGCGCCCTAGGCTTGCTCGCGAGAGAAAACCGCCGAAAATTTACCGGGCCATTAGTTGCTGTTACTGGCAGTAGTGGCAAGACGAGCACCAAAGAAATGCTCGCTAGTATTTTTGCTCAGCAGGGCGAAGTGTTCGCTACCAAGGGAAACTTAAATAATGAAGTTGGCGTGCCATTAAGTTTGCTCGCCATTGATGAAAAACATCGTTTTGCTGTTATTGAGATGGGCGCTGCAAAGCAGGGCGACATCGCCTATTTGTGTGAATTTGCTGAACCAGAAATAGCAATCCTCACAAATGCACAGCCGGCGCATATTGCAGGGTTTGGATCTTTAGAAGGTGTGGCGAAGACCAAGGGCGAGATTTTCCGCTGTTTGCCGAAGCATGGCCTTGCCGTCATAAATGCTGATGACGTGTTTTGCGAGTTTTGGCAGGAAAATGCCAAGCATGCAATGCAGCGCTTGTTCAGTCTTGTGCGTGAGGATGTCGATGTGTTTGCTCGTGATATTGATTTAAGTGTGCCTGGTAAAGTCCAGTTTGAGCTGGTGAGCTTTAGTGGTAGCGCAAAGGTTTGCATGCCGCTTTCAGGCAAGCACATGGTGGCCAACGCGCTTGCGGCGGCGGCGGCGTCCTTGTCTGCTGGAGTGAGCTTAATAGATGTGGTTGCTGGATTGGAATCGATGCGTAGCGTTAGCGGCAGATTACTGCGTCGTGAAATCGCGGATGTGTCGCTTATTGATGATACCTACAATGCAAACCCCGGATCGGTACGCGCAGCTATTGATGTACTCGCCAGTAGTTCTGGTCGGAAAGTGTTTGTAATGGGGCATATGGGTGAGCTAGGTCCGGAGGCGGCGCTACGCCATCGTGAGATTGCGGCTTACGCCCGTGAAAATCGACTCGATGCATTTTTTGTTGTCGGCGAATTTGCCGCGCTGATGGCGAACGAGTTTGGGCAAGAAAATTTCGCATTTTCCCAAAAATCGGAATTGATTCCAGTATTAAATACATTTGTGGAAGCAGGGGATACGGTATTGGTTAAGGGTTCGCGCAGTGCCGCGATGGAAGACGTGGTGGATGCACTCTCTGCTGAATTGCTTGGGAGGAATAGCTAATGTTGCTACTGCTTTCCGAGTATTTAAGTCAGCACATCAGTGGCTTTGCAGTATTTCAGTACCTTAGTTTTCGCGGCATACTCGGTGTGTTAACGGCCTTAGCAATTTCGTTGCTCGTTGGCCCGTTCATGATCCGTAAATTAAATTATTACCAGATCGGCCAAGCCGTACGTGACGACGGTCCGAAATCCCATTTGAGCAAGTCCGGTACGCCGACAATGGGCGGCGCGCTGATACTTGTGGCTATTTTTACCAGTACCTTGCTGTGGTCTGATTTACGCAACCCTTATGTCTGGACCGTATTAGTGGTCACGGCCATATTCGGTGCGGTGGGTTGGGTAGATGATTATCGCAAAGTTATTGAGCGCAACCCCCGCGGGCTTCCTGCTCGTTGGAAGTATTTTTGGCAAAGTGTCGCCGGTTTAGGTGCAGCTATATTTTTATATATGACCGCAGATAGTCCGGTGAATACTGAACTGTTTTTTCCGTTTTTTAAAAACATAAGTTGGCAGATGGGCGCATTTTCTATCGTGCTAACGTACTTCGTTATTGTCGGATCCAGTAATGCAGTCAATTTAACCGATGGTTTAGATGGGCTTGCGATCTTACCGACAGTGATGGTCGGTGCGGCGCTAGGTCTTATTGCTTACCTCACGGGTAACGTAAAGTTTGCTGAATATCTTCACATTCCCTATGTGGCAGGTGCCGGTGAATTAATTGTTATTTGTGGCTCCCTAGCTGGTGCTGGTTTGGGATTTCTTTGGTTCAACACCTACCCGGCGCAAGTATTTATGGGTGACGTCGGTGCGCTCGCATTGGGCGCAACACTGGGCACCGTCGCAGTGATTACGCGACATGAAATAGTATTTTTTATTATGGGCGGCATTTTCGTTTTAGAAACGGTGTCGGTCATTTTGCAGGTTGCGTCGTTCAAGTTAACCGGACGGCGTATTTTCCGGATGGCACCTATTCATCATCATTTTGAGCTTAAAGGTTGGCCGGAGCCGCGCGTCATAGTGCGGTTTTGGATTATCACAGTGATGTTGGTGTTATTCGGTTTAGCAACATTAAAACTACGATGAAAGTTGTAATACGGGGTTAATGCTAGCGTGAGTTTGATAGCGTCCGATAATAGGCGGGTCATCATTGGTTTGGGAGTAACCGGGCTGTCTGTCGCCCGTTATTTCTCTCGCCAAGGTCTGTCATTTTCGGTTGCAGATAGCCGTGAAATTCCACCAGGGCTTGATCAGTTCCGCAAAGAGTTTCCCAATGTGCCTTTGATCTTGGGTGCGTTTACGGACGATCAATTTTTATCTGCAACGGAATTAGTGGTCAGTCCGGGTATCTCATTATCCGAACCCGCAATTGCCGCTGCAAAACAGATCGGTGTTGTTCTTTCTGGCGATATTGATTGGTTCTGTCGAGAAGCAGCTGCACCGCTAGTTGCGATTACAGGATCGAACGGTAAAAGCACCGTGACAACCTTGGTGGGTGAAATGGCCGCTTGCGCTGGTCGACGTGTCGCGGTGGGCGGTAATTTAGGTACGCCAGCATTAGATTTATTGAGTGACGATATTGATCTTTATGTATTGGAATTGTCGTCTTTTCAATTAGAGCGCTGCGCGTCTGTTGGAGCGGAAGTCGCTACCGTCCTGAATGTGACAGAGGATCATCTCGATCATCACGGCAATCTTATAAATTACCACCAAGCGAAACATCGTATTTTCCGAGACTGTAAGCAGGTTGTTATTAACCGTGATGACGCACTTAGCGCGCCATTGATCCCTGACAATGTTGTGAAATGGTATTTTGGTCTTGGTCGTTCAGACTTCCGCGGTTTTGGTTTGTTAGATAAAGACGGCGAATCCCATTTAGCCTTGGCACGCGAGGCGCTGCTGCCAGTTAGTGCAATGAAAATTGCGGGTTCGCATAATGTGAGTAATGCGCTAGCGGCGTTGGCCTTGGGAAGTGCGGTTAATTTGCCAATGCCTGCAATGCTAACCGCGCTATGTGAGTTTAAGGGGCTTGAGCATCGCTGTGAATTTGTCGCCGACATCCGAGGAGTTCGGTACTACAACGATTCTAAAGGCACAAACGTGGGCGCCGCTGTTTCAGCATTGCGCGGTTTGTCAGGTTCAGGAAAAGTAGTATTGATTGCCGGTGGTGTAGGTAAGGGGGCGGACTTCGCGCCACTGATGGATACCTTGGCAAAACTAGGTCGGGCCGCAATATTTATAGGTGAAATGGCTGACCCTATGCAGGAGTTGCTAGCGTCAAGAATTCCGTCAACCATCGCAGATACGATGTCAGCGGCGGTCAGCGCGGCGTCTGAATATGCCTTAGCTGGCGATGTCGTGCTGTTGTCACCTGCCTGCGCTAGCTTTGACATGTTTAATAATTATGAGCATCGCGGACGGGTATTCGCCGACGCAGTAACAGCAATGCTAGGGGGTGAAGTGTGATCACCTACCTACGCAATAGCGTGACAGAAATACGACAATTTGATCGCCATCTTCAGTTGATTTTAGCGACTTTAGTCGTCGTCGGATTTGTGGCGATGACGTCGGCCTCAGTAGAGCACGCAGCCAGTCGTTATGATGACGCGTTTTATTTTGCTAAGCGTTATCTATTTCATTTTAGCTTGGCATCAGTAGTGAGCATCGTGATGTATCTCACTCCTATCGACGTGTGGGAACGTAGTGGCTGGTTATTGCTCTTACTTGGTTTTGTCGTCCTTGCCTTGGTATTAATTCCAGGCGTTGGTCGCGAAGTGAATGGTAGTCGTCGGTGGATATCTCTTGGGCCAATCACTCTGCAGGCGTCTGAGTTTGTAAAACTGTGCGTTATATTTTATCTGGCGGGCTATCTTGTGCGCCGTCATGACGAAGTGCGTCAGAGCTGGTCTGGATTTGTTAAACCCATGGCGCTGCTATTTGCCGTGACCTTACTGCTGATGCTTGAACCTGACTTTGGTGCCACGGTTGTTACCGCTGGTACCGCATTTGTGATGATATTTCTTGGTGGTGTAAAGCTTGGCCAATTCTTGTTGGTGATACTGAGCTGTGTCGCTGGCGCGGTGGCGATGGTTATTTTTGAACCTTATCGAATGAAGCGTCTCACCGCATTTACCGATCCCTGGGCCGATCAGTTCAATACTGGCTATCAGCTAACGCAGTCGCTTATTGCTTTTGGCCGCGGACAATTTAGCGGCGTAGGTTTAGGTAACAGCGTACAGAAATTATTCTATCTGCCAGAGGCACACACGGATTTTGTATTTGCCATATTTGCTGAGGAATTTGGATTTCTCGGCACACTTTTCATATTGGGTTTGTTTGTTGCGTTGATCGGTCGGATTTTATATATCGGTCGCTATGCTGAGTCGATGGGCAAGCAGTTCCATGCCTATGTCGCCTACGGTGTTGCGGTCATGATCAGTGGGCAAGCATTTATCAATATGGGGGTGAATGCAGGGCTATTACCAACCAAGGGATTGACCCTGCCGTTTATGAGTTATGGCGGCAGCAGTTTGATCGTATGTATGGGGATGGTGGCCTTAGTTGGGCGAATAGAACGGGAATGTCGGAGGCAAGATGGCCGCTGAGAGAACCGTACTAATGATGGCTGGCGGAACTGGCGGCCACGTTTTTCCCGCACTGGCGGTGGCTAAGGTGTTAGCTGCGCGTGGCGTGTCTGTGCATTGGCTCGGCACGGCGGCGGGTATTGAAGCGCGTTTGGTGCCAGCGGCGGGTTTACCCCTGCATTGTTTAAATATGGCTGGTGTGCGCGGTAAGAATCCGTTGTTTCGCGTGTTGGCAATAATGAAAGCGGGATTGGCGGTGCTGCAGAGCATGCGTTTAATTCTGAGGTTGAAACCGTTTTGTGTTGTGGGTATGGGTGGTTATGCATCGGGCCCTGGCGGTTTGGCGGCAAAATTATTAGCGGTGCCGGTCGTGATTCAAGAACAAAACGCGGTGGCCGGAACAACTAATCGCTTGCTAGCGAAGCTTGCCAATCTATGCCTGACGGGCTATCCAATTGCGCTTGGTGGCGAAAAAAATCGCTACATTGGAAATCCTGTACGACACGAAATAGCGGTAATTGAAGCGCCAGCGGTGCGCTGGGCAGAGCGTAGCGGAGCATTGCGAGTATTGGTGTTGGGTGGAAGCCTTGGGGCAAAGCCAATCAATGATGTGGTAATTGAAACTTGGCTGAGATTTGGTGACGTCGATCGACCGTTGCTGTGGCATCAAACAGGACGTGATCACGAAACATCCGTCCAGACAGCTTATGCTGCCGCAGGCTTAGAGGTTTTAGCGGAAGCATTTATTGATGATATGGCGGCAGCTTATAGCTGGGCTGACGTCGTGATCTGTCGTGCGGGCGCGTTAACGGTTGCGGAGTTGGCTGCCGCAGGCGTGCCAGCAATATTAATTCCGCTGCCGCATGCTATTGATGATCATCAGCGCGCAAACGCGAAGTGGTTTGCCGATGGTGGGGCTGGCGAAATTATTGATCAGAAAGAATTCACTGCCTCAGCCCTATTGGCGTGGTTGCAAAGTGATAAAGCTCAGCGGGAGACATTGTTGAATAACGCGGAAGCGGCGAGAGGGCTCGCAAAAATTGATGCTGCTGATGTAGCTGCGGATTATTGCATGGAGTTTGCCCATGAGTCCTAAGCATCCTTTTGTTGTGCCAGAAATGCGCCGAGTTAAGCGTATTCATTTTGTTGGTATCGGCGGTGCCGGTATGTGCGGTATTGCCGAAGTATTGTTAAACCTTGGCTACATAATTTCCGGGTCGGATTTAAAAGCGTCACCTAGCACGGCGCGTTTACAGCAGTTGGGCGCCAGAGTCGCATTTGGCCATCGCGGCGAGAATGTTGGCGACTCTGATGTTGTGGTTGTGTCTAGCGCCATTAACGATGCGAACCCCGAAATCATTGCTGCAAGACAGAGCCGGGTGCCTATTGTGCGCCGCGCAGAAATGTTGGCTGAGTTGATGCGTTATCGTCATGGTATTGCGGTTGCGGGCACCCACGGCAAGACCACTACAACGAGCTTAATTACGTCAATATTTGCAGAGGCGGGTTTAGATCCTACCTTCGTGATTGGCGGATTGGTGAATAGCGCAGGTACGAATGCAGCTCTAGGTGAAAGCCGTTATTTAGTTGCCGAGGCCGATGAAAGCGATGCGTCGTTTTTGCATTTGCAGCCGATGGTGTCGGTGATTACCAATATAGAAGCCGATCATATGGCGACCTATGACGGTGACTTTAGCAAGCTGAAGAGAACGTTCATTGAGTTTCTCCACAACCTGCCGTTTTACGGTATTGCCGTGGTTTGTATTGATGATCCTGTCGTGCGTGAATTAATGCCGGATATTGGTAGACCAACGCTGACCTATGGATTTAGTGACGATGCGGATTTCCGTATCCATTCCTTACAAAAGCTAGGTATGCAGAGTTGTTTTTCGGTTACTCGTCCAGATGGCAGTGAGCTCGCCTTGTGCATACAGCAACCCGGTGTACATAACGTGTTAAACGCGACGGCGGCTGTTGCGGTAGCGACGGATGAAGGTTTGTCGGTTGATGCTATTTGTGCAGGTATCAAAAACTTTCAAGGCGTTGGTCGTCGTTTTCAGCGCTACGGCGAGTTGGCCGTGGCCGGTGGCGCATTTATGTTGGTTGATGATTACGGCCATCACCCAACCGAGGTGGCGGCAACCATCTCTGCCGCTCGGCAAGCATGGCCTGATCGCCGCTTGGTGATGTTGTATCAACCGCATCGCTTTAGTCGTACCAAAGATTTATATGAAGATTTTGTGCGGGTTTTATCGACGGTAGACAGTTTATTGTTGCTAGACGTTTACCCCGCAGGCGAAGAGCCAATAGCGGGGGCAGATAGCCGCAGTTTATGCCGTAGCATTCGTTTGCAAGACAAGTTTGAGCCAGTGTTTGTCGAAAGCATTGACGCTGCCTTCGACATATTGAAATCAAAGATTCGCCCCGGTGATGTGTTACTTACACAGGGAGCGGGAAATATAGGCGCATTAGCGCAGCAATTGTCAGGTCAGGACTGGGTGTAGGCGACTGATGAAAGAGATGACGGTAGCAGAAATTAATCAAGCCATTGGCGGCAAGCTTGCCGTGTTGTTTGGTGGGCGCTCGGCCGAGCGCGAAATTTCGCTAAAAAGCGGTGCTGCGGTTGCCGCCGCATTTGAGCGCCAAGGCGTGTCAGTTGAAAAAATTGATGTGGCAGATGATGGCTGGATGCAGCGTTTAAAGTCAGATTTCAGCCAGGTGTTTATTGCCTTACACGGACCGGGTGGTGAAGACGGCACAGTGCAGGGCGCATTGGAATGTTTGGGTATGAACTACACCGGTAGCGGTGTTATGGCGTCGGCGCTGGCGATGGATAAATTTCGCTGCAAATTGCTATGGCTGGGCCTGGGTTTGTCCACCCCCAAGTTTATGGAGTTAACGGCGGGCAGTGATTGGGCGGCAATTATTGCTGACCTTGGTTCGGTGATTGTTAAACCGGCTTGCGAAGGCTCCAGTATCGGCATGTCGCGTGCGGAAAGCGCAGAGGAATTACAAGCGGCTTGGCAAAACGCACAGGCTTACGGTCGCGTCTTTGCGGAGCAGTGGGTAGTAGGCAGTGAATATACCGTTGCGATATTAAACGGGGTGGCCTTACCCGCGATCAAGTTAGAAACCGATGCGGCATTTTATGATTTTAATGCCAAATATCTATCTAACGAAACACGTTACTTGTGTCCCTGCGAACTGAGTGCAGCGGACGAATTAGAGCTAAGCGAGCTCGCATTGGGCGCATTTAATAGTTTGGGCTGCGAGGGCTGGGGGCGGGTAGATGTGATGCGAGACAGCGACGGTCGGTTTTATTTGTTAGAAGTAAATACCGTACCCGGCATGACGGATCACAGCTTGGTGCCCATGGCGGCAAAACAAGCGGGCTTGAATTTTGAGCAGCTGGTTTTGGCTATTTTAGCGGGCAGTATTCGTGATGGTAAAACCAGCTAATGAAGCGGGCCAGCACTAAGCCCAATCGCTTTAAGCGCAGCAAACCGGAGCGCGGTGAGCGTCAGCCGGTATCGCGGGAGTGGGGGCGAATTGTTAATCGCCTATTGCTGGTTGCGGCGGTAATGGGCTTTGTTTATGGCGTGGAGCGATTGGGCAGCCAATTAGAATCTATTCCGGTAGACCGAGTGGTGTTTGCTGGGGATTTTCGCCACGTCAGCCGTGATGTATTGGTTGATCGGGTAACGAGTCATTTGGCGGTTGGGTATATCGGTTTGGACCTGGAAGGTATTCAAGGCGAGCTGGAACAGGAACCGTGGGTATATCGCGCCATTGTTGAGCGGGTTTGGCCGAGAGAATTGAAAATTACGATTGTTGAGGAAACGCCAATTGCGATTTGGGGTAAAGGCGGACTACTTAATCATCGCGGCAAGATTTTTTTGCCGACGAAGGAGTTGGTTGGCGACGCGAATTTACCGTTGTTGAGTGGCCCCGAGGGTAGCGCGATTGAAATCATGCGCCAGTATCGCTTGATGAGTCAGTTACTGGGTGACGAAGATTTGGTGCTGCAGCGATTGCAAATGAATGATCGCGGCGCATGGACAGCCACATTGAATGGCGGTGCAGTATTGGTTTTGGGGCGCCAAGAGCCCTTGGAAAAGCTGCGACGATTTATGTGGGTGTATAAGCAGCAATTGGCTGCAGATTTTGAACGAGTTAAGCGGGTAGACACGCGCTATATCAATGGGTTGGCGGTGTCATGGCATCAGTCGGAAGGTAGTTAAAGAAGATGGCTAAAGTAAGTGCGTTGCCGGTGCGGAACGGATCGCTAAATAGGGAGAAGCAAAGCAATGGCTAGTTCACATGCAAGCCGGATGATCGTCGGTCTGGATATTGGCACCTCGAAAGTGGTGGCTATCGTCGGGTCGACGAACGAAGACGGCAAGCTGGAAATTGTCGGCATTGGCTCACACCCGTCGCGGGGTTTAAAGAAAGGCGTGGTGGTCAATATTGAATCGACCGTACATTCCATTCAACGCGCGATAGAAGAAGCGGAATTGATGGCTGGTTGCGAGATCCACAGCGTTTACGTTGGTATCGCAGGTAACCATATTCGTAGTTTGAATTCCCACGGCATCGTGGCAATTCGAGATCGCGAAGTATTCCAACTTGATCTTGATCGAGTCATCGATGCCGCTCAGGCGGTCGCGATTCCGGCGGATCAAAAAGTACTGCACATCCTGCCGCAGGAATTCGTGATCGACGAGCAGGAAGGTATTAAAGAACCCTTAGGTATGTCTGGTGTGCGGCTTGAGGCCAAGGTGCATCTAGTGACCTGTGCGGTGAATGCGGTGCAGAACATAGAGAAATGTATTCGTCGTTGCGGCTTGGAAGTTGAAGACGTCATTTTAGAGCAGTTGGCGTCGAGCTATGCGGTGTTGACCGAAGATGAGAAAGAGCTGGGAGTGTGCCTAGTAGATATCGGCGGCGGCACCACGGATATCGCAATCTTTACCGACGGTGCTATTCGCCACACGGGTGTGATTCCGATTGCTGGTGATCAGGTGACTAATGACATCGCGATGGCCTTGCGCACACCGACGCAGTACGCGGAAGAAATCAAAATTAAATACGCTTGCGCCTTAACCCAGCTTGCTGGAGAAGGCGAAATGATCAAAGTGCCTAGCGTGGGTGATCGCGCACCGCGTGAATTGTCTCGCCAAGCATTGGCCGAAGTGGTTGAACCGCGTTACGACGAATTGTTCACGCTGATTCAAGCAGAACTCCGTCGTAGTGGCTACGAAGATCTGTGCGCAGCCGGGATTGTGCTGACCGGCGGCACCTCGAAAATGGAAGGCGTAGTGGAGCTAGCGGAAGAAATTTTCCACATGCCGGTGCGCATTGGTGTTCCGCAAGATGCACGCGGTTTAACAGATATCGTTCGCAATCCCATATACGCAACGGGCGTGGGATTGCTGCTTTACGGCATTAAACATCAGGCAGAACACGGTGGGCGCGGTCGCGTCCGCAGTGGTGGCTTTTTGGCAAATTTGAAACAGTGGATTCAAAACAATTTTTAACGATGTAATAACCGGTCGTGTTGGCAGCACGGTTGAATATGCAAAAAGGGAGAAAAACCATGTTTGAACTAGTAGATAACGTTCCACAAAACGCAGTAATTAAAGTCGTGGGTGTTGGTGGCGGCGGCGGCAACGCTGTTAAGCACATGATTGCATCAAATGTAGAAGGTGTAGATTTTATCTGCGCTAATACCGATGCACAGGCGCTGACCAATGTATCGTCTAAAACTGTACTGCAGTTAGGTACGACTATTACCAAAGGTTTGGGCGCAGGCGCAAACCCAGAAATTGGCCGTCAGTCGGCGATGGAAGATCGCGATCGTATTGCTGAAGCGCTGCAAGGTGCTGATATGGTCTTTATCACTGCCGGTATGGGTGGTGGCACGGGCACGGGCGCTGCGCCGGTTGTTGCTCAGGTGGCAAAAGAGCTGGGTATTCTTACCGTTGCGGTGGTTACTAAGCCATTTCCGTTTGAAGGCAAAAAGCGCATGGCAGTTGCGCTGGAGGGTATGAAAGAACTACGCCAACACGTGGATTCCTTGATTACTATTCCCAACGAAAAGTTGCTGCCAGTTTTGGGTAAAAACACCAGTTTACTCGATGCCTTTAAAGCTGCTAACGATGTATTGTTGGGCGCAGTTCAGGGTATTGCGGATCTGATTATCCGCCCAGGTATGATCAACGTCGATTTTGCCGACGTGCGCACAGTGATGTCAGAGATGGGCATGGCGATGATGGGCAGTGGTATTGCCACTGGCGAAAATCGTGCTCGCGAAGCGGCGGAAGCAGCCATTCGCAGTCCTTTGCTTGAAGATGTTAATTTGCAAGGGGCGCGCGGCATTTTGGTTAATATTACCGCAGGTCTGGATCTGTCCCTAGGCGAGTTTAACGATGTCGGGGATACTATCGAGGAATTCGCTTCTGAGAACGCAACAGTCGTTGTCGGAACGGTAATCGATCCAGATATGGTTGATGAATTGCGAGTAACTGTGGTCGCAACCGGTCTTGACGGAATTGGTCAAGAAGCACCACTAAAAGTCGTTGAATCACGTCCTGTAGAGGCGCGTTCAACAGACTATCGCAAGCTTGATCGGCCAACAGTAATGCGTAACAACCAGCAAGCGGCGGTTGCGCGAGATGTGGCTCCGGCGCCAATGGCAGATAAAGACATGGAATATTTAGATATTCCTGCGTTTCTGCGGCGCCAAGCTGATTAATTAGTAGTAGCCGGTGTAGTGGGGCGAGGTGTTAGCGATTTTCGCTAGCAACTAAAGATTGTCGCCCCAGTAAATGTAGCCTTCCGGCCCATAGAGTGAGTGTGAAACATGATTAAACAACGCACCTTACGCAACACCATCCGTGCCACCGGAATTGGTTTGCATACTGGAGACAAGGTCTACCTGACGCTGAAGCCCGCGCCGGTTGATACTGGTGTGATTTTTCGTCGCACCGACCTGAATCCCGTTGTTGAAATCCATGCTCGCGCTGAAAATGTGGGCGATACCACGTTGTCGACGACTTTGATGAACGGCGATGTGCGGGTATCTACGGTTGAACATTTGCTATCTGCAATGGCGGGCTTGGGTATTGATAATGCCTATGTAGAGGTCAGCTCTTCGGAAGTGCCGATTATGGATGGTAGTGCTGGGCCATTTGTCTTCCTCATTCAGTCTGCCGGGATTGAGGAGCAGAGTGCGCCTAAGAAATTTATCCGTATAAAGCGCGCGGTGACGGTGAAAGATGGCGATAAAATCGCGAGTTTCCTCCCTTTTGACGGTTTTAAAGTCTCTTTTACCATCGACTTTGACCATCCGGTTTTTAAAGACCGGACGGGTCATGCCGAACTCGACTTCTCGACTACCTCGTTTGTTAAGGAAGTCAGCCGTGCGCGAACCTTCGGGTTTATGCACGAAATCGAATACCTTCGCTCTAAAGGTTTAGCACAGGGTGGTAGTGTCGATAACGCGATTGTGGTTGATGAATACCGTATTCTTAACGAAGACGGACTTCGTTATGAAGATGAATTTGTTAAGCACAAAGTGTTAGATGCAATTGGTGATTTGTACTTGTTGGGTACCAGCCTGATAGGCGAGTTTAAAGCCCATAAGTCTGGTCATGGTCTTAATAACGTGTCTCTTAGAGCGCTTATTAAAGATACCGATGCCTGGGAGTGGGTGACATTCGATGATCCTGCTGACGCACCGATTAGCTACATGGCTCCCGCCGCGGTAGCGTGATATGCACCTCGCCATGCTTGGTCTGGCATCAGCCCAAGCATGGTAATATTCTCTCATCTATGCGATATTGCGCCTCGGTGTAAAGGCAAGTATTTTTCCTACCTACGGGAACTTGGTGCAAAATTTGGTGTAAATTCCTCGGATATTACATCAGGGCCGTCATCAAATTTTCATTCGGACAATGTAGCTTGGTGCGGTTTTTGTGGGCGATACAAATTCATCGCGTGGTGAGGGGCTTAATTGATTTTTCGAGCCAGGGTCGTAGTAGAATTTTGACACTCCGCTAAAGCCATCAATGATAGGGATCTAATCCCGGGAACAGTAACGAATTCATCATGATATCAGCAGTAGTTAAAAAAGTTTTTGGTAGTAAAAACGACCGCGAACTTAAGCGGATGCGTAAAGTTGTGGCTAAGGTCAATGCGCATGAAGAGGGCATGACTGCATTGGATGATGCGGCGCTCGCGGCTAAAACAGCCGAGTTTAGAGAGCGTTTAAGTGCAGGTGAGACCTTAGATCAGTTATTACCCGAAGCGTTTGCTGTTTGTCGCGAGGCGAGCCGCCGAGTGATGGGCATGCGTCACTTTGACGTTCAGCTTATCGGTGGTATCAGTTTACATGAAGGCACTATTGCTGAGATGCGCACCGGTGAGGGTAAAACCCTTGTTGGTACTCTAGCGGTGTATTTAAACGCGCTTGAAGGAAATGGTGTGTTTGTGGTGACGGTTAACGACTACCTAGCCCAGCGTGATGCCAACTGGATGCGACCCCTTTATGAATTTTTGGGCTTAAGCGTTGGTATTATCCGCTCAGGTCAAGATTCAGAGCAAAAGCGCGCAGCTTACCAATCAGATATTACCTACGGCACCAACAATGAATTTGGTTTCGACTATCTGCGTGACAACATGGCGTTTGCCATCAGCGATCGTTTCCAGCGCGGTCTAAATTTCGCCATTATCGATGAAGTCGATTCCATACTTATTGATGAAGCACGGACGCCGCTGATCATTTCAGGGCCAGCGGAAGACAGCTCAAAGCTCTACAAGCAAATTAACTTATTTATTCCCTCACTTATTCCTGCCGAAGTTGATGAGACCGGCAAGCCTAGCAGTGATGGTCACTATACCGTTGATGAGAAAATGCGTCAGGTCGAGTTGACTGAGCAGGGTCATCAGAAAGTTGAAGAGCTATTAACACAAGCTGGTTTGTTGGATGAGGGCGACAGTCTTTATTCAGCCGGCAATTTGAATTTACTGCATCATGTGAATTCCGCTCTGCGAGCTCATATTCTGTTCCACAATAACGTGGAATACATTATTCAAGACGATCAAGTCGTTCTGATTGATGAACACACTGGACGGACCATGGCTGGTCGTCGCTTGTCTGAAGGGCTTCATCAAGCGATTGAAGCCAAAGAAGGCGTAACTATTCAGGCCGAGAGTCAAACGCTTGCTTCTACCACCTTCCAGAATTACTTCCGCCAATTCGAGAAATTGGCCGGTATGACCGGTACGGCAGATACAGAGGCATTCGAATTCCGCCAGATCTACGGTTTAGACGTTGTCGTTATCCCGACCAATAAGCCAAGTGCGCGCAGAGATTCTAATGATTTGGTCTACCTGACCAAAGAAGAGAAATACGACGCGATTGTCGATGATGTGAAAAACATTGTTGAAACCGGTGCGCCGATTCTAGTGGGTACCGCGTCAATAGAAACCTCTGAAGAAATGTCCCAGCGTTTCAAAAAAGCAGGTATTCAGCACAAAGTGCTTAACGCGAAATACCATGAACAAGAAGCGGAAATTATTGCTCAGGCTGGTCGACCAGGTGTCGTAACCATTGCAACGAATATGGCTGGTCGAGGCACAGACATTGTTCTCGGCGGTAATGTAGACGTTGAGATTGCTCATTTAGACAACCCCTCCGATGCCATGATCAATGAGCTTCGCGAGGCCTGGAAAATACGCCACGAGAAGGTCATGCAGGCTGGCGGTCTTCTGATTATTGGTACCGAACGTCACGAATCACGCCGTATTGATAACCAGTTGCGTGGTCGTGCCGGTCGTCAGGGCGACCCGGGTGCATCGCGTTTTTATCTGTCACTTGAAGACAGCTTAATGCGTATATTTGCTTCCGATCGGGTGCGCGGCATTATGCAGGCCTTGGGGCTGGAAAAAGGTGAAGCCATCGAGCATCGCATGGTGTCTAACGCTATTGAGAAAGCGCAGCGCAAGGTTGAAGGACGTAACTTCGACATGCGTAAGCAGCTACTCGAATACGATGATGTGGCAAACGATCAGCGTCAGATTATTTATCAGCAGCGGAACGAATTACTAGAAGCTGACGATATCAGCGACATGTTAAAAGCGATTCGTGCGGATGTAGTTGGCGATGTTATTAGCGAATATATTCCTCCGCAAACGCTTGAAGAGCAGTGGGATATTGCTGGATTAGAACTTCGTATTGCTACTGAGTTTGAAGTTCAACTGCCAATACAGCAGTGGCTGGATGAAGATCGTTCGGTGAATGAATCGATCATCCAAGAACGTGTATACGCAGCTATCGACGAAGCTTACGAGGCAAAATGCGCCCTGGTCGGTGCCGATATGCGTAAAATCGAACGTCACATTTTCTTGCAGGTTCTGGACACGCTGTGGAAGGAGCATTTGTCGACAATGGATCACCTGCGTCACGGTATTCATTTGCGCGCCTTTGCACAGAAGAACC
Source organism: Zhongshania aquatica (assembly GCF_027257955.1). Lineage (GTDB taxonomy): Bacteria > Pseudomonadota > Gammaproteobacteria > Pseudomonadales > Spongiibacteraceae > Spongiibacter > Spongiibacter aquatica. Next base: position 263,568 of record NZ_JANZNQ010000001.1, on the reverse strand, counting down.
CCAAGCAAGAGTACAAGCGAGAGGCATTTGAGCTATTCCAGCAAATGTTGGATTCGCTTAAACACGACGTTGTCCGCTTCCTTTCGCATCTCCGTTTGCAGCAAGATGAAAATGCAGAAGCGCTTGAGCAGCAGCGTCGTGAAGAACAGGCTAAGCGTGCAATGGAATTTCAGCACGCAGTGTCTAGTGGCTTAAGTGTTGATGAAGACGAGCCTGATCAAGCAGCGCCGGCTGCGCAGCCAGAGACCTTCGTTCGTGAAACCCGCAAAGTGGGTCGCAACGAGATTTGTCCTTGTGGCTCGGGTAAAAAATATAAGCAATGTCATGGTAAATTAGACTAAGGAAAACAAAAACATGGCGGTAGGTTCTGGTGAGTTGGGTGCGCTGCATATCGTTAATGGTGTGCGGATTGGTGTAGCCAGTGCGGGTATAAAAAAGCCAGGCCGTATTGATACCGTGGTTTTTGAATTGGCCGAAGGTAGCTCGGTCGCGGGTGTATTTACGCTAAATGCGTTCTGCGCAGCGCCGGTTACCCTGTCTAAAAAGCATCTTGCCGCGGCATCATCGCGTTATTTGCTGATCAATACCGGTAATGCCAATGCCGGTACCGGCGTAATCGGTATGGCTGACGCAGAGGCGTCATGCGCCGCCTTGGCGGCGGAAGTTGGCGTTACCCCCGATCAAATTCTACCGTTCTCGACAGGTGTCATTGGCGAGAAATTACCGATTGAAAAACTTGTCGCTGCATTGCCTGCGGCTGTGAGCGCGTTGTCAGCAGATGCATGGTTAAACGCTGCTAACGGCATCATGACTACCGATACGCGTCCCAAGGCAACATCAAAGCAGATTGAGATCGACGGTCGTTTGATAACAATTACCGGCATATCTAAAGGCGCCGGTATGATTAAGCCCAATATGGCAACCATGTTGGGATATGTGGCGACGGACGCTGCTATCGCGCCTGATGTATTACAGCACATGTTAGATATTGCCGCTGACGCCTCGTTTAACCGAATTACCATTGACGGTGATACCTCCACAAACGACTCCTGTGTATTGGTTGCTACTGGTCGTGCTGGCGGCGAACAATTGACAATCGCAAAAGGTCCGGTTTACGAGAAGCTACAGCAGGTCATAAACGACGTATTTCTTGAACTAGCACATGCGATTGTTCGAGACGGCGAAGGCGCGACAAAATTCGTCGCGGTTGAGGTGGCTGGTGCGAATGATGTGTCAGAGGCGCTTAAAGTTGCCTATGCCGTAGCGGAATCACCTCTTGTAAAAACGGCACTGTTCGCCAGCGACCCTAACTGGGGGCGTATATTGGCGGCCATTGGTCGTGCTGGGGTAGATAGTTTAGATGTCTCGTCATTGACGGTTCATCTTGATGACGTACTGATTACTGAGAACGGTGGTCGTGCGGCAAGCTATACTGAGGCGGCGGGTGCGGCGGTGATGAAACAGGCCGAAATGTCTATTCGCATCAACCTAAATCGAGGTCAGCACACCGAGACGGTGTGGACCACAGACTTCTCCTACGACTACGTTAAAATCAATGCCGAATACCGTAGTTAATAAACGGGTTCATGTTGCGGTTGGCGTCATCTTTAATCCTAAGGGCCAGATACTGATTGCGCGTCGTCATGACGATGCGCATCAAGGTGGCGTGTGGGAATTTCCTGGTGGCAAAGTCGAATCCGGTGAAACGGTAGGTGACGCGCTAGCTCGTGAACTACATGAAGAACTCGGCATTGTTGTTCACGTTTCCAGTTGTACTCAATTGCTTGAAATACGCCACGATTACACAGATAAAGTAGTGCTACTCGATGTTTGGACTGTCTCGGATTTTGACGGCGAGCCAGTTGGTAAAGAAGGCCAGCCTCTGCGCTGGGTAGAGCCGCAAGCGCTTCCTGAATACGAATTCCCCGCCGCCAATGCCGCTATTGTAGACGCCATCTTAAATCTATCTTCTCAACGCTAGGTTTTAAGTAGTTTTTATTAGTCATTGTCGTACCCGATCAAGAGCGGGTAGACATATCTGCGGGGCGAATGCCTTTATTATTGAAGGAATCGTTTTTGGTTTTTCTAAGGGGGGGTTAAACAAAGGCTGGGCATGGGTATCTATGCAGTATGGTGAATTTGGTGTGTTTTTGTATAGCTTATAATTTATACGAATTTGCAAAATTGTTTCTAATAATTACGGTCTAAATCCTCGCTAAACACATCCTCTAAAGGCTGGCCTGGAATAGCGTGATCCTCATTTGCCCAAGCCACTAAATCATTGTTTTTGCAGCTCGCAGAGCAGAAGGGGCGATAGCTATTGCTAGTGTCCCACACTAGCTCTGTCCCACAATTGGGGCAGGGGACGACGGGTGGCTTCTTAGTCGAATTATTCATTTATCTGTTCCGGCTAATTCTAAAAATTGTTTGTGTAGACGACTGATCTGCAGATCGAGATCGGTAAACCCCGTATTGTTGTCGATGACATCGGTCGCTGCAGCAAGCCGTTCCTTGCGGGTTGCTTGACTGGCGATTATCCGTTCCACTTGCGTTTGTTCATTACTATCGCGTTTCATTGTGCGTTCAAGTTGCACTGACTCAGGAACATCAACGACTACTAGTTTCTGGCACATACCTTGTTGTTTGCTTTCGACTAATAGCGGCGACACATAGATTCCGTAGCTGCTTTGAATAGCGCCTAGTTGCTTGAGTGTTTCATGGGCAATGAGTGGGTGCAAAAGCGATTCTAGCCACGATTTGGCGCTAGCATCAGTAAATATAAGCTGCCTCAGCGCCGCGCGATTAAGCTGGCCGTTATCTAAAAGTAAGCTTTCGCCAAAATGCGCAGTAATTTTTCCTAGGGCCTCAGTGCCTGGCTCCACAACCTCGCGCGCGATAACATCAGCATCGACAATACCAATGCCGAGCTTCGCAAAGCGGTCAGAAACAGCGGTTTTGCCGCTGCCAATGCCACCGGTTAGGCCAACAATAAAGTTACTCATAATTTAACGTGATCATATTAGGTGGAAAGAGTTTCATAAGTTAGCGTTTCTTAGCGAAGCCCAGCAACACCAAGATAAGTATTAATAATCGTATCGCCCCAGAAAACCGCTATCCAGCCTGCGCCTGCTAAGTAGGGACCGAACGGCATGGGTGTGGATGTTGAGTTGCGTTTCGCCACTAATATAATCCCGCCACATACCGCCCCTACGACCGACGACAGAAGAATTATTAAAGGTAAATACTGCCAGCCAAGCCATGCGCCCAAGGCTGCTAGTAATTTGAAATCACCGTATCCCATACCTTCTTTGCCAGTAACAATTTTAAAGAGCCAAAACACGCTCCATAAAATCATATAGCCGGCCATCGCTCCCCACAGTGCATCGGTAATCGGGATGTGGGCAAATATGCTGTTATAGAGAAGCCCGAGCCAAAGCAGAGGTAGGGTAACTTGGTCTGGTAAAAGTTGATGGTCTATATCAATAACGGTAAGAATCAGCAGTAGCCAGCTGAACAAAATAATAGCAAAGGCGTAGGGCGTAAGGCCGAACATTAATAAGGGAAAGACGCTTAATAGCGCCGTGATAACTTCAATAAGTGGGTAGCGCAGGCTAATGCTAGTCTTGCAGCTAGCGCAGCGTCCACCCAACATCGCATAACTAATTACTGGAATGTTTTGCCACGCCTTTATTGGCGCATTGCAGGAAGGGCAATGTGAATTGGGTATGGCTAGATTGAATTGCTCGGTCTGTGATATTTGTGGCGATGAATCTTTGTCGTCACTGAGTAAGTATTCACACTCCTGTCGCCAATTGGCTTCCATCATTTTCGGGAGTCGGTAAATGACAACGTTGAAAAAGCTGCCAAGGAGTAATCCAACAATACCTACTAACCCTATAGTGAGGGCTGGTTCCCTCGCTATAGCCTCAAATAACGTCATAACAATACTCAGAAAAATGTCTATTCAGCTCAACTGGGAGCATTTTTTCAAGAAAGTGGATGGCTTTACATTGCAGAACCTAGCATGAAAATAGGTAGGTACATCGCGATCATTAAGCCCCCAACTAATACGCCAAGTACCGACATGATAAATGGCTCTAACAAGGCGGTAAGTGTGTCTACAGCATTATCTACGGCTTCTTCATAATGGGTGGCGACTTTGTCTAACATTTCATCCAGTGATCCAGACTCTTCGCCGATGGATACCATCTGCAGAAGCATGTTTGGGAACAGGTTGGTGAAGCGGATCGACGAATACAAGGTTTGACCAGTCGTTACATCGTCCCTAATCTGAATTATGGCTTTTCGGTATACCGCGTTGCCGGCTGCACCCGAAACCGAATTCAGCGCATCAACCAGTGGAACACCCGCGCCAAATGTTGTGGCAAGGGTTCTAGAAAAGCGTGCTATGACGGAATTGAATACGATGTCGCCAACCACTGGCATTTTTAGGGTCATCTTATCGACCCAATCTGAAAATGGCTGGGACTTTTCTCTTCCCTTCTTAAACGCGGCGCCGGCGACGATGGCTAGACCCAATACAATATACCAGTTGCCTTGCGTCCACTCAGATAAGCCGACCACCATTTTTGTAAAAGCGGGAAGGTCTGAGCCAAAGCTTTCAAAGGTGACCGCAAAAGTTGGTACTACTTTGATCAATAGAATTGCTGTAACTACAACGGCAACAACCATAACTGCGATTGGGTAGGTAAGTGCTTTTTTGATTTTAGCTTTCAGTGCCTCAGTTTTTTCTTTATAGGTAGCGACTCGGTCAAGCATTACCTCCAGCGTACCGGATTGCTCGCCTGAAGAAATCAAACTGCAAAACAGGTCGTCAAAATATTGAGGGTGTTTCGCGCAAGCAGCGGCAAAACCGCCACCGGAAGCAACTTCGTTTTTAATATCGACAACTAGTTCTTGCATGGTCGGGTTTTCAACGCCTTCAGCCACAATGTCGAAACTTTGTACTAAAGGTACACCCGCTTTAAGCATGGTTGCCATTTGACGCGTGAAAATCGCGATATCTGCAGGCTTTATCGGTTTTTTATTGCTGAAAAGAGGCTTTGGTTTGCGCTTCACATTTTTAGCAGCAATGCCTTGTTTCCGAAGGTGAGCCTTGACCAAGGCGCTAGACCCGGCAGTAAGCTCGCCTCGTGTTTTTCGGCCCTGCTTATCTACGCCCTGCCAAACAAAAACCTGTGTTTTGGATGTTGCTGCCATTATTAATCCTTCGTCACTCGGTTTACTTCTTCAAGACTAGTAACGCCCTGTGCGCACTTCTTCAGCGCGGATTGTCGCAAATTAGGGAAGCCTTCTTTTTGCGCTTGGGCGGCAATTTCAATGGAGTTGCCATTCTCCATAATAATACGGGATATCTCTGGCGTGATGCGAACAACTTCGTAAATGCCCACGCGGCCTTTGTAGCCATTATTGCAGCGGTCGCAACCAACGGGGTGCATAATAGTCGCTGACTCTAATTGTTCAGCGGTAAAGCCTTCCTCAATTAAGGTATGTTGCGGTACATCTAAAGGTATAGCGCATTCTTTGCATAAGCGCCTTGCGAGACGCTGCGCAATAATTAAACTAACGGAGGTGGCAACGTTAAATGCGGGCACTCCCATATTGAGGAGTCGCGTTAGGGTTTCTGAGGCGCTGTTGGTGTGGAGTGTCGATAAAACCAAATGACCTGTTTGGGCCGCCTTGATAGCGATCTCCGCCGTTTCCAAATCTCGAATCTCACCGACCATGATGATGTCAGGGTCCTGCCGTAGGAAGGAGCGGAGGGCTTCAGGGAAGCCAAGTCCCACTTTGGCATTTACGTGAACTTGGTTAATGCCTTCCAAGTTAATCTCTACCGGGTCTTCGGCTGTAGAGATATTTCGTTCAGGCGTATTAAGTATATTTAAACCGGTATAGAGCGAAACTGTTTTACCTGAGCCTGTCGGGCCAGTTACCAAAATCATGCCCTGTGGCTGATTCAGGGTTTTCATATACATATCTTTTTGCGTGGGTTCATAGCCCAGCGCATCTATACCCATCTGGGCTGAGCTGGGATCGAGAATCCGCAAAACTACTTTCTCCCCCCAAAGGGTAGGCAGCGTATTTACCCGAAAATCTATTGCTCGGGTTTTAGACAGCTTCATCTTAATTCGGCCATCTTGCGGCACTCGCCGTTCGGAAATGTCCATCTGGGACATAACCTTAAGACGTGCAGCTAGGCGGTATCCTAAAGATGCGGGCGGACGCGCGACTTCTTGCAATATGCCGTCGGTACGAAAACGGACTCGATAAATCTTTTCGTAGGGTTCAAAATGGATATCAGACGCCCCTCCGCGAATTGCATCCAATAGTACTTTGTTTACAAACTTAACCACTGGAGCTTCGTCAGCACCTTTAAGCTCAACATCACCACCGCCGGTCTCGTCGACGGCTTCTATATCTAGATTTTCTAAATTGATATCATCCATATCGCCAAGACTATCGGCGAGGGATTCTTCCTGAGCTGCTAGGTATTTCTCAATAGCCGAATTCAGTGCAGCCTCTTCGACAATGATGGGTTCGGTAGTTAAGCCTGTATGGAATTTAATCTGGTCTAGGCCGTGAATATTGGTTGGGTCAGACATGCCAATAAACAAACGCTTTCCGCGTTTCCACAACGGCAAAGCTCGGTGAAGCTTTATCAGCTTGTTATCGATAATTTTTTGGGGAGCCAGCTCTGTTGTATACGAGCGTAGATCGATAAAAGGAATGCCGAATTCATCCGCCGCTATTTCCGCAATGCGAACGCCATCTGCTAAATTTTTGCTGACTAAGTAGGAAACGAGGCTTTTCTTATCTTTTTGGGCGGTTTCCTGAGCTTTACGAACGGTATCTTCGTCAAGAACCTCATCGTAAACAAGGCGTCGGGCTAAACCATTTAAAGGCGTTATGGGGCTGTTCATAGCGTCGCTTTGTCGTTAAAAATGTAATTAAAACAGTATAGTGCCTATCATTAGATTAAGCACTATAGCGCGGAAAAGGAGTTTTAGGCGTGCAGCTTTAGTGGCGGAAAGATTCAACTGTCATCTCTAGTGCCTGCCAGATATGCGTAGTTTGTGACAATTATTGTCATAGTGCGCCATTTGATTACTTTGGTTTTCTGTAGCGATGGTTAGTTTGTAGGTGTTCATGCGCGTGATTATTGGAGTGAAACACTGTAATAATTCATTATTTAAAATAAGTTTGCTGATAGCTGGGGCTGGTGGCATACATATTGTATGTTACTCGATAGTGATGGATTTCTATCACAAAAAGAAATCGACAAATTTTTGGAGTTCATTATGAAAAGAACACAACAAGGTTTTACTCTTATCGAATTGATGATCGTTATCGCGATTATCGGTATTTTGGCAGCGGTTGCCTTACCTGCTTACCAAGACTACACCATTCGTGCCAAGGCTTCTGAAGTGGTACTTGCGGCTTCAGCGTGCCGTACTTCTATTACTGAGGTTGTTCAGAGTTCGACTACATTGCCGGATGCAAATGAATGGGGTTGTGAATCAAGCACGTCTACTAGTAAATATGTGGCATCTATTGAAACTAACGCTGTTGGTTTGGTCACCGTTACATCTCAAAGTTTAGGCGCAACTCCGGTTATCGTTCAGATGAAGCCTTGTTCAAATGCAACTGCAACAACGTTTGCAACTTGTGCTGATGTTGCTGCGGGCGGCTTGGTTGCGCAGTGGGTATGTGGGCCAGACACCACTACTGATACTGCTGGCAATGCAAAGTACCTGCCTGGCTCATGTCGTATCGCTCAGAACTGATTGTTTAGTATTGTTTAGTATTGTTTAGGCCGGCTGATTTTAGTTTTGCTGGCTGCTTGGAATTGAAGGGGAGTCTCTGGACTCCCCTTTTTTAATGGTAAGCAAGTAGAGTGGCCTATCTTGAAACGAATTTTTGAGTCCAGTCTAACCTGCGCAGCTGCAATGGTCTTGTTGTTTGCTTTTACATCATATTTTGGGCGCCTCAACCCTCATCCGTCGGGCATGCTGAGTGCCGTTTTTATTGCATCACTCTCCCTTTCTATAGTCTTAATTTCGAGTTGGTTTTCCAGATGGATATATGCGTCTACTGTTATTGGGGTGTGGCTTGTACATGTGATATTGAGTGCCGGTAACTGGTGGTATTTCCAGTATTTCCAGACCTACTTTAATTACCAGTCGTTATCCTTAATCGATGACTCTCTCGACAGCTTTAGGGCGATTTCCGAATTTAGTCTTTTGTCTGATCTGCTCTGGATATCAGGTATAGGATTGGTATTGGCCATTATTTCCATATGTGTCCACAGCAAGCCTTTAACGCCTATAGTCAAGGTAAGAGCTGTGTTAATAGCATTTCCCTTGGTCATCACATTGGTGGCTGCAATAACTTTAACAGTTTCGTTTGATCGTTACCGTCAGCTGTCGGTGTTTACACTTTCCCCTTCTTATGTCAGCCCCGTGCATGCTTTTTTTGTGCGAGAAAGTTTGCCAAAAGCACTAGAGAAGGGGCAGGTTGCAGCGGAATTAGAATTTAAAAGCCTTAATCGAAAAACGATTAGTAGTGGGCTGGATGCGCGGCCGTCCGAAAAATTAAATGTCATCGTAATTACGCTGGAGTCGATTCGCGCGTCTTTGATGAGACCTTATCCTGAGGTGGGCGATGTAACTCCACATCTGAATCAATTTGCTAATGAAAATATTAAAGCGACACAATTCTACGCAAATACAAACTTTACTGTAAAAGGAGAGACGGCTATTTGGTGCGGTATCTTCGATTACAGCAGCAAGCCTCCCTATTCGAAGTTCGCGGACGAGATTAAAAATCTGGAGTGTTTGCCGGAAATACTAGCGAGAGAAGGTTATAAAACACTCTATTTCCATGGAAATAAAAGCCAATTTTATAACCGCGATCAATATCTTCCGAAAATAGGTTTTCAGCAACTAGAGTTTTTTGACGCTGAGCGTCGCAAAGAGGCGAATTTACCCGAGATTGGTTGGGGAGTTTCGGACGAGGCAATGTATGGTCTAATGTTGGATAAATTGAGTGGTGAAAGCGAGCCGTTCTTTGCGCACATTACCACATTGAGTAGTCACTATCCCTTTAAGTGGGAGTGGGGCTTGCCGTCCCCAGATTACCTGAGTGCTGCCGGAGGGGTAGAGCTTTTCTCAAATTACTTAACCGCTGCACATTACGAAGATTATGCGTTTTCAAAATTCTGGGATGCGTTTCGTCATTCCGCTTTAGCATCAAATACTATTGTTTTAGTTACTTCGGATCATGGGATATGGGCGTTTGACCGAGATTCCGAAAAGGCGGATATCCTTATAAAAAATGAGCAGTTTTTTCGAATGCCATTGGCTATCTATCATCCTTATATCGATAAGCCGATCGAAATTACTCAAGTGGGCAGTCAAATAGATATTCCTCCCACCTTGTTGTCGATGTTGGGACTTACCAAATACAGTTCTAATTTTGTAGGTAAGGATCTGCTTACTGCAGTAGAGAAGCCATGGGCGATAATGATGAAAAGTGGTGAAGTCTCTGTGCGTGTCGGGAATATGCTTTGCAGTATGGCGAGCGGTAGTTGTGGTGGGGCTCACCAAGAATGCATGGCGAAAAGTTATGGTGAAATTTATCTCGGTAGTGTTGGCGAACTGCAAAAATGTTATTTGTTGGACGGAGATCCACTGCATGGCGGGGGGTATCGCCAAACCATTGTAAGTGAAGATTGGCTGAGTAAAGGCTTGAGTCTGATCTCGCTACATAACAATCGTGTCTTTTCTGAAAATTAATGGGTTGGAATGTGCTGAAAGACTATTTTATAGCAAGTCTTAAATTTCGAGTTGCATTGGCGTCCGCTGTTTTGGTTGCAATTGTAATCTCGCCGCTGTTGTTTACATATAGCAATACCTCTTTGCTGGTGAACTATTGGACGTCGATTGAACAGCTGATATTTTCATTAATAATGTTGCCTGAAGCAATTATTTTGTTTGTCGCTGCTATCAAGGAAAGCCTTATTTTTAGGATTTTTTGTTTTGTTATGTTTTTGATGGTGATGGTCTGGGCGTGCCATTATATTCCGGTTTTAGGAATATATCGGGGATGGGTTTACGTCGCTCAACTTATGTTCATCTTCGGATTTTTGGCTTGGCTTCATGTTAGTGACGAAAAAGGTTTGGAGTGGGTATATTACTTAAAATTGCTGTCGCTTATCGGAACATGTGTTTATTTCTTCTATGTTTATTTGGGAGCGGATCTTTTGGAGTGGAGGCGTAATATAAAAGGGCACCCCCCACTTTACCGACATTTACGCCACATGAATTACGATTTGGCTTTTTTGATTGGTTTGTCTGCCTGGATGATCTTTAGAGGGCGTATCGCGCATTATCTTGCTTTTCCAATATTTTTTATACTTGGTTTTTTGACTCTTTGGACCGGTGGTCGGGGCCAGTGGGTAGCATTGCTAGCTTTTTTGGTTTTGTCGTTTATGAATAGAAGCTTTAGAGCTAATCTCAAGAAATATATGGTTATTCCTTTCGGCCTTTTTTCAGGTGGTTTGGCCTTGGTGTTGAGTGGTGAAACCCATATTCTTTTTAATTCTCTGACGCGGAGCGCCGCTGACGCCACTATTAATAGGATTTCTTCAGGTCGATTGTCAATTTGGTCGAGAAGCATCGAAGCCTTGGATGGTTCTTGGTTATTTGGTGCTGGGCCTGATGCCTTTATTCGCCTTGGTGTTATGGGGTCAAATATTGTCCAGCCGCACAATTTTGTAGTTCAATTTTTACTCGAATTCGGCGTGATTGGGTCCTTAGCTATATTCTTGATCTTCGGGTATTTGCTTTTTAAGTGCCTTAAGATTGTAATCGGAAGGTCATCTTCATTGGCAGATGTGGTGCTCGCCGCGTTAGTTATTTCGATTCCAGTATTTTCGGTTTTTGATGGGCTGTTTTACCACATCATGCCGCTATCGATGTTTCTGATGGTGTCGGCATATTTCTTTTTACCTTTTGCGGACAGAAATCTTAATTGTAAGCATCTGTAGTGTTTCGAATTTTGTGTCACTTCTTTATTCTGCAGTAATAAAAGGAGAGACTGTTCCTAGTTTAATGGTGAGGGCGGCGCCTATCGCGTTGGTTTGAGCTTGTCGCTGAAAACTTTTCGTTTATCTCGGTTTTGCGAGCTATTATTTTAGTGCTTTTGAAGTCCTACGGCTTGACGAGCCGCAGGTGATAATACGTAACTGAAAATGATAACTTTCCTGCTGATTAACTTATATTCCCCGTCACCCGAACCCGCCTACTCGTCGGTGCAACTTTCTCTGTTTTCGCTGCTTCGCGGTTTTTAATGCCGGTATCGATAATATTCTTCAGCGCGATGATCATGCCGGTAAATATAAACGCACCGGGCGGTAGAATGGCGACAAGGACGGCGGTGTAGTCATCTACCAACACGATTTTCCAGCTTTTTGCGCCTTCGCCGAACAGTAGATCCATATTGGCGAAGATGGCGCCCGTGCCGATAACTTCACGAATGGCGCCCAATAGCATGAGTATTACCGCGAAGCCTACACCCATAATGAAGCCGTCATACATGGCTGGCAGTACTTTGTTTTTACAGGCGAAGGCGTCGGCGCGTCCGAGGATGACGCAGTTGGTGGTGATGAGTGGCAGGAAGATACCGAGTATTTGAAATAGCTCGTAAGCGAAGGCCTGCATGAGTAGCTCTATGCAGGTTACTGCTGCCGCGATGATCATGACGAAGGCGGGCAGACGAATGGCATCCGAGGCAAAGTTGCGAATCATGGAGACGCAGGTGTTCGACACAGTGAGTACTAACATTGTCGCTAAGCCCATGCCTAAGGCGTTTATTACTGAGCCTGTGACGGCGAGTAATGGGCACAAGCCTAATAGCTGAACAATGGCGGGATTGTTCTTCCAGAGTCCGTTTAGTGATATTTCGCGGTAGCTGATGTCACTCATTGCTGGATTCCCGAATTTGATTGGGTGTTCAGATCGGCGCTGAGCGAATCATTGATGTCGCTGATCGTATCGATGTTAGCGTCGTAGTATTGTAATGCTTTGTGTACGGCTTTAGTAACCGCCCTTGGGGTGATGGTGGCACCGGTAAATTGGTCGAATACCCCTTTGTCTTTTTTCACTGCCCATTTTGATTCTTCTGGATTAGTTAGGCTTTTACCAATAAATCCATCTACCCACTGGCTTTTTTTGTAGTCGACCTGGTCGCCAAGACCTGGGGTTTCTCGGTGGGAAAGCACCCGTACTCCGGCGATGGTGCCATCCCGGTTAATGCCGACAATCATATCTACGTCGCCGGTGTATCCGTCTCGTGCTGTCGCAGGTAGGATTGCGCCGACGAATTCACTGTTCATACTGGCGCGGTAGAGTTTTTTAGCTTCTCGCAGTCCGAGCAGTTCGCTGTTGTCGACACTGATAGCGTCGTCGAGCATGGAGTTGTCATGGCGAGATTTAGGGAATAGCTCTAGCAGCGCACTTTCTTCTGCATGGCGAATATTGTCTTGGATTAATCCGCGGGTTGAGAGGTACGTACCGGCAATCACGCCTGTGGTGACGATGGCGAAAAGACCCAACAGGATGCCATTCTTGGTGATGGATTTGCCGAGGATGTTCATGACTTTCCTCCCTGCTGATCCTTCAGTTTATGACCATAGGTTCTGGGTTGGGTGTAGTGGTCGATAAATGGCGCGGCAAAATTCATTAGTAAAACAGAAAATGCCACCGCGTCGGGATAGTTACCCCAGACTCGAATGATGTAGACCAAAACCCCGATGAGCGCACCGTAAATAAGGCGACCGCGATTGGACACTGCGGAGGTAACGGGATCAGTCACGATGAAGAATGCGCCGAGCATGGTCGCGCCACTGAGCAAGTGAAACAGCGGTGAACCACCTGAAGCTGAGCTTCCGCCATCGTAGAAGAGAGCCGACATGACGGTTAACGAGGCTAGCATGCTTATTGGCGCGTGCCATGTGAACACGCGTCGATAGAGAAGATAAATGCCGCCGAGTAAAAATCCAATGTTCGCCCATTCCCAACCTATTCCTGCGAATTGGCCAAACTGGGCTGATTCTTCCCAGAGGTCTTTGACCAGCAGTGAATTATTTTGTTTGAGTACATCCAGCGGGGTTGCCATGGTGATGGCGTCTATGGCCTCGCGGCCAAAACCAAAGCAGTAGCGCAACGCATCGATCGGGCCTAACAGATCGCCTGCAAAACTGCCTTTGGGCGCTAGCCATGTGGTCATTTGTACAGGAAAGGATATTAACAGCATGACATAGGCAGCCATGGCGGGATTGAAGGGGTTGTAGCCCATACCGCCGTATAGCTGCTTGCAAATGAGTATGGCAAAACCGGTGCCGATCATGATGAGCCAGAACGGTGACGCTGGCGGTAGCGCAATGCCGAGTAAAAATGCCGTGACTAGGGCGCTGTAATCATTGAGATAAAAACCGATGGGGCGCTTGCGAAGTTTTAAGGCTAAGGCTTCAAACGCAAGTGCGGTAATGCTCGCCCAGAGTACATTCATGAGCGTGCCAAAACCGAAGAAAAAGGTCAGCGAAAACACGCCGGGAATGGTCGCCAGTAGCACCAAGCGCATCACTCTCGCGGTGCTCATGGGGCCGTGGGCATGTGGTGAACTGACTTTTAAAAATCCCATAATGTCACTGGTGCTCGTAATCTGGGTTTAGCTCAGTTGTTGCTGAGCGGCGGCCAATTTGGCTTCTAGTTTTGCTAATGAATCGGCCAAGATATCTGCTGTGTCGCTGCCCTCTGCGCGGGCGGCGTCTAGCTTTTCTTTCGTGCGGGCAATGCGATTTTCTAACGACTCGATATTTTGTTTGACCTTGTCCGCATCACTCATTGAAGCCTGCGCTTCGCGTGCGGCCTTGGCGCGCTCAATGGCGGCTTGAACAGGGTCGTCGCTCGCTATTTGCTTGGCTGTATCACTGGGGGCAAGCGTGGCTAGATGATCGCTAAGTTCTTTTTTTGCTGTATCGAGTTTAGCCTGGGTTTTTTCAACCCCGGTGGCAAAGGCGGCGACATTGGCGTCATTCTGCTCTTGCGCCAGTGCTAGCTTTTCTTGGGCTGCGGCAAGCCGTTTTTCAGTGGTACTTACGGTATTTTTCAAACGCGCGGTTTTGTCTTCTTTGCTTTCGTCCGCAGTTGTTCCGGCTCGTTTTGCGAGGGCTCTGGCAATGGCCGCTTGGGCGGGGTCTGCGGATGTCGCGTCTGCAGGTGGCGGAGTCAAGCTTGCTCGATGCTCAGTCAGCTCTTGCTGAATTGCCGCGAGCTTTTCTTCGGTTTTGCTCACCGCTGTGGCGAATGCATCTGCATTGTCACTTTGTTGCTCTTGAGCAAGGGCGAGTTTTTCTTTCGCCGCCGTCAGACGTTTTTCGGCGCTGGCGAATAATTTTTGCAAGCGCTCGGTTTTTTCCTGCGGACTTTCTTCCTCGGCATTGCCATCACGTTTGGCCTGCGCACGGGCGATGGCTGCTTGAGCGGGGTCAGCCGATTCGGCTTTTTTCGCTTTGCTGCGTTCTATCGCGGCTTGAATAATATCGGCTTTGCTCGAGTCCGGTGCATTTGCGGCGGCAGCCGCTTTGGCCTTCGCGGCTTCCATCCGCGCGGCGCGTTTGGCTTCCTTCTCTGCTTCTTCTTGTTCTAGTCTTGCAGTGCGCGCTTCAAAGCGTTCTTTAGAGCGCTCGGCTTTCATCTTGTCTTGCTGCGCTTGGCGAATCTCAGCTTTTGATGCACGGTAGTACTGAACTAATGGAATATTACTCGGGCAGGCGAAGGAGCAGGCGCCGCATTCGATGCAGTCGAACAACTTATGATCTTCGAGCTTCTCGTGTTCTTGGGCACGAGAGAACCAGTACATTTGCTGAGGCAAAAGCGAAACGGGGCAGGCTTCTGCACACATGCCGCAGCGGATGCAGGCCTGAGCCGGTGGCGGTGGCGGCAATTCCGCTACGGTTGGCGCTAGTACGCAGTTGCTTGTTTTTACGATGGGCACGGCGGTGTCTTGCAGTGTGTAGCCCATCATGGGGCCGCCCATAATTAAACGAATACAGGCATCTTTTTTGAAGCCGCTTTTGTCTAATAAATACTGAACCGGCGTGCCCAGTAAGGTCTCGTAATTTTGCGGTTGTTCGCATGCATCGCCGGTCACCGTGGTGATGCGGGAAATCAGTGGCTCGCCAAATTGAATGGCGCGGTAAATTGCCGTTGCTGTGCCGATGTTTTGACACACAATACCGACATCAGAAGGAAGCCCGCCAGTGGGAACTTCTTTGCCGGTTAAGATTTGAATTAGCTGCTTTTCGCCGCCAGAGGGGTACTTGGTCGGAAAAGTGACGATCTCAATGCCGGTGCCTTCCGCGGCCTTTTCAAGTGCGGCAATGCCTTCTGGCTTATTGTCTTCTACACCGATTAGGGTTTCTTTGTTCGGTTTAATGATATGCCGCAGAATCTTTGCGCCTGCGATAATTTCCTCTGCGCGTTCACGCATAAGGATGTCATCTGCTGTTATATAAGGCTCACACTCGGTGCCATTGAGAATAAGCGTTTCTATCGGCTTGTCGTCGCGGGTGCTGAGTTTTACCGCGGATGGAAATCCCGCGCCGCCCATACCGGCAATGCCAGCTTGGCGAATCAGGTCAACTAATTCCAGCTTGCTGAGGGTCGTGTAATCATCGGTACCCCTGTGGGCTATCCATTCATCTGCGCCGTCGGTGTCGATGACAATACAGCTTGCGCTCATGCCAGAGGGATGAGGAATAACCCGCGATTCAATTGCCGAGACGATCCCAGACGTTGGAGCGTGAACAGGCGCGCTGACAAAGCCTTTTGCTTCGGCAATCATTTGTCCCTTAAGGACTCGGTCACCCACGTTAACAATGGGGCTCGCTGGCGCGCCAATGTGCTGGGCCAGCGGTAGAATGAGTTGTTTTGGAATACCTGCATTCTCAATCGGCTTGTGCAGAGATTGGCTTTTATTTTCAGCGGGGTGAATGCCGCCGTGGATGTCCCATATTTTTCTCATGCTGCAGCTCCACTTTTCGCAGCAGTGCCGCGGTCTGAGGCGATGAGGTCTTCAACGGGTTTGGGCTTGTCCCAGTGCCAGGTTTGCAGGTTTGTTTCAATTGGTCGCATGTCGATACAATCTACCGGACAGGGCTCTACGCATAGGTCGCAGCCAGTACATTCACTGGCGATAACCGTGTGCATGTGTTTGGCTGAACCGAGAATAGCGTCTACTGGACAGGCTTGAATACATTTAGTGCAGCCAATGCATTCGTCTTCGCGAATAAACGCAACCGAGGGAACCGCGGCTTCAGCTGCATCTAAGGGCTTTGCTTCAACACCGAGTAAATCTGCCAACGCGGCAATGGTCGCTTCGCCGCCGGGCGGGCATTTGTTGATGTCGTCGCCGTCGGCAATAGCCGCCGCATAGGGGCGGCAGCCGGGATAGCCGCATTGGCCGCATTGGGTTTGGGGCAATAGTGATTCGATTTGATCCGCGATCGGGTCGCCTTCGGTTTTAAATTTTACCGCGGCAAATCCTAGCAGGGCACCAAAGACGAGGCCGAGTCCGACCAGTGCAACTAATGATGCAATAAAGGGGTTTTGGGCAATGAGTTCGATCATATGTCTAGCCTATACCAGTCCGGCAAAGCCCATAAAGGCGAGGGACATAAGGCCAGCGGTAATCATGCCTACGGCAGGGCCTTTAAACGGAACGGGCACATCGGCAGCGGTAATACGCTCGCGCATCGCGGCAAAAAGAACCAATACCATCGAGAAACCAGCGGCGGCACCAAAGCCATATAGAGTGGATTCAACAAAGCTGTGGTCTTTATTGATGTTGAGCAACGCCACGCCTAACACTGCGCAGTTGGTGGTGATCAAGGGTAAAAATACGCCGAGGACTTTGTAGAGCATGGGGCTGGTTTTGCGAACTACCATTTCGGTGAACTGCACAACAACGGCAATTACCAGAATGAAGGTAATGGTGCGCAGATACTCCAAACCAAGGGGTATGAGCAACCACTCGTAGGTGAGCCAACTGCAAATAGACGCCAGTGTCAGTACAAAGGTGGTGGCGCTAGACATGCCGATGGCAGTTTCGAGTTTGTTAGACACGCCCATGAAGGGGCAAAGGCCTAGAAACTGCACCAGTACGAAGTTGTTAACCAGAATGGCACTGATTAACAATAGCGAATAGTCTGCTAACACGATGTTTGCCTCACCTTTTTCTTCACCTTTGCATCACCCTTGCGTCGACAATGCGAAGTAAGGCTGGCTTGGCAATAAGTATATTGCGGGCCAGACCGTCATTATCGGGCGATCTTAGTTTATTTCGATCAAGCGTTCAATTTAAAATACGGTAATGCTCTCAGTCTGCCGATTATGAGCAGACTAATGCATTTACTGAATTTTCATTCCCGCTTTGGCGCCGCTGTCAGGGCTGAGCAACCAAATTTCCTGGTCGCCTGGGCCGGCCGCGAGCACCATACCCTCTGACATACCAAAGCGCATTTTACGCGCTTCGAGATTGGCAACCATGACGGTGAGCTTGCCCACCAACTGTTCGGCATTATAGGCAGTTTTAATACCCGCAAAGACTTGGCGTGTGCCTAAATCACCAAGGCTGAGGGTCAATTTAAGTAGTTTGTCTGCGCCTTCTACAGCTTCTGCGGCAATGATTTCCGCCACTCGTAGATCGATTTTAGCAAAGTCTGGGTAGGCGATTGTGTCGGTGATACCGGTGTCTTTGTCTTTTGCCGCCTTTTTCGGTTTGACGACAGGTGCAGGTGCGGGAGTATTGTCACTGCTCTCCTCAACCATTGCGGCGACTTTGTCGGCATCCACCCGGCTCATCATCGCTTTGAATGGCTCGATGGCGTGGTTGTGCAGCGGTGTGAACTCGCCTTGCCAGGTGAGTGAGCAATTTAAAAATTGTTCAGCTTGCTTGGCCAACTCGGGTAATACGGGAGAAAGGTAGGTAGCGAGTACGCGGAAAATGTCGATGCACTGCGACGCGACGTCTGCGGCAAGTGCGACAGTATCATCTGATTTAGCCAGCTTCCATGGTTCGCAAGAATCAAAGTATTCGTTGGTCGCGTCAGCGAGAGCCATTATTTCACGCACGGCTTTGCTGTATTCACGCTGTTCAAAAAGCTGGGCGATATTTTCACTGGCGCCGGTAACTTGCTGCCATAGTGCTGCATTGTGTTGGCTGCCACTCAGCTTGCCATCATTGCCTTTTTGAACAAATTTGGCGCTGCGGCTGGCGATATTGACCAGCTTGCCGACGAGATCAGAATTTACACGGTTGACGAAATCTTCCAGATTAAGGTCGATGTCATCTACTGCACCAGACAATTTGGCGGCAAAGTAATAGCGTAAATATTCAGCTGGCAGGTGCTTTAGGTAGGTTTCGGCTTTAATGAACGTACCCCGAGACTTAGACATTTTCTTGCCATTGACGGTTAAAAAGCCGTGGGCGTAAATGGCAGTGGGCTGGCGGAAACCCGCTGAGTCGAGCATGGCTGGCCAGAACAATCCGTGGAAATTGATAATGTCTTTGCCAATAAAATGGTAAAGCTCAGCCTTGGAGTCTAGGCCCCAGTATTCATTGAAATCGCGACCGTTTTTTTCGCACCAGTTAGCGCAGCTGGCCATGTAGCCGATGGGTGCGTCTAGCCAAACGTAGAAATATTTACCCGGTGCGCCGGGAATCTCAAAACCGAAGTAGGGGGCGTCCCGTGAAATGTCCCAGCTTTGCAGGCCAGCATCTAGCCATTCGCGTAGCTTGTTGGCGATTTGTGGCTGTAGCGCTTCGCTGCCGGTCCAGTTGCGCAGCAAGTTTTCAAAGTCACCGAGTTTAAAGAAAAAATGGGTGGAGCTTTTCTCAATAGGTGTCGCGCCAGAAATGGCGGAGCGCGGATTTATTAATTCCGCTGGCGTGTAGGTCGCGCCGCAGGCTTCGCAGTTATCGCCGTATTGGTCGTCGGTTTTACACTTGGGGCAAGTGCCTTTGATGTAGCGGTCGGCTAAAAATAAATTCTTTTCCGGGTCGAAAAGCTGGGTAACGTCGCGGCGCTCGATATGGCCGTTGGCATCGAGGCGGCGATAAATTTCTTCTGAGTAATGTTGGCACTCAGGTGAATGGGTGGAGTGGTAATTGTCGAAGCGGATATGAAAACCCGCCAAATCACGTTCATGCTCGGCTTTTACCCGCGCAATTTGCTCTTCTGGCGTAATGCCCAGTTTCTCGGCCGTTAACATAATGGCAGTGCCGTGGGCATCGTCGGCGCATAAATAAATGCAGTCATTGCCGCGTAATTTCTGGTAACGAACCCAAATGTCAGTCTGGATAGATTCCAGTAAATGACCGAGATGGAGTGGGCCGTTGGCGTAGGGCAGGGCACTGGTGACCAGAATCTTGCGCGACATGGGTTTCCTTGTTTAGTGGTGCTAGCCGAGACAGTATGTGGTCGCGGCTTGAATGGACTTAAAGGCGCGAGATTATAGCGTTTTTGACTGTCTGGCGCATCTGTCTCGGCGTTGTTCGATATGGGCGTGGCGCGTATACTCGCCGGCTAATTCAATATTTACTAAAAGCAGGGGAAAGATATGACAGCAGCGCTGGAATCCAGAGTCCGCGAAGAGTTGATGGCCGTGGTGTTGCCCGGTTTGTCTTCGCCGCTGGTGGAGCTTGCTGATATGGTGTCTCTCGCCGTGAGCGGCGACCGTGTTGATGTCACTATTGAACTTGGTTTCCCAGCAAAAAGTGTACAGCAACAATATGAGCAGTTGCTTGGTGACACGCTGAAGAACATTGCCGGCGTTGCCTCTGGCACCGTTAAAGTGAGCTGGAAGGTTGCGCCTTATGCGGCACAGCAGAATATTAAGAGCATGGAAAATGTTCGTAATATTATTGCGGTCGCGTCGGGTAAGGGCGGGGTGGGTAAATCCACTACGTCGGTAAATTTGGCGTTGGCTTTGGCGGCTGAGGGTGCGCGGGTAGGTTTGTTAGACGCAGATATATACGGACCTAGCGTGCAAATGATGCTCGGTATTCCTGAGGGCCAGCGTCCAAAGCAATACGGCACCCATTACTTGTTGCCGATTGAGGCCTACGGCGTTCAATCTATGTCTATGGGCTATTTAGTCACAGCTGATACACCGATGGTGTGGCGCGGACCGATGGCAACAGGTGCCTTGCAGCAGCTGCTGAATCAAACCTATTGGCAGGATTTAGATTATCTGATTATTGATATGCCGCCGGGCACAGGTGATATTCAATTAACGCTGTCCCAGAAAGTACCGGTATCCGGTGCAGTTGTTGTCACTACACCGCAAGATATTGCTTTATTAGATGCCAAGAAAGGCATTGAAATGTTCCGCAAGGTGTCAGTTCCCGTATTGGGTATTATCGAAAACATGGCCGTGCATATTTGTAGTGAATGTGGTCACCAAGAGCATGTTTTTGGTCAAGGTGGTGGCGAACGCATGGCGCAATCTTATAATGTGCCCATGCTGGGTGCTTTGCCTTTGTCGCTGCAAATTAGGGAGCAGGCGGATTGTGGTAAGCCAGTGTTGGCAGCTGATCCTGAGGGCGATGCGGCCATGTTGTATCGGCAGGTGGCGATTGGTATGACTGCGGAGTTGGCCAAACGCCAGCGAGTACAAAGTAATGCATTTCCAAATATTTCGATCAGCGACGATTAAGTCGTATGCGTAGATTGGCAGATGGTATGAATAAACAGCTAGAGGGAGCGCAATGAGTATTAAGGCCGATAAGTGGATTCGTCGTATGGCTGAAAATGAGGGCATGATTGAGCCTTTTGAGCCGGGTCAGGTGCGCGTGCGTGACGACGCTAAAATTATATCTTATGGCACATCTAGCTACGGTTACGATGTTCGCTGTTCTAATGAATTCAAGGTGTTCACCAATACCTATTCTGCGACGGTTGATCCGAAAGCCTTCGACGAGAAAAGCTTTGTCGACATCACCGCCGACTACTGCATTATTCCTCCTAACTCATTTGCGCTGGCCCGTACCGTAGAATACTTCCGTATTCCGCGTAGCGTGTTGACAATGTGTTTGGGTAAATCGACCTACGCGCGCTGTGGGATTATTGTTAACGTCACGCCGCTAGAGCCTGAATGGGAAGGTCACGTGACTTTGGAGTTTTCAAACACCACAACCTTACCTGCAAAAATCTATGCCAATGAAGGCGTGGCGCAGATGCTGTTTTTTGAGTCCGACGAGATTTGCGACGTCAGCTATAAAGACCGCGGTGGCAAGTATCAGGGCCAGACGGGTGTGACCCTTCCTAAGACTTGATCGATAGAAAGGCGTCTGTGTCGCTAGCGGTGTGGGCGCGTCTGTTTTCAAGCATAATTTCACTTAAGACTGCGGGCGTATCTCACTTTTAGTGGTTATTGTTCCGCATATAGTCATACTCGATTTTATTGGTTTTATTCTATTTACTGGCTCAGACCTTTGATTGCAGTGCCGTCTAGGGTGGCATTAATCAATTCCAACGAATAAACCTCATCATCTTCTCGTTGTTCTAATCTCACGATTAAGTAATTCCAGTCTTTTGCCATCCACACGGTGGTTTCGCTGCTGCTGCCCGGGCGTGAACGTAATAATTTGACGGTATTTAATTTGCCGACTGCGCTGTCGATGGTTTCTTCGCCAATCTTTTTGATGGTGTAGGTTTTGTGCTTGCCTCGATTTACCACGGTTTGGCTCATTTCTTTACCGAGGCGATGGCTAATTAGTGATTCCCGCATTTTCAGTTGCGCGCCTAGCTGGTCGAAGGTGTCGTCACTGATTTTTGAGGACCATGGCTTGCGATATTTGTTGTCGCTGGCAGAGCTTGTAGCCCAGTCGAAATTAATACTTTGATCTTGCTTACTGCTCATATTGTTTTCATATTCATAGTGCAGCGGACGTAAGCCTTCATCGGTACTTTCAATGACGCTTTCTTCTTTTACTTTTATAAACATGAGTTTGGCATGTTGGGATAGTAACCACTTATTCCCCTGTTTGATTAAGGTGCGCGTGGCGGTAGTCGTTAAGCTGTTGCTGCTGATTTTGTACTCGGCTTGATAAGGTAGAATGCTTTCTTTGACGCCGGATTTGATTGTAGGTGTAGCACTATTTGCGGGTTTTACAGGAGCTGCGGTCTTGATGGGTTCAATGGCTTGTACTTGGGTTACCATCGTTGGGCTAGCATTGGGATCTAGGCTAATACCGCCACTGGCGTGGCCAAGACTGGGTATAGCGCAAAAAAGCAATGTAAGCAGGCTAGTTCGGCTGAAAGAGCACACCGTTTTCGGGAAGATTTTTATCATCGAGTACCGCCTTAGAATTCTGCAAACTCAAACGTCCTTCGGCAAACCATCTTGCCGCCAAAGGGTAGATTGTGTGTTCTTTCGACAATACCCTGTCGGCAAGTGTTGCAGCATCATCACCATCAAATATCGGTATTTTTGCCTGAATTATAGGTGGGCCGCCATCAAGCTCTTCGGTGACAAAGTGAACGGTTGCGCCAGCTTCGGTATCGCCTGCGTCTAAGGCACGCTGATGGGTGTGTAAACCGGGATATTTGGGAAGCAGTGATGGGTGAATATTAATCAAGCGACCTAAATAATGGCGAACAAAGCCGGGTGTGAGGATGCGCATAAACCCTGCGAGTACGACAAGATCTGCATCGAATTGGTCTATGGTGTTTTGCAGGACGGCGTCAAATTCTTCACGGCTCGAAAACTGTTTGTGATCAATACAGGCGGTGGTTATTCCTGCTTGTTCTGCGCGAACAAGGCCGAGAGCATCGGCCTTGTTGCTGATAACAGCGCGTATTTCCGTGTTGGGCAATTCTTTGCTTTTGCAGGCATCAATAAATGCCTGCAAATTAGAGCCGCTTCCAGACAAAAGAATGACCAACTTGCATGGCATGGAATTACAAGCCTTCAATAATGACTTTTGGCTCGTCTTCTCCAGCAGCTTCGATGCTGCCAATCAGCATGGCGGTTTCGCCCTGTTGATTTAGCATGTCGATAACCCTTTCTGCATCATCACTCGCAACGGCCAGTACCATGCCGATACCACAGTTAAACGTGCGATACATTTCCCGTGCTTCAACATTGCCCTGTTCTTGAAGCCAGTTAAATATAGCAGGGCGTTCCCAGCTGTTGCCGTCGATAACTGCTTTGGTATTACGGGGCAGCACGCGGGGAATATTTTCTAATAGACCGCCGCCGGTAATGTGGGCCAGTGCGTTAACGCGATACTGCTTAATCACGCGAAGCATTGGTTTAATGTAAATTTTTGTGGGCGCAAGCAGGGTTTCACCCAGCGTGCTGTCGCCAAAGGCTTGATCAAGTTTGGCGCCGCTGTGTTCTATGATTTTACGAATCAGCGAGTAGCCATTGGAGTGGGGGCCAGATGAGGTGACGCCAATTAATTTGTCGCCAATACGAACTGAACTGCCATCAATGATGTTGGCTTTTTCAACGATGCCGACACAAAAACCAGCAAGATCGTAGTCATCGCCTTCGTACATGCCCGGCATTTCGGCCGTTTCGCCGCCGACCAATGCGCAACCCGCTTGCTCGCAGCCATTGCCAATGCCGCTCACGACGTTTGCTGCAATGTCGACATTTAGTGCGCCGGTGGCGTAATAGTCGAGAAAGAACAGGGGCTCTGCGCCTGTGACTAGCAGATCGTTGACGCACATGGCGACAAGATCAATACCGATGGTGTCGTGAATTCCGACTTCCATCGCAAGTTTTAATTTGGTGCCGACGCCGTCAGTGCCTGAAACCAGTACAGGTTCTTTATAACCTGTTGGAATTTGGCACAGTGCTCCGAAACCACCAAGGCCACTCATGACCTCTGGGCGGCGGGTGCGTTTGGCGACATCTTTAATGCGTTCTACTAGCGCATCACCGGCATCAATGTCTACGCCGGCGTCTTTGTAACTTAAGCTTGGCTTACTGGTGTCAGTCATAATCGTTGGCTGTCCTCTAAGAGGGCGCTATTCTAGCTTGATTGAAAGTTTAATTCAGCAGCAAAAAGGTGACTTTTTGCCACTAGTCACGACGAGCACTTGGTGGCTTGCTACAATGGCCAATCGCGGTAGGGGAAAGGGCGTATATATAGTGATACAAATTATTCGGGTGTTGGTGGCAGCCTTTGCTATTTCAGCTGCATTGTCTGGTCACGTTGCGGCAGCAATCGTTGGCAACCTATACGATGAGGAGCTGGTGGTTGAATCGCAATCCCGGGACGTTCTTAAGCAAGGTGCTGCCAAGGCCTTAGAGCGCGTGTTTATTCGGGTGTCGGGTAGGCGGCAAGTGCGCGATAATCCCATCGTATCGGCGGCACTTGCCGATCCTGAGCCTTATATGACCCAGTTTCGCTATCAGCGAAATAGAAGTGCTGATGGTGCCGATGAGTTGGTGTTGAAGTTAAGCTTTTCTCCACGTCAGGTGAATGCAACGCTGCAGTCGGGTGGATTACCGATATGGTCCGCAAATCGACCGGCGGTGCTCGTGTGGTTGGTTGCAGATACCGTAGATGGTCGACAATTTGTGGGCGCCGAGGCGAGTGCAGACATAATGGCTGCATTGCAGGCTGAGGCGGAACGACGTGGCGTGGTTGTGCAAATGCCCTTGTTTGATCTTGCTGATTCCTCAAATTTAAGTGTGAATCAGTTATGGCAAATGTCGGAAGAAGATGTTCGCTTGGCTTCCGCTCGATACTCGACACCTTTTATTTTGATGGGCCGCGTGACCCAATTTTCTACCGGGCAGTGGGTGGGGAGCTGGGTGGTGTTGCAAGGTGATCAGTCGCTACGCATAGATAGTGATGGCTTGACGGATTCGGATGTGTTTGCCCCACCTATAGATTATCTCGCCGATATGCAGGCGGCGAGTTACTCGGTGTCAGCGGTCGCTGGTAGTAGTTCAAATACCTTAATTCATGTTTCGGGTATTAATGACTTCGCGAGCTACGCAAGTTTAGTTACTTATCTAGAGGGTTTGGCTGTTATTCAGCATGCCAATACGGTCTGGTTAGATAAGGATGAATTAATTTTGGAATTGGTGTTGAAAGATGACATGGAAAAAGTGAAGCGCTTTTTGAGTCTTGACGGCCGATTGCTCGAAACGACTGCTGATGGCGCTAAGGCCGTACCAAGACCAGTGCGCGGTTATTATCAGTGGTCGGGCCGTCATCTGTGATTAGTATATCCAAGCCGGTTTGGGGTTTGCTCGCCGCGATTGCCTTCGTGTTGCTGGTACATTTATTGGCGCCTATATTAATGCCATTTTTGCTGGCAGCGGTCTTAGCCTATATCGGTGATCCTTTGGCAGATAGGCTTGAGGCGCGCGGAATGTCGCGAACCATGTCAGTGGTGACAGTGTTTGTGGGATTGACGCTGCTCGGCGGATTGCTGTTTTTGGTCAGTGTGCCCTTGCTAATCGATCAGATTCAGTTGTTGGTTGAACGCATATATGAAGGCTTGGCCTGGCTTCAGCAGACGGGGTTGCCAACCTTACGTCAGTATCTTGATTTACCTGAGCAGACAAAACCGATGGATGCAGCTCGTGAAGCATTGAGTAAACATTGGGAGAGTGCTGGCGGTATCTTGTTTTATTTGTGGGGCAAGGTCAGTGGCTCCAGCATGGCGCTACTAACTTGGATAGCCAATGTCACCTTGGTGCCCGTGGTTACCTTTTATTTACTGCGGGATTGGGATGTGTTGATGGCCGCCATCCGGAATTTTCTGCCGCGGTCGGTAGAACTGCGTACGGTAGAAATTGCGCAACAGTGCGATGAGATTTTGGGTGCATTTGCGAGAGGTCAACTACTGGTCATGCTGGCCTTGTCATTGGTGTACACGCTGGGGCTATGGTTGGTGGGGCTTGAATTGGCACTGGTGCTGGGATTGCTGGCGGGACTGGCAAGCATTGTGCCTTACTTGGGTGTCATTATTGGTATTTCTGCTGCTGGGGTCGCCGCGTTCTTTCAATTTGACAGTCTGTTACCACTTGCCGGTGTCGCGGCGGTGTTTGGCATTGGTCAAATGCTAGAGTCGATGGTGCTTACTCCCATCTTGGTTGGTGACAAGATTGGTTTGCATCCGGTGGTTGTTATTTTTGCTATTCTGGCCGGCGGGCAGTTGTTTGGTTTTGTTGGTATTTTGCTCGCCTTGCCCGTCGCGGCGGTGATCAAGGTTATGATTAACCACCTGCACGACTATTATAAGCTCAGCGGACTCTATGGGGCGGCTGTCGATATTGACGATTCGGAAACGACAGAACAATGATGGCCAGTCCCCAGCTTCCTTTGGCGCTTAAGTTAGATACCGAAGCCACCTTCGATAATTTCTATACATCAGAGCATCATCGCCTACTTGTGAATCAGCTTAGACAGCAGGCGACTGGCGAGGGTGAAAAGTGGATTTACCTTTATGGCGGGGGCGGGCTTAGTCACTTGTTGCAGGCTTGCTGTCATCAGGCTGAAGCAGTGGGGCGTTACGCTCGGTATATACCTGTTGCGGAAGTGTTGGAATTCGATCCTGAGGCTGTTCTTGATGGCGCGGCGTATTTGGATCTGCTCTGCTTCGATGATATTCAGCTAATCGCGGGGAATGAGTCTTGGGAGCGTGCGGTCTTTAATTGCTACAATAGTATTTTGCAGTCAGAGACTAGTTTACTTGTTTCATCATCCCTACCTCATTCTCAGTTGCAGCTTGGATTACCAGATTTGCTTTCGCGCTTGCAGAGCTTGAGTAGCTATAAGTTGACGTCGTTAGACGAGGCTGAGCGCATGGCAGCTCTGCAGTTCAAGGCTAAAATGCGTGGCATTTTAGTGTCTGATGCAGTGGCAGAATACATTTATGCGCGTTGCCAGCGTGATGCTAAGAGCCTATTTGATTTGCTTAATGTTTTAGATCGCTTGAGTATGGTCGAGCAGCGCAAGCTCACCATTCCTTTTATAAAGCAGGCAATGAGCTGGTGATTTTTATCAATATTATTGTTAATAAGTGTAAATACGGCTATTTTTAGTCGGATAGAGGGAACTCACATGAGATTCAAACCTCTTAGCGCCTGATATCATTGTAAAATCGTTTTTTACTTTTTTATGGTGAAATTACGGATTGCCTTGGTAAAATTACTCAAATTCAGACGTGCAAGCAGTGTTGCTCGTGTTATTCTGAACCAATGACGTGCTTTCACGGCATTGATAAAGGAAGTTTAAAAAAATTAGGGGGAGAGTTATGCGTAAAGTCCTATTAGGTGCTGCAATAGCGGCGGCGATTTGCCCTTCATTAGCATCAGCTGCTGAAGACGGTAAGTGGTATTTAAATCCAGCAATTGGTTACATGGTTTATGATGGAAGCCGTAACCTAGACCCAGCTGCCGTAGTTCTTCTCGGTGCTGAGCGCAAATTTAACAAAGATTGGGGTCTTGAACTTCGCGGGTTTTACAGTGAAGCAGACAATGATCAAGGCTTTAGTTCTGTCGATCAAGATGTGATGGGTACTAGCCTTGATGTATTGCGCTATTTTAGCAACAGCTCAAAAGTTACCCCTTATCTAGCGGGTGGTATTGGTGTTGTGGAATCAGACTTCAATAACGGTGCTTATGATTCTCAAACCCAGTTGAATGCGGGTGGTGGTCTACGTTACCTGATCGACAGTGCTTGGTCTGTGCGCGGTGATGCGCGTTATGTTTACGGTACTGACCGTGAAACAGCAGATGGTATTGTATCTGTTGGTTTGAGCTACGCGCTAGGCGGCAGCGCTGCTCCAATGCCAGCTCCTGCGCCGGTAGTTGTTGGCGATTCGGATGCTGATGGTGTTGAAGATGGTGTTGACCAGTGCCCAGGTACACCTGCCGGTGTTGCTGTTGATGCTAAAGGTTGTGCTTTAGACAAAGACGGTGACGGCGTGCCGAACTACCGTGATAAGTGCCCTAACACACCAGCTGGTCGTCAAGTAGACAAGTTTGGTTGTAAGTTTGTCCTTAAGCACTCAGAAAGCATCAAGTTAGAAATTAACTTTGCTAACAACTCTGATGCTATTCCGGTTGCCTATGCAGCTGAGCTGAAGAAAGTTGCTGACTTCATGAACCAGTTTGCTGGAGTGAGCACTGTTGTTGAAGGTCACGCTGATAGCAATGGCGCAGCAGCTTACAACAAACAGCTTTCTCAGCGCCGTGCTGATGCTGTTCGGAATGCTTTGATCCGTGATTACGGTATCGCTGCTAATCGTCTGAGCGCAGTGGGTTATGGTGAAGAGCGTCCGATTGCTGACAATAAAACTGCGGATGGTCGTCGTGCCAACCGTCGCGTTATTGCCGTAATGCAGGCGGAAGTAGTTGAGTAAGATCAGATTCACCTTGTGAGTCAGTAGAAGAGGCCTTCGGGCCTCTTTTTTTTTGTCTGCGTTTTTTGTTTTCCGCTCTTTGTTTTATCCCCCTTAGTCTTCAGCAAGCCATAGCGCGCACGCTATTTTTTAGCCATTCGCTACTTTATTTATCCTTGTGTTTATATGGCATGGATCTTGTTACTTCCGGCGTATAGAGGCCATAAACAGGTGTGTTTTCACCATAATGGTGCGCTTCGAAACGGTATGCTGCTGAACTAGTGCTTTAAATTGGTGCGCGTCGGCAAGGGAGAGAAATAGATGATATTTGGCCGGAAAAATCGCAAGCCAATTGCAATTACAGATAAGAAGGTGGTGGAGTGGAAGTACGCCGTCTGCGGTTACTGCTCAACAGGCTGCTCCATTGAGGTTGGTTTGAATGTCGAAGGTAAGCCAGTCGCCAGTCGCGGAAAGGGTAATGCGCCTGTAAATCAGGGCAAGCTATGTATTAAAGGTATTTTTGAGCACGAGTTAAGTGGCACCGCAGGTCGTGGCACCGAACCGTTAATGCGCAATAAAATATACGATACCTTTCAGCCTGCGAGCTGGGATGCCGCATTGGATAAAACCGCTGAAGAATTTACGCGTATCCAAGAGAAATATGGTCGCGATAGCGTTGCCGTTGTGTCCACAGGCCAGCTCTTGACCGAAGAGTTTTACACTTTAGGCAAGCTCGTGCGCGGTGTTCTTGGTACAAACAATTACGATGGCAATACCACGCTATGTATGGCGTCGGCGGTCTCTGGCTATAAGCGGTCTTTTGGCGCTGACGGTCCGCCGGGATGTTACGACGACTTTGAAAATACACACTGTTTGATGGCGTTTGGTTCAAACCTACCTGAGCAGCATCCGATTATCTATTGGCGTCTCAAAGAAGCGCTAGAAAAACGAAAATTCCCCTTAATCGTGGTCGATCCGCGAGTAACGATGTTTGCCCAGTTTGCTGATATTCATCTTCCCATCACTCCGGGAACAGATTTAGTGCTGCTAAACGCACTTGCCCATGTAATTTTGGCCGAAGGCCTACAGGACGAGGCCTATATCGAGGCGCACTGTAATGGCTTTGAGGAGTTAAAGGCGACTGTCGCTAAGTATGATCCAGTGACCGCGTCGCGTATTTGCGGTATCGACGCCGATATGATCAAAAACGTCGCACGCATTTACGCCAAGGCTCCTTCGGCCATGAGTATTTGGACAATGGGGATTAATCAGAGTACCCACGGTACGGACGGTGTTTGCGGTATTAATAATCTAAATTTGATCACCGGTAATATTGGTGTGCCGGGCGGTACCAGTTTGTCTATTACCGGTCAGTGCAATGCCATGGGTACCCGTGAATGGTCATCCTGTTCGGGTTTGCCGGGCTACCGTATGCTGGAAAAGCAAGAGCATCGCGACGAGGTGGCTAAATTTTGGGGAGTCGATGCCGATTTTTTCCCAGCCAAACGTGGTCTTCAGCAGACAGATATCTTTCCCGCTATCGAATCAGGCGAAATTAAGGCTTTGTGGATTGTGGCAACAAACCCCCTGACCTCTATGCCCAATCAACCACGTATCAAAAAAGCATTGGAGAAACTTGAGTTTATGGTCGTTCAAGACGGCTATAAAGATTGTGAAACCGTTAACTTCGCCCATGTTTATTTGCCGGGTGCGCTCTGGGGTGAGAAGGAGGGGGTGCAAACCAATACTGAGCGTCGCGTAAATCTAGTACGCAAATTTGTTGAACCGCCGGGGCAGGCTAAACCGGATCATTGGATATTCAGTGAACTGGCCAAGCGCTTTGAGCGTGGCCGTGCCATGACCTTCCCTGAATTATCCTCTGATATCTTCGACGAAATGAAATTATTGTCAAAGGGTGATAAGCGGAATTTAGATATTTCCGGTATGAGCCATGACCTGATCGAGGCGCAACGGGGCATTCAATGGCCTATGCGAGAGGGAGAGGCTACCGGTAATCCTCGATTGTATTCCGACGGCATTTTTCCAACGCCTAATGGCAAGGCCAATCTCCTAGCCATGGCTTATATAGAAGACAACGAAGTGCCGGACGAAAGCTATCCCTTTTGGTTAAACAGTGGCCGGGTTGTAGAGCATTTTCATACCAGAACGAAGACGGGAAAAATTGGCAATCTGAATAAATTCAGCCCAACGGCCTATATGGAAATGAATCCTGACTCTGCGCGCGAGCAGGGCGTGAAGCATCAAAGCTATGTAAGGCTGGTGTCCAAGCGTGGCGATGCAATAGTGATGGTACAGCTTACTCAGCGCGTGCCTCACAATATGGTCTTTATCCCGATGCATTACCACGATTGTGTTAATCGCTTATCCCTCGGCTTACTCGACCCATACTCTCGTCAACCGGCGTTTAAGCAGTGTGCTGTGCGGATTGAGCAAATAGATCAGAAAGAAGCTGGACGATTAAATGTTGAGCGCCGCGCATATTGATATGGCTTATTGTCGGGGATGACATTAGGTAGGCGCATACGATGACGTGGGATTTTAAAAACTCTGTGGTGACTGAATCATTTATTCAGTCACCCGATAAAGGGCAGTAACTATGTGGAAAGTACGAGACGATGAACCTGGGTATGCTTTTCTTAAGGAGTCTACCGCGCCGGCGGTCAATTATTATGAAGCCCCTATCGATCTAATTGCTCGCACTGGTGGCTCGCTTCCCGCGGGTCGAGAAATGTTTATTAACGAAGAGCCCGGCGTAGGTGCGAATCCAAATAGAAATAAACAACATGCCTTTCATTTTACTGCCGATAATTGCATAGGTTGCCATGCCTGCGAGGCTGCCTGTAGTGAAAAGAATGACAACCCAGCGCACATTAGTTTTCGTTCTGTGGGTTATGTTGAGGGTGGCACCTACCCAGACTTTAAGCGCATGAATATCTCCATGGCCTGCAACCATTGCGACGATCCTGTTTGTTTAAAGGGCTGCCCTACGCGCGCCTACACCAAACACGTTGAATACGGTGCGGTTCTGCAAGATCCAGAGACCTGCTTTGGCTGCGGCTATTGCACGTGGGTATGTCCCTACAATGCGCCGCAGTTAGACCCGATTAAGGGGCAGGTGTCTAAGTGTAATATGTGTGTTGATCGACTTGAGGTGAATCTTAAACCTGCTTGCGTGACTGCCTGCTTGGGTAACGCTCTGAATTTCGGGGTGGTGGATGATCTCCCTGATAATCGTGAGCAAGGCAAGCTCAGCATTCCCGGTTTTCCCGATCCCGAGATTACCCATCCCAATATTCGCTTCCAGCAAATTAAAAATATGCCTGATGAAGTGACGCGGACAGATGGCATGGCAGTGAAATATCACAAGGGTGACGACGGACAGTACCGCCCAGTGGTCGATCAGAAAAAAGGCGTTGAGAAAAAGTGGAGCCTATCTAAATTAAACTCACGGGAAAATCCTTTGGTGATCTTCACCTTGGTAAGCCAAGCCTCACTGGGCGCATTTTTAATTGCATTCTTAGGGGCGCAGCTCGGTATTGACAGCTTGGCGGCAATGCGTAACTCGGTGATGTATGTGCCTTTGATGGCGCTTACTGTCGGTCTTGCAGGGCTAGGGATGTTGATGTCAGCAACCCACTTAGGAAAACCTTGGCGTTTTTATCGCGGCTTCAATAACCTTCGGCATTCGCCCGTCTGCCGCGAAGGTCTGGGAATGCTGCTTTATATGGTGTTTGCAGGTGTGCACTTATTGGCAATGCTGCCGGCGAATGAGGTGTTTATTAAGGTTGTTGGCGATTGGGGGCATTTAAATGGATTCGCCGCCGCATGCGGTTATTTGGCTTTAATGTCCGGCTCTGTCGGGCTTTACTATATGTATCGCTGCTACCGAATTCCCGCGCGGCCATTTTGGAATCACTGGCAGACCGCCACTTCATTTCTAGGTACCGCAATCACTCTCGGTAGCGTATTGCTTGGCGTTGTGGGTATACCAACACTCATAGCCTTTGGTGGGAATGTGGCGCAGTTATTTACTATTGCACTGGGAGGTATTGCGCTGGGTAGTATGATGGAAGGGCTGGGCTTGTGGTTTCATGCGGGCGCTATGGATAAGGCGAATAACGAAGGCAGCGTGTCCCACTACATCCAGTCTACGGTGTTTGGCAAAAGCTATGTGTTGCGTAATACGGTGCTGGCAGCCAATGTAGTGATTGCTATATCGCTTATATTCGTCGCGCCAAGTGTCACCACGTTTGGGCTCGCATTACTGCTATGTCTGTCGGCCTTGGTGACTGCAATAATCGGTCGCACACTGTTTTATGTTTTGGTTATTCCCACCACTATGCCCGGTGCGTTCTTTTGGAAGAATAAGGATTTTGAAGAGCATGCTCGCGACATTGGTCTGGCGAATATGCCGCAAGTGGGCGTGGTTGCCCACGCGCATTAACAGACTTTTTAGTGACGGCGACGAGAGCGGTATACACCGCCGTCACTTAATTTTTTTGCTTCTTTTTTTGCATCGCTAGCCAAGGCGCTCACTGCATGGGCAGAAGTCACTGTCATGGCATCTGGATGAACGAGTCCAATGGAAAGGCTCATGGTGGCGTAGAAAGTAGAATGGCCTTGCCGATCAAGGGTGGAAATCCCGCCATTCTGAATTGCGGTATCATCGTAGAGCGCCAAGACCTTACTCTGAAAATCGAAGCAGATAGCGGCGCACTCGTCCTCTGGCACGCGGATTTGAAATACAATAATGAAATCATCGCCGCCAACGTGGCCGACAAAGTCGACCGCTGAATCGCAATGCGCTTTGATAACGTCTGCTAACACAGTAATCGCAATGTCCCCTTGGCTATATCCGTAGGCATCGTTAAAGGCTTTAAAATTATTGATGTCGCAATAAGCGACCCAAAAATCCGCTCGTTGTCGCAATAGTTTAGAAATGGTTTCATCGATGGGCACGTTGCCTGGAAGCAAGGTGAGCGGATTGGCGTAGCGCGCACTGCGAATCTGCTGCTCGGTAATCGTTCTTAATAAATCGATGGTTTTGACTATGCCTACGTATCGACGGTCATTGCTAACAATAAACTCTTGTATGAGATCTTCTTCGCTGTTGTTGGTTAATTGGTGGCTCGCCGCTTCGAATGATGTTGCTGCGTCAATTATCAGGGGTGTGTGATCCATAAAATGGCGGACCGGTTTACGGCTGTTTAGCTCCCTGCCAAATTCCCGGGTATACACGTCTAGCGCCTGTCGTCGAGTAATAATGCCTAGTGCCAGTCCATTGCCATCAATCAGTGGAATGGCGTTGAGGTTCTTATGGGTGTGGAAATGTTCGATGACCTGATCTAGGCGGGTATTACAGTCCAAGGCATTACAGGGAATGATAAGATCGGCAATGTTGTGGTTCTTTGCTAAATCGTGCTCACTTGGCACCAGATTTAGCTCACCGAAGCGGTATTTATCAATATGACTACCGACTGTTTTTCCAGGGCGATGGAAATAGTAGCCCTGCATGAGTCGAACGCCCAAATTGTGAAGTAGTTCTGCCTCATCGCGAAGCTCAACGCCCTCGACAATAAGTTCGGACTGTGTGGTAGCGGCAAGCGACACTAGCCCGCGCATAAAATCGGCTTTTTCCTTATTAACGTGGATGTTTTGAATAAAGTGCCGATCGATTTTTATAAACTCGGGTTTTAATTCTAGCCAGCGTTGTAAACCGCAATAGGCGGCACCTAAATCGTCGATGGCAATGCCGAAACCCATATCTCGATAGTCGGCTAACACTGCTCGAAATGAATCAAAATCCTCAATAGATTCACGCTCACTAAGTTCAAGTACAATATTTTTCGGACAGAGCGCAGGGTTGGTTTTGATACTTTCTAGCAGTTTTGATTTGCAGCTAGGATGGAGCAATATCTGCGGATGTATATTTAGAAATAGTCGCTGTTTAAGCGAGGCGTCGAAACTCGTGCAGGCCAGTTCAACGCATAAAAATTCCAGTTCGGCTGTTATGCCGGCGCAGTGGGCGTGATCAAAGAGAGCTAATGGATTGTGCAGAAGCCCATCGGGTCCGCGGCTTAAGGCTTCGTAGGCGGTAACGGACATTGTTTGTGTGTCGACAATAGCTTGATAGACACTGTAAACCTGTCGGTTTTGAACAATATCTTGAATATTTGAAAGGTTGTTAGTGCTGATGGCATGCACCACGTTGTAGCCTCTTTAGATGCAGCTTAGCGAGGCCGTCATCCTGCCATCAGAGTATGACGCTAGTATTACCGTCGAAGTGAATTAGAGTTGCTTAAGCGGGGCCAATCGATAAGGCAAGTATCATACTTAATTCGGCGAGCGAGCGGCCGCTTTCAGCGCGCATCTCGTTAAAGGCGGTTTGTACGGCTTTAAGGTCGCGCTGACTGCTAATTTGGGTCTTATCTACTATTCCCTCGGCGCATAGTGCGGTGCAAACATCCCGGCTGAGTACGAAGGTATCTTTGCCCATAAATCGTAAAAAATATTGGCCCGAGTTCCCGCCTAAACGGTTACCGTATTTTTTGAGGTAGGCCCACAATCCGACGATATCATCCTCTGGCCAATTTGCCAGAAATTTGCCGAAGGACCCAAATTCACGCTGTACGTCGAGAATAAATAAGGCGTTTTCCTGGACTGACTTCACCTTGGTCAGATTGCGCACGATGCGCGTGTCGCTAGCCATGTCCTCAATTTCTTCCGGCGATCGTGATGCGACCCAGATGGGTAGAAAATGATTGAATACGGTTTCGAAACCTTCCCATTTTAGTTCGATGATGCGCCATACAAAGCCGGCTCTGAATACACAGGCCGTCATTTCGGCTAGGTAGCGATCATCTTTAATCGCCATGAGCGCCTTGTTGCTACGGGATGTCGGTAGACTTTCTTCTACGGCCGTTAACGAGCCGTGCTGAATGATGGCACGTTCTAAATATCGCTGGTAGAGCGATGCTGCTGCTGATGTCTTGGTTTTAGAGCGGGTCATGGTCACAGCCCAGTGTGTTTATGGAATTTACGCTATCTTTGATACTGCATAGCGCCAGCCGAAGATGCCTATTGTATATAGCTAATACAGACGGATGATAGGGATCAATGTGTGCGCAGTTTATGATGGCGGATTATTAGCGCAAAGTAATACGGCGGATCATAGTCGCTAGATCTAATTTGCGCTGAACAATATTTAGTGCGCTAGATTGGGTGATTACCCTCTTTTAAGCACAAGTCTAGTTGAGTGCCTTTCTCTAGGTGAAATAATAGCCTAGGTTTGAAACTATTAAGACCAAGATATAAGCGGGAATAAGAATAATGGCAGAAACAAGGTGGGATCACAGCGTCGATGTACTTGTCGTTGGCAGCGGTAATGGGGCGCTGACGGCGGCTCTGAGCTGCTATGAAATGGGCGTGAAAGATGTCCTTGTGATAGAAAAATCCGCAGAAATTGGCGGCACCAGTGCAACCTCCGGTGGTGGTGTGTGGATACCCTGCAACCGTTACGCAATGGCGGCTGGTGCGAAGGATAGCTTTGACGATGCGAAGCAATATTTGTTAAGCACCACCCCGGAGGGCGCGGTGCCGGAGGAAATGGTCGATGCCTATTTAACGAATGGCCCGAAGATGATCGACTTTCTTCATGAACGTACGGATGTCCGCTACGAAACCTTAGAGCACTATCCCGATTACTACACCAATGTTGAAGGCTCACGCACCGGCCACAGGTCGATGGAACCCGAACGCTTTGATTCATCCCTGCTCGGTGACGATGTTCAAAGACTGCGGCCGAGTCATCACATGATGCGCATGTTCAGCAAAATCTATTTTACCCAAGTAGAAGCCGCGCTTTTGGTGCTGCAGGGGCCGGGTTGGATAAAGCTAACCATGAAGCTGGTGGCGCAATGGGCCTTCGATCTAGGTTGGTGGTTTAAGGGTAATGGCCTTAGTCGACAAGTATGTACCGGCGCGGCTGGTGTGGCGCGGCTTTGGTACTCGCTCAAAAAACGCAATATACCACTGTGGGCAAGCTCTCCAATGGAAGACTTAATCCATGAAGACGGTCGTGTTGTCGGCGCGATAGTGAAGCGCAATGGCAAATCGATACGTGTGCAGGCGCGTAAGGGGGTTGTCTTGGCTGCTGGCGGTTTTGAGCGGAACCAAGAAATGCGTGAAAAGTATCTGCCTGCGCCAACCAGCACCGACTGGAGTGGTGGTGTAGAAGGCAATACCGGCGACGCCATTCAGCAGGGTTTGGCCTTAGGAGCCGCAACGAGGTTAATGGACGGTGCGTGGTGGTGTACCACCGTATCTGTGCCGGGCGAGCCAGCGCCACGCTTAAGTATTATGGAAAAGTCATATCCGGGCTCTTGTATTGTGAATTTGCGCGGTGAGCGTTTTGCCAATGAATCGCAAAACTATATGGCCTTCCAGAAAGACTTGTATAAAAAGCACAGTGACGAAACGCCGTGTTCACCGATGTATCAAATATTCGATGCCCGTTTCCGTCGCGACTATATTGTTGGCCCCTTGATGACGGCCTCATTGAAACCGGACTGGAGTATCCCTAAAGAATGGTTTGATACCAAACTGGTGGGTAAGGCCGCAACCATTCGTGAACTCGCTGAACAACTTGGCATTGACGCAGATAATCTTGAAAAAACCGTTGGCAAAATGAATGGCTACGCTAAAACGGGTAAAGATGAAGATTTTCAACGCGGGGATTCTGCCTACGATCGCTACTACGGCGATCCACGTTTTGAGCCCAATCCATGTTTGGGTGCTATTGATGAAGCGCCTTTCTATGCCATGCGTTTAGAAGCGGGGGATTTTGGTACCCAGGGTGGCTTAGCAACTAACCCCAATGCCCAGGTACTGAAAGAGGATGGTTCGGTTATCGACGGTTTGTATGCTATTGGCAATTGCAGTGCAGCGGTATTGCCGACATACCCCGGCCCAGGTTCAACCTTGGGGCCAGCGATGACTTTTGCCTACCAAGCCGCCAAGCATATCTGTGCTTATAGGGATTAAAAAACTATGGCTCTGATGTCTTCGGCATCAGAGCGTTTAGCCACTTTTTTATTTTTTCCCCCCTTTCTTTAATATCAATTGTAAATTCCCTTTGTCACATAAACTCCATCAATCTGACATCTAACTGTCAGCGTTTTGTCGCAATCCCTCGATAGACTTTGGCGATTAAAATTTCGCGTATATTTATTGGAGGAAAGATGCAATTTAAAAAGACAGCTTTGGCGTGGGGCATTGCTCTGGCTACCCCTTTGTTTCTCGCTGCTTGCGGCGGTGATGATGGCCGGGATGGTGTTAACGGTCAAAATGGCGTTGATGGTAACAATGGCGCCAATGGAAGTAATGGCACCGATGGTAGTAATGGCTTTAATAGCCTGATTCGCCAAACAAGTCTAAACGCCGGAAATGAGCAGTGTTTCAGTGGCGGCCTTATGGTTGAGTCTGGTAGAGATACCGATGCCGACGATGTCCTGTCTGATAGCGAAGTGACAGATACCTCTTATATCTGTGCGCCAACTGTATTGAATGAAGCAAAGAATTTTAATCGTATTGCTGCTCTTCCGGTTTGTTTACAAGATGACATGAGCTGCGATACCGATGATGAGACGTCTGCTGAAATCGTCGCGGCTAGCACTGACGGTATGACGCTTATTTACACCGACAGCCCTGCTGAACGTCTCGGCTTTGTAGATATTACTGATCCCTCTAAG
The DNA here is from genome assembly GCF_027257955.1 of Zhongshania aquatica. Classification (GTDB taxonomy): domain Bacteria; phylum Pseudomonadota; class Gammaproteobacteria; order Pseudomonadales; family Spongiibacteraceae; genus Spongiibacter; species Spongiibacter aquatica. Next base: position 225,336 of record NZ_JANZNQ010000001.1, on the reverse strand, counting down.
CCAACCGTATTGGGCGTATTACCGCTGTCTGGCGAGCCTACCTCGGTTTCTGTGAAGGGGAATTACGCCTTGGTCGGTGTGAATACGTCAGCAGATTACGTGAACGTATCTGGCACGTTGAATGTAGTTGATATTGCCACGCGGAGTATCGTGCGCAGTATCGACATTGGCGGTCAACCAGATTCTGTTGCAGTTAGTCCCGATGGCAACTATGCGGTTGTTGTTATTGAAAACGAGCGTGACGAAGACTTGGGCGATGGTGCGCCACCACAGTTGCCTGCAGGTTCTATCGTTATTCTAAATTTAAGCGGCGAGCCAGCAGCCTGGACGACCCAAACCGTTGCGATGACAGGTTTGGCTGATTTATACCCGACTGACCCAGAGCCGGAATTTGTCGACATTAACAGCGACAACATTGCCGTAATTTCTTTGCAAGAAAACAACCATATCGTGCTTGTGAAATTGTCGGATGGCAGCATCGTCAATCATTTCAGCGCCGGTACAGTTGATTTAACAGGAGTGGACGCTAACGAAGATGACGTGATTACCCAAAACGAAAGTTTAACAGGCGTATTACGTGAACCAGATGGCGTAAGTTGGTTGTCTACCGAGTACTTCGTTACGGCTAACGAGGGCGACCTCGATGGGGGTAGCCGCAGCTTTAGCGTCTTTAATACTGCTGGTGAAGTGGTATATGAAGCAGGCAATACTTTAGATCAATTGACGGCGCGCTATGGTCACTATCCAGAATCTCGTTCTGAGAATAAAGGGAATGAACCAGAAAATGCAGAGTTTGGCGTCTTCGGTAGTGAGCGTTACCTGTTTGTAAACTCGGAGCGGGCGAGTGTGGTCTTTGTTTACGACGTTGCCGATTTTACTAAGCCGATGCTCAAGCAAGTACTCCCCGCAGGCGTTGCGCCCGAAGGTGCGCTGGCGATTCCATCTCGAAATCTGTTAGTGGTTGCCAGTGAGGCTGATAGTCGTGACGACGTCATTCGTTCGTCGTTAAATATCTATCAGTACGGTTTCGCGTCGGCGGCATATCCAACCATCGTTTCGAATGATCGTTTGGATGGTTCGCCGATATCCTGGAGTGCATTGTCTGGGCTGTCGGCGGACCCAGCAAACAGCAATCTTGTTTACTCAGTGGATGATAGTTTTTACAAGCAGAACCGCATTTTCACTTTGGATGTGAGTAATCACCCTGCGGTCATTACCAAAGAAACTCGCATTACTGATAGTAATGATGTTTTAGCTGCCTTGCCGGTAGGGACATTGCCCGCTGACGCAATTAACGCCGATAAAACCGTGAACATTGATCTAGAAGGTGTCGCTAAACTAGCCGATGGTAGTCTTTGGGTGGCATCTGAAGGTTCGGGTAACGCCGTTGACGGTCCCGTAAAAAGTATGAACCTCCTTATCAAAACCGATGCGTCGGGTGTGATACAGCAAGCGGTGACCTTACCTCCAGCGGTAAACGCCTTGCAGCGCAAAAATGGATTTGAAGGTGTTGCTGAGTATCAAGGCAAATTGTACGTTGCCTTCCAACGTGCATGGGAAGGTGAAGCCAATGTTCGTATCGGTATATATGATATTGCCGCTGGAATATGGTCATTCCTCTTCTATCCTTTGGATGCGCCAGAATCGCAGAATGGCGGCTGGGTTGGTTTGTCTGAAATCACGGCGATTGGTGACGGTAAATTCTTAGTCATCGAGCGCGATAATCAAGGTGGTCCCGATGCGGCGATCAAACGTCTGTACAAGTTCGATACCTCTGGCTTAGCCGACGGTGCGATTGTTGGCAAATCCTTGGTACGCGATGTATTACCCGACATGATGGCGACTAATGGTTTAGTGACAGAGAAAATCGAAGGTATTGCCGTAATGAAAAATGGCGATGTGCTGATGGTCAACGATAATGACGGCGTTGACGACAGCAATGGTGAAACTCAGCTTTTGAATTTGGGTAACATACTGTAAGCGCGACGGCTCGCTATCGCTAGCCCGCGCTTGCGCGGGCTTTTTTATATTTAAAATTTAAATTTTATAGCATTGAATATCGTAAAATCGGCGGGCCGACTGTGCTTACGACAGCGCCGCAGTTTTGCCTGCTAGGCGACCAAAATAGGTTACGTCACCCACCGACATACCACTGGCGTAACCCGCTGCAGTGCGAGGAATTCCCGCCGTCGTGCGGCCAGCAGCGTATAAGCCCTTTATCACCTTGCGCTCTGGTGAAAGCACCTCGCCAGTGGGCAGAGTGTCTAATCCACCTAAGGTGAAGAAGGGATAAAACGGGCCGCGTCCTAGGGTACAGTCCAGCGCAACATAGGGTGGTGCAATGGGGCGCAGCCACGCTTTGCTTTTATGAAAGTAGGGGTCGTCGCCGGTTTCTGCATGTTTATTGTAGGTGTTGACGGTGTGTTCTAGACTCGATTCTGGCAGACCTAATTCCTGTTCTAATTCGGCAATGCTGTCGCCGGTGCCGGCAACGGTGGCGCCAAGGTAGCTCATTTTTTCGTAGTCGCCATAACCTTCTACATCGGTAATAAAATAAATCCGCGCAGAATTATTTTGCTGGATGAGCGCGTTATAGCCGACGCGACCGTGGTAGCAGTCTTCATTGATAAAGCGCTGGGCTTTGTCATTAACAAGAATGCCGTAGGTCAGAGATGCCGGTGGGTAATAAGGCAGGCTAACAAAGCATTCATGCATATTTGTTGTGCCAGCACCGACGCCCATACCCATTAGAATACCGCTACCTGTGTCGCCGGGATTGCCAATGGGAATGAGACCGCGGTCGAAAGTCGGCGCGTATTTTCTCACCATGTCTTCATTCATACAGAATCCGCCCGCACACAAAATAACGCCCTTGCGCGCACGTACGGCTTTTTCCTGTTGATCAATCCGCACTACTACCCCCTCAATTGCACCATCGTCGTTTACAACAAGGGTGAGTGCTCGGCTGTCGTAGTGGACTTCTACATTGCGAGCATTGACGGCCTCGGTCAGAAGCTTCATTAACAGAGGGCCGCCGTTGTCGCCTTCCACTTCCAGATTGTGACCACGAGGTACGGGGGTGGCGTGCTCGGTAAAGGGATAGGCCTTCTCATTGCCGGTGAATAATAAACAGTCGTCGGTGAGGGCCATAATGGCGCGCTCTTTCAACTCAGTCATTTTGAAAGGCACGCCGTGGCTGGTAAGCCAATTGTAGTGGCTAATGCTGTTTTCGCAGTAGTGGCGAATTTTTTCGTCGTCGGCCTGATTACCAAAGCAGGCTTTCAGATAGTTCACCATATTCTCTGTTTCGTCATGGTAGCCACAGGCTTGCTGTACCGGCGTGCCGCCGTTGCCGCCCATGTATATCTCGGCGCTGGAAAGAGCGGTAGAGCCACCACTGGCACTTGCCAGCTCAAAAATGCAAACCTTGCTACCAGCGTCCGCCGCTTCGATGGCAGCAGAGGCGCCAGCGCCCCCAAAACCAATAATGGCGATATCCGTGTCGATGTCCCAGTGCTCAATATCTTTGCTGTTGCGGGGTGCTGTCGCGGTGGTTTTGTCGGTTTGGCTCATGGTTAACCCTTGTTTATTAGATTGTGTTGCAGCGCACGTCGACCGTTTGCCTTGTTCGAGACAAACGTGGCCGATTAGAAAAAATGTGATTAGATACTGAGGTGCCGCATTGCTTTAGCTTTTATTGTGTTCGATTTTATTTTAATAGTTAGGCTCGTAGCATCCGTTAAACGGATTATGTTGTTTTGACAGCAAATTTAAGGCCAGTCTGGTAGTCAATAGCAAGCGAATAGGCCAATTAGCAATGTTGACGCTGAGTATTAGTGCCAACAGGCTAGGGTGGTTATAATGCCTGTCTTTAAAATACTCGTAATTTAATCGGAGCAGGGATTCCCTATGATCATCAAGCCTCGTGTGCGCGGATTTATGTGTGTCACAACCCATCCAGTTGGTTGTGAGGCCAATGTCGGTCAGCAAATTGACTATGTGAAAGCCCAGGGACCTATCCCAAATGGCCCTAAACGTGTGCTGGTAATCGGTGCCTCGACAGGTTACGGATTGGCGTCACGTATCAGCGCCGCCTTTGGCGCTGGCGCGTCCACGCTGGGTATTTTCTTTGAAAAAGAAGGTACCGAGAAAAAGCCAGGCACCGCAGGTTGGTATAACTCGGCTGCATTCCATAAGTTTGCGGAAGCAGAGGGGATATACGCCAAAAGCATTAACGGTGACGCCTTCTCTGACGCCATCAAAGAAAAGACCATCGCAGAGATCAAGGCCGATCTGGGTCAGGTTGATTTGGTTGTTTACAGCTTGGCCTCGCCACGTCGTCAGCATCCTAAAACCGGTGAGGTGTTTAACTCTACACTCAAGCCTATTGGTAAAGAGGTCACCCAGCGTGGCGTAAATACCGACAAAGAAACCATCGAAAATTTCACTCTCGTCGCTGCGAATGAAGACGAGATTAACAATACCGTCGCGGTTATGGGTGGCGAAGATTGGCAGATGTGGATTGACGCGCTAGATGACGCTGGCGTGCTTGCTGATGGTGCTAAAACCACAGCTTACACTTACCTTGGCGACAAGCTAACCTGGGATATTTACTGGCACGGCACCATTGGCGCAGCGAAGAAAGATCTCGATAAACGCGTTATCAAGATTCGCGAGAAATTGGCGGCTAAAGGTGGTGATGCGCGCGTTTCTGTGCTGAAAGCGGTGGTAACTCAGGCTAGCTCGGCTATTCCGGTTATGCCCCTTTATTTAGCGTTGTTGTTCAAAGCGATGAAGGCAGACGGCAGCCACGAAGGTTGTATTGAACAGGTTTACGGCCTATTCAAAAATAGCCTCTATGGTGATGCGCCAATTAAGGATGAGGAGGGTCGTTTGCGCGCTGATGGTTTAGAAATGCGTCCTGAAATTCAAGCCGCTGTTGCGCAAATGTGGGACGATGTGACTACCGAAAACCTGCTGACCACCACGGATTTTGCCGGCTACAAGCGTGAATTCCTGCGTTTGTTTGGCTTTGAGATTGACGGCGTAGATTACGACGCCGATGTTGATCCAGTGGTAGAAATAAAAAATATGGCTTAGTCGTCAGGTTGATAGATGAAAGCATTAAAAGGAAGCGCAGGCTTCCTTTTTTTATATCTGGATTATTTGTTCATCACAATATGAAGAACGATTTGAGAGCTTAAAAAACAGATGGTAAAGAATATTGACATGGCTAGCACGCCAGAAATGACAATGGAAAGGGGGTTCTTTTCGGCTAAATCCATCATTTTTTTGCGGCCTTCTTTGTTTTGTAAGGCGAAGAGCAATGATAAGGATTGCACTAATGTTTCAATAAGGCTCAGCGATTTTTTCTCTTTGCTTACTTTTTCTGAATTTAATACAGACATTAAATTTGTACCTTTAGTCAATAGAGTGCATGCGGCTGTATAGGTCTACATAGGTGTAGAGTTTACACGCTTTCCGTTATTTAATTCATTTTCTATGCGTCTCATTAGAGAGTCCTCAGCTGGTGGTGACAGCTTGGCCGATGGGCGCAATGCGTCGTTGGCCAAGCTGCTGAAGTACTACAGCTCGTGCGTTTCGCCTTCTCCAGAAAACAAGGCCGGCTTGTGTAAAAAACCTTATTATTTTTTCGACGCTGATACAAAGCGTAAATAAGGTAGTTTAATGTCAACCTCGCCAAACTTCTCTTTCGCTTGCTCATCGCTCAGGCTGAGGCCAACAATCACGTCTTGCCCAGCTACCCAGTTGGCGGGCGTTGCTATGGGTGCGCCGTCTGTAATTTGGATGGCATCAAGAGCGCGCAAAATTTCAGCAAAGTTGCGGCCCACAGACATGGGGTAAGACATAGTGAGGCGGACTTTTTTGTCTGGGCCAATGATGAAAACGGTTCTTACGGTAGCGCTGTCAGCCGGTGTACGGCCGTCGGTTAAGTACGCATCGGCCGGAAGCATATTGTATAACTTTGATACGTGCAGTGATGTGTCGTCGATTATTGGGAAGTCCGCAGGCGCTCCCGCAAAAGCCTCAATATCGCGTTTCCATTTTTTATGCTCTTCAACAGTGTCTACAGATACGCCCATTACTTTGGTGTTGCGTTTGACGAATTCAGGGACGAGTTGGGCGACGGCGCCAAACTCAGTAGTGCAAACCGGAGTGAAGTCCTTCGGATGGGAAAATAGAATGGCATAAGAGTCACCAATCCATTCGTGCAGTGTAAGTTCACCAGCGGTTGAGTCCGCCGTGAAATTGGGTGCGGTGTCATTAAGTCGAATTGTCATGAGCGTAATCCTCCAAGATCGTTTCGTAAGATAAGCAGGGTAAAAATAATTCTGCTCTGGAAAATAAGGTTATTGATAAATAGTTTTACCGCCGAGGCGATACTTTGTATCTCTATAGTAAGGTGTGGCGCGTTTTCACTCGTCACTATGTGCTCTTTAATTAGCAAGTCCCGCACCATCGTCTAAAGTTTTGCGGAAAATTTTTAATGCATTGTTTTATAAGGATTATTTTTTAATGTTGAGAGGGGTGGTAAGGTGGTGTGAATTGCGATTGCCATATGTGGCATAATTTTTTGTCAAAAATGGCATGGTTTATGGGGCTAAGTATGGATCGATTTCCAATAGAATACTTGAAATAACTCACCGCTGGCATGCGGCATGGATTTGGTGTCGGCGCGGAGGTATGCATCCATTCCCTGTATTTTAATCCCAGTCCTTTTGGTTATTTATACGTCAACGCGCCTCGTTCGCTGCTCTGGTTGGTCACTCATATAAAGTCCGTGATTTCTATTTAGGTTCGCGAGTCTTCACTTAGCCAATCAACAAAACCAGCTCGTGCGAAGCTTGCTATATTTACTTGAGGTAAAGTTTTTGAATTATTTGCGACATGCGCCGCCCTAGGCTAGAGTGTGGCGGTTTTTTGCATCGGTAAATTCATGTCTGTTACAGCCCGTCAGGAATTGCGAACCCAGCTAAAATTGGCGCTGCCTATTTTTGGCGGTCAACTCGCGCAATCTGCAAATGGCTTTGTGGATACGGTTATGGCAGGCAGGGTCTCCGCGCTCGACTTGGCCGCGGTTGCCGTCGGCGCCAGTATTTGGGTGCCGGTGTTTCTGTTCATGACGGGTATGTTGATGAGCGCTACCTCAGTATTAGCTCGTCATGTTGGCGCCAATCAGTTAGACCGACTTAATCCTTTGGTACATCAGGTCGTCGCTTTGGCATTGGCAATTGGTTTGGTGTCCGTGGTGGTGCTGTGCAATACCTCGCCTTTGCTGACCTGGATGGATGTTGATCCGGCGATCCGCCCCATGGTGGTCGATTATTTATTTGGCCTAAGCTGGGGAATGCCAGCCATTGCTATTGTGTTGGCGCTACGCAGCTATACGGAAGCACTTAGTCATACACGGCCGGTGTTGCTGATAAGCGTGATCGGCTTGCTGGCGAATATCCCCATCAACTATGTGCTGATCTACGGCAAACTCGGCATCCCAGCCATGGGTGGTGTGGGCTGTGGCTGGGCGACGGCCATTGTGATGTGGATTATGGCGATATTGATGCTGCTCTATGTGCATCGTCATCGCGCTTATCGCATGGCTCGCTTATCCCTGCGTCCTTGGCATGTTGAGCCGAAAACCATCGTTTATTTGCTTAGACTTGGTTTTCCGGTCGGTCTGACCATTTTCTTTGAAGTCAGCGTGTTTTGTATTATCGCGCTGTTGATTAGTCAGTCGGGTGCAGAGATCGTTGCCGGTCATCAGCTCGCGTTAAACTTCACATCTTTGGTGTTTATGCTACCGCTTAGTTTTGCCTTGGCGGCAACAACTCGTGTTGGCCATGCGCGAGGACGGCGCGATGAGCCGGGTTTGCGGCTTGCGATTGCTGTAGCGTTCAAAATAACCGTGGTGATAGGCGCGTTGATGGTCACCTTATTGGTGTCCTGCCGGCATTGGATACCCCTGATTTACACTGACAATACCCAAGTTATCGCGCTAGCCAGCTACCTACTGCTGTTCGCCGCCTTATACCAAGTGTCTGATGCTATTCAGGTCACCGCGAACGGCTGTTTAAGAGGCTTTGAAGACACCACTATTCCCATGGTCTTAACGTTGTTTGCCTACTGGGGCGTTGGTTTACCGCTAGGGTATGTGTTGGCGACAAGCGACTATTTTGTGCCTGCGATGGGGCCAAGTGGGTTTTGGTTGGGTTTGTTTGCGGGGCTTAGTTCTGCGGCTCTGCTGTTGGCTTGGCGCCTGCGTTGGCGATTGCGTCAGCCCTTGTAAAGGAATACATGTAGTTTGCTGGGCTTGGGGTGATTTGCTTGGGGCCGCCGGAAGCCGATTTTACTGCAAAGTCGATGCTTTTTGTTGGCGAATAAGATGAAGAGCCAACAAGAATGCGCCACTTGTCGCGCCAGCTTGGGTTGTGCAGCAGTTCGCTGCCAAGTTGCGCGACGCCAGCCAGGGTCAGGCGCACTGGGTTCATATGTAATTCGGGTTGGCCACTCAGCCCTGCGCGCGGTGTTTTCTCGCTCAGCGGGCAGTAGGTGCCAAAAATAATATCCCAAATGAATAGCGGCCCGCCGCCGATATTGACTAAATTTACCGCGCCGCTGCGTCCGCAATGTTCGGGTTCAGAGGAGTGGTGCATATAGTGATACACGCCACCACCAGAAATAAAACTCGCTAACCGAATGAATCTGTTTCTTGAGGCTATTCGATAGAGTGCGGTTTGATGTCCAAAGATCTCCGGAATTAAAATTAAGCAGTTATAAATAATGACCTCGGTGTACAGCGGCTCACTGCTAAACAGTTTCGTACAGGCACCAAAAACAAGGTTGTAGGGCAGAATCACGAACACAAACAATGGCAGGGCGGTAAATACGGCCATGGTTGTTGACTGAATGAGTGCCGGCGTCATGTGGTGTGGGCGATGAAACAATAGCCACAACAAGCGCTGTGTATGTCCGAGTCGGTGAAACCAATAGTGAAAAAAGCCACTAATGACCGCGATCATAAGTACTGCTAGTGGCGCGGGGGCATCCACTAAGGTTGGGACGTATTCCAGTACTAATTGATTGGCCAGTCTCACATTGTGGTCAATCCAGTGCCAACCTATGTCGAAGTCTAAACCTGACAATACAAATAACGAGCCCAGTGCCAGCAGCAATATAGGAATGGCTAGGGTGCTTAGCACATTGCTAAGAAAGAAAACGACGATCCATTTAATCGGATAGGGCTGCCCCTCTTCCCGCTCAAATAAAAAGTAGCCGCCGAGCATGGCAACGAGCCGAAAAAAAATGGTGAAGCCGAGTAATGCTAGCAGTGCAAGCCAGAGCGTGGGCTTGTCTTGATGAAGTTCACTGAGGCTGTTAACTAAGGGCTGAAAACTGACGTTGTCGCCAAGACCTGGGCCTAGATAAGCGCCAATATGGAGTAGCTGCAAAAAACCGATGCTATAGCCAACAATAAAGAAAACGACTAGCACACTCGCAGTTTTCCGGTAGCGCTCGCCAATGTCGGGCACTTCAGCGTTAAATATCAAATGTAAAAGCTTGTTCATCGCTTTTGCCTTTGTGTAGCGGCGCTCTTGAATCGACGTTTTTTTAGTGCCCATCTTCTTTGACACACTACACCAAAAATGAGTTTTAGTGGTAATCCCATGCCAATTTTGAGAACTGCCGCAAACAAGTGCCTTACCCGATGTCGCTTGCTTATGTGGGCTCGCACTTTTACCCTGCAAGCTAATATCTTGATGAGAGCGAATCTATGTTGGTAGCGGGTGTGTTAGAAACACTTTTACCGGGTGTGCATCGTATTGTTGCGCCAAATCCCAGTGTCTTAACGGGCCCCGGCACCAATACTTACTTATTGGGCAACAAGCGAATAACAGTACTGGACCCTGGCCCAGATATGCCTGAACACATTGCTGCAATAGAGGCAGGTATCAAGCAGCTAGGTGGCGAGCTAGAGCGTATAGTGACCACTCACACTCATCCTGATCATTCCCCCGGTGCCGCCGCGCTACAGGCGCGTTACACTGTGCCGGTGATTGGTGCGCTCATTGAAGACGACGGCTACCAAGACCCCAGTTTTGCCCCAACGGATTCGGTGGAACATGATGACTGTTTTGAGGTTGACGGCAGTGTGCTGCGGGCAATATATACCCCCGGTCACGTCGGTAATCATTTCTGCTTTTTCCATGAGGCCACCGGCACGGTATTTACCGGCGACCACATTATGCAGGGCTCGACCGTAGTCATTATTCCCCCTGCCGGTGACATGGCCGACTACATTGCGTCGCTGCGCTTACTGCTCGACTATCCCTTGGAACATTTAGCACCCGGCCATGGCACGCTGATTTCCACACCAAAGCAGGAGGTGGCGCATTTAATTGCGCATCGGCAGTCGAGAGAGGACAAAGTTTGGGCGGCAATACAACAAGTGACCAAGGGCGATCTCGACGACTTGGTGGTTGTTGCCTACCAAGATGTCGATGCGTCGATACACCCTATTGCTAAGTTGTCGCTTTGGGCGCATATGCTTAAATTAGAGAAAGAATCACGGGTGCGTCAATGCGACGGTCAGTGGGAGCTGCTGACGTAGCAATGTAAACTTACTAACCTGCGGGGAACATCTGTATGCAAATTGGCATTCCCAAAGAAATTAAAGCGCAGGAGTACCGTGTCGGTTTAATTCCCACCGCTGTCGCTGATTTGGTGGCGGCGGGTCATGCCGTCTTTATTGAAACGGGCGCAGGGCTTGGTTCAGGCTATAGCGACGATGACTATCTCTCTGTAGGCGCGCAATTGTCTCCCTCTGCCGAAGCTTTGCATCGTAGCGCCGAATTAATCGTAAAAGTGAAAGAGCCGCAAGCGAGTGAAGTGTCACTGCTCGGCTCCAGGCATCGGCTGTTCTGTTATTTACATCTCGCCCCTGACTCGACATTAACGACCGCTTTAATTGGCAGTGGCGCCCTGTGTGTGGCCTATGAAACCATAACTGATCAGGACGGACGGCTTCCCTTACTAAAACCCATGAGCGAAATTGCAGGACGCTTAAGCGTGCAGGCGGGGGCGCATTGTCTAGAGAAGGCGCAGGGCGGATCTGGCGTTCTTCTCGGTGGCGTGTCCGGCATTGAGCCCGGCCATGTATTGATATTTGGTGGCGGTGTGGTCGGTAGTAATGCCGCGGATGTCGCCTTGGGAATGGGCGCCAACGTGACAATGATTGAACCCTTCGCGCCAAGAAGAACAACCCTTTCTGAGCAATTTAACTCTCCTCGATTTTCAGTGTGCGATGCTGCCACGATAGATTTGCATGCGCTTCTTAGCGAAACCGATATGGTTGTCGGCGCAGCCTTGGTGCCGGGCGCCGCGGCGCCTAAGTTGTTAAGTAGGGCCGACTTGTCCGCCTTGGCGCCCGGCTCGGTATTAGTCGACGTGTCTGTCGATCAGGGTGGGTGCTTCGAGACCACCAAGCCAACGACGCACTTGGCCCCAACATTTCTGGTAGACGGAATTGTGCATTACTGCGTGGCGAATATTCCCAGTGCGGTCGCGAGAACAGCCAGTCAGGCCCTAAGCCAAGCGACGCTACCTTATGTGCACTTGTTAGCAAGTCAAAACATAAAAGAAGTGTGTGTGAATAACGCGGGATTAGCTGCGGGTATAAGCGTAGTTAAGGGGGTATTAACTTGCCCTGCGGTTGCTAGCGCTCAAGGGCGGAGCGCAACCCCTTGGGATGAGGTTCTTTGAGCAAAATTATTTTTTAAATAATTATCTTAGTTTTAGTTTTTAAATAGTATTAAGGCTGTCGCGACAGCAATCTTTGCGGCAGAAGCTATTTTGCTAGCTGCCGCAAGATTGGACATGTTGAAGACTATTTTTTAAAGAACTGATTAAAAATTTGTTTAGCGGCCTCGCCGTTTTCGCCGCCCATTTTCTTATCGATAAACTCTTTAGCTTTCTCATCAATTTTATCTTTGGCTTTTTCTTTGGCGATATCCTCTATCACTCTAAAGTCAGGTAAACAGCTAGTGGCGCCAACTTTGTCGAATGCCGCTTTACAGCGAATGGGTATATCGCGGTTTAGCAGTTTGTCATTATTAATTTTGCAGGTCATGGCATCTTGATCCGCCTGCGCTAAGCGAGTCTTAATAACAATATCAAAGGTATCTTCATTTAAATCAATTTTGCCGTTACCGCTAAGTGCCAATTTCGTCACGCCAGAATTTAAAGTCTCAATTCTCGCAATACCATCCTTGATAACAATCTTGGTCGTGGTGTCTTTTAAGTCGCTGTAAATTGGCCAGTTTGTGGGGTCGAAGGTCTCTTGCTGAAATTTTGCCACCAGCTGACAAAACGCCTTTTCAATATTCATATTGCTAAGACGAAGTTGCTGGGCGCTCAGGTCGATATTGCCATCGAGGTGTTTCTTCAGGGCGGCGACGCTGGTGCCGTTGGTGCTCAAATTAAAGCTCACATCGCTAATGCCAGATAGCTCTTCGATGGCTGCCGCGTCTTTTAAAACTTTGCCCAACGGTAGTTGTTTACTGCTTCCTCTAATCAACATTCGGGCCGCAGCGGGGCGGGTGTCGAGCTGTGCGTCTACAGTGAATGGGCTGTCGTAAACTATGCCGCTAAGCGGGCTCACAGAGCTTACGCCGTTTTTTGCAATGAGTTGCAATAATATGTTTTTGAACGGCAGTTGACTGGCGGTGAGTTCGCCGATTTGCAGTTTCGCATCTATATCAAGGCTGTTCAGCAGCTCTCTTGGTAGCGGTATTTCGGCGTCAGCTGATGACCCTGCTTTGGGCTCCGCCTTCTTTGCGTCAGAGGGTTTGTTCTCTTCCTCGGCGACAGGTGCGAGGTAGTGATCAACATTAATTTTGTCGATGTTAAGCGCAAGTTTTACAGCTTGATTTTTATCAATATCGACACTGGCATTCCCGGTAATGGTGCTGTCATCGAGGGTGGTGCGCAGCTCAGAAATCACAATACGCTTGTCATTACCTTTTACTGAAAACGCGGCACCGACTTTATTGAGTGCGCTGGGTTCTGACATGTCAGGCAATTCGATACCCAGCGTGTCAGCTATTTTTTTAAAGTTAGCGTTCGCCAAACTTAATTTTGCTTGATAGTCCAAGGGACTCAGGCTTGCGCTGGCATCGCCGGTAATCGCGATGGCTTCGTCGCCAATGCGAGTTTTAATGGCAATTTCCTTAGCTTTAATCGAATTCAATTTCTCGTCGATGCTGACCACGCTGCTAAGACTTAAATTGGTCTCTATGGGTTTTTGCGTTGCGGTGCCATAGCGTACGTCGCCGCGAATATTGATGGCCTTAGCTTCGCCGCCAGGGGTAATGCCGCCCTCAAAGCTGAGTGCAGTAATGTCGATGTTTGTGCCGTCTTTGGCGGCATAGCGCAAGCTGGTGTCTGCAAAGCTGAGTCTGGGCACCGCCCATTCAAGGGCTTTGGTTGTATCGACCTCTGCATCCAGTGCCAATTCGGTGCTGAGTGAAATCGATGAGAGGTCGTTTTTGTGATCTATAGTCAGCGACAGTTTTCCATCGCCAATAACAAAATGATTGATCTCACTATTTACCGTGATATTACTATTGATCTGGGTTTTACCGCTGACAGATTGGGTGTCATCGATAAAACTAAAGTCGCTCTCCAAATTCAGCGGGAAGGCTTTGTTGTCTAGCTGAATGTTTTCGCCAGAGAGTGACAGCGCGTTTAACTCGACGTGTTGGCCAGTTTGCTTGTCAGTATAGCTAATATTGCTGTTGCTTAATGTTAGCTTGGCAATTGCCAGCTGCATCGCTTTTTGAGGTTCGTCGCTGGGTTTTTCTGGCTCACTGGCACTCTTGCTATCTTGCTTACCAATCTTGGTCCAGTTGCCCACGCCGTTCTCATCGACAATTAACGAGGCTTTCACACCATCAAGGCTGATACCTTGCACAACAATGTCTTTTTTCAATAAAGGCATTAGGGCAACAGATAATTGCGCCTTATCAAAGCGCATTATCTCAGCCTCATTTTTAGGCGAGACCGTGGCACCATTAATAACGATTTGTATATTTGGGAAAACTTGCCAAGACAAGTCGCCGTTTAGATGGAGTGTCAGGCCTTGCTCGCTAGCAATCTTTTCGATGTCATTTTTGAATATATTGGGATCGATCCAAAACGCGAGCGACGCCGCCGCTATTGCGATCAAAAGTACGATACTGACAAGGGTGATGGCGAAATACTTGATGGCGCGGCCCATTATCTTCTCCTAGGTATTTGATTGGCATTCCATTGGCAAAGCTACTGCCTCAGTCTGGATGTGCGGTATTGTGAGCATAGTAGTTTGACAGGTTTGCGGTACTTAGTTCGGCATTATTATAAAACTAACGCCCACTGCCGGTTGTTGGCAAGAATCGGGTGGTATTTATCTCTCGACGGCGCCACAATTTTGCTATTCAGACGTGATCGAGATCGTCGTATTTAAGGAATAACAATGAGTTCAGCGATAGAGCAGCATGCAAACTATCAGCGGGTTGCCAGCGCCATACAGTATTTGAGCGATCATCAGCACAGCCAGCCAAGCTTAGCTGAACTGGCGGATCACGTTGGCGTTAGCGAATTCCATTTGCAGCGTATTTTCACCGAGTGGGCCGGTGTGTCACCCAAGCAGTTTTTACAGTTTTTAACCAAGGAAAATGCCAAGCGCTTATTGCGCACCAGTTCGGTCATGGACAGTGCCCTCGCTTGTGGATTGAGTGGTAGTGGCCGATTACACGACCTTATGATCAAGATCGAGCGCGTCACGCCTGGCGAATACCGCAATATGGGGCAGGGGCTGCAGATTACGTATGGCAGTTGCCCATCGCCTTTTGGCTTCTGCTTTATTGCCGCTAATCATCGCGGTGTATGTAAGTTGGCGTTCTTTGATGATCCGCGCGGCGAGGCGATATTGTGCGAAGAGCTGGCGCAAGAGTGGTCGGCGGCGACGCTGGTTCGCGACGATCAGCACGCATTGGCGCTCTATGAAAAAATGTTTGGATTTGGCTCAGATTCTAAACTTGAACCGACCAAGGTGCTGTTAAAGGGCACGGAGTTTCAAATGAAGGTGTGGGAGGCCTTGCTTGCAATACCGAGTGGTGAAGTTTGCTCCTACCAGCAATTAGCTGAGTCACTGGGTATGCCCTCGTCTACGCGGGCGGTGGCGTCGGCCATTGCCAAAAATAACATCGCGTATTTGATTCCCTGTCATCGGGTTATTCGCGGCACGGGCGAGTTTAGTCAATATCGCTGGGGTGCTGGCCGCAAGCGGGCCATGTTGTTGAAGGAGAGTGAAAATGCGGGTTACACCGCCTAATTACGTAACGCGTAAATATTAATCTAAAATAATACGCATTTCGCTTGTTGTGTTGCCTGTGAACTTCTAGACTTAGCGCTGTTGATAAAAGCCTCGAACAGGACTGCCTGCGCTATGTTATTGGAACCAACTCCGTCTTTTCCCGATATGCCCCTCACATTGCCCCGTCTTATTGGCTGGGCAGCCCAGCAATTTGGCGCAAAAGCGGCTATTCGTGAGTTGGGGTGTGAAATATCTTATGTGCAATTAAATGAGCAGCGTCGGCAGGCGGCTAAGGCATTTTTTGCGCTGGGTGTATGCCACGGTGACCGCGTTGCGATTTGGGCGCCAAATATGGCGGAGTGGATTGTTGCAGCGGCAGGGCTGCAATCGCTAGGCGCAATTCTTGTGCCCTTAAATACCCGTCTACAGGAAAACGAAGCGACCGATATTTTGCGCCGTGCTGGCGTGAAGGTATTGCTGACCACCGCCGAGTTTGAAAACGCGGCGCCGTCATTGGGTGAAAACTTACCGAGTTTGCATCACCGTATCTTGCTGCCGCAGGCAAATGTTCCTGTAGCGGATGAGTCTAGAAGCTGGGGCAGTTTTTTGACCCACGGTGAAGAGGTCGACGAGGCCAAGTTTATTGCCATAGAGCGCGCGGTAAATCCCCACGACAGCGCCGATATGTTATTTACCTCTGGCACCACGGGCAAAGCAAAGGGCGTGCTGTGTAGCCACGAGCAAAACATTCGCGTATTCCAAACCTGGAGCGCCACGGTTGGCCTGCGCAGCGACGACAATTATTTAATTATTAATCCCTTCTTCCATTCCTTTGGCTACAAAGCCGGTTGGCTGGCAGCGATTATTTGCGGCGCGACTATTTTGCCAATGGCGAAATTCGACAAGCAATCGGTGATGGAAGTCATCCAGCGCGAAAAAGTCACCATGTTGCCGGGCGCGCCGTCTTTGTATGAAATGCTGTTAGCAGATGACACTCGCCACAACTACGATCTCTCCAGTCTGCGTTTGGGTGTGACTGGTGCGGCGTCGGTGCCGGTGCAGTTGGTCCACGATATGCGTGACAAGCTGGGCTTTGAAACCGTAGTCACTGCTTATGGCCTTACCGAGTCCTGTGGCGTCGTCACAATCTGTCGCCCAGACGACGAAGCGGAAATTATTGCCTCCACCTCTGGTCGCGCCATCGACGGCGTAGAGCTGAAATGCGCAGACCCGCAAACCGGCGTCGAAGTGGCGCGGGGTAGCGAAGGCGAGGTGTGGTTCCGCGGTTACAACGTCATGCAAGGCTACTTCGATATGCCGGAAGCCACCGCCGAGACGATTACCGCCGATGGTTGGTTAAAAACCGGTGATATTGGCGTGATGGACGAGGCGGGTTACCTCAAAATCACCGACCGTTTGAAAGACATGTACATCATGAACGGTGAAAACGTCTATCCCGCTGAAATTGAAAAAGCGCTCTACGCCATGAGCGGCGTAGCGGGGGTGGCGGTTATTGGTGTGCCCAAAGCACCCCAGGGCGAAGTGGGTATGGCCTTTGTGGTGCGCAAGTCAGGTAGCGATATCGATGCCACCGCCGTGCGTGAGTTTTGCGCCGCGCAGTTGGCGTCTTACAAAGTGCCTTTTTATGTGGAATTCATCGACGCACTGCCGCTCAATGCCTCTGGCAAAGTCGTCAAGCCAGAGCTGAAAGCCTTGGCGGCCCAAAAGTTAGCCTGATGCCTGCGCCAATTCGGAGTGTGATATGACAGAGTTTAGCGACGGCGAACACCTGCGCCCGGCGTCATCCCAACATATGGACGAGATCGATCACCGCATTGTCGCGCATTTGCGCCGCGACGGTCGTATGCCCTACAAAACCTTGGCGAATGAATTAGGTCTGACCGAAGCCACCGTGCGCGCCAGAGTAAAGCGCTTGGAAGAGGGCGATAGTCTGCGGGTGGTCGCCGTGACGGATTACGAAGCCGTTGGCTACACCATGATGTTAGCCGTGGGCATTCAGGTTGAGGGCCGCCCAGCCGATGTGGTGGCAGAAGATTTGGCCAAGTTCGACGAAGTGTTTTCGGTGTGTCAGGTGGTGGGCACCTTGGATATAGAAACCCTTGCTGTTGCCCGTGATCAAGAACATCTGTCAGAACTACTGGTGCGCTTGGGAAGTGTGCCGGGGGTGCGCAAGCTAGAGCCGTCTATCGCCCTTGATGTGCTAAAAAATCAGTCAAACTGGGTGCCCTTTGGGTACGGTGTTTAGGGAAAACGGGTAAAGGAATTAGTGCCGTGGCAAAAAAGCAGTTAGACGACCAAGACCGTAAAATACTAGATGGCCTCGCCAAAGACGCGCGCATTAGTAATCGCAAAATTGCAGCGGACTTAGGCATTACCGAAGGCACTGTGCGCAGTCGCATCAAACGTATGGAAAACGAAGGTCAGGTGCGCATTACCGCCATGACCAACATCGCCCGTTTGCGCAATCCGACCCTTGCTTACATTTGGGTAGAGGTGGAGCGCAGCGCCCAGTGCGACGACGTAGCGCGAAAACTCGCCGACGTGCCCGAGATCGGCTTCGTTGGTAAAATGCTGGGCCGTTTCGATATCTTGGCAATCACCCTAGTGCAAGACAATGCAGAGCTAGCACGCTTTCTGCACAGTAAAATTACCGGCCTTGCGGGGGTGCGTCGCACCGAGTGTTCGCTGGGTGTTAATTTTGTGAAGCATGACTATCGCATGAGTCGTATTGTCGACGCGTAACTGCTATCTTTTGAGCAAGCATAATAATTATAACAGGCAGTGAATTCATATGACCCCAAGACAAATCCGTCGACTCGCCACGACCCTTATTTTGGCCATAGGCCTTGTGTGCGTATCCGCATGTGGCGGAAGTAGCAGTAGTGGGCCTCGGTCTGGTTCTGGTTCAAACTCCGGTGGCGGTTCAGAAATTGAAAATGACGACCTGCTCGAAACCGGTTTACAGGGCCAAGTGCCAATTGCTGACCAATTAAGTGGCCGCGCAGCGCAGGGCTATCGCAAAGGTTTACGCTTGGTCGGCGAGAATACCATCTTGGATCGCGGTGCCAACTTCTCTATGGCCTGGCTAGATGACTGTGCCTACGTCACCACCACCTCGCCGGGGCAGATATTTGGGCCGGCGTCGTCTCCCTATGTCGATCCGCAGTTCAGCGCCCTAAACGGCATGGCAGTCATTGATGCCTCAGACCCAGAAAATCCAGAGCTAGTTGATATATTGCAAAGCCCCGCCATGATTGCCCCGCACGAATCTATTCAGGCAAATCAGGCGCGCCATATTATTGTTGCCACGCGGGGCGGCGGCACGGCGCTCGATGTTTACGAGGCGATTGATTGTCGCAAACCCATTTTAAAAGCGTCGGTAAATATAGGCGTGGGAATTACCCTGCCGCCGCTTCCCGATTTACCCGGTGGTATTGGCAGTATCGACCAAGGTCTGGCATTTATGGGCCACGCCATGTGTATTACCGACGATGGTTTTACGGCCTATGCCACCAGTTCGGCGCAGAGCAATGCAGTTATCGATTTGACCGATCTAGAAGACCCTAAATTGATTCAGCTCTATTCTCCCGCCTCGCACGACTGCGGTTTAAACCCAGAGGGCACGCGTCTTTATCAGGCCAACTTTGGTTTTGTATCCTTAGGCCTTGGGCTTCCCAATGGGCCCGGGGTGGGGCAGAACGGAATGATGATCTTAGATGTTAGCGGTTTTCAAGATCGTACCACGCCGCCATCACCATTTCTGTTTGGCACACAACCGCCGGAGATTGGCTTTGTGGGCTGGAGTAATTTGCTGGATGGCGAGGCGCCAACGGCGGGTTCGCACACCGCGCGCTGGTTCAAAAATGGCGGCCGTACCTACGTTTACTCCAGCGATGAATGGCCAACCGCGGGAGTTTGTCCCTGGGCACGCAGCCGTATTATTGATATCACCGACGAGACCAATCCGGTCAGGGTGTCGGATATCATTCTCGACGTGAATAAATTAGAGAACTGCCCACAGACTGAAATAGACGTCGCCAACTACTCGGCCCACTACGTTGGCTTTGATGATGTAAACAACGCCACCACCCTGTTTATGAGTTACTACACCGGCGGTCTGCGGGTGTGGGACATTCACGATCCTGCCAACCCCTTCGAGATTGCCTATTGGCATCCGGCACCAAACCCAAATACCCCAACAGTGTTATTGTCGGAAGGCTTCGGCAGTTCAGCCGATCGCTGGGACGCCGTCGCCACCTATATTCGCTACCGACCAGAAACCGGCCATATCTGGATAGCAGGCTACAGTGCGGGTTTTCAAATATTGGAATTTACCCCCAGTGCTGGGCCCACTGCGCCTAAACCGACAGGGCTTTAAGTTAGGTAGTTGCCGCTATGGTGTTTAAGCGCAGCGGCCAAAAGACCGCCAGTACACGGAGTCTGTATTGGCTGCTGGCCATTAGCCTAGCCGCATTTGCAGCGCCAGCGTGGTCGCATTCCTTTGGTACGCTTTACACCTTACCTGTGCCGTTTTGGTTATACGCTTGGGGCAGTGCGGCGGCCTTGCTGCTGTCGTTTTTATTGGTGGCGTGGTTCGCCAGCGATCAGCGCGCCGCGCAAGATTCGTCCCAGCCTCTGCACGAAAAAAACCTGTTTGTCATATCTCCCATCGCGATTCTCGTTTTACGCATAGTGAGTTTATTCGCTTTACTGTTGTGTATCGCCACCGGTTTGTGGGGCACGGCGAATGCCTTTTTAAATTTTAATATGACCTTCTTTTGGATCATATTTGTTTTAGGCTTCGCGTATTTTAGTGCCTTGGTGGGTAATCTTTACCCGCTAGTAAACCCTTGGCAAACCATGGTGCTTTGTTTGGCGGCGGTGTTTAAAATTGATTTTTCAGGGCGTACTCGCTGGGGTGAAAAACTAGAATATTGGCCAGCCTTATTGCTCTACATCGGATTTGTTTGGTTTGAACTATTTGGCGAAAGCGGCCCGCGAGGGCTAGCGAGCGTCTTGCTGGCATACAGCGTACTAAACCTTGTAGCGGCGTGGTTGCTTGGCAGCGAGCGCTGGTTTAAGTATGGCGAGTTCTTTGCAGTTCTATTTGCGCTGATCTCTAAAATGGCGCCGGTTTTTATTCAAGCAAGAGATGAATCCCAGTCACGCCCAGCGGTGATTTTACGCATGCCGTTCTCTGGTCTCCAAATTGGCAAAGCATCCTCAATGAGTGAGCTGCTGTTTGTCTTATTCCTATTATCGTCAACCGCATTCGACGGTTTGCACAGCACCAATATCTGGGCAACGTTCTTTTGGCAAGACATCGCCGGAATATACAGAGAATACAAAAGCCAAAATATTGTGCAGGCCTATCCGGTATTAAAAGCGGCGCATGGCGTTTTCGAAACCACCGTGCTGGTGTTGTCGCCGCTGTTTTACCTTGGCGTACTGTATTTCTTTCTGGCAATCGTACGTCGGCTAACAAAGTATCACGCATCGCTATCCTCACTCGCCTTACATTTCACCTACTCACTTTTACCCATCGCCTTGGTCTACCACATCACCCATTACTACACTTTGATCAGCACCCAAGGCGTAATGATATGGCGACTGATCTCAGATCCCTTCGGCTGGTCTTGGAATTTATTCGGCAGCGCCCATTGGCGACCCGAATCAGTTATCCCCAATATGGATTGGGTTTGGCATACGCAGGTGGGTTTAATCCTTTTTGGCCACGTGCTCAGCGTGTACTTAGCCCATAAAGAAGCGCTGCTGCTATTTCCGCAGCGTCGGCAGGCAACGCTGAGTCAATTGCCCATGCTGGTCTTGATGATTATTTTTACGTGTTTTGGTTTGTGGATATTGGCGCAGCCGGTGACTGCTACTCGGTTGTAGTGGGTTTGTGTCTTTATTGAGATTAGCGGTTCCCGACGATTAAACCCTTGTGAACAGTAGAGCCATTCTCATTAACACATTTTAGAATGACATAACTTATTGAAAAACATAAAAAACAGGATATGATCAGGGGAAAGGAATGTTTGGCAGAAATAAAGGGAACTAGTCTTCGTTTGTCGGGCGCTCGCTAATAGCGAGGTCGATATCCCATTGAATTCCCAAATTTTTTCAATCAACGTAAAAGCCAGTTCCGTGATAAGGGGGCCAAAGTGATATGTGGCCTGAGTCGTCATAACAAAACTGTTAAGTGTATATGGCTCGTCCGTCTAGAAAGGAAAATGTAGCAAAAGAGCAGCTAGAAGATGGCATCGTATTATTTTTGGAAAAGCGATATGTTTCTAGCTTAACCCTGCTTGGCGCTGCTGCAGAAATATTTGAGGGACTGATTCACAGCAAGGAAGGGATCGAACCTTTCAATCATGAATGGACAAGAGCAAATAAAGTTAGATCAATACTTGGTATCAAACATATTTCAAAGGGTGAAATCAGAAAAATATATAATGAAGCTAAAAATCAAGTGAAGCACCATGATTTAGGTGACGATGAATCTATTCAGCTAGACCGATTTGGTGAGGCATTCATGATGATACAGCGAGCAACATCAGGTGCAAACAGGCTGAATATCAAATACAAAAACAAGTTGAAATATGAAAAATGGTTCAAAAATATAACAAACACTTAACAAGTACCGGCAGTCGGACAGTCAAAACTCCGCGCCTTTTTGTGCAATCGCTCCGCTCATTTTTGCACAAAAACACGCTCCATTTTGTCTGCCGCTGCAGTAGGCGTTATATGCAACTATGAACAAGATCGAGAAAACCCTGACCTCTCTGTCACTAATCTGGGCTTTAATCTTTATTGTCGTAACACACATGGAGGTTCAAGCAAGCTTGCAAGGTAAAGAGGCCTACATGACCTTAGAGCAATACAATGTATTTTGGTGGGTATCACTGCCTTTAGTTTTATTTGGTGCCATTTTGTGTCTAAAAGATGTGCGCCAGAGATTTAGTGACAAAGGAGAACGTAGTAAGTGGTATGCATTATTCCTTTTTATAGGCAGCTTTGCATACCCTTACTATTTTTTTAAGTATGCAGTTAAACCAAGGCAGTAAGTATATAACAAGCAAAGGCAGCATCGCCCTGCGGGCTGGACGCGCTAACGCGCGCCGCTGCTTTGGGCGTTATATTCAATTATGAGTAATCCCAAGAGTCATCATTATGTTCCCCAGTCTTATCAACTTCTATTCTCGCTAGATGGCAAGAACCTGTTTTATCTAGATAAAACGGACTCGAGAGTTGTCGGGCCTGCCGGCCCTAGGAACTTTTGTTCTGAAAACTTTCTTTACTCTCTAACGGGAGAAACGGCAAAAGCGTCTGACTCACCAACATTGATCGAAAATCCGATGCTATCAACAATTGATGGTGCGTTCGCAACTGAAGTGGGAAAGTTGATATCTGATGATCCCGACAAAACCGATGTTAGTTTATATAACCTATCAAGGTTCTTCGGATTTTTATCTGCAAGGCATCCAAGTCTCATCAATGAATATCAGGATGGGTTTGACCGGGTGCTCATCAGAGAAATTTTAAAGCATGCAAGGGGTGATGAAGCCGCCAAGGAAAAAGCGAAAGAAAAGGGTTTAGACCTGAATAACGACAGCCTTTTTGAAGGGTTATCATTTTCAGAATCACGTAATATTACGCTTGTGAAGATGATTGAGAATGCGCAGGAAAATGCGGCTTACATCCATGATTCCATGGGCTGGCTATTTCTTTATTCATTAGAAGCCGATGTTCTTCTTTGTGATCAACCATTTATTATAAAAGACGGCCCAATTGTAATAGATCAATTATTCAGCGGTGGGGATGAATACATTATTCTTATCCCACTGTCTCGACAGTTATGTCTGGCTCTATCGTCAGTTAAATCGGATATTAAACACGCATTCATTAATTCTAGTCAGGTGATGGCAATAAATGAATTAATAAAAAACAATGCTGAAAGGTGGGTGATCGGGCCAACTAAAGAGTCTGTCCATGGCTAAAGAATATAACAAACGCAGGCACAGCGACGGCTTTTCCGTTACGGCTTCGCCTTCACAGAAAAGCCGCGCGTGCTGCGGGCGTTGAGGCTGTATAAAAACCCCTATTTTGATAAAGTTTTGCTAAAATTGACCAAAGCATTAAGGCGTAATGCGAATGCCCAAGTTCAAACCCTACGACTACAATCAAAGCGCGATGATTGTAATCAATTACGAAGACCAGCTCCAGTCAGGTACCTTCGAACACGCCATACATCATCTGATTGATAAACGCGTAGACCTGTCTGCATTTGACGTGCACTATCAAAACGACGACGGTGGTTGACCGGCGTATGAATAGATAATACAAGTAACCGCTATAGTCATACTACAAAGTGGTGTCTATGGTGTCGAGGGGCGGTTAAATTAACTTCAACTACATTAAATTATTTTGTTGATAAAAATTATAAGACGTGAATAAATGCTGTAAAAGAAATGGAATTCAATTATGTTTTTAAAAGTCTCAGTCCGGCATTTTTTTCAGATAATCTTATTCTGTTTACTTCTCCCTAGTTGTGGCGGTGGCGGTGGAAATAATAATGCCACTCTCCCAAATGATTCGGCGGTCGCAACGCCGGTGAATCCAGATACTCTACGGTATGTACGCCACAGCCTCGTTCAGGATTCAGTGAATGTAACCTTACCGTATTGGGAGTCTCCTCAATCGGGGTCCGCGGGCTATCCCGTCTTGGAACCTGAGATAGAACCCCTTGATATATCTAAAGGTAAATGGCGAGCTCTGTTCCTCGTCATCGGAACCGAGTCTAACGACGAATCCTTTATCCGGGAAATCCGCAACGTAAACCTGCTCTCTAGTCATGACATTGTCATTGATGGTTATCCAGCCCACCAATATGTGTATGAAGGAAATCCTCACCAAGATATATATAAGAGAGTAAGTATCATTGATGTTGAAGATGATAGTGAACTTGATGGTTCGATGTGGATACCAGATACGTTTCGATTCTTGCACACTACCGTTGAGGTAGGGCAGAAATTTTACACGCTCCTCTATGCTGCCGACGCTAACTACTTTACGCGCTATGAAACCGTTGCTTACTCTCTCGCCGAAACTATGCGTTTTGGTCTTCTTTTACCTCTTCAGAGTAGTCAGATTTCTGGTCATGTTGCTACCGCTAGCAGCGGAAACCAGACACTGTTTGCATACTGCGAGTTAGAATCTGGTAACACTTTGTCTCTTAAAACGGTTGGGTTGGCGTCAGGACGCATTATCACCCCACCTGTAACATTAGATACCTTTCCTTCAGGAACATCAGCGTGTTCAGCTACTTCATTGACCTTTGATGGGGCGGGTTATTTGCTAGCGTATGCCACAAGGTCGGGTAGCGGAGACACGCTTTATGCGCGTTTTCTTAACAGTCAGGGAGAGGCTGTTGACCAAGGAAAGAGTCTGGACGCGGTGAATGTATTCGAGGACACCAGCACGTTGAGTAATTTGAAAGCGGTCTATACGGGGGAGCGCTATTTCCTAACGTGGCTTCGGCATAAGGCAAGTAATGGTGAGGCGCACTCACTAGAAGGATTACTGTTAGACAACAACTACAATACTTCCGACCTTCAGTCCTATGCAACGGACTTGGTGGTTACCGACGATCAGGAGTCACAACGTCTGGAGATAGCTCACTCAGGTGACACAATTGCACTTGTGTGGAATTTTCCAAAGGCAGGTGACCCAAGCTCCTCGAATACGCAATTGAGTTTGCTGAATACAGACGGCCAGCAATTCGCCAGCGCTCCTATTGTTGTGCAGAGTAGTTCGGATGCTGGGCTACGCGATCCCGCTGTGGCCATTATTGGATCCACTGTGACTGTATTTTGGGTGGAGCGAAGAACAGCAATAGACGGCTCGGGAAAATATGATGATCAGATATTGGGGCGTCAGTACAGCTTGCTGGGGGAGTCCTTGCAGTCGGTACCCACAAAGATACTGGGGCCTAAAAGTGAAAAGGGGATTCGCTATGAAAAGTATAAGCTCCGGGCGATAACCTATGCCGACACGTTTTATATTCTGTGGGATTCCAATCGTGCTGTCAGTGACCTATACAGTTTCGCCGTTAACATGGATCTAACGCTCCGTTCTAACTCCTCACTGATTACTAATGTGTCAAGCGGAACACAACAGCTACTAGTTTTTCACCACGATAGCGAAAGTTATGTGGGGTGGCTACCAAGAATATCCTCGAACTTCTTGCAGCTGCGGCCTTTCTCTCGTGATGAGTTAACTGCCGGCAGCTGGTTGATAACAGAGAGTGCCGAGCCTTAGTTGGCTGCCCTTAAAGTGAATTGTAGGCTATTGAGACTTGAGTTTGCAGGAATGAAAATAAATCTGTCCCCTTTTCTCGGAAAAATTGGATTTTTATAGTTTAATTAAAACCGAAACAACGTCACACTAAAACACCATCCAAACCGGATTCCGCTCGTCACCCAGTTCGCCTAAGTACTGCCGTTCAACAAACTTCCCTTTTTCATCTTTTAACGGATCGGTTTCAACTTCTGCATATACCGTGAAGGGTACTTTGCTGTGGGAGTTAATGGGGTCAGGTCTTTGATTTATGATTTTCAGTCTTGTTTGCTGAGAAAGTAATTCATTGGACTGTTTGTTCAAATTTCAAGGATGAGAAGAGATTGTGATGGTTAGGCTATTTAGATTTGAATAAGGAGGGCAGATTTATTTTATTTGAATTATTGTTTAAACCTTGATGCACTTTGGATTTGAAACCGCGTGAAAATAAATCAGGATCTACAGCTATCGGATGTCAGTGGTAGAGCCCGTGTTCGGCAATATCGACACCAACAAATTAGAAATTCTACAGCCTCGTTATGTGCTAGTACTCGTAGTGGTATCTAAGTTGCGCAATAAAAAGCTTGTCGCCAGCAACTTTATAAACAATTCGATGCTCGTCATTGATTCGTCGAGACCAATATCCAGATAAGCCGTGCTTTAATGGCTCCGGTTTCCCAATACCATCAAAGGGATCACGCTGAATATCTTTGATCAACATGTTTACTCGTTTTAGCATGGCTTTATCGGTCTTTTGCCAATAAAGGTAGTTCTCCCACGCTTTAGACGAAAATGTTAATGTCATTCCAAAAGTTCCCGCACGGTTCCTTTGCCCGCCTCTAGCTCGGCAATTGATTCAAGCAGGTGTCGTGCGTTTGCTGGAGATCGCAATAAGTAGGCGGTTTCCTCCAATGCTTGATAATCATCCAGTGAAATCATCACAACTGGAGATTCGCTTTTTCTAGTAATAATTACTGGCGCATGGTCATCACAGACCTTCTCCATCGTTTTCGCTAAATTGGCACGTGCCGCAGTGTAACTAATCGCGTCCATAGTGGCTCACCTATACATGTACGTTAAATGGTACAGGAAGTATAATGGCGCATAACAAGGTGGTCAAGCAGATGTCTATTCCGTCGCTTGCTTATTGTCGATATCAGGTCTCTCTCGAAAATTCCAAGCAAACATAATCGTAAGCCGGCTAGCATGGAGTTAGTGGAGCTCAATCAACACAGCAATAAAACAGCCCTAAAACACCATCCAAACCGGATTCCGCTCATTGCCGAGTTCACCTAAATACTGCCGTTCGACAAACTTCCCTTTTTCATCTTTTAACGGATCGGTTTCAACTTCTGCATATACCGTGAAGGGTACTTTGCTGTGTAGGCCTGCCTCACCTATATGAATAGCCGCTTCGTATTGGCGGTTGCCGCTGCTCATCGATGAGCTGCCGTAGGCGTAGTTGTAAAGTCCCCAGTCGTTAATCGCGTATTTCTTCCAGCGCTCGTTGTCGTTTTTTGGCGGGTCGCCCTGCCAGCGGAAAGTGGTTTGTCTAATGCTGGTAACACCTGCACCCTTGCCGATGTGGATGCGTTCATTGACTAAATTCGGGTTGAGTCCAGCGTGAAAATACACCCGTAACTGATCGTAGCCGCCCTGACTTTTTTCACTCGGCGCGTCGCAGGCGATAAAGAGCCATTCGCCATCGGTTTTGAAATACAGGGTGGTTTGGTTTTCTTCATCAAGGACAATCGCGGTGGCGTCTTGCCATTCTTCACTGTTGATGATGCCGTCTAAGCTTACCGGTGCCGCGCTCATTTCAATTAGGGTCAGCGAGCTATTTGTTGGCGGCACGCGTAGTTGAGCAAGTTGGCTGCGGGCGGTTTTAATTTTGCGCTCGATCTCGCTGCTGTCAAAGCTGCTGCTATTACCTGAGCTTTTTCTGTTGATATAGCTGCTGCTGTTTATTTTGCTGAGGTAGAGCGAGTCGAAATTGTCGTCGGGATTGAGTCTCTCGGTGTAGGAATCCACGGCTACGGAATTGGGTAGGGAGATTGACTTGGGGCGACCTTGGGTTTGTGATTCAGGTTTTATTTGCTGTATGACTTGTGCGGCTTGGTTGGCAAGGCTTGAGGGTTTGTCGGCACTGTCTTGATCACGAAGTAGGAAGTAATAAATAAGACCGGTGAATATAATGGTATCTACCAAGAAGAAGGTCACTAAAAAGGTTTTTTTCTTGCTGGTGGGTTTTGTCTGCTCTGGCTCGGCCTGTACGCCAATGTCTTTAAAATGCCGAGGCTTCCGCGTTTTTAAACTGGTGAGCATTGTTTCTATTTCGTCCTTAGCTTCTACTAAGGAGCAGCCCGTTGCCTCGCGATACAGTTTAATGGCGTCAATTTTTCGGTTGCCTATGAGCGCCTTTTCAATGTCGTAGGTTTGTACGGAAGATAGTGGCATTGTGGGGCTTCCCTATGTGTCTGATTAGCTACCGAGCTTGGTATGACTAATCAATCCCTAAAATTTGCACTGTTGGGCATTTCTGCTTAGCCTGCGTCATTCGTGTCAATACAGTGTATTGTTGACGACAAAACAAAGCCAGTTTGGAGCTGATATGGATAATACCCCGCAGGAGTCAGAACAGAAGCTTGAATACGCCGGATTTTGGATTCGGGTATGGGCGTCTATCATCGACACCTTTCTTTTTGGTCTACTTATATTACCTCTTCTCGCACTTACCCTTGGTAACACGCAGTGGTCCAGTGTGGAGGGTCAAGGTATGCATATGTCTACCATGTCTTTCGAGACCCTTCAGGTACCCGGTACTTGGAATGTCGTAATTAACTACGTGCTGCCTGCCATTGTCGTCATGCTGTTCTGGATCTATAAGTCGGCAACCCCTGGTAAGTTGATTTTAACGCTCGCGATTGTCGATGCGAAAACCGGAGCAAAGCCCTCGGTAAAGCAATGGATCGTGCGTTATTTGGGCTATTACCTGTCGGCGATGGTCTTTATGTTGGGCTTTATCTGGGTTGGCCTGGACAGGCGCAAGCAGGGCTGGCACGACAAGATTGCTGGCACGGTGGTGATTGGTAATAAGGGTAAGGAGCCGGTGCGCTTTAATAATTAGGCTTTTCAGAGATCGGGCGCGTAATCCGTGTCTGGTCTCTTGCTGTATTTATCTCGTTGCTATCTCCGCCCTCGGTTCATTCTCTATATCCCCTAGTTAAAACTCAAGAAAATGCCTAGGAATATGTCCTAGCGTCCACTGATTTTGCAACTATTCTCTAAGAGCTGTTTCCGCTGCCTATACCAATTATCTGGTCTGGTCGCTTACGGCCTGAGCATCTACCCCAAACGGCTTAACCCATTAGTAATATTATCGGTAAGTGATGTTTTGCATAATTAATTGGTGTTATATTTACGTATATCGTAACTATGCTGTGTTAATTGCTGCATTTTGGTGATTTGCACACTACGTAATTTTGGAAATTCAAGGAGCGCTCGTGAACAAACAAATGAGTCTGCAGGAGATTGTCGGCCAACTACGTGATGGCATGACGATTGGTATTGGTGGCTGGGGGCCACGCCGCAAGCCGATGGCGTTGATTCGCGAGATCCTAAAGTCAGATCTGAAAGACCTGACTATTGTTGCCTACGGCGGCGCTGACGTCGGCATGTTGTGCGCGGCGGGCAAGGTGCGCAAATTGGTGTTTGCCTTTGTATCGCTAGATTTTATTCCCCTTGAGCCTTATTTCCGTGCGACCCGCCAGAGCGGCAACTTAGAAGTAATGGAAATTGATGAGGGCATGATGTTGCTGGGCTTGCGCGCCGCGGCATGGGGTTGCCCCTTTATTCCTACCAAGGTGGGTTTGGGTACCGACGTAATCAAGTTCAATCCTGATATTAAAGTGATCGACAGCCCCTACGATGACAAAGAGTGGGTCGCGATGCCGGCGCTGAAATTAGACGTGGCCTTGGTGCACGTCAATCGCGCTGATGTGCGCGGTGTGTGTCAAATCACGGCGCCAGATCATCACATGGATGACTGGTTTGTGCGCGCCGCTGACAAGACCTTCGTGACCAGCGAAGAAATTGTTGAAGCTGAGGCCTTTGCCGATCCGGCGCAGGCGCGCTTGGTGTTTTGGGAGCGCAACTACACCACAGGTGTTGCACTGGTGCCGGGTGGCGCGCATCCCTCGTCATGCAGCCCTAATTACGGTTTTGATATACCGCATTTTCAGGAATACAACGCGTCTGCCAAAGAGGGTGGATTTGCGGCGTACTTCGATAAATACATCAAAGACAGCAGCGAGGAAGAGTATCAGGCCAAAGTTGGCGGCCTAGATGCGATTCGTAAATTGCCACAACCCGTCTATTAATCGGCTAACAGGAGATAAAACGATGAGCACACCTGCAAGCGATTACAGTTTGGCAGAATTAATGATTTGCGCTAACGCGGCGGCTTACGAGCACGATGGCGAAGTGCTGGTGACAGGTATTGGCGTGTTGCAGCGTATTGCTGCCAGCCTCGCGATGCTGACCACGAATCCCGGCATTATGATGACCGATTCTGAGGCGTGGATTTTGTCGACGCCGAACCCAGTCGGTAAACGTCCCGATGACTTTGTGCAAATGAATGAAAACTGGATGGGCTTTAGCCGTATTTTCGACAACGTCTGGAGCGGTCGTCGTCATCTTACGGGTGGTCCAACCCAAATTGACCGCTTTGGTCAGGCCAATATTTCTGCCATGGGCGGCGACTACCAAAAGCCCAAAGTGCAAATGTTAGGCGTGCGCGGTTTTCCCGGTAACTCCATTTGCCACGCCAATAGTTACATGGTGCCTGCCCATGGCCCCCGCGTATTTATTGAAGGCGAGTGCGATGTGGTGTGCACCATCGGTTTTAACCCAGATCGTTTGCCCAAGGGTTACAGCTTTGACGAAATTGATTTGCGCTGCGTGTACACCAACTTAGGCGTGTTCGATTTTAACGGCCCGAATCGCCAAATGCAGATTGTGAGTTTGCACCCCGGTGTGACCGTGGAAGAGGTTGTTGCTAACACGGGTTTCGAAGTGCATGTACCAGACACGATAGCGACGACAGCGGCGCCCACCGAAGAGCAATTAGCGGTTATTCGCCAGATTGATCCGCACAATCTGCGCAGCAAGCAGTTGAAGGATAATCCAGCGGGAGTGCGGCTGTGAGTCAGGCGTTGGAAGTCGGGTGTCTGACGATGATGCTTCGTCCGACGTCTGACGTCAGTCCTCAAACCATGAAGCTATAGGCTGAATATCATGTCGAAGCTACTTAATACTCGAATTACCGAACTTCTCGGCTGCCGCTATCCTGTCATCCAGACCGCGATGGGCTGGGTTGCCGATCCGCAGTTGGTGGCGGGCACAGGCAATGCCGGTGGCTTTGGCTTTTTAGCGGGGGCAACGATTCCGCCTGCGCAAATGGAAGCCGATATTCTCAAAGTGAAGTCATTAACCGAGGCAAATTTCGGCGTCAATTTTCATATGTATCAGCCCAATGCTGCCGAGATTGTCGACCTGGTCATTAAGCACAAGGTGAAGGCGGTCAGTTATTCGCGCTCACCGGGCAAGGACATGGTCGCCAAGCTTAAAGATGCCGGCGTGGTCTGTATGCCCACCATCGGCTTGCCCAAACACGCGATTAAAGCGGTGGAAATGGGTGCCGATGCGGTCACGGTTCAGGGCGGCGAGGGCGGTGGACACACCGGCTCGGTGCCAACGACCTTGTTATTGCCACAAGTGGTAGACGCGGTTGGCGCACAGGTTCCTGTGTTGGGCGCCGGTGGTTTTAAAGATGGTCGCGGCTTAATTGCGGCCATGGCCTTTGGTGCCGATGGCATCGCGATGGGAACACGCTTTTTATTGACCAAGGAAAGTCCCGTCCCAGAGGCGACTAAGCAGCGCTACTTAGATTGTAAAAATCCCGCCGAGATTATTGTCTCCCAAGCACTCGACGGTATTCAGCAGCGCATGATTCTAAATCGCTTTTTAGGTGAGTTAGAGCGCGCGGGAAATCTTAAAAAATTAGTGATTGCACTGCGCAATGGTTTGGCCTTCCGCAAGTTTACCGGTGCCAGTATTTTCGGTTTGCTTAAGTCAGCCTTAGCGATGAGCAAAGACGGCGACCTGACGCCAGCGCAAGCCATTATGTCGGCCAACGCGCCCATGATTATTCAAAAAGCCATGGTGGATGGACGTCCCGATGATGGCGTGCTGCCTTCCGGCCAAGTTGCCGGTGTTATCGATAAATTATTAAGTTGTGAAGAATTAATTAGCGGTCTGGTTGCCGAGGCCGAAGCCCAACTACAGCGTTTACAAGCGCAGGGGAAATAATAATGAGTCAGCCATTTTCTACCCGTATCGACAGCGGTATTGCCGAAGTAATTTTTAATCACCCGCCGGTAAATGCCTTTAATAGCGCTGGCTGGTTGGCGATTGCTGCCGAGTTAAATGCACTGGGTGAAAACCCCGATGTGCGCGCCATCATTATCGCGGCAGAAGGTCGTGGTTTTTGTGCCGGTGTCGACATCAAAGAACTTGCCGCCAATAGCGCCATGATCACCAAAGTAAACAAAGGCAATTACGACACCTTTAAAGCGATTCACCGTAACCCCAAGCCGGTGATTGTTGCCGTGCACGGTTTTGTACTGGGCGGCGGAATTGGCATTAGCGGCGCAGCCGATGTGTTAGTTGCCTCTGAATGCGCCACCTTCGCCGTACCAGAAGTTGATCGCGGTGCCATGGGTGGCGGCGCACATTTACAGCGCATGTTCCCAGTGCAAAAAGTGCGCTACATGTATTTCACTGGCGAGCCTATCGATGCGCAGGAAGCTTACCGCTTAGGTGCTGTAGAAAGGGTCGTACCTCGCGATCAGCTATTAGATACCGCCCGCGATATTGCTCGCAAAATGGCCGCTAAATCACCTCGCATGGTGCAGCTCGCCAAAGAAGCATTAAACGGTATTGAAGACGGCAATTTAGAAGATAAATACCGCTGGGAGCAGGGCTTCACGCAGGAGGCTTATGCCGATCCTGATTCGCAGGAAGCCAAAGACGCGTTTGTTGAAAAACGCGATGCGAAATTTTAAAGGGCACGTCTGGCGTCAGACGTCCGACGCGCGCCGTAACAAAGTATAAACGCGGTAATTGGATATCAACATGCAACTTGAATATACACCCGAACAAACCGCCTTCCGCGCTGAAATTCGTGCTTGGCTTGCGGCTAACGTGCCTGCTGAACCGCTAAAATCCTTCGATACCGAAGAAGGTTTTCAGCAGCACCGCGAGTGGGAAGCGAAACTCTACGAAGGCCGTTGGGGCATGATTACCTGGCCAGAGGAAATGGGCGGCCGTGGCGCCGATCTTCTGCAATGGCTTATTTTTGAAGAAGAGTATTACGCGGCACGCGCACCGCTGCGGGTAAATCAAAACGGCATATTCCTGCTCGGTCCGACCTTAATGGAATACGGCACCGACGAGCAGAAAAAACGATTTTTAAACGGCATGGCAACAGGTAAAGATATCTGGTGTCAGGGCTGGTCTGAGCCAAATGCCGGTTCAGATATGGCGGCGATTCGCTCCACTGCAACGCTGAGCGAAGACGGTACTCATTACGTAATCAACGGCCAGAAAACATGGTCAACCCGCGCAGTGTGGGCGGACTGGTGTTTCGGTATGTTCAGAACCGATCCGGCATCCGAGCGCCACAAAGGACTCACCTTTATTTTGGTGCCGCTGGAATCAGAGGGCATTACCGTTCGTCCAATTCCCCAGCTCGATGGCTTGCCCGGTTTTGCGGAAATATTTTTCGACAACGTGAAAGTACCTGTCGATTGCCGCTTAGGTGGTGAAGGCGAAGGTTGGAGTGTGGCCATGGCCACCGCCGGATTTGAGCGCGGCCTCATGCTCCGTTCACCTGCGCGTTTTCAAGAAACCGCAAAGCGCCTCGTTAATTTATACAAAGCCAATCAAGAAAGTGCAGACCAAGACCCCGCCGTACGCGATGCGGTGTTGCGTGCCTACATGGATGCCGAAGCCTATGCACTAACCACCTATCAAACCGCCTGCCGCTTAATGCAGGGCGGCAAGATTGGCGCAGAAGCCTCAACCAATAAAATATTTTGGTCAGAGCTTGATCAGCAAATGCACGGTCTAGGCTTGAAAATTTTAGGCGCGCGGGCAGAGCTTGTACCCCACGCACCCGACGCCGGTGAAGTAGGTAGCTGGTTAGATGGCTGGTTGTTCTCGCAGTCGGGGCCGATTTATGCGGGAACGAATGAGATACAACGAAACATAATCGCCGAACGTCTACTAGGTATGCCGAGGAAATGATCTTTTCACCGCATAGCAGCGTTGAAATCGTGCTCAGTCGGTCACGTATTATTTATACGCTCCCTTCTTCCGCGCGATTTCGCCTCGCTATGCAGCGAAAATATTCATTTCCAATTTTGTCGGAAACGCAGCGATCTTTTTGCACGCTGGCTGCGTTTAAAAAAGTGCTCGGTTGGTCACGTATTACATATACGCTCCCGCCCTGCACGCATTTTGGCCTTGGTTCGCAGCGATCTTTTTGCACGCTGGCTGCGTTAAAAAAGTGCTCGGTTGGTTACGTATTGCATATACGCTTCCGCCCTGCGCGCATTTTTGCCTTGCCAGCGTACAAAAATCTGCGCTGCTTGGTTGGGTGGTGTTTTTAGGAAATTAAAAATTAATTTTGAGTTTTCTCGATTTGTTGGCGAGTGCTCGGAGAAAGATTTATGGATTTTACATTTAGCGAAGACCAGTTGTTGTTTCAGGAGTCGGTAAGGGATTTTCTGGTTAATGAAATTACGCCGGAATCAATTCGTGCGGCATGGCAAACCGAGTCTGGTCGCAGTGATGCTTTGTGGCAGCAGTTTGTTGAGATGGGCCTTACTGGCATTACTGTTCCCGAGGCTCATGGTGGCTTGGGTATGAACGAGTTGGATTTTGTTCTGCTAGCGCAGGAGGCGGGCTATGTTGCTTTGGCTGAGCCGCTGGTTCATAGCGCGCTGGTTGCGGTGCCAACCATTATGGAGGTTGGCGATTCTGCCTTTGCTGAGCAGTGGCTTCCTAAAATCGCCAGTGGCGAAGCCAAGGTAGTGGTTGGTCTGGAAGTAAATAATTTAGTTGAAGATGCGCATATCGCTGATCTGTTGATTCTCGAAAAAGCCGGCGCGGTGTATGCGGTGGAAGCGGGCGCAGTTGAGCTTCGCTACAACGAGTCCATTGATTTGGGGCGCAAATTGTTTGCCGTCGAATTTGATGTCGCTGCGGCTCATAAATTAGCAGACGGCCAAAAGGCAAAAGACTTGCTTGTGTTTGCTCTTAATCGCGGTGCTTTAGCAGCGGCAGCACAGGCGCTTGGTGTTGCCCAGCGCATGATCGATATCTCTGTGCAATACACCACTGATCGCAAACAGTTTGGTGTCGCCATCGGTAGCTTCCAAGCGGTTAAGCATCATATGGCAAATATCGCTTACAAATTGGAGTACGCCAAAACACCGGTTTATCGCGCCGCTTACGCGCTGGTAAACAATGCATCTAGTGCTTCGCACAATGTTAGCCACGCCAAAGTAGTGGCCTGCGAAGTAGCCGATTTAGCGGCTAAAAATAGCATTCAAGTCCATGGCGCCATGGGTTACACCTGGGAAGTGGATTTGCATATTTTCATGAAACGCGCATGGGCGCTAAATAGCAGCTATGGCACAGCCGGTTTTCATAAGCAGCGCATTGCGGAGTTTGTGTTTAGTGATGAAGCGAAATTAGGCGCGGGCAATACATTTGCGGCTTAGCTTATTAGTCTGACGTCAGGTGTCTGATGTCGGACGACCAACACAGCCCGAGCATTTTTTATAAAGAATCAGACATCAGACGTCTGACCAAATTACCGAGGATTTAACATGGCAGAAGCATATATCGTAGACGCAATTCGCAGCCCCACAGGGCGCCGTAAAGGCGGTCTTGCTCATGTGCACGGTGCTGATTTGGGTGCACATGTTTTAAAGGCTATCGTTGAGCGCAATGGCATTCCTGATAATGAATACGACGATGTCATCTTTGGTTGTGTAGATACTGTTGGCCCGCTCGCGGGCGACATCGCACGCAGCGCATGGTTGGCGGCGGGTCTTTCACAAGAAGTACCGGGTACGACTATTGATCGCCAGTGTGGTTCTTCCCAGCAATCGGTGCATTTTGCGGCGCAGGCAATTATGTCTGGTTGTATGGACGTGATTGTGGCGGGCGGTGTGCAGACCATGACGCAAATTCCTATTTCATCGGCGATGACTCTGGCTGCGCCATTGGGTTTTAGCGACCCCTTCTCTGGATCGACTGGTTGGGTTGAGCGCTACGGTGCCGAGCCGCCGACGCAGTTTAAATCTGCACAGATGATTGCCGATAAATGGAATTTATCGCGTAAAGATTTAGAACTGTTTTCTTATGAGTCGCATCAACGCGCATTAAAAGCGATTGCCGCGGGTCATTTCGATAAGGAAATTATTCCCTTTGGCGACGTGAAAATGGATGAAACGCCGCGTAATTCCAGCTTAGAAAAAATGGCGGAATTAGATTTTTTGTTTGGTTGCGACAAAGTGACTGCGGCTGTGTCTAGCCAAACCTGCGATGCGTCTAGTGCCGTTCTTGTTGTTAGTGAAGCGGCACTTAAACGCTATAACTTAACACCCCGCGCTCGTATTCATCATATGAGTGTGCGTGCAGACGATCCAATTTGGATGCTGACGGCGCCGATTTCTGCCACCGAATATGCACTGAAAAAATCGGGCATGTCTCTACAGGATATTGACCTTGTCGAAATCAACGAAGCCTTTGCCTCGGTGGTCATGGCGTGGTTGAAAGAAACCGGTTATGACCACGCTAAAACCAATGTGAATGGTGGTGCGATTGCCTTAGGTCATCCACTGGGCGCAACAGGCACAAAATTAATGACGACTTTGCTTCATGAGCTTGAGCGCACCGGCGGTCGCTATGGTTTGCAGACCATGTGCGAAGGCGGTGGTCAGGCGAATGTAACGATAATTGAAAGACTTTAGTCGGACGTCAGAAGTCGGAAGTCGGAAGTCGGAAGTCGGAAGTCGGAAGTCGGAAGTCGGAAGTCGGAAGTCGGAAAATGGAAATTCAACTCCCAGGCACTGTCAAGCCTGCTTTTGACCTTTCGTCAGACATCAGACGTCTGACCAATCACTTAAACGAGGAATAACAGTAATGGCAATTTGTAATGACAGAGTGGTGATTATCACCGGTGCAGGTGGCGGCCTTGGTGCGGCACATGCAAAAGTATTTGCTGCTGAGGGCGCCTCGGTTGTAGTCAACGATATTAACGAAGCGGCTGCGCAAAAAGTGGTGGATGAGATTACTGCCGCCGGTGGTAAGGCTGTGGTGAATACCTCTGATATTACCAATTACGACGATAGCTTGAATGCGGTGAAGCAGGCCATCGACACCTTTGGCGATCTCCATATTGTTTTGAATAATGCCGGTGTTAACCGCGACCGTATGTTCGCGTCGATGACCGAGGCGGAATGGGACACCATCATGGCCGTGCATTTAAAAGGCCATTTTTGCATCACTTCACACGCCGTTCATTACTGGCGTGGTAAATCCAAAGAGGGTAAGCCTGTCGATGCGCGCATTATAAATACAACCTCGGGTGCTGGTTTGCAGGGCTCAATTGGTCAATCAAATTATGCCGCTGCTAAAGCGGGTATCGCTGCACTGACGTTAAACCAAGGCGCTGAGCTTGCCCGCTACGGTATTACCGCGAATGCGGTCGCACCGGCAGCCCGTACCAATATGACCACGGCGGTTGAGGCCATGGCCACCCGCATGGCGAAGCCAGACGATGGCAGCTTTGATTTTTGGGCACCGGAAAATGTGTCTTCACTACTGGTGTGGTTAGGCAGCAGTGAATCAGCGCATGTAACTGGTTGTGTGTTTGAGGCAGAGGGCGGAAAAATCTCCCTCGCTGACGGTTGGCGCAAGGGCCCCGAAGTAGATAAGGGCGCGCGCTGGGAGCCTGCTGAGGTTGGCGAAGCGGTAAAAACGCTCATGGCGGAGGCAGTACCGGCTCAAAAAGTGTATGGTAGCTGATTTTATCCTTTGACGTTTACATCAGGAGAATCACGACCATGAAAGCCCCTTTAATCGCAGCCGCCGTGTTAGCCATTACAAGCAGTTCGGCCTTTGCCGGCGGTGTTGCTTTTCGTTTTGGTGACGACAGTTTCGGTGTTTCTGTTGCTGGTGACATGAGCCCGGAAAGTAGTGCTCAGCTCGATGTGCTGCACCACGAAGATGGCGCTAATTTAGTGGCTTTGGGACTGTATGCAAATGGTCAGCGCGGCGCCTTGAGCGGACGGGTTGGCGCAAAAGCCATCGGCTTAGACGGTGATGACACAACTGATCTGGATGGCGGTGCGGTCGCCTTTGGTGGCGATTTGCGTTTGCCTTTAAATGAAATCGTCAGTTTGCGCGGCGGTTTGTACTACGCCCCCGATGCAACTGGCTTTGGTGATATTGACGGTTATAAAGAATGGTCGGTGAGCGCGGAGTTTACTATTTTCCAAAACTCCGCCATTCAAGTTGGTTACGGTGATATGGAATTTGACGCTGACACTGGCGGCAAATTTGAATTTGAAGACGGTGCCTTCATACGTTTGCAACTGCGTCTATAAACAGTTGTTAAGCTGCGGCGTTATACGCGTCGCAGCTTGCGTAAATGTAAAGGTCGCTGTCTGGTTTCGGAGACAGTATGGAATTCGCATTTACGCAAGAACAAGAAATGATCCGCGACACGGCGGCGTCTTTTCTTAAAGACGCTTCCACCAGCGCAGCTATTCGCAGTGCTATGGCAAGTGATCTGGGTTACTCCCCCGATCTTTGGCAGCGCATCTGCACTGATATGTATTGGCAGGCCCTGCATATTCCAGAAGAATACGGCGGCATGGGCTTAGGCTATGTCGAGCTGGTCGCCGTGCTGGAGCAAATGGGCCGCTATCTGCTGTGCTCTCCCTACCTTGCCACCGTGGCAATGGCTACCAACGCCTTATTGATCGCCGGTACTGACGATCAAAAAACTGAGATTCTTCCCCAGCTTATTGAAGGTAAAACCGCCACCCTCGCTTTTAACGGCGGCAGCAATCTTTGGAGTGCGGATGCGGTGACCGCAAGCTATAAACGTGACGGCGACACCGCCATTCTCAACGGCCAGTATCGCTATGTACTCGATGGGCACAGTGCCGATTATTTAATTATTGCAGCCCGTGAAGAGGGTAGCATTGGCGCAGAAGGTATTAGCCTATTTGTCTGTGCGGCAGATACCGATGGCATTAAGCGCAGTCTATTGCCGACCATGGATCAAAGCCGGCGCCAAGCGGCGATTGAATTAACTGATCTACGCTTGCCCACTGAAAGTGTCATGGGTGACTTCGGTACAGCCGCAAAAGCCTTATCGAAAATACTAGACCTCGCCACCGTCGCCTTAGCTGCTGAGCAAGCGGGAGGTATGCAGCAAATTTTAGATATCACGGTGGATTACACCAAGAGCCGCAATCAATTTGGCCGCGCAATCGCGGGTTTCCAAGCCATAAAACACAAAGCTGCCGACATGATGCTGCGCAATGAAGTCGCGCGCTCAGCGGTCTACTACGCCGCCTGTATTGCGGATGATGCACTTAGCGCAGGGCCCTTAGCCGATGAGCTGGCTGAGGCCGCGAGCATCGCGAAATCCTATTGTTCAGAAGCGTATTTTAAAAACGCAGGCGAAGCCTTGCAGATGCATGGCGGTGTCGGTTTTACCTGGGAATACGATGTGCATTTATATTTTAAACGCGCAAAAGCAAGTGAACATTTTTTGGGTAATAGCGTTTATCACCGCGAGCGAGTAGCGGGGGTTTTACTTGATTAGTCGGACGTCAGAGGTCGGAAGTCGGACGATGTCTCTGAACATAGCCTTTACCTCCGACGTCAGACATCCGACCGGCGATTTAATATGAGAGACGGTAGACACAGGGGAAGCCATTTTTTGCGCCTCCCATCTCCCGTCCAGCATAAAGCGAGCATTACATCATGAAACTACAATTTAGCCCTGCAGATGAACAATTCCGCGCCGAAATTGCCGCGTGGCTCGCCGACAATTTGGTGGGCGAATTTGCGCAGTTAAAATTTCGCGGTGGTCCCGGCGATGAGCATATGTTTCCGGAAGAGCGCAAGAAGTGGGAGCGCAAATTAGCGGAAGGCGGCTGGACTTGCGTGGGTTGGCCGAAGGAGCACGGCGGTCGTGGTCTGTCGATTGAACAGCAAGTTATTTTCTTTGAAGAATATGCGCGCGCCGGCGCACCCGGGCGTATGGGGCATATTGGCGACGGCTTGGCGGGGCCAACCATAATCGCCTTTGGTAGTGACGAGCAAAAGAAAAAATATTTGCCGGGTATTTTGTCGGGCACTGAGTTTTGGTGCCAAGGCTATTCAGAGCCGGGTGCCGGTTCGGATTTGGCAAATGTAAAGACTAAAGCGCGCCTTGATGAGGCCAGTGGCAAGTGGATTATCAATGGTCAAAAAGTATGGACCTCATTAGCTCACGAATCTGAATATTGCTTTGTGATTGCCCGCACCGACCCTGAGTCGAAGGCGCATAAAGGTTTAGGTTTTTTCCTGATAAAAATGGATCAGCCTGGCGTCACGGTTAGGCCGATAGAGCAAATCACCGGTACCTCGGAATTTAACGAGGTATTTTTTGACGATGCACAATGCGATGCCGGCGACATTGTGGGTGAGCCCGGAGAAGGCTGGAAAGTGGCCATGGGCTTGCTGGGTTATGAACGCGGCGTGTCCACCCTCGGTCAGCAAATGGCCTTTCAAAATGAATTGAATGAAGTGGTGGCATTGGCAAAGAGAAATGGCGCCGCCAAAGATCCTGTCATTCGTCAGCGTATCGCCGACGCACATATTGGTTTGAAAATTATGCGCTACAACAGCATGCGTATGCTGTCAGGGAATAGCGGTGATGGCAGTCTGCAAAAAGAAGCGCTGATTTATAAATTGTACTGGGCCACGTGGCACCGTGATCTTGGCGAGTTGGCGATGGATATCTTAGGCGCCGAGGCAGATATTTTGCTAGACGCACCGTACGAATTAAATCGCCTGCAGTCACTGTTCTTGTTTACCCGCTCAGACACGATTTACGGCGGTACCAATCAGATACAGCGCAATATTATTGCCGAGCGCGGTTTGGGAATGCCGAAGGAATTGAGGCCTTAAAAAGTCGGACGTCGGGTGTCTGACGTCTGGCGAATGGACATCGAATCAGATTTTGTAATTACGCGTCCGACGTCAGACATCTGACCTCTGACTCAGAATGGAGAAAACAATGAACATCAAAGTCCCGGAATACGTTCAAGGCCACGGCCTTTTAAAAGGTAAATCAGTTCTTATCACCGCTGCGGCGGGTGCAGGTATTGGTTTCTCTGCGGCTCAGCGAGCGATTGAAGAAGGCTGTCGTGGCATCGTGATTAGCGATATTCATGAAGGTCGTTTAACGGCGTCAGTCGAAAAACTCAAAGCTGAAACGGGATGTGAGCAGGTCTATGGTAAGGTCGGCAATGTTGCTGTAGAGGAAGATGTGCAGGCTTTGATTAATACCGCTGAAGAGCTGCTTGGCGGTGTTGATGTATTAATTAACAACGCCGGTTTGGGCACTACTAAATTGCTCATCGAGATGGAAGACCCGGAGTGGAATAAGGTTATCGACGTCACTCTAAATGGCACCATGCGTATGACCCGTTACATGATGAAAGTGATGAAGCAGCGCGGACACGGCGTGATTGTGAATAACGCCTCTGTACTTGGCTGGCGCGCACAAAAAGAGCAGGCCCATTATGCCGCTGCAAAAGCAGGCGTTATGGCGCTGACGCGTTGCGCCGCGTTAGAGGCCGCAGATTTTGGTGTGCGCATCAATGCGGTAGCGCCGTCTTTGGCGGTACACGCTATGCTGAAAAAATCTGCGCCGGAAGAACTACTGGCTGAATTGGAAAGTCGCGAAGCCTATGGTCGCGGCGCCGAAGTGTGGGAAGTAGCGAATATCATGATGTTCCTCGCCTCGGATTATTCTAGCTATATGACGGGTGAAATAGTGAGTTGTTCGTCACAGCGAGCCTAATATTCGTCTGACGCCCGACGTCTGACGAATTCGGTCTGCTGGTATATCGCAGTGGCCAAAATTAAATTATTAAATTTAAAAGGATCAACATAATGAAAGAAGCCGTTATCGTTTCAACCGCACGTACCGGAATGGGTAAATCTTTTCGCGGCGCATTAAACAATACTGAAGCTCCAGCGATGGGTGGCCACGTAGTACGCGCAGCGGTTGAGCGCGCGGGCATTGATCCTGCGTCTGTTGACGATGTGATTTTTGGCGCCGCAGCGCAGCAGGGAACGCAAGCTTATAACCTTGGTCGTTTGTGCGCAGTGGCTGGGGGCTTGCCTGACAGCGTGCCGGGTATGGCGATTGAACGTCAGTGTTCCTCCGGCTTGATGTCGATTGCCTGGGCTGCAAAGTCAATTATGTGCAACGAAATTGATATCGCCGTTGCCGGTGGTTTAGAGTCTATTTCGCTGGTACAGACCAAACACAAAAATAGCTACCGCAATGTGTCGCAAACGGTTCTGGATATTGATCCCACTGCTTACATTCCGATGATTGAGACTGCCGAAATAGTGTCTGATCGCTACGGTGTTAGCCGCGAAGCGCAGGACATCTATTCATTGCAAAGTCAGCAGCGGGTTGCGGCGGCCCAGCAAGCGGGTTTGTTTAAGGCGGAGATTGTCCCCTTTGCCACCAGCATGTCGGTGTTTAATAAAGAGACTAAAGAAACCACGTTTAAAGATATTATTTTAGAAACCGATGAGTGCAATCGTCCGTCAACCACACTGGAAAGCCTCTCATCGCTGGAGCCGGTATTCAAAGATGGTCAGTGGGTGAAGCAGGGTCGTTTTATTACCGCCGGTAATGCCTCGCAGCTGTCAGACGGTGCGTCTGCTTGTGTGGTCATGGATAGAAAATTGGCCGAGCAAAAAGGTTTGGCGCCATTGGGTATCTATCGCGGCATGGCTGTCGCTGGCTGCAAAGCTGATGAGATGGGTATTGGGCCAGTGTTTGCGATTCCTAAATTGCTAAAACGTGCTGGTTTAAAAGTCGATGATATTGGCTTGTGGGAATTGAACGAAGCCTTTGCTTGTCAGGTTATTTACTGCCGCGATCAACTCGGTATCGACAATGACAAGCTCAACGTGAATGGCGGTGCCATCGCGATTGGTCATCCCTTTGGTATGAGTGGTGCGCGTATGGTCGGTCACGCCCTAATCGAAGGTAAACGCCGTGGTGTTAAATACGCGGTAGTCACTATGTGTATTGGCGGTGGTATGGGTGCTGCGGCGTTATTTGAAATAGCCTAGGTATTAGCCAAGCCCAGATTTATTATTGCGCTTGGTATTTTGAACGTCGGCGGTGCTCGGATTACTCATTTACTGTCGTGTAAACTCCGTATCTTCTGCTCCGGTGACGTTCAAAATCCCTGCGCTCATGACATAAATCTGGGCTTGTCTTTTTAGTATAGGAATAGAGTTATATCTGCCCTAGCTCTTTTGCGGTTAAATACACCCGCAGATCAAACTCCCGCTGATGGTAGTCGGGCAGCATATAGGTACACAGTTTATAAAACGCCTTGTTGTGATCGTGCTCTTTTAAGTGCGCGAGTTCATGTACAACAATCATTTCTAAAAACTCCGGCGCCGTGTCTTTAAATAAAGAGGCGATGCGAATTTCCTTTTT
Source organism: Zhongshania aquatica (assembly GCF_027257955.1). GTDB lineage: Bacteria > Pseudomonadota > Gammaproteobacteria > Pseudomonadales > Spongiibacteraceae > Spongiibacter > Spongiibacter aquatica. The sequence continues at coordinate 181,711 of NZ_JANZNQ010000001.1, read as the reverse complement.
CGCTTTTAGCTTGCCACCTTGCACCCGTGACACCGCCGTGTGTAAACCTAGAGCGCGGTGTGTGAGATCGAGCCGATTGTCAAAAAGCACTTTATCTATTTGCGGCGCACTGCGCAGGTTTTCTTGCTTCAAACTGTTTACGTAGCTGTACAGTGCCTTGTCACTCTGAATGTCGTGCTGCTTGCCGTAACGGTTTGTTAAATACTCCGCCAAGCGCTGTTCGTCGATAAGCGTTCGAATTTGATTCTGTAAATGCTCAGGATAGCCCTGCAAATATTTCAAAATGCGGTTGCTAGACGCGGGCTTCATTCCTTTGCCTCCTGCGCGGAGGCCGGTAGACCAAAGACTTTGTCGAAGGCCCAGGTAAAGACAATGGCGTAGAAGAAAAAGGTGATTAGCAAGCCAATCTCGGCCAGCAAAGCTTGCCACAAACTGATATTTAGCCAGTATGCGGTGAGTGGCACCAGTACAATAACCAGGCCGCCCTCAAAACCGGCGCCGTGAACTAAGCGCCGTTGAAGTGACCGCCCCTTGGTGACTTGTTTCTTTTCCCAGTGCTCAAACAGTGCGTTAAACACATAGTTCCAAATGAGCGCGATGGTTGCCATAAGCACAGACAAGGGTAGGGTCGACGATACCTCGGCGTCAAAGGCAAAGGTGAGAATGGGCGTGACCAAGGCAACAGCACCTATCTCGTAGAGAAGTGCTTGGCAGACGCGGCGGCTGTTAGGGTTCATGAAATTACTTCAAATAAATGGGTGGTGTGTATGACGTTTCTTGGCGGCGATTAAAAGCGATTTGAGCAAGTGTATTACTTGCCCAGTTCTTCCCGCAGCTTTTTGCGAACACCCATCAACATTTTACCAAAGTGGTTATCACCGCGCATATCCCGACCGCTGCCCCAAAAATAGTCGTATTGGCTAACATTTTTAATTTCATCTTCACCCGAGTCCAAAAGCACTTGTGCTACATCGCTATGGGTACGACATTTAATGTAAGTGGCGCGGGTCATATAGGTGACGCTGATTTTCTTCCAATCCTTGCGCCGCGTGTGTTTTTTGCTCTTACCCAGCTTTGCCGCTTCAGCCGGGTGTGTCGCATTGCGGATCTGCTCGCGGTATTCGGCGTCATCAAATTTCATCGCCTGATAGTAGTGCTCGACTGACGGCCACTCAAAACCATCTAACTCAAAGGCATGTTTAGAGTGCGACGCGAGCGGATGATTAGCATCATCCCGTGAGAGTGTAAGGAGTTTGGTCTCTTTTTTGTCAAAAAACATAATGTACTTCCCCGTGAGCTGGCGTCAGATTAAATGTTATGGAGCGCTTGTTCCAGTAGTCAGTATTCAATGAGCGTGTTTTAAGACCCGACAAGCGTTTCGGCGCAGCTCAACGGATTCAATTAGCAGTTTTAAGACGACGAGGGAAGAGAAGGCTTTTGCTGCTGGAAAATAGTCTGCACGCGCTGATATTGCGGCAGTCTTAAGGACTTTCCTTAGCTCTTCGTGGCGTTTCTAATTCGGCAGACCTGATGTTTGCGTGCAGAGTCGGCAAGCAGTGTAAATTGTCGCTACTTATAATATGGGGCGGCATTATGCTTCCTGCGGTTGTTGGACAGCCAAAACGCTGACTTAGTAAGGGCGCCGTTGTGGCTGGCGGTAAGAATTAGGGAGGAGTCTGAAAAGCTTGTGCGCACTACGAGCTTTAACAAGCCCGCCATAAAGCGCTGCGCTTCGTGATGCGGCATGCATCTTACAATGCGTCTGTTCATTTATCTGACGTGTCTTGGGAGATAGCTCAGTCCGTATATAGAGGAGGTTTGCTTCTTTGAGGGCGCTCTTGACTAATATATAACCGATGGTTACTATTAATATATAACCGGTGGTTACATATTAATAGTGAGTAGAGGTATTTCTACGGTGAAAGCGCGTCAAGTAGGTCGACCCAGAAAAATAACTAGGGAAAAAATCATTTCCAGCGCCCTTTCTGTGCTTGAAAATGATGGTTACACATCACTTAATATTCGCGCTATCGCAAAGGAAATGGGTGTCAACCACGCCACTCTCTACAACTACATTGATGACATAGGGCAACTGGAGCAAGAGGCCTTACAGCATCTAGTTGCAAAAATACCGATCCCAAATAGATCCTGCGCCACCCCCCTTAGAATACAGCTGATTGAGCATTTCCTCTGTATTCGAGAGATTCAATTGCGCTACCCAAAATTCTGTCACTCGCCTTCTGGGTCAAAAAAATGGCAAATGCAAATGCATTTGCTTTTGCAAGTTTTAGATTCCATTTGCACGAACGATAGCCAGGTGCAACTTGCGGTGGTCGGTTACAACGCGATTCTGGGTGTTGTTTGTTTACAGGCGGAACGCACAAGAAGTACGGGAAATGACGCGCCCATCATGTCAGATATTGAGGCCATCGCCGCCTTACCTCGTGAGCAGTTTGCGACGTTCTTCCGACAAATCGAGTCAAAGATGGGGCTTGGTAAAGAAGTTGTATCGTTCTCACACCGATTGAATCACCTTATTGATCGACTGATGCCAGAGATGGCAGCTATTGATGAAAGCGCTTTGGACGAATTGGAGAGTAAATATTTGAGCAACCAAGCCAACGGCTTTCCTAGCTACGCCGCGCAGAAAAATGGCTCTAAGCAAGATTAAACCAATCAAAAATAACAATGAACTAAGAGTGATTTATCATGATTGAAAATCGAAATTTCAAAACTCTGTCCCATATTTCCCTGTTGAGTGCTGCATTCTGCACCAGCTATTCTTCGGCTTCAGAGCCGGAAATATCCGGTGTTAAGAAGAGTATATCGGTTAAAGAGCAACAAGATAGCAAATACGCTACACGACGCAATTTTCTAGAAGAGGTCATCGTTACGGCGACCAAGCGAGAGAAGTCACTTCGAGACATTCCCGCTTCTATTTCTGCGTTTTCCGGCGATAGCCTCGAGCAGCAAGGCATACTGAGTATCAATGATGTACTTGAACAGACACCCGGCGTAACTGCAAATTCAGCAAGGCCTGGTGATCAGCGAATTGTAATGCGCGGAATCTCAACAAGCGCGGCGCCGACTAGCGTTGTACCGCAGCCAGTCGGAATTTTTATAGGTGATACGGCCCTCAACGAACCTTATGCAGCCAGCATCACACCCGACCTTTCAGCCTTTGACTTGGCAGCGGTAGAAGTGCTCAAGGGGCCGCAGGGCACTCTCTTTGGCGGCGCGGCTCTGTCCGGTGTGCTGCGGTATCGCTTGAACGAAGCGGTACCCCATGAATGGCAGGCGTCGTACTTTGCCCAGAACATTTCACTAGAAGAGGGAGATAGTGGTCTAACCCAGGGCTTTATGATTAATATTCCGGTGTTTGGCTCTGATGGTAATCTGGGGCTTAGGCTTACTTATATCGACCGCGAATATCCGGGATTTACTGACGATGTCCGCCGGGGTCAAGAGGCTAGCGATGTAAACGGATCGAAAGGAAAGCAGTATCGTCTTGGTGCAACATGGACGCCGGGGGATAATACCTCGGTTAAATTAACTTATCTGGCGCAAGATTATCAGGCGGACAATGATATTTTTATTGCCGACAACACGGTTGGACCAAGGGAAACTAGAAGCTCATTTATTAAATGGCCAAATGAACATCGAATTGCACTTTATAATCTTGAAGTTCAACATGAATGGGAAAGCGTAAGGTTAGTTTCTTCGTCATCCCGAACAGAGAAGGAGCGCAAGAATATTATCGATGGCTATTTTAGCCTGTTTGGCACACCCTCAAACGCCGCCCCGGATGGCTTAGCTATACCATTTTTGACTAACCAAAAGTCCAGCTCCTTTCAGCAGGAGTTACGTTTGCAGTCTCAGGCAGACGATAAGTTTGAGTGGTTGGTGGGGGTATATTATCTTGACTCTCCCATTGATTATTTTCTTTCTTTGACTTTGCAGGCGACAGATCAGATTCCGCTGCTAGATTCACTTGGTTTACGAGATCGAAACTCAAACGGAGTCGACTGCAGCTTGTCTCTGCTTTGCGCACAAACCAATGCAAATGCACAAGAAAAGGCAGTGTTCTTCGATACCACCTGGTACCCCACCGCCAGCTTGGAGTTGTCGCTCGGAGGCCGATATTACCAAACAGGTGTTGATGGCGGTTACACTGGTGAAGGCATAGTAGCGCAGGGCGTCAGTCTTCTAAATCTAGTTGCAACTGGCGAGTACACTTTGGACAACACCGCCGAAATCAGTGAAGAGGGTATGAACCCAAAAGTCTCAGTTACCTATCGATTCACCGACGAGCATTCCGTGTACGCACTCGTCAATAAGGGCTTCCGGTTTGGTGGCATCCAGACCGTTCCTGAAGATGAGCTTCAGAATGTGCCGGGCACCTATAAATCAGACACTATTATGAACTATGAAATCGGGATGCGGACTCGCTGGCTTGATAATACTCTTGAGTTTGATCTAACCGCGTTTCATATCGACTTCGACAACCCGCTAGTGGTTCTCAAAAATGCGCTTGCGATCAACTATTACGACAATGTGGGTAGTGCAGAGAGTGACGGCATAGAGGTGAATCTGCGTTGGCAACTGCCAGTGCCTGGATTCCTGTTTTCTTTAAGTGGCGGAACGGTAGATGCCCACACATTGGAGGATTTTGTCGCTGGAAATGATTTTGTTCCGGCTGGCAAACCACTACCGGGCTCAGCAGAATACCAGTACGCGGCCTCACTGGCATTTAGCAACTCTCCTCAAAGTTGGTTAAATGTTTCTGGTCACGTGACTTACTCTTATGTTGGCAAATCCTACAATGACTTAGTGGACGAAGACACTGTGAATGATTACGGCACCTATAGTGCAGGAATGCAAATGCGACTAACCCAGTTTACAGGCCGCCCCAGTCTCGGAGTCAATGTATTGAATATCACCAACGAAACCACCCCCGTTGGCATTGTTAAGCCGGCTATTAATGGAGACAATGTTTATATTTTAAACGCTCCTCGTGCTGTTTCCGCCCGACTCAGCCTGGAGTTCTAGAATGCAAAAGGTGAAGATTCGCGGAACAGCTTCGGTATTTCTGTTCAGCTTGCTTTGGCTCACGGCGTCAGTAAGTTTGGCCGGTGAAATCGTTTCACTCAAAAGTGGTGATGTTCGCGGTGAAAAATCAGGCAATACCTATCAATACTTGGGCATACCCTATGCAGCCCCTCCGGTTAATCAACTGCGCTGGAAAGCGCCACAGGAAGTGGAAGCCTGGCCGGGCGTGCGTGATGCACGCTCCCCAGGAAGTGCCTGCTCTCAAATTGGTAATTTTTTCACCACCGATGATGAAGCAAGTTTCAACAAGCCCTATGGTTCAGAAGACTGTCTTTTTCTGAATGTTTGGGTACCCAATAGCGAAAAGAAAAAGCGCCCACTGTTGATATTTTTTCACGGTGGTTCTGGTATTTTTGGCCGGTCTTATCATGAAATCTACAACGGCGCTAGGCTAGCAGCGGAGACAGATGCGGTGGTGATAACGGCCAACTATCGGCTGGGTATTTGGGGTTCATTTCAATCCCCGGCGTTGAAGACTGGCAACCCTGAGGAGGACTCCGGAAATTTCTTACTCCTCGATATGATTAAGGTGTTGGACTGGGCGCGTGAAAATTGCGCGGCGCTATCCTGTGATCCTGACAATATCACTATTTCCGGGCAGTCCGCAGGGGCGGTTTTTGTTCTCGCCCTAATGCGTTCGCCAGCGGCAACAGGTAAGTTTCAGCGAGCAATCAGCTTTTCTGGTATTCCGTTTTCTGCATCTTACGAAGAAGGTAAGGAGCAGGGAGATAAATTTATTGCGCAGCTATTAATCAAGGATGGAAAGGCTGAGTCGTCGGCCGATGCTGAAAGCATCATCAGCAAGATGAGCGATACTGAACTACGTAACTATCTTCGCGGCAAAACTGAAACAGAGCTCGCTGAGGCATCTGAAAAAGGGGTATTACCTAAAGTTATTGCCGACGGCACAGTGGTAAGCAAGCCAGAAAGTTCGCGAGAGGTCACCTGCGAACTTATCAATAAAGTTCCGCTAATGATCGGCAATACCCGTGATGAGCTGAGTACGCTGGTTACAACTCGGATGTACGACCTAGAGTTCAATAAACTTTGGCCACTGTTTAATGGTGAAGAAAGGACAAAAACGGTTAGCCAAGAACTTGGATTAATCAAAGGTATGGTCCGGAATATTCTTATTCAGTACCTTGAACGAAAATACAGTAAGAAATTACAAGGCTGTATAGCGACATATGCTGAATCACTTCCTGCGTTATACCAGTACGAATTTGTATGGGACAACTTCCCTGATCCGTGGCAGCTAGATTTCGGATCTTTCCACGGTCTAGATGTACCTATTCTTTTTGGAAACTATATTGAAGACCGACCTTCTTACATGAGATTTGCCTGGACAAAGGAAAATCGTAAAGAGCGGGAAAATATTCACGCGGCCATTGCGGCCAGTATCAAAAGTTTTATACATGGCGACGATGCCAAATACGCTGCGCCACTGGGAAATAGCTGGAAATCTCGCACGACGTCAAACTACGTGCAGTACTATGGGGCAACACAATGAATAAGAGAATGATTAATATTACTCTATTGGCCATATCTGTGCTGCTCAGTTCAGCGTCTACCTACGGTGGTGAGAGTGTGTGGCCAGTTTTCGAGGCGAAGAATGGCTTCTCTGCTGACGAAGCGACTGATCTGAAGGCAAGTTATAAAAGTGCTGCATTGGGACTAGCAGGCAACGCCGCGCTTTACACCTATCTCAATATGGCTGAGTTTTATCCTCACCAGCTGCTTGGCAGAGATGGTCAAATAAAAAGTCTTCGTGAAAAACCCAATGGCCGCATCGGTGGTATTAAAGTAAAAACATCTCTTGGCGATTTGAGCCTAGATGAATTTGTGAATTCGCCGCTTAGTAGGCTTCAGGGCATCGTCGTGATCCACAAAGGAAAAGTTGTCTACGAGAAGTATCCAGGTATGCAGCCGACCGACTCTCATCTTTGGTGGTCTGTAGCGAAAGTCATTGCCGGGCTGCTGACAGAAATGCTGATTGAGGAGGGGCAGATTGACCCCAACACCACCATCGATACCTACCTTAAGGAATTCAAGGGAACGGTCTGGGAAGGTGTTAAAGTTGCGCACATTCTTCATCAAGCCAGTGGCATAGATGCCGTAGATTCAACTGAAGCATATGGCGATCCACATTCCGGTATCGGTAAGCTAATGTTTGCCCAAGGAGTGCTTAAAGCCCCGGGATTAGCAGCAGGAACGCATAATCAGGTTTTACGTGAAATGACGCGTTTGAACCCGCCGGGTAAGACATATCAATACTCCTCAGCGAATACGAATATGCTGGGCTTACTCATTGAGCGTGTAACTGGCCAGCGTTATGGTGATGTCGTACAGCAGCGAATCTGGTCACAAATTGGCGCAGACGGTGATGCCCTGTTGGGGTTAACACCAGACGGCCGCGCCATTGCTCACGGGATGTTTTCGTCGCGTCTCAGAGACCTAGCTCGTTTCGGTATGCTGTTTACGCCAAGTGGCTACAACTCAAAGGTGGCAAATAAAAAATTGCTGGCTCGCATTGGTGACGTTGCGCGAACTGATTATTACCGCCATGCACCAACAGCGCAGGCAATAGACGCAAGTATTCACGGAGAGCCGCCAGTTAGCGCGCCTTCTCAGTGGGGGGCGCTATTCGCTGATGGTGACCTCTTTAAGTCCGGCTTTCAGGGGCAGGCTCTATATGTTTCACCCTCACGAGACGTGGTTATTGCGATGTTTTCGACAGTAAACAACCCACAGGGGTATAAATATTTACGACCACTGGCATCTGCCTTTTAAAGCGGAGCTCAATTTGTAATTTTTTTGCTACAGTGGGGAGATCTCCCCACTATGGCTATAGAACGGGCGCGCGCCAAACAGAACGTCGGAGCGGCCATCCCAGACGGCAACACTGCCACTCGGTAAGAAAGGCCCTAGCCAATTCAATCTGTCGACGAAGTGCAGGCACGCAATGCTCTGCTGAGGTGGTAACACGTTGTTTATACCCCTTAGCCCCGCGAACAATAATCGCCAGCTTGTCAAAATTAATATCATTTACACGAAGCTGACAGACCTCCATTAGTCGTAATCCCGAGCCATACCTAAGCTGGGCGCAAATCAAATAGCCACCCTGCATGGCGCACAAATTGTCTCACCTCAGTCCGCGACAAAACTACAGGCAGCTTTTTAGCTTTGCGCGCACGGGAATAATCCGGTATTTGAATCCCCTCTCGTCCTAACACCTGCTTAAACAAATACATCAAGGCATTAAATGCAATTATCAGTGTAGACGGCGTTACATTGCGCTCAACGACTAGGTATTCCAAAAACTGCGCCACAGAATCATCAGCCAATGTTGAAGGGTGTACTTTTTGATGAAATCGAATAAAGTGCAGAATCTAATACACGTAAGCTCGCTCGGTACGCTTACTGTAATTGCGCGCACGCAAATGCCTTCGAATGGAATCAATAAAGGGTGACGACGTAGTACGCTTCTTGTACTGTTTTTTATACAGCACTATTCAAGTGAATGAGGAGTGCAATGGAGGTCGGTCAATTTGAGGCGTTTGTCGAAGACTAAGGTGTAAGGAGTCAGGGAAAGATGATTATAAACAAAGGGATAAAGGATATGATGTCGCATATCTTAATTGGGGATATACGTACGTGACGTGTTTAATCACGTCGTATCGAAGTCTATTTAGCTGTTATACGAAATCCACGCTGAGAGTCTGATGGAAAGAATTCCTGCGCTAGATTGGATAATTGATTATCTTGATCTATATGAAATCCCATATCTAGTATGTGGTGGGCTTGCGGCACAAGCATACGGTTCTAAAAGGAAGTTAGCTGATATTGATCTTTATATCCCCGATTCCTACATCTCACAGGTTTCGTCAATGGGTGCGGATTACATTACATTTGGCCCAGCCCATCATGTTGGTGAGAAATGGGACCTCACTTATGTGCAGTTCGAATACGAGGGGCAAAAGGTGGAAATAGGTAGCGACAAGGAATGTAGAATATTCGATGCCATCTCAGGAACATGGCATCAAAAACAGCTGGATTTTGAAAGGTACAAAAAACTCTCGCTGTATGGCCGGCTGCTTAGAGTAATGGAGAAAGCCGAATTAATTTCCTATAAGCGTAAATTAGCGCGGCAGGTTGATCTAGAAGATGTCAGTCAAATCACCGAATCAATATGAAAGAACGGCTGCATAATATTGAAAACGAATGGCCTCCACTTTATGGGGGGAACTCTCGCCTCCGCTGTCGCTTCGGCGCCCCAAATGCGAGCGTTAGCGCAACAATAGGTACAGTAAGAATATGAGTGATTTGTATACGCAACTGATTACAGTTTTTATGGGATTTTTTGCAATTATGAACCCTATTGCTAATACAGCTGCGTTCGCTGGTTTGGTCGGTGAAAAAAGCAAAGCAGAACAGAAAAAAATTGCGGCTAAGGCACTTTTTATTACGTTTATTGTAATTGTATCTTTTTCGTTTCTCGGAAAAGCTATTTTTCACTTATTTGGCATCACCATTGATGCATTAAGGATAACTGGCGGTATTTTAGTATTTATTGTGGGGTATCACATGCTAAATGGGCATGGCTCCAAGCTGCATTCTGCTGAGAGTGACGATGAATCTGATTTAGCAGTATCACCTTTAGCCGTTCCCCTTCTTGCAGGCCCTGGCACCATTGCAACGGCAATGAATTACTCTGCATCCGGTGGGATGATGGGAATACTAACTACCGTATCCGTTTTTGCAGTTTTATGCCTTATAACTTTTATTTGCTTTATTTTTAGTTCAAATATTTTGTCAGTTATTGGTAAAAGTGGTCTTAGTATAGTCACTCGATTGATGGGGTTAATTCTTGCTGTTATCGGCATGCAAATGTTCATCGTTGGGGTAACTGCTCTTTTCAATACATTGAGCTAACAAGGCTATCAAAAATCGTTCCGGCCCAAAAACGGCCTCCACTGGACGCGATAACACGATCCTATTATAGGGGTTTGGCCGAGATGGCCTAATTATCGATATTGAGAAAATAACGTATTCCGACATGGAGATATTCACTGGGAGAGAATACCTTCGTGCTCCTCTTTGATAATACAGGTGGGTTTGCCGGCTTCGACGAGTATTGTGAAAAAGCGCGACACAACTGGATCTTAGTTAGTTGCCGCCAGCTTTAATGAAAAGGAACTGAGGCGTCACAGAACGTTCGGTTTGAAAAAAGAGAATTACCCACTGTAGCGAAAGACGTTGATGACATTGATGTTCGTGGTGTGTAAAGGCGCATATCTGGTTATCTTTGGTTTAACGTTTTTATGATTGTTGTTATACGTTTACAATGCATCCTGTTGACTAATACTTTAGTTACGCAAGCCAACTAGAAGGCTGTTATTTAGTAATATAACCACCATAAATCTAAACGAGACATATTATGAAACTCGAATCTATTGCGCTACACGAAGGCTATGAGTCCGAAGCGACCACCAAAGCTGCAGCTGTACCTATTTACCAAACCACGTCGTATACCTTCGATGATACTCAGCATGGTGCAGATCTGTTTAATTTAGCTGTGCCGGGCAATATCTATACCCGCATTATGAACCCAACCACCGATGTGTTAGAAAAGCGTGTGGCTGCGATGGAAGGCGGTATTGCGGCGCTGGCGGTGGCATCTGGTATGGCCGCAATTACCTATGCGATTCAGTGTATTACCCAGGTGGGAGACAATATTGTCAGTACTAGCCAGTTGTATGGGGGTACGTATAATCTGTTTGCGCACTCGCTGCCGCGTCAAGGTGTGGACGTGCGTATGGTGTCGCATGATGATTTTGCGGGTTTTGAAAACGCGATTGACGAAAATACCAAGGCGATATTTTGCGAATCTATTGGTAACCCAGCCGGTAATATTGTAGATATTGTGCGTTTGGCTGAGATTGCGCACAAACAAGGTGTGCCTTTAATTGTAGATAACACGGTGGCCACGCCTTATTTGTGTCGGCCGTTTGAGCTTGGTGCCGATATTGTGGTGCATTCACTGACTAAATATATTGGCGGCCACGGGACATCGATTGGCGGTATTATTGTCGATTCTGGCAAGTTTGATTGGGTTGCCAATAAAAAACGTTTTCCGATTCTTAATGAGCCAGACCCTTCATACCACGGGGTGGTATACACCGAAGCCTTAGGTGCTGCCGCCTATATTGGCCGTTGCCGAGTGGTGCCATTGCGTAACACTGGCTCTGCTATTTCTCCGATGAATTCGTTTCAAATTTTACAAGGCTTAGAGACGTTAGGTTTGCGCATGGATCGTCATTGTGAAAACGCTCAACGCCTTGCCGAGTATTTACAGCAACACCCGAAAGTAGAGTGGGTAAACTACGCTGCCTTACCTAATAGTCCGTATTATGCAAGCTGCCAAAAAATTACCAAGGGCAAAGCCTCCGGTATTTTGAGCTTTGGTATCACCGGGGGTGTTGATGCCTGCGCCAAGTTTATTGATTCGCTCGATATGATTTTGCGCTTGGTCAATATTGGCGATGCCAAATCTCTGGCATGTCATCCTGCTTCTACTACACACCGTCAGTTGAATGAAGAAGAGCTTAAGAAAGCTGGTGTGAGCGCCGACCTAGTGCGTATTTCGGTGGGTATTGAGCATATCGACGATATTATCGCTGATGTATCGCAGGCTCTGGATAAAGCTTAAAGCGTGATTCGAGGCCTGTGTTCAAGTGGCAGGCCTTGTTTGTCAGAGCTGTTCTCTCACGAACATGTAATTGATACTGATCGTCCGCTTGATGATATCAGGCGGCAGTTAGGCCAAATACCAGAACGCATATGGCACAGAAGATGTTGCATAGCGAAGCCGGAATTACTAACTACAACTATTTGAGTAATCAGTATGCAGACCTTCAAGTGTGATCATTGCGCGCAACTCCTTTTTTTTGAAAATAATCATTGCATTCGCTGTGGCTATTTATTGGGTTTCTCAATTGAAGAGGGAGATATTCTCACCCTTAAGCCCACAAAGGATTCCCCCGATACCTACATTGACGTCAGTGACCCAAAAGGTTCTCAATACCGTTTATGTACAAATTCGATAAAATATAACGCTTGTAATTGGCTGATTCCTACAACGGAATCTCATGAGTTCTGCGTTTCTTGTCGGTTAACTGAAATATTGCCTCCTATGCAGGATGAAACACGTCGAACTCAATGGGTAAAAGTAGAGGCAGCAAAAAGACGTTTGTTGTATACCTTGATTGGTTTGGGGTTGCCCGTTCAGTCTAGAGTTGAAAACCCCGAGCTCGGGTTGGCGTTTAGATTTGAAGAATCTACTGAAGACAAACCCGTTTTTACGGGGCATGCGTCGGGCGTCATTACTTTAAATATGGCTGAGGCTAATGCTACTTTTCGAGAAAATACGCGAGAGAAGTTGGGTGAAGCTTACCGAACGATTTTAGGACATTTGCGTCATGAGTGCGGGCATTACTATTGGGAGCTGCTTGTTTTACCTTCGGAAAAATGGTTGCCCAAGGCGCGCGACGTGTTTGGTGATGAGCGGGTAAGCTATCAAGATGCTATCGCCAAGCATTACGCTGATGGTGCGCCAGCAAATTGGACTAACTCATATATTAGCGCGTATGCCACGATGCATCCCTGGGAAGATTGGGCAGAGTCATGGGCACATTATCTGCACATGCTTGATACCTTAGATACCGCAGCGTCTTATGATTTGAGTATGAAGTCACCCTCTACAAAAGGTCGGCATCGACACCTTAAAGCGAGTATGCGTCATCGTCAGGACTTCGATAAATTATTTGAAATGTGGTATTCGCTCACGTTTGTGTTAAACGGTTTAAGCAGAAGCATGGGTATGCCTGATAGCTATCCGTTCGTAATTTCTGACACGGTTAAAGAAAAGTTAAGGCTCATTCATCATATAGTGGATGATCTGGCGGTAGGCTGAAGCTAAGTCAGGCGCTTGTAGTTAAAACGATGGATGCTCAGGTGCTGAGGATCATGTTTAAAGTGATATATGATTGGTGCTGAATTTAACCGTCAGTGATCTCAGCTGATCTTATCTTAGATAAGATCAGCTTTTGTGAGGATTAACTACAATTTAAAAATCTGCGCGAACACCCAGTTGTAACTCAGACATATCGTCGCCTGAGCTAGTGGTGGGTTTTCGACCAATATCATTTTTTAGATCTTCATAAGAAAGCCATACTGAATAATTTTTCCCTAAGCTTCTGACATATTCCAATTTGACAGAGTCAACATCGCCAGAAATATCACATGTATCTATAGCATATCTAGCATGGATCTTATTTTTTCCGAAAACATATTGCCCATAAATTCCGTTGCTGCTGCTTTCCTCCGTTATGCATGAGTTTATACCATTTTTATTACCTTCAATTTCCGCTTCACGTAGGCGAACATTTCCAGTACTAGTGCCATACAGGTCAAAATCTTCATCTGCTCTATGTGAATACGCCGACAAGGTAAAACTATCAGTGACTTTCCACCACGCCCTTAAACCCAGTAGTCCGCCGGTATTGTCACCACGATTATCTTTTAGATAGGCTGCTTGCAGTGTAACTGGGCCGGCTTTGTATTCACCACCAATTTGAAATTGATCGAATGAATCACCGTCTTGCCCCTCCATTTGAACCCCGAGGCCCAACGTGAAGTCGCCAGCCTGATAGTAATATTGTAGCAAGTCATCATCACGGATGGTGCCTTGGCGGACAGAATCATAGCCGTCGGAAAAATAGGAGCCGCGAACGAACTTATGCCACACCAATGTTTGAGATCCGTAGTACACGGTACCCCAGTCGCCTTTTAGACCAACCATCATTAAGCGCATGGTAGGCCCTTCATTTTGTTCAACATCCACCAAGTTATCAGAGCGTAAACCATACTCAAGTTGCGCAAGGCCAGTTAATCCGTCTCCCAGGTCCATACTGCCTTTCACGCCAATTCTACTCAGGTAATCTCGTCCGTTTGCGCCATCGTCGCTGGTGCCAGCATCCACACTATCAATACCAATACGAAAGGAGGCATATAAGTCCAAATCTGGTTCACTTTGGGCAAAGGCTTGACCGGCTGCTGCCAGAATACTTACAACTAGGGCTGATTTAGAAAGTACTGTTTTCATTATTATCACCTTATTTTTTTAAATCATTCTTCGTTTGATTGAACTGCAGCATTAATGAGATCAGAGCCAATTTTGTTGCTAAACTTATTCCAGACAGGCCTCATCGCGTTAACCCACTCTTCTCTCTGAGAGTCTGTAAGCGTATATATCGTCGAAACTCCGGAATCAGCAATTAGTTTTCTGTCCCGTAAATCAAAAGCCAGCGCTTTTTCGTTGCCGTATTCTATGGCTTCATCTAATGATTTTTTGATTACGCCACGATTTTCTTCCGGGATTTCAAGCCAAAATTCAACGGAGGTAACTACGAGGTAATCTAATAAGCCATGATTGGTTTCAGTAATATACGGCTGAACTTCATAGAACTTTTTAGAGTAAATGTTCGACCAGGTATTTTCCTGTCCGTCGATGGCCTTTGTTTGTAGCAAAGTAAAAACCTCAGCAAATGGTTTTTTCAAGGGCATGGCGTTGACGGCCTCAAACTGAGCCTGCAACACGTCAGACGTCATAATGCGAAACTTTTTACCTTTGGCGTCGGACGGAATGATAACGGGGTCATTTGCAGTGAGCTGCTTCATTCCATTGTGAAGATAACCAAGTCCAATGAGCCCTTTGTTGCGCATAGACATTAGCAATTTCTGGCCTACATCACTTTTTTGAAAACGTTCTGCTGCAGCTAGATCTTTAAACAAAAACGGTAAATCAAATATCTGCAGTTTATCGGTATACTTTTGCAACTTAGAGAGTGAGGGTGCGGCCATTTGCACATCACCAAGAATCATGGCTTGTAAAACGGTATCGTCGCCAAATAATTGCGCATTTGGATATACGTCTACATGTACTTGCCCTGGAAGGCGCTCTTCTACAAGCTCCTTGAATTTCAGGGCCATTTGACCTTTTGGCGTATTTTCGGCGACGACATGAGAGAACTTTATCGTAATGGGTGCGGACCAACTTAGAATGGGGGCTGCCAGCAATACAGCTGCAAGAAGTGTTTTAATCTTCATGTTCGATCTCCTGAATTATTGATTATTTAAAAATGGATCAACATTTATTTAGAAAAAGCTGATAAAGGTTCAGCGAATTTATTATCAGCGAATTGGAATTTGCACTAAGTATGCCAATCTGCGCTATACTCAAGCCATCGCCCGTCATTGCTGGTATTACGAATCCCGCGTTACAAATAGAGAATTATAAAATGGGTCAGTTCTGAAACATTTGTCATGGAAAAAATGACTATCGCCACCCAAAACGATCAGCAGATGGCCAGTTCGAAGAGATGGCCGCTTTTTAGCTTCAATAATATTTGGATGTTACTCCTATGGATTGTTCTCTCATTTATATGGGGAAGCTATAAATTTAAGTCAGATAAGAATAGTAGTCTGATTGCGCTGGGCTTAGAGGCATCCCAAGTTGCGTCGAGTCTTGAGGCACATCTGGCAAGGTTTCAATCATTGCCAAAAATCCTTGCGAAAACCCCCGACATTAAACGTGTTTTGTATTTACCGAATGAAGTCGTCACCGAAAGAACAAATCGGCTGCTTAAACAACTTAATGAGCAGCTTAGTACTGATGTCATCTATATCTTACAAACAGACGGAACAACGGTTGCCTCAAGTAATTATGACAACCCCGAAAGTTTTATTGGCAAAAACTATGATTTTCGCCCCTACTATAAATCCGCATTACTCGGTAATGAGGGGCGCTACCATGCACTTGGTACGGCGTCACGTAAGTTGGGCTATTACTATTCTGCGCCCATATATAGCAGTGATCGGATTATTGGCGTAATTGTTATAAAGATTAATTTAAAATTTATAGACCGCTTAACTAGCTATCCAGATCTTGACTATATGATTGTAGATGAAAACGGAATTATCTTTTTTTCAACTAAAAGGGATTGGATGTATCAGGCGATAAGTAGTTTGTCGGAAGAAAAGGTATTAAAAATAAACAAAAGCAGGCAATACGGAAAGCTCAATCCAGGCGTAATTTTGAAAGACATTAAGTCCGTCGATTCAGATGAGTTTTTTTGTATTGGAAGTGGGAAATATTGCAATAAATATCTCCATGCAGAGGAGTATATTCAGGAAAGTAAGTGGGATGTATATACTCTAAGTCCGCAGCGCTTATTGCTTACTGATTTGTTTTATAGCTTAGTGTTGTCGAGTTCACTATTTTGGCTGATAGCGTTGAGCGTTCTTTTCTATAGAAATTACAAGTCACATGAGCGGTACTTAGCCGATGAAAAAAGTCGACTGTTAAACACTGTAGGAATTTTGACGGCTGATTTGCGAAAAACTAATAATGAGTTACAGGCCAACGTTGACCATTATCGAAGTGCAAAATTGGAGTTAGAACACACTCAAGACGAGCTTATTCAAGCAGAAAAGCTTGCATTGCTTGGCGAGTTATCTGTTGGTTTAAATCATGAGCTTAATCAACCTATCTTGGCAATTAAGGCCTATTCTGAAAATGGCATTCGATTTTTACAGCGACATCAGATTGACTCCGCCGAGAGAAATCTTTCTGAAATCAGCAAAATTTCAGACACAATGGGCGAGATAATTGCTCAATTTAAAGTATTTTCTCGAAAAGAGAATACATTGAGTTTGGTGAATATGGCAGACATCGTTGAAGGCTCGTTAGTTATCATGCAGCCGCGTCTATCATTTCAAAAAGTGGTCTTGAACAAACACTGGGAAGATAATATAGATGCCATTTTTTATTGCAATTCAACTCAGATGCAGCAGGTAGTTGTAAATTTAATAGCTAACGCAGCTCAGGCGTTGGATAAAACGCCACATCCAAAAATAGATATTTCTATTTTTATCCATGCTGATTTAGTTGTACTGGAGGTGGCAGATAATGGTCCCGGTATTGACAGCCAAAACAAGGAAAATATTTTCACTCCATTTTTCACTACTAAACCTCAGGGCTTAGGTGTGGGTCTTTCACTTTCAAAAAGAATTGTGGAGTTATTTAAAGGTAAAATTTACGCGAAAAATAATATTCACGGTGGAACGGTATTTAGATTGGAATTTTCCGCATACAGTGGACAGCTTAAATGAATAGAGATATTGAGATAATTTTCGTAGATGACGAAGAAAATGTTCGAAAAGCGCTATGCCAAACGATTGAAATAGAAGGGTATCGCGTAAATGATTTCGCCTCTGCAGAGCACGCCTTACCTCATATAGACCCGAGTTTTCCGGGTGTAATTATCACAGATTACAATATGCCGGGAATTAACGGTATAGAGTTCTTGCAGCGAATAAAGGCAATAGATGCTGACATACCGGTAGTACTTTTGACTGGACATGCTGATGTAAGTGTTGCCGTGGAGGCTATGCGTTGCGGTGCGTATGACTTTTTGGAAAAGCCCTTTTCCCCGGAGGCCTTACTAGAAAGTCTAGCTCGTGCACTGGAAAAACGACAACTGGCATTGGATAACCGCCAATTAAGACTAGAGCTAACCGGGCAATCTATTCCGGGCCGACGAATCCTAGGAAATCATCCAAGTATTCGCGACCTACGCACAACATTATTGCGCGTCAAAGATGCTCCTGCTGATATTTTGGTCTTTGGCGAAACCGGAAGCGGGAAAGAAATGGTCGCGCGATTCCTGCACAACCATAGCAATCGTCACAACAAGCCCTTCGTGGCCATTAATTGTGGCGCGATACCCGAAAATATGATTGAAAGCGAGTTATTTGGTCATGAAGCGGGCGCATTTACCGATGCAAAAAAGCGCAAGGCTGGGAAATTTGAGTACGCCAACGGTGGCACTTTATTTTTAGATGAAATTGAAAGTATGCCAATGGCATTACAAATTAAAATACTCCGTGTACTAGAAGAGCGTTACGTCGAACGGCTTGGTAGTAATGATGGTTTTAATATAGATGTTAGAATTGTTGCGGCAACTAAAGAAGACTTGAAAGAAAAGGCCGCGAGAAACGAGTTTAGGCTGGATCTTTATTACCGCTTGAATGTGATCGAAATCAGTATACCGTCGTTGCGAGAACGCCTTTCCGATATTCCACTTTTATTTGAACACTTTTTATTAATGGCAGTAGAGAAATTTGGCATGGAGAAGCCACCTGTGACGGCCCGTCATCTGCAGGCATTAGCGCAACATAAGTGGCCCGGAAATGTGCGTGAGTTGCGTAATGTTGCGGAATGCTTTGTGCTCCTAGGCGAACAGAAAGCCTTTCCTGATAATGCGCTATCGGTTTCCAGTCGCGAGCTTACCCTGAGCGAGCAATTAGAAAAGTTTGAAGAGCAGGTAGTGCGCAATGCTTTAGAGCAGCACAATGGCCGACTGAAAGAGGTACAAGAGGCATTAGGCATCGGTAGAAAAACGCTCTACGACAAAATGATTAAATTTAGTTTGGATAAACAGGAGTTTAAGAACGCAGTAAATTAGCCGCCGCTAGTTCATTGTAAGTTACGTATGGTTTTCACCCCGTTACGCTTAACTAGCGGGGTGAACTTGACACAAAATCTGTTCCCTCCGCTCCCTTGTTTTTAAATTATCCCTTATTTATCAGTAGGTTGTGATAAAATTTTCAGCTGGCATATGCTTTGCTATTAGTCCCTACATCACTGATTTTAAAAACAATAGATAAGTGTAGTAGAGGAAACAACATGAAGCTCTCCGTATTTCATAAGCTAGAGGAAGCACTTATTGGCTTGCTGCTAGTAACTGTAACCCTATTAGTCTTTGTCGAAGTGATATTGCGCTTTGGCTTCAACACAGGCTTGCATTGGTCCCAAGAGATAACGCTATTACTTAACGCGTGGTTTGTACTCTTAGGCGCATCCTGGGGCCTTCGCGAAAAAGTACATATTTCCGTTGATGCATTTGTCAAAATCCTACCCCATAAATTACGCGTCGTTTTTACTTGTCTCGCGATTACGCTTTCTTTGGTTTATGTCGGTTTGCTTATTTACGGGTCATGGATTTACTTAAGTAAAATGCGGATGATCGGCATTGAAATGGAAGATGTTGCTATCGAAAAATGGATAGTGATGAGCGTCCTAGTAATTGGATTTGGCCTTATAGGAATACGCTTAATAGGCATGTTTTGGCGAGTTATTAGGTACGGTGAAGTTAATCAATTTCACAATTCTGAATTATCTGAACTAGTAAATCCTGAACTCAATAATAACAAGGGGCTTTAAAATGACAGCTCTCGTACTCTTTTCCCTATTACTATTTTGCATATTAATTGAGGTTCCCGTCGCTATCGCGCTGGGTCTATCCTCCACAATTATTATCCTATTTTTCTCTGGCGATTCGCTCGCATCGGTGTCATTGAAGTTTTTTGAGGCGACCTCAGAACACTACACTTTATTAGCTATACCGTTTTTTATTTTGTCATCGTCTTTTTTGTCTACCGGTGGCGTGGCACAACGGCTGATTAATTTTGCAACCGATTCAGTTGGCCATGTACGCGGCGGTTTAGCAATGGCATCAGTATTGGCCTGTATGATGTTTGCGGCGGTGTCTGGTTCGTCACCCGCAACGGTTGCCGCTATTGGTTCAATCGTCATTGTGGGGATGGTGAAAAATGGTTACCCCATGTCGTTTGCAACCGGTGCGGTGAGTACGGCGGGAACCTTGGGCATATTAATACCGCCGTCGATTGTGATGCTTGTTTACGCCACGGCTACCGAAGTCTCAGCTGCGCGCATGTTTATGGCGGGTGTTATTCCTGGCATCATGATGGGCTTGCTCCTAATGATTGCAATATATATTGTTGCTCGCCGCAAAAACCTTCCTGCCTTGCCATTTCCCGGTTTCAAACAGTTGTCGATATCAGCCTCAAAAGCGGCTGGTGGGATGCTATTACTCTTTATTGTACTGGGTTCAATTTACGGTGGAGTTGCGAGCCCAACAGAAGCCGCAGCAGTTGCCGCAGTATACGGATTTCTGGTGGCGGTATGGGGCTATCGTGATATAGGCCCGCTGAAAACTACGCCTTGGAGAATGGCGGAAGAAAGTCTTGGAGCGGCTGCCGTCCGCAATATCGCATTATTTCCTGTCGCGATTGTGAAATCTGTGTGGCATCCAGATATAGCGAAGGTCACGAAAGATGCTTCAAAAGTGAGTGTCATGCTGCTGTTTGTTATAGCTAATGCGATGCTATTCGCCCATGTGTTAACAACTGAACGTATTCCTCATGAACTCACTCAAGTTATCGTCGAGTGGGGTTTGCCAGCGTGGGGGTTTCTGATTGTCGTCAATATTCTGCTGCTAATGGCAGGGAATTTTATGGAGCCGTCGGCTATTCTATTAATCATGGCGCCGATCCTATTTCCTATTGCTATGGAGTTAGGCATAGATCCGATTCACCTGGGTATTATCATGGTGGTGAATATGGAGTTGGGTATGCTGACACCGCCCGTCGGCCTAAACCTCTTTGTTGCGTCAGGCATTACGGGCAAGCCTTTGGGCTGGGTAATACGCGCCTGTGGCCCTTGGCTGTTGTTGATGCTGTGCTTCCTGCTCTTGATCACTTACGTGCCCAGCATCTCGCTTTTTCTTCCAGAATTATTAGATTCTTTATCTGGCCGTTAGGCGCAGAATCAGACAGAGAGTTGTGCCCGAAAGGACACGCTCTCTTTTGAATACTGCGGCAGCTTCAAGCTGAATGCCTTCCAATTACAGGATGTAACGTTGGTTTGTGCCGTACCGACTAGGTTTGTTCACGCGACAACCTTTACCAATGCGGTTGACGATTTTTACCGGCCAGCTATTCGCAAGACACTGATTCCCTAAATCCAGTAAAAATTGCCAGCGCACTAGGCTGGTGGGAAGGGCTACATGGATTGGCTTCTAGCAGGTTGTTGATTGAGGGTGATCATCTTTTGTGAATCATCGGGTTGTAAAGGCTCAACTCCCCCCGCTTTTCGGTAATGATTCCACGTAGGGCTATACAAAAATGGGCTGTGAGGCGGGCGCTTCCACTTTCTTCAGGTCGTTCTTCCAGTAGCTTCGAATTCCCTTATTGCCAATTAATATGGTCAGACAGTCTGTGCGTTATATGGATATTGTCATCGGTTCTTACATCAAAACATGGCACGTTGATGCTCAAGCGCATATTGGCCGTACTGGATAGTATTGTGGCCAGATTTCGCAATACGGTGGTTGAGCAATCGAGGTAGTCTAGCGTCCATAAGTCGGTTGTCGTGGGGTGTCGTCCCAAGTCACGGCAACTTATCAATGCTCTGTAAGGACGTTTTTCCATGATTTTATGCGGTATCTGTGATTTGGCTGGCAGGTATTTTCTCTCTGATACCAAACGGACAAGCTGTGCAGGAGGTGAGCTATGAAGTCGCCTGCAGGTTTTCGGGCAAAGCCTCTGGTTGTGAGTCTGATTGTCTTGGTCGCGGTGTTTAGTGCGCTTTATGTCTGGCGCATTGCCCGCGTTGATTCTCAGGGGCCGTATGCCGGGCAGCCCATTCCCGTGACGGCAACCAAAATAGTAGGACGTACGGTTAGCAATGAATTGCAGGCATTGGGCGAATTGCAGGCTGTCCATGAAGTGTTGTTGTCACCGGATACGGCGGGAAGAGTAACAGCAATTCATTTTGAGGCCGGCCAGATGGTCAATCAGGGGGCGTTGTTGCTGCAGCTTTTTGATGCACCTGAACAGGCCGACTTACTGGCGGCCTCTGCCAGAGCTGAATTTGCTCAATTGCAACTGGAACGCGCGCGGGAATTGGTTCCAGTGGGTGCCGAGTCGCAGGAATTGTTGGAGCAGCGTCAGGCTGAGGCTAATCAGGCCATGGCGGGAGTCCGTCAGTTAGAGGCGCGTATTATTCAAAAGCGCATTCGGGCTCCTTTTACTGGCCAGCTTGGCATTCGCCGCATTGACCTAGGGCAGTATCTCAATCCGGGGGATGTTGTCGCAACATTGACGCAACTTGACTCTCTCTATATCAATTTCATGTTACCCCAGCAGGCGCTGTCTGAGTTAAGTGTTGGCGCTTTGGTGCAGGTGGCAGTTGATGCAGCCCCTGATCGGCTGTTTACCGCCAAGGTGAGCAGTATTGAGCCGAAAGTGAATAGCGAAACACGGAATATTCTGGTGCAGGCTGAACTGGCCAATCAGGATCATAGTCTGCGTCCAGGGATGTATGCGTCTGCCCGTCTTGAGCTCCCTCCTGAACTGGATGCTGTTGTGTTGCCGTTAACCGCTATCCAGACATCGGCCTTTGGCGACACGGTTGTTGTGGTGCGGGACGTAAATCCTGACGGTGTGGGTGAAGTGGAGACTGTGCCGGTAACGCTTGGACGTCGTCTGGGGGATGACGTGCTCGTGGAGGGCGGTGTGAACGTGGGTGATGTTGTCGTCTCGGCAGGTCAAAACCGGCTGCCATCGGGTGCGCAGGTTAAGGTTTCTTTCGGCACCCCTAACACCTCTTCTGCGGCTGCACAGGAATAGGGGGCATGATGCATTTTACCGATATTTTTATCCGCCGCCCCATCCTTGCCCTAGTTGTCAGCGCACTTATTTTGCTGGTGGGTTTACTTTCTGTATTTGCATTGCCGGTGCGGGAGCACCCTTATCTTGAAAATGCCACGATCAGTGTGACGACCACGCTTCCCGGCGCGACGCAGGACGTGATGCAGGGTTTTGTGACGACTCCGATCACCCAGGCTATTGCGACCGCCAGCGGGATTGAATACCTGAGTTCATCTACGACCCAAGGGCAGAGTGAGATCAGGGCACGGCTGTTGCTCAATGCCAACTCTGATCGCGCGATGACCGAGATCCTAGCCAGGGTGCAAGAAGTTAAGTATCAATTGCCTGCGGGGGTTACCGATCCGGTTATCAAGAAATCCACAGAGGGTGGGACGGCGGTCCAGTACATCACCTTCTCTGGTGGAAATTTGTCGCTCCAGCAGATTACCGATTTTGCGACACGTGTGGCTCAGCCCCTTTTTGCCGGTATTCCCGGTGTAGCCCTAGCCAGTGTGGAAGGCGGCAGGGAGCCAGCGATGCGCATTTGGATTGATCCGTTGCGGCTGGCTTCCCGGGGGCTTACAGCCAGTGATCTGGTGGAGGTGCTGCAGGCCAATAACGTTCAGGCCGCGCCGGGACAACTGAAAACCCAACTGACGTTGACCAATATCAGCGCAGCGACCGATCTGCGCAGTGCAGAAGACTTCAGGCAGATGGTAATCAAAACCACTGTCGACGGCGGTTTGGTTCGCTTGAAGGATGTGGCTACGGTGGAGATCGGCGGTCAAAACTACAATAAGGTGTCATTTAACTCAGGTAAACCATCTGTCACTGTGGCCTTGTACCCCGCGCCAGATGGTAACCCCCTTGAGATCGTTAAGCATGCCAAAACCTTAATTCCCAAAGTGAATGAGATGGCCCCCCCTGGCGTGGTTGTGGCTTCGGTCTATGATGTGGCGCGCTTCGTCAATGCCTCCATTACGGAGGTCGAGCACACGTTGATCGAGGCAATTGTGATTGTCATTGTAGTGATCTTTTTGTTTTTGGGAACCTTCCGTGCGGTGATTATTCCCGTGGTGACTATTCCCTTGTCGCTGGTCGGTACGGCGGCGCTGATGATGGCCTTTGGCTTCTCTCTGAACTTGTTGACATTGCTGGCAATGGTGCTCGCGATTGGTCTGGTGGTGGATGATGCCATCGTGGTGGTGGAAAACATCCATCGCCATATCGAAGAGGGATACACCCCTGTGCAGGCGGCATTATTGGGGGCGAGGGAAATTACCGGGCCGGTGATTGCCATGACGATCACTCTGGCGGCCGTTTATACCCCTATTGGAGTGATGGGCGGCTTGACCGGTGCGCTGTTTAAAGAGTTTGCCTTAACCTTGGCGGGGTCGGTCATTGTCTCCGGCGTGGTTGCGCTTACCTTGTCACCGATGATGAGCTCCATGCTATTGCATTCCAAGCAGGGCGAGGGCCGCCTAGAAAAGTTCATTGAGGGCTATATGGCTAGGTTGACGGCCTATTATCAAACATTGCTTGCTCATACCTTGGCTGCACGCGGTGCCGTATTGCTGGTGGGGGTGGCGGTGCTGGCAGCTATTGTGGTCTTTCTCAACGGTACACCACAGGAATTGGCCCCGACAGAGGACCAAGGGATGGTAGTTGTTATCAGCCAAGCACCACAGTATGCCGGTTTGGGATACAGCATGCGTTATGTTTCACAGCTTGAAGAGATATTTAAGGCTATTCCGGAGTATGACAGCAGTTTCATGGATGTGGGCGGTGATGCCGGTGGCCAGAACAATTTGTTTGGTGGCGCAGTCCTAAAAGATTGGTCGGAGCGCAGCCGCTCTGCTGCAGAAATTCAGCAGCAGATTCAGGCCGCTGGTGATGATATTGATGGCCTGACTGTGACCGCAGTGCAGTTGCCGCCACTCCCTGGGTCAAGCGGTGGTTTGCCGATTCAAATGGTGTTGCGGTCGTCGGGAGACTATAAAGCGCTATATGAAGCGGCTGAAGCCATTAAAACGGCGGCCTACGCCAGTGGTAAATTTCTGTTTGTGCAAAACACGCTTGCCTACGACAGTCCGCAGGCGCACATCACTGTGGATAGCGATAAAGCCAGAGCGATGGGCATCAGCATGGAGGCGATTGCCAATACCCTAGCGGTGATGGTTGGCGAAAATTATATCAACCGGTTCAATTTCTATGATCGCGCCTATGACGTTATCACCCAGGTGCGCGACAGTGAACGGATGACGCCAGATGACATCGGTAAGCTTTATGTGGGCACTCGCTCCGGTGAGCTGGTGCAATTGTCTACTGTTGTTCACGTCGATGTGCGCCCACAGGCTAACCAGCTGGCGCAGTTTAACCAGTTGAACTCGACAACGCTGGAAATGTTGCCGGCACCGGAGGTGAGTATGGGGGAGGCGGTAGCATTCCTGCAGTCGCAAGCTTTGCCTCCGGGCATCAGTGTGGATTGGCTCAGTGATAGCCGGCAGTACATTCAGGAGGGAAACCAGTTACTGTTTTCCTTTGGCTTTGCTCTAGTGGTGATTTTTCTGGTGCTGGCCGCGCAGTTTGAGAGCCTACGTGATCCCTTAGTCATTCTTGTAACGGTTCCCCTAGCGGTCTGTGGCGCATTAGTGCCGCTGTGGCTGGGTTATGCCACGCTTAATATTTACACACAAATAGGTCTGGTGACGCTGATTGGCCTGATTTCCAAGCATGGCATTTTGATGGTGACCTTCGCCAACCACATTCAATATCACGAAAATTTGAGCCGGATTGACGCCATTGAGAAGGCGGCGGCGGTGCGGATGCGTCCTATCCTCATGACTACGGCCGCCATGGTAGGGGGCTTGGTGCCTCTGCTTTTGGCGGATGGTGCGGGGGCGGCCAGCCGTTTCTCCATTGGGCTTGTGGTTGTTATGGGTATGCTGGTGGGCACCTTCTTTACGTTATTTGTATTACCTACGGTTTACAGTTTTATTGCCAAGGATCACCGGGCAGCAGCAGAAAGTCCCCGTGTACGTGAGCTTGCCAGTGTGGAGGCACCCCATGTGTAACCCTACAATGCCGCAGGCAACCCACATTCGCTGGTTCACGCGGGTGGTTTGTAATCTCAGAGACCTTTTTAGGTATGGCATACGGGTACTTGCTACCGGTGCATTTCTCTCAGGCTGTGCCAGTGGTCCTGACTACCAGTTGCCGACAGTAGACGATTCAGCGGTTGGCCCGTTTGTTAGTCGTAGCGGCACCTTGGATACAGACCAGTCCGTGCCCGCGCAATGGTGGAGGCTGTACGATGATGTTGTATTAAATGGATTGGTGTCGGATGCGCTACTCGCCAACACCGATTTGCGCGTGGCTCAGGCCAATCTCGAACGTGCCCGTGCCATTTACGGCGAAACCCGTAGTGGCCTGTTGCCAGCTACCGATGTATCAGCGGGTGCGCGTTATGGTCGTGACCAGACCAGTTGGAGCGGCAGCGGTCAAGCGCCCAAGCAGTGGGTTTATACCGGTGGTTTGGATGTGGCTTACGAGGTGGATTTGTTTGGCCGTGTGCGACGCGATATTGAGGCCGCACGCTACGATACTGAAGTCGTCGCAGCCCGGCTTGATGCCGCGCGAGTGATCGTGGTGGCCGAGACGACAAGAGCCTATCTTGATGTGTGTACCTTAGGGGATGCGATTGATGTGACTAAGGCTTCCATCGAATTGGCGCAGCGCAGTCGTGATATCGTCGTTGAAAAAGAGCGTCGGGGAGCGGCGTCACGTATGGATGTCAATCGGGCGGATGTATCCTTGGCGCAAGCTCAAGCTGAACTGCCCGTACTGCGCGGGCAAAGGCAATCTGCATTATTTGAATTGGCGGCGCTTCTGGGTAAACCCCCTTCCCAGGTGCCGGATGTGGCGCGGGGCTGTATCAAGGCGCCGGATATTAACGGATCCTTACCTGTTGGGGATGGCTCGGCCCTGTTGCGTCGTCGTCCTGATATTCGTCAGGCCGAGCGCGAGCTCGCGGCGGATACCGCGCGTATCGGGGTGGCAGTGGCGGCGCTTTATCCTCAAATTAGTCTGGGGGCATCAGTCAATTATTTGCGTAACGACGATCTCAAAGGAGATCGCAGCTTTTCATTTGGCGTGGGGCCGCTGATTTCCTGGCACTTCCCCAATACGAGTGTTGCACGCCGTCGGGTTGAGCAAAGCAAAGCACAGGCATCCGCCTCGCTGGCAGCATTTGATGGCGTGGTACTCGCCGCGCTGAAAGAAACGGAGCAAGCCCTCAGTGCTTACGATGCGACCTTGGAGCAACGCAAGGCATTGATAGAGGCTCGAGATCAGGCGGAAAACGCCTTCAAGCTTGCCGAACTGCGTTACCACGGCGGCGCCATTGGGTATCTTCACCTGATCGTCGCCCAATCAACGTTCATTGATGCTCGTTCGCGAGTGGTGGCGGTCGATCAACAGGTCGCTTCCGCTCGTGTCTCTGTTTTTAAAGCCTTGGGTGGTGGATGGGGGACTGGCGATGACGAATCAGAAATAACCGAGCCATAACGCTTAGCGCAGATGACAAATCTCATTTACTCTCGGTGAGCTGTTGATACGTCATGGCAATTATTTGTTTCAGGAAAGAAAGTGGAGATGTAACGATAGCTCACCGTTTAATTTTTGGCTTTGTTGCAGTTAGCGCAGCTCTGATTAAGTCGGCTTCACTAAAGCTAAAGCTAAAGCGCTGGAACTATTCGTCACGGAAAAATCAGATTAGACCATGATCGGAAAGCTTGATGCCCGGCACCGCCGTAGTCTCTTCGTCGGTCATTCGTTCCGAGATGTATCGTGCTGGAGGTTTGCCCACTGCTTTGCGAAACATGGTGATGAAGCCACTAGCATTTTCATAACCCAATTCCAGCGCCACCGTCTGCACACTTTCGCCTTTGCTTAAGTGTTGAAGTGCGAGGATCACATGCAGTTGTCGACGCCAGCGTCCGAAGCTCATGCCGATTTCGTGCAGCAGGAGCCGACTCATGCTTCGTTCGCTCATGCCTATGCGAGTGGCCCAATCGCTCTTTAATGTTTTGTCTGTGGGGTCGGCCAGCACCATTTTTGCGAGTTGACGCAATCGCGGATCGCGGGGCATCGGCAGATGGAGATCTTCTACGGACGCCGCTGCCAACTCATCCAGTAAAGTGGCGATCAGTCGGTCTTCCCGGCCCCCTAGCACATATAATTCGGGAAAACCCACCGCTTTCAGAAGCAACTCGCGTAGCAGCGGCGAAACCGAAATCGTGCAGCAGGTTTTTGGAAGATTCGGTGCGGCATCGGGCTCGACGAATAGGCAATAACACTCCGTTTCCCCTGATCCTCTGGCCGAGTGGGGCAAGTTTCCCGGTATCCATACGGCACACTGAGGCGGCACGATCCAGACGCCGTCTTCGGTTTCGCAGTTAAGGATGCCACGAACGGAGTACAGCAGTTGTGCCTTGTGGTGCTTATGATTTGAAAGTTCCCAGTCACTTGTTACCGACGTGGCACTCAGAGCGACAGCGGGCCGTGGGACGTTGTCAACGTCTTGGCTTATAGTCAGGTCGGTGATTGCAATGCTAGACATGGTAAGTTTTGAGCCTCGGATCGAAGATGAAATATTTTGGCCTAATTGAAATATATTATGGCTAAGTTGTGCAATGACGTCTAGCCTCCCTTTAGGTATCTTAGGGCTACTATGTTGGCCGTTTTGCTCACTCGGAACCTAGCTCTTCCCGACTGGGAGAAGCCCGATTTTCTAATGAGGCATGGCTGCCAGCATTATTTTGTTATGTTTTGAAGGAGTGTTGGTATGCAGATTGACGCCTCGCAGTTCCCTCTGGTCTGGATGCGATTTAACGCGTTGGGCACCGATCCCGACGTCTCGCCTTTTGCTGAATTCGAGTCACTGCTCGCGCGTAAGGAAATCTTTGTTCTGCTCAACGATGAAGGGCTTGATAAAGGTGATCACGAACATTCGCCGGAAGAAAAGAGGCAAACCTCGCTTTGGATGAAAGGCCATAAGCGTGAATTGAGAGCCTTCGTTAAAGCAGCGATTTATATCGAGCCGAATACTGCCAAGCGGCTGGCGATCAAGGCGCTCGCCGTAGTGTATGAGAAATTCTGGGGCTATCCTATGCTCATGGTTGCTACTAAGGGTGGCGCACTGGCCTTGGCGCAACAGTTATTATTTGGCGAGCAGTTGGGTGAACGGGCACCCTAAGCCCGGCTAAGGGCAAGGATGGTCTAATCGATTTACCCGTGCACGTGTATGGGGGGGAGTGAAGTTGGGGCGGTGCCTTTTATAGAAGATAGCTGTTCAGTGGAAGCTAAGCTGTATGGTACATCACATTGAAAAACTGATGAATGACGGCAATATCGCATTTAGCCTAGATCCTGTAACTGCATAAGAAATGATAAAACTTATGCAGTTACACGGGTAAAAATTGAGGCCAAATACGCCTTGAGGCACTTCTATTACTCCCTTCCTATCAGGCGGTCTATTTCATTTAGATAGTGGCGAATACGAATTTCGGCTTCACACAATATCGCCCCAGAGAAGGCATCGGATTCAATTCCCTTCTGCACATTGGGTATTCGTTCAGCATCTTGCCACATGACCCGCCCCCAAACTTCCGCGTTTGCCTCTTCCGGGTCATCCCAATTCGGGCGAAAACGAGCTGGTCGTTCAGAGCCGTCCCAGCCGGGAGGGCCAAAACTATCGGGGCCAAAACTATTGATATCCATCACGCGGGTATTGGGGTCGCTCACGGGTAGGCAAAGAGTTAACACCGAGTAGTAGCTTTTTCGCGGGTCGCTTGCGTGAGGTTTCCACGACTGAATCAAGAGCCCGTCCGAGAAGACATTCAAAGTCATATTAGGAAATACGTGGTAGTTCCAGTCATCGGCGATTTGATCGTCGGTTAAATTATCGAAAAACGAATAACCTTGTTTTTTACCCCACTTTCGTTTGGTATCGATAAAGGCCTTTTTATACTCGAAGCCTTTCAGATCTTTGTAGTCGTTGTTGTCGCCGCCGTACATCTCAACAAACATTTTCAGGTAGGGGTTCACCTCATCCTGATCCTCCATCCGGCAGGTTGCGAGACAGTTCTGGATAATCATCCGACTCACCCCGTTTTGGTATAAATCGTATTGAGTTTCTAAGGTTGAGGAAATCGGAATGACCTCTGGGTGAACATCGTCCGAATGATAAAATTCGAGAAAGGCTTCTGCGGCGGTCTTCCAATTTGCTGGCCATTCGGCTTCAAAATCTCGCAACACGCGAAACTCACCGAAGGGATAATTTTTAAGATGTTCGGGAATCACATCGAGGAAGTCGATCAAGGGTTTGGCGTCGGCATCCATGTTGATGAAAATAAGCGAATTCCATATTTCACAACGCACACTTCTTAAACAAAGGTCGTTCTTCAGTGTTTCTTCACGAAATATTACATCGTCTTTGACCTTGGTGTTTTCGCCATCTAGTCCCCACTTCCAACCGTGAAAGTTACAATAAAAATTATCTTTTACGTGGCCAAAATCCTCGGTGACAATATAGTTTCCGCGATGAGGGCAGACATTGTAATAAGCCTTCACATCATTTTCATGATTGCCGGTTCGAACCACAATAAATGACTCTTTGCCGAGGTCGTAGCGTAGATAGTCTCCCGGCTGCTTCAGATCAAAACTGAGTCCGGCAAATGTCCAAGACTTTCTCCAGACATGCTGCCATTCGAGATCGTGCTCTTGTTGGGAGTAGTAGCGTGTTTTATCTGGTTTTGCGGTGCCGTGATCTATATAAGGCGCTTTAGCAGCGGGGTTCTGAGGGTCAGTTACTTCGGGATAGGAGGTGTATCCCTTGGTATATTCAAAGTCGAACTTATTAGACATAGTGGTATCTCCGTGGCGTCCATCAAGCTTGGTTTAGTATGTTTAACCTATTCCAGTGGCGATCTTGACGCAGTTTCTCCTTTGAGTTCTTGATGCATATCAATATAAGAGTTCATGATGTCCATCAATATCAGCAAAAAATACCAAACCGTTGATTAATTCAATTAACCGCCGCCCAAAGACAGTGTCAGACTGGCTTAACGCGCAATACAAAAATAGATCCTCTAGAGATGGACGTCCCCGAGCAATACAAGCGACTTCGTGCTATGTCATGCCCTATAGATACTCATTGAGGTTACGTATGATGGCTGAATCTAGAAATGATTTTTAACCAGCAAGCTGGAAAGCGTTGCGGAAATATTTGATCTAGTCGGATTGGGAATTCGTAATCCCGTAAATAGTCAATCTGCGTTCGAAAAAAGTAGCTTCCACGTTTTGCGTATTCAAAACATGTTCTTGTTGGGTTTGAGCGTATAGTCGATGATGGCAAGTATTAGGGTTTGATCGTAGATTTGGTAACTCGCCTTGACCTCTGCGGTAGGTAAGGACGGAGTAGAATAAGCTGCTTCTATTAGGCCACGTTCTAAAAGGGAGCGTGATGCTTAGCCTTAATGAAGAGTTTTTTACGTGCTTAAACTTGTCAGCTCGTCTTGATCCGTTTTGAGCGGTGCTTTTGCTAAGACCTCTACAGAGATATAAATATGACTGAAACTATCATTCTTCATCACTACGACAAATCGCCCTACGCGGAAAAGATTCGCCTGATGTTTGGCTTGACCAATACACCTTGGTCTTCGCTACTTTCACCCGCTTGGCCGCCGCGGCCGAATCTCGATCCCTTGACTGGAGGTTATCGTCGAATTCCTGTCGCGCAGATTGGCGCGGATATTTTTTGTGACACTGCATTAATTGCGCAGGAAGTGGCTAGACTGAGCGGTAGTGCTGCTCTTGATCCTACCGCGGTAGAGGGCAGCGCGCTTGAGTTGATGAAACAAGCTGAAGGGCAGGCTTTCTTTGCGGCTATCGGTACAGTACCGCCGGTTCGTTTGATTACTACTATGTTGCAAGGATTTGGCCCAATAGGAACGTATCGTTTTATAAAAGACCGCGTTTCTCTATTGAAAGGCGGAACGAGTAGACCGCCTAAAGGTGATAAAGCGAAGTTGGTCATGGATTCCCTGTTCTATGCGCTTGATACTAGGTTGACTGAGGGCGCATGGGTGGGCGGAGATAATCTCTCGGTGGCGGATTTGTCCGTGTTTCATCCACTCTGGCTGCACGTAAGTTGTAACCGGAAACCGCTAGCTGCTAGCCAGAAGATTCAGCAGTGGTATAGCCGGGTAGAAAATATTGGGCATGGGGCGCGTTCGGAAATTTCTCAGGAAGATGCCTTTAAAGCGGCGCGTGAATCGCAGCCTCGTTTGTTGCCAGTTAGTTCAAGTGATTCGCCTGTGGCTATTGGTGCCGCAGTGCAGGTTGCGCCCTTGGACTATGGTGTTGTGCCGGTTGCGGGCACGCTAGCTGCGGTCACCGAGACTCGTATTATTGTCGCCCGCGAGAGTGCCGACTTTGGCACGCTACACGTTCATTTTCCTCGAGCTGGTTATTCGATTTTCGCAAAATGATTCAAGCGGGTCTAAACTCCGGCTCGCCTTACTAGTGTTAGGCGTGTATCAATAATTGAGCGCAGTGTATGAACCGTCGTAAAAAAGGCAATGCAGCATCAAAGGCGCGCATTAAAAAGGCCAATGCGAAATTGGCCATCAACACCAAGCCTAAATATATTAGTAAGGCTGAGCGTGCGAAATTAGAACTTGCGTCTGCCCAAACTGTTGTCGTGGTTGCCGATGATGCAGCTCATGGGATTTAACCATTAGTCAATTTGATAGCGAGTTGCCTTTTTGCGAAAGTCTTCCATAACAGCGTTAGACTAACAGTTATTTGTTCAGTCCTATTATTTTCAATTCGCGCTGCACTCAAATAATTACCCCCCCTTAAAAATCCAAACTGTTTTCCTTTACCTATAAAAGACTATTTCGATGAAAGTCTGGCGGTGTTCTGCCGTGACTTTATACATGGCCAATTTATGTGGAATGTCGGTTTGGAATGAAGAAACTTGGTCTATATTACTTCGGTAATGATTTGCGTCTGCATGATTTGGCACCGCTGCGAGCCTTAGCCGCTAGAGTCGATTACTTGTTGTGCGTGGTGTGTGTCGACCCCGCATTGTTAGGCAGTTCGCCCCATATTCTTGGCGATGCGTCAATATCGCATCGGCGTCGGCAGTTTGTAGAAGAGAGTATTGCCCAGTTATCTGAGGACTTAGATGCACTGGGGCAGCGTCTAATCGTTTGCCGAGCGTCGCCTGTCGACGGACTTGGCGAGCTGTTAGATCGGTATCCGGTAGATGAGGTATATAAAAGTCGGCACCCTGGTAGTTATGAACGAGTTCAGTGGCAAGTGTTACAGAAACGCTTTCCCAGTACCCGCTTTCAAGAGTTAGACAGCCATACGCTATTTAATTGGGATGCGCTGCCATTTGCGCCTGCGGAGTTACCCCCGACCTTCTCGCAGTTTCGCAAAGCCGTTGCGGCGTTGCGGGTTCAGCAGCCCCTGCCTACCTTGACCGAGTTGCCACCGCCACCCGATGCGATGGAGTTGCCAGCGCGTGATGAGGGTTTTTTAGCCCTTGGTGACGATGCTAAGCATTTTCGATTTTACGGTGGTGAAGTTGCGGGCCTAGAACACACACAGAGATATTTTGACAGTGATTGGCCGAGTCAGTACAAGGTGCTGCGCAATGATCTTGATAGTTGGCATCACTCCACCAAGTTTTCACCGTGGCTTGCGCTTGGCTGTGTATCGGCTAGGGAGATTGTTTCGCAATTGCGTGACTACGAGGCGCGCCACGGCGCGAACGACTCTACCGAGTGGATTTATTTTGAGTTGCTGTGGCGAGAGTATTTTCAGTGGTATGCCTATCAGCACGCCGATCGTCTCTTTTGCTTTCAAGGTATTAAAGAGCACAAGCCGCTGACAAGTTTTTATCCCGAACGCTTTCGCGCTTGGAGCTGCGGTAAAACGCCCTGGCCGTTGGTAAATGCCTGTATGCATCAGCTTAATGAAACTGGCTATATGAGCAATCGCGGACGACAGATTGTTGCTAGTTGTTTTGTACACGAACTGCAATTGGACTGGCGCTACGGTGCCGCTTATTTTGAGCAACAGTTAATCGACTATGATATGGCGAGTAACTGGGGTAATTGGCAATATCTCGCTGGGGTAGGTGCCGATCCCCGTGCTCATCGCCGTTTTGATCTGGAAAAACAAGCTCGTCAGTATGATCCCGATGGTGCGTTTACACGACGATGGCGGGGTGGGGAAACCTGTGCCGCAATAGACAGCCAAGACATGGTGGGCTGGCCCTGCGTTGATGGGTCTAAGAATCAATGACGGATTCGCTAGCCCTAGTTTGGTTGAAGCGTGACTTGCGCCTGCGTGATCATGATGCCCTCGCTGCCGCCTGTGCAAGTGGTCGGCGCGTCATGGTCTGCTATATCTTTGAGCCGATACTGCTGCAAGACCCCCATTATGATAGACGTCATTGGCGCTTTGTATGGCAGTCTTTGCAATCACTAAACGTAGCCTTGCGGCCCTTTAATACCCGCGTATTTATATTTCACGGTGATGCGCTGTCTGTGTTGCAAAGTATTGACGATGAATTAGGTATTCATAGCCTATTTAGTCACCAAGAGATTGGATTAGCTAACACGTTTGCTAGAGATCGTGAGGTTGCGGCATGGTGTGGGGAGCGTCAGATACCGTGGTTTGAATCACCCAGCGGCGGTGTGCGACGTGGCGCTCATAACCGTTTGAACTGGGACAAACACTGGCAGCAGCATATGCATGGCGTCCTGAGCCAGCCAGCCTTGGATACTGCAAATTTTATGAGTGATTATCCCTTGGCGCCATTTCAGCCGCCTGATGACTGGTTTCAGGGTGGTGATGTGTTTCAGCGCGGCGGCATTGAGATGGCTAACAAAACCCTTGATAGTTTTTTGGCAGGCCGTGGCCGTGAATATTATCGAAGGCTATCTAGCCCGTCGACAAGTCGCAAAGCTTGTTCCCGAATGTCGCCTTATTTGGCGTGGGGGAATATCAGTGTACGGGATATGTATCAGCGCTTATTGGCCCATCGCAATGCGCCGGGTTGGCAGCGCTCTTTGACGGCACTGTCGTCTCGTTTGCACTGGCATTGTCATTTTATTCAAAAGTTTGAAAGCGAATGTGAGATGGAGTTTCGGCCAGTTAACCGAGCATACGCGGATTTGCCTTATAGGGATGATGACTTGGCGGCTGAGCATTTACGCGCTTGGCGAGACGGATACACCGGCTACCCTCTCGTCGATGCCTGTATGCGTTGCCTGCATGCAACGGGCTATATCAATTTTCGTATGCGGGCGATGTTGGTGAGTTTTCTTTGTCATCACCTTAATCTGCACTGGCAGTATGCAGCGACACATTTGGCGCGTTTGTTTTTGGATTTTGAGCCAGGTATCCACTACCCACAAATTCAGATGCAAGCTGGTATTACCGGTGCTAATACCATTCGAATTTATAACCCAGTGAAACAATCTAAGGAACAGGATGCTGAAGGAATATTCATCCGTAGGTGGCTGCCGGAGTTGGCTGAATTACCGCTAGATTTGATTCACGAACCTTCGGAAATACCGCCTTTGGAAGCGCAGATGATCGGCTTTACACCCGGTCAGGATTATCCCCAGCCGATAATAGATTTGGCCGTGACCTCGCCGGCCGCGCGCGACCGTTTGTGGTCGTGGCGAAATCAAGCTGACGTGCAATGTGAGGGGCAGCGTATTTTGGCTCGTCATGTAAGGCCGACCGGTAGTATGGCCAAACAAAAAAAAGGGAGTGCGACTTGAAAAGTGCGAAGACCCTTAGATTAGTTCTTGGTGATCAGCTTAATGCCAGCCATAGTTGGTTCAAGCGTGTTGATGATGACGTCCTTTATGTGATTGCGGAGCTGCAACAAGAGCTTGATTACTGCCTTCATCATGTGCAGAAAATTTGCGCATTTTTTGCCGCTATGGAGAACTTTGCCGATGCCTTGCAGCGTGCCGGTCATCGTGTTCATTATCTGACGCTTGATGACAGCGCCACCTACGCTGACTTACCCGCGCTAATTGAATCGACGCTGCTGGCTTGTCGAGCGACGTTGTTTCAGTATCAGCGTGCAGATGAATATCGATTGCTTGCTCAGCTGCGTTCGTTTTCACCGTCGACAGTGACGGTTGAGGAGTGCGATAGCGAACATTTTTTACTGCCCTTTGATGAAATCGCCCAGCAATTTAAAGCCGGTAAGCATCGTCGCATGGAGAATTTTTATCGCGGCATGCGTCAGCGGTATTGTGTGCTGATGGACGATGATTTACCACGCGGTGGACGTTGGAATTTTGATAGTGAAAATCGCCATCGTCTGAGTGCGGATGACATTGCTGAATTACCGGAGCCGCTGGTGTTTGCCAATGACGTGAGTGAAATTTTGCAGCGCCTAGAGCGCCACGGCGCAAAACATTTTGGGCGCCCCGAGCCCCAGATTTTATGGCCGGTAAATCGGCGTCAGGCGAGAGAATTATTAGACTATTTTTGTCGACACTTGCTACCGCGTTTTGGTCGCTTTCAAGATGCAATGACCGCCGAGGGACCAAAGCGCTGGAGTTTGTATCACTCGCGCCTGTCTTTTGCGATTAACGCAAAGATCTTGCATCCCATGCAAGTTATTAATGCGGCGTTGCATGCATTTGAGACCAGTGATGGCGCAGTTGATTTGGCGCAGGTAGAGGGCTTTGTGCGCCAGATTTTGGGGTGGCGAGAGTTTGTTCGCGGAGTCTATTGGGCAAATATGCCGCGCTATGCAGAATTGAATAATTTAGCCGCTTGTCGTGAATTGCCGTCGTATTTTTGGACTGGCAAAACGAATATGCGATGTTTGTCGCAGGCTATTGGCCAATCACTGGATTATGCCTATGCTCATCATATCCAGCGTTTGATGGTCACTGGTAATTTCTGCCTGTTAACAGGCATCGATCCCACTGCGGTGGATCAGTGGTATTTAGGTGTTTATGTGGATGCACTGGAATGGGTGGAGATGCCAAACACCCGAGGTATGAGTCAGTACGCGGACGGTGGTTTGGTTGGCACCAAAGCCTATGCGGCGGGCGGTAATTATATTCGCAAAATGAGCGATTATTGTGGAGATTGCGCGTATCGAGTACAGGATAAAATCGGCGATAAAGCCTGTCCGTTGAATAGCTTGTACTGGGACTTTATGCATCGTCATCGCCATCGATTTGGCACTAATCCGCGCCAAGGGATGATTTATAAAAACTGGGATAAAATGGCCGATGAAAATAAGCAGGCCATCCTTGATCGCGCGCAGTGGTGTCTCGATCACATTGAAGAGCTGTAGTGTGATTATTGTTTAGTGGCGCTAATCGCGAGTCATAATCTAAAACAGCTGTTTTAGATTTAGTTTTAAAACGGTGTTTGCTTTACCGTGAGTTGCTGGGATTTACCTCGCAAACGTCATCGTGCTAGCATCGCCGATTAATAATTTAGAGCATACTCATATGCCAAATATACTGTATCACTCCCGTCGACTGCTGCTTTCTTATTTAATAGAAGCGCTACTTCGCCATATGCATTGGCGCAAGAAACGCTCTCAGGCAGACGTTAAGTCCGCAGTAATACCGCTTAGTGATGCGCAGATCCCCGAACATCCTAAAACACCGGAGGACTTTAGACCGCTCGAAAATGCCTGTTTTCAAAATCCCTATCGTTTTTACAAAATGTTGCGAGAGGAATATCCCGTCTACCGATTGCAAAATGGCATTTACTGCTTGTCGCGCTACGACGATATAGCTGCGGTGTGTCGTGATACCGAGGTTTTTTCGTCTACCCATCAGGGCGCGATTGTTGGTTTAAAGCCCCATCAAACGATTTTAGAAGAAGGCCGAAAACAGGATCGGCTTGCTGCATTGGGTCTTACGCCGTGTGATGTGTTGGCGGTGGCAGATCAACCGCAGCACAGCAATGATCGTAAGGTCGGCCACAAGGGTTTGAATTCGCGCTTTGTGAAAAGTTTGGAGGGTGAAATTGAAAGTGCCTGTAGTGAATTGATCGATAAATTTATCGACAGTGGCGAAGTGGAGTTTATGCAGCAAGTAGCGTGGCAGTTGCCCATGCAGATTATTATTAAATTATTGGGCTTTCCTGTGGCGGATTATCAGAAAATTAAGTATTGGTGTATGCACACCATCTCTACCCAGAGTGGAGTGTCTAGTTCCTTAGAAATTGCAAAAAGCCGCGCCGAAATTTTAGTTTTTGTCCGCTATTGTTGGCGGCAATTGGCGATAGCAAAAAGACACCCTCGCAATGATCTTTGCGGTGTATTTGTAAGCGCGGTTTTAGATCCCGAAAATCCGATGACGGATCAGCAGGCGGTGAGTAGTATTTTTCAGTTGTTGGTGGCCGGTAGTGATTCGTCGGCCACGAGTATGGGGAATGCGATAAAGTTATTAATTGAAAATCCGGAAATTCAAGCGGAGGTTCGCGCGGATATGACGAAGCTGGACAGCTTTATTGAAGAGGTGTTCAGGCTTGAAGCGGCGTTTCAGGGGCATTTTCGCTGGACTAAGATCGACACTGAATTGCATGACGTAGTATTGCCAGCGGGCAGCCGTGTATTTTTGATGTGGGCCGCCGCGAATCGTGATGAGACGGTTTTTGAGAATCCCGATAGCGTCGATTTGAATCGGCCTAATGGCAAAAAGCACCTCACTTTTGGGCATGGTATTCATGCCTGTATTGGGCGTGAATTAGCGCGCAGCGAAATCCGTATTGTCTTGCGCGCGTTTTTATTACGCACTAAGAACATTCGTATGTCTGGAGATGCGCCTTTTGTCGCGTCTATGTTTGCTCATACATTGCAGCGTTTACCTTTGCGCTTTGAGGTGATCGAGGATTCAATTTCTGAACACGCGGCGTAATAGCCGCGTGATAGGTGTAGTGAAGAGTTAGCGACATAAACATAAATAGCAGTTGCAATATGATTCTTGGGATGAGCACTTGCTAGATAGTCTGATGTGCTACATAGGCTGTGATAAATGCCGCCTCTTGAAAGCCCTTTAGCTCGGTGTCGGCAAAGGGAATTTGCAGGGGGTTCTCCGCCAGTGCCGCTTTTGCTTGTGAGGAGGTCAGCACAACAACGTCGATGTCGGCAATAAGCTGAATCGCCGCTTCTAATTTAAAGCTGATTGCACCACCGGCAAATTTGCCCTTGGGTAGTCGACCTTTGATGGCGACTTTATCAACTTTGTAGTCTCGCATTAGCTGCGTGAATGCGGCTTGAAATTGTTTTAAATCTTCTCTGCTGTGTTCTTTGGGTAAGCTAATTTTACGTGCCCGGCAATCCGGTATATTGAACTGCTGGTTTTCTAAATTAAGTAGGCAGACTACGGCATCGTTGCCGGTGAGTTCCACGCCGCAAATTCTCATTGTGATTCCTTGATGTCAATTGTCGATCTTGATTGTTGATTTTGTGTGTTGTGTGCGCGGTATTTTCATGTGCCGCAAAACGTTTGTAGTACCCGCTCGTTTGGTTTGGCGGGCAGAGCATAGCGCTGTTTGTTTGGATCGAAAGTATGGGGCGTTTTCAGTACGTCTACCAGCTGATTAAAAGCACTAAAGTCGCTATTGCGTTCTGCAGCGACGATGGCTTCTTGAACGAGATGATTCCGTGGAATGAAAACAGGGTTAGCTTTAAACATTTGTGCTTGGCGTTGGGCGGGTGTTTGGGTGTCTTCAATTAAACGCTGGCGCCACTGCTGCAACCACGGGGTGAAGTTGCCGTTAAATTCAAAAAGCTCGTGAACGCTGTTATTAATGCAGGCACCTTCGTCCGCCAATTCTGCCAGTCGGCGAAAACACAGGGTAAAGTCTGCCTTTTCTTGTTCCATGAGTGTGAGCAAATCTTGGAATAAGGGATCGTCCTGTTCGCTAAAGCTACTAAGGCCAAGCTTATCTTTAATAATCGCTTGATAGGCTTTGAGGAATAGCTCCGGAAAGGCATCTAGGGCTTGTTGGGCGAGGGCAATCGCAGATTCTTCAGTGGCGTCTGGGGCATTATCTAAAATGGCTAATAATGCCTGTGCAAGTTGAGCCAAATTCCAATGCGCAATACCGGGTTGATTGCCATAGGCGTAGCGGCCGTTGTGGTCTATGGAGCTAAAAACGGTTGCGGGGTCGTAATTTTCCATAAACGCGCAGGGGCCGTAGTCGATGGTTTCGCCGCAAAGCAGCATATTGTCGGTGTTCATTACTCCGTGAATGAATCCGATGGATTGCCACTTGGCAATGAGGGTGGCTTGGCGGCTGATGATGTCATTGAGCATCGTTAAGACGGGGTTGCTTGCCTTGGCGGCATCGGGGAAGTGGCGATCTATTAAATAGTTGCTCAGACTTTGCAGCGCTTCGGTGTCTTGACGGGCGGCAAAATACTGCATGGTGCCGACCCGAATATGGCTTTGGGCGACGCGGCTAAATACTGCGCCGGGCAGCGCTTGATCGCGAAATACTAGCTCGCCAGTGGTAACGGCGCCAAGAGCGCGGGTGGTAGGTACGTTTAGTGTCGCCATTGCTTCACAGAGAATATATTCCCGCAGTACAGGCCCTAATGGCGATTTACCGTCACCGCCTCGTGAGTAGGGTGTGCGGCCAGACCCTTTTAACTGCCAATCGTAGCGAGTGCCGTTTTTTGCAATGAGCTCACCGAGCAATACTGCTCGGCCATCGCCGAGTTGCGGATTCCATCCGCCAAATTGATGACCGGCGTACACGGTAGCAATGGGTTCTGCGCCATCTGGCATGTGATTGCCCGCCATGGTTGCTATTCCCTCTGGTGAGGCCAACCATTGCGGGTCAATACCTAATTCTTCCGCTAATACGGTGTTGATTCTGACGAGCTTCGGCGTTGCTACGGTAGCGGGTTCTTGCGGGCTGTAAAACCGTTCTGCTTGTTTGACGTAGCTATTGTCGAAGGTGGGGCTATTTGGTGAAGTCATGGCTTGGCCTGCATAAAACGGTAAGACAATTCGGGTAGAGTTTTAGTTACCCTGTTTTCGACGATTGTACATGAATCCTTCGCAGCTAGTGGCGCTAGGCCTTATAAACAGCCGATATGGGGCCGTTATTGGAAGAAATCTAGCGAGTACTTTCTGGTGTCGATGGGCGAAAACCGCGACGCGGAGCAAGAGACCAAGTAAAATCGTTGGCAGTGGCTGTTTTGATCATCAGAGTTTTTAAGCACACGACGACAAGTGTGGAAAAACAGCGCAGTTTTGGAGACCTTTGCACGACTAAGAATTGTGTTCTACTGGCGGCAAAATCTGGCTGGCAGTAGGCAAAACAATAAGTGTGCGGTCTCGTTTAATAAGGATTTATGCATTATGTCGTGGTTCACACGTCTGTTTTTTGTATTGTGCCGGATGCTCTCCGCGCCATTTCTTGTCGGTATCAAGCCAAAGCTGGTGCAGTTTGATGAGTCTTTGTACGCCGAGCTTGAGGGTAAGCCGGTGTGTTATGTTCTGCGGCAACACAGTTGGACCGACCGATTTTTACTAGAACGGGTATTTAAGGCCCATAATTTGCCTTTGCTGCGCAGTTCACCGGGTAGGTTGCCAGACAGTGACCGTGCCGCTTGCTTGTATTTGCCGGTACTGAGCGGTCAGCGTGGTGGCTCGCGTGGCCATGAAACCATCGCGGCGCTTGTTGCGCAGGCGGCAGATCAAGATTATCCCTTGCAGATTGTACCGGTGTCGGTATTTTGGGGGCGAGATCCGGGCAGCGAGACCTCGTTTTTCAAGCTGCTTTTAGGTGATGGCGACCGCGCCGGTGCCTTTCGTAAATTGATGGTTATTATTGTTCAGCGCCGCAATGTGCTTATTCATATTGCCCAGCCCGTGCGCTTCAGTACCTTTGTTGAGCGCAAGCAAGATCCCGCTGCTGCCGCAGCAATGATGGCGAGACTGTTGTCGTTTTATTACTCCCGTCGTAAAACCGCCAGCCTTGGCCCCAGTTTACTGTCGCGCCAGCAGATCATTGATGTGGTTCTGCGCCGTCAGGCCGTTCGAGATGCTATTTCAGAAGAACAGTCGGAGTCTATCAGCAAGCCTGAGGCGGTTAACAAGCGGGCTCGTAAAATGGCCGAAGAGGTCGCGGCTAATTTTGATGGCCGAATGATTCGCGCGTTGGAACTCATCCTTAGCTGGGCGTTTCGGAAGATATTCGCGGGTCTGAAAATCCATCATATCGATCGACTGCGCGACACAGCAAATAGTCGCCAGTTAATTTATATGCCGTCGCACCGGAGCCACTTCGATTATTTGCTGATCTCTTACACGTTATATGTGCAGGGTTTAGTTCCACCGCATATTGCCGCTGGGGTGAATTTAAACTTTTGGCCGGTGGGCGGTTTGTTGCGTCGGGGTGGTGCTTTTTATATTCGCCGCAGTTTCGGTGGCCAAAAATTATACTCAGCGATATTTAAGTCCTATTTAGACGTGTTATTAGGTCGGGGTTATCCCGTCGAGTTTTTCCCCGAGGGTGGAAGAAGTCGCACCGGCCGTTTGCTACCGCCAAAAAAAGGCATGTTGAAAATGACGGTGGAGAGTTTTGTTCAGCAGCCGGGGCGTAAGGTGGCTTTAGTCCCTATTTATGTTTGTTACGACAAGTTGGTGGAAAGCGCATCCTATGTGAAAGAGTTGCGCGGCGGCGTTAAGCAAAGTGAGTCTGCGGGTGGTTTATTAAAAGCGCGGAAGATTTTTAAGTCGTCCTACGGCAGTCCGCATGTGGCATTTGGCGAGCCTATTAGTTTGCATGAGTGCTTTAGTCATATAGAACCTAACTGGCGCAAACGCACTCAAGCTGGGGATCATTCTTTTGTCCCGGCGGTGATTGATTATATTGCCCAAGAGAATATGGAGCGTATCAATGCCGCGGCGGTGGTCAATCCCATCGGCCTGGTGGCGATGATTTTGTTATCTAGCCCCCAGCGGGCCATGGCTGAAGATGAGCTGCTGCTGCAAATAGACCACTTTATTACCATTTTACGGCGTCTTCCCTACAGTCCCGATATTACCTTGCCAGACGGCAGCGCCCAGGAAATTTTGGAGCAGGCGGCGCGCACAGCAGGGCTTTCTAGGATTGATCACCCTTGGGGCCCAATTATTACGGCGACGGGTAAAGAGGCAGTAATGTTGACCTATTACCGCAATTCGGTGATGCACGTTTTGGCCCTGCCGAGCTTGATTGCGCGCTTTTTTCGACACAGTCAGTCGGTCAATGAGGCTGAATTAATTGAAGGCTGTGTGCTGCTATATCCCTTTGTTAAAAATGAGCTATTTCTACGAACTAAAATTGAAGATTGTGCCGATGCGGTAAAGGATCAGATTAATAACTTAGTCGAGCTTAATTTGCTGGCTAGGGATGATGCTAGCGGAAGTTTGAGTCGCGCCAATGTCGGTACCGAAGGCTATGCGGTACTCACTGGCTTGGGACGAATTCTCCGGGAGACCTTCGAGCGCTACACGATTACCAGTTTGCTTCTGGTGCAGGATATATCAGAGGTGCCAGCGCTGCGCGACGACGTG
This sequence comes from Zhongshania aquatica, assembly GCF_027257955.1. Classification (GTDB taxonomy): domain Bacteria; phylum Pseudomonadota; class Gammaproteobacteria; order Pseudomonadales; family Spongiibacteraceae; genus Spongiibacter; species Spongiibacter aquatica. The sequence continues at coordinate 138,314 of NZ_JANZNQ010000001.1, read as the reverse complement.
GAATTGCACACCATTGAAATGGCTCAGCGTTTGGCCATATTAAGCGGCCGAGAAGCCCCCGAATACTTCGATAAAAACCTGTTCCGCGGCTATATCGATACCTTAATTCAAGAGGGCTTGCTGCTGACTGATGAGCGGGAGTCCGGCGAGTTCCTGCGGGTTGATAAACGTCTTGAAGCGCTGTCTCAGCGTTGGGTGGCCTTGCTCGGGCCAGATGTGCAGCAGAGTATGCAACAGTTGATTCGCAAGCCAGTGATGAATGAGGGAAATTAGTGTTCGCTAGTAAGGACGCGTCAATGATGACATTCAATAACTGCATTCTCGAAGGTCGCTATGTGAGGCTGGAGCCATTATCGATGGCGCATAATGATGGCTTGCGCGATGCGGTTGCCGATGGTGAATTGTGGGATTTATTTGTTACCAAGGTGCCTCGTATCGAGGCAATGGATGAGTTTATTGCCAATGCCTGCACTGATTTTGAAAATGGTGAGGGGCTGGCCTTTGCGACCATCAATAAAGAATCCGGCAAGGTCGTGGGCTCCACTCGGTTTATGCGCCCCAGCCTAATTAACAAACGGGTGGAGATTGGCTTCACGTTCTTGGCCGCATCTGCGCAGCGTTCTCACGTTAATACCGAAGCGAAAATGCTGATGCTTGAACACGCTTTTGAAGCGATGGATCTTAATCGCGTTGAGTTTTTGACCGATTATCTAAATCATCGGTCCCGCGATGCGATTCTGCGGCTAGGTGCAAAGCAGGAGGGTATTTTGCGCAATCATGTTGTGATGTCGAATGGCCGGGTCAGAGACTCGGTGGTATTTAGCATTATTAACACTGAGTGGCCGGGCGTGAAGCAGCATCTATCGGCGAAATTGTCGGCTTACGATAAGGGTTAACAGACCGTGAATCTGTGGCTATTTTTGAGGTTCCCCCACGGCGCGGCCTCGGTTACAATGTTTCGACATTCTAATTACGTGTGACGAGTCTGAAAAAATGGTGCATAACGCCCGCATGACACTGCTGTGTGCTTGCCGTCGATGGCGATGGTAGCTCTTGCAATAAGCGAATTACTGCAATTAGCAGATTACCAAGCCGAACCCCATTTTTAAGGATTTATCATGCAAGCCCAGCGATATAATGAACTGGCGCAGCAAAGCTATAACCGTATTCCGGTTTACCGCGATGTGCTGGCCGACCTCGATACGCCTCTCAGTGCCTATTTAAAACTTGCCGCCGAACCCTACAGTTTTCTGTTTGAGTCTGTGCATGGCGGTGAGAAATGGGGTCGTTACTCAATTATTGGTCTTGGTGCGCGCACGGTGCTGCGTGCCGAGGGCAAGCTGGTCACGGTCGCCCGTGACGGCAAAATAATCGAATCCCACGAGTGCGACGACGCCTTAGCTTTTGTCGAGGCTTTTCAAGCCCGTTATCAGGTGCCTGATATTGAAGAACTACCTGCTTTTTACGGCGGGTTGGTGGGCTATTTCGCCTACGATTGCGTGCGTTACATCGAACCTAAATTACTCGCTAGTACGCCGCCTGATGTTCTGGGTACGCCAGATATTCTATTGATGGTGTCTGAGGAGTTGCTGGTTTTCGATAATCTGTCGGGTATCGTCAAGATCATCACTCATGCCGATCCGGCTGATGACCGCGCGTTCGCCAAAGCGCAGGAGCGCTTGGATTCTTATGAGCAGATGTTGCGCGGTTTGTCACCGATGCTACCGGCATTAAATCTGGACGCCGATGGTGTTGCTGAAACCGATTTTGTGTCGAGCTTTGGTGAAGATAGATTTAAAGATGCGGTAGAGAAAGTACGTGAATATGTATTGGCGGGTGACGCCATGCAGGTGGTGTTATCGCAGCGCTTGAGTATTCCCTTTACGGCATCGCCACTTAATTTTTACCGTGCATTGCGCCATCTCAATCCATCGCCGTATATGTATTACCTCAATTTGGAAGATTTCCATATTGTGGGTTCGTCGCCGGAAATTTTGGCGCGTCTGGAGCACGGCGAAGTGACCGTTCGTCCGATTGCGGGAACTCGCCGCCGTGGCCATACCGAGGCGGAAGATTTAGAGCTGGAAAAAGATCTATTAGCCGACCCCAAAGAAATTGCCGAACATTTAATGCTCATCGATTTAGGCCGCAATGACGCGGGTCGTGTTGCTAAAACCGGCACCGTGGAATTGAGCGATAAAATGGTGGTGGAGCGCTATTCCCACGTGATGCATATCGTGTCGAATGTGCGAGCCCAAGTGCGCGATGAGGTGACCGCGATGGATGTGTTGCGGGCGACCCTGCCAGCCGGCACCTTGAGCGGAGCACCAAAAGTGCGAGCCATGGAGATTATAGACGAACTAGAGTCGGTAAAACGCGGCATTTACGGTGGTGCGGTGGGCTATTTAAGCTGGAATGGCAATATGGATACGGCTATAGCGATTCGCACGGCGGTGATAAAAGACAATCAGCTTCATATTCAAGCGGGTGCCGGAATCGTTGCCGATTCGCAGCCGCGGCTTGAATGGAAGGAAACCATGAATAAAGCGCGGGCAGTGTTTAAGGCGGCGTCTATGGTTCAAAGTGCGGTGGTTCAAGGGGCGGTGGTTCAACGTGCAGTGGCTCAAGAATCTGACAATAATGGGGAGGCGTCATAATGTTATTAATGATCGATAATTACGACTCCTTTACCTACAACGTCGTGCAATATTTCGCAGAATTGGGCGCCGATGTAAAAGTACTGCGCAATGATGAAGTCACTGTCGAGGAAATCCGCGCCCTGGCGCCCACGCATCTGGTGATTTCTCCCGGCCCGTGTACGCCGAATGAAGCGGGTATCTCGCTTGCGGCGATTAAGGCATTTGCCGGAGAGATTCCAATTCTTGGTGTGTGCTTGGGGCATCAGAGTATTGGGCAGGCATTTGGCGGCAAAATTGTGCGCGCTCGGGAAGTCATGCATGGCAAAACGTCGCCGATGCATCATCACAATACTGGCGTGTTCGCGGGCTTAAATAACCCGGTTGTGGCGACCCGCTATCACTCGTTGATTATTGAAAAAGAGAGTTTGCCCGACTGTTTTGAGGTGACCTCGTGGACTGAAAAGCCCGATGGTTCGGTGGATGAGATTATGGGCGTGCGACATAAAACACTAGATGTTGAGGGCGTGCAGTTTCACCCAGAGTCTATTTTGTCTGAGCAGGGGCACGAACTGTTTAAAAACTTTTTGGAGCGCGGCGTATGAATAATATGAATATTAAAGACGCGCTGGGCTTGGTGGTTCGCAACTTAAGTTTAAGCACCGACGATATGGCGTCGGTGATGCGCGACATCATGACGGGCCAGTGCAGTGACGCGCAGATTGCGGCCTTTCTTATTGGTTTGCGGATGAAAAGCGAAAGCTTAGATGAAATTGAGGGGGCGGCTCGCGTTATGCGTGAGCTTGCCACACCGGTCGATATTTCTGGCTTAGAGCATGTTGTGGATATAGTCGGCACCGGTGGTGATGGCGCTAATCTCTTTAATGTGTCGTCGGCAAGCACCTTTGTTATTGCGGCGGCAGGTGCCAAGGTTGCCAAGCATGGTAATCGTTCGGTGTCGTCAAAAAGCGGTAGTGCGGATTTACTGGAGAGTGCCGGTATTCAGCTAGACCTAAATCCCGCCCAAGTTGAGCGCTGTATTCGCGAAGTGGGTGTTGGCTTTATGTTTGCAGTTAATCACCATAGTGCGATGAAGCACGCGATTGGTGTGCGACGTGATATCGCTCAGCGAACCATTTTTAATATTTTAGGGCCGCTGACCAACCCGGCTGGCGTAACTCGTTTGGTGTTGGGCGTATTCAGCTCAGAGCTTTGTCGTCCCTTGGCCGAAGTGTTAAAGCGTCTGGGTGCTGAGCATGTGATGGTGGTCCATGCCAAAGACGGCCTTGATGAAATTAGTTTAGCGTCGGCCACCGAAGTAGCCGAGTTAAAGAATGGTGAGATTCGAGAGTATTTACTGACACCAGAAGACTTAGGTATTAGCAGCCAGAGTTTGGTCGGGTTGGATGTTGCTGATAGCAATGCCTCCTTGGCCTTGATTCGCGATGCGCTGGGTAAACGCGAAACTGAGGCCGGCAAGAAAGCGGCGGATATGATCGCCCTGAATGCCGGCGCGGCACTGTATGTATCTGGTGTGGTGAAAACACTAAAGCACGGTGTAGCACTGGCGGAAGACACCATACATGGTGGCCAAGCACTAGAAAAAATGATGGAGCTTGCGGCGTTTAGTCAGGGGCTGAATCCGGCGCGCGAGGCCCAAGTATGATGAACGATAGTGGCACGCCAACGGTATTAAAGAAGATTATTGATCGCAAGCGCGAAGAGGTTGCCGAGCGCAGCGCAGCAATGCCAATTGCCATGCTACAAGAGCAGATTAAAACCACCTCCGCGCCACGCGGTTTTGTTAAGGCGATAGAGGCTAAGCTCGCTGCAGGAAAGTCGGCGGTGATTGCTGAGGTAAAAAAGGCATCGCCTTCCAAAGGCGTGATCCGCGAGAATTTTATTCCCGCAGACATTGCACAGAGCTATGAACGTGGCGGCGCGGCCTGTTTGTCGGTCTTGACCGATGCGGATTTTTTTCAAGGCGCGGAACTGTATTTACAGCAAGCGCGTGCCGCCTGTTCGCTGCCGGTAATCCGTAAAGATTTTATTGTTGATCCCTACCAAGTCTATGAGGCGCGTGCCATCGGTGCGGATTGCATCTTATTGATTGCTGCGGCCCTAGATGACAGTGCTATGTCGGGCTTGAATCAGCTTGCCCAAAGCTTGGGTATGGATGTATTAATAGAAGTACATAACGCAGAAGAACTGGCGCGAATCTTACCGCTGGGCAATCGCTTGGTGGGTATCAATAACCGCAATCTGCATAATTTTGAAACCTCTCTGCAGAACACCTTTGACCTGCTACCGGCCATTAGTGATGAGCATATTGTAGTGACCGAAAGTGCTATCCATACTGCTGAGGATGTTGCGGCGATGCGTGAAAAGGGTGTTAACGCATTTTTGGTAGGCGAGGCATTTATGCGGGCAGACGAGCCAGGCGAGAAGCTGGCGGAGTTGTTTGGGTAAATAGCTTGATGTCGGAGGTCTAACGTCTGATGCTAAGTCCGACTTCCGACTTCCGACTTCCGACTTCCGACTTCCGACTTCCGACTTCCGACTTCCGACTGGCATTCAGCGCGTGCCGTAGACCACCATCGTTTTACCCTTCACCTGTACCAAACCCTGTTCTTCTAAGGTCTTTAATACACGGCCAACCATTTCACGAGAACAACCGACAATGCGGCCGATTTCCTGACGGGTAATTTTGATCTGCATGCCATCTGGATGGGTCATTGCGTCGGGTTGTTTGCAAAGATCTAGCAGGGTGTGGGCTACCCGGCCGGTAACGTCGAGGAAGGCTAAGTCGCCCACTTTTCTTGTCGTTAGCCGCAGTCGCTTCGCCATCTGCTTGCCAAGGGCGAGTAAGATATCTGGATATTGTTTGTTGAGTTCGCGAAATTTGGTATAGCTGATTTCGGCAATTTCACACTCTGTGCGGCTTTTAACAATCGCACTTCGGGTAGGGGGGATCTCTTCGTCAAAAACGCCCATTTCGCCGAAGAAGTCGCCCTTGTTAAGGTAGGCAACGACCATCTCACGGCCCTCATCATCTTCGATAATGACGGTAACTGAGCCATCCATGATGTAGTAAAGCGCGTCACTGGCGTCACCGGCATAGATGAGTGTACTTTTACTGGGGTAGCGGCGCCGGTGGCAGTTTGCGAGAAAGTTTTCTAAATCGGCGATTTCTGGTTTTAGGGAATTCAGCACGGCTTGGGTCTCTCGGTATAGCAGAAAATCCGTTTAATGAGTTAAGGGCGTATAAATGTTTTATTGTCGGCCCCAGGCTGTCTTAAGTATGACCTGCTTTGTCCGCCTTGGCGAGCTTGAATCTGGGCCCTGTGGTAAGCTTAGGTCAATTTTTTTTATTTTGCATGAGGATAAAATGAAAGCGACGGTTAAGTGGGTAGATGGCGCGATGTTTCTTGCAGAGTCGGGCAGTGGTCACTCGGTAGTGATGGACGGACCTGAAGATCATGGCGGTCGTAACATGGGGGTTCGTCCCATGGAGATGTTGCTGCTGGGTATGGGCGGCTGTGCGTCATTCGACGTGATGAGTATGTTGAATAAGTCTCGTCAAGATGTCTCCGATTGCCGCTGTGAGTTAGAGGCTGAGCGCGCTGATGCGGTGCCTGCGGTATTTACAAAAATACACCTTCGTTTCATTGTTAGTGGTAGAAATTTGAAAGATGCTCACGTGAAGCGCGCTGTGGAGTTATCCGCCGAGAAGTATTGTTCAGCGTCAATTATGATGGAAGCGGCCGGCGTCGATGTGAGCCACAGTTATGAGGTTATAGAACTTGTCTGAGAAAGTAGTGCGTCCAAAACCACATGGCGGTATGCGCCATGTGGCACTGTTTGTGGAGAAGTTTGACGATACCTTGCGCTTCTACACTGAACTGCTTGGCATGACGGTGGAATGGCAGCCTGACCCGGACAATATTTATTTGTGTTCTGGGAGCGACAATCTTGCTCTACATCGTTACACAGGGGCTCAAAGGCCGGTGGCTGGGCAGCGTTTAGATCATATCGGCTTCATTTTGAATGCGCCTGAGGATGTAGACGCGTGGCATGGTTTTCTACTGGCGAATCACGTGAGTATTAAGACAGAGCCGCGCACCCATCGCGATGGCGCTCGCAGTTTTTATTGCTTAGATCCCGATGGTAATCTTGTTCAGTTGATTTTTCATCCGCCAATCAGTGGCCGTTAGTCGCGTTCTACTATCGCCGTTCACTCGCTAGATTGCTTGTGAGGGTCCCGGAGTAAACGGGGGCTTAGATGTAATAGGTGCTGCCCGTCATCACCTTCGACATTAGGCTCATGGCTTTTTTCACCGGCGCAGGAAAAATCTGACCGCCGGCTTCAATCGCTTTATGCGCATGTTCCGCTTCGTCTTCTAACATTTGCTGCAGAATCGCCCGTGATTTTTCGTCGTCGCTGGGCAGTATTTGTAAATGTTCACGCAGGTGTTCACACACTTGGTCTTCCGTGGCGGCAACAAAGCCGAGACTGATCTTATCGCTGATAGCACCGGCTGTTGCGCCAATCGCAAACGACGCCGCATAAAACAATGGGTTTAAATGGCTGGTATGGCTGCCTAGTTCTAGCAGTCGTTGTTCGCACCATGCCAGATGGTCGATTTCCTCGCATGCGGAATGTTCCATTGCTGCTTTTACTTGCGCGTTCTTTGCGGTGAGCGCTTGCCCTTGATAGAGCGCTTGGGCGCAAACTTCGCCAGTATGGTTTATGCGCATCAAACCGGCTGCGTGTCGGCGTTGTTGGTCTGCATTAGGTGAACTGCTGAATGAGGTGGCGGGGCTTAGACGTTGGGCGGTGCTACTCCCTTTCACGAGGGTCTTAAGGCTGCGGTCTGCCCCCATTAGGGCGCGATCGAGCAGGGTATATTGACGTGTCATGATTGTGTCCTCCGCAGGTTAGTGTACTGCAAATGCAACATTATGACTTGTTTTGCTGGTAACCGGTCCAGCGCTTGATCGCCTCTGCCAGTTCCCAAAGACGAATCGGTTTGACTAAATGCAGATCCATACCTGCGCGCAGGTAGCTGTCTCGCTGCTCGTCCAGCGCGTTGGCGGTAAGACCAATAATGGGCGTTCGCTCACGATTCTCTTCTTTTTCGAACTGACGAATTTGTCGCGTTGCCTCAGCACCGTCCATGATAGGCATTTCTATATCCATAATCACGACATCGAAGCGATGCCGTGTGTAGGTGTTGACCGCTTGCTGGCCGTTTTCAACATGGTGAACCGTGATGCCAAGGCTTTTTAGCATGCGTTTTAAGACCTGCGCATTGGTCGGGTTGTCCTCTGCAATCAAGCAGTGTAGCGAGGAGAGGGACAGGGCATCGGTGCGGTATTGATCAGGTAGGTGATTTACTGCATTGGCATCAAAGTGGCATTCGGCCAGCAACGCGCTGCGCAGTGCAACGCCAGTAAGTGGTTTACTCAGAATACGACGGACACCAGCTGCACTTAATTCTTCGCGATTAAAAGAGATGTTGGCATGTGCCAGCATGAGGCTAATCGGGGTGTTTGGCAGGTCCTTGGTTTCATCATTTATGCGCTTTGCCAGTTTCAGTCCGCCGCCAGGCAGGGTGTGATCGATAAGAATGATGTCGATGGGCGCGCTGATTAAATTCTGATTACGAATAGTGGCGATGGCCGCGTTGTCACTGTTGGCAATAAAAACAGGCATACCCCAGTTAGCGCATTGCGTTGATACCACTTTGCAAAATGTTTGATTGCTGTCGACGATTAGCAATCGCTTATTGCCGAGGAGGCCGGTGCGAATGCGCATTGTACTGTTGTCGATATTACTGGGTACGCCGAGTTGTAGTGAAAATCGCAGGGTGTGCAGGCCGTTTGTGCTTCGCACGGCGACGCTGCCGTTCATTAAGCTAATCAGCTGGGACGCTATCGCCAGCCGTGCGTTGACGATACTGTCTTCGTCGGAGCCTGATCGACTCAAAGCCAACTTTTCTTGAGCACTAAAAGGCTTACCCCGGTGACTTAGTTCAAAGTTCAGTAGACCGGGTTTGATGTTGGACGCAGAGACTTTTAATAAAATAAACCCTGACTCGTAATGCTCGAAGGCGTTGTTCATTACGTGTGATAGTAGTTGTCGGATACGTGAGGGATCTCCGATAAGCTTTTCACTTACCTCGTGATCGACATCACAAATTAGTTCTAAGGCTTGTTCGGCGGCAATGTTGCGGAAGCCAGATACCGACTCATCGATGATTTCCGGTAAATTTAGAAGCTCGTTGCTTAGCTCTATATCGTTTTTATTTAGGCGGGTTGCTTGGCTAGCTTCCTGCAGTAATTGCAGTAATTCGTGGCCCGAGCGCTGTAGGGTGCGTACGTGATCTTCTTGGTTGGTGGTTAAACGTGTTTCTTGTAATAACTCTGATACGCCGAGCATGGCGCTCATTGGTGTCCGGATGTCATGGGTAATACGCGCTAGGATATCTGTTTTAGCGCGGTTGACCGCCCCCAATATCGCAATGTGCTGTTCATCCTGTGCCTGCTTTTGTCGGCGAACATAGTGTCGTGCTATCAGCATAGCGGTGTGAGTGATACCAACCGCGGTGGCGAGTGCGATTAATAATAAGTTCGCGGTCTCGGTGGAAATGGCGGCTAAACCGTAGCTTAGGAAGGTTAATACGAGAATAAACAGCAGAACCGTGCGGGCTACCATGTAATAAAAAATAAGTCGGCTGTAGGTTTGGAAAAAACAATTTAGCGCAATGAGCAGCATCACGATTGAATTGATTGGAAAGAGAATCTGGATGGTAATGGCGGCAATATGAGCGCCGCCAATAATGCCTAGGGCAATGCCAATAAGGTCTGCGATGATCAAAAAGCGAATTATACCGGGCGCGCGTCCGGGTTTGTTAGTGGGGTAAATTGGGAAATGCAGCGCGTAGAAGAGATCGGTAAGGCTTATCCCCATAATGATAAAAATCAGACCATAGCCGTTCCACGGAGGCAGTAGGCCCTGCGGCATGCCGACGTAACCCCATGCAATAACTTGTCCGCCAATAACGAGAAGAGCGTAGAGTGCGGTTATGAAAAATAGTGCGTCTTTGTGTAGTGACGAGCTTATTAGGCTGAATATTAAGAGTACGCTAAGAATACCTAGGAAAAACGCGTTGACGAATTCTCGTTTACTGACATCACCCAAAAAGCTGGCGTAGTTATGCAGTACGAGCGAAAGCTGACGGTCGAAGGGGTACTCTACGGAGAGATAATAGGTGTCTGCTGTCTGGGCATTTACTGCAAGTGAAAATAGGGTTTCTGAGCGAATTAAGGCTTCCGTAGATAATGGGTTTATTTGCTCGCCGGACTTTTTGTAAAGCTGCACAGCCTTGAGGTCTACGGGTGTGATCTGCAGTAATTGCTGGCTGATGTTCTCGCTCGAATTACTAAGCGTAAAGCGAAACCAATATCGACCCACATCATGGGATAAATTAAAATCGTCACCTTCAACCGGTCGAAACTGACGTTCAATATGTGGCGCTAAAATATCGTCTATACGGTAGCGTCGGTCGGGGTCTTCGATGATGTCGCTGAAGGCATTTAGCGATATTTCGCCCTGATCTGAATCCAGCAGTAATGGCGGCGCAGCATATGCGGTAGCTGATAGTATCAGTAATACCGCACAAAGGAGTTGTTTGACCAAACGGTTACTCTCGGGCAATAGCGCGGTAAGCAATGTCAGTGCGATAGAAGGCATCCTTCCACTTTATCTGCTTCGCAATTGAATAGGCAAGTTGTTGTGCGGCACTGACGGTCTCGCCCATCGCCGTTGCGCAGAGTACTCGACCACCGTTGGTTACAAGCACACCTTCTTGAAGCTGGGTACCTGCGTGAAAAACCTTGCCGCTGGCATTGCCTTCGGGGATGCCTGTGATCGCGTCGCCCTTATTGTATTCTGCGGGATAACCGCCCGCCGCTAGCACTACGCCTACCGCAGGTCGCGGGTCCCAATCAGCACTTACGGTGTCTAACTCGCCGTTAATAGCGGCTATGCACAAGGCGACTATGTCGGACTGCAGCCGCAACATAATGGGTTGGGTTTCTGGATCCCCAAAGCGGCAGTTGTACTCAATGACCTTGGGCTCGCCATTGGCGTTGATCATGAGTCCCGCATATAGGAAACCGGTGTAGCGATTTCCTTCAGCGGCCATTCCTTTTACTGTGGGAATGATGACTTCATTCATGATTCGATCATGAATTTCCTGTGTGACCACGGGGGCGGGAGAATACGCACCCATGCCGCCAGTATTCGGGCCGCTATCGCCATCGCCAACCCGTTTGTGGTCTTGGCTGGTGGCCATGGGCAGAATATTCTCGCCATCGACCATCACAATAAAGCTGGCTTCTTCACCCTCTAAAAATTCTTCGATGACAACCCGGCAGCCAGCGTCGCCAAAAGCATTGCCAGACAGCATGTCGCGCACAGCGTCTTCGGCTTGTTCTAAGGTTTCGGCGACGATAACACCTTTGCCGGCAGCGAGGCCGTCAGCTTTCACTACAATTGGCGCGCCCTGTTCACGCAGGTACGCAAGGGCTGGTTCCAGTTCGGTAAAGTTTTGGTAGCCGCCAGTGGGAATGTTGTGGCGGGCTAGAAAATCTTTGGTGAAAGCTTTTGAGCCTTCAAGTTGTGCAGCGCCCTTGCTGGGGCCAAAGCAGGGAAGGTGACGTTCTCTGAAGTAGTCAACCACGCCTTCTACGAGTGGCGCTTCTGGGCCGACAATGGTTAGGCCAATATTGTTGGTTTCAGCAAAGTTCGCTAGGGCTGCGAAATCATTGATCGCAATATCAATGTTCTCTATCCCTTGATCTAGGGCAGTACCAGCGTTGCCCGGTGCAACAAATACGGTATCTACCTGTGCAGACTGGGCGGCTTTCCAAGCTAGGGCGTGTTCACGGCCGCCGTTTCCAATTATCAGTACATTCATGATTTGGTTGAACGCTTGATGAGAGACGGAAGACGCTAAGCTAGGTCTACCGCTGCTATCGGCGTCCATACTCCTTTATTTGTGATTAAGTCTAAGGTTGGGAGGAGGCATTTGCGTCCCCGGTCTCCCATCCTGCATCTACCGTATTTAGTGGCGGAAATGGCGCATGCCGGTAAAGGCCATCGCGATGCCGTGTTCATCGGCTGCAGCAGTAACTTCGTCGTCGCGGATTGAGCCACCGGGTTGGATGACGCAGCTAATACCGTTGGCAGCTGCGTTGTCTAGGCCATCGCGGAAAGGGAAGAAGGCATCTGATGCCATTACTGCGCCTTTTACGACAAGACCGGCGTGCTCGGCCTTAATAGCGGCGATGCGCGCTGAATTCACGCGGCTCATTTGACCAGCACCAACACCAATAGTCTGGCGATTTTTTGCGTAGACGATGGCATTGGATTTGACGAATTTGGCAACCTTCCACGCGAAAATCATATCGTGAATTTCGCTTTCTTCGGGTTGGCGTTTGGTCACGATTTTTAGATCTGCTTCGGTGATCATGCCAAGGTCACGGTCTTGTACTAGCAGGCCACCGTTTACCCGTTTATAGTCGAAAGCGGGATTGTTGGCGCCCCATTGGCCGCAGGCAAGTAGGCGCAGATTTTTCTTCTCTGCGACGATGGCCGCCGCTTCTTCGCTGACGCTAGGCGCGATGATAACTTCTACAAATTGACGATCACAGATGGCTTTTGCCGTTGCCGCATCGAGTTCGCGGTTAAAGGCGATAATGCCGCCAAACGCTGACTCGGGATCAGTAGCAAAGGCCAAATCATAGGCTTCACCAATGCCGTTTAACGATACTGCAACACCGCAGGGATTGGCGTGCTTAACAATAACGCAGGCCGGTTTTACGAAGGATTTCACACATTCCAGCGCGGCGTCAGTGTCTGCGATATTGTTGTAAGACAGTGCCTTACCCTGTAATTGGGTGGCGGTCGCCACTGAGGCTTCGCTGGGGTGGCGCTCAACATAAAAGGCTGAATCTTGGTGTGGGTTCTCACCGTAGCGCATGTCTTGGGCTTTAATAAATTGGCTGTTAAACGTGCGTGGGAATTTTTCGGTGCCGCCGGGGACTAGGCGACCAAAATAGTTGGCGATCATACCGTCGTAAGCCGCAGTGTGTTCGTAGGCTTTAATAGCGAGGTCGAAACGCGTAGCGTGCAATGTGCAGCCGTCATTGTTGCGTAACTCGTCAAGAATGATGTCATAGTCGGTGGCGTTGACCACAATCGCAACGTCGCGATGATTTTTAGCTGCAGCGCGAACCATGGTTGGTCCGCCAATGTCGATGTTTTCTACTGCGTCTTCTAAAGTGCAACCGGGTTTGGACACAGTTGCTTCAAAGGGGTAGAGGTTAACCACAACCATGTCGATGGCGTCGATGCCATGCTCGCTCATGATTACATCGTCAATGCCGCGACGACCTAAAATGCCACCGTGTACTTTGGGGTGCAGAGTTTTAACACGGCCATCCATCATTTCTGGAAAGCCGGTGTAGTCAGAGACTTCGGTTACGGCAATATCATTTTGATTTAACAGAGCGTAGGTGCCGCCGGTCGAGAGCAGTTCGATACCCAGTTTGGTGAGTTCGCGGGCGAAATCGACGATGCCGGATTTATCAGAAACGCTAATGAGGGCGCGTTTAACGGGGCGGGCCTGGTTGTCTGTAGTCATGCCTAGTGGGTCACCTTGAGATTAAAAAAATGTCGAACGGGAAGCGGCTTGCGATGATGCTTACAGTAAATCGTATTGCTTTAATTTTTTGCGCAAGGTGCCGCGATTTAAACCAAGCATTTGCGATGCCCGGGTTTGGTTATTGCGGGTGTAGCGCATGACTTCTTCAAGTAACGGCGCTTCAACCTCTGACAGCACCATATTGTAGACATCACACACGTCTTGGCCGTCTATGGTCGATAGATAGTTGTTTAGCGCAATCGCAACACTGTCACGTAAGTTCTTTGCTTTACTAATATCGTCGTTTGCTGCAGTCGTAGCGGCGTTGGTAGCGGCTTCTGCGACTGGGGTGGTGTCTATGCTGTTTAAATTCATGCTGCGGCTTCCTGTAGGTTTCGTTCGTGCTGTTCAAAGTAGCGATGTACAGCATCTTGTTGTGCGCTGGCTGACTCTAGGCGGTTGAATAGGCCGCGAAAGCCAGCGGTGGGGTCGAGCTCCTGCAAATACCATGCACAATGTTTACGTGCGATACGCAGTCCGTTATGTTCACCATAAAAGCGGTGGAGTGCGCCGAGATGACTCAGCAGCACCTGCTTAATCTCTTCTGATGTTGCTGGCGTAGGCAGCACGCCGGTTGCTAAATATTCGTTAATTTCTCTAAATATCCATGGCTTACCCTGTGCACCACGGCCAATCATCACGCCATTGGCGCCGGTGTAATCCAAAACGTGTTTGGCCTGCTCCGCCGTGCAGATATCGCCGTTGGCAAACACCGGGATGTCCAATGCCTGCTTTATCTCCGCGATGGTGTCGTACTCGGCGTTGCCCATATACCGACATTCCCGCGTTCTGCCGTGCACTGCCAAAGAGCGGATGCCGCAATCTTGGGCGAGTTTGGCGATGTCATTGCCGTTGCGCTGATCCCGTGACCAGCCAGTACGAATCTTCAGTGTGACGGGAATATCCACCGCAGATACCACCGCACTCAAAATGTCTTTTACTAATTCTGGTTCTCTTAACAGCGCAGAACCTGCGGCCTTTTTACATACTTTTTTAGCCGGGCAGCCCATATTGATGTCGATAATGTCGGCACCTAGGTCTGCACAGCGTCTTGCCGCATCCGCCATCATTTGCGGATCCGCGCCGGCAATTTGTACGGCGCGAGGTGTATTGTCGTCATGGGCTAAGCGCAAGTGACTTTTGCGGGTGTCCCATAGCGTTGTATCACTAATCACCATTTCCGACACAGTTAGTCCGGCGCCAAACTCGCGGCACAAGCGGCGAAATGGCAGATCGGTAATACCCGCCATCGGCGCCAATACGGCACGGGCAGGAAGCTTGTGAGGACCAATCTGGATCATCGCCATGCCCTGTGAAGGGAATTTAACCGTGGGAAAACAGGGCAGCTATAATACTCGTTCAAAGACTTCACCGGAAGTCTTGCGCTCAGAAAATAACCAGTTTTCGATGTAAAAAAATGGCCTTTACGGCAGCAGCTGTAACTGGTAGTTCACCGCTTGTGGGCCTGGATCGACGATCTCAAGCGCGATGTGGACGGGTTGCTGGCTTGGGAGGCTAGCGTCCTGGCTGAGCTCGCCAGCGAGATATTCGGCAGGTTTAAAGGTGCGGCCGGCAACGGTTTGGCCGTTGATATCACTAAATCGGAGTTGCAGCTCGGGGAATGAGGTACTGGCTGGGCCCCGGTTTAAAAGTATGGTGTCGACGAGAAGCGCATTTTCCTGTGAGGGATGTTTACGAACCACGAGCTTGGTGCTGACAACATCGGCAACGGGCGAACTGCGAGTACTGGATTTCTCTTCGCAAAGTAGGGGGTTAATAGGGCATAGCTTACGTAGCTGGTCGCCCATAGGACTGGCAAACAAGGCTGCTTTTTGCCAGAGGGCAATTTGGGCTAAGAGTATTAGCAGTGCCAGCGTGTTTGCGGCAAACCAAAACCAGTGTGTGTTGTGGCTGGGAGTTAGGTGATGTTCAAAGTCATGGTTAACCGTACTTAGGCCGGTTAGCAAATCGAGTTCTGGTGGCTCGCCTTTAAGGCCGTCGCCATCAATATCGTCGCCGCTTGTAGACTCAAACTCTAGCGAAACGTCGTCAGTCTGGTTGTTGTCAATGTCGTGGTTTTCGATATTGCTGGTGTCGCTATCACTCCCTTCGATATCGGTAAGTAATATTGAGGCGTCGGTTTGTTCGTCAATGCCACTGAAAATACTCATGCACACGCTGCATCGGACTAAACCATCGGCGAGCAGCAATTGTTCAGCTTTCACCCGAAACCGGGTTTCACATTGTGGGCATTGAATGCTTTTTGCGGGATTGTGTTCTGTGTCCATCGCCGAATTTAGTCGCTCTAGCTATTGTTTTTATTGCCACTGATTCTAACCCATTCTTCTTTTTGGGTCAGGTTCAGCTCATTAAACCATTGCTTATAGCAGCTCATAAGTTCGTCGGCTTGGGTTTGCAGTATGCCTGACAAGCATATGGGTGAGCCAGCATCCAGTGTTGCGGCTAATGTCGGTGCTAGTGAAATGAGTGGGCCAGCCAGTATGTTGGCAACCATTACGTCGCCATGTAAGCCGTTGGGAATTTGCTCAGGCAGTAGGCAGTCAATACGCGTGTCGTCGATATTGTTGCGGCGGGCGTTGTCACGGGTGGCGAGCAGCGCCTGCGGGTCATTGTCGACAGCGATGACTTTTTCAGCGCCGAGTAGCAGTGCCGCAATACCTAAAATGCCGGAACCGCAGCCATAGTCGATTACAGTGAGTCCAGCCAAGTCTTGCTGATCTAGCCATTGCATGCATAGCCATGTGGTGGGGTGTGTTCCGGTGCCGAAGGCGAGGCCTGGATCGAGTAGCAGATTGACGGCGTTGGGGTCTACTGGTTCTCGCCAACTCGGGCAGATCCACAGCCGTTCGCCGCATTGAATGGGGTGGTAGGTATCCATCCATTCACGAATCCAGTCGCGGTCTTCGAGTATTTCTATTTTTAACGGTGGTAATGCTTGGTCGTAATAGGCCTGCAATTCCGCCAGTGTTGCTGTCATATCGGTGTCGGCGGTGAATAAGCCAGTGACCCTTGTGTGCTGCCAGACCGGGGTTTCTCCCACGCCGGGTTCGTATACGGGCTGGTCCGCATTGTCTTCCATGGTAACTGCTGCGGCTCCAATTTCTAAAAGCGCATCTTCGAGCTGGGAGGCGGTGGCGGGGTCGGCGTCAAGTCGCAGTTGTAACCAAGTCATTGGGTGCTCGTTTATAAGATATAAATTTGTTGTGATCAAATATCAGAAATAAAAAAGGGGCCGATCCGAAAATGGGCCCCTTTATGTTACAGACTTAATTCATTTAGAGCTTAAGTTTTTTCTCTAAATAATGGATGCTGACGCCGCCTTCGCGGAATGCGGCATCACGAACTAGGTCGCGGTGTAGCTCAGTGTTGGTGCGGATACCGTCAACCACTAACTCGTCCAGAGCATTGCGCATCCGGCTCAGTGCGATTTCGCGACTGTCACCCCAGGTGATGATCTTGGCGATCATCGAATCATAGTGGGGTGGTACGGTGTAGCCACTGTACAGATGTGAGTCTACCCGCACGCCCAAGCCGCCCGGCGGATGATAATGCTTTATCAAGCCTGGGCAGGGCATAAAGGTTTTTGGATCTTCGGCATTGATACGGCATTCAAAGGCATGGCCTTTGATTTTGATGTCGTCTTGGGTAATCGACAACTTCTCGCCACCAGCAATTAGCAGCTGCTGTCGGATCAAATCAACACCGGTCACCATTTCGCTGACCGGGTGCTCAACCTGAATTCGGGTGTTCATTTCAATAAAGAAGAATTGCCCATTCTCGTAGAGGAACTCGAAGGTGCCCGCGCCGCGATAGTTTATGGCGATACAGGCATCGACACAGGATTTGGCGACCTGAGCGCGAATCTCGTCGGGAATCCCTGGTGCCGGCGCTTCTTCTAACACTTTCTGGTGGCGGCGTTGCAATGAGCAATCTCGGTCACCTAAGTGGATCGCGTGGCCTTGGCCATCAGCAAGAACTTGAATTTCCACGTGGCGTGGATTTTCAAGGAATTTTTCGATATAGACCGTTTCGTCGCCAAAGGCGGCTTTCGCCTCTGACTGGGTCACATACACAGCATTGAGAAGAGCCGCTTCGCTATGCACAACGCGCATGCCGCGACCGCCGCCACCGGCTGCAGCTTTGATAATAACAGGATAGCCGATACGTTTGGCCACCGCTAAGGTTTGCTCATTATCATCGGTAATCGGGCCATCGGAGCCGGGGACAGTCGGTACGCCAGCTTTTTTCATCGCCTTAATT
Organism: Zhongshania aquatica; assembly: GCF_027257955.1. Taxonomy (GTDB): domain Bacteria; phylum Pseudomonadota; class Gammaproteobacteria; order Pseudomonadales; family Spongiibacteraceae; genus Spongiibacter; species Spongiibacter aquatica. The sequence continues at coordinate 120,625 of NZ_JANZNQ010000001.1, read as the reverse complement.
GCGGAGACCTTGTCACCCATCATACGAATAATGTCGGGGGTGGGGCCAATGAAGACAAATCCGCTTTTCTCGACCTGTTCGGCGAAATCGGCATTTTCCGCTAAGAAACCGTAGCCGGGATGAATTGCCACGGCGTCGGTCACTTCAGCGGCACTGATAATAGCGGGTATATTTAGATAGCTAGCTGGCGACGGCGCGGGGCCAATGCAGACCGACTCGTCGGCTAATCGGACATGCATTAGTTCGCGGTCTGCGGTGGAATGAACCGCCACAGTCTTAATGCCAAGCTCTTTGCAGGCGCGAAGAATGCGCAATGCAATCTCTCCGCGGTTGGCAATAACAACTTTTTTAAGCATTTGAAATCAATCCCTTTTGGGTATGTTGATCGGACAATTGTTTGTTCCGGGCAAGCCCGTTTTACACAATAGTGATCAAGGATTGATCGAATTCCACCGGTTCTGCGTCATCTACAAGTATGGCTTCGATCACGCCTGATTTGTCGGCCTCGATTTGGTTCATCATTTTCATCGCTTCTACGATACAAATAACGTCGCCAACTTTAACGTGTTGACCAACTTCAACGAACGCCGGTGATGATGGCGAAGGTGAGCGGTAGAAGGTGCCAACCATGGGCGATTTAATGATGTGCCCATTGGGCTCAGCAGCTTTTGGCGCTTCTGCTGGTGCTGCAGCAACGGGCGCGGCAGCAGGTGCTTGCATCATCGGCTGGCTCATATACTGCGGTACTTGCATACCTTTGGCGGCGCTATTGCGGCTGATCCGCACAGACTCTTCACCCTCTTTAATTTCCAGCTCGTCGATATTTGACTCTTCGAGTAGCTCGATTAATTTTTTTACTTTTCTAATATCCATAGTCGCTCTCTTGAATGGGCTAAGTTGATGACATTATTGATTTAACTGTTCCATCGCTGCCTCTAGTGCTAATTGGTAGCCTTGAGCTCCCAATCCGCAGATTACGCCGCGAGCGATGTCGGAAAAAAAGGAATGATGGCGGAAGCTGTCACGCGCATGCACATTGGAAAGATGTACTTCAATAAAGGGTATGTCGACAGCTAGCAATGCATCACGCAGGGCAACGCTCGTGTGGGTGAAGGCTGCTGGATTGAAAATAATGAAGTTAATCCCCTCTGGTCGCGCCAGATGAATTCGGTCAATTAGCTCGTATTCCGCGTTGCTTTGCATTGACTGCAGGTGGTGTCCGCCAGCCTTGGCGCTGAGTTGCAATTGGGCATCAATATCCGCCAGTGTGTTGCTCCCGTATACGCCGGGTTCACGTGTGCCGAGTAAATTTAGATTTGGGCCGTGAAGAACTAGTATTGATGCCATATTTTACTGCTTGGATGCGTCAATCAGGGTGTAACGCGATTGTGCCTTATTTGGATTTCTGAGTCCAACGCATCTCGTGAATTTTTTAAGATAGCGTCATATGTCTGCAAGTTTGCAGAAGATAGCTGGCGTTTTACCGTCCTCAGTGTTTTCGGTGCTAACACCTCGGGCGGCTAATCTTATCTGTTTAGTAGTTCAAAGATCATCGCTTTGGTTAGAACCTGCGGAAGCATGATTTCGGCGGCGTTGAGGTCTGCGGGGTAGTAAATATACAGGGGAATGCCATTGCGCTGATAATCCGCGAGGAGCGCGGTGATCGCGGGGTCGTAATTGGTCCAATCAGCGACGAAATAGGTCACATTGTGTTGGTCAAAGGCCTCACTTACCGCCTTGGTATTGAGTACGAGTGCTTCATTTGCCGCGCAGGTAATGCACCAATCTGCCGTGACATCTAAGAAAACATTGTGGCCACTTTCACGCAGACGTTGAATCTCATTTTTGTCAAAGTTGCCGCTCGTCGAGTTGCTATTGTCCTGCGGGCCATTTAGACCGGTAACGAGCATGGCGATGGCCGCAATTAAGGTGGCGCCCGCCAGTAATTTATTGCCGAGCCCGTGTAGCCAAACCCCGATGGCAAGTAGCAGCCACGCAGCGAGCGTTAACGCCATGCCGTCTGCGCCAGTTTGGCGGCCGATAACCCAAGCCAGCCAGATGGCGGTTGCCAAGAGTGGGAAGGCGAGAAATTGTCGGAGCTTCACCATCCATATGCCGGGCTTGGGTAGTCGTCGTAAACCGGCTGGAAATAGAGTCAGCAGTAAGACCGGCAGTGCCATGCCGATGCCGATAAAGGCAAAAACCAATAATGCAATTACCGCAGGTTGGCTAGCTGCGAAACCTACAGCGGTGCCCATGAAAGGCGCGGTGCAGGGGCTGGCAACGACGGTGGCCAGCACACCGGTAAAAAAGCTCCCAGCGTAACCATTCTTGCGGCTTAGATCGCTGCCGATATTCATTAAGTTGCCACCGAACTCAAATAAGCCCAGCAAATTTAGCGACAGAACAAAGAATAAGCATGCTAGCAAGGCAACAAACCACGGGGTTTGCAGTTGAAAGCCCCAGCCTATGGCGGCGCCAGCCTGTTGTAAGACTATTAATACGGTCGCGACAGCAATAAAACTCGCAACTACGCCAAGGCTATAAACCAGGCCGTGGTTAAGTGGGCTGCCGTCCCTAGCATTGGCAAAGCTTAAAACCTTGAGCCCTAATACCGGAAACACGCAAGGCATAAGGTTGAGAATGGCGCCACCAAGGGCCGCAAATACCAATATCAGCCATAGGGCCTTGTCTTTGTCTGATTCACCCGACAGGGTGGTGGCGCGATTTACCGCGATTGTTGGCGCCGCAGATTCGCTAATCTGCCGCTGGATAGGATCAACGGTGTAGTGTTGGGTTTGCGGTGGGTAGCATAGGCCCGCGTCGGCGCAGCCCTGTGAGGTGACGCTGAGCGTGAATGTGTCGGCGGGGAGTCCACTCAGCGTTATCGTGGTGTTATGGTAGTACACCTCGGTTTCACCAAAATTTGGATCTTGTTTTAATTTCCCAGTTTCAAATTTGGGCGATATTGCTACCGCGCGGCCATCTACCGCTGCCTTGATGGTAAAGCGCTCTTTATAAAGGTAGTAGCCGTCGGCGGCTGTCCAGCTCAATAAAAGGTCGTCGTTATTCCATAGTAATTGGGATTGATAGGCCTCTTCTACAGGTAAAAATTGTGGACTAGCGTCGTCGAAGCTGGAGGGTGATGGTGCCGAGAAAAAGTCGTCTGAACTGTGGGCGATCCCAGCAAACAGTAAAATAACCAGTAATAAAAGCTGCTTCATAAATACAATCACTAAGGCGGTGGCGGTATGATACGTCAAAATAGTTAAGCTCGACCTTGGAGTATAACCGCGCTGGTGAGTTCGGTGCAGTTTGCGAGATAAATTGTTTGCCGCAAGATGTAAAAATGTTGCACAAAAATATGAGGAGGACGGTGTGGTAAAAATGTGGAGGATATCGCTGTGCGTGTTGGTGGTGATACCGTTGCTTGCGCAGGCCCTAGAAATCGAAAATCCGTATGTTCGAGGATTGCCGCCAACCCAGCGTAACACGGCTGCATTTTTTACCGTGCATAATGCCAGCGACAAAGCCGTTGAATTAAAGGCTGGCACCAGCGACGCTGCAGAGCGATTGGAGATTCATAGTCATCGCCATCACGACGGCATGATGATGATGCAAGAAGAAGGTTCGGTCACTATCGGCGCGGGCAAAAGTATTGTTTTTTCACCGGGTGGCTACCATTTAATGTTGATTGATCTCACTCGACCCGTGCGCGATGGCGATGAAGTAAGCTTTAGCCTTGTCGCGGATGACGGCGAAGAGATCATGGTCGTTGCGCCGGTAATTAGTGTGCTAAAAGAAGCGCCGTCCAAACACGAACATACAGAGATGCACCCATGATGAAGCAAAAAATATCTGACTTCTTTTCGCGTGGAAAAGAGGGGATACAGGATTGGCTAGGAAACGGCGTGGCGTGGCGTATTGCCGCGGTTGTAGTGCCGCTCTACCTACTGCTAGTGATTGTACTGGGCGTATATTGGAGCATTACTCCGGATATGCCAGAAACGCGTTATCTTCAGCAGGATGCGAAAATGGCAGTCGTAGGTACCGCGACAACCTCTGCCCTTATTGATGTGAGTGAAACGCTGCTCGACAAGCCCGGTGGCTTTTTAAGTAATGACATTACGCCGCCCGGTATTTTCATGGATGATATGCCTGCATGGGAATACGGTGTGCTGATTCAAGTGAGGGAATTGAGCCGGGCGATGCGCGAGAGTTTTAGTCGTTCACAATCCCAATCGCAAGAAGATAGCGATTTAGCTATTGCCGAACCGCGCTTTAACTTTTCTACCAATAGCTGGGCTGTTCCGGCCTCTGAGTCTGAGTATCGTCAAGGTATTAAATATCTTAAAGCCTACCGTAAGCGCCTCAGCAATGTGGATGATCCGCAGGCCCAGTTTTATGCGCGGGCAGATAATTTGCGTTATTGGCTGGCGGGGGTGGAGTCTCGCTTGGGAAGTTTGTCGCAGCGTTTGAGCGCTAGCGTCGGTCGGCCTCGCTTAAATACAGATTTAGCAAATGATCCCAATGCGCGTCAGTCCACACCGGCGGCGAGCGATCAGCGGGTGAAGACGCCATGGCTTGAAGTCGATAATGTATTTTATGAGTCGCGCGGCACAGCTTGGGCGCTGATCTGTTTTTTACGGGCGGTCGAAATTGATTTTGCTGACGTATTGGCAAATAAAAATGCGGCGGTTAGTCTGCGACAAATAATCCGCGAGCTGGAGGGAACCCAGCAAGCAATGTATAGCCCAATGGTGTTGAATGGCAGCGGCTTTGGACTACTTGCAAACCATTCTCTAGTGATGGCGTCGTATATTACCCGCGCTAATGCCGCAATTACCGATCTACGTGATTTGTTATCCCAAGGATAAATGATGAGTTATACAAATTTGATGAAAGGATTTATCGTGAGTGTCGCGCTGTTGATTACGGCTTGCGCGCAAAGTCCGCAAGCTATTCAAATAGCGCCTGAGTTTACTACGCCAGCGCTAACCACGGGCAATGATAGTCCGGTTAATGTGCGAGTGAGCGATCAGCGTGCAAACAAAGTGCTGGGGAGTCGTGGCGGTCCCTACCGTGAAACATCGGTTATTACCTTAGCCAATGATTTGTCTTTGCCCGTAGAGAAGGCGCTGTCGTCATATATGGCGTCAATGGGGTACAACGTAGATAGTTTGAATCCGAATACAACGGATCTACACGTGATCTTTACGTCGCTGGTCTACGATCACCCCAAGGAAGATGGGGTGGGCTATGATATGGATATGTTGGCAACGGTAGAAGTGCAAGCCTCGCGCGGTATCGAGCATTATGAGGGGCGGTATCGCGTTAAGCGCAATCAGAAGTTTTTCAACGCCCCTAGCAATTCTCACAACACCAAACTGGTGAACGACTTGGTGGCGGAAGTGTTGGTTAGTATGTTCTCTGATCCAAAGTTGGTGGCTTTCTTACATAAAAAATAAGATTGCCGTGCTTTTTCAAGGCACAAAAAAAGCAGAACGCCTGACAGGGTTCTGCTTTTTTTATGCGCGAAATATTAGGCTAGGCTAGCCAGTAACTCGCGGTGACGTGGGCCTGCCAAGCGCGGGCCGTATTGCGAGACCACTTCTGCAGCGGCGCGGCTTGCTAGCTCACCCGCTTTTTTAAAGTTGTGGCCGTGGGTAATGGCGTACAGAAAAGCACCCGCAAACATGTCGCCGGCACCGTTGGTGTCTATCGCATCGACTTTGTGGCCGGCAATTTGGTGAAGGTGCTCGCCGTCAAATACCAGCGCGCCTTTAGCGCCTAAGGTAATGGCGAAGGTCTTGCTTACCTTTTTCAGCGCCGCGATAGCATCTTCTAATGATTCACTTTTCGCCCAACCCAAGGCTTCTGCTTCATTGCAGAAAACAAGATCCACGCCATTTCCTAGCATTTCCGCCAAGCCGTCGCGGAAGAAGCTGACCATGCCAGGATCTGAGAAGCTGAGCGCGGTTTTTACGCCGTTGCGTTCAGCAATCTCACGGCCTGCGATAGCGGCGGCGCGGCCAGTATCTGAGGTAACTAAATAGCCTTCGGCATAGAAATATTCAGAGTCGCTTAGCGCGGCTTCGTTTAGTTCGTTGATCGACAGTGTTTCACTAATACCGAGGTGGGTATTCATACTGCGCTCGGCATCGGGGCTGATTAGTACCAAGCATTTGCCGGTGACGCCGACAGATTTTTCGCCGTCAAAATCGGCATCTACCCCCGCCGTCTTGATATCGTTCATGAAAAAGTCGCCGTGCTCGTCCTTGGCGACTTTGCAGGAATAGTAGTTTTTTGCGCCAAAATAGGCGGCGGCAACAATCGAGTTACAGGCAGAGCCACCGCTAGCCAAACTGGCATGAACCAAATGGCCGCTGAGATTGTCCAACAATTCCTGTTGGCGTGGCTCATCAACGAGGGTCATCAGACCTTTTTCGACGCCAAATGCCTTGAGTTCTTGATCACTTATTTCAATTTCGGTGTCTACTAGTGCAGCGCCAATGCCGTAGAGATGGTATTTTTTCATCTTATTTGCCAGTTACTTGCGGTAAAGTGCCGCTATTATCCGGTTTGAAAGTCTATTTGCAATGCGTGAGCACAGGAATACTGATGAACCGGTGGGCTAGGAACGCCGTTGTACGCGTACTCCATGTTAAATGGATCAATAAATATTATCTGGTTTTGAGTAATGGCTAAAAAATCCCCCAATCGCGTTGTGAGTAAATTTCGGAATATTCGCTGGTTAAGTTTGGGTTTAAAAGTTTCCCTAGTGGGTTTAGTGTTGATGCTATTCCTATTCGCCTATTGCGATGCCAAAGTGCGCGGTGCTTTCGATGCAAAGCGCTACGAGCAGCCTGCCAAGGTGTACGCTCGTCCCCTCGTTTTGGCGTCTGGGGCTATTTTGACTTCCTATGAGTTGGAGTCTGAACTTGGCGAGCTGGGCTATCGCTCGCGGAAGTTGGTGAATGAGCCGGGAACCTACTATCGGCAGGGAGATCACTTCTCAATATATTTAAGGCCCTTCGCGTTTGCTGACGGCGAGCGTCCCGGTCGCAAAGTGGAAATAGATATGGGGGCGACCACGGTGGGCGTGGTTCGCGATACCTTGGGTGACCGGCTTGCGGAAGAGCAGCTGGACCCCATGGTTATTGGTGGCGTGTATCCCGGTCGTCACGAAGATCGCTTGATGTTGAGTCTTGCGGAAGTACCGCAAATGCTCGTTGAAACTTTAGTCCAAGTTGAAGATCAGCATTTTTATAGTCATTTTGGTATTTCACCACGCAGTATCGCGCGGGCGTTTTTGGCAAATATCAAAGCCGGTCGCACGGTGCAGGGTGGCAGTACCTTGACCCAGCAGTTGGTGAAAAACACCATTCTAAGCAATGAGCGCAGTTTATGGCGCAAAGGCAAGGAAGCGGTGATGTCCATTCTCACCGAAATGCACTACAGCAAAGATCGTATTCTTGAAGCGTATATAAACGAAGTGTATTTGGGGCAGGAAGGTAATCGCGCTATTCACGGTTTTGGTTTGGCGGCGCGGCATTACTTTAACCGTCCCCTAAATGAATTAAATTTGGCGCAAATTTCTATGTTGGTCGGGCTGGTAAAGGGCCCCTCGTATTACGACCCTTGGCGGCATCCCGAGCGAGCTAAAAATCGCCGTAATATTGTCATGGGAGAATTGGCAGAACAGGGTTGGTTAACGCCTGCCCAGTTGTCGGCATGGCAGAAAGAACCTTTAGAATTAGCGAAATCGTCAGCTTTAGATGGTGTATATCCCGCCTATGTGGATTTGGTGCGCCGCCAGCTTAGTCGCGATTACCAAAGCCAAGACTTGCAGCGCAGTGGCCTGAGAATTTTTACGCCCTTCGATCCGGTATTGCAGCGCCGCGCGGAAAAAGCCACGGTAAAATCCTTAGCGCGCTTAGAAAGCCGCCAGAAAGATTTGCAGGTGGCGATGGTAGTAACCCGTGTCGATAGCGGAGATGTGGTAGCGGTAATAGGCGGCAAGCGCCCTCGCTATGCAGGGTTTAACCGTGCCTTGGATGCCTTGCGTCCAATTGGCTCTCTGGCTAAGCCTGCGGTATTTTTAGCCGCCATAAATCAGCCTCGCTACTACAACTTATTGACCCGAGTCTCCGATGCGCCGGTGTCGATACCCAATGCCAATGGCTCGCTGTGGAAGCCCTCAAACTACGACCGTAAATCCCATGGCGATGTGCCCTTGCACACCGCGCTCGCACATTCATATAACCTCGCTACTGCCCGGCTGGGTATGGATGTTGGTTTAGATAATGTGATGGATATGTTCCAGCGTCTGGGTATTCAGCGGCCGTTATTGAAGGTGCCGTCGATGCTGTTGGGTGCGGCTGAATTAGCGCCAATTGAAGTGGCGGCGATGTATCAGACGATTGCTGCCGGAGGGAGCTATACACCACTGCGGACGATTTACGCTATTGCAGATAGCGATGGTAAATTGCTGGCGCGCTATCCACAAAAACCTAAACAGGTGGTCAACCCTGCTGCAGTGCATGTGCTGCAATACGCGATGTTGGAAACCGTGCGTGAGGGAACGGGTAAAGGTGTTTACAACGTCTTACCTAAGGATTATCGGGTGGCCGGTAAAACGGGCACCAGTAATGACACTCGTGATTCATGGTTCGCCGGTTTTGCTGGCGATTATATGTCGGTAGTGTGGATGGGTTTAGACAATAATGCCTCGACAGGTTTAACCGGTGCCAGCGGTGCGTTGACTGTATGGCGACAATTTATGGCCGAGGCCAGCACCGAGCAAATGCCATTCTCCCAGATAGCGGGCGTCGAGTATCAGTGGGTAGATGGAGAGAGCGGTAAACTCACTCAGTCATGGTGCGAAGGCGCGCGATATATGCCGTTCATGAGCGGCAGCGCGCCAACCGAACGGGGTGGTTGTGCGCCTGAACCTGAGAAAGTATGGAGCTGGTTTAAGGGTGTGTTTGACTAAACGTTCATACCAAATACGATATTAACGTTCACGGATTTGGGCGGTATAGCCGCCCTTTTCGGAAGGCACTAAATCCATAAATTGGTTTATGCACTCGGGCACTTCTTCGCTGCGATGACTGACAAACAAAATGCGCGTTTGGCCGTGGGCGGCAATTTGATCTACCGCGCCCAGCAACTTCGATTTTTGTTCATTATCGAGACCGATGCAGGGCTCGTCTAAAATTAGAATACGCGGCGACTTCACCATTGCCCGCGCAAGAAGAATCATCCGCTGCTCGCCAAAAGACAAACGGTCGAAGCGTTGTTCTTTTAAAGGTAGCAATTCAAGTGCGTCTAACCAAGCAATTAGTAGTTGGCGCTGGCCTTCGCTGTAGTCGGTGTATAAACCCACTGAATCGAATAATCCAGAGGCGACGACGTCGATTACCTTGGTGCGTTTTAAATTGCTCATTTGCATGTTGGTATTGAGCAAGCCGAATTGGGATTTCACCTCCCATATACTTTCACCACTGCCCCGTTTACGACCGAACAAAAACACCTGCTGTCCGTAGGCCTTGTCATTCTCGCCACACAGCAATCCTAGCAGTGTTGATTTTCCCGCACCGTTAGGGCCGCTAATGCAGCAATGTTGGTGAGGCATCAGTGTCCAGTTCACGTCGCTCAATACCTGCTTACCGCGGAAATTGACATTAATGTCCCGCAGTTCTAGCAAGGCAACGTCAGATGGATGAGCGGGAGCCTCGGCAATGGGTAGAGGCTTTGCGTAGTGGTGTACTGCTTTGGCCTGTTGTTTAGCTTCAATAGCCGTACATTCACTCAGTATTTTTCCATGCGCCATATTGAATACGGTGTCGATGGCATCGGGTATGTCGTTGGCATCTTTGGTGAGTAGCACCAGTGGCGTTTCTGAGTCAACTAATTCAGCCATTAGGCTGTGCATTTCAGCCTGTGCCTTAGTGTCTAAACCTTCAAAGGGATTGTCTAAAATTAGTGCGGCAGGTTTAGCAAATAATGCCCGCGCCAAAAGTGTTTTGCGACTTTCGCCGGTTGAGATAAATCGAATACCTTGGTCAAGAATATGCCTAATGCCGAGGCGATCGCACAGCTGCTCAAAGTCGGCATTCGGTGTCTGACGCTGCAGAATAATATTCTGTACTGTGGTGCCGACATCGAAGGCATCATCGCGGGTTTCGCTATCGTCAAAGCGACGATCCCGTTCCATTAATTCACGGTGTAGATCAAAGGAAATATGTGCGATGTCGGCGGGGCCGATATTGTCTGCGTAAGATACCTCGCCGCTATTAGGGCGCAATACGTCGGTGATTAGTTTCGCTAAGCTTGTTTTACCCGCGCCGTTGCCGCCGAGAATCGCAACATGCTGTCCTTGTGGCCACTGCCAACTAAAGTCGTCGAGTATCGGCTCGAGCTGATAGGCAAAGCGAATATGTTCAAAGCGGACAATAGGGGCGGGCATGATGAAACCGTTATGCTGAAAATCAGCTCAGTATTATACATAAGCTAGGGCGCCAATGGCGTTATTGGCACCCTTACTTTGTTTTAGCAGCGTATACATTGTCCAGGGCTGAGTTGATAGAAATCGACAATATGTTGCCATGCCTGCTCGGCGGTATCGACAATGGAGATCATATTGACGTCCTCTGGGCTGATGACCCCTTCATCGCGTAAAAACTCAAGATTGATCGCCTTGCGCCAAAATTCGTGACCAATCAGAATGACGGGCACCCGCTTTGATTTGCCGGTTTGAATAAGGGTGAGCGCTTCAAATAATTCATCAAGGGTGCCAAACCCACCCGGGCAAACGATTAATGCTTTTGCGCGCAGCATAAAGTGCATTTTACGTATGCCGAAATAGTGGAAGCGAAAGCAGAACTCTGGGCTGATGTAGGGGTTGGGGGCTTGTTCGTGGGGCAGCACAATATTGAGGCCAATCGATTTACCTCCTGCTTCCATGGCGCCCCGGTTGGCCGCTTCCATAATGCCGGGACCACCGCCTGTCATCACGTAGAGTTGTTCGGTTTCGTCGCAGTTTGAGGAGTGCTGGGTGATTAATTCGCCGATCTTTTGCGCTTGCTCATAGTAGTGACTGTTGCGTTGCTCTCGTTTTGCTGCGCGGATTTTTGCTGGATCGCCGTCGGTTTCGGCAGCCTTTAGCGCCGCGTCGGCGTCTTCTGGTGATAAGAAGCGCGCGCTGCCAAAAATAACAATCGTTGATTCAACGCCATGTTCTTTTAATACCATTTCTGGCTTTTGTAGTTCTAGGTGGAAGCGCAGTCCACGTAGCTCTTCGCGAAGTAAAAAGTCTTGATCGGTGAACGCTAATCGGTAGGCGGACGGCGTGTCTTGTTTGTCGTTGTGCATTTCTTCGCGGGCAGAGGGAAAGTTAGCGCCACGAAGTTGTGATTTGTCTGGCATTTATTATGTCCTTATTGATGACTCAGGCCTATGCTGCGTCAAGTCGTGATTTGGAGCAAGGCTTGTCTGTTAGATAAACCTTGGCTCAATGTCGATGCTGTCAAAAATATGTGTAAATCGCCGGTATTTCTTGTGTTGGTTTGCTGAGGCGGTATGATCTTTTTAACGTTTTTATACCGGCGGGTGCTAGAGTTAAGGTCGTAAGCGCCGCTTACTTCTGTGGTTTGGTAGTTCGTAGTGAAGTGATAACAGGTGTTTATGACAAAATATGATGATTCATATATCAGCCAATTTTTAAAACAAGAGTCAGCCGGTGGCATCTTGTTGGTACTCGCAAGTGCCTTAGCCATGGTGCTCGCAAATAGCCCTCTTTTCAGTCTTTATAATTTATTGATTGAAACGCCGGTGGTGGTGCAAGTCGGCGCCCTCAAACTCGCGAAGCCCTTATTAATGTGGGTGAACGATGGCTTTATGGCCGTGTTTTTCCTCTTGGTGGGTTTGGAACTCAAACGTGAGTTCTTAGAAGGTGAGCTCTCCGAACTCAGCAAAATCGTATTACCGGGTTTGGGTGCGATTGGCGGTATGGTTATTCCGGCGCTGATTTACGTGGCTATGAATGCGACGGATCCTGTTGCACTGCAGGGCTGGGCAATTCCCACTGCGACGGATATAGCTTTTGCTCTTGGGGTGCTCAGCTTGCTGGGTAGTCGAGTACCCATGACCTTGAAAGTGTTTTTGACCGCATTGGCTATATTTGATGATATTGGCGCCATCCTCATTATTGCGTTTTTTTACACCAGCAAAATATCAATGACGGCGCTTGTAGTGGCAGCGATTTGTGTTGCTGTGCTGTGGTGTTTGAATCGCCGTGGCATAGAGGAAAAAAGCCCATATATACTAGTGGGCTTGGTAATGTGGGTAGCCTTGGTTAAGTCTGGCGTGCATGCAACTTTGGCAGGAGTGGTACTGGCGATGTTTGTGCCGATGCGATCCAAAGATCCTGACGGGACCTCACCTGCGAAATCCCTAGAACACGATCTTCACTCTGTAGTGGCCTTTTTTATTTTGCCGGTATTTGCTTTTTGTAATTCAGGTATTAGCTTTAGCGGGCTGGGCTTGGAGCATATTATGCACGGCGTACCGCTTGGGATTACCTTGGGTCTATTTTTTGGTAAGCAGATCGGCGTGTTTGTATTTTGCTGGTTAGGCATAAAACTACATCTTACAAAGTTACCGGATGGAATGTCTTGGGCATCGCTATACGGCACCGCACTTCTGTGCGGTATTGGTTTTACTATGAGTCTGTTTGTAGGCTCTCTCGCTTTTGAAGACGTCGGTGTAGACCGCATATTTGACGAACGATTGGGCATTATTCTTGGCTCGCTATTGTCTGGTGGCTTGGGTTACATCGTATTGCGTTTTAGCTTTCCAGCCGAAGACTAGTTAAGAAAGTTAACGGCTTATATGAGCGCCAATTCACCGCTAGCGTGAGACACGACGATGAAATCTGTATTAAGTAACTTGGCTGTTATTGTGTTTTTACTCTTATTGTTGACGGTAATTGCACTGCTTTCTTCTCGAGATATGGTGACCGTTGGAGGGCTTACTATTCCTCTCTGGGTTTTGGTGTTCGCGGTGGGAAGTCAGTGGCTGGGTTTTATTCATGCCTATGTTTGGCAAACGGAACGCTACTACGACCTTATTGGTGCCATCACTAATATCGCAGTAATCAGTTTTACGGTATGGATGGTGCAAGAGCTTGATGCGCGCAGTTTGCTACTGGCGATATTTATCGTGTTATGGGCTTTGCGCTTAGGGTGTTTTTTGTTCGCTAGAATAGTTGCTGATGGTGGCGACGGGCGTTTCGATGATATTAAACCCAATTTCCTCCGTTTTTTACTCACATGGACCCTCCAAGGTGCTTGGGTATTTCTGATTCAACTGTGCGCGATACTGGCAATTAGCGGCGGTAGTCATGAGCCCTTGGGTTTTTTCGCACTTCTAGGTGGCATTTTTTGGCTGGCGGGAATGGTCATTGAGTCTATCGCTGATTATCAGAAGCGGCGCTTTCGTCGAGACGTAGCCAATCAGGGTCGATTTATTTCTGTTGGATTGTGGTCGTTGTCGCGGCACCCAAATTATTTTGGCGAAATACTGTTGTGGCTTGGTATCGCGATTGTTGCCGCGCCAGCGTTAAGCGCTTGGATGTATATAGGTTTGCTGTCGCCTTGTTTTGTTGTCTTTTTACTCACCAAAGTTAGTGGTATTCCCCTCTTGGAAGCCCGTGCGGATACACGTTGGGGTAGTGATGAAGATTACTTACGGTATAAGGCGACTACGCCGGTATTGCTCCCGAAGTCACCTTTTTAAAATTTAATTCGCGTTAATAGGATGTTGTTGACGCTTTTGGACAATGGATAATTAGCTATGATCGAGCCCATATTGGTGGGACTGGCCTTTATAGCAGGCTTGGGTTTTCGACGCGCAGGGATGCCGCCACTTTTGGGGTATTTGTCAGCGGGATTTTTAGCGGGTGGCTTGCAGCTCGGTGACGCAGGGGTTATTCATGCGCTCTCTGAAGTGGGTATTACGCTTCTGTTATTTACCATTGGCCTAAAATTGAATCTGAGGGAATTACTGGCCCCACAAATATGGGCGACGGCGACTTTACATACCATTATTGTGGTGCCGCTCACCGCTGGTATGTTGCTAAGTCTGGTATTTATCCTACCCAATGTTGTTGAAATTGAAACCTCTGTCGCCTGGATGTTGGCCTTTGCCTTGTCTTTTTCCAGTACCGTATTTGCGGTAAAAATATTTGATGAACGCGGTGAGGGGGCTGCTTTACACGCCAAAATCGCCATTGGTATTTTGGTGGTTCAGGATATTTTTGCGGTTACCTATTTGGTGTTTTCTGCTGAGCATGCGCCATCACCTTGGGCGTTTGCTCTATTGGGGCTACCACTGCTTCGGCCGGTGCTGGTGTATTTTTTAAAGCAAGCAGGGCACGGCGAGTTATTGGTGTTGTTTGGTATTGCTGTTGCGCTAGGCAGCGCTCAATTATTCGAGTCCGTTCATCTTGAGGCGGGTCTAGGCGCCCTGCTGTTCGGTGTGTTGTTGGCAAACAACAACAAGAGCTCTGAACTTTATAAAGGCCTTATTAATTTCAAAGATATTTTTCTGACCGCGTTTTTCCTGAGTATTGGATACGCGGGCTTGCCCAGTGGAGATATGTTGCTGGTTGCACTGGGTATCGGCTCATTAATCTTGCTGCGGCCGTTTATTTATTTTGTGCTGCTGTTGATGTTCCGCCTGCGGGCTCGTACGTCGTTATTGGTTGGCTTGTCGTTATTTAATTACAGCGAGTTTGGCTTGATTGTGGCTGCCATGGCGGTTAAAGGTGGGCAACTGCCCGCTGTATGGCTGACTACATTAGCGGTGGCCATGGCCTTGTCGCTGTTTATTGCCGTGCCCTTTAACACTCATGTTCACTCACTTTACGCGCGATTGGCTACCCGACTGCAAAAAATGGAGCGCGACGAATTACTGGTGCAGGAAAGGCCAGTCGATTTGGGCGATGCCGAAATAGTGATTTTTGGTATGGGCCGTATTGGTAGCGGGGCTTACGAGTATTTGAGCCAGCATTACCCGAATAGGATTGTCGGCGTGGAAGAAAGTGCCGATAAGGCCCTGAAAATGAGACTGGCAGGTATTTCATGTGTGCCCGGTGATGCCAGTGATAGGGATTTCTTGGAGCGGGCGGATTTGCATCGTCGCAAGACAGTGCTGGTCAGCTTAACTAACCATGCCGAAAATATAGATGTCGTTAAGTTGCTTCAACAACTTGATTACAAAGGAAAAATTGCAGTGGTTTCACGCTTTCCTGATCAGCAGGAAGAGTTGGTAAACATGGGCTGCATCACTTTCAATCTTTATGCAGAAGCAGGCCATGGTTTTGCCGAGCGGGTCATGGAGGATATGGTTTAAGGTGCTGGCAGCAATAAGGCCATTTTTCATGCTTATCTAGCCGGGCCGTCCTAGCCGGTATATTCCAGTAACTTTATCGTCCTACAAATATTTTTGATCTAGCACTGATCCGCTTCCAATTTGAATACGTAATTACCTCGATATAAAAAAATTAAGCGGCTAGAAAGTCGCAAATCAGAGGTAAAGGACTTGCCTAGGTCGGTCATTTTTAGTGATTTTTCACATTGGAGTAGACTCGGCGTACAGCGACACAGTGCTGTGCAGTGTTGCCGTTCCCGTCTTTTTCCCAGTTTTAACCAAATTTTTAGTCAAGTTACTCCCAGTATTCTAGCCGCGCTGTCCACTAGCAACTCGATTGCTCGTGCCGCTTTGCTGTACCCGTTGTCTCTCAAATTTCCAATCTTTCCGATCGACTTGCTGTGCGGGTTATCGGGAATTCATGCACCAAAGTCCCACCGTCTGCCTATGGAGGCAAATAATGAAAATTAATGATCAAAGATGGCAACTTAAATTCGGAGGTTCGCAACCGACGCTACATGGTCGCGTTCGTGGAACTCTGTTGAGTGCGCTAATAACCCTGCCGCTACTTTTGGGCGGCAATGAAAGCTCTGCATTTGAATGTACAGATTCAGGTGCTCCCGGTAGCGTTGCTTCTGATGACAGCGGTGTCATTAGTAATACCGCCTGCGGCAATGCTGCGACCGCTGCTGGTACCGAATCAACTGCGATTGGTAACCAAGCTTCAGCTAGCGGTGTAGATGCGACAGCCGTTGGCACAATGGCAAATGCGAATGGAAATTCCACAACAGCGGTGGGCGGAGAGTCGATTGCTGATGGCCTAGCTGCGACGGCGTACGGTTGGAAATCCAATGCTACCGGCGAGCGCGCTCATGCGGTGGGCCATCTTGCCACTGCGACAGGCGACCGCACATTGGCGGTTGGTGAGGCTGCTACTGCGACGGGTGAACAGGCCAGCGCAATCGGTAACGCATCATCGGCGACGGGTGTTGATGCAACCGCGATCGGTACGGAATCTGTTGCCAACGGTAATTCAACCACCGCTGTTGGTGGCGAATCTACTGCTGACGGCCTAGCTGCGACGGCGTACGGTTGGAAATCCAATGCTACCGGCGAGCGCGCTCATGCAGTGGGTCATCTTGCCACTGCGACAGGCGACCGCACATTGGCGGTTGGTGAGGCTGCTGCTGCGACGGGCGAACAGGCCAGCGCAATCGGTAACGAAGCATCCGCTAACGGTGTTGACGCACTGGCAGTCGGCACACAGTCGATGGCTACTGGAAATTCGACCAGCGCGATTGGTGGCGAATCTGTAGCAACAGGCCCGGGTGCGACGGCAGTAGGTTGGAAGTCAGGTGCTAACGCTGAGCGTGCAACCGCCTTAGGTCATTTAGCACAGGCTGATGGCGTTCGTTCAACGTCGGTCGGTGAAGCAGCTGCGGCGTCAGGTATTGGCGCAGTGTCTGTTGGTGATAATGCAGGTGCAGCAGGTGATGGTGCTATTGCCATCGGCGGTGACGGCGGTGACGCAGATACCTTGGGTGCGCAAGCGACAGGTGTTGATGCTTTAGCTGTTGGTTCAGATGCAGTCGCTACCGGTAATTCAACGAGCGCTGTTGGTGGTGAATCAGTAGCAACTGGTCCAGGCGCAACGGCGTATGGCTGGAAATCTGGTGCTAATGCAGAACGCGCTACTGCACTGGGTCATTTGGCGCAGGCAGATGGCGTCCGTTCTACGGCAACGGGTGAAGCAGCCTCGGCGAAGGGCTTAGAGTCTGTTGCGGTAGGTAATCAGTCTAATGCCGATGGCATTGATGCCCTGGCAGTGGGCACAATGGCTAACGCTACCGGTAATTCGACAAGCGCGGTAGGTGGTGAGTCTGTCGCAACGGGTCCTGGTGCTACTGCTTTCGGTTGGCAGTCAGGAGCTAACTCTGAGCGGGCGACAGCCTTGGGTCATTTGTCACAAGCGAATGGCGTGCGTTCCACCGCAGTGGGCGAAGGTGCTACAGCGGTAGACGATCAGTCTGTTGCAGTGGGTAATTTGTCGTCGGCTACAGGTCTTCAATCGGCCTCGTTCGGTAATGAAGCCACTGCGAACGGTATTGACGCATTGGCTGTCGGTACACAATCTATGGCGACCGGCAACTCTACCAGTGCAATTGGTGGTGAATCGGTCGCAACCGGTCCGGGCGCTACTGCCTTGGGTTGGCAGTCAGGCGCCAACGCGGAGCGTGCTACAGCATTAGGCCATTTAGCAAAAGCTGACGGTATACGTTCTACTTCGGTCGGTGAAGCTGCGTCCGCGCAAGGTTTAGAGTCTGTTGCTATTGGTAACCAGTCTAGCGCTACAGGAAATGACGCGATGGCAATCGGCACCATGGCGATTGCCAATGGTAATTCAACGACAACGGTAGGTGGTGAATCAGTTGCTACCGGTCCTGGTGCTACGGCCTTTGGCTGGCAGTCAGGTGCTAACTCCGAGCGGGCTACTGCACTCGGACATTTAGCGAAGGCGAATGGCGTGCGCTCGACCGCAGTCGGTGAAGCTGCTGTGGCTGATGGCTTGGAATCTGTTGCCATTGGTAATCTGTCTAGTGCTACAGGAAATGACGCGATGGCAATTGGTACCATGGCTGTTGCAAACGGTAACTCAACGACCACGGTCGGTGGTGAATCTGTTGCGACTGGTCCCGGTGCTACTGCCTATGGCTGGCAGTCTGGTGCAAATGCAGAGCGCTCAACGGCACTAGGTCATCTAGCGCAGGCGAATGGTGTTCGTTCGGTAGCGGTGGGCGAGGCAGCAACTGCCGGCGGTTCGCGTTCGGTTGCGATTGGTGACGGTGCCAGTGCCTTGCAAGATAACTCGACTGCAATTGGCGCAGGTGCGACTACAACCCGTGCAAACCAAGTGGTTTTGGGTACTTCAACGAGTACTTATACAACGCCTGGAATTACCTCTGCAGCAAGTCGTGCGGCACAGTCTGGTCCAACTGAAATAGTGACCTCTGACGCAAATGGCAATTTGGCTACCGATGGTGGTGCGACATTTGCGCAGATCCAAGAAAATCGTGAGGCAATTGATGATAACCGCGGTGGTATCGCGCTTGCGATGGCATTGAGCACACCTTACGTTCCTGTTGGTCAAAGATTTGCTTTGAGCATTGGAGCAGGCTATTTTGAAGGTGAGGAAGCCACTGCGCTGTCAGGCGCTATTCGCGCTACCGAAACTCTGCAGTTTGAGTTCGGTGTTGGTAGCGGTAAAAGTAATTCTACTGTTGGTGGCCGTGTTGGGATGACTGCTTCATGGTAAAACGTTTGACGTTGA
Source organism: Zhongshania aquatica (assembly GCF_027257955.1). GTDB lineage: Bacteria > Pseudomonadota > Gammaproteobacteria > Pseudomonadales > Spongiibacteraceae > Spongiibacter > Spongiibacter aquatica. Next base: position 101,862 of record NZ_JANZNQ010000001.1, on the reverse strand, counting down.
TGACCCCCGAACGTTGGGGGTTTGGTTTGCTTAGATTGGCATTATTGCTGTGCGTGTTTCTGGCTACGGCTGGTAATGCGTATGCAGATGACGATATAAAAAAGTTTGATTCCAGCGAAGCCGCACGGGTTTTATGGTCTACTTTTTTAGCGATTGAGCAGGCCAACGATACCTTGAACTATTCGGTGTTTCGAGAAATTGCTGCACCGGAGTTTCAGCGTAAAAATACCACAGAAGATATTGCTGAGTTATTTTATGGCTTGAGAAAGTCAGGTGTCGATCTAAGTCGGGCTTTACTGCTTCAACCAGAGTACGAGATTGCACCACAGATTGGAGCGACGGGTTTATTGCGTATGCGCGGTAAATTTGCGATGCCCCCAGAAGTGGTCAATTTTGATTTGCTCTACCAGATGATTTACGGTGAATGGCGCCTTCTGGGCGTTGCTGTGGTGACTGGAATGGAGGAGGCAAAGATAGAGAAGCGGCGATTCTGGTTTAGAAAATAGTCGTCGTTTTTCCTTCGAGGATTTATCCTCGTGTATTAGAAAATTTAGGCGGTGCTACTAGGTGTGTGATTCACATGCTTAGCAGTGCCGCTTTTTTATGCCAGAAATTTACCGATTTAGTAAAAATCTATTCTTCACATTCCCCCTTAAGCCCTTTAATACCCCAGTTTGTTTCCCCATAATACTGATCAGGGAAGTGATATCAGCTGGGTCTTTCGTCCAGTCATCTACATTCTGCAGGAGCAACATGGAAAACAATAACCCTTGGTTACGCGCCGAAATTGCGCAATGGCTACGTGAGGGTATTATCAATGACCAGCAGGCTAAGGCCTTGTATGCCCGCTATCCCGCATTTGTGGCATACCGTCCCAAAGGCGATGGTGCTTGGGGTAGAGTGATCTTTGCGTTGTTGGGCGCGGGTGTCTTCGGGCTTGGCGTAGTTTTGCTGTTCGCCTATAACTGGGATGGCATGCACCGGTATGCAAAGCTGGCGGTTATTGGCCTTGGTATTCTAGGCGCTCACGGCAGCGCGTTACTCATGGCGAAAAATGACAAGTCCAACCCGCGAGTGCTGGAAAGTTTGCACATGCTAGGAACCATGTTGTTTGGTGCCGGTATTTGGTTAGTCGCGCAAATTTATCATTTTGATGCTCATTATCCCGACGGTTTTTTACTTTGGTGTCTTGCTGCACTTAGTTTGGCGTGGGCGCTCCCTTCCGTTGCCCACGGCGTGTTGGCCGCGCTGTTGCTACTGCTCTGGAGCGGCTTGGAAACCTTTGAATTTGGTCGGCATCTGCCACTTGCTAACTGGATATTGCTGTTTGGTTTGTTGCCACTAGCCTGGCTGCAACGCTCGATTTCTTTCTTGTTTATTCTATTGATAGCGATACCACTTTCCTATTCCTTTACCGTATTTGGCATCGGTGATAAGTATCTATTCACGGTTGGCTTGTTAGTGGTGAGTAGTTATTTTGCTGCAGCGCGATTGGCGTCAGTGGCCGCCTTTTCATCAAGTGCTTCTGTATTTACTGTAGGCGGCGCCATGCTTTGGTTGCCATTACTCTATATTGGTACGTTTACGGGAATCCCAGTTTTCACTGGCATGTCAAAGCTCGCCGGTTTTGGTCTGTTGCATTTGATTCTCCCCGCACTTGTTACTGTTGCGGCGTGGTTGCTAGTGTTGGCGCGCCCAGCTACGCGGCCCACGTCTCTAGAACAGTGGTTTGAAGCTGGCCTTGTGTTGCTAGTTCTGATTTTGGCGGTGCTGCCTGCGCTGTTTGGTGGCGATGTGAGTGGCCTTAGTCGGGTGGTGTTTAATCTCGCCTTTTTATCCTACGGATTATTGTATGTCTATCGCGGCACAGAGTCCCTAAAGGGTAAGGTCTTGTCTTTAGGTTGTACCCTGTTGGTGCTATTAGCTGCGGCCCGTTTTAATGATTTGTTTCAGAGTCTATTAGCGCGATCATCAATATTTTTGTTGTTGGGCTTGCTGCTGTTTGTTATTGGCATACGTTATTCAAAACAGAATACTCGCCGCAAACTGGAGAAGCCCCATGCGTAAAATCCTAGTTGTGATTTTGGTGCTTAGCCAGTTTGCCGTGCTCGGGTTTTTAGCCGGTGAGCGAGAGTGGATACGGCATAGTGGTGAGCGTATTTTTTTACGTACTGCGCCAATTGATCCGCGTGATCCTTTCAGGGGTGATTTTGTGACCCTAAGTTATTCAATAAATACCGTCGACGTGGGTCGATTTAGATCGTCGGTTCTTGCGACGTCCTTAAAGAGGGAGGACAAAGTATTCGCTGTTTTAAAACCTAGTGCTAATGGCGTGTATCAGCTCGACTATCTTAGCGATCGTAAACCTAGTGGCGGACTATTCCTGCGCGGACGAGTCAGCCGCGTGACCGGTGGACAAATTCAAGTCCGCTACGGTATTGAACAGTATTTTGTGCAACAGGGCAGTGGCAAAGACATCGAGCACAAGCGCGGCACAAGGGACGGGCTACAAATTCCTATGGAGGTTGAAGTGGCCATCGGTAGCAGCGGGCGCGCGGCTTTGTTGGCTTATCGCTGGAGCCCAATTGGTATTCGGTTAGAGCAAAGCTTAGAAGCACCTAGCGATAATCGCGGCGAAGGTGCGCCGCCGCGTAGTCCTCTTCTGACGTTGACACTTAAGAATGTCTCAAAAGAGCCCTTGCAAGTTGCAGACAATGATTTGCACTGTGGGTTTTCTCTGCACAGCGAGGGAGATACCGATCGGCGGTACTCGATGGCTGATACCCGTTGTAGTCCCTATATTTTGAAAGAAAGCGACGTAATTACCTTGGCACCAGATGCAGAGTATCGCGCCCAAATAGATACTGCCTTGCCGCGTTGGTATGTGTTGCAAGAGGGTGTGATAGGCTCTGCGTCAATTGCGGCAGCTGCGCCAAACGAGCGATTTAGAATGGTCTATCGCCCGCCGATTGTGATGGAGGGCATGGATGGTTCTGCGGCGCAGCTGTGGCAGGGCGAGTTAGTATCGCCAGCATTTAATGTGCGTGGCAGGGTAGATTAAAAATAGTGGAATTTTAGTGAGCCCATGTGGACGCATGGGCACAAATTTTATTTGTGAAACTTCGTTTACGATTCAGGTGGCGCACCATCAAAGCTGATTATTCCAGTCGGTAGGACTTCCCACTTTGCTTTAGAGCCTACAAATAGATGGTAGCCAATGTCGATATCGGGATCGCCATTGACACATCCTAGGGTGATGCCATGGGGCTGACCTTTATGTATACCGCATAGGGTTGAGCCGCAGCGACTGCAAAACTGAAAGCCAAAATCCGGCATAGACTCAAAGCTAGTTAAAAGTTCTGCGCCCTGTAGCCATCTAAATTCAGTAGGTTCTACCAAGGCATAGGATGAAGCTTGCGAACTGAAGGCTTTGCGGCAGCGCGAGCAATGGCAAGATCTGCCGTCCTTGAGCTTGCCGTCATATTGATACTTGATACTTCCGCAGAAACACTCGCCCGTGATGGCCATATTGACTCCTATTCGAGATGTTCAAAGCTTTAGAAATATACGAGATAAAGAGGCTAAGAAAAAGCGTGGATTAGTATTGGTGAGGGAGTTTTAGAGCCACATTGCGTAGTTGAGTAATGTGGCTCTGCACGCCTAGTCACTTTTTAATATGCTAGGCGGCAGTCAATTGTCGATGATATTACGCCATTTCTAAGGTCAGCATTTGCAGGCGTTTGCGCTGCATTTTTAACGCGTATTCCAATTCTTTTAAGCGACTGCGGAGGGTGGCGTGCTCCCATGCGTTGTGTAAGTTCTGTTGTAGCGATTCTTTCCTTCCGGCTAAATTTACTTGTAGGGCATTTTTCTGCGCGGCAAGGTTTTCTCGTTTGGTTTCCATCCAGCGCTGGCTCACGGTATTCCAGTCATTAAGATGATCGCAAAACTGTTGATATTCCTGTTCTAAAAATGCGGTGAACTGGTTGGTGTCTGAGCCTTTGCGATTGCGTAAGGCTTGCTCAGCCTTTTTAAACTGCATGGTCATGATGGCGCGCTGAATTTTGAAGTCTGGAATTTTGCGCAGATCCCACGTGAGTCCCATCCATGACGCTGACTTGATGAGCCACTTGGTTGGATCGTAGTGCCACCAGCGAATGCCATTGCGATAGTCATTTTGAAAAATGTGGTGGTAGTTGTGGTATCCCTCACCATAGGTGAGAAGTGCCAAGAAGTCATTGTCGCGGGCGGTATTCTCGTCGGTGTAAGGTCTGCGCCCCCAAAAATGCGCCAGTGAGTTGATAAAGAAGGTGGTGTGGTGGCTGACCACCAACCGAAGTACGCCAGCGAGCAGTATGTTTTCGAGCATATGGCCGGTGATAAAGCCCAATGCAATTGCTGGGGCAAAATTCATAATTAGCACTAGGGGCAGGTAATTACGATGTTGCCACATGACGATTTTATCGCGCTGCAGGTCTTTGGCGTTGGAAAAGTCTTCAACACTGGCTGGGTAATCGCGGAGCATCCAGCCGATATGTGAATACCACAATCCCTTTTTCGCTGAATAGGGGTCGTTGTCAACGTGGTCTACATGGCGGTGGTGGCGGCGATGACCTGAAGCCCAAATAAGAATGCTGTTCTGAGTAGCTGCGGCACCGAATAGGGCGAATAAGACTTTTAATAATGGATGTGCTTTATAGCTATTATGAGCCCAAAGGCGATGGTAGCCAGCGGTAATCGACATGCCGTTGGCGCCGAGAATAAGGAAAAACCCCAGCCAGCCAGTCCAGGTAAAGCCTTCGCTAATGCCATACCATGGCACACCAATGAGGGCGATGAGTAAAGTGCTGGAAAACAAAATGGTTTGCATCCATAAGCGTGGTGGCTTGGATTCACCGCTGTTGATGTTTTCTGGCTGTGTGTGCTCGGGCATGCGTCGGGGCCTCGGGTAACTATTATTCAAAACTGTATGCATTTTATAGAAAGTCAGTCAATGAGAACAGTTACCACTAGATGACAATTCTACAATGGAGTTTATTTCAGTCTTTGGCGAATAAACTACTCTATTTGCTCCACTAGCCTACGTGATGATTGGGACTATGGGTATGCGCAATTTCCCTAGGTTGGATGATTCGTAAACGAGGTTTCTGCGAAGCAGCCTTGTGGTATGGTTATCCGACTTTTAGTGAAGACAATAATAATTCGCTGATGCGGTTTTTTAGATGCCAGAATGTAGCGTAAAAGTGAGATGTGACAAGGAGTGTGCCGACATCACAATGACAATTCAGACATTGAAGACAATGAGACCTAAGTACCTTATGGCTAAATCGAGCTTGGTCGGACATAGATCGCTTACAGGCATACCATTGCGCTCTGCAGTTATGGGCGCGGTAATCGCGGGTTTAGCAATAAATGCTAATACAGTGTTTGCGGCTGACACCAAGCGTCTTGAAGAGGTGCTGGTTAGCGCTCGTAAAAAGACCGAGTCATTGCAGGATACTCCCATTTCACTGACGGTGTTTAGTGAGGAGCGTCTTGCCGTTGAGGGCATAAGCGGCCTAAAGGATATTGCTAGCAAGGTGCCGGGCCTCACCATAGAGCCATTCCCGATTAATGGGGGTAGTTTGCGAATCTATATTCGCGGTATTGGTATCGGTGATATTCAGGTGACCCAAGATACGCCCGTGGCGCTGTATATTGACGGTGCCTATATTGCGAGGTCCAGTGGCACATCGATGGATGTTGCGGAGCTCGCAAGAATTGAGATTTTGCGGGGGCCGCAGGGCACGCTATACGGTCGCAACACAACGGGTGGTGCGATTAATTTAATTACGCGGCGGCCCAATACCGATGCTCTAGAGTTTTCGCAAATTCTATCGATTGGCGACCGTGCCTTATTTCGCTCTAAGACCAGTCTAAACCTTCCGGTGACCGATACCTTGGCGCTTAAGTTTGCCTACTTGGCAGAAAGCCGAGATGGTTTTGTAGATAACACCGGCCCCGGCGGTGATTTCGGTGACCGCGATATTCAGGGCGCGCGTTTCGATTTGGGCTGGGATATTAGCGATCGTATACGTTTAGACTATAGCTATGACCGCTCAGAACTGGAATTTTACAATTACATGTTCCAGGCGGTTACTCCGCCTGATCCCAATGGTAATAAGGGCCAATCGAACGCTATTAAACAGAGCGCACAGGCCCGCAGTCGTTTCAGTAATCGTAGGTTGAGTTCGATGGCGACAACATCGCCCCTTGAGGCGTCGAATAGCGATGTCGAAGGGCACCTCTTAGTATTGAGCGCTGATACTGATATTGGCGAATTCAAATATATTGGTTCTTATCGTGAGTTGAAGGATGCGTCCTACACCGATTTGGGTGGTGGACTTGGCTCAACAGAATATCGGCTTGATACCAATGTTTACAGCGGGCCAGCTGCGCAGATGGCTACTGGCGGTGATACTCCGCTAGTGCGGCCAGAGATTCGTCAGCATCAAAGTTCACATGAGCTTCAGTTTAGTGATGTTGTGGAAGATTGGGGTATTGAGTACATCCTAGGTGCCTACTATTTTGAAGAGTCGGCAGTGGAGGATAATAGTCCCTTTCATCTGCAACTAACCGCGCCGATTGATGGTTTTGAAGATGCGCATATCGTTAATTTGTTGAGCCAAAAATACAATGTTGAAAACCAGGCCTTAGCCGTCTTTGGACAAATTACGTGGACACCAAAGATCCTCGATGAGTCCCTCCATTTTACTGTAGGTGCTCGCCACTCACGGGACCGTCGCTACGCCTTAAAAAATCAGCGCGACGAGGTGTTTATCGAGTACTCCCCTATCTCTGGTGTGCCGCTGGTTTTACCCTTGGCTGAATTGGCGCAAAATCCTGTGTTGGGGCCGGTATTAGGCCCCGTGTTTGTCGAAGCGGGCTTGCCCGGAGATAGGCGTTTTGACAATGTTTCAGGCAGTCGGCGTTTTAAAGATGATTCTTTTAGTTTTCTCACTGAGTTCGAGTTCAGTGACGACATAAATGTGTATGGCAAAGTTGTTGAAGCCTATAAAAGCGGTGGTTTTAATACCCGTGACCCGCAGTTAGATGGCAACCAAGGCGCAGCGTCTGATGGCATAGATTATGGCGTTGGTTTTGCCGACGGCTTCGGTGAAGAGAAGGCGCGTACTGTTGAGGTGGGAGTAAAAAGTGAGTGGTTGAATGGTCGTATACGGGTGAATGCTGATGTGTATAACACCAAGTTTAACGATATGCAGATGAACTTTATATTGAACGGCACAATAGCGGATACCAAAGTATTAAACGCCGGCAAGGCCAGTATGTCAGGCTTCGAATTTGATGCGATGGCGCTTATTGGCGACGACCTTACTGTGACCATGGAATACGCCTATCTCGATGCTGAAATTACTGAAGTAATCGACAGCTTTGGTAACGATGTAACGCAACGCTATGCGTTTTCCGCGGCGCCCGTGAATAGCTATACCGCATCAGCGGATTGGGTCGTGTGGCGCGGAGTGTCAGCAGCGTTAAATCTGAATATAAACACCAGCTATATGGATGAGCGATTGGGTGGTGGCGATGTCCAGAATGCCTACACTATTCTACGGCCTTACCAGTTATGGAATGCGCGCTTGAGCTTAGACGATATTGAGTTCGCGAGAGGCAAGCTTAGTGTGTCGCTGTGGGGTAAAAACCTGCTCGACAAGGAATATGAAACCTACGCGATCGATAATTTGCCTCACGCAGATAGGGCGGTATTGTGGGGCGATCCCCTTAGTTATGGCCTCGACCTCGCGTACAGGTATTAACGGAGTAGCGCATGGCATTGCGAGTTGGAATTATTGGTGCGGGAAGTATTGGTTGTTACGTCGGTGCGGCCTTGCAGATGGGGGGCGCAGAGGTCAGTTTTTTAGGTCGCGAACGTATTGCATCGGTGACGGCAGAATGTGGTTTGCGTATTACTGATTTTCGCGGTTTGGACCATCATATCAAGGCGACAGATCTGCGTTTCTATACGGATATTGCTGCGATGGCGGATCGTGATTGCGTCATCGTTACGGTTAAATCCGGTGATACAGCGGATATTGCGGCGGATCTCGCTAAGGTTATCGATTCGAGAACCGTCGTTATTAGTCTTCAGAATGGAGTTGGCAATGCTGAGTTGATACGGCAAGTAATACCGAATAACACCGTATTGCCTGGCATGATCGCCTTTAATGTTCTTCAAGGCGACAAAGCGTGTTTTCATGCCGGTACAGACGGCGCGGTTATTATTCAGGAGTCAGCCGTCGCGCAGGAGTTGGCTGGCTTCTTCAGGGCGAGTGGTACGCCCTTTGAAAGCCATTCAGATATGCGTTCGGTGCTGTGGTCTAAGCTACTGCTAAATTTAAACAATCCTATTAACGCCCTGTCCGGTATTGGTTTGAAGGAGGAGTTGTCCCAGCGAGCGTACCGGCGTTGTTTGGCCGCGCTGCAGCGTGAGGCACTGGCCGCGATTTCTGCAGCCAATATACCTATTCAAAAATTAACAGCCGTGCCTGCGAAATGGCTTCCCGCTGCATTGAGCTTACCTGATTTTGTTTTTCAGCGGCTCGCACAGCCGATGTTAGCGATAGATCCTTTAGCGCGATCATCCATGTGGGAAGACCTGGAACGTGGCCGAAAAACCGAAGTGGAGTGGTTAAATGGTGAGGTAATTCGTTTGGCGGCGGAGCACGGTATTTCAGCGCCTGTTAATGAGCAGATTCGTCAGTTAGTGCGGCTCGCGGAGCAGGGCGGACGACGAGACTATACTGGCCGAGAGTTACTAGCGATTATCAGCGCTTAGCGTAAAGCCAGTTGTCATATTGGCAACACGACGTTTGCCGCCGGGGTAACTCACCACCATACGTCCGCCCATTAATCGGTAGTTGAATTGCATTGTCCAATCCTCACTGCCCGTTGTCGTGTAGACTTTGCCGTCTATCGCTTTCCATCGTTGTTCTTGGCTTGTTAGACAGGGATCTTTTGGAATTTGCGGCTCTCGTGTGTCCACCGTGTAACTGTTTTCGCATAGGGTTCCATCTTCCATAAAGCGAATTGTCCACTGCTCTCCGGAGTAGGGGTTTTTTAGGCTGCCTGCCGGCTCAGCGTCGGTGAGCCAAGTGCCCAGTATTGCGGTGTCTATTGGTGTTTGTTGGGCGTTTGCGTTGAAGGTGAGGCTTTGCTTAGCTTTGCCATTCTCATCGCTCAGGGTGAGGCGAAGACTGTTCTCATTCAGCCGGTTTATTTCAAAGCGGCGCTCCTCCTTGTAAGTATCTGTATTGCCAATGAGGGGTTTGTAGCTACCAGTGATTTGGCTGTCTTTTAGCCCACCTATAAGCAGGTAGCGATTGCGGGTGCCTCCCATTTGTAACTTTGCGGTCACCATGGACTGAAACGTCTTATTGGTTTCTAGCTGCAATACCCAGGTGCTGCCATCGACGTCGGCAAAGTAGCGGTCTTGAAATCCGCGAACGTCGGCATGAAGTAAAACTGAGAACATCATAAAGCCTAAGCCACCAGAAATAAGATAGGCAAGGTGTTGTGAGTTCTTGGTCATGTTTATCTTCCCCTTGTTTATTGTTTGCGTGGGGCTGTTTTTTCGCTATGTCACATCATAGTGTATTTGTCACTGGATGTGGATATCTTGACGAATGGCTGAATTGGGGTGGGGCGTGATGGAAACAAATGCAGAGGCGGGCCTTGCGCCCGCCCATCGTATCAATAGTCGTCCAGTCGCCAGCCTTGTTCTGTTTTAATGAGTTGTACTCGGTCTTCCTTGACTATTGAGTCGCCTTTTTTAAAGTCGCCGTATTGCATGCGCATGGTCATTAATTTGAATCCGGCACCAACGGTCTCAAAGGGGGATTCGCTCGGTGTGTTGATGACTTGATCACTCAGCTCATCAAAGCTCTTTTTGAAGGTAAGTTGGTAGCGAACATCGGCGATATAAAACTGCTCGTTTTTCGCCAGACCATTGGTTTTTTCAAAGTCCGACACGCTATAGGTTTCGGCGCCACCGTCACTAAGAAGGGCTTCAGAGACTAATTGCTCTATTTGTCGGTCACTGGGTTTACCTGAACACGCTGCCAAGAAGAGGCAGGCCATAAAAAGACTAATTTTTTTCATCGAAATTCCAAACCGATTATCAACAAGATAAGGGATTCTAACGCAGTTTGCGACGCGGTAAACCTGTCCTTATCGTTGCATGATCCAAAGAGCTAAAAATGGCGCGAGGTTAAAGACTAAAATCAGGACTTTATACATCGCCAGAAATTGGTAAATCTGAGTGTTGAAGGCCTCTCTTGTGAGCTTAAAGAGACTGCTGTGGATACGATATATCACGTCGGGCATCAGCAGTAATGCTAGGGTGCTGAGCAGGAGGCAGCTGAAATTGATTATGCAGCACCATCTGAAAAAGCTGCCAAGTAGGTCAAGATCCATATCGGTTCCAGTTACTGATTACTCTTTTTTGGTGTTTAGTCTCAGTAATGGCATAGCGCAAAGAAGTGGTTTTCTTATTCCTTTGCGCCTTCGCAGGTATTACTAAAACGGGATTTTCCCAATTAGCATGTCTTTTGCCATCACCCAGTCGCCGATAAAGCTGTAAAGGGGGTGTTTGAAGGTGGCGGGTTTATTGTGCTCAAAAAAGAAGTGGCCTACCCAAGCAAAGCCATAGCCAATGACGGGTACGAACCAGAGCAAAGCCCAGTGTTGGGTCATAATTGTATTTGCGAGTAAGGCTAATACCAAGGTGCTACCAATAAAATGCAGGCGTCGGCAGGTTTTGTTGGTGTGTTCAGCTAAATAGAATGGGTAGAATTCTGCAAAGCTATTAAAGTGCTTTAATTCACTGTTACTTGCCGTCATGGTGGGCTCCTTAATTAATCGGCGTAGCCGGGATTTTGACGATCTAGTTTTCGCAGAAGGCCGGGCCATGCTAGTCCGCCGAACATGCCTTTGGTGACAATTCTCGCGGCTTCTTTAACGCCATCGACAATAGCGGGATTAATCGGTGTCAATTCACGGTTCCCCGCCAATGCCCGTACCTGAATCATACAGGTAGCCTCAAAAATGTACATTGCCAGAAAGGCGTCTGCAGGGTTATTGCCCACGGTTAATAGACCGTGGTTACGCAGCATAAGAAAGGTATTGTCCGCGAGGTCGGCTACTAAACGTGGCTTCTCGTCTTCATGTAGGGCAATGCCTTCGTAGTCGTGATAGCCAAGGCTGGCTAAAATTAGTGTGGCTTGCTGCGAAAGCGCTAGTACGCCGTCGCGTTGGGCAGACACCGCGACACCATTGAGCGAGTGGGTGTGCATCACGCATTGGGCATCTTCACGGGCTTGGTGAATGGCGCTGTGTATGGTGAAACCGGCTGGATTTACCGGATACGGCGAATCTTCTACCTTCTCTCCGTCGAGGTCGATTTTGACTAGTGACGACGCCGTGATTTCTTCAAACATCATGCCGTAGGGGTTGATCAAGAAATGATGCTCCGGTCCCGGAATCCGCGCTGAAATATGCGTAAAGACGAGATCGTCCCAACCATATAATGCGACTAAGCGATATGCCGCTGCTAAATCGACGCGTAATTGCCATTCTTCTGCAGATACGCGATCTTTGAGTGGGGTGGTTGTTGTCATTGGCGATTATCCTTATTGTTTTGCTGGGTCTGAGTTTAATCTATAGCCCAAGTATCAGTCTTCTGTACTTAAAACTCTGTCAATTAAGTTACAGTGTGTTTGCTGGTGATAATAAATAGCGCTACGCGCCTATACGTTAACTGGAAGTATACCGTGATTGATAAACGCGAGATTTTAGCCACCAACCCGCTATTGTCTGGGCTGCCCGCTGACATTGTAGAAGAGCTCATGGCGGTGAGTATGCTCAGACAACTTGGTGACGGCGAGTGCCTTTATGCCCAGGGTGACGAGGGCGACGGTCTGTTCGGGGTAGTCAAGGGTCGTATTCGATTAAGCAATAGCAGCAGGGAAGGAAAAGAGCTACTAGTCATGCTGGTAGAACCCGGTGATTGGATAGGCGAGGTGTCCTTACTCGACGGCTTGCCGCGTAGCCTCGACGCTTTTGCTATGGGTGAGTGCGCAGTATTATTTTTGCCGAGGCAACGATTTGATACGCTTTTAAAGTCCAAGCCGGAGTTGTACCAATATTTTATCCCCATGCTATGCCGAAAATTGCGACTAGCGTTGAGTTACGTTGAAGGAGCCGCGTTATTCCCGCTGCCAGCGCGCTTGGCACAGCGGTTATTAGAATTGTTGACCTTTTATGGTGTTGAAGATGACAGTCAAGGGAGCTTGATTGATGTGCACCTTCCCCAGGAAGATTTAGCAAAAATGCTAGGTGTTTCCCGTCAGGCCATTAGCCGAGAATTAAAGCGCTTAGAAGCTGAGGGAATTATTAAGCTTGCCTACGGACAGTTGCGAGTGACGGACAAACTGGCGTTACAGCGAGAGTTAGATAAAGCCTAATGATCAACTGATGATGGTGCTGGTTGGTGGGCAGATACGCGCTGAAATCATTTTTTTAAATCGCTAAATAAAAATAAGAAAATCAAAAGGTGTCGGTCACGCCATTTATAGCGTATGGTGTGTCGTTCTTTCTTCCTAGTGTTAAGCCAGTTGGCTGAACGCATCTATCCCCCGTATTGCGAAACTATTTGTTGCTTCCACGCGAATAGCGTCGATTCATAGCACCTGCTGTTTTCGCTTCTCAATCTTTATGCGAATGCCCAGATTTTTAGTCGATCTCTGTTTTCATTAGCAGCGGTTTGTTGCGTGTTCTTATTTTTCGCGTGATGTAGGTGCTTCCTTAGTTTGTGTTTATTTCTAGGAGTGCCGATATTATCGTTAATCAAGAAGTTCAAGACCTGCAGCCCAGTATTATTTCCTATGTAAAAGATCTGCCTAATTTGTGCTCGCTGGCGGGTTTGGCCTGTACGACTTTGGCAATCTATTTCAGTATTATTGGTGTGTTTTACGCCGCCATGATCGGCATGATTTGGGCGGTAGCGTTTGACTGGGCAGATGGTCTTGTCGCAAGAAGAATGAAGGGGCGGACGGGAAGTGATCGCGTATTTGGCGGACAGCTTGATCTGGTGATAGATATCGTTAGTTATGGTGTCACGCCCGCTGTACTCTTGCTTAGTTATGGTGTCTTCAATCCGATATTTCTTCCGGTCGCATTTATCGTATTGGCTGCCAGTGCGATCCGTTTAAGTTATTTCAGTACCTTCGGATTGTCCGAAGAGGCGAAATACACAGGTCTGGCTTTAGATAACAACAACATCATACTGGTATCGGTATTTCTTTTTGAGAGTGTGCTTCCCGTCGGCGCGTTCTCAGTTGTTTTTTATGTTAGCGCGCTGGGTTTAGCGGCGCTCAATGTATCTCAAATAAGGACGCCCAAGCTTTCTGGTAATCCACGAAATGTGTTTTTGCTTGGGTTTTATACGCTTGGAATTACAGGGATTTATACCTTCAAGCTTTTATAGCCGTAACGACACCGGTGAAATAGGTCGGTGAAAACCGCGTTGGTAAAAAATTATAGAGGAATGAAATTAAGCATGATTGTATATACCGTAGGTACGTTTGATTTGTTGCATGTAGGGCATCTTGCTTTACTGCATTACTGTAAATCGCTGGGAAATATTTTGGCGGTTGGTGTTGCTTCAGATCGTGTTGTAAATTCTTATAAACCCAATGTGCCGGTTATTCCACTAGAGCAGCGTATGGAAATGCTCAGAGCCTTGAGTTGTGTAGATATTGTGCATGCCTATGACGAACTTGAATACGTGTCTGGTTGCATCGATGTGAACGCAGATATCTTTGTGATTGGCGAAGATTGGGGAGACAAACCTCATAATCTGGCCGTTGAGTCTTATCTAAAGTCTGCGGGTAAGCAGATTAAGCAAGTGCGTTACAATCCCCGCACCTCGTCGACCACAATTAAAGAGAACGTAGTAGCCCAGTCATATAATATTAGAGAATTAAAGATGGCGGTTGCATAGCAAGTCAACGGAAAAATGTCGATTTAGATGCGCTTAGTTTTAAGAGGGAATTAGAAAAAGGATTTTGAATTTTCGCCGCACTTGGTTTTTTGGTTATTCTGCATGAGCAGGTGTTCGTGTAATGAATAAAAGACATGTAGCTAGGAAGATATATATTATCTTCCTAGCTACGCTGCCGCACTTTTAGCAGTACGTTCTAACTTAGAAACTATAAACCACTGTGATAGCTGTTTCGCGATCCATATGTACTGTTCCGCTGGGCACAACTTCGTTGTATTCCATGGTGTAGCTAAGTTTTAATCCCAAACCGCCAACAATTTTGGTTTTTAAGGATGTGGTTGATTTAGACACGGTGTTTTCATCACCGCTTTCCACCGATAATTTCTGCTCAAAGGTCGCCGTTTCTGAAACCGCATAGGTAAAGTCGGTGGACATGCGCAAAATGGCTTCAGTAATTTGACCATCGCCAGCGCTACTCGCGGTTTCAAATTCAGTGACACGCACACCGGGGCCGATTTCAGCATCCCAAGTTAAGCGATCGTTCTTCAATATGCGGCGACCATAACCACCGGCTAATGTTGCTTGGTAGACAAAGCCGCTAAATCGATCTTTATCGACAGAGGCGTAGCCGAAGGTGTAGTTGAACTCGCTAAAATCATAGGCTAAGCGATTGCTAAGAAAGTAGCGTTCTGCCGAGCGCACACCGGTCGTCTCGCTATTCTGCGCTTCAGCGGTAATATCATAGGTCCACTGGCCGTTGCTGCGCTTGGCATTCGCTTTACCTAATAGGCTCGATTCATCGGTATTTCCGTCTTGTTGGTAGTAACCAAATTCAACGTCGCCTTTCCATAATTTGGTCGCGGCATCTTGGGCAAATGCGCCAGTAGCGGCCACGGTGGCAGCGGTTGCTACCAGAGTGCGATTAAGATAATTCATGATGTCCCTTTTCTTGCAGATTAATAAATACAGCGTGTTGAAGGTAGAGAGCCCAGTGTTGCCGGCTCTCTTTTGACCGCGAGCAGCGACGATTATGCTTGCTTGTGGAAATGTACGTCCATTTGTGGGTAGGGGATACCTACACCGGCGGCATCGAATTCATTTTTGATGTCTTCGGTTAATTTCCAACGTGTTGGCCAGTAGTCGGATGTAGCCACCCACGGGCGGCACACTAAATTGACTGATGAGTCACCAAGCTCAGATACCGCGATTGTTGGTGCGGGATCTTTAAGGATACGTTCGTCGGCTTCAACCAGTTTTTTTAGAATTTCTTTGGCAACGCGCATATCCGCGTCGTAGGAAATTCCCACCACTAAATCGATGCGGCGACGAGGCATAACACTGTAATTAGTGATGGCGTCTGACATGACTTGCGAGTTTGGAATAACAATGCGTTTGTAATCGCCAGTTAGCAAAATAGTAGAGAATAAACTCACACTTTCTACTGTGCCTGAGCATCCCCCCGCGTCAACCCAGTCGCCGACACGGCAAGGGCGGAAGGCAATCAGAAGTACACCAGCGGCAAAGTTGGCTAGTGAGCCTTGCAGTGCTAAGCCAACGGCTAAACCTGCGGCACCTAAAGCGGCAATAACAGAGGCTGTTTGAATGCCTGCGTGTGCTAAGGCTGGAATCGCCGCTAAGGCGAAAATAATGCAGAACACTAATTTAACAATAAAATTAGTTAGCGTGGCATCTATACTGCGCTTTTCCATTGCCTTGCGGGTAATGCCTGAGATGAATTTTGCCGCCCAATAGCCTAGTAATATCATGGCTAGTGCACTTGCTGCGCGAATCCCGATTGCTGCCGCTTCGGGTGCATATTGCTCGATTAATTCCTGCACTACTTTGGAATCCATATATTTTGTCCTGATGGAATGAATTGAGGTGAACGCTGACGTGTTGGTCAATGAAATGAGTAGGTCAGCAGATAAAATCAGGAACAATTATACACGTCGATGCGCCACCATCCAAAGTGGCGGCGCTCTCAGTCGATAGGATATGGGCTTAATTTTGTCGAAAGGAGAATTTGACGACCGTTTAGAACGGCCAGGTAGTCGATTCGGCGCCGCCATCCACTTCTATGATTTTGCCAGTGACCCAACGCGAGGCTGAGGACGCTAGGTAGAGTGCAGCGGCAGCAATATCTTGCGGCTCGCCCAATGCCTTCATGGGTGTTAAGGCGGTCATTTTTTCTTGAACCTCATCATTTAAATACTGACCCAGCGCCTCCGTTAAGATCGTGCCCGGCGAAATGCCATTGACGCGAATGGTGGGTGCGAAGTCTGCTGCCAACAATTTAGTGAGTTGCTCCAGTGCCGCTTTAGCGGTGCCATAGCTACTAAAGCCAGCCTGGGAGTAGCGGGATGAGGCCGAGATGATATTGATCACTCTGCCTTGACTCTGCTGTAAATAGGGATGGCATAGGCGAGTGAGATTGAAGGCGCTGGTTACATTGAAGTTGAAATCGCGATTAAAGGTTTTTGCCGTCGTTTTAAGGGGGTCGTTAGGATAGGCGCCGCCAGCATTGTTTACCAGAATACTTATTTTGCTAAAGGTTTGAATACTGACGTCAACTATGTTTTCTAGGGCGCTTTCGTCACTGACATCGCACATCACGGCGATGGCGGTGGCGTCGCTTTCGGGATGATAGTCGCGCAATGCGGCTTGGCAAAGTGCTGAGGTCTCGTCAATGTCGGCCTGTGTTCTGGCAGCGCATATGACAGAGGCTCCCGCTTGGGCGAATGCAATGGCGATGGCTCTACCAATGCCCCGTCCGGCGCCGGTAACTAATGCGACGTCGCCGTTAAGTGAGAATAGTTGCTGAATATTCATAGTTTGATCCTATTATTTTAATTTTTTCAGTCTCGCGAATCCCTGCCGTTCTGGTCAATGGCTAAATCGGTCTTTGGCGTGGTCTTTTATGGGTAATGGCTAAGAGCATAATTAATTGAACTGAACTCTTTAAATGATAATGATTATCATTTAGTATTGATCGTGATTTCAATTTAAGGAGCTTACTATGGCGTTGCAATTCTTGTGTTCAACACATCGCCAACAATTGAGGAGAAGCCGAGTCGTGGCAGAGAATCGTTGGGATGAGTGGATGGAAGCGGGCCGCGACGCATTTGCGCAGCGCGATTGGCATACCGCACTTAAGTACCTCGGCTGCAGTTTCGAATTAAGTGAGATGTTATTGGCGGGCAATGAACGGCCAGACATCAGTAATATTGACCGCTATATGGTGTCGGGGCATTTTTTAGCAGAGTGTTTCGGGCGTTGCCAAGATACATCTCTACAGCGCCACTGTTTACTGGCCGTGCATCATCATTTGCTTAAAGTCCTGAGAAGCCCTCAGGGAAGGACGCTATCATTGCGACGCAATGTGGAGATTTCCCTGCAGATGCTGTCGCGCCACTATGAATCAGCGGGTGAAGAAGAGATGTTGCAAGCATGCTTCCAAGAGAGCATGCGCCTGTTGAAACATAGCTGCCATTGAGGCGCGAATTTATTCTGTTGTTGTGCGTATGGAAACAGACTTGCTATGCTTTGGGTTAACGTAGTGGAGAACGACAATGGATCCAAAGCAAATACACCAACAGTTGGGCAAGCTTCAGGCCGAAATCGATGCACTTCCAGTCGATGATGGTAACCGCGCTAAATTACATGCCTTGGTCGATGATATAGATCGTGAACTAGGCGTTGGGCCACAGTTTGTGCTTGATGATACAAGCTTGCAGGATCGTCTTGAGGAACTGGTTTCGAACTTTGAAGTAGAACACCCGACGGTCGCAGGCATTTTAAAGGACATTATGGTTAAGCTCGCCAGTATTGGTGTTTAACTGCGAGCATTCGTATTCTGTTTAGTGGCCACCTCTATCTGTGCTTGGTATTTGGTACTGAGCGCACGATCCGCGTCTGATAAGCCTGCTTTTATGATGAATTGTTTCACCATGTACTTTCTTGGTGAGTTTTTGGCTAAATGCCAACCTTCTTTGGTGAGAAACACATGCCGAAATCTGTCATAAAGCATTCCACCGACCTTTTAGGTGTGGGCCGGCTAACCATTGATGCAATTGCGGGTGTGACAGATATTGCCGAAGGCTTGCACCACGCTATTATTAACGTGGGCGGTATTTTAGAGGGGCCGATTGACGATGCCCTTGGTGGTGGAGCAAAACCTCCTGTTCGTACTCGCGGTTTAACGGGCCTTGTTTATAAAAGTATTCGCGGTATCAATGGTATGGTCGGGTTGGGTTTAGACGCCTTAATTCGTCGTTTGACCGCATCGATCGGTGAGCACGAAACCTCACCTGGCAGAGATGCTGTTGTGTCCGCGCTTAACGGCGTCTTGGGAGACCACCTCGCCAGAAAACAAAATCCGCTGGCGATAACTATGCGTCTTCGCTGCAATGGTAAATCCCTTTCTACTGATGATTATTCCGCATTTATGGCGCAGGCCAATGGCCGTGTGGCTTTATTCGTTCACGGTTTGTGCATGGGTGATACACAGTGGCGCCGCCGCGGGCATGATCACGGCGAAGCGCTGGCGCGGGATTTAGGATTTACGCCAATATACCTTCGTTATAATACCGGACTACACGTATCTGAAAATGGCCGGCAGTTGGCTGAGCTACTCAATCTCTTCATGGCGCAATCACCCTGTCCAGCGGAATTGCGCATAGTAGCCCATAGTATGGGCGGCTTGGTGTCGCGCAGTGCCTACTATTATGGTGAGCTTAGTGGTCACGCGTGGACAACACAGCTACATAAATTAGTGTTTTTGGGTACACCTCATCACGGTGCCTTGTTGGAGCGCGGCGGCAATTGGATCGATGTTATTTTAGACAGCAACCCGTTTAGCGCGCCGTTTTCCCGCCTAGGAAAAATTCGCAGTAGCGGTATTACGGACTTGCGTTACGGCAATGTGATCGATGAGGATTGGCATAGCAGCGATCGTTTTGATATGGCGGGTGATCAGCGGCAATTAGTCGCTCTACCTAAAACCGTGCCTTGTTATGCGATCGCGGCAACGACTATTGGCGATGTCGAAAACTTCAGTGATGATCTCCTTGGTGATGGCTTGGTGACGGTAGAGAGTGCCTTCGGGGAGCATCGAAACCCTCAGTATAATTTAGGTTTTGCAGCCACGAACCGATGGCTGGGGCGGGGGATAAACCACATGGACTTACTGAATGATCCCAAGGTCTATCAAATCCTATTAGCATTTATGGCCCGCAGCGAAAATGTTAAAGCCTAGTTGAAACCAGAATGAGGCGTGAGTGACAATATTCAGAGTTTTCAAAGGTGATATTTGCAGCGTGGCGGTAGATGCCATTGTGAATGCGGCGAATAATAGTTTGCTCGGCGGTGGTGGGGTAGATGGCGCTATTCATGCTGCTGCGGGGCCGGAGCTATTGGCATATTGCCGAGGTTTGAAAGGCTGTGACACTGGTGACGCTAAGCTCAGTCCTGGTTTTTTGCTGCCAGCAAACTATGTCATTCACACCGTTGGCCCTATTTGGCATGGTGGCCGAGAGAATGAATCTGAGTTATTAGCGTCCTGCTATCAGCGTTGTGTTGAAATTGCGGTTGAGAAGGGTATTCGATCTCTGGCATTCCCGGCCATTAGCTGCGGTGTTTATGGCTATCCCCATGAAGCTGCAACCCACATTGCGGTTAAGACTTTGCGTGCCTGTCTCGCGCTAGGCGCTAATGACTCGCTGATTGATGAGATTGTGTTGGTTGCGTATAGCGATCAGATGTTTACTTTTTGGCAGTCGGCGCTGGCGGCCTCGAAACCACAATGACGTAACGGCTAGATTGATGAGACGACGGATGGTGATTTAAGTGACAACGGAGCGATTCACGGGCAAGGCGGACTTGGCGCCGGTATTATTTATTCCCCACGGTGGTGGGCCACTGCCTTTGCTCGGTGAGCCGGGTCACCGTCAACTCACCGCGTTTTTAAAGGGTGTTTCTCCGAAACTGGGCAAGCCTTCGGCTATCTTGATGGTTAGCGCGCACTGGGAAACTGCCCAAGCCACAGTGACCGGCGCTAAGAATCCCGCCTTGATTTTCGATTATAGCGGTTTTCCAGAGGAGAGTTACCGGCTTCAATACCCCGCGCCGGGCAGCCCTGATTTAGCCACTAAAGTGTGTGACCTGCTGTGTGAGGCGGGAATATCTGCCCACATTGATCCCGCTAGGGGTTACGACCACGGCATGTTTGTACCGCTTACCCTCATGTATCCCGCTGCTGATATTCCATGTGTTCAGCTGTCGCTGCTCAATTCACTCGATCCAGCAGCGCATATCGCAATGGGGATTGCGCTGCGTAAACTTCGCGAACAGAATGTTTTGGTCATTGGCTCGGGACTGTCGTTTCATAATCTGCGCGCATTTTCACATTCCGATGCAGTCAGTCGCGCTATTGAGTTCGATCATTGGTTGGTGGAAACCTGTAGCAGTGACGCCTTGAGTGCAGATGAGCGAGCATCCCGTTTGATTAATTGGACTGCTGCACCGCAGGCGCGATTTAGTCATCCCCGCGAAGAGCATTTGCTGCCATTACATGTGTGTTTTGGGTTGGCGGCAGAGTCCAGCTCCGCTGCGGAGCTGGTGTTTAACGATGACATGATGGGGGTGCGGGTAAGCGGATTTTTATGGCGCTGATGCGTCTGCCTGCGTTATTGCCGCACTAAGGGTGTCCGCTGTTTGCGGCCCTGTTAAGGTCGCTTTTAAATCACCGTCAGGGCCGATTAACAGGGTGGTTGGCAGTACGCGTGGGCGGGGTATGTTTAGCTGTGGCGCTGGGTCGGCAAGCATAGAGTCGAATTCAATCCCCATTTCTGCAATGGCCTCTTGTAAGGCTTCACCGGTTAAATTGTCGTAGTTAACCCCATACACTTCGACGTCGCTGCGTCGGGCGGTAAACTCATTGAGTGCAGGAATTTCGTCGCGACAGGGGCCGCACCATGTCGCCCAGTAATTTACGATAAGCCATTTGTCTTGGGCGAAATTACCGCCGCTGCCAGACTGTGTATTAAAATCCGGTTTGTTGCAGGCTGCTAAACCTAAAAATACTAGACATGCGGTGAAACGGAGAACTGTAGTCTTCATCAAAATGCTCGATTCAGGGCCGATACGGTAATCGGCGTGTATAATGCCAGCAACCTTTTTAAGATTACCGTGTTAGACAGAGAGTGCTATGTCCGAGTATACCATTTACCACAATCCGCGCTGTTCCAAGTCCAGACAAACGTTGCAAATTTTGGTCGATAATGGCGTGGAAGCAGATGTTGTTTTATATCTTGAAACACCGCCGTCCGCCACCCAGCTAAAAACCTTATTGGCCAAACTTGGCATTAGCGCCCGTGATTTGTTGCGCAAAGGTGAGGCCGCGTATAAAGACGGCAGTCTTGCCGACACAACACTATCTGATGACCAATTAATTGCCGCAATGGTAGCCGAGCCTAAGTTAATTGAGCGGCCCATCGTCGTGAAGGGTGACCGCGCGGTATTGGGACGCCCTCCAGAAAATGTGCTGACTTTGCTGTCTTGATATCCATTCCACGTTACGTCACGGCTCCGCGTCTATGACGACGTCGTCACATCAATGATTTTGGGAGAAACCGTAGTGAGCGGAGCTTATATACTCGTGTTGTATTACAGTCGTCACGGCGCCACTGAAACATTGGCAAAGCATATTGCCAGGGGTGTCGAGCAAACGGGTCTTGAGGCCCGAGTGCGAACAGTGCCATCAGTGTCTGCCGTTTGCGAGGCTAGTGAGGACGAAATTCCTGAACATGGTCCGCTTTATGCCACCGAAGATGATCTGCGTCATTGTGCAGGTTTGGTCATGGGCAGTCCGACTCGATTCGGCAACATGGCCGCGCCATTAAAGTATTTTTTAGATGGCACTTCTGGCTTATGGATGAGTGGCGCTCTGATTGGCAAGCCTGCGTCGGTATTTACATCAAGTGCCAGCCTGCATGGCGGCCAAGAAAGTACCTTGTTAACAATGATGATGCCGCTGCTGCATCACGGCATGTTAATAGCGGGCATTCCTTATAGTGAAGCGGCGCTGACTAGCACCGAAAGTGGCGGCACACCCTATGGTGCTTCCCACGTTGCGGGGCAGAGCGGTCGCGTAGTTGATGAAACTGAACTTGAATTAGCGGCTGCACTCGGCAAGCGCGTTGCGAATTTAAGTAAAAAATTGCTGAACTGAGGTGGTTATGACCGCATTAGAAAAACGCACCGAATTTGCCAGATTTTTTATGAAGCTGAGTTACATCGGTTTTTTAATTACCTTAACGTTAGGTACTTGGGTTTGGGTTCAAGAAGGGCGCCAACCAAGTATCACCATTTGGGTGATTCGGCTTGCCCCCATGTTAATGTTCGCCGTTGGTGTGTTTAAAGCGCAGCTTCGTCCAATTGCGTGGATGTGCTTCGCCAGCTTGCTTTACTTTGTGATGGCGGTAACCGAAGCTTTATCATCGCTAGCGATATGGTTTAACTATGTTGAATTGGCCATGGTTGTTGTGCTGTTTTGTAGCTCGACAGTGTTTATTCGTTGGCAGGCACAATTGTGGCGCGTTAAGACGGCGCAGGAGAATAATGCAGTATGAGTGAAAATAAGAAGCGCGGTTTTTTTTCCAAGCTGGGTGGTTTTATCGACGCCACGAGACGCTGGACTTTAAATATTATTTTTCTAGTAATTATTGGCAGTATTGCTATGGCCATATTTAGCTCGGTCCAAGAAGTTACCATTCCAGATCGGGCTGTTTTAGTTCTTGCGCCAGCGGGTGTTGTGGTCGATCAGCTATCGACTGTCGATGCACTTACGCAGCTCAGCTCTCAGGGTTTGCCGAATGAGACGTTGCTGTCAGATTTAATCGAAGCAGTGAACTTAGCGAGCGAAGATCCGCGTATTGAAGTGTTACTGCTTCAACTTGATGGTTTAACTCATATTGGTATGAGCAAAACTATGGAGTTGTCTGAGGCAATTCAAAAATTCCGTGAAACGGGCAAGACTGTGGTGGCGAGTGCCAGCCATTATGATCAAGATCAATATTTATTAGCGAGTTTTGCCGACCAGATTTTTGTTCACAATATGGGCGGGGTTGGCTTAGAGGGTTTCGCGGTCATTCGCAATTATTTCCGTGAAGCGATTGATAAATTAAAAATTCGATTCCACGTTTTTAAAGTAGGTAATTTTAAGTCAGCAGTGGAGCCGCTACTGCGCAACGATATGTCAAATGCCGCCAAGGAAGCTAACAAAGCATGGCTTGATCAGCTTTGGTCGCTTTACCGCGATACCGTCGTGACACGACGCGGGATAAGCGAGGCTAAATTCGACAATTACGTTAATCATATAGATCGCGTGATGACTGAGGTCGGAGGGGATGCGGCGCAGGCGGCATTAGATTACGGCTTGGTGGACGGTATTATTAGTCGACCGATGTTGCGAGAGATGTTGATAGAAAGGGTTGGCGAAAACAAAGACGGAAGTTTTCAGCAGAGCTATTTTCGAGATTACCTCACCTTAAATCGCAGTATTTTGGTCGAGGTAAAGGAGTCTGTTGGGATCATAGTCGCCAGCGGCAATATAGTGGATGGCGAGCAGCCATCGGGTACGATTGGTGGCGACAGCCTAGCCAAGCTGATTCGCAAGGCGCGGCTTGATGATCAGATAAAGGCGCTAGTGCTGCGCATAGATAGTGGTGGTGGTTCGGCGTTTGCCTCCGAAGTTATTCGCGCCGAGCTTCAAAAGTTGCAAGAATCAGGAAAGCCCCTCGTGGTGTCTATGGGGAGTATGGCCGCCTCCGGTGGTTACTGGATTGCGGCTGGTGCCGATGAGATTTGGGCGACACCAGCTACCTTGACAGGATCTATCGGTATTTTTGGTGCCTTTCCCAGCGTAGACGATATGTTGCAAGGTTTGGGTATTCACACAGACGGCGTTGGTACTACCGCCGTTGCAGGTAAATTGCGCCCTGACTTACCCTTGGATCCCATTCTCGCCAGCGCTATTCAGTCGGGTATTGAATATGGTTATCGCCGGTTTATTAATGTCGTTGCCGATGGCAGGAAAAAGCTGGTTGAGCAGGTTGAACCGATTGCCGAAGGTAGAGTTTGGAGTGGCATTGATGCGCAGCAACTGGGCTTGGTTGACAAGCTTGGCGGCTTACAGCAGGCGGTAAATTCTGCTGCTAGTTTGGTCGGTGTAGACCCGGTAAACACTCGCTTACTCATGCTTCCTTTGAGTCCAGAGGAAGAGCTGATGCGTTTGATTTTAGGGTCGGTGATGGTGAAAACTGCCTTCACCGCGTCGCCTGTGATGTCGGTATTAAATAGCATATTGCCGGCCTGGAGTGACGCAATACAACTTAAAGATAGCCGTGGCGTATATGCATATTGCCTAATGTGTGTGGCGCCCTGAGTGAAGATGGATAGTGTGGTTATTACTAAGCACTAAGCGCAAAACATAAGTGTATATATTGCGCGGTCTCTTAGCGATATATACGCATTTGCGTCTAATCCGTTAAATCTCTCGCATTGGGCGGCAGGGCTGGCCAGCTCTGATGTCAATAAGGATGGCGACGAGTGGATCGCTGAGGCGCCCTTGGCCAAGTGAAAATGCGCATTGCGGCGGAAAACGCCTTTGGCGTCAGGGACCATGACGTTGAACTAGGTTCGGGCGTTGTCTTCCATAACCCAATCCGGGTGGATGCCAATGGCGAGGGGGCGAGTTGATTTTCACCGTGATTCGACAGCCGGATATGTCCGAGCATGCATTCGCAGAGGACAAGCGCGCGGTTGAGAAAAACTTAAGTTCGCTGAAAGAGATACTCGAATCTTAGAAGTTTTAATTTATTAGGCACTCATGCCATCTGAGTATCGTGCAGGATTTGTGATGTCAGGTTTAGCTAATAACTTTAGCCTGCGTAGACGATAGTGTGATTCCGGATTCTTTTGGCGAGAACCGTGCGTAGCTGCTTAAAACTCTGTGACGACGTTGCAGAACTGATCGACCATAAATGGCCTACCACTCTGCAAAGAAGTTTTGTCGTTGCCGCGTGGTTGACTTAATTACTGACCGTGTTTTGCGGGAACAATTGACGCCACATTTCAAAGCCGCCATCCATGCTGTAGACCTCAGTGAAGTCTTTTTCTACAAAATACTGTGCAGCACTTTGGCTGCTATTGCCGTGATAACAATAAATAATGAGTGCTTGGTCAGGATCGGCTTGTTCAATAAATTGCTGCAAGCTATGGTTGTCCAAATGTTCTGCGTTTGGAATGTGATTTAAGGTGTAGGATTGCTCGTCGCGAATATCGGCAAGCTGGCAGCTTCCAGCTTCGATCATGGCGTGGGCGTCCTGTGGAGAGATGTGTTTGAATTCAGGCATAGTTTAAGTATCTGCGCAGACTAAAGGGCTTATGGTAACGCGATGAAGCAAAAAACAGAACGCCGCCAGCAAGATCAGGGGTTTTCCATCAAGGCACGTATTGCCAGCGCGAGCTTTGCCTTTAATGGCCTTGTGACAATGCTTATTGAGCAACACAATGCCCGCGTGCATTTCGTGGCGACCTTGGTGGTAGTGGCTTTAGGCATGTTAACTGGCTTGGAGTCGGTGGAGTGGATAATGGTGTGTTTGGCCATTACCATGGTTTGGATGGCCGAGGCTTTTAATACTGCGCTAGAGTCCCTAGCGGATGCCGCGGTACCCGAAACACACCCGCTGATCGCTAAATCTAAGGATGTGGCCGCAGCGGGTGTATTAATCGCTGCGGTGTTTTCACTGGTCGTTGCGGCTTGGGCTTTCTGGCCGTTTTAGTGCGATTCGTTGATTCTTGCGGCTGATTTCGACTGGGTAAAGTGTTTGAAATCATCCAAGACAATGTACAGGCAGGGGATGAGTATTAAGGTTATGACGGTGGCAAAAATAATCCCAAAGCCCAGTGAGACCGCCATCGGAATAACAAACTGAGCTTGAACGCTGCTTTCGAGGAGCATCGGGAGTAAGCCGAAGAAGGTTGTTAAGGACGTAAGCAAGATGGCGCGGAAGCGCAGACAACCTGAATCGACCACCGCATCGAGTAACCGTTCGCCGCGAGCGATGGCTGAATTAATGAAATCAACCATGATCAGGCTGTCGTTAACGACCACGCCCGATAGCGCGATAACACCAAAGAACGACATCATACTGAACGACATATTCAATACGATGTGACCCACCACCGCACCGATGATCCCAAAGGGAATAACACCCATAATAATCAGTGGCTGTAAGTAAGAGCGAAGCGGCACAGCGAGCAGGGCATAGATGCCGAACAGGGCGATCACAAAGCCTACGGCTAGGCTTTTCATGAGGATACCAATCTCTTCACTTTCGCCGCTCAGCTGTACGATGACGCTGGGATACTTGCTTGGAAATGTGGTCTCGACGAGTTCTTTTATTATGCTGGAGGTCACAGAACTTGGCGCAGTAAATTCTTTGTCAACCTGAGCCGTTACGGTAACTGATCGCTCCCCGTCAATGCGCTTGCGCTGGCTGAAGCCCGGCTCAATACTCATATCTGCAACACTGCTCAGTGGAACGTAGACATTGTCGGTAGAGCGGATATTCATGTTTTGTAAATCAGATATTGCTTCTCGCTCTTCGCGCGGGTAGCGCACCATGACTTTGACTTCGTCGCTGCCACGTTGAATGCGTTGCGCTTCTGCACCGTAAAATGCATCTCTAAGTTGGCGTCCGAGTGACGCAGATGAAATCCCCAAAATTTCGGCGCTCGGTTTTATGTCCAACACAATTTCATCTTGAATCGCGCTGGCACCATTGCGGATATCGAATACGCCTTTGTAATGGCCTAATGCTTCTTCAATTTCCTTGGATGCCGCCTCAAGCTCGGTATTTGAGCTGCTACTTAGCTTGAGCGAAATTGGTGGTCCTGAGGTTTGGTCTGCGCTGCTAACGGACAATACTTTGGCACCGGGTATTTCGCCGATTTCTTTGCGCCAGCGCCGTGCTATTTCATTGCCGTCAATGTCGCGCAGTTCATTTTTTGTGAGTTCCACCATAAAGGTGATGGTTCTTGTAGAGGAGCTGAATGCTTGCACGTGATTGATAAGGCGTTTATTAGAGGCATTTTTATGGGCGCTTTGATAATCGGCGTCCACTTTGCGTAGTGCGTTATCGATGAACTCATGGGCTTGTCGGGTTTGCGCTTCTGGCGTGCCCTCAATCATCTCTAGATTGGCTTTAATAAAGTCAGAGGGTACATCTGGGATCATCACAAAGCGCACAATACCGCCGGCAACCAAGCCAATGGTAATAATTAATAATGCGCTAAAGACTGAGCCTGTTAGGTATCGATTCGCAATTGCTTTGTGAATAAACGGTCGGTAAGTTTCTTCAACGAAGTGGTTAAGCTTGCCGTTGCAGTAGTGAGGAATTTTATCTATTTTTAGCCAAATGCCAGTAGTTCCTGGTGTGCTATGCGCCAAATGTGCGGGCAGAATCCATTTTGACTCCAGCAGCGAGAAGCTTAAGCACAATAATACGACCCAGCCTACCGCTTCTGGAAATGGCGAGAACGCGCCTTCTGTGAAGAGGGTCGGCGAAAACGCCATAATGGTTGTCAGTACGCCGAAGGTTGCCGGGGTGGCAACGCGAAGAGCGCCGGTGATAACCGTGTCGATTGAGTGGCCCTTACTTTCCGCTTCCGCGTAGGCACTTTCGCCAATAATAATGGCATCATCGACGACGATGCCGAGCACTAAAATAAAGCCGAAAAGACTTAACATATTTAAGCTGACACCGACAATTGGCATTGCCGCGAGCGTGCCTAAAAAACAAATTGGCAGGCCAACCATTACCCAAAAAGCGAGTTTTATATTTAGGAACATGCCCAGCACAATGAACACCAATAAGGCGCCCATGCCGAGGTTTTCCATCATCATGGTCATTCGACCTTCCAAATAGAAGGTGACGTCTGCCCACGTGGTGATACTCACACCATCAGGAAGTCGATGCCGTTTTTCTTCGACGTATTTTTTCGCGGCATCGGCCACTTTAAGTAAATCTTGATTACCGACGGCGAATACCTGCAGGCCAATACTGTTTTTACTGTCAAAAAATGAGAAGCCGTCGCGTTCAACAAAACCGTCTTTTATGGTGGCTATATCACCAAGGGTTAGGCGAGTGCCGTCTGGGTTAGTAATGAGAACAACGCGTTCAAATTCATATTGGTTGCGGGCCTGGCCTCGGGTGCGAAGTAAAATATCGCCATTGACGGTTTTTATTGATCCACCGGGTAAGTCGAGCGAGGAGCGACGAATGGCCTCTGCGACTTCGCTTAGCGTTAATCCGTATTGAAGTAGGGTGTTTTCAGGAACCTCGATACTGATTTCAAAATCTCTGGCGCCATTGATTTGTACGAAGGCAATGTTTTCATCAAGGGTGAGTTCTTGTTTGACTTGCTCGGCTAGGTCTTTCATGCCGCGTTCGTCGATGTCACCGTAAAGTTGTACGCTGAGTGCGTGCTTATTAAATTCAACGCGTTTTATAACGGGGCGCTCAGCCTGTTCGGGAAAACTAACAATACCGTCAATGGCACTTTTAATTTCGTCCATTACCGCCAGCGTGTCATAACCCTCGTAAACATCGGCGGTTAGGGTGGCGACAGACTCGTTGGCGGTGGATTCGAGGCTTTCGATAGACTCGATATCTTTTAAGGCTTCTTCGATTTTTAATACTACGCCACTCTCTACTTCGTCTGGGGTGGCGCCTGGGTAGGCTACGGTTATTTGGATGATGTTAATTTCGAAATCGGGTTGAATCGAGCGCTGAATAGTTAGTGCAGCACCAAGACCGATGCCTATAATCACAATCATCAGTAGGTTTGCCGCGACTGAATTGCGCGCAAACCAGGGGATTACCCCCTTGTTGGTATCAAACTCTGGTAATGAGCTCATAGCTCGGTCTCGGTATTCGAGTCTGCTATCTGGTCAGCATTCGCGTTGACTAATGAACTGGTTTTTGTGGTGCTGTTAACTTTGACCTTTGTACCTGGTACTGCGTTTGGAATAGTCGATAGGCAAATAATGTCGCCGTCATTTAGTCCGTCGTAAACATAAACGAGCTTGCCTTCGGTGTGGAGGGTTTTGATATCTCGATTGCGGAGACGCTGCTCACTATCGAGGACCCAGACCTTATTGCCAGCGCGTAAAACATGACGAGGGAGGGCGATCAATCCATCAATCTGTTTGCCGCTGATTCCTGCCTTAACAAAACTGCCCATTAACAGCGCTTGGCCACTGCCGTCTATGCCGTAAGGGTCGTCTATTTTTGCGATGGCAAATAAAACTCTACTGCGTTCGTCGAGTACAGCCTCGGTACGCACGATTTTGCCCTGCCATTTTAGACCTAGTTCGTTTTCTAGAGTTACTGCGGGTGAATCGTCGCTGTTTTGCTTATCTGGAAGCGCTAAATATGCCAAGCGGTCAACGGGAATCGGAAGACGAACTTCGGCAAAATCTATGGCAAATACTTGCCCGAGCTGGGTGCCGGGGCTCACGAACTGGCCGATGTCTACGTTGCGAGATTTAATAATGCCACGGTAGGGCGCGCGAATTTGGGTTCGATCGAGATTATTGTTGGCGTGATCAAGGTCTGCTTTGGCAGAGTCTAGGCGTGCCTGCGCCTCTTTTAGCTGAGGAAGTCGTAGAGCAAGATAGCGCGCTTCTTTACTGGAGTATTTACGCGGATATTTTTTCAAATCTTGCGCCGCAACCGATGCGCGGCCTTTCTCTTGTATTAAATTGCTGAATGCAGTGGCGACATTTGCTTCGGCACGTTTGACTTCAACGTCGTAATTACGTGGGTCAATACTTAATAATAATTCATCTTTTTCAACTAGGCCTCCGCTTACAAACTGCGGCGCTACTTCAATAATTTTGCCAGATACCTCGGTAACTAAGGTGGTTTCAGTTCGAGGTTGTACGGTACCTTGTGAGCTAACGGCAACGGATAGAGTTTGCTTCTCAGCGAGCGCGACATTGATATTCAGCGCTTGGGGGACGGTGGTTATGGTTTCTGGCGGAGATTTCAGGACAAAAAAAGCAACTGCAATGACAAGGGCGATGATGATGACGGCCGCAGATTGAAAGGTTTGCTTGGATAGTTTTAACACACTGGAATCTCTGTTACGTGATGACACTGCGGGTCTAATGAATTCGTGTTCAAAATGACATGTGCACGCCTAAAAGCGTGCACAGAGTATCAAAGTCGGCTCATTGTATCGTTATCTGTATGGCGATGTTGTGAAAACTTGTTAATCCGCGCGGATCCAGTTTTCGCCGGTATCTGCCTCTTTTGGTAAGGGGATCTGTGGGGCCCATTCTAACCAGCGCTGATCGAGCGATTGATGTAGCGGGAAGTTTTTACCGTCTTTTACCGTCGCGGCTAACTCGCCTCCATCAGGTGTGGCAAATGCGATTCCACCCTCTAGCAAGGATTCTATGGATTTACTGCGAATTGTGGCGCCGCTAAATATTCCGAACTTCACCGCGATGCCACTGGAATTCCAAAATTCGCTGTTTTCGCGCACAAGACTCTCATATCTAGGCTCTATGTTGATGTGGATCAGTGTTTGGGTGGCGTCCTCTGACAGTTCGTAGCCGAATACCTCGCCGACGGGAATATCTCGGTAGAACACTTTTACCCCTTCTTTGATTGAACCACGCTGTGCGGCGGTTAGAATCAAATTTAGACCGTTGCTGGGTTTGCTTAATGGTGGCGGCTTGTCTAAGGCGACAAAGTTGGTCTCGTTGACGCCGTAACCTGGGCGGACACTGATGTAGCTGCCGGTTACCAGTGTTTCTAAATTGCGAGTACCGATGAGTCCTAGTTGGGGGCGAACCACCCAGAATTGGCTGCCGGTACGGGCAATGGCCTTCGCCGACGGCGCGAGACGGGCATTCACCTTCACGCGCGCCATGTTGTCGTCGAGCTCGACAGCTATTACTTCGCCGACCTTGATGCCTTGGTATTTAATTTCTGTGCCCTTATTTATATTGCTCCCGGTGGTAAAAAAGAGGTTTATGTCGCGGCCTTTGTCGGCGTAGGTACTCTGAAAATCTGGATATAGGGTGTAGCGTAAACCCTCCCACGCAAGTTGTGGCTTGCTGACTTCGGGGTTGTGGAAAGCAATGCCGCCGGCAACGATGGTTGCAAGGGAGTCGGCATGTATATCTAAGCCGCTCAGTCCTCCACTAATACTTAGGCCGCTGGCATTCCAAAATTGGGATTCGCGATGAACGAGATTCGCGTAACGCTGATGAATAAAAATACCAATATTGACGCCGTCTTTATCCAGGTCGACGGACTCGACTTGGCCTACTGCAATTTTACGATAGTAAATTTTACTGCCAATGCTGACCGAATTGAGTTCGTCGCTACGCAGTGTGAGCCGCAAGCCGGGCTGTTGAACTCGACTTTCTGGCGGGGTCATTAACGCCGTATATTTGTTGGGAATACTTCCCCCTTTGCCCTCGACGTTCAGATTGATATAGGGGCCGCCGATTAACGCGTCTAAGCCACTGACGCCGCTGCTCGAGACTTCGGGCTTAACCAGCCAAAACTGAGTGCGCTCGTTCAGGTAACGGTGGTGTGGTGACGAAATGGCGATGCGTGCATTGGCGCCTAGGTTGGGGTTGTCATCGACAAACTTGAGCGTTTCTACCTTACCAATTTCCATCCCCATCAGGCGTACACTGCTGCCCACATGTAAGCCGTCAGGGTTGCGGAAATAGACGGTTATGATTTTGCTGCCTTTCGCACGCTCCTGATTTTTAAACAATTTGAAGTGGGTATTGTTTTCGACTTTTATGTCGGCCTCTAATTCAGACTTTGACGGCGTATCAAAGGCGATACCGCCCGCTAAAATACTGGCCATTGACCCGGTTTCAATATCTATTCCTTGTAATCCAGCACTTACTTTTAGGCCGCTTTGAACCCAAAATCGCGAGCTGCTGTTTACCAGATGGCTATACTGCGGGTCGATGCGAATATTGATTTCTATGTCGTCATTGCTTAGCTGATAGCCCTCAATATCGCCAACGTCAATTTGCTGGTATAGCACGGGTGCGCCCACAGAAAGCGAGCCCAATTCTGCCGCGTTTAGCACCAAACGTAGGCCGGGTAAGTTGTTGGTTTGCGGGGGTGGGGTGTTCAGAGCTGTAAAGTTTTGGCTAGGTTTACCGTCACCGGGGTTGAAGCTGATGTAATTGCCCGCAACAAGCGTATCTAGTCCAGACACACCGGATAATGATATTTGTGGCTTTACTAGCCAAAATTCGGTGTTTTCTTTAATGAGTGGTTCTATTTGTTGGGACAGTTCAAGTGTCGCGGTGACACCTTCTAGGTCCTTATCGAGTTGTAGGCTTTTTACATGTCCGACGTTAATACCTTGATAAATAACCGGTGTTTTGCCGACAGTGATACCACTGCCATTGTTAAAAGCGACAGTGACATTGAGACCACTGTCGTTAAAGCTCTGGTACATAAGCCAAGCTGCAATGCCTAGGGCAACGAGAGGTAGCAGCCAAATGGCTGAAAGGCCGCGTTTGGGTTCAAGTACGGCGGATGAAATCCTGCGGTCAGTCATTGTCTAAATCCCATATCAAGCGGGGGTCAAAGCTATTGGCAGCAAAAAGCGTGATAACCACAACGGCTGCAAATGCGGTTGCTGCTGGGCCACTTTCAACGGTAGCAATATTACCGAGGTGAACCAGCGTGACTAAAATTGAAATCATAAACAGATCGAGCATTGACCAGCGGCCAATGAAATGAATGAAACGATATAACACGGTGCATTGTTGGCGGCTTAAGGGCAGTTGTAGCTGCACAACCAGCATTAATATGACCAGAATAATCAGTTTTAAAACGGGTACCGCAATACTTGCAATAAATACAATGGCTGCAATAGCTTGTAGGTCTGATACCCACAGTTTAACGACGCCAGACATGATGGTGTCTGGATCGCCTTGGCCAAAACTGATTACCGTAAGAATGGGCAGCATATTCGCAGGAATTAGCAGGGCTAATGCGGCAAGGGTATAGGCCCAGCTACGTTGTAAACTTTGCGGTTTACGGAAGCTAAGTGCAGAGCCGCAGCGCGGGCACGCTGCAGCGATTTTGTTGTCAAGGATTTGCAGGTGACTCAGCTTGCCGCAGTCATTGCAGCGCGCAATACCTCTTTGTTGAGCGCTAATGGTCATGCGGTTTTGTGTTTCTCCCAGTGCTGCCAGACAAGTTCTTCATGAAAATACTGACTGCATAAAATGACGCAGACTAGCAGTGCGCTTAGACAGTAAGTACCGCCAGAAACACTGATTTCGCCGTCGTGCATCATTTTGACGTAAGCAACAATAATACCCATTGCGTACACTTCTAGCATGCTCCAGCTTTGCATCCAGCGTATGTATTTTATCCAGAGCGGGAAATGGGCGGGGAAATGATTAATTCTAACGCTGAAACACACTATAGCGGTGAGCAGCAAGTGCATAAAGGGCGCGATGAGTGAGCACAGCATAATGAGTGCTGCAAGTGAATGCTCATTCTCTAACCACATGCGATAAATACCGCCGATCAGGGAGTTACTACCGCGCTGGCCAACCATACTTAATTTGAGTATGGGTAAGGTGATTGCCGGGTAAAATAAGATAAGTCCACTTATTGCAGCTGCAAAGCTAATGGTGTCGGTATGTTTTGCTGAGTACCAAAGAACGGCGTTGCAACGAGGGCAATGGCCTTCTAGATGCTTCTCGGACGGCAGTGTTTGTATCAACATGTCGCAGTCGGGGCAGGCAGTGAGATCTTGGGGTATATGACTAGGTTCTACCATGGGGATACTTATTGCAGCGGTGCAAAGAGGTAGGCGCAGCGACTAAAAATACGACGTGCCAGCGACCACTTTGCCACCTCACGTGGCAGTAGTTGCTTACATTTTTTGAAGTCGTCATTGAGCATGCTTTCCATATCTCTGGCAAATTCCACGCTGTGATTGATCATACAAAGTTCAAAATTGAGTCGGAAGGAGCGGTTGTCCATGTTGGCCGATCCCACCACACTGATATCATCATCCACTAACATTACTTTCTGATGCAAGAAGCCGTCTTGGTAGTAATAAAACTGTACGCCTCGAGCGAGGGTTTCTTTAACCGCGGTGTAGGACGACAGCTTAATGATTAATTTGTCGGGTTTCTCTGGCAGCATAATACGCACATCTACGCCTCGCATCGCAGCGAGTTGCAGAGCGTATATGACCGGTGCGTCTGGCACAAAATAAGGGCTGACTATCCATAATCTACTACGTGCTTGATGAATCATATTCAAGAAATAAAGAGCGCAGCTGTCGGTGTTATCCGCTGGACCGGTGGCTAGTACCAATGTGTTTATGGATGCGTCAACCGCCGAGGGTTGCCAATTTAACCTAGGTAAGGATTCCTTGGCCCAGAACCAATCTTCGGCAAAAGCAAGCTGTACCGCTTGTACTGCTGGGCCAGTGATGGCAATACCGGTGTCACGCCAGGGCGTTAGAATCGGGTGCATATCTCGGTATTCATCGCCCATATTCATGCCGCCGACAAAGGCGTAGTCACCGTCACAAATAACTATTTTGCGGTGGTTTCGGAAATTGAGTTGTAACCGGTTTCCCAGCCCTTTGGTGCTGTTGAATGGCGTTATATTTACGCCTTCAGTGCGCAATTTTTGCAGGTAGTGATTAGGTAGTTTGAGGCAGCCAATCTCGTCATATACGAAGTAGATTGACAGTCCCTGTTGTGCCTTTTTAATTAGCAAGTCGGCAAGATCGCGGCCAATTTGGTCATCGCGAATAATATAAAATTCCAATAAGACATAGTCTTTGGCCGCGTCAATATGGCTGAACATATCACTAAAGGCCTGCCTGCCATTGATGAGTAAATGGCAGTTATTGCCGGTGGAAAATGGCAGGGTAGTGAGTTGTTCTAGTGCGATGAGGCGTGAATCGTTGCTGCTTGTCTCAGCGCCAAACGAAGGGAAGCCTGATAAAAGGTTATTTGCTATCTCGTCTATTTGTAAATGGTTGTGGCGCTTTGCCAGGGCATAACCCCTAAATTTGCTGCGGCCAAATATCCAGTATAAGGGTACAAATATGGGTGGAAAGCCAATGAGTACGATTGCCCATGCCACAGCGCCCTGCGCGGTGCGTGTCTTCAAAATAGCTTCTAATGCCGACAATACACCAAGTGCCGCGAAGACTGCGGCGAGCAATGCACCGATGCCAGCTGAGTTATCGCTGATCCAGATCCATAATTCTTCTGGTGTGTATTGGGTCATACTGGTTTGTTTATCCTTGTTGTTTTGGTGATTGGGTTAGCAAGCTTTGTTTAGTAAGAGCACTGCTTACGCATTAAGTTGTGTTTATTGTAGCGGATAAGCCAGCCGAACATGATGTTGTGCTGGTTGTTGCACAGTCACAACGAGAAAAGTCGTCCTGATAGACTATGCCTCGTTCTTTGCAGGCAATGTTAAAGTTTCCGCCGTAAATTATACAAACTGGGTCCCCAATTACATGCTAATAGACCTGGGATAATAAAGATCTCACCCCAATATTGGAGCAACGATGACGACTGTTTTTAAACACCCAATGGATCTTGTCTCAGCGGTAGGCAATACGCTAGGTAGCAGCGATTGGTTGGCAATTGATCAAGACCGTATTAATTTATTTGCCGATGCGACGGGTGATCATCAATGGATACATGTTGACCCAGAGCGGGCAAAGGATGGTCCATTTGGAAAGTGCATTGCCCACGGCTATTTGACCTTGTCTTTGGTGAATCTATTTTTGCCTCAGATTATCGATGTTCAGGGTATCTCTATGGGTGTAAATGTCGGCTGTGAGCGCATTCGTTTCCCAGCGCCAGTGCCTGTTGGCTCTAAGGTACGTGGTTGCGGCGAACTGATCTCGGTTGAAGAGGTAAAGGGTGGCGTGCAGTCTGTAGTCAGGGTGACCGTCGAAATTGAAAACAGTGATCGACCCGCCTGTGTTGTCGATACAATCAGTCGTTACTTTCCTGCCTGAACTCTTCTCGCGTCAAAATTTAACAATGAGTCTGATTTGGCGCTGAGCTTTTTTGTCACCCACTGGTGATTGCTGCGGTTAATGTGTTCATCGCGCAGCAAGCGTAGAGTATTGAAAAATCTCTACAGGGTGCAGCGCCATGAATCCACTTCCGTATTCTCTTATTGATTGCGATAACCATTACTACGAACCTGACGACTGCTTTAGTCGGCATATCGAGTCTCGCTTTCGAGAGCGTACGGTGTGGGTTGAGCGTGAGCGCGATGACGGCTTTGGCGTGATGAGATTAGGTAATGAGCGTTTAAATTTCTTCAGCGTTGGTGTCGGTGACTACGTTGGTCCGCCGGGCGCGATGAAGTCTTTTTTTAAAGGCGATATAGATACCGGTGGTGCGGTAAATGCGAATGCGATTCGCGCTATCGATTGTCCAGAGTTTATTAACAAGTCTGCGCGACTTGCGCGGATGGATGAACAGTATGTGCAAACTTGCGTCATGATCCCGACCTTGGGCTGTGGAGTTGAGTACCAACTTCGTAAACCGGTACATCGAGACATTGCCTATCCCAGTATTCGCGCATTTAACCGTTGGGTAGCGGAAGACTGGGGTTGGGGTGGCGATGGTCGGGTGTTCTCTACCGCTATGATGAGCCTTATTGATGTTACCCAAGCGCTTATTGAGCTAGAGCGGATACTTAAAGAAGGTTGCCGTTTAGTGCATATTAATACGGGGCCTATTGACGGGCGGTCCCCCGCAGACCCCCACTTCGATCCTTTTTGGGCGCGTATTCAAGAGGCTGGCGTGATCGTGACCTATCATATCGGTAGCGGGCCATTTACAGAGCTCTACGCCGCGCCTTGGGGCGAGCCTGCCAATCCACCCTCGCATCGTTTTACCGCGTTTAATATGTTTGTCGGCATGGGCGAGCGCACGGTGGTCGATCAAATAGCCGCAACTATTTTTCAAAATTTGTGCGGACGCTTTCCTCGTATTCAATTTTTAATTGTTGAATTCGGCGCTGCGTGGCTGCCTCATTTACTCAAAACAATGGATAAAATTTATCGTCTTGGCGATCACAAAAGCCGCTGGCCCTATGGCAAGCCTGATTTGCCTAGCGACGTTTTTAAAAAGCATTTTAAGATTGTGCCCTTCCACGAGGATGATTTTAGGCGGATTGCAGATAGTGCTGGGGTGGACGCAATCGTTAACGGATCAGACTATCCGCATCCCGAAGGCTTGCTCTGGCCATCTGAAATGACGGAAGAAATGGAAGGTTTTTCGGATGCGGAAGTGCAGCAAATGATGCGGGGTAATGCAGCCAATATGCTTGGAATAAGCGATTAGCCTTTGTTTTTATAAGCTTATATTATGAAAAACATCCTCTCTCAAGGTGCTTTGATCTAAGCTAGGGGCAGGATTGACGTCAAAATTGTGGTATAACTCCATCATTAGCAAGGACGCTATAAGTTAAAGTACGTATGTTTGGTGTAAATATAGCGTGGAGTTGCGTCAATGGATTTGACACATGGCAGTGTGCTGCAAGGCGATCGGGAATTATTATCTGATGTTCCCATGTATATCTCAGCTAGCAGTGATTATGTGAAGTGGGGGGGCTGTCTGCATCTTAATAAGCAGATTGGCGAGCGCCTGCATGGCACCGAGTACCGTATCCGTTTACGCGATGGGCGCTTGGGCGATATTCGTATTCGAAAAGTGGTCAATACCAACGGTGCGCTTCATGTTGAGCTACTTTTTGAGGGTTTGGGATCACTTGATCCCAGCGAAAGCGCCGCTTAGTGCGCCTTACTCAAGCTTTGCGGTCTTAGACCTCGTCTTCTTTCTCTGAATGTTCAATTTAAGATTTTGTTTTTTCTCCCCTAAAGGCCGCCAGTCTATGCTTGCCTTCCGCGTGGCATATGGGAATTGTCTCGTCAGTCTACCCCCGAGCATCATCCTGACGAAAACGCGAATACCTCGAGTCTGATTTCTGTTAAATTGACTTCGGAAAAGACTAATTTGCCAGCAGAGTTAGTCATTTTTGCGAATATTTTTACTATTATTCCCCCTTTTCATTAGCGACCAACAACTCAGGTGGTATTAGCAAGGTGTATCAAGGCGAGCGTTTTAACAGTATTTCCCACTTGGCGGGGGTATTGGCCGCTGTAGTCGGCAGTGCGGCGTTAATTTGGCCGGCAGTTCAGAATTATGATGTTTGGAAGATACTTGCCTTTTCAATTTATAGCGTGTCTCTACTGGCACTGTATTTATTTTCTACCCTCTACCACAGTAGTAAGGGGCCAAAAAAAGCGTTATTTCGCCAGTTGGATCATTTGGCAATTTATCTCCTTATCGCCGGGACTTACACGCCTTTTCTAGTCGTTACCCTTCGCGAAAGTGGCGGCTGGTGGATGTTTGCCCTGATTTGGTCGTTGGCGGTGGTGGGGATGATTCTCGAAATGATTCCTAAGGCGGGTCGGCGCGCATGGTCTATAGGGGTTTATTTGCTGATGGGCTGGCTGGCGGTGTTTCTCGTTAAACCACTCAGTGCGGCCCTTCCCGAGGGTGGCTTTACGCTGTTATTAGCTGGTGGTATTTCCTATACGGCGGGTATTATTTTTTATGTGTTCGATAAAAAAATCACCCACTTTCACGGTGTTTGGCACCTATTTGTGTTGGCGGGCAGTGTCTGCCATTTCTTTACTATCTATTATTTCGTCGCCTAGAGTCTTGTGCTGCTCGGAGGGTAAATCAGCTTGATTTTCTGTCGAATTGTTATTGGTTTTGGCCTGTTAAATTTTATTGTGCTAATCGTCGCAATGATTCAGCCTCTTGGGATTCAACGGCTCGAGTACGGTTTGCCGCAAGCGTCATCGTTGATGATTTTGCAGGGCCTAGTAAGTGCCGCCATGGTCTATGCCGGACGGGAGAAAATGCGCGGTAGCGATCTAGGTCAAAAAGCGTTTCCCGCCTCTTTGATGAGTTACGTACTGTGGTTGTGTATGACCCTGCGGTGGATGGCGCAGTAATCCCTTTATCCCAATGGAGAAAGTTAAAGAATGATGTTGTGTACTATGGAGCCACGGTTCTGTGAAACCGATGCCTTAGGGCATATTAATAATACAGTCGTGCCGATGTGGTTCGAAACAGCGAGAACGCCTATTTTTGAGGTGTTTAATCCGGGGCAGGATTTAAAAAAGTGGAATATGATTCTGCGTAAAATGGACGTCGATTTTATTGCGCAGATCTACTACGGCCACCCTGTAGAGATTAGAACACGTATAGGGCATATCGGCAGTTCATCCTTCACCTTTGAGCATGAAGCCTGGCAGCGTGACGAACTGGTCGCTAAGGGCAGCGCAGTGATGATTTATTTTGACTATGTGAAACAGTGCAAGCAGGAAATTACGCCCGCTTTACGTGCCGAGTTAGAAAAACAGCGCTGAAGTTAGCGCCTGAGCAGATTCAAAGGCCGCTAATGCCAAAAAAGGCCAAAGGTTTCAGGGTAATTGTCGTCCTATGCCGGTATAATGCGGCCTCAACGCCATATCTGCGTTCGGCCGAGTGTGAGGTCTAATGTTGCGGCGACTCTTGCATTTTTTACGGTAGCGATTATGCCCTCTGATACGGCCGCGGCAGCGGAAACAATGACTTTTGATGATTTGGGCTTAGCGCCCATGGTACTGGCCGCGGTTAAAGCGGTTGGTTATGAAACACCTTCGCCAATTCAGGCGGCGACAATTCCCTTTATCCTCGCCGGCAGAGATCTTGTCGGTCAAGCACAAACAGGTACCGGTAAAACGGCAGCCTTTGCCTTGCCGTTATTGTCGCGTCTCGACGTGAATAGCCGTCGTACACAAGCTCTAATTTTGGCTCCAACACGTGAGTTAGCAATTCAAGTTGCCGAAGCGCTGCAAAGCTATGCTTCGCATATGCCCGGTTTTCAAGTACTGCCTATTTACGGTGGACAGGATTACCGAGGTCAATTGGCGGCCCTAAAGCGTGGCGTACAAGTCGTGGTTGGTACGCCAGGTCGTGTAATGGACCATATGCGCCGCGGTACGCTCAAACTAGATGACTTGAGTCATTTGGTGCTGGACGAAGCGGATGAAATGCTACGCATGGGGTTCATCGACGATGTCGAATGGATCATGTCGCAGATGCCTGAAAAGCGCCAAATCGCCTTGTTCTCGGCCACTATGCCGCCCGCGATTCGTCGCATTGCGACAACTTATTTGAATAACCCTGAACAAGTCACGATCCAAACCAAAACCTCGACGGCGATCACCATTCGTCAGCGTTACTGGATGGCGCGTGGTTTAAATAAGCTAGACGCATTGACGCGTATTCTTGAAGCTGAACCCTTTGACGGCATGATCATTTTCGTGCGGACCAAACTGGTTACTACCGAGTTGGCAGAGAAATTACAGGCCCGTGGGTATACCGCGGCAGCCTTGAATGGCGATATTGCTCAAGCCCAGCGCGAGCGCACCGTTGAGCATTTGAAAAACGGCCGTCTTGATATCGTTATCGCGACCGATGTTGCTGCTCGTGGTTTGGATGTTGAGCGTATTAGTCATGTTATTAACTATGACATCCCGCACGACACCGAAGCCTATGTTCATCGTATCGGCCGAACTGGTCGTGCTGGTCGGACGGGCGATGCAATCTTGTTTGTGGCGCCGCGCGAGAAGCGGATGCTGCAGGCAATAGAGCGCGCCACTCGTCAGTCCATAGAAGAAATGGGCTTGCCGACAGCAGAGAATATCAATGCGCTGCGCGTTGATCGGTTTATGCAAAAGATCACTGATACCCTTGCCGGTACCGATCTCAGCTTCTACCGCAAAATGCTTCAGGAATACATTGCTAAGCATGATGTAAGCGAACTTGATGTGGCTGCAGCTTTAGCCTGCCAAGTACAGGGCGACAAACCTTTGCTAGTGAAGGATGCCCCGAAATTGATGACGGAAGCGCGTAGCCGCGACAAGCCTAGTGTTGGCGGCAAGCGTATTGCTGAATCAAGCTTACAGCGCTACCGTTTGGAAGTGGGGCGTCAGCACGGTGTAAGCGCCGGCAATATTGTCGGTGCGATTGCCAACGAAGCGAATATCGACAGCGCGAATATTGGCCGTATTTCAATATACCCAGAGTTCAGCACCGTTGATTTGCCAGCAGACTTACCTGAAGGCGCAATGGAGTGTTTAAAAACTACCCGGGTAGCTGGGCAAGCATTGAATATTTCTGTGCATGAAGGCGGTGATATGCCGATAGAGCGCGAGCGTCCCCGCAAGCCTCGTATCAGCAAAACTGGCGACAAAGGTGGTCGTAAGCCAGTGACCAGAGTAAAGGCAAAGTCCACGACTAAGCCTACTTCACCAAGAGAAAAACGCGGTAAGCTATAAACCGTAATACGCTTCGTTTACACTCTTCACGCTTTATTAGGTTGAGAGGGTAATCGTGGTTTGGCGTGTATTTCTGCAATTCCTGTATTTGGGCTGCATCAGTTTTGGCGGCCCTGCTGCACATATCGGCTATTTTCGAAAAGTATTTGTCGAGCAAAAGGCCTGGCTTAGCGAGCAGGAGTTTGCTGCCGACCTTGCCCTTTGCCAGTTTTTGCCCGGCCCCTCATCAAGTCAGCTCGGTTACGCCATTGCCTGTCGGCGTGGTGGTGTTCCTGCGGGTATAGCGGCTTTCCTCGGCTTCACACTTCCCTCTTTTATTCTTATGTATGGATTGGCTGTTTGGCAGCTAGACATTGCGCCGGGTACTCTGCAGCACGGAGTTGTGAGCGGGCTTAAATTGTTGGCAGTGGCGGTAGTGGCCGATGCGGTTTGGGGAATGGCAAATCAGTTCTGTCGTCAAACTATAACAATCCTTTTATCGACGATCAGCGCAGTTATTTTAAGCTTGGCTATGACGCCACTCTGGCAGTTTGGATTACTTGCGGCGGCAGCCATTGTGATGGCGTGGCGAGAAAGGCCAGGCCATAGTCATCCGAAAATTCTAGCTAGGGATCGCTCATTGATCTTATGGCTCAGTTCTTTTACCTTGCTTTTGCTTGTTTCAATTGCCGTCCCTGATAGTATTTACGCGACCTTCTATCAGACCGGTAGTATGGTATTTGGGGGCGGTCACGTGGTATTGCCGCTGCTTGAACCACTGGTCGGTGATGCCTTAAGTAAGGATCAGTTTTTATTAGGCTATGCTGCCGCGCAAGCGGTGCCGGGGCCGATGTTTTCCTTTAGCGCCTACCTTGGCGCGGCAATGCGCCCAGACTTTCCCCTCTTATATGCAGTAATCGCATGCTTAGCTGTTTTTACGCCGGGCTTTATATTGCTGTCTGGTATACGTGGAGTTTGGCAGCAGTTGTCAATGCGGCCGCGTATCGTTGCAGCCATTGCCGGTGTTAATGCTGTTGCGGTGGGTATGTTGGTGTCTGCGTGGCTAGATCCGGTGTTAACTAGTGCGCCGCATGATGGGTTTGCATTACTGCTGGCTGGCATGGGGTTTGTCGCCCTGCGTAGTAAGCGCTTCCCAATCATGGCTATAATCGCGATGTTCGCTCTGTGCGGTGCTCTGCGTTACTAATGCTATGTGGATTTTGGCTATATAGCCTGATTTGCTGGTTCAGCGTGCTAGTAATGAGAGTAGGGCGCTAGACGGTGCAGATAACTCAAACTCCTGTCTATGCGCGCAGCATATTTGTAGCTGATCCGCTGACGTAAAGCCAAGTATGGTAAAGCGTTTTAAAAACTCCTTATTGTTTAGGTAGCTCTGTCCTACCGTTGCTACGGCGTCGGTGGCCGCAACGATTTCGCAGGCTAGCGGAAAGTGACCAATGATGTGAATGGGATGATCAGCCGGGATTTCTGTATCGCCGAATAAGCGGCTAGTTATTTCTGGCGATGACCCATCCCGCTCAGGAAGTACCAAGGGGTAATTTAATATGTGCTTAAACGATACCGTTTTTAATTTGGTTAGCGGATGTGTGCGGCGGGTAAAGAAATAGGCATCAAAGGGTTTTAAAGGAATTATCTTAAATTCACGCCGTTCCTCCAGCGCCCTTAGCGGGCCAATGATAAGGTCACAATCGCCAGCCCGTAGAAAGCTGATGGCTTGGTCTGTCG
This sequence comes from Zhongshania aquatica, assembly GCF_027257955.1. Lineage (GTDB taxonomy): Bacteria > Pseudomonadota > Gammaproteobacteria > Pseudomonadales > Spongiibacteraceae > Spongiibacter > Spongiibacter aquatica. The sequence continues at coordinate 58,553 of NZ_JANZNQ010000001.1, read as the reverse complement.
ATACGGATTTTATATCTACTTTAAGCTGTGGGTAGCGTCCCATTAATTGTGGCAAAGCCGGGTTCATTAGCGTGATTAAAGGCGGTGGCGAAATGCAGATGCGCAGTTGGGATTCTCTGTATTCCCTGAATTCCTTGGCATCCATGTCGAGTCGTTCGATATCAGCGAGAATGCGCGCGGCACGGTCAATGATGTTGCGGCCTTGGGGTGTTGCAATAACACCGCGGGCGCGACGCTCGAAGAGGGCGATTCCCAACTCTTTTTCCACCTCGGCGACGGTTCGGGTTAAGCTCGGTTGCGAAACGTGGATTGCCGCGGCGGCGGCGGTCATTGAGCCAAACCGATCGACGGCGACAATGTAGCGTAATTTACTTGTGTTCAAGGTATACGTTTTCCGAATATTACAGAAAAAATAGTATTGGACTGAATATCTTATACGTTGTCAAATGAAGTCACATTCTCTGATCTCAGAACTTTCATGGAGCTCTACCGGTATGCCTCCTTTTACCGACATTACTGAAGAAATAGACAACGCCCCTGCAGGGCCACAAATCGCGGCTCTGTTTGACTTCGATGGCACGATTATCGCGGGTTACTCTGTTTTTAGTTTTCTTCGCGAGCAGGTTCGTCGAGGAGATCTTGCACCCTCCGAAATACTAGCTACTGTGGAAGCTATTGCACGTTTTGGCTTGGGAAGTGTCGATTTTGCAGAGCTGATGTCACTGTCAGCTCAGAGTATGAAGGGGCTTAAAGAGGATGACTACCTTGATGTTGCCCAAACAATTTTTGAGCGGGATCTAGCCAAGAAAATCTATCCTGAAACCCGTGCATTGATAGAAGCCCATATGAGAAAAGGACATACGGTGGCGATCATATCCTCTGCTACGCCTTATCAGGTCGAACCATGTGCAAGGTACCTTGGCATCAACCATGTGGCCTGCAGCGCCATAGAAGTTAAAAATGGCATCTTTACCGGCGAACTTGGCGGGCCCTTGTGTTTTGGTGTGGGTAAGGTCGATGCGGCTCTTGATTTGGCAAAAGCAAAAGGCGTAGAGCTTGAAAATAGTTATTTCTATTCAGATAGTACCGATGACATCGAGCTTCTAGAATATGTAGGTCATCCGCGGCCACTTAATCCAAGTCAAAAATTAAAAGATATCGCGGCCACTCGGGGCTGGCCGACTCGCGTTTTTCACAGTCGCTCAAGTAGTACAACGATGGGGTTAACGCGGAATATTGCAACCAAAGTAAGTTTGGTCAGTTCAGTAATAGCTGGTCTACCGATATGGGCGTTGACGGGGTCAAAGCAGGAGGCGAGAAACTTTTCTATGTCGCTGTTTGCCGATGTTGCTTCCGCGGTGGCCGGACTGAAACTCGACATTACCGGCGAGAAAAATTTATGGGCTGCCAGACCCGCGGTATTCATTTTTAATCATCAGAGCGATATCGATGTGATGATTATTTCGAAACTTCTACGTCGAAATTTCACGGGCGTCGGTAAGGCTGAAATTAAAAAGATGCCGTTTATCGGCGTGGCGATGGAAATGGCGGGTGTCGTTTTAATTGACCGCAGTAACAGCAAGAGTGCCATCGCTTCTCTCGAGCCTCTGATAGAGCGGGTCAAGCAGGATAAAATTTCAGTGGTCATTGCGCCTGAAGGTACGCGAACCCATTCGAAAAAACCTAAGCCGTTTAAGAAAGGCGCGTTTCATATTGCCATGCAGGCAGGTGTTCCTATTGTGCCCATTGTTATCCATAACGCGATGGATGTTTCCCCCAAAGGCGATACCTTGTACTACCCCGGCACGGTTGAGGTGGAGATTTTGGCACCGATCGATACTAGTCGCTGGACGGTCGAGGGCCTTGATAAGCAAGTAGCTAAAATCGAAGGTCTATACAAAAAAGCCCTGGATAAGTCGACGAAGGTTGGTGCATAGAGATTTAAGTCTGTTGATGCGGCAACATGAAAGTTATAAGCGAGAACCAAAATGGAACAGATCAAACCCCAGGATGCACAGTTTCTCTATACAGAAACAGACGATAATTATAACCACATTACGCTACTACTTAATTTCGATGGTCCAGCTGAGGGTGATGCGGACTACGGGCAGCTGATTCAATTCTTTAAAAACAAGTTAAAGCATCATCCCATTTACTCGCAGCGCTTAGTGCGGCTGCCTGCTGAGCTTGACTACCCCTATTGGGTAAATGATGAAGAATTTGAAGCTGACGCCCATTTTACTGTAACGCCTTTACTAGTTCCGGGTGACTGGAAAGCGCTGCGCGAAGAGGTTTGTTATCTGCATTCCCAGCCAATGGATATGCATCGTCCACTTTGGGATGTAACGATATTTACCGGCGTAAATTGCAACGGTGACAATAAAAATGGTTTTACCGTTGTGGTACGGCTTCACCACGTTGCGATTGACGGTGTCGGACTTGTAAAAATGTTAGCGAGTTTTGCCACGCCATTGTCTGACGCAGATCAATCACCGAACGCAGAACATGCTGAGGAGCGTAGCGACTTCTCTTGGTCTAGCGTTGCTGGTCGGGCAGTAAAAAACAGGCTTCGACTTTCGGTTAATTTAGGGCGCACTTTGCTAAATAGTGCTTCCTATGTAGGGCCTTCTGCTCGTCGATATCTTAATACCAAACCCTCTGAGCGGATGCGAGTATATCCGAGCCGATTTAATGACTCGGTAGCTGGTGACAAAATTTTCGATGTGATTGGTGTCGAGTTAAAAACTCTCAGTGCTCTGCGGTCGCTCTATCAGGGCGCTACCATGAATGACGTCATACTCACTATTAGCGCTGGTGCGCTGCGACGGTATTTAGCAAAACATAAGGAACTGACCACCCATTCATTAGTAGCATGGATTCCTGTTAATGCGAGGGGGGCAACCGGGGGCAGTGATTCAGGCAATAATCTAAGCGCGTTCACCGCACCGATATATACGACCATTGCTGATCCCGTGGCTAGGATGGCAAAAATAGTGTCTGCAACTCAGGCTGGAAAGAGTGGAATATCCGCAGCTGGACTCATGCTCAATGTGACGAAATGTTTACCAGCAACTGAGCAATATCTATTTGCCCGCGCCATTAATGCCACATCTGCGGCGAGTTCGACCTGTAACTTGTTTGTTTCAAATGTTCCGGGGCCAGCTCAGCCAATTTATTTGGCAGGACATCGCTTGGAAAGCTTATCGGGTTTGCCGCCACTAGGCGAAGGTATGGGGCTGTTCATAGCCACACCCAGTTACAACGGTAAACTGTATTTCAATGTAATATCGACAGCGAGCATCTTGCCGGACATCGATTTCTTTATGGAGTGTATACAGGAGTCGTTTAGTGAAATGCAGTCCATGCTCTAAGGCATAAATTTTGTAGCGTTCAAAATTTCTGTATCTAGTTGAATATGGTTTAGAGATGATTTGGATGCAAGCCTGAAAATAGTAAGTCCTTGGATTATGTAGTTTAGGGATTTACTAAAAAAACTTGAGATAGATCAAGGACAGTTAAGATCGAATTTTATGTAATGCTAAGATCAGATTTTAACAACTGTCTATTTGTGGGTGGCGCGGTAACGCGCCCATGGAGTTTAAGCGAATGTCTCAAGACCAAACACCCTATCAAATTTTGGGTGAGGAAAAGATCAAAGAGCTAGCGAATATATTTTACGATGTGATGGACGAGTTACCCGACGCTAAGCATATTCGTGATATGCACAGTAAAAGTTTGGTCGATATCAAACAAAAGTTAGCAGAATATTTAACGGGCTGGCTGGGTGGACCTCCGGTGTATCAGCAAAAGCACGGTACAGTTTGCTTAACAAAGCCCCATGCGCCCTTCGCGATAGGACCAGAGGAACGAGACCAGTGGCTTCTCTGTTTCAACGAAGCGCTGGAGCGTATTGGTGCCAGTGAAGAGTTGAAGGATATGCTGCGTGTACCGGTTTTTCGTTTGGCTGATACCGTTAAAAATCGCGATGAGTCGATTAAAGAGAATACCGATCCCAATATTATTGCTATTGCCTAGATTAGTACCGAGTTAATCTCAGCTACGACTGCTTTGATGGGGGCCGGAGAGCCACGAGCGATTGTGATTATCGCTCGTGGCCGAGGTTTAGTCTCCGGTCTTTGCTATAAAGGGTAGGTCAACCGTACCGCTTATTGCAGCCGGTATAGGCGGCTGTACAATACTAGCCACATGGGTAAAGTAGGGGTGGAATCCATAGACCATTAAACCAATGGTATCTCCTGCGGCAATGGGCTCAGAAACACCAATCATTTCTTGGGCCAATAGGCCGCTGCCGCGTATTGGCAAGACTTGGTCGTTTATCAACGCAAAGTCGCCGCCATTGGCGGGTAATTTTCCTAAGCCAATATACAAAAGATTTCCGTCGCCATTGCCACCGCTAATATTCAGCATGGCAAGTGGGATGCCTGCTAATACACCGTCATTGTTCATCGTTTGTAAGGGAATAAATACTCCTTTGGCAACAAGCTGACTCAGTAGCTCACTTGGTAGTAAATTAACGATATCGTCTAAATAATCGACCAGTGACGTCGGGTCAGCAGCGGCTGTTAAAACTGCGATTAAGGTACTCGATGCCTCTACTGGCAACGATGACAAAGTCGCCAACACGGTTTGCAGAGGTAGTGATGTTAACAGGTCTACAATATTGCTCAGGCCGCCGGGAATAATCTGCGTTTCGACAACGCTGTTAAGAGAGCCGCCGCGTTTTACGTCACTGGCGATGACACCCGTTTGTTCCTCTGACAAGCTAAAGCAAACATTGGGTATGGTCGCAGAGCTTGTACCTTGCAATTTGTCCGCGAGAAAGTTTAGCGCCAAATCGTCGGTTGCATAACTCTGGTCGTCGCAATACAGCGTGCCTTCTGTGCCAAACAAAATTTGTCGGCCAGCGGTTTGCAGTGCGGGTAAAATATGGCCATCTTTCTGAATAAACAAGTGCGCCTCGTTGCCTTGTCCCTTCCAGCATTCGTAGTTTTCTACGGCCTCGTTAATGTTAAATAGCACATCGTTGCTGCCTTGAATAAATAGGGCGTCGGCATTCGACAGCGTTCTGCCGTCGCTACGCTCACCTTCACAAAAAGATAGCGGACTGTGGCCAGCTAGGCGCGCTACCGTATCGGGGTCTATTTCACCTGTGGTCGTTGCGCCTATTATGGCCTGAGTAAGATAGGGTTCTAGTTTCCCCATTGAGGCAACGGATAAAATATCTAGCCAGATATTTTTGGGCGTATTGTTGGCGTATAAGCTGTAGGGTAAGTTGCTCCACGTCGCCAAGGGTACGATAGCGTCAAAGCGCTTATCAACGCTCGAGCACACGGTTTGAAAGCCGCCGCCGTAAGATAAGCCGACCGAGCCAATAAGCGGGTCATCATTTTCAAAACTGAGATTGACCAGGTTCTCTTCAGCCCAGTCGATAATTTGCGATACATTGCGACAGTCAATATCGGGGTCCATTACGGTGATACTCCCCGTGGTTTCGCCAAAGCCCCGCTGGTCAAAGCTAATCACGTAAAACCCTTTTTCTAACCACGCGCGGCGGGCGACATCACCTGACACGTCATTGGTGAGAAAGGATTCAATAGGATCCGGGTTGTCAAAATTCTTCGCTCTAGACAAACCGAAACCGTGGCTGTGTAGTATCAGCGGAACCGATTTTCCCTGTGGGTTTTCTGGCACGTAAACGGTAAATGCGACTGTCTCGTCATCAAAGCCAACGAGAGTTTGGTTATAGTGGGTTTGGGTTTCTGCCTGTCCACTATTGCTAGAAGGTGGATTACTACTGTTGGTGTTGCTAGAGGATGAGGAGCTGGAGCTGCCACCGCAGGCGGCAAGCAAACTCAGAGTAATAAGCACGATGCATTGTGATAGTGGGCGCGAAACAGGAAACATGATGTGGCCTCGTTGTCATTATTTAGGCCCAACCGTACGCAGAGGAATATTGTTTAAGGAGCGGCGGCTGAGCTCGAGGGTCATTATAATGTGTTCAGTGAGAATATTAAGGAATGCCGTATTAAACTTTCTTGTTTCGTGACCTGTCGCACTATGTGGAAGATTTTTTGAGCTGCGCGCCAGAGTTTGGCGCGCAAAGAGGATCTTGGAGGGGGTTAGCCAAGCTTTTTCATGTCAATAGCAAAGTAACGGTGCCATATGCTGTGTTCTTCTTGGGCAGATTGCTTCCAGCCATATTGACTGGGGCGCTGAGTTTCAATGGCCAGCGTACCGAACAATAGCCAGTCGTATATTGACAGCAGATTGCACATATTCTTTGCCGAGTTTTTGCCGCGAGCGTGATGATGATGGTGTTGTGTTGGAAAGGTCAGCACATGGCACAAGGCGTACATAGTCTTGCGCACCCATGCCCAGCGATGGTTTAGCAAGTATAGATCGTAATTCCAGTTGACGTGGTTGTGCGCCGCCCACAAGCCTTTAAACGCCGTACCGAATAAAAACACTTCGGTTAGGCCGAGATACAGGCAGATAAACTGAAACCAGAAGTTCGGCATGATGAACCAAAAGAGCCAATGTTCAACAAAGGTTTGGGTAACCGTAATTTCGCCTTTACCGTCATTGCTGCCAGAAAAGTGATGGGGCCTATGGCCAATTTTGAAGAGTTGTTGCAGGTAGAGTAAGGGCTTCCAGCTCATACGGCGAGCGTGTGAAAACCAGTGCGCACCGCCATGAAGAAGTTCTTCAATAAGAATATAAGCGATTAATACCGGCCAGAAATAGGCTTCCTGCAGCCACGCTAGTCCGCCCTCAAACTGAGGCACCATCAAGCGACCTAACCACGCGGTGGCGAAGACCAGAGCAGGCCGCTGAACGGCGCTGAGTGACACTGAGGCTAAGACCGCCATGCCCCAGTCTTCTTTGCTTTTTTTACCATTGCTATTGCGACCTGCTAAAAACTCCCATAGCGACGCGACGGCGATGAAGGCGATGACAGATAGAGTAACGTAGGTTTCCATTGTTTTTTTACCGTGCTGTTATTTTGATTATAGATTAGCGCACTAGAGTTATTTGTATATTAGATATTTAATATACCCATTATCCATAAAAGTGATATTTATGATAAATCTTCGCTCTGTAGACCTGAATTTACTCGCCAGTTTTGACGCGCTAATGATCGATGGCAATCTCACCCGCGCATCTGATCGTATTGGCCTGAGCCAACCCGCTATGAGCGCGGCGTTGCAGCGATTGCGGCTGACCTTTCACGATGAGCTTTTTGTGCGAACAAGACAAGGTATGATCCCGACGCCGCGGGCCATCGCCATATACCCGCCAATACGGGAAGCGCTGTCCTTAATAAGAACGACCTTGGTGCAGGGCGACGCCTTCGATCCTGCGCAAGCCAAGCGTCATTTTACCGTGGCGGCAGACAACTATTTTGAGTCCCTGGCCTTAGGGCCGTTGATGGCGCAATTGCAACAAAGTGGCGGAGGTCTATCGCTAGAAACACTGGCCTTAGAAAACGACACCTTAACTCGCTTACAACGCATGGATATTGATTTGATTGTGGATTATGTCCGACCAGAATCAGATGCCTTGCAGGCCCAGCAAATTGGTGCGGAGAAGCTCGTCATTGTTGCACGGAAGTCTCATCCGCGTTTTGCCGGTCAAAAAGGACATACCTTGTCCTTGGATCAATACTTGTCAGAAGAGCATGTGTTCCTGCCGCTTCGTAGTCGTGAGCGCAGTCAGCTAGAGCAAGCATTGGGCGGGCAGGCATTTCCACGTAAACGCGCAGCGCAGGTTCAAAATTTCTCCAGCATGTTGCCGGTGGTCGCGGCAACGGATTTCCTCGCGGTGATGCCCGCTCGCTTATACCACTTGTATGCAAAGGCCTTTGACGTGCGCTGGTTCCACTTTCCCGTTGATATTGCACCGATTGCTATTTGGATGATTTGGCCAAATGGCTTGCAGAATGATTCTGCACATTGCTGGTTTAGAGACGTGATGCTGCGCGTTAGCAACGATTTGGCAGAGAGTTAGCTGAGGGTTAAAGGACGGTCAGTGGCACTTATATGCAGCATTCCAGCCAGAAGTTCGACCTTGTGGCGTAGTCTTGTTATCGTCTTACTCACCCGTTAACCGAATAGATGCAAGCAGGGCGGCTTATGACAATTTCACTGACACATATCGCTATGCATGTTAAGGATTTGGGTGCCTGCGTCGATTTCTATCAGCGCTATGCAGGCATGAATATTGTGCACGAACGACCACATTGCGACGGCAAAGTCATTTGGATGGCAGAGAAAGGAAGAGAGCAGGACTTTATTCTGGTGATGTTGCCCGGAGGTCCGGGGCGGTCGCAAAGCGATGGCGATTTTTCCCATTTAGGTTTTGCAATGGAAAGTCGCGATGCCGTCGACGCAGTTGCCCAGCGCGCCAGAGCGGATGATATTTTGGTATGGGAACCCCGCGACGAAGAGTATCCCGTTGGCTATTACTGCGGTGTGCGTGACCCGGACGGAAACTTTGTCGAATTTAGCTTTGGTCAGCCACTGGGGCCGGGTGCCGAAGGCATCGTATTTTGAATAGCGTAAGCGCCCTCGTTGGCGCTCATTAACAGAGATATATTGTGGATATTCTATGCAGGTAAAACTCGCAGACTACAAAGTGTCAACAGACCGTGCTGCGATAGAGATGTTAATGGCAAATTACGCGCTCGATCCCATGGGCGGCGCCGAGCCATTGTCAGACGATGTTTTGTCCGCCTTATGCGACGCCCTGGCGGAGGTGCCACATGCGGCGACCATCTTGATATTCGATGGTAACAGCCCCGCCGCACTAGCGACCGTCTTTCAGGGCTTTTCAACATTCAAGTGCAAGCCGCTATTAAATATTCATGATGTTATTGTGCTGCCAGCGTATCGCGGACGGGGTTTAGGAAAACGCTTAATGAGCGAGGTAGAAAAACTTGCCGAGCAGCGCGGATGTTGTAAATTAACTCTCGAAGTTCTTCAGGGCAACGCTGTCGCTCAGGCTGTCTATTTGCGTTGTGGGTTTGCGGCTTATCAACTTGATCCGCAACAAGGACAGGCCTTGTTTTGGCAGAAAGACTTATCCGAGAAATAGCGCCTTTAGATTGGGTTTTATACCGATATTGGTTTCTATATTTGCTGTGGTTATTGAAAAGCGACCGCGCTATTCTTGATTGTAACTAAATGAATGCTAGGGAAGGTGGGTTTATGAAAGGCAAGATTCTCGATTTTAACTCAACAACATCGCAAGGTGTGATAGCTGGTGAAGATGGTAAGCGGTATAGCTTTGACGGTGCTGAATGGAAAAGCGAAGGTGTCGCAGGCGCGGGGCTGGCAGTGGATTTTGTGGCAGAGGGTGACGGTGCCAAACAGCTTTATATAGATAAAACTATTGCTACGGTTTCGTCCAAAAAAATTGCAGCATCGCTATTGGCCTTCTTCTTCGGATTTCTCGGTGTTCACAAGTTTTACCTTGGTTACAACAAGCAAGGTGTCATTATGCTGTTGTGCTTTTTATTTGGATTCATCTTGGTGGGCATCCCAACTATTGCGGTCTGCATCATCGCCTTTATTGAATTTATTTTATACATCACTAAGTCTGACGCCGATTTTGATCAAACCTATGTGATTGGTCAGCGACCTTGGTTTTAACAGAATATAAGTAAATAACGATGGCTTACAAACGTATTGTTGTATTGACCGGCGCGGGTATCTCTGCGGAATCGGGTATCAAAACCTTCCGCGCCGAAGACGGGTTATGGGAAGAGCATCGTGTTGAAGACGTGGCTACCCCAGAGGGCTTCGCTGCTGATCCAGAATTGGTGCAGCGCTTTTACAATGGTCGCCGCACACAACTACTAAGCGACACGGTAAAGCCCAACGCAGCCCATATTGCCTTGGCAAAGCTCGAAGAGGCCTATGGCGACAGATTGCTAATCGTCACTCAAAATATCGACAACCTCCACGAGAGGGCTGGCTCCAAAAATATCATTCACATGCATGGCGAATTACTCAAAATGCGCTGTGCCTATACCGATATCATTTATCCCATACACGGTGATATCAACGTCGATGATCGCTGTGAATGTTGCGGCATGCGCGGTGCGCTCAGGCCGCATATTGTCTGGTTTGGAGAAATGCCGCTACAAATGGACGAGATTTACGATGCCTTAGAAGGCTGCGATCTATTCGTTGCTATTGGCACTTCCGGCAATGTCTATCCCGCCGCAGGTTTTGTGCGTCAAGCGGCAATGTCGGGTGCACATACTATGGAAATAAACTTAGAGCCGTCTGCGGTGCAGTCGGCGTTTGCTGAACATCGTTATGGTATGGCGGGAGAAGTAGTACCGGAGTTGCTTGCCGAGATGTTGAATCTATAAAGAATGTTTTTAAGTGTTTATCTCTAATGCTGATGTCTCAGAGAATTGCTAACGGATAAGACTGGTCAAAGCTACAAAGACGGTTCTGGCTAGGAGGGCACACTGAGTCTGGTTTCAAAAATTTGCCGTAGGTTTTCGGAACAGTTTACTGCAAGCAATTATAAATAATTCGCCATACGTTTTTATTATTTGTTAAGCCGACATGACTGCCTCGAACCTTAAAATTTCGGCAGCTAATATCGCCACCTTTTTGTCGAGTTACCCGCCAATTAACGACCCCGTCGCAAACAGAATAAATCGCTATACATGGAACATGCGGCGGCTTTGACCATTCGCCCTCTGTATCGCTTGCCCCCGAGGGCTTAACTAGTTGGTATAGTCCATCCCACCGAGATGCTTTATCTCTATCTTCACCGAACGGACTTCCCAGCGAGATCACCATCCTGACGTGTTCGGGGCAGCGCTTTGCCAGTTCACGGGCATAGACACCGCCCAAGCTGTGGCCGATCAGTGTGACCGGCTGTCCTTCGAAATGGTATAGCTTGGCGACACGCTCGACCAACTTATCCATATTCAGGAAGCCGTGACCAAAATTTCTTCCTAGATTCCATCCCTTTGCGTGGTAGCCTTTTCGTCGCAGAAAACTAATCAGGGGGTAGTTGTACAAATCACTACCAGTAAAACCGGGAATAACAAGTACTGGGCGACCGTCGCCTGAATGTTCTTTTTTTGTGAGAACGGAAACTGGTGCGGATGTGATAAATTCCGCATAGCCCTGATATGCTTCTCTAATTGAAAAGAATAGGCTAGGTGGAACGTCGTGCCTGTCCCTAAGTAACTTACGCCACGTTCTACGACAAGTTCGGCTTGTCATGACGCGGCCTCTTTATCTACGGCCCGCTCTAGTTCTTCCAGCACCTCTCCGGTATAGACCGCCAGACGTTGCATTCTTGGTAAGGTATCTCTGCACGCAGAAAAACCAAACGCCATATTCCCAGCGTAGCTATAGCATGTGATATTTAGTGCCTGCCCATGGCTAACTTGTGAAACCGGATACATGGCGGCTAACCTGGCGCCTCTGAAGTATAAGACGTCTTTAGGACCTGGGACATTAGAGATAATCAGGTTAAATCCCGGTTTTGTCCTTCCTTCTAAGCCGAGCGCAGCCTGCAGCAGCATGGGTGATAACAGCGCATTATTAAGCAGTTCTATCGCCGACTTATCCATTCCCGATATGGCCTGTTTTGCCCGTTTTGTTGAATCAGTAATATTCTTCAACCGTCGCAGCGGGTCAGCGATATTTGTTCCCAAATCGGCAACAATGAAGCTTACCGCAACACCGCTTCCTTGATCGTCCGCTGCCCTCAGAGATACTGGGATTCCAGCGGTCAGTGAGCGTCCTGGCAAGCTACATAAATCACTAAGAAAACGTCTTATCGCGCCGCTGCACAGCGCCAATACCACATCATTTACAGTGCAGTTACTCAGCTTAGCCAATCTGCGAATTCGTTCAAACTCAATAAGGTGTGTTGCGAAACGACGTTGACTGTGGACTCGGTGGTTAAATATTGACATGGGAGCTTGGAACGGTAGCGTATAGGGATCGTCTTCATCTAATATCGCTGCCATCACATTAGCCAAGCCCTTCCCAGCGTGCGTGATAGTTGAAAAGCGGGCGGCCGATTTACTTGGTTTCTTTGAATCTTGTAGTTCGTGGTTTTGGGGCCCGGAGTTTCCTGATTTTTTACCCTCAACCCATATTGGCGGTGTATCAGGATTGTCCGGGGTGCGATCCATTGTTCGTTCAAGCATCCGCACCCCTGAGACGCCATCGACGATGGCGTGATGCATTTTGAAGTAGATTGCGAATCGGTTATCTTCCAGCCCTTCGATGATGTGGAATTCCCATAATGGCCGGTAAAAGTCGAGGGGGTTGCTCTGAAGGCGAGCAATTAATCCGCCCAATTCTCTCTCGCCACCAGGTGCAGGTAATGCTTGGTGGCGGATGTGATACTCCATATCCAGATCAAAATCTTTGACCCAGAACGGCATGAATGGCAATAGCGACGGATTCAGTATTCTGCGATTAAATGGATCGGCGATATCCGTAGAGGCTCTTAGGCTTTGGACCATGTCGCGCATGTATTGCGGCGGGGGATCGTCTGGGACTTCAAAAATAAGCAATGTGGCAACGTGAAGAGGACGTATGCGCGTCTCTCCTTTCAGCCACGCCAATTCTCCTACGGTCATCCGTTGCCTAAACATTGGCACTACCCTTACCGACAAATTAACAACAAACATACCGTATTGTTTTTTATGTATCAAGAGACTTAATAAGATTAATTTTTTAGTGCGGTGTTATTTTCGACCATGGTAGCTTGCGGTTCAGTAAGCGAGGGTGGCTCGGTGACAGCTTGTTTAGAATTGGGTAATGCGTAGGACTGCCGATACAAAAAGTACAAAGGTAGCAACAATATAAGCCAGCTTATGATAGAAAAGCCCTTCCAAGCGGTCGGCTGAATTCCTCGTTTTCGATTACGACGAGTCGATGTTAAGTAATGACGGGTGGTCTTGAGCGTGCGGCGATACCAGATATAGAAACCGCTACCAATAATTCCGCAAAGAATAACGCCGAAGGTGAACCACACTAACTTAGAGGCTAGTCCGGCAAAGTCGCCGAAATGAAGTGGTGTCAGCAGTGCTGCAGAAGCGTGTAGGAAAGACACGGTGCTAGGGGTATCCGTGCCGATCACCTCACCCGAGTAAGGGTTCAAGTAAACCGCGTTGACGTTGTCTCGAAAAAGCGAGGCGCCGCGCTTGCCACGGATGATAGTTGCGCCTGCTGTGTGGTCGGTCATTTCTATATAGCTTACTCGTAGGTCGGGAAATTCTGCTTTCGCCTTACTAATCAGTTGGCTTAATGGGAGAGTATCTAGAGGTTGCACGTTTTCCAATTGCGGCATATCCCGCCGCTCTAATGTTGGGGCTTTGGGATAGAGGTCGACTTGATTTTGGACCAGTATTCCCTGAAGCATGAACCACAGACCGGACAAGCTAATAACGGCCACAAACCATACGGACCAAACGCCGGCTACTCGGTGCAGGTCTCCCCACAGCACTCTTCGTCCTTTGTGAAAACGGATACGGGGCTGGAAAAACAAATGCCAGAAACGCTTGATCATCAGCACGGCGGTAATTAGAGATCCAAGTAGCGGTATCGAGAAAATGGTTACAAGGTACCAGCCTAGGCTGTGATCATCCTGCCAGGGAAACATCAGCCAGCCATGCAGTGCCAGCATAAAGCCACGAAATCCTGCCCCGTCCGCTTCACCCTGTATCCTGCCGGTGTGTGGATTGATAAACAACGTTTTGCTGTCGCCGTTGGGCAGCCGCGCCCGTACCCGATAGGCTAGATAGGGCTCCTCAATATGAATGGAACTCAGGTGACTCCCTGGATAACGCATCGCAATGGCGGCGCCCACCTTATCAAACTGGCTTATATCTACCGCTGCGCTGCTTGAGCGCACCTGCGGGTTGTAAAGCCAGGTAATTTCTTGACTGATGGTACACAGCGTGCCGGTCAAACAGATTAGTAACAAACCGCCCCAGACGGGCATAGCAAACCAGCCATGCAAAGCAAACCAGACGCGTGCGTTAACTCGTTGGCGGCTTGAGTCGTGTGGCTGAGCGATTTTATCCATCTTATTAATCCGGGGAGGGTTGTTAAGGGTGGGCGGTAGCTGTTGCAGGCGTTTTTTTCTTTATTCGTTTCACTCAAATGTAAATCCGTTGACAGTTCACATCATTACGAGATTCTTTGTTGCTAATGCTAGTGATATTGTTTCTCATTTGCATTAAAGGTAGTATACCCGATCTTTTCAAAATAGAAAATCAGGAGCAAGACTTGATGCTGCCTTTCAGCAAATCTTATCTAGCCATTGTGATGGCGACCGGAATATCTACGGTGGCAGCACAAGACGTGAATAATCAAAGTAGTAGAGGGGCTAAAGAACTGGCATTGGAGATCGTCAACGTTTATGGCCGTCATCAAAACGACACTCTCAAAACCATTCCGCAAACAGTGTCCTTATACGATGAGGAAACGTTCGATATCGGTCTATTCGATACGGTTGGGGATGTGCTGCGCTTGGTTCCCACAGCCTCGCGCTCCGGCTCGTCTCAAGATATGTTTGCAGACGATTACTTGTTTCGCGGCTTTAACGCAGAGCAGTCTACCAATGGCTTAGGTTTTACCCAAACAGACCATCCAACCGATCTGGCCAATGTGGAGCGTATTGAAGTACTAAAAGGCCCCTCAGCAGTACTCTACGGCCAAATGGAACCTGGCGGTACGATAAACGTGGTTACCAAGCAACCGTTGTCTGAATTCCAAGGCGCACTCGGATTTGAGGTCGGTAGCTATGGCCGAAAGCGCAGCACGTTGGACGTGACCGGCCCTATCAGTGACAGTGTTCGCGCCCGCCTCAACGTTGCTTATCAAGATAGTGACTCCTTCATTGACTTCTTGGGTCATGAGCACTTGTTTATCGCGCCTAATGTCGCCATCGATTTATCCGACAAGACTGAGTTGACAATCGAAGGCAGTGTCTCTCGCAATGAGTGGGCCGCGATAAATGGCGGCACTCCAGTTGAGGGTGCCATTAGTCCTAATCCCAACGGTGATTACGATAAGGATTTCAATCCGGCAGGGAAGGATAGCTTTACCGAGCGCAATTCTGAAAATATTAATATACGCCTTACCCACGACGTTACTGATCGTATTCAGGCGCGGGCCAGCTATACCTACCTGCGAAACGATGCAGACTTTCGTGAGCAAGCGCCGTTCGGCCTAGATGCTGACTTGCGAACGCTCAATCGTATCGTCTTTGCCGGCGTTGATAGCTACAAAAAAGATCATAACTTTATATTGGATATCAGTGGTGAGTTGGAGACCGGTTCACTAAGTCACCGATTTACCGCCGGTCTTGATTATCGTAGCGGAAATCTGTCCCGTCCTACCCAGATTTATTTCATCGACCCTATCGATCTGTATGATCCACAATACGGCCCGGTGAATCTGAACGACGGTAATTTGGGGCGCGACCGAACATTACGGCAAGACGACGACGTTGCAGCGTTATTCCTTCAGAACCGGATTACCATCACAGAGCAGTGGCACTTGTTGGCTGGCTTGCGTTATATCGATTCCGAGCAATCACAAGAGACGTTCGATAATCTGAATACTACTTCCTCTATAGACGAAATATCGCAAACTGATTGGACGACTCAGTTCGGTATCGTCTACGACCTGAGCGACGCGACGTCGTTGTATGCTAACCGCAGTGAATCTTTCGTACCTCAGCAAGGAACAACATCAGGCGCTAAACCGTTGGAGGCCGAGGAAGGTGTTCAGTATGAAGCGGGTTTACGAATTCAGGTGGGTGGCCTCTCTATCAACGCTGCCGGTTTCCTTATCACCAAAGACAATATTGCCATCGAAGACCCTCTCGATGATGATTTTGAAGTTGCTAAAGGGCGCGCCCGCTCCAAGGGTGTGGAGCTGTCCGTGGGTGGATATGTCAACGCAAACTGGTATCTTGCTGCGGCCTATGGATTCACTGATACAGAAATTTTACGTAGCGATGATCCCGAGTTGGAAGGTAAACCATTTGTGAATGTGCCAAAGCGCACTTTTTCCTTGCAGAGCCGCTATAGCATAGTCAGCGTTCCCGGCTTAAGTGTAGGCGGTACGGTGACGTATTTGAGCGAGCGTGCTGGTGACAGCGAAAGTAGTTTCGAGTTGCCTGCCTACACCCTTGTCGATGCTGGTGTTTACTACACCATTAGCGAATCATTGCAATTGGATGTGCTGGTTGACAATGCATTCGACGAAGAATATTTCTCTCCCGGTTCATTCAGTGGGGTTGTCCGAGAGCCTGAGCGTACGTACTTGGCTCGCTTGAAATATCGTTTTTAAAAAGTGTTGATAATAACGTGGAAAGCTAAATCAAAGATTGAAGATCACGGGGCGGTACTCCATGATCTTCACTGTATTTAGTGCGCATTAGCCATGCGTGTTTTTATTAATTATCCCGAATAGCTACTCAACGACGCCTTCACACATTTCAAAATAGTGTAATCGTACTCGCCATCTAGGGATTCAAAGACGGTTTTCATTTTGCCGTCGTCGCTCAATTCAAAAGCAAATAGTATTTCTTTTATTTGCGTGTCGTCGAGGGTGATTACATCGCTAAGTACGAGTTCGCCATTGCTGATACCTTGGCAAAGATGGCTATAGATGGTGTTGATAGACAGCTTGCGTTGGCTAGCGATATCTTCCGCTGTGTTGCCCTGTTTTAGCAGCATGATGCTATTGGCCGCAGTGTCGTTAATATCATCGTTTTGGTCGCCGCTGTTTCCCGCATTGGCCAGAATGACGTCTAAAAATCCTTGTCCATAGTTGTCTAATTTTTTCTCGCCAATACCGGATATGCGGCCTAGCTGCTCAAGTGTTTGGGGTTGGCGCTCGGTCATTTCGGCGATGGTGGCGTCGTGGAAAATCATATACGCGGGAATGCCTTGTTCGCTGGCCAGTGCCTTGCGGTGTTCGCGCAGGGCGTCCCACAAGGTGTTGCTCTCCGGGCCAGAGAAAGACCGATTTTTGCGTTCTTTGTTTTTTTTGCTGACCTTGACCATTTTCCGTAAGGTCAGTTGTTCGTCACCTTTTAGAACGGGTCTGGCGCTATCGGTGAGTTGTACGCTGCCATAACCTTCTACGTCTACCTTGAGTAATCCTCGGGCTATGATTTGCCGATATAAGGTTCGCCATTCGGTGGCGTTTAGTTCGCTGCCAATGCCGTAAGTCGAAATTTTGTCGTGACCAAATTGGCTAATACGCTCGTGTTCTTTGCCCAGCAAAACGTCGACTAAATAACTCACGCCAAAACGCTGACCGGTCCGATATACACACGACAGCGCTTTTTGGGCGGCGAGGGTGGCGTCCCATGTTTCCGGCGGTGTGAGGCAGTTGTCGCAGTTGCCGCAGGGCTGATCTAAATTGTCATCGAAGTAGCGCAGCAGCGCTTGGCGGCGACAGGTAGTGAGTTCACAGAGGCCGAGCATGGCATCGAGTTTGTGTTGCTCTAGGCGTTTGCGGCCTTCTTCAGCGGTGGAGTTACCCTGCATTTGTCGCAGGGTAATGACGTCTTGCAGACCGTAGGCCATCCATGCGTCGGCAGCTAAGCCGTCACGGCCAGCGCGGCCGGTTTCCTGATAATAGGCTTCGATGCTTTTGGGTAAATTCAAATGGGCGACAAAACGTACATCGGGTTTGTCGATGCCCATGCCGAAGGCAATCGTCGCGACGATAATCACGCCGTCTTCACGCAGGAATCGTTCCTGATGTTGCTGGCGTATTTCGTTGCCTAATCCGGCGTGGTAGGGCAGTGCGGTCATGCCTTTACTGCTGAGCCATTGCGCGACTTCGTCTACCCGTTTGCGTGACAGGCAATATACAATACCGGCTTCGCCTTCATGCTCGTTCAAAATAAAACGAAGTAGTTGTTCTCGGGCGTTGCCCTGATTTTCCGTTATGCGGTAACGAATATTGGGCCGGTCAAAACCGTCGTTGAATACCCGCGCTTCCTGCAGTGAAAGTCGTTCGATAATTTCCCGCTGGGTTGGGCCGTCGGCGGTGGCAGTTAGGGCGATGCGGGGTATGTCGGGAAAGCGCTCGTGCAGAATAGAAAGCTTGATGTATTCTGGCCGAAAATCGTGACCCCACTGTGATACGCAGTGGGCTTCATCAATGGCGAATAGCGCCAGCGGCGCTTGGCTTAGCAGGTCGAGCATACGGGGCATCATGAGGCGTTCGGGCGCGACGTATAGCAAATCGAGTTCGCCATTCATCAGCGCAGTTTCAACGCCGTTCACTTCCATGCCACTTTGGCTGGAATTCAAAAATGCCGCTTTAATGCCGTTCTGGCGCAGGGCCATGACCTGATCTTGCATTAGTGCAATCAACGGCGAGACAACAACAGCGGTGCCGCTGCGAACCAATGCGGGCACCTGAAAACACAGAGATTTACCGCCGCCCGTGGGCATGAGCACTAGGGCGTCACCACCGTTAACGACGTGGTTTACGATGTCTGCTTGCTGGTTGCGAAACGCATCGTAACCGTAGACGGTTTGCAGAATGTGTAGAGCGGCGTCGTCGGTGTTGTTGGTGTCAGTGTGTAGGATAGCGTGTTACCACATTAGGTCGTTGGGGATTTGGTAGGCTGCATAAGGATCGTCTTCCTCTACTGCGTCATTTACCGGTTTGGTGTTATGTACAAGCACCACGGTTTCATCGCGCTGTTTGATCTTGTCAGCGATGGCGGCGGGGACTAGCTCGTAGCCTTCCTTCAATTTAACCAAGGCGATCACGCCCTTGATTAATTGGGTTTGCAAAAGCGCATCGACATAGAGCTTTTTGATCTTTTTACCGTCGGTAAATTGATAGGCAACCTCGCCGTCGCGACGATCAATTTTGTTCAGTGTAATGAGCTGAATGATCTGAGCGTGAATTGCTTTTTTGTCGGCCTCAGCCTGACGAAGGCGATTCATTTCGCGGTCGCGCTCGGCCTTTTCGGCCAGTGCGCGTTTTGCTGCTTCTTTACCTTCGTCAACAATAACCGCGCCAGTGCCCTTGGCCACTTTTGCTTGTTTACGTTTTTCTTGGCTGATTTGCTTGGCCTTCTTTTTATCGACCATGCCTGCTTTGAGAAGCTGCTCTTGCAACGATGCCATGCAGTAACCTTTATATGTGTTCTGTGGATATTTGGCTTTCTAGGTAGACTCTATTCTAAGCTATTCGCGCGTTTGGGGCTTGGGCTTATTGCGTTCATTTTACATTTATAGGCCAGCGGTGCTCTCGATAAATACGATTCACCCACTGTGATACCGGATGGTCGCGGTAGTGCTCGCAAAACGCGGTGGCATCCGGGTCAGGTATCTGCCCCCATGGGAAGGGATGTTCTGGTGGCAGGGTGAGTAGCGAGAGCATAGCGGCCGCGGATAAGTCGGCTCTGCTGAAACTGTCGCCAACTAAATAGGGCTTGCCTTCGATGCGCTTTGCCATATCGTGCATTGCCGCATCAAATATCATTTTTGCGCGGGCAACTTTTTCCGGTGAGCCAACATACACCTGATAAATCTTTTTGCGCAGCACCGGCGCAATCGGTCGAAAAAAAGGCTTTTTGTAAAAAGGCATGGCGTGGGTGAAACATTGGCGGATAAAGTCTGGATAATTCAGCAGTGCGCTGTACAGAATGCAGCGAATATTTACTCCCAGAGCCTCATCCATAGTGCGTTCAATTTGTTGACAAGCATCTCTGCCCGCCTCGCTACTGGGGGTGAGTGGGTTGTCTGGGTAGTGTATGTCTAAGTAGTCGATGATTTCACTTGAGCCCTGCACGATATCGCCGTTGTCGTGAATTAACACCGGCACCGAACTGCCCGGCGCAATTTTCGGGATGGTCTTTAAGTGCAGGCCGGGTATTACCGCCTGAGCTTTATAGGGGGTGCCCTTGTAATCTAGTGCCCAGCGGGCTTTTTCACAAAAGTGGGAATGGGGGAATACCAGTAATTTCGTCATGGCAGCGCTCTGCGTTGCTTTGAGTGTGAAGGAGTATAGCGGACCTTGTTTTGACTTTGGTAGTTGGCCCGCTAGATTTGAGTTGGGGGTCAGCGTCCGTCTGGTATCGCGACATCTAATTTGAGTAAATCTATTGCAACGGCTTCAGCCACTTTTATGCCGTCTATCCCCGCCGACAAAATTCCGCCAGCATACCCGGCACCTTCTCCTGCGGGGTAGAGGCCGCGGGTGTTTAAGCTCTGGTAGTCTTTGCCGCGTTTAATACATATTGGCGATGAGGTGCGGGTTTCGATGCCGGTGAGAATGGCGTCGTTCATCGCGAAGCCTTTGATTTGTTTGTCGAAAACGGGAATAGCCTCACGAATGGCGTCGTTGGCAAAGTCGGGTAGCGCGAGTGATAGATCGCCCAGTGACACGCCGGGTTTGTAAGACGGTGTAACGCTGGCCAGCTCGGTAGACGTCGTGTTGCGTAAATAGTCCCCGACGAGTTGTGCTGGGGCGTTATAGTTTTCGCCACCGAGCTGGTAAGCCAAGGTTTCTAGCGAGCGCTGTAAATCGATTCCCGCAAGCACATGTTCTGGATAGTCTTTTTCCGGCTCTATGCCAACAACAATCGCCGAGTTTGCATTGCGCTCATTGCGAGAATATTGGGACATGCCGTTGGTGACAACGCGACCCTCTTCAGAGGTGGCGGCGACCACGGTGCCACCGGGGCACATACAGAAGCTGTAAACGCTACGGCCATTTTTGCAGTGGTGAACGAGTTTATAGTCCGCGGCGCCCAAAATTGGGTGGCCAGCTTGTTCGCCGAATCGGGCTTTGTCGATAACGGATTGCGGATGCTCGATCCGAAAGCCAATGGAAAAAGGCTTTGGCTCAATATATACGCCTTGTTCTAACAGCATTTCAAAGGTGTCGCGGGCGCTATGGCCAATGGCCAATACCACGTGACGGCTTGGTAAATACTCGCCGTTGTTTAGGGTCAGCCCGGTGATTTGCCCTTGGCCATCCGCAGCGGGTTCTCGGTGAACCGTATCTACCTTGGTATTGAAACGGATTTCGCCGCCAAGGCGTGTAATTTCAGCGCGGATATTTTCCACCATCTTTACCAGTTTAAAGGTGCCGATGTGGGGTTTGCTGACCATGAGAATTTCTTCTGGCGCACCGGCTTTAACGAACTCGGTCATGACTTTGCGGCCGAGAAAGCGTCGGTCTTTTACTTGGCTATAGAGCTTGCCGTCTGAAAATGTACCCGCGCCGCCTTCGCCGTACTGTACATTGGATTCGGTGTTGAGCTTGCGTTCGCGCCAGAGTCCCCAGGTGTCTTTGGTGCGCTGCCGAACATCTTGGCCACGCTCCAAGACGATTGGTTTTAAGCCCATTTGCGCCAGCACCAACGCCGCTAAAATACCACAGGGGCCAAAGCCGATAATAACGGGCCGTTGTTGCTCTGCTGCGGGGAAGTCACTCGGTGCCTGGGCGACAAATTTATAGCTGGTATCGGGGCTTGGGCTAAGAAAGGATTTACCATCAAAGCGAGCTAGCAGTTCTGTTTCTAGCTTGTCACTGAGACTGATATCCAGCTGATAAATTAATTGGATGTCGCCTTTTTTTCGCGCATCGTAACTGCGTTTGAAGATAGATACTGCGCTTAGATCTGCGTCTTGAATGCCTAGTCTGGCGACAATGGATTTGCGCAGTGCAGAGTCATCGTGCGCAAGGGGCAGTTTAAGATCATTGAGTCTAAGCATGAGGGTGTCGCGGTGTGCTGGAAAGCGCGGGATTCTACCACGGAATAGTTTTGTGATCCCAGTCGATAAACACCGCTTCCGCCGCGCTGGTGTTTGTCTCCTCCGCGGTTTGTTGCATTAATTTGAGTAGGCTATTTGCGACAAAGTCAGGGGTGAATAATTTGCCTTTGGGTACACCCGCCTGAAAAGGGCGCGACAGCGGCGAGTCGGTGGTGCCGGGATGAAAGGCGATAAGCCGAACATTTTTAGCACGACGGCCATACTCGATGGCTGCAGTGCGCAGGCCCATATTTAGGGCCGCCTTCGACATGCGATAGCTATACCAGCCACCCAGATGGTTGTCGCCGATACTGCCGATGCGGGCACTAAATACCGCTAGCACACAAGCGTGCTCGGATTTTAATAATGGTGCTAGCGCTTTGATCCACAGCAGCGGGGTGACGGTATTACTTTCCATGATGGCAAGCATCGTCTCGGTATTGAGGTCTTCCAAACGTTTTTCGGGTTTGATGCCATCGCCATGCAGTCGGCCATTGCAAATAATGACGCGGTTAATTTTGCCACGCAGATGCACCAGTTTAGCTACACATTCATTGATTGCTTTGTCTGAGTTATCGCATTCTAGATAAGTGATAACGGATGTTTTCCGCTCTGATAAGTTTTGTCTACTGATGGCAATGATATTGCCGGTATCCGGCATGTTGCTCGTCGCGTTTATGCAGGCCGACGCCAGTGCACCGCTGGCGCCAATGACGAGGGTAGTTGCTGCGTTTGGCGTTGTGATCATATTGCTAGCTTCACTATCTACGAGACGTGGGAGCTATACGGCAATGGTGCTCGGGCCGATGTGTTGAGTGGTGTATTCAGGGCAGTTCCTATACTGCCAGTCCCGCGCTATACTCAGAGGACCACGCCCACTGAAAATTGAATCCACCTAGCCAGCCGGTCACGTCTAGAACCTCGCCGATGAAATACAGTCCAGCCTGATCCTTGGCTTCCATGGTTTTCGAGCTAATCCCTGCGGTATCTACCCCGCCGCGGGTCACCTCTGCAGTGCGGTAGCCTTCGGTGCCGGAAGGTTTCAGTTGCCAGCTATTTAGCCTTTCGCCGATGCTAATGAGTTGCTTGTCTGAAAATTCAGCCATGGGTTTTTCAGCGTGTTCATGCCACCAAAGCCATTGCAGCTCGGCGACTAAGCCTTTCGATAGCTTGTGGCTCAGCACCGTTCTCAGTAGATTTTTTGTTTGGTTCTGTTTGGCGTTTAGCAGCCATTCGGCGGCGTTGACACCGGGCAATAAGTCGAGAGTAATAGTGTCACCTGGGTTCCAGTAGTTGGAAACCTGCAAGGCCGCAGGACCAGAAATACCACGGTGGGTGAATAGTATGTTTTCGGTGAAGCTGATTTTATTAGCGCTTAGCTCGACTTCTAGGGCGAGGCCCGCCAGCTTTTCGCATAGCTGCTTCATTGAGTCGCTGAACATAAAGGGCACCAAACCGGCATGGCGCTTAGTCAGCTTTAGCCCGAATTGCTGGGCAATGTCGTAACCGATACCGCTGCCGCCGAGAGTGGGTATAGAAAGCGCACCCGTGGCGACAACAAGTGATTCGCAAGTAAACTCATGTGCTGTGTTTTGTTGATTTACGACTAGTTGATAGCGAGACGAGCTTGCGTCATTTGGCTCAGCTGTCGATACTGAAACTAGCTCAGCGTGGCTGCGGATTTCGGCGCCCGCATTGGCACATTCGTCGAGCAGCATATTGAGAATGTCTTTGGCTGAATTCAGACAAAATAGTTGGCTGTGGCGACGTTCTTCGTAGGGTATTTGGTAGCGTTCCACCATCCCGATGAAATCCCACTGGGTGTAGCGGTTCAGTGCGGCTTTACAAAAATGGCTGTTGTTAGAAATAAAATTCTCGGCGCCGACAAAATGGTTGGTGAAGTTGCAGCGTCCGCCGCCAGACATGAGGATTTTTTTACCCACCTTGTTGGCTTTCTCTAAAACCAATACTCGGCGACCCCGTTGTGCGGCGGTGAGCGCGCACATCAATCCTGATGCACCGGCACCAAGAATGATCACGTCGTAATTATTTGAGTCAGTTTGCACGGTATTGGCTTCGCTGTGTTTGCTTGCGCTGGCGCATTTGCAGGCTAGGGGATACAAAAGACGCGCAGTATACCGACAAACTCTTCTACCTTGTATGAGCTAAACCCACCGTTGTAGTTGGCCTAGCGAGACGAGGCCTTATGTTGCCTTCTCGAAAATAATTAAATTTACTGTTCCTTGGTATATTTGCGTCAGATTGGTGCAGATTTTGCTAGATTAAGCGCAATCATTTCAGTTCCTGATCCTCTCAGTTACCTCAAGTGATACCCATTAGCTAATTTACTATAAGGCGAGGTCTCCTTAATGAGTCGCAATCAAGCGCGTGTTCAAGCTGTATCCCAGATTGTTAATCGTAAGCCAATAGACGTTACGATGCCTGAACCTCTCAGCAAAATCTGGGCAAGTGATGTGTTTAATCTTGCTAAGATGGAAGAGGCACTGTCTAAAAATGCATTTAAAGCGCTGAAAACCACCGTCCAGACTGGCGCGCCTTTAGATCCTGCAACGGCTGATGTTGTTGCTGCGGCCATGAAAGATTGGGCATTGGGTAAGGGGGTTAAATTCTTCTCGCATATTTTCTACCCAATGACTAATGCCACCGCTGAGAAGCATGACGGCTTTATCATTACGAATTCTGACGGCAACCAAATTACTGAATTCACCGGTAGCCTTTTAATCAAGGGTGAGCCTGACGGTTCATCATTCCCCAACGGTAGCCTGCGTATGACCAACGCTGCCCGTGGTTATACTGCATGGGATCCAACTAGCCCTGCCTATATTATGCACACAGATAATGGCTCTACGTTGATGATTCCTAGCGTGTTCATGAGTTGGACTGGCGAAGCACTGGACAAGAAAATCCCATTGCTGCGCTCTAACTCGGCAATGAATAAAGCAGGTAAGCGCGTGTTGTCCTTAATGGGTGAAGCAGAGATCGCCGCGCTGAATTCTAGCTGTGGTGCAGAGCAGGAATACTTCCTGATCGACTCAAACTTTGCTAATAGCCGCCCTGACCTATTATTGGCTGGTCGTACTTTGTTTGGTGCATCGCCTGCAAAAGGTCAGCAGTTTGATGATCATTATTTCGCAGCCATTCCAGAGCGCGTTCAAGTCTTCATGCAAGATTTGGAAGACAAGCTCTATCGTTTAGGCATTCCAGCGAAAACTCATCATAACGAAGTTGCGCCTGGTCAGTTTGAAATTGCGCCCTATTATGAGGCAGCGAATATTGCATCTGACCACCAACAGCTGCTGATGACACTGCTGAAGTTGACCGCTAAGCGACACGGCTTTGTATGTTTGTTGCACGAAAAACCCTTTGCGGGCGTGAATGGCTCGGGAAAACACGTTAACTGGTCAGTGGGTAATGCTACACAGGGTAACTTGCTTGACCCGGGTAGCACTCCCCACGAGAATATTAACTTCTTGCTCTTTTGTGGTGCAGTAATTCGTGGTGTGCACCTTTTTGGACCATTGCTTCGCGCGGTTATCGCTTCTGCGTCAAATGACCATCGCCTAGGCGCGAATGAAGCCCCTCCGGCAATTCTGTCTGTTTACTTGGGTGACCAACTTGAGCGTGTATTTAACGACATTAAAGAAGGTAAATTGCTGAAGTCTGAAGTAGGCGGCTTGATGGACCTAGGCTTGAGTCAAATTCTTAAGTTCGAGCGTGATCCTGGCGACCGTAACCGTACTTCTCCGTTTGCTTTCACCGGCAACCGATTTGAATTCCGTGCGGTAGGCTCTTCGGCATCTGTATCTGGTCCATTGGTAGCAATGAACACGATGCTGGCTGACTCGTTGAACTGGATTGCTGACAAGTTGGAAGCGGAATTAGCTACTGGCACTAGCAAGCCTGTTGCTGCGATTAAAGTTCTGAAAGAGTTAATGGAAGGCCACAGCAACGTTATTTTTGGTGGCGACGGTTACTCAAGTGAATGGCACCGAATTGCGGTGGAAGAGCGTGGCTTGAAAAACCTGCCGACCTCTGCTGACGCGCTACCCGCGTTCCGCGAAGAGTCAGTTGTTAAATTGTTTTCTAGCACTGGCGTATTAACACCGGTTGAGCTGGAAAGTCGTTTCGAGGTTTACTCAGAGCAGTATTTACTATCGATAGAAGTAGAAGCCAAATTAGTTGTAGATATGGCGACAACGAGTATTTACCCAGCTGCGGTTGAATATTTGTCACAGTTGGCGAGCACAACGGCATCGATGGCTGCGATGAGTATTTCTCTGGACAGCACCGTTGCAGCTGCGGTTGCCAAAGAAGCTAATGCAATGATGGCCGCTGTTGCTAAATTAAGCGCTGCGCTAGAAGTGCACGACTTCGATTCTACTGAGGCTCACATGCAGTACGCTGCAAGCACCTTGCGTAGTCTGATGGTCGATGTGCGTGGTCATGCTGATACTTTGGAAACACTGGTTGCTGACGACCTGTGGCCCCTGCCTAAGTACTCAGAAATGCTATTCATTAAATAATGTGAACGCAGTCTTTGGACTGCGCATCTTATTTAAGATGGCATTGATTGAAATAAAAACGCCCTCGTTATGAGGGCGTTTTTACATTGAGTTATTAAGATTAAAATACTCTTGAAAGGCACTTAAATCCTATTTTAAGGCTAATTAAACCCGTTGCAGTGAACCTTCAATATCAGCTGTTTTGCGGCGAGCAAGTGCTAGGTTTGAGTTCTTTTTGTCGAGTACAAGATAGATAAATAGGCCTTCATTAGTTGTGCTTGGACGGATGATATGGAGCTGTGTGTCTAGCGTGATTAAGATATCTTCTATATTGCCGGTGATTCCCAACGACTTCATGGTTTTCATTTTTGCCTTGACCACTTCACTGTTGCCAGCTGCAGCCATTTCAAGGTCAACCCCAGAACCTGCTGAACCCAATAACATCCCTGAGGTGTAGTCTACAACTGCACAACCCATAGCGCCGTCGATTTCCATCAAGCTTTTTACTGCGTCGTTTAAATTACTCATCTTTTTACTCTCCTAGTGAAATCTTTTTTTTGTTTCAAGCTGAATGATTATTGATATAGTTTTTTGTCTTTAATTGCCCTCAACTATTCTGTTCAACCTTGAAGTTTGAGCTTTCTGCCGTTTATGCGACATCAGCTAAATCGAGATCGCCAATTTCATTTGCTAATCGGTTGATTAATAAGCGCAAATTAGCGATGTTCATGGTGCTTTTGGCCGACATGGACAGGACAAAATCCTTGTCAGCCAGCTGTAAAGATACAAAAGCTACATTGCCCTGTTCTGATTCAATAAATGTAATCTTGAAGCTTTTTGATAGAATCTGTTTCGTGACGGCATTGCTTACTGAATACAAAGTACTTGCTGCCGCGGCCATGGTTTCGACATCAAATCCGTCACTCAGGCGCGAAAAATGATGAACGGGAAAGCCATCCGTCGTAGCCAGTGAAATAATCTCTATCGCGTCATTGTTGCCTGAATACTCGTTGAATAAGTCGATAAGTCGCTCACTCAACATTTTGTTAAACGACATTTAATTGCGCTCCTTCGTATTCCTCAGTGTTATTAATTGCGTCGATCATTTGCAGAAGCATGAGAGAAGATTCAACGTCCCTTGGGTCAACAGGCATGATCGGGGCGGATAAACCGTGCCCTTGTAATACGTGTTCTAAAAATTCCATAAGTACATCTAATTCTTCGGCGGTGGCGTTTTCGGCGTGGCTGACACCTACGATAACGGGAACGTTATTTTTAAGTGGTTGGAAGTGGGTAAGAATATCGTCGATAGCCTCGATATTAATGCCATCGCCGTATTTGACCAGAATTACTAGCCCCCACAATGAGGTGTTCACCATATCCCACAGCAGCGAAAAACGTTTCTGTCCGGGTAAACCAAAGAGTCCAAGTGCGATATCGGCATCTAGACTCAAGCGACCATAATCGATACCAACTGTGGTGTATTCCTTGCCAATATCTACCGAAGATTTGGCTTCGGTGGCAAAGGGAGAGATTTCACTGATAGTGTTAATGAGCTGGGTTTTGCCTGCTCCCACTTCACCCACTATCGCTAATTTATTATAAATCTGATCCATTCTTTGCGACTTCCTAGGATTTCGCGGATGCGATAAAACGTCTGAGAACGCGACTGAATCGATCGGCGGTTGTGCTCGCCGCTGACGCTGTCGTGTTTGTTGTTATCGACTGATTGCTGACGACGCTCAAATTTGGGGCTCCGACGCTAGAGTGGGTTTTTAATAGGCCTAAGCTTTCTAAGATTGATAAATAATGAGTTAGTTTTTCAGTAGACGAACACAGCTTTAAGGCCAAAATACGTTCGAAATGTGCAGGTCTTTTTGTGAGGTTTGAGCAGAGGCGAATGAGTTCTGGTGTCATCCTCATCTGCGTCGGTCGCGGCCAAGCAGAGACGGACACGACACAATCATCGTATACTTTTTTACGTGTGCTGCTAGTGCCTGTCGATGTCGATTCGGCTAACTTTGGGGGCTGGGAATTAGCGGCAAGCTTGGGTGTGCCAAAAAAGCTTTCTAAGCGTGTGCTGTCATGACTGCTTTTGGCTTGAA
This sequence comes from Zhongshania aquatica, assembly GCF_027257955.1. GTDB lineage: Bacteria > Pseudomonadota > Gammaproteobacteria > Pseudomonadales > Spongiibacteraceae > Spongiibacter > Spongiibacter aquatica. The sequence continues at coordinate 30,099 of NZ_JANZNQ010000001.1, read as the reverse complement.
TTTTGTCGGCTACGATTTCTTTGAGTCGTGCGACAAAATCTAAATGGGCGTCTGTTCCTGCGCTAATGATACGGATTTTCCAACCGGAAAATTCTGCGACATCGGCGGTGCTATTCATGACTACGCTGAAATCGCTGATACGTGGATCACGCCCCATGCGGTAAACGGCACTCGCTAGTGATTCAGCGTTACCTTCCATAACCTGCAAGCAGCTGCTATCTGAAACAAGGAATACACCGGTAATATCGTTTTCTCTGTTGTAAACTCGGCTTGAGTTATAGAGCGCCATGAGCTGAGTAGACGCATCTCCCTCGTCTGGCTGTGTGGTGATCGTGCTGATACACGCAATTCTTTTCATGGCTTTCGTTCGCTAGACTATGTGCGTTGTGTGTTGCTAAGCAGAATTTTAAACGGAACGAATGGATTGTTCAGTTAAGGTATTGTTAGCAGCAGACTAGTTATTGGAATGTCCGTCCCAGCTGTGAATGGACTATGTCTGAGTTACCTATTTTTCCGTATTAGTAATAATACGCATTTGGGTGTGATGATTTTAAAAGCGAGATCCACATCACTATTTTGGTGGTTACGGAACGCGGTAGTAGCAAATCTGGGAAGTAGATCGAGGGTGTGAAATGATAATAAGATCATTTAAGGAAAGTGGTAGAGCGGCAGTTATTGCCTTGTGAGAACGGTGTAATCTGACTCGCCTGTGGAATGATCTAGATAAGGATATTTCTAGAAAACTCAAGGTGCAGCCTGAATTGTTTTTTGTCGCTGAGGTCGATGGTAATGTCATCGCTTCTGCGATGGCTGGCTACGATGGTCACCGAAGTGCTATTTATTATTTAGTGGTTTCACCGGCATATCAGGGGCGGGGAGTCGGGAGATTATTGACGGGGCATATCGAGGAGCATCTTGCTAGTATTGGCTGCCCTAAATTGGACATTCACGTTCGCAGTTCAAATAAGAGCGTATTGGCACTCTATCATTCACTTGGTTACAGCGTGGAAGATACCTTATGCGCCGCTAAGAGATTAATACCCGACACAATCAAGCGAGGAAGTGGTTTTGGATAAGCATCCAGTTATATTGCAAATAGCACGGGCTGATGAGGCGATAGTTAGGGAGGATTTTGATACGCTTCTCAATATCTATACCGATAATGCGGTACTTGTGGTCGAGCCTGGGCGGAATGCCGTTGGTAAGGCGGAGATACGAGCGGCCTTCGAGAAAATAGCGGTGTATTTTAAGAATGGTTTACAAGTAAGACAAAGGGGGATGCAGATACTTGAGTCTGGTGATACCTGCCTTGTTTTAGCGCTTACCGAAGTTGCCGCACCAAACTACCCGGCAGTAGAACGAAAAGCGTGTTATGTTTTCAATAAAGTAGCAGATGGTAGGTGGTTGTGCAGTATCGATAATTCTTATGGTCACGATATTCTTATACGTGATGCAGGCCTTCTAAAAAGCTAGCTTTTAGTAAAATCAGGTGGCGTTAACAAAGTGAGTAAGACCGAGTAAAAGGGACAAACTTTTACCCGATAAAAATGAATAACAAGAGTGCATTGTGTGGATTTTGATAATTTCAAATTGGCTACGTTAGACCTTGCTGATCAGGTATTTGCTGTTCTTTTACAAACAGAGACCTACGCGCAGTTAGCGTTGGTATTGGTTGTTTTCGGTATTACTTTTTTTATCACTACGTATATTCGCAAATTTGTTCCGCTCTTTGCTGATGCACCTACCAATGCTCCTTTAAAGCCGTTACGTAAACTGACCGGCAAGCTAGGTGTTCTTATATTTCCCTTGCTAACTATTTTGGTCTTGAGTCTTGCGGTTGAGGTGAGTGCGCAGTTTATTGGGGCGTTCTGGCTGGTACGGACAGCTTTGTATGTTGCGATGATGTTGGTTTTCCGGTCTTTGATTCGTGATTATGTTAAGAACGATTTCATCGCCTTTGTGTTTCGCTGGATTGGCCAGCCATTGTTGTTTTTACATTTATTGAATGTACTTAAACCTATTGTTGCCACACTTGAGGCTATGCAGGTCTCCTTGGGCAATATTGAAATTTCGGCGTATGGCGTGCTTCGAGTGGCGCTATTTGGCTCGCTGCTTTTTTGGTTGGGACGGGTGTCAAGCAGCACCGGTAAAGAGATTATCCGACGTCAGGACAAACTGGATTTTCGTACCAAAGAAGTGGCGGCAAAACTGTTCGAAGTTGCTGTTTTTGTTCTAATTTTCTTATTGCTGTTACAGGTAATGGGGATAAATCTGACCGCGCTGGCGGTATTTGGTGGCGCTCTGGGTGTGGGGCTTGGTTTTGGTTTGCAGGCGATTGCGTCTAATTTTATATCTGGCATTATTATTTTGCTCGACCGCTCTGTTTCCATAGATGATTACATTGAACTTGAAGATGGCCGGACAGGTGTCGTTCGCGAGCTGACGCTGCGTTCTACAACATTGGAAACCTACGATGGTAAAGACATCATGGTTCCAAATGAAAAATTTGTGACCGAGAGTTTTACCAACTGGACCCATAAAAATAAGAAGCAACGGTACCGTGTTGATTTTTCTGTGGCCTACGATTCGGATATCCGTCAGTTGGTCGAAATTATCAAAGAAACTGTCGCCTCCCATGAACAGGTTATTAGCGGCGAGGATATTCCCTTTGAAGAGCGGCCAGACTGTGAAATAGATAGTTTTGGGGATTCCGGCGTCAATATGTTTGTTGAGTTTTGGATGATTGGTATCGATGATGGCAAAAATCGCGTCGGCGGCGATCTACTGTTGATGATTTTCGAAGCCATGCGCGACAACGGATTCCAAATTCCCTTCCCGCAACGCGAGGTGCGGGTGCTCAACGAGAGCATGGGTAAATAAGCTGCTACTGCCTGTTGTTTTGCAGGCCAGTTTCAGCAGAAGTCTTGCTTAGCTCAGTGTTCCCTGTAGAGATGAGACAAGTTCGTAAGACCTCAATCGCGCCTCATGGGTGTATATCTGTGAGGTGATCATCAGCTCGTCTGCCTGGGTTCGGTCGATGAACTCCTGCATATCTCTCTGTACCTTGTCTGCCGTTCCAATTGCTGAACAGGACATGATCTGTTTGAGCAGCATTTGATCGCCAGCGGGTAATTGCTCTAAGTAGCCGTCTGCGGGTGCTTGTAATTTCCCCGGTTGCCCACGCCGCAAATTAACAAATGCACGCTGCATCGAACTGGCGATGTAATGCGCTTGGGCGTCGGTGTCAGCGGCAAAGACGTTGTAGCCGAGCATGACATAGGGCTTTTCTAATTGTGCCGAAGGGCGAAAACGTTCTCTGTAAAGAGCGATTGCTGGCAGCATTTGATCTGGTGCAAAGTGCGAGGCAAAGGCGTAGGGCAAACCCAAAGATGCTGCCAGCTGGGCGCCAAATAAGCTAGAGCCCAAAATCCAGAAGGGGATATTAAGGCCGCTTCCGGGTATGGCGTGAATTCTTTGGCCATTGCGCGGCTCGCCAAAATAGCCCATCAGTTCGACAACATCCCTAGGAAACTGATCGACGTCGGCGTCTAAATTACGGCGCATAGCATAGGCTGTTGCTTGGTCGGTGCCCGGTGCGCGGCCAAGACCGAGGTCAATGCGATTCGGAAACAAAGCTTCGAGGGTGCCAAATTGTTCAGCAATAATCAGTGGTGCGTGGTTGGGCAGCATCACGCCGCCAGCGCCAACACGGATGGTTTTTGTGCCCCCGGCGATGTGAGCAATCACTACGGCGGTGGCTGCGCTGGCAATGCCCTGCATATTGTGGTGCTCCGCCAGCCAGTAGCGGTTAAACCCCCATTTTTCGGCGTGCTGCGCCAGCGAAAGGCTGTTCTGTAGTGACTTGCTCGCATCACCGTCGGCGGTGATGGGGGAGAGGTCGAGCACTGATAATTTAGCCATGCGCCATCCGTATTAAGGTGTTGATATCATCGCAGGTGTTTTCTCAATCTATTGCGTCAACATTTGCCAGAGTTGCTTAGTTTTCTCTCTGCCATCGCTGCGATGGGTTTGGTAGATTACTGGGTTATTGGGGGCGTCGGGCGATAATTCAATGCTCCACAGGGCGTTCAGCTCATTTGGCAGCAGCGAATAACGAATATCAATGATGCGATTTGGGTTGTTTGGGTCTTGGGCGATGTAACCCTTTGAGAACCATTTAAACCGCGCTAGATCGGTATTTTGGCGACTATCTGCCAGTAGCCAAGGTAAGTCTGAGCTCTGTATGAGTTTGGGAATACTGTCACCAATAAATACCTTTGGATCAATACCAACGCGAACGGCGTCTACGTAATATCGGTCAGCGGTACTGTAGACAACTTTCCAAAGAAGTATATTTCCGAAGGACGGTTTTGCCTCTAAGCTCTCTACAAGATGATCTCGGCTGGCGGCCAGTTCATATCCCACAACTTCAGCACGATCCCGTTGCCACCAGCCCAAACAGGGGTAACCGAGAACCCAGAAAAGTGCCAGCGACGCGGCCCAGTTACGCTGTTTACTCAAGCTAAGAAGTAGCAAGCCACCAATGGGTAAGGTATACAGTGGGTCGATAATCGACATGGTGTTCCATGCCACACGCTCATTGCTAAAGGGCCAGTAGAGCTGGGTTCCATAGGTGGTGCAAGCATCGAGTAGGGCGTGGGTAGCATAGCCTAAGGTGCAGAACAGCACGGTTTGTCGCCACGACAAGCCCTGTCGCTTAGCGAATAGCTTGTGTAGAACGAGACCGCAAATTAGTCCGCCCAAAGGGATGAATATAAGCGAGTGAGTAAATTGTCGGTGATATTCCAAAAACAATAAGGGATCGCTGTTTGAGCGAATCACCACGTCTAAGTCTGCTGCCATTCCCCCTAAAAAGCCGAGTAAAACCGCGCTGCCGCGTTTTGCCAGTTTATTGCTTGCCTTGCGCGCGGCCACCGCGCCGAGTAAACCTTGGGTAAGCGGATCCATTATCGTCTCTGTCGTGGTGTGGATTTAAAAGTGTATCTGAATTTGTGGGCTAGAATCATATGCGGCGTTGTAATACGCGTTCTACGTAGTCGAGGAGGGGGTTGGGTTTTTCAACTTGATGGTGTAGAGCGAAAGCCGACATTGCATTGTCGGCTTTTAGATTGGTGTATATCAGTCGGTAACAGCTTCATTACATTGTAAAACGGTAATCAGGCCGTCTAGATGACGAATAACCTCTAGGCCGCTGCTAGTTAGGTAGCCACCGTCGGGTAGGGTGATCAGATCTTTGTCATAAAGGCGCTTTGTCGCTGCGATAGTACTGGCTTCTGCCGTATGATGTACTTTTATTCCCTCTAGTGAAGAGGCAGGATTGAATTGGGTGAGTACGCGTATTTCGTCAAGAATGTCATTCGTTAAGGGCATAGCTACAACCTTGTATTGTTATGGATTAAAGGTCTTGCGTAGAGCAGTGTAATCTTGATGCTAAATCTGGGAATGTCGTTATTGCATCCCTACGTTCGCATTACTGTAGCGCGAAAATGTCTGTTCGGCCAAAGGCAATTTGATAAATTAATTTATTACGGCATCTGCGCAAGGTGATTTGCGCGTACAGCGTGGAGGAAAGCTGCAGAATACGTCACGTTGTAGGCCAAGATTGACACATAAAAAAATAACGCGGGGATACAGATGTTTACAGAATATAGCCAATACGACGGTCTGGGTTTGGCGGCGCTCGTAAAAGCCGGTGAGATAAGCTCCACCGAGTTGTTGGATGCCGCGATCGCACGTGCAAATGAGCTTAACTCCGGCATCAATGCGATTATTCATCGTTTTGACGACAGGGCGTACCGGTATATTAAAGATGGCTTGCCAGACGGTCCATTTACCGGTGTGCCCTTTGTGCTTAAGGATTTAATGGCAGCCTTTGCTGGCGAACCAATGACGATGGGTAGCCGAGGCAAGGCGCCAATACCTGACTATGACAGCGAGTTGGTGCGTCGCTATAAGGCGAGCGGGGTAAATATCTTTGCGAAGACGAATACCCCTGAATTTGGCCTAATTATTACCACCGAGCCAAAAGCCCATGGTGTTAGTCACAATCCCCATAAGCCGGACTATAGCACCGGCGGGTCGTCTGGTGGCAGTGCGGCAGCGGTCGCTGCAGGCATCGTGCCTATGGCGCATGGTGGCGATGGCGGAGGTTCAATCAGATTTCCGTCGTCTTGGTGTGGGGTATTTGGCTTAAAACCGTCTAGGGGGCGTAATCCGCTCGGTCCGGATCAAGGTCAAGATTGGCAGGGCGCGGTGGCTGAGCATGTATTAACCCGGAGTGTGCGTGACAGCGCCGCAATGCTTGATTGCACTAGCGGTCATGAGAGCGGTTCGCCTTACAATATTGCGCTACCAAGTGGCAGTTTCCTCTCCGCCACGCAGCGCCCGCCAAAGCCATTGCGCATTGCGCTAAGTCGAAAGCCATTGGTGAATACCCAGATACATCCCGATGTGTTGGCGGCGCTAGATAAAACAGCGGAACAGTTGCGACATTTGGGTCACGAGGTGGTTGAAGAAGAACCCCTCATAGATATAGACCGCTTTTGGCGCGATTTCTTTGTGGTGGTGTGTGGTGAGGTGGCGGCTATGGTCGCTAAGTTCAGCAAATTATATGGAAAGGATTACGTGCGTTGCCTAGAACCAGCAACAAAAAATATGGCGATGTTAGGTCGATCACTGAGCGCGGCCGATCTTGTTGATGCGACAAAGGGCTGGCACGGGGTTCAGTTGGCGATGGGACGTTTATTAGAGCGCTACGATGTGATGTTGTCTCCCACGGTGCCGACGCCGGCGGTTCCGCACGGTCAATTACCGAATACCCGCTTTGAAGAGCTCCTGATGCTCGCGTCTCACCGTATTAACGTCGGCAAATTACTATTTCGTGCCGGTTTAGTTGAGCAGATGGCATCGCCGGTACTTGAAAAAATGGCTTTTACCATCATGGGGAATATAACAGGCTTACCCGGCATGTCAGTTCCTCTACATAAGAGCAAAGATGGGCTGCCAATCGGCATGCAATTTACCGGCCGCATGTGCGATGAGGAGACCCTTTTCAGCCTAGCGGCGCAATTAGAAAGCGAGCTAGGATTTTTTTCATAATGGTATAGTTAAGCCTTCAAACCCGCGCCTTCTCTGGCGCGCAGCCTCAACACTAACACCTTTACTCATGCGCAGTATTACTTATAGCCAATGTTCTACAGGCGGCCTATTGTGTTTCATGTCCCAATGGCTTTTATATTTATTTAGAAGTTATTCGCCTTAGTTATAAGCCCCTGCGAGGTCGTCATGCCAACTAAAAGAATAAATACATCTGATTACGAAAGATTATCAAGCACTTACGACGCAATCAGCGCTTCTCAGGCAATTATAGAATTTGATCCAAACGGCGGAATTTTAAGCGTCAATGAGAATTTCTTAGATATCACTGGATATTCAGCTGCCGAATTAGAGGGAGCCCATCATCGAATTTTTGTTGAGTCCGGTTACGCTCGGTCGCAAGAATATATTGGATTTTGGGAAGCGCTGAGCAACGGTGAAGCGCAAACCGGCGAATTTTGTCGCTATGCTAAAGATGGCACAAAGTTTTGGATACAGGCCTCTTACAATCCTGTTTTTGATAAGGGGGGCAATGTCTGCCGGATTATTAAAGTGGCGTCTGATATCACCCAGCAAAAATTTCAAAATATTGATTTTAAAGGCCAGATAGAAGGCATTGGTCAAAGTCAGGCGGTTATTCAGTTTGACGTTTCTGGCACCATAACTTCGGCAAATGATAATTTTCTGGCCTCGGTAGGTTACAGCCGAGATGAAGTGGTGGGTAAGCACCACAGCATGTTTGTTGATAGCGCGTATCGCCAATCCTCTGAATATCGTAATTTTTGGTCTGATCTGGCGGGCGGTCAGTCTAAGGTGGGCGAGTTTTCGCGTGTTGCTAAGGATGGTCATACCATCTGGTTGCAAGCGTCTTACACCCCGATTAAGGATTTAGACGGTAAAGTCTTTAAGGTCGTTAAATACGCGTCTGATATCACTGGCCAAAAGCTTCGCAATGCGGATTATCAAGGTCAGATTGAAGGAATTGGACGTGCACAAGCCGTTATTCAGTTTGAAACTGATGGCCGGATTAAGCTCGCGAATGACAATTTTTTAAATGCTGTTGGCTATAGTCGCGACGAAGTCATTGGTAAACATCACAATATTTTTGTCGATCCAGCGTATCGTCAATCAGAGGAATATCGCAAGTTTTGGGCTTCGCTCGCAGCCGGAGAAGCGCAAACTGGAGAGTTTTGTCGTCGCCATAAGGACGGCCATGATGTTTGGATTCAGGCTTCATACACCCCGATTAAAGACATGAATGGTAAGGTCTTTAAGATAGTTAAATACGCCACTGATATCACCAAACAAAAAATGCAGAATGCTGATTTCCGCGGCCAAATTGACGGTATAAGTGCGTCGCAGGCGGTTATTCAGTTCGAGATCGACGGCACAATTATTTCCGCAAATGAAAACTTCTTGAAAACACTTGGCTACCGAAAAGAAGAAGTTGTTGGCAAAAGTCACAGTATGTTTGTGGATGCTAAGTATCGTCAGTCCGATGATTATCGTCGCTTTTGGGCAGCCTTAGCAGCTGGTGAGGCGCAGATAGGGGAGTTTCGCCGGATACGTAAAGATGGCCGAGATGTTTGGATTCAAGCGTCTTATACACCGATTAAAGATTTGCGCGGTAGTGTTATCAAAGTTGTTAAATACGCAAGTGACGTGACTGAGCAGAAAATACGTAACGCCGACTTTGAGGGTCAAATAGAAGGTATCAGTTCTTCTCAGGCGGTTATTCAATTTGAAACTGACGGTACGATTCTCACCGCGAATGATAATTTCCTGACAACGCTGGGTTACAGCTTAGGTGATGTGGTCGGAAAACATCACAGTATGTTTGTTGATGCCACCTATCGTCAGTCTGATGACTACCGACGATTCTGGGAGCTTCTGGGCAGTGGCGAAGCACAAATTGGTGAGTTTTGTCGTAAACATAAAGATGGCAGTGATGTATGGATTCAAGCATCGTATACACCCATCAAGGATTTTAGCGGTAAAGTCTTTAAGGTAGTGAAATACGCGACAGATATTTCTGAGCGTAAAGAAACGGTTAGTGAAGTGGAGAGTCTGATTCGCGCAACCCAAGAAGGTCGATTAGATAATCGCGCTAATACAGAAGGCACTAGTGGTGATAACTTGCGATTACTTCAAAATATTAATGCGATGCTTGATGCGATCACTGCACCAATTAATGAAGTGTCTGCGGTCATGCAAGCGGTTGCAGAGAACGTATTAAGTAAACAAGTGGTTGGCGATTATCGTGGTCAGTTTGACGAGTTGAAACACTCAGTAAATACCGCTGTGTCGCAGTTGCGTGATTCCATGTCTCATGTGTTGGAATCCTCAAAACAAGTATCTGCGGCCTCGGGTTTGATTGCATCAAGCAGTCACTCGGTAGCCGTTGGTGCATCGCAGCAAGCAGCATCTTTAGAGCAGACTACACGCTCACTGGATGAGGTCGCAGATCAAACTAGGCAGAATGCAGAAAACACCCGTCACGCTCAGCAGTTGGCTCTGGAAACCCAGGATCTCGCCAAGAGTGGTAGCGATACTATGGGTGAAATGTTGAATGCGATGGAGCGGATTAAAGCATCAGCCAAAGATACACAAACCATTATCAATGATATTAATGAGATTGCTTTCCAAACTAACTTGCTCGCTTTGAACGCGGCGGTGGAAGCGGCGAGGGCGGGCGAGTCTGGTAGAAGTTTTGCGGTTGTTGCTGCGGAAGTTCGTAACCTAGCATTGCGTGCTAAAGAGGCCGCGAATAAAACGGCGAGCTTGATTGCCCAGTCAGCGGAATCTGCAGAAGATGGTGGCCGTCTGTCTAGTGAAGTTCACGGACGTCTTGGCGACATTATAGGTGCAGTAGGTAAGGTGGCGAATATCGTTAACGAAATAACCACCGCGAGCGAAGCGCAAACTAGCGGTATTGAGCAAATTCACTTGGCAATATCGGACATGGATCAGGTGGTGCAGCGTACCGCCGCAGATTCTGAAGAGTCTTCAAGTGCAGCAGAAGAGCTTTCTGGTCAGGCTCAAGAGCTCAATCATATGGTTGGACGATTTGAGCTGGGTGAAGACCAACGTATTACCGAACTTCAACAAAGCCGAGCCGCAGATAGCGGAGCACATCGAAGCTGGCAAAAGCGTAGCGCCTGACATTTACGCGTAATAAAAAAGGCCAGCACAGAAATGTGCTGGCCTTTTTTATTGGCTCACAAGCTTAACCGCTCAGAAAAATTGCCAATGCAACATTGCATTGGTGGTGTGGGTGTTTGCAGCGACGGGTGATTGGGCTGCTGCTTTAGTAAGGTCTAAGGCAGAGTTTGCAAGGCACTGCCGGAGGGCAGCATGTCGCTAGGTAACGGCGGCAGTTCGCCAAGATCTTCGGCGCTGAGGCCGGGAAGCCCACTGTCATCGAAGTTCAAGTCTAAGCCAAATGTAGTCGCTATTAGCGCGTCGTAAAGCGGGCGGGTGAGGGGTTCGCCAGCGGATACCAGCATCTCAGTTGGGCCATCCATTTGAATATAAGCCGGGAGCAACAAGTCATAGACCATGTCGGTGCCAGCGGCAAAGGCGTCCGCGAGGGGCGAAGCGGGTGTGCCATTAGACAGCTTCATTGCAAACCCCTGAAATGCCGGGTTGCCATTATTAAAGCCTTGGGTCACATTGCCGCCTTCTGTGCCATCTGGATTCAGTACGGCCAGTCCTGCGGCACGCATACCGCCCCCACGAGTCCCTTCACCTGAAACGAACGCGTTGGTCGCGTCGTCAATATTGTTGAAGCCGATGACCAAGATCTGTGGGCTCAGAGCACTGCCGAGATCGGCGCCGTTAAAAGCATCAAGTGGCAGACTCGGCACCTGGGCCCAGCTAGTACCAGTGACGCCTAAGAGGATCAGTGCAGGGATCAGTTGTTTCATGAGTCTCTCCGAGTGGGTGATTATTTAAATGACCAATTGGTCAATACGTCCATTTGCGCAAGTTGGATGTGCTCCAAGCTCGGCATTTTCGATCTTTTGCTGACTTATCAATCTGTGGATGTGTTAGTTCAGATTTAGATTTCTACAGATAAATATTGGCGTTCCAATTCTGCCTTGCGTAAAATCTACGGGCTTGTATTAACGCCTATTCCAATAACTACTTTGGCTTCCATCTCCATGCCCAGTGATCAAGGACTTATCGTGTCAGACGCCAATGAGGCGCCGGACATTCTTCGCAGCCGTTTTCAGGAGTGGGGGTATCTCTATTTCAAGCAATATACCGCTGCTACAAAATGCGCCGCCCTGTTAAAGGATATCCTGTCTTGTTTGTCGCCTCATGTAAGGCTGGATGAATCGCAGCAATTACCCGTGCTGACCGGGGAGGCATTCGTAGAAACCGATGCGATTTGGGACGAGGTATATCCAAAAATACAAAGCCTAGAATCCTTTCATGCCTTCTTCCATGACGCTGATCTCCTGCAACTGATGCGTACCGTCAGTAACAGTGAGGTATTTGTATATCCGATGAAGATGGCGCGAATATCAACGCCCAAAAAGGTCGGCTACGAAACACCGCCCCATCAGGATGCGCGCTCTCACGTCGCTCCTAGCACCATGGCGGGCATCTGGGTTGCTTTACATGATGTTTCAAGCGAAATGGGGCGCCTCAAAATATTGCCCGCATCGCATAAGCGCGGTATGCGGGAAGTCATGACATCCCCGGGGGTCGGCAATGTTCAGTGCGAGATCTATCCGGACGAAATCACTTGGCATGTGTCTGATGTGGCCCAAGGCGACGTCATTATATTCAACGCGTTTACCGTCCATGCTGCGCAACCAAATATTAGTGATTCGGTTGTTCGTATGAGTGTCGATACCCGCTTTTGCGACTACGGCGCGCCGGTCTTCTCCAGCAATCTGGAGCCGCATCACGGCTGGCGTATCGATCAGTTAAGCTGGCCGAAAATATACACAAACTGGCAGAAGACAGACCTGCAATACTATTGGGCTGACTACCCAAACTTCACTTAGGTTATGTGGTATGGCTCAAATTAAACAGACTAATGGTATTGACCCCGCAAAGCCGATTGAACTCAATATAGAGGGTTTGAAAGCGCGACTAAAAATGCGTGTTCACGGGTCAAACGACACAATCATTTCTGAAAAGCTGCGTGCCGAACAGTGCTGGGAGCCATACGAAACCCAATTAGTCATCAAGCATTTTCAAGCTGGTGGTGTCTTTGTCGATGTAGGCGCCAATATTGGTTATTACACATTACTAGCAAGTGAAATCGCAGGGCCGAAAGGTACCGTTTTATCATACGAGCCGGATGCCAAGAACTTTGCACTTTTGCAGGAAAATGTCAGCCTGAATGATCTGGATAATGTGACGCTGCACCCCTTGGCACTGAGTGACAGAAATGAAGACGGCAAATTATTTCTTTCAACTGACAACTTTGGTGATCACCGCATTTACTCAGACGGCGGGGAGCGCAATAGCAGTCCTATTCAATTAGTACACGGTGACCAACACCTTGGGGCCCAAACCCAACGCATCGATTTCCTGAAAATAGACACCCAGGGCGCGGAGTATTTTGTGGTAAATGGGCTACGTAAACTTATCGCTGCCAACAGTACTCACGTGCGTATTATTCTAGAGTTTTGTCCCTACGGAATCCGCCATTCGGGCGCAGATGGCCATCAGCTTATCGAATTGCTTGAAAGCTTTGGCATGCAATACCATATTATTGACCATATCGAGCATCGTCTTATTCCCGCGCAAGTTCATCACTTAAGTGATTGGGTTGGCGAATTGGCGCAAGAGCCGGACAACGAGGGTTTTATTAACCTACTCGTGACACCAAAAGATTACGTCCTACTTTAAGCGATTCTGCAGTACCAAAATTGGAACTACATAGGTTTCAGCGTTAGACATCAGTGATTATTTAATATTAAAAGCTGTCTATGTATTGCTCTGCTAATTTCTAGATATGCCATTCATATTTCCAACGTGCGGTTCAAAAAATCATGTATTTGACGATCCTGGTTATGATGAAAGTGGCGGAATCGTGCCGAGCGTACTAAACATAACTCTTTGACTTATATAAAGAAGCCTAGATATTTGATCTGGGTTTTTTATGCCTGAAATTTGGCTGTGACGCCCCAGTAACAAAACTTGGCTCCACCCAATTAACGGGGGTGGCGCTCATTAAACTCCGTCAATCACACCGTCCCACCCACAATGGGCTAGGGCTAGTACGCGTAATCTGTAATTTTCAAAGTTTCTAAAACCAGACGCTCGTCGTGTCATCATGTCCATTTTATTGTGGAAGCCCTCAGAGAGAAAGTTACTTTTTAGTCGTAGAGTTTTCAAAAAAAGCCCAGCATATGGCTGGACAAATCCCTGGCTGAAATAACGGCAGTGGCTTTATTTTCGGAATCAGAGCGTTTAAATATTAGGCGGTTTCGTAAACATAGTGTTATGTGTGTAGATTATTCCCTGTTCAATATTTTGTTGCTTACGTAAGTCAATGAAGTACTCGTAATTTTTTCCAGAGTAGCCATGCTAGCCTAGCTGTTATTATCGAAATAGTCGTTTGGAAAATAGGATACATATTGCTGTTTGTAACGTTGAATTACATGGCTCTCAAATTCATGAGGTATTTAACGAAGTCATTCTTAACTCCACTGCGCTCTGCGATTATACGCCGCGCACAATTGAGAATGTAGCTGAATGGTTTAGGGCTAAAGAGTCGGCTTAATACCGATAATTGCTGGGTTTGAAGGCGATATCTTGGCCGAGCTTGCTAGGCTACGGGTCATTCCGTAATTTTCCTGCGGACAAGTATACTATTGAATATTCTGGTTATATTGCGATGGGCGATGGGCGTGTCTTATGAATGAGCTTATAACGTTGGCGAGATTGCCGCAATATCATGTCATGGTCGCCGTGATAGATGCCTCTAATGCGGTCAGTATCCTAATGTACCAAAAGTTGGGATTTCAATGTTCTGGAACGATAAACTAGACAGAATTTAAATTTGATCGCTGGCTTGATCTCGCATTTTACCAATTGATTCTCGACACCCCATTCGAACCAGTAGGGAACTAAAATTTAGAGAAACGAGTCAGTAGACCGCATTGTGGTTTACTGGCTAAGTTTTTCGCGAATGAATTGTCTCGCTTTTGTTAATTCCTCTAGATTAATACCGTGAGCGATGTCTAATTTGTCGAGCAGTTCTATAACTTCCTCGGTCGCCACGTTACCTGACGCACCTTTTGCATAGGGGCAACCACCTAGACCGCCAATAGAGCTGTCGATGACAGAAATTCCAAGCTCCAGCGCGACTTTGATATTTTCGAGGGCTTGGCCATTGGTGTCATGAAAATGCACCGCAAGTTTTGATGCTGGAATACGTTGCAGTAGCCCGGTCAATATTGAGTGTATTTGCGCTGGAGTTCCTACTCCGGTGGTGTCTCCTAGGGATATTTCATAACAACCCATAGCAAGTAGTTTCTCAGCAAGAGCAACGACTACATCTACACTGACCTCTTCTTGGTATGGGCAGCCCGCGATAGTCGACACGTAGCCTCTTACGGCTACGTCATTTTTTAGCGCGGCATCAAATATTGGTTCGAAGCGCGTAATGCTTTCCGCTATTGAACAGTTAATATTTTTTTGGGAGAAGGCCTCTGAAGCAGAGGCGAATATCGCCACTTCTTTAACACCGACTTCCATAGCGCGTTCGAATCCGCGCATATTAGGTGTGAGTGCGATATAGCTTGTCCCTTCGCCGCGAGTGATTTTAGAAAACACGTCGTCGCTACCTGCCATTTGTGGCACCCAAGTTGGATTCACAAAGCTGCCGGCTTCTATATGAGTTATCCCTGATTTGGTCAGTTGATTGATAAGTTCTACCCGGGTCTCGATATCTACGAACTTCTTTTCGTTTTGCAGTCCGTCTCTTGGGCCAACTTCAACGATTCTGGCTCGTTTTGGGAATAGACTTGTCTGTTTCATTCAGTTTTCTCTGATTTAGTTAACTCGGCGCCAGTTAGGTCTCTTCTCAAAAGCGAAGGGCTAAAATACTATTTGGTATTACTACTTCATTCTCAGAAAAATATTTTAGTAACCTGGTAAATAAACGCTCCCGAAAAAATTCACCTTTCAATGGCGATCGCAACGCCCTGGCCACCACCGATACATAGCGTGGCAAGTCCTTTCTTAGCGTCTCGGCGTTTCATTTCATGGAGTAGGGTAACTAAAATCCTAGCGCCTGACGCACCAATAGGATGGCCAAGTGCAATTGCGCCACCGTTAACATTTACAATAGATGTATCCCACGCTAGTTCGCAGTTCACTCCTAATGACTGAGCAGCAAACGCTTCATTAGATTCTACTAAGTCGAGATCGCTAATAGTCCAGCCTGCCTTTGCTAGGCACTTCGTCGACGCGGGAATGGGGCCGGTACCCATAATGGCGGGATCGACCCCGGCACTTGCATAGGCTGTAATTGTTGCGAGAGGCGTTAGTCCGAGCTCTATCGCTTTTCGTTCGCTCATGATCAGCAGTGCGGCCGCGCCGTCATTAAGCCCCGATGCATTGCCTGCGGTCACGCTCCCGTCTTGTTTAAATGCCGGACGTAGATTTGTTAAAGTTTCAACGGTGGTGCCTTTACGCGGGAATTCGTCGTTGGCGAAACGGATTGGATCTCCGCGGCGTTGCGGGATATCCACTGCGACAATTTCATCGTCAAATTTGTTGTTCTCAATAGCTTGCTGCGCCTTTCTCTGAGACTCGGCTGCAAATAGATCCTGCTGCTCGCGGCTTATATCATATTTTTTTGCGACATTTTCTGCGGTCACGCCCATATGATAATCGTTAAATGCATCCCACAAACCGTCTTCGATCATGGTGTCTTTTAATGTCCAATTACCCATTTTTTGTCCGTCACGGGATTTCGGCAGAACATGTGGCGATAGACTCATATTCTCCTGACCGCCAGCGATGACGATATCGGCGTCGCCGCAGAGGATAGCCTGTGCGGCAAGGTGGACAGCTTTTAAACCACTGCCACACACTTTGTTGATGGTCATTGCGGGGCAGGTTTCTGGTAGGCCTGCCGCAATAACTGC
Source organism: Zhongshania aquatica (assembly GCF_027257955.1). Taxonomy (GTDB): domain Bacteria; phylum Pseudomonadota; class Gammaproteobacteria; order Pseudomonadales; family Spongiibacteraceae; genus Spongiibacter; species Spongiibacter aquatica. The sequence goes on along the minus strand of NZ_JANZNQ010000001.1, from coordinate 13,861 downwards.
TTGGCGGGCTGGGTTCTGACCCGCACCGGCTGTCAGGACTTGGCCTAGAATGACTTCGTCAATCTGCTTTGGATCGATACCTGAGCGACTGAGTAATGCGCTGATTACCTTTGCACCAAGGAGATGTGCTGGCACAGAAGACAGTGCCCCATTGAAGTTGCCTATTGCAGTGCGAACTGCCTCCACAATAACGACCTTGCGTTCATGGCCTTTAGTCATTCTATTTCTCCGACGTATAAGGATCGATGCAAATATCTTTCTGTTTTAAAATGTCATCTCGGGTACAACGTCTGGAACGACAAGTTCACCCTCTGTAAGTTTAATAATGTCGTCCACACTAACACCCGGTGCCCGCTCTATTAGCCAAAATTTGTTGTCATGAATCTCAATGTAGGCTAAGTCTGTAACTACTTTTTTAATACAGCCGACACCGGTAAGTGGTAGGCTGCATTTTGTTAACAGCTTGGATTCGCCATGTTTACTGGCGTGGGTCATGGTGACAATAATATTATCTGCACCCGCGACCAGATCCATTGCACCGCCCATCCCCTTGATGAGTTTGCCTGGGATCATCCAGCTGGCAATGTTGCCCGCCACATCAACTTCGAAGGCACCCAGTACGGTTAAATCCACATGGCCACCACGAATCATGGCAAAGGATTCTGCGGAAGAGAAAATGGACGCGCCTTTGGCCGCCGTAACGGTTTGTTTACCGGCGTTGATCATGTCTGCATCGATTTCATCTTCAGTAGGGAATGGCCCCATGCCCAGCAATCCATTTTCTGATTGCAGCATTACCTCGATGCCCTCGGGAACGTAATTCGCTACCAAGGTGGGAATGCCAATTCCTAAATTTACGTAATATCCGTCTTGTAATTCACGCGCCACACGTTGCGCCAGTTGTTCACGAGTTAATGCCACGGTGATTCTCCTTATGCGCTGCGTACGGTGCGTTGTTCGATGCGTTTTTCGAAGCTGCCTTGGATTAGCCGATCCACATATATGCCTGGGGTGTGGATGTGCGCAGGATCTAGGGAACCGAGCTCGACGATTTCTTCAACTTCAACTACGGTGATTTTGCCTGCGGTTGCGGCCATCGGATTGAAATTTTGCGCGGTGTGACGGAATACTAAGTTGCCGTATTGATCTGCTTTCCATGCCTTGATAATGGCAAAGTCGCCAGTGATAGCTTCTTCAAGTATGTATTTCCGGCCATTAAACTCACGGACTTCTTTGCCTTCGCCAACGGGTGTGCCATAGCCAGTCGCGGTGTAAAAGGCGGGAATGCCCGCGCCGCCGGCGCGCATTTTCTCAGCCAAAGTGCCTTGGGGGGTTAGCTCTACTTCGAGCTCACCTGCTAGTAGCTGCTGTTCAAAAAGTTTGTTCTCGCCGACGTATGAGGACACCATTTTTTTGATTTGCTTGTCTTCTAGCAAAATGCCTAAGCCGAATCCGTCTACACCACAGTTATTGGAAACAATAGTCAGGTCGCGGCAGCCTTTGCGTTTTATCTCGGCTATCAGGTTTTCTGGGATGCCGCATAGCCCAAAGCCGCCAGCGACGATAGTCATGCCGTCTTTCAGGCCGGCCATGGCCTCACTATAACTGTTTACTATTTTATTGAATCCAGCCATTGCCAGGTGCTCCTAGAAGTAGACCCAAGCTTCCTTCGGCTCAGCATGTTGCTAGAGCGGAGCAAGCCTAATGCTTACTTACAATGGACGTCTTGATTATATTTATCAAATGGATTAATTTTATCAATTAATAGATTTTGGTTATTAAAAGGTTGAGGTCATTGTCATTAACGTTACCCTAAAACAGGTTCGCGCCTTTGTCGCAGTGGTGCAATCGCGCAGTTTTGCTGACGCTGCCGTTGAGCTTCATCTTTCGCAACCTGCCTTGAGTAGCGCAATACAAGTACTGGAAACCACAATAGGTGGAAAGCTGCTAGTTCGGACAACTCGCTCTTTTGCTCTAACGCCAGAAGGCGAGGACTTTTACCCAGTGGCTCTCCGTTTGCTCGTCGATTGGGATGGGGCGGTCAATGACCTACATAAGCGCTTTGTGCTCCGCGAAGGGAAAATTAGTATTGCCGCAATGCCATCCTTTGCCAGTAATCAATTACCTAGTGCGATTCGCAAATTCAAAAATAATTATCCTCAGGTACAGATAACCCTCAATGACGTGATCGCTGAGGAAGTGGTTGCGATGGTTCGCCGCGGGCGGGTCGAACTTGGGGTTAGTTTTGATCCGGGGGGTGACAAGCGGCAGGGCAATGAAGACCTTATATTTACACCGCTATTTGAAGATTGTTTCGTGGCAGTGCTCCCGCCGGGGCACGAGTTGTTGAAGCTAAAAAAGCTAAGCGCCAAACAATTACTTGAGTCAGATTTTATCAGTTTACAAGCGCCTTCGGTTGTTCGTCGGTTAATATTCAGTGAATTTGCCAGTCTCGGCTTATCAATTTCACCGGCGTATGAAACTCATCAACTAGCTACCATAGGTCGAATGGTGGCTAATGGTCTTGGGGTTAGCGTGGTGCCGTCCCTTTGCCAAGATCAGATGCTTGAGCTTGGCGCCCACTGCCGGACATTATTAAAGCCAACTATTCGTCAACAGGTTGGGTTGATTACCAATCGACGTTATCCTTTATCTGCTGCATGTCAGGCAATGGCTAATACACTTCAAGAGACTTTCGCGGGTGACATCCAGAGCTAGGTGTGCCGATAGGTCTCGATTGGCCGATACGGTGCGAGAGAACCTTTTATCTATATCGATTACACGTCATTGTCAGAAAGTCACTTAGATTTGTATAGCTTGTCTCCGTAAGATGTATTGCCTATTCTCAGGTCGTTGCGATCTAAATTGAGAGTGATTTAATAAAAGAACTTATTAGAGGATATTTATGAGTATTGATGATCAAAATGCCGGTGAGATTATTCGCCGCGAAGTTATGGGTAACGACCATGTTGATAATTCTCTGGGCAATGCGACTGCTTTCGATATGCCGCTCCAAGAGGCGGCTATGGAACATGCCTGGGGTGGCGTTTGGACGCGCGGTGGTTTGGATCGCAAGACCCGCAGTATTGCAACGGTATCTATGCTAATTGCTCTACAGGCACATGCTGAGCTGAAAGGACATATACGCGGCGCACTCAATAACGGCGTTAGCCCGGAAGAGCTTCGCGAAATTATTATGCACGCTGCGGCTTACTGTGGTTATCCTGCGGCTTTGTCTGCGATGCGAGTAGCAAGAGAGGTAATCGACAATTAGCAAGGGTGAATTGCGATCTCCTGGTGGTGGCACGCTTTATGTTGAGTACCGTGTCTAGCGACTTCCCATGGTGCGACAGTCTCAATTTCCACTAATGCACGTGAAACCAGCAGTTCACTAACGACTGTTGAGCGCGTTGGTGGCTGACTGGAAAATACACTGGCATGGGTTTTCTTTAAGACTTGAACATGTTCGGCGTTGGTTAGCTATACCGCGAACGCTGGTTGAAGCGCGTGTGGAAATTGATCAGTGGTGCTATCACCATAAAATCATTCGTCCCCAAAGTATCTACAGCGTTCAGCCTCCTTTTTTACTTGCCCAACTGATGGCGTAAATTGTGAATCTCTCATCACGAGATTAGTGCTAATGTGGGGTAAAGGTCAGTCTACAGGGTAATCCATAGTGTGGTAGGTGCTATATATCGAAGCACCCAGCCTAGTCTGGCCACTCGGGCTTCGCTCGTGGTAAGTGATATGAACGTATCTCAGTATTGATCATTCCCGAGATTCTAAATACTGGGCTATTCTCACTCTTCATCAACCTACAACTAGTGGTTTTTAGCTGCGCTAGTCGCTCAGGAATATCCCTCCCTACGGTCATTACAGTTCTATCATTTACTTGGCACACAAAACTAACTGTAGTAGATTAAGTCCGATAGAAATTGGTATTGAAGTCAATGTAGGTTTGGTGCGTGCTAAGTGGTTTTGCGAGGCATGGTATATATGAATTTGGGAAGAAGCTCATGGCTTTAGAGGCATCAAGTAGACTTGAAGTGAGTCAAGGTAACGACAGTGATTTGCCTTTGGCCGGTATGCGGGTTATTGATTTACTAGATGGAAACGCTGAGATGTGTGGCCGATTGATGGCGGATCTTGGCGCCGATGTCATTCTCATTGAGCCAACAGAGGGTTTGTCCTCTAGGCAGCAGAAACCGGTGTTTGAGAATGAAAGTTTGCACTTTTTTACGCATCAAGCGAATAAGCGGAGCGTTATTTTAGATTTAGACCGGGAGGATGATCGTGAAAATTTCCTTCGTTTATTAAGCGGAGCTGCGTTGCTGTTAGACGACGGACGTTTGGCCGCCTGTGGGATAAGTCATGAGGCATTGAGGCGTAAGTTTCCCGCGTTGATTATTTTTTCAATCACAGACTTTGGACTTACTGGTCCGTGGAAGGACTATCGCGGTACTAACGCTGTGATAATGGCGCTAGGCGGAGTGTTGGCGCGATCAGGTATTAAGGGTAGTGATCCTCTATTGCCACCCGGAGAGTTGGCGGTAGAAGCTGCTGCTGTTCAGGCCGCATGGGTTGGCCTGTTGGCCTATTGGCAGCATCTTCATGTTGGTGAAGGTAATCTTTTAGACTTTTCATTATTTGAGGCTACCGCTCAGATTATTGATCCGGGTTTGGGGGTGACAGGTAGCGCCGCAGCGGGTAAATCCGCCGCTGAAATAGCGCATTTCGGCCGTCCACCGGTAGGTAAGGTTTATCCGATATTTCCTTGTCGTGACGGCCATGTTCGAATCTGTGTACTCAATCCTAGGCAGTGGCAGGGTATGTCTAACTGGCTAGGGGGAGATCACCCATTTACCGATCCTAGTTTTAATAGTTTAGGTAAACGATTTAAAGCGATTAAAGAAATTAACGAGTTGATTGCTCTGTTATTCAAAGATCAGGATGCAGATGTGCTGGTATCGGAAGGTCAAAAGAGGGGCGTGCCGATAGCTTCAGTTTCTACTCCGCAACAGGTGTTAAATAATGAGCACTTTAATGCGCGTGAAGCCTTTATAAATGTGGAAGTTGACGGTAAGTCTGGAAAGATGCCATCGGGGTATTTTGACATTGATGGTAGTCGCGTAGGTGTTCGAGATCCGGCGCCACGGCTTGGTCAACATACCCGAGAGGTGCTGGCTGAAGCGGTGCCGCAATTAGCGGAGACGGGTAATGAACCAGCTAGCCGACGTCCGTTGGACGGAATTCGGGTGCTTGATCTAGGGGTGATAGTTGCAGGAGCAGAGCTAGGTAGGTTGTTTGCTGATCAGGGCGCAGAGCTTATAAAGGTCGAAAGTCGCAGCTTTCCCGATGGTTTGCGTCAAAGCGCGGACGGCGCATTAATTACCCAATCTTTTGCCCAGGGAAGTCGGAACAAGAAGTCGTTAGGGTTGAATTTGCGCTCCGACGAGGGGATCGCTTTATTTGGACAGTTAGTTGAGAATTCGGATGTTGTACTAAGTAACTTTAAGCCAGGCACGTTAGAGTCGCTAGGTATCGGCTACCAGCGTTTGAAAGCGTTAAATCCAGGCATTGTACTCGTAGAAAGTAGTGCCTTGGGTAATACCGGGCCGTTGGCGAAAAGTATGGGTTATGGACCTTTGGTTAGAGCGTCCTCAGGTTTGACCGGCTTGTGGTGCTATCCAGACATGGCTGATAGTTACAGCGATAGTACGACGATTTTTCCTGATCACTTTGCTGGCCGGCTGGCGGCGACCGCTGTTTTAGCGGTGTTAATTAAGCGTCGGCGAACTGGTAAGGGTGCCAAGATTGTGCTCTCGCAAGCGGAAGCGATTTTAAATACCTTAGCTACACCTCTTTTACGTGAATCCCTGTGTCCGAATACCCTGCGTCCGCAGGGGAATCGTTACGAGTTTGATGCGCCGGCAAATTTATTTCCGTGTTTGGGGGAAGATTTGTGGTGCATGATTGAGGTTCGATCTACGGAAGATTGGTTGGCCTTGTGTAATGTAATTGGTCTGAGTGATCTAGCCGGTGTTCCGGAGCTTTTGACGTCTGAGGGCAGGCTTGCTCGTCGTGAAGAGTTGGAGCACTGCGTATTACAGTGGACGAGTATGCATTCTCCGGAGGAGGTCATGTACCGGATGCAGGCTGCAGGCTTGGCGGCCGGGAAAATGTTACGTATTAATGAGCTGTTAGATAATGAGCAACTTCGATTGCGTCATTTTTTCCGAGAGTTTAATCAACCATCGTTAGGACGTCTGATTACTGAGAATGGCCCCGTTGGTCATAGTGATCTGCCTGATCCAGAGATACAGCCAGCTCCTATTCAGGGGCAGCATACCCGTGAAATAGCTGAATTGGTTCTCGGTTTACCGGTTGAGCGCATTGAGCAATTGATTGAGTTGGGTGCGTTAGAAGTGGCAACTGAAGAAGATCGCGCACTCGCTCGGTGAGCGGCGTAGTTTGCAAACAAAAGTGTTGAAATAACATCAAGGTATATAAATATGATTACGCTTTATCATAGTGTTGGAACTCGATCTATGCGATGTGTTTGGTTGCTAGAGGAGTTGCAGTTAGATTACAAACTTGAATCGGTGGATTTTCCTCCGCGACTGAAAACGCCAAATTTTCTCACTGTAAACCCCCTTGGAACTTTACCTTATCTTATTGATGGTGATGTGCGTATGAGTGAATCGTGCGCAATTTTGGAGTATTTGTCGGCTAAGTATGGCGAGCGAAAGTTAGAAATAAGTGCGCAAGACGCTGGCTACGCCGATTATCTTAACTGGTTGTATTTCGGGGAGTGTAGCTTAGCAATGTTGCAATCCATTGTGTTGCGATACACCTATTTTGTTCCAAAGGATCAGCGTTTACCGGAGGTCGCTCAATATTATCAAGCTATGGTTGATGAGCGGCTTGTCCTGTTGTCTCGATGGCTAAGTGAGCGGTCAACGGAGTATCTTTGCGGCGATCAGTTTACTTTGGCTGATATCTCGGTTGCTTATGCGTTGATACTTATGCGTCACTTTAAGTTAGATCAAGGTTTTAGTGATGATATTCAAGACTATTTGGCGCGGTTGTCGAGTAGGCCAGCTTTTCAGCGTGCTTCCGTAAAATAACAGTTCAAGGTGTCGCCTTTGGTTTAGGGCCACCTTGTTTTTTCTCATTCAAATGTGCTGTTGCCGGTTTTAATGTCGCGTCTGACGGTGTTTTTGTACTGGCGCCCATCCCAAAGAAATAGTAGTTACTGGTTTGTATTATCGGCGGTTTTTTGCCGTCTCTTTAAATTTTTATCTATTGACATTAGATAAATTGGTGGTTAGTATTTTTGTTACTTTGAACAACTCCCTGTGAGCTGTCTGTTTGAGATTGAATTTGGAAATAATGGAGTCCCAGAATGGAAACGAAGAAATCTGAGGAAAATTTCGCGCCGATGGGTTTGACTGAGAGTCAGTGGGCGGCGATTCAGGCGATTCGTCCATTGGACGAAATGGAGGTGCCGACAGATGAGGCAAGTCGCCCAGTAGATGTGTATCTCAGCGATGCTCGTTTCCAGTCCGAGCAGCGCGATTTGTTTAGTAAGGTGCCCGTTGTAGCAACGGTGTCAGCGTATTTGCCTAAACCTGGGATGTCCTTGGCTCAGGATTGTTACGGAGTGCCACTGCTTATTACTCGTGACCGCGAAGGTGTCGCTAGAGCGTTTATTAACGCCTGTCGTCATCGTGGGTCAAAGCTGGTCGAAGGTGATGAACCTGTTCAATCTGGTCGTGTTTCTTGCCCTTATCACGCGTGGACCTACGCGATGGACGGAAAGTTGGTTGGGATTCCTCGTCAAGAAACGTTTCCTTCACTAAAAAAATGCGACCTCGGGCTGGTTGCTCTTAAGACGTATGAGGCCGGTGGGTTTATTTGGGTGGGGTTGGATCATAAAGAGTCCCCGGAAATGCTGGAAGGTAGCGATCAAGTTTGTGCTGATCTTGAAGCATTTGGTCTGGACAATATGTATGTATATGGCCGCCGCAAATATGATCTAGAAACTAACTGGAAATTTGTGATTGAACCCTTCTTGGAAGGCTATCATGTACAACGTTTGCATGCCGATTCAATCGCTAAGTTATTTGATGACGTTCCTAGTGTATATACCCTTTTGGGGCACAATCAGCGTCAAGTGTCTGGAAAAGCTGGGTTTGATCCTGCGGTACTAAATGGTAATCCGGACAATCTGCATAAATATATAACCCATGCCTATCTGGCATTTCCAAATACCATTGTGGTCACTAGTCCTTATTACATTAGCGTAATGGTGCTTTGCCCGCGAGCGGCAAACCGCACAGTGGTCGACTACTACATGCTAGTTAAAGAAAAACCAGAAACTGAAAAGGCAAAAGAGCTTTATGCGCGCTCGTTTAAATTGATTGACGAGGTTTTTGGTGGGGAGGACTTCCGGGCAGCGCTAATTCAACAGCAGGGATTACAGGCCGGTGGTGTTGATACCGTCTATTTTGGCGGTTTAGAGAAAATGATTGGGCCGTTTCATGATTCCGTCGAGTCGTTCTTAAAGTAATCTTAATAATGGTACTGTGGGGCGCAAGCTACTGCGGACAAGGTTTCTAGTAATAAGGTGTGCGTAAGTGAATAGTACTTTACTCGAGATTTTCGAATGGTGGGCGGGTGAGCGCGCCAACGAAGCGGCAATTGTTACTGAAAATGATCGTGTGTCATATGCTGAGTTTTATCAATGGTCTCAAGTGACTGCGGATTGGTTGATCGAACAAGGCGTTGTCTTGGGGGATCGGGTAACGATATTGGCGGCAAATAGTCTTGAGTGGTTGGTCGTGTCTCAGGCTGCCATGTTGTCTGGGGCGATTTTGGCGCCCATTAATCCCCGCTCTACAGCTAGCGAAGTGAGCTATTTGGTTGGCGAGCGGTATCAATCGAAATTTGTTTTTTATGATAGTGAGCGTCATTCTTTAGCACAGGACGTGGCAAGTAGAGCTCCCGACGTCCGTTATGAAAGTTTGGAACTAATTAAGAATTTTCGGGGTGGCAATCGCAATCCGCAGGTGTCGAGACCTGTTATCACACCTGATACTGAGGTTGTGATCATTCCAACTAGTGGTTCAACGGGATACCCCAAGGGTGTGGTCTATAGCCATAGAAGCTTAAGCTCATATGCCGCTGATACCGCTATGACTATGCCTTTCGTGCCGGCTTATCCGGCGAAAGCATTGGTGTTCGGCCCGTTTTGTACGTCGGCTGGTTACGTCGTCGCAACACAGTATTTAAGCTATGGTGCAAGCGTACATGTTGAGGCGGCGTTCGATCCCGATCGTGCAATAGACATCATTGAAAAGGAAAAAATTACTTCGCTTAATGGTGCTCCAATTTTTTTCGAGCGTATGTCGGCCTCCGCGAAATTTGTCGGTGCCGATTTATCTTCGCTTCGTTTTTGCAACGTTGGCGGGGCGAGAGTATCCAACGATTTATTGAAAAGCTGGCTAGACAAGAAGGTCTTGTTGCGACAATTATATGGGCAGACTGAGGCTGGCGGTCAGGCGACGGTTAATACTGATACTGCGGCTATTGAGCATCCTGAGAAGTGCGGCAAAGGATCAATGTTTACTAAGATTGCGATAAAGGATGAGCAAGGCAATTTTTGCGCACCAAACGTTTCTGGCGAAATAGTTATCAAAGGGCCTGGGGTTATGGTGCGCTATTGGGATGATCCAGAGGCAACGGCTAAAACCTTGGTAGATGGTTGGTTACACACGGGCGACCTTGGCGTGGTGGATGCTGACGGCTTGCTGACAATGCAGGATAGGTTGAAGGACATTATTATTTCTGGCGGTATAAACATTTCTGCCGCGGAACTGGAGCGAGTGGTGTCAGAGCATGTGGGTGTACTGGAAGTGGCGGTCATCTCTGCAAAAGACGATAAATTTGGTGAAACACCACTAGCGGTAGTTTATGGTAACGAGGGACTTAAAGCGTTAGATATTATTGCGCATTGCAATATCGAGCTTAGCGCATTTAAGGTACCGCGTTATGTAGTGATCGAGGCTGAGCCATTGCCACGCTTGCCTACAGGTAAGATTGCAAAGCCTGCACTTCGGGCGAAATACGCCAACGCACACCTAGAATTACAAAAGCTGAGGTGATGCAGGGCGAGAAAATCATATGCATCACTCAGGGTGAAGATACTTTTTTTTGTTTTTTGTGGCGGCTGGAAGGGTAAATGCGGGAAGGATAAAGTTGCGGACCATTGCAATAATATCGCTATCTGCGCATTTAGATTCAATTGCAACGCGTGACAGGCTGGCTTGCATAATTAGAATCCAATTTATAATCTCTTTACCGTCGAGTAATTCTATATTTGAATTTGGCTCACCTAAATTAGCGATTATGGGGGCCCAGAGATCATGGACAGGTGTTCTCATTAGCGAGCCTTTCTCGCTATAAATAACTTTAAATACATACTGGCTGTCAATAAGATATCGAATTGTTTTGTCTTTGACTGCACTTCGGGTAGTGGCGACGAAATACATAATCAGCGCTTGTTCAAGGCTTGTGCACTCAGACAGCTTTTGTCCTATCTTTTGATTGAACTGATTTGCTCTATAAGCCAAAACGGCGTCGATAAGTTTAATTTTATCTCCGTACGTTCGGTAAAGGCTAATTCGGCTTACTCCAACGGCTTTTGAGAAATCATTCATGGTGCATTTTTCAAGGCCAAGTTTTTCTATACACCCCGCGATTGATGCCATTATATTTTCATGACTGGGTATGCCGCCTACGCGTTCTCGTTTGCTTTTTGGGTGTTTCATAACACTTAGTGTTCTCTCTTTTGTTAAATTAAAACGTTATTTATATGTGTTATAACATATTGAAATATATAGTTTAAATATTTAAAAATAAAATGCTTTATCGAATGCTGATAGATTTAGTTGACAAAGATATGATACGGATTTAAATTAGCGTATCAGTTTTATGCAGTATGTGTGTAAACCAACTTTGTGATTTCGCGCGAAGCTGAGAAATTTATCGACCTTAAGTCATAATAAAGAAGGAATATTCAGGTGGGCATAGTAACCGTTAAGCAAAGCTCAACGCTTTCACAGTTTTCTAAAACTAAACTCGCTATATGTGTAGCGTTAGTAGCCGTCGCTAGCAGCCAAGTGGTTCTTGCTCAAGAAGAAAAGAAGGAGCGAGCTAGGGGCAGTAATCGTCTTCTAGAAGAAGTTGTGGTTGTTGCTCAGAAGCGTACCGAAGACGCGCAAGATGTACCTATTTCACTTGCCGCCTTTTCTAGTGAAAAACTGGACGCGATGGGTATAGATGATCCAAAAGATCTCGCTCAATTTACCCCAGGTATGTACTACGGGCAGACGGTAAATTTTTCTGTTATTTATATTCGAGGCGTGGGTAGCGACGCTTTCTTGCCTGACTCGGATCCGAGTGTGGCTACTTATATTGACGGTATCTACTATCCTTTTGCGAACGGCCAATCGCAGGCCTTTGGCGCAGTCGAGCGTGTTGAAGTTCTAAAGGGGCCGCAGGGAACTTTATTTGGACGAAATTCAACTGGCGGTGCAATTAACATTATTACTAAGTCTCCCGGGGTAGACCCCGAGGCCTCGGTTTTAGCCAGTAAAGAAAGTTTTGATAGCACTAATCTTCGGCTCCACGGCAGTCTGCCAATTACTGATTGGTTGGCGGCGAGCTTGTCTTACACCAAGGCGGAGGCCGACAATTATTACGACGGTACTCGAGGTGACGGTGCGGGTGGTAGTGAAGCGTTTCCAAAGGAAGAGAGCGAGGGTTACCGACTCAAAATTTGTTTTTCTCCAACCGAGAATATCGACTTAAACCTAGCTTACATAAAGTTCGATCAATACGGGGTTAGTTCAACGGCGATGCCAAACGTTGCGCCCAGTGTCTTGGCGCAGACTTTAGGTACTCAAGCTGAGACCCGCGAATACTATGTTGACGTTGACGTGCCGAGTTACTTTTCTTTAGATAATGATGTTTTTTACGGCGAGTTAGAATGGCGTACAGATTGGTTTGATTTCAAATTGTTGGCGAGCAGTCAAGATATTGCAACGGACAACGTGTATGACTTTGACGGCTCGGATACACCATTTATCACCTTTGATGCCAAGGGCCAGTTTGCAGATGTAAAAACCCAAGAGATACAATTTCTGTCCAATGAGAATGGTCCAGAATGGATCGAGTGGATTGTTGGTGCGTTCCATCTAGAGCAGGAATCCGGCTTTCCGCTAAATCGCTTGTCCGTATTGGGGCTGGATTTAAGTGATGGGGCTTTATTGGGTATTCCGGTTCCGCAGGGCTTAATTAACGTGGTTACTGGATTAACAAGCGGTTTGGGTATTTCCGTTCCTGACGGTGTATCCCTAGGCTTAGTGTCTTTGTTGGGTACCAAGTCTACTGCGTATTTTGCGCAGTCTACCTTACATTTTAACGATGAATTATACCTTACTCTCGGTGGGCGGTATCAGGAAGAGACACGCGGTGTTATTGAATCCAGTGTAGGACTTGTAGGTCTGGACGGCAGCAATAGTAGCTTGCTGCAATTTGATCGCCCAGAGTCGGATACTAGTAATTTCTCACCCAAAGTATCTGTAGGGTACAACATTAGCGATGACATTCTCGCGTATGCAACGTATACCCAAGGCTACAAGAGTGGCACTTTTAACACTGTAAACGTGTATGACGATCCAGAATATGTTCGACCAGAGACTGTGACTACCAAGGAGTTGGGTCTTAAGTCGCAATTCTTTGACAAGGGCTTAACGTTTAACGTTGCGGTTTTTGAAAATAAAATCCAGGATCTGCAAGTACAGTTTATCTCTCTGCTAAGTGGTGGTGCAGTTTCGCTTGAGAATGCCGGGGGAGCAAAAATTCAAGGTATTGATTTTGATACTCAGTGGGTGCCTATGCCGAACTGGAACCCAGGCTTGGTATTGGCATTGACAGGGTCTTACTTGGATTCTGAATACACTTCGTATACAAATGGCAGTGGCTACAACGAAGGCGACGGAGTCTATAACAATGGTCAGGGTGACTTCACCGGTAATCGCGTCACTCGTACGCCAAAGTTCAGCGGTAGTTTTGGTTTGAACCAAGTTATCGAAATATCTGACATCGGCGAACTGGAGTTCTCGACTAGTGTTTACTATAACGGCGGTTTTTATTATTTAGCGCAGAATTCTCCCGTTTCGTGGGAGGATGAATATTATGTAGTAGATGCGGCCTTAGGGTTCTTACACTTTGACAGTAATATTCGAGTCACTGCCTTCGGTAAGAACCTGAGTGATGATCGCTATACTTATTCACAATTTCATACGGATGCCGGTCGTTCAGATTATTTAGCGCCGCCAAGAACCTACGGTGTAAAAGTGAGTTGGGATTATTAATCTTTGCTACTTAAATTGTTAGACTTTTGCGCCCTCCGGGGCGCTTTTTTTTGCCACTAAATTGGCAGTATAAATTGAATATTGAAGGGTGGGGAAGTGATGAAAATGGAAAGCAAGACTACATATGGGGTACTTATCAAGATACGGGATTTATAAGTCGAGATATATTAAATTTCTGGTTTTAGAATAAATATTGATTAAGTTTTGAACTGACATTGATTTACATTTGCGACACATTTTTGAGCTGGCGGTAACTTAGTGTAGCTAAAGATAGCGCGAATGTCGGCGTAAGGTAACCGTCCGGCGAACTCACCTTTCCATTCGATTTTAAGCTAGTAGCCTTGGTGTCCACCTCATTTTAAGTGGACACCTATTATGAATACTCAAGGATTACTTCCCTCTCCAAGCACGCCACCGCG